>JAATGM010000020.1 GCA_015654675.1 Planctomycetota bacterium | reverse complement strand
TTGGATTCGAATTTACCTTCTTGACGTGAACTCGGATTCCCGCCTGTTTGAGAATCTTGTTCGCTTCCTCGACGGCATCCAGCGCCTCCTGGGTTGTCACCACCGGCGTGGTTGTCGGGCTGGTCGTGCTCATGATATTGATCACGCCCTCCAGCTCGATGTATTCTGTGCTGTCGGCACCTGCCGCGCCGACATATGCGGCTACCCCAACGAATACGGCGATCAGGAGGATTGCTTTCATCCGATTCTCCCGCTCGCGAGCGCGCAAGGCTCAGCCTTGTTCGTCATGGCAATTCCCTTTCTTTCAACTTGAGCCGCTTTCGAGACATGCCCCTGGTGATCAAACCCGAACGACCGCGGCGGCCTCTCATTCTTCACAACAGCGTACCAAAAGGGGGAATGCAATGTGTGATTTATTATCGCGAATGTAGGGTAATCCCTCATGCGCTATTAAGGGGACACCCCCTCCCTCCGAGCACCCGTTGCGGCCTTAACGAGTGTCATCTGCGAAAGCGATGGCGACGAGCACCTCGGAGTATGGCCAAAGCGAGGGGCTCGTTGTTCAGTACCTTGAAAACATCTCGACCAGCGTTCTGGAGAAGTTCCAACAAGCGATCGAAGACATCGCTCGAAGCCGCCACGGCAATTGAGCGCTCCACCGTAGGCGGCACCTGGCGGATTCGGATTCGGAGACGAATTCCTCGCGGTATGCGAAACGGCGCCAGTCTGACAAAGCTCGAACTAGAAGGCGCGTTCCCGCGTGCAGTGGCCCTGCGCGGATGGCATAAGCGGCAAATTTTTTCGCCCGGCTGAGGAAAAACGGGGTGATTTGTATCTGGGAAGCGGCTACTGCCGCGTGCGCGCGGCCCACAAACGGTTGGGAATTCTGGAGCATAAAGACCTCGCGCGGTAAGTGGCTCAGGCTGCGAAAGCTCTACGGGCAAGGCGCCATTCGGAAACGCGCGTCGCGAGAGTACCAATTCGTAAACGGGGATGGATGACCTTGGGGACGCGCCCCATGCGATCCTGCCCGAGCCGACTGATTCCATCGCAGACCGCGGCTTCGATTTCTTAGATTTTCACCGTGCCGTCGACGCCGAGACGGTCGCCAAGATAGTCAGCAGCTTCACGAAATCGGTGGGCTTGACCAGATGGTGATCGAACCCCGCCTCCTTCGAACGCAGCAGATCGCTCTCATGTCCGTACCCGGTCATGGCGACGAGCACGGCGTTCTGGAGAGCGGGCTGCTGACGTAGCCGTTTCGCCACCTCAAAACCATCGAGCCCGGGCAAGCCAATGTCCAACAGCACGACGTTCGGTCGGTAATCGAGGGCGGCTTCCAGGACTGTCGAGCCGTCGTAAGCGGTCCGAACATCGTGGCCGGATTCTTTTACCAGCATTGCCAAGGTCGTCACCATGTCCACATTGTCATCCACCACCAATACCCGTAGGGACGGTCCGTTCGGTCGGGCCTCTTCGTTGGAAGTTGCTGAGGCGTGCAGCTGGGGAGGCGACACCACGGGCAAACGGACGACGAATTCGCTGCCTTTCCCGGGAGCACTGGAAACCGCTACCGTTCCATCGTGCATTTCCACGAGGCGTTGCACCAAAGCCAGTCCAATGCCCAATCCACCCTGTGAGCGGTCCAGGGCCCGGTTCCCCTGAGTGAACAGGTCGAAAATGCGCGGCAGAACTTCGGGCGCGATGCCGACGCCCGTGTCTCGTACACGCAGCACCGCCTCGTCACCCTCTTGTTGGATAGTGAGCCAGACGTGACCGCCTTGATCGGTGTACTTAGCGGCATTGGTGAGCAGGTTCACCAGCACCTGCTCCAATCGGCCCGAGTCAGCGTGTACCCAGATCGCTTCCGTCGGCAGCGACACCGTGAGTTCGTGTTTGCGTTGGTCGATCACCGAACGGACCGTCGCTACCGCATTGTCCACGACGACGCCGATAGCGACCGGCGCCAGGTGTAGCTGAATCCTGCCGGTGGTAATGCGAGAGACTTCGAGGAGTTCATCGACGATTCGTGCCAGTTGTCCCACCTGACGTTCAATGATGCCGGCGGATTGATGGAGTACCGGGTCCTCGATTCCGTGTAGACGATTTCGGTTGCTGTGCAACCGCAGCAGAAGAGCGGCATTGAGGATCGGGGCAAGCGGGTTGCGAAGTTCATGGCTGAGCATCGCTAGGAATTCGTCTTTGCGACGGTCTAGATCGGCCAACGCCAGCGCCTGCTCATGGGTCAGTCGCTGCAATCGACTGCGCTCGGTGATGTCACGGATGTTGCATTGAACGACTTGGTGATGGCTCTCCATGTAGACGTTGCTGACGAACTCGACTTCGACTTTGTGCCCACTTCTGCTTTCGAGGGGCAGATTTTCGTAGCGGACATAGCCCTTCGTTTTTAGCTCTTGGTAGGCCGCCTGGCTCTGTTTGATGTCTCGGAACAGGCCGATCTCCCATAGTTCCTTGCCCACGAACTCATCGTGCGCGTAGTCCAACAAAGTCGTCATGAACGGGTTGGCGTCGATCACCCTCCCCGTGTCGAAGTCGAGGATGAGGATGCCGTCCTTGGCCGTCTGGAACAGCCGCCGATACCGGAGCTCGGAGTCCTGCATGGCGCCTTCCGCCTGTTTGTGGTCCGTATTGTCCTCGATGGCAAGAAGGATCGATTCCGCGTCATCGCCGTCTGGAGAGAACCTGCGCGCGTTGAGAAGCATGGACCTTCGTCCAATAGCGGGGAAGGCATGTTCAACCTCGAAGTCTTCAACGGGATGGCTGTTGGTGATGACTTGCGGCAGCAGCGCTCGCAGTTGGGGAATGTCCCACTGACCGTTGCCCAAGTCGTAGATGAAGCGTCCCTCTGTCTCCGCTTTCGAGACATGGAAGTCTCTGAAGAATGCGGCGTTGGCCATGCGCACCCGCAGGCTCTTGTCGAGGACCACGAATGGCTCTCGCAAAGTCGCAATGATGTTTTCCGCAAGAGCGAGGGCGTGCTGCTCAGATGTGCGCTTGTCTGGATTCACTGTCATTCTCCTCTCCGACCACTGCCGTGACCGGGTAAACACTTCGCCCGGTAGCCAGCCGTTACCTCGTCCTTATGCGCTGCGAAGGCAGCAAGGACTTTTCCCTGCTCACGCGCAGGCACTTTGGCGAAGTCAAGGATGCGCCCGAGCTCCGCGGCGACCTTGTCGAGTTCCTCTGGCGAGATTTTGAGATCACGATGCGCCTCCTCCAATTCCTTACGAGCTTTGGGTTGGTCTCTTGGTCGTCGAGAAATTGACTGCAAGAACCCTCTCGCATCGACATCCTTTACCACTCCAAATAAAAAAAGCCGACGTGATCGAATACCCGCAGGTTTTCGATCACGTCGGCTTACTCTTTGACAGGCTCCCCGGTTCGGCCGGGTTGCCCTTCAGCTAATCATCCGACGTCTTCGATTTCGTATGCTGACCTGAGCCAACCTTTGCTGCTCAACGGCTTGCTGTGATGGTAAACTATAGGGTGCGAGACCGCGAAAACAAGACGTTCATTCATCCACGATCGGATGCCAATTGGCCATCAACGGTCAGCATGCCTAAAGGATTGCCGATTTGTGTCGCCGCTGGAAGGACGGGGCACAATGGAGGTGACAATGAAAACACAAGGTGAAATCGAAGCCGCCGTCTGCGATGGAATCAGTCGATTTGAACAGGAATACATGGGGCGGGGCCCCAAGGATATTCACGCCTATCTGATCGGCGATCTTCTGGTGGTCCGCCTCAAGGGCGTACTGACCGCCGCCGAGCAGCAACTGGTCAAAACGCTGGCACCCGAGAAGGGGAGAGACCTGCTCAAACAGGTAAGAGTCCAGTTGATCGAGACGGCGCGGCCGCTGATGGAAGCGATGATCAAAGATGTCACCGGCGTCCATGTATTGAGCCTGCATCACGATATCAGCACCGTCACTGGCGAGGAGCTCGTAATATTTACTTTGGCCGAGTCGCCCATTTTTCGCGAACCGAAGCGAAAATAGGTCTCCTCAAGGCGGCCAACCGCTCGCATTGACGGACTGCCCGGCGGGGCTGTTGGGGCAGAGATCGTAGCAATTACCGATGCCGTCACCGTCGTAGTCGCCAGCCGGGAAACCGGTATAGCGCGTCAAAACTCCGACATCATCGGCAATGACGACATCGCAGGGTGGCAGCACCGCGATGCCTTCCTGCTCGATGCCGGGGACGAACCATTCGTCGATCAGGGACATATCGATACGGACGGCGCGGATGAGGTTCGAGCTGTCGTAAAGGATGTAGAGAACATTATTGTCCCGATCGAAACAGAGATCGGAAATGTCGACCCGGCCGGCGACCGGCGTCACGAAGCCCAGGAAGCTGACGGCGGTTGACGTTTGACTGGAGCGAATGGGCAGGCGGAATTTGTAAATTCGACCGTTATCCTGATGTCCACCATAGAAGATCCCGCCTTCCACGTCGGTTGCCGAAGGGACGAAGGCCAGGCCCTCCATGCCTGAATTCGTTGGCGCCGGCATCCATGGGCTCAGATCGAATTGACGCGTGACCTGACCCGAAACGAAATTGAACTCGATCACGCGCGCGGGAACTTCGTTGGCGATGAAAACGAAATCGGTGGCCGGATCGGCTATGCAGATGCCTTCGAGGTCGCCCGGGACATTCCAATTCTGAACGTTCGAACCGTCGGCATCCATTGTGGTTGCGGTTCCTCCATCGCCGACGAGAAAGAGCTTGTTGAGTCGGGAATGCCAGATAGCCCCGCTGGGCTCATACCCCAGCGGCAGCAGCAACCCGATCGGCAGTCCAGGGAGGATGCCTGGGAATGGGCTGGCCGCAGACGCAGGCACCGTCGCCAACAGAATTAGCGCCGTGTAGGATCGGAACGATTTTCGAATTCGGCGCGCGAGGACAACAACCGGAAACCGGTAGGCACAAGAGGAATAAGTTTTCATTCGTTGGCCAAACTTCCAGAGAACGGCCTCGATGCGAGGCGGTGTGTTGGCTTTGGTGCAGTCGGAATCTGCACGGCGCGTGGCGCCGATCAGGTCCGATCCGCGTTGTTACAGCAAAAGCGCGGTGAGGTTCACCGTCGCGCCGCGTTGAGCGGGCTGCAATTGCTGTCTACATTCCATCCGGGTCTGCAGAGGACCGAGCGTTGGATGGATTGCTTCGCCGTGTATCACGTTCGTCGAAAGGGCTCTTTTCGCCCGAGCCTGCACAGCGGGGACGCAAGACTCCCCAAACATGCCCCTTCGACTGCCTTGAACAACAATCTGATTTGGGTGTCGTATCAGCCGCATTCGGTTCCCCAGCCGAACCGTGGTGATGATATGGCGCAGATTCGGTTAACCAAGTAATGAATTAGGGTATTGTCCGAATAAGACAATTCCTCGGCAATTTCGAACATCCGGCCCGGGCCGGGTGCTTGCGACAATCTCCGATACACACGTTGTTTAGTCCCCTTTCGTTCCGACCATCCAAGCTTCCAGCCAATTACAATCTTCGGTGCTCTTTGTACCGACCGGATCGACGCAACGATCGAAACTTGGCCACGCAAGGCGAGCATGAACAAGGACCGCAGAACACGCCCATCAGCGCTCTGGACCTTACAGCTCGAACGCGGTCTCTCCTCACCGCTTTAAGTGCGAAAGATTCTGACGAACTGGCGGCCAAGACGCAGGACGATTTCAAACGGATCGCCTCTAGTGGATGGGGCGCTAGCTGGAACGAGCTTACGCGCCTGCTGGAGGCCCTCGGGTACGACACGTCTAAAAGGAATGAGGCCTCCGCGTGGATGTGAGTGCGGCGGTTGGGGAACGATTGGGGCACACGTAAAATCGTGCCGATCAATCCGCCCGCGAGTATCGGACGAGCTGAAGTGGCCGATCGCGAGCAGGTCGCGGCGATCGCCGCCGTGAGACTGGCCGCGAGCAAGGGAGATCAACGGGAGTGGAGCCCGCTGGCCATGAACCGGGCGTCGGCCCGAACAGCAGTTCCGACTTTACACCCACGGGCATTTGATATACTCCCGACAGATTGAAACTGGCCACCATCGCAAAGCAAGCAGCCCCTGCAGACGCTGCTGCTGTCCACGCGGCGGCCACCTCGGACAGAGGGCCAATGACAGATGAACACGGCGTGGAATCATTACCTTCCTACTGAACTTCGAAACAGCAAGGCGGAGCCCTGGGGGATTAACAGTCGCGCGGTGCTGGCGCTACGAGCGAGTCGCCAAGCGGTTGTTTTCGTTCACGGCTTTCTTGGCGGCGCGATCTCGACTTGGGTGCAATTCCCATCGTCGCTACCGACTCAAGCAGAATGCACCGGCGTCGACTCCTTCTTCTGGGGGTACGACTGGAAACGAGGGTCCGTTGATTCATGCGCGAGCCAGCTGACTGAGTTCCTTGACGCGTTGATTGAGTCTCCTGCGACGAATGTGCTAAATCCATCGAAGCCACGAACGGCGCCTGCGCGAATCGCCACATTTCGCTACAAACGCATTGTCATCTGCGCCCACTCGCTTGGCGGCATCATTGTGCGGAAAGCCCTCCTTTGGGCTGCGGAAGCGACACCCCGAAAATGGGCGGCGGTCCAGCTGTCACCAATCCTCTTTGCGCCGGCACACAAGGGGTCGCATAGTTTGCCGCTAATGGAAGAGCTGTTCCAAGCCTTTGAGCTAAAGGCGCTCTGGCGTGGCGCAACTTTTCTCCGTCCGGTCCTGAAAGAGCTTGAGCCGGAAAGTGCCAACTTGCGCACACTCGAAAAACGGACCCGTGCCCTATTGCAACAAAAGCCGGAATTGCGCTCCTATCTCTGTCCGCGCGTCATACACGGCGGACGTGACCGAGTGGTTGTTCGCCAAGAATTTGCTCGTGATGGTCAGTTCGAAGTTGTGCCTGAGGCCGGACATAGAAGCATATGCAAACCGACCGAAGCGTTTTCGCTTCCACTCGAACGCGTCATAGAGGAGTTGCAATGACCGCGAATGCAATCATGACGCACGAGCAAATTCGCGACGTATATTTTGGCGATCCCGACCGGGCGCCGAGGGCTGTCACGATCGTTTCTCAATCGCGGTCCACCGGCCCGGCTCGGCGAAATCTAAAACGACTGCTGCGGCACCACAGCGAGGAAGAAATCGGCACGCAGGAGACCTGGGATCGCGATGCATTTGATTATCTGGTGGCCTATTTTTCGATGATGGAAGTGGCATGCACCGCCGGCTACCTGCCCTCCTCGCTCGGCGATCCGGTCCGGAGAACGGCGCTTCGATATCTGAAGAACCCAGCAATCCTGCGCTATTACGAAAGCAACTACCCGCTCCTGCTCCCGCAACTGTTCAGGATTCGGCTCGAATCGAATGGACGCCGCGCGGTTCCCAGTGCCCCACGAGCATTCGCGTCGCAGTTCCCATTGTTCTTTGAGCTTACTCGCACGCGAGAGTCCGACGGTCCGATCGAGACATTTCTTTGGTTCCTGGATGGCGGTGACCGCAACGGCGTTGACATTTCAGATACGCTTAACGCGATCAGCTCGCCCAAGCGATTTTTTGCTGCACTTCTTCGCAGCGATAGTCAGGCAGACGATCTGGACCTTTCCATCCGTGGATTTGTTGATTTCGTTGACTTTTCACTCGCCTTTGAAAGCTTGCTGAGCTCGATGCAGGAGGACTCCAGTCGCCCCTCCTTCCTTCAATCCGCAATGTGGCATTATCACGGTCATTGGTTCGACCATATGCGCGACGAATTCGGAGGATTCCTCCGCGATGCACTGGCTCAGGTTGCTAGCTGGAAATCCCGGGGACAGAAGCGGTCGAGAGGCGAAACCGGCCGGGGTCACTCCAGAAAACATCCAAGAACGGAAGAAGCTTTCGGCCGCCTGCTATCCGGCCGATACCGCTGGCCCCTCGCCGAGATGATTGTGGAACTCCGCAGGTAATTTTGCTCGAATCGCTCTTGGGAGGTCGAACCACTCTCAAGAGTATCGTTCGCCACGCGATTCAGCGGTGGCCGCTGTTCGGACAATCCGCGACATCAAGGGAGCCGGCCTTCGCAGGAGCACCAGATGGTAAAACCCGAAGTCGATTGCACTCAGGTTGTCTGAGAACGCGTTAGCCGTCGCCTATTCCTGGACTCGGCGAAGAACTGAGCCGGTCCCGTCGACCAAATGGCGCCCTGAAATCGGCCGTCCTCGGCTTTACTTGCCTTCGACACGATATGTGTCGCCCGACGCCCTTCCAGGCATTTTGACGATTGCTGGTGAACAAGGGCCTGGCTTCTACCAGCCGATCGAATTCGCGAGACAAATGCCAGATTAGATCGGGAATATGGGGAGCGGCTTTGTACAATGGCGCTGCTCGCCGCGGGCGGGGAACCGGGCGAAGCAGGAATTGCCAAGCCGGCCGCAAGAGTCATTGGCGAGGAGCGCACGTGAAGAATTATTGCGAATTGCCACGAACTCGATCAGCCCGGGAATACGTCAGACCACTTCATCTCGAACTCGCTGCTTTGGTGCTTCTTTTCGCGTGCGTTACAAACGTCGGGCGGGTGAAGGGGCAAACAATAACTCGGACACTCCGAAGTGGAGGCGGCGTCATCGCCTGCGATCTAGATCCTAGCATTACAACCGGGCCCACATGCGGAGCCGCCTGCCCATTGACTTATCCCCCGTCCTTTGTCGCGGCGAACTTCACGGCCGCACTCACAACGCGCATGAAAGTGGTTAGCCCGACTTCGTTCCTCGCTAGTTTACGGTGTGACCCGCTCGCGCAGCCGATCGCCATTGATTGCGATACACCCGCCGGGAGCCGACTGCTCTCGCAACGGTTCGATTTGCCACCGACGGTACTTTGCGCAACCCTCCCTGCTTACATCTGCTTTTGCTGGGCCGCCGACGATCGCATTGGTGACACGCCCGGAGGCGGGACGAACGGTCTAAATACAGCGGGTGTTTACATCAACGGGCATGCACTCCCTCTCATTGCGGGTGGAAGACGTCTGGATGAGACTATCGTCTGCCCAGTGTACTTTCCACCGAGCTTTTTGAAGGCGGGCATCAACTACCTTCAGGTCTATCTCCGAGACGAGGCCCCAGTTCGGTCCGGCATCATTTATAGTGCCACAATTACGATTGTAATGGCGCCGCCGAGCAACGATGACTGCCAAAATTGCACGCCGCTGACCATACCGCCGCTGGGCAGAACGGTCAGCCAATTCTTTCCGGCCACCGGTGCTACTTTGGACGGATCATCCTCCTGCGACGCTGCGAGCACGAGCCAAGACATGTGGTTCTGTGTAAAGGGTCCGCAGTGTTACGACGTTCGGCTTACGATCGACACACTTAACAGAAGCGGGCTCGCATACGATCCGATCCTGTCGGTCCATACGGCTTGCCCCAGCGCGGCAACATCCAATGAATTGACCTGCAACGACGATGCGTTTTCCACTTTCTACCAAGGGGCTTCGAAGGTTGTGTTTGTGGCAAAGGCGAACACGATGTACTGGATCCGGCTTGCGGGGCCGGCCCTTCCACTCTCCCCGTGCCCCAAGATACCAATCCGAATCCTCGCGGAGTTGAATGATGACTGCGCTAACGCTTTCCCAATCCGCGCAGGCGAGACCGTGCTCGGGACCACTGTTGGGGCGGTAGTGAATCCAACCGTTGGTGGCTGCCCGCCGGGGTCCCCGGTGCCGGACGTTTGGTATGATTTTGTTCCCGCATGCGACGGGCAGTATACGGCGACCACATGCTTGCCGAATGCGCCTTGCGATATCACCCCTGCGGGTACACTCCTTCTGGTTTCTGTGCACACCAGTTGCACATCGCCGCCGATCGTCTGCCACGACTGCGTAGTCGGATGGCCGGCTCAAGCGTGCACCCATTATTACATCCGGGTCGCGAGTGGGTTTCCCTCGTTCGTTCCCAATAATTTCAAATTGAAGATCTCCTTAGATCCTCCGTCGCCGGCTCCCGCAAACGATGATTGGTGCGGTACGCTGCCGCCAATCGTCGGGGCGTCTGTCGCGTTCAACACGTGCGGGGCCAACGATGGCCCTCCCAGCGTACCCAGCGGATCAATCCACAACGACGTCTGGTTTTCCTATACACCCCCCTGCGATGGGCCCGTTGAATTCAACACATGCGGCTCACCAGCAAGCCTGGACACCGCGATCGCCGTCTACGATGGTATCTGTGGAGGGAGCCTCGTGCCGGGCGGCTTCAATGACAACGCGGGTCCCGGAACGAGTTGCTCAGGAAGCGTGCATTCATCCGTCAAATTCAACGCCGTGCATACAACGACATACGCCATCCGCGTTGGTTCCGCGGTCGCAGTACAACACGGTTGTGGGCGGCTTAATGTCATCGGTCCCAATCCAACTGCCGGCACGTGTCCGTGCGCGCTTTCCCCGTGCCCGAACAACCCCTGGCAGTCCAGGCTGTTCCAGGTGATGGGGCCATCGGGCACCTCGAACTGGGATTGGTGCCTCAGTCAGCCGTGTTGCTTCAACCGCAGCGCAAGGGTGACAAACCCCTGCCCGTTATGCGTCTCGGGTTCTGCGTGCGTTCCGACGAGTAGGGATTGCCTCGCCACGGCGTTTGCCGCGAGCATCCGCAATTCATGTGGGGGCTTGTTCAGCCAGAAGCTCAGGGCAAACCTGGTGGCCAGTCCGGGGATATTTCAGGTCAAGGCGCGGTCATGCTCGGGCACGAACCCTCCGTACCCAAGTTTCGTCTTCAGCGTCGGCCCCTCGATCAGCAGGCGCCTCGATTGCGATACGCTTTGCATCGTCGCTGATGTCGCCGGAGCAGACCCACTTCCAATAGCCGGTCCATGCTCGTTCAACCCGCCCATCGTCGAACTGCCGGTCTCGGGCTTTGACTGCAATCTGAATGGCGACGACGACACTATCGACATCCTCGCGGGTTTCAGCCCCGACCTCAACACCAACGGAGTCCCCGATGAGTGCGAAAACCCCTGCATTGCGTTCCTTAACGAGACATTCGAATCCCACCATGACGAGGTCTGCGGGCTGAACGGATGGGAGGAATGGAGCGGCAGCGAAGATGTGTGCGGCGGCGTCACGACTGAGCAGGCCTTCAGCGGCACTCAATCACTCAAGATCGTTGGCAGCACCGGCGGCTCGACAGGGCAGGGAGACGACACGGTGCGTCGCTTTTTCGGCGTTACTTCTGGGCGCTGGATGTTTCGGACCATGACGTTCGTTCCCAGCAAGGCCACGGGAACGGGCTACCTGAGCCTGCTCAGCACGTACGACGACCCCTCCGGCTCGCCTGTGGCCGACGATCGTTGGGCCCTCCAAATCCACTTTGATTCTGACGCTAATCAGGTCATCGCCGACTTCCTCGCGGGCACGACCGCGCTGATCAAGGGAAGGTGGGTCGAGTTTCGGGTCGAGTTCGATCTCGACAACGATCGCGCGGACTACTTCTACGATGGCGTGCGATTCGTTCAGAACCGATCGTGGACCTGCGGCCTCGGGACGCCATTCTGCGGAACCGAGCGCCGTCTCGAAGCCGTCGACCTCTACGCCGGTGAACCCGCACAAGGGGGCACGAGTGGCATGTACTTCGACGACATCGTTCTGTCCCGCTCGGATTGCGCCGTCCCAGCACTACCCGGCGATCTGAACTGCAACGGCGTTGTTAATGCTTCGGATGTTGGGCCATTTGTGCTCGCCCTGACCGACGCAATCGCCTACGCCGCAGCGTACCCGTCCTGCTCGCTGTCACTGGCAGACATGAACAATGATTCTCGCGTCGATGGGGCAGACATTTCCCAATTTGTCGCATTGATTATCGGGTTGTGATTTCGAATCAATTGGCCTTGGCCAAGCGCGTTGGCCGATCGTAGCAGCCGTGGCCGGTGTGCAACGACTGTGCTCCGCGCAACCAATTCATCCCCGCCTGCATCCGCCCCATCATCTCGCCGCACCGCTCTGAGGCGATCCGAAATCCCGCACCAGTAGAGTCAGCCCGCGGGGATTCTGATTGGAGGGCGCTCGGCTGTCGCGCATCCACGAGCCGCGCTCCACACAGCCAGCCCGCCGCGGCCGCGAGGCACCGTATCTTAAGATGGATTGCGCCGGAATTGAAATAGTGGCAGACCAATGTAAGAATCGACGCATGAGCTCGCATGTCGGTTTGTGCCGCATCTGTGGCGAATTTGCGAAGCTGACGGATGAGCACCTGATACCCCGATGCGCGGATAGCCTCGCAGTCCGACCGGTTGCGATAACCCTCGCTGCTCGCGCCAACTACCTGCCCGTTCGCAGCTGTTCGCCGCCACCGCCACATACCCTGCGTGTCCTGATAGAAAGTCCAGGAATCCATAGCCGGATCTCCATCGACAGCCACCGCCCAACGCTCATCCCCGAACACTCGAGGACATCAAGCGAAGCGGGATGCAGTCGAGTCGACTGGCCAAGCAAGACGAATGCCAGAGACTGCGCCGCAACCAAACATTAACTGAATTCATGTGGAAGCAGTCTGGTGGATTTGCGCAGTCTGCACCCTAGCAAGAGTTTGCGCTATGTTTGGATATGCCGGCCTAGGTACAAAACCCAAACATAGGTATCGCGGACGCCCACCCGCAAGTCATGGCGACCGACCACATGCATCCTGCCAAAATGACAAGCGAGGCCGAAGCCCAAAACGGCCGGTTTAGGAGGACCCAAGCATTCTTGCGTTTTGGCGCATCGCCGCGTAAGTCCCGTATCGATCGAACATCAGCGAAGGCAGCAGGGGTAAAATACCAAGTGCCAGCCGCGGTTTTCAGCTAGTGGCAGTCTGACGCGAGCCGGCACTGCGCCCCCCTTCTCCGCCAGGCGACGCAGCTCCCCGTGACAACGCTTCGCACCGTCGGCCACAAGCTGGCGCTCGGACGCCAATCGCTCGATCGCCGCCTCCGATTGGGCCCGGGCTTGCCGCAGGGTCTCGTTCAGAAGCTCTGGATCATCGCCAATCCCCCGAATCTGCTCGACGACCGCTCGCTCAATCTCAGCCGCAGGCAACGACGCAGTCGGGCACACGCGACGACCGCGCTTCACGGCGTTGGTGCAGGTGTAATAGCGATACCGCGTATTGCCGCGCGTCGTAAACGTATGGAGCATTAGCCGCCCGCACGCCTTGCAATACAGCAGCCGCCGAAGCAATGCTCCGTGCCGATTGCGGCCCTCAGTCGCGCCCGTCCGCGCGTTTTCGCGCAGCCGCTTCTGCACCCGCTGGAATAGCACTTCCGGAATAATCGCCTCGTGCTCACCGGGGAACACAGCTTCCTTATGCCGCACCTTTCCAACGTACAGCAGGTTCATTAGAAGCCCGTGCAGACTGCATTTATTGAACGACGCACCGCCGATGGTCTTCCCGCCCCGCGAACGCCACGACTTCGCGCGCCATTCGCGCCGGTCTAACTCTCGAACCGTCGTCAGCAGCGACCCCATTTCGAGATACAAGTCGAAGATCCGACCAGCGTGCCGGCGGTCAAGGGTTTCCAATGGAAGATCCTGAGCACTGGCGAGTTACTGCCGCTGCAAATCGCCGACAACACCATCGGACTGAACCTGTTCGATCCCAAGACCGAGAAGAACAAGCGGTACCGGTTCAATTCCGGCAATCCCTACACCCTTATGCCCGGCGCACTCAACGCCGCCATGGAGGATCGCGATGGTCGCCTGTGGCTGGTGAACAGCGGCGGTACCGTGCAGACGTGGGATCGCGATGCCGTGCAGTTCAAGCTCTACCGGCACGACCCGCTGACGCCCGCGTCTCTGGCCAGCAATGACCCGATTCCCATCTTCGAGGATCGTCGCGGCGCGATTTGGATCGGCACCTTCGGCGCCGGCCTAGACCGCTACAACCCAGCTACCGACGACTTCACCCACTTCTCCCACAAGCCGGGCGATCCATCCACGCTGCCGCACAACTACCCCAACGGTTTCTTCGAAGATAGCAAAGGCAACTTCTACATCTCGACCTATGGCGGCTTGGTGCTGTGGGATCCTCTGGCTGGCAAGGTGAAACAGCAGCTCACGAAGGACACCATTTGGTACACCATCCACGAGGACCCTAACGACGACAACCTGCTTTGGATGGCCGGCTATCTGCAGCAAGGATTCTGTCGTTTCAACAAGACCACTTACGACTACCACTGCTACAAGCACAGCAACGCCGACTCGGCTAGTCCTTCCTCGGATTCCTCGATCCGCTTCATCTTCGATGCGCATGACGGCAATACTGCCTGGATCGCCACTTGGGGCGGCGGCCTGGAGAAGTTCGACAAGCGCAGCGGTCGCTTCACGCACCATCGCCATTCCGATGGCGACACACGGACTATCAGTTCCGACCAGGTCTACGACGTCTTTCAGGACTCAACGCATCGGCTTTGGGTTTCCACCGCTGTTGGCATCGACCGTTTTGATCCAGAAACCGGAGTGTTCCAAAAGCTGGGCGCAACAGAAGGCGTGCCCGACAACCTCGTCGCCCACCAAGTGCAGGAGGACGATTACGGCAAGCTCTGGATACCCACTGATGCTGGTCTGTTCCGCTTCGACCCAGAAGCCAGTCGGGTAATGAGTATATACACCGTCGAAGACGGCCTGCACAGCACCCAGTTCTTCGACAACTCCGGTATCAAAACCTCCGACGGCAGACTATGGTTTGGCGGCTTCAAGGGGCTCACCGTCGTCGATCCGTCGGCGCTCGTCAGCAACCCGCAGAAGCCCGTCGTGTACCTGACCTCGGTGCGCGTCGGGGGCGAGGAGATAAAGCCCATCAGGGCCTTCGAGAAGCTCGACCAGCTGAAGCTCGACTATCGAGATCCCAGCTTCGAGTTTGGTTTCACCGGCCTGTCTTTTACCAATGCCCGGCAAAACCGCTTCGCCTACCGGCTGGAGAATTGGGACGAGCGCTGGCAGGAGGTGGCACCGGGCGAGCCTCGCGCGGGCCGCTTTACGAACCTGCCACCCGGCGACTACACGCTAAGAATCAAGGCCGCCAACAATGGCGGCCTCTGGAATGAGGAAGGGCTACGCGTAGCAATCCATATCCCGCCACCGTTCTGGCGCACTTCGCCGTTCTACATCCTGGGGGCGGCACTGGTGCTCGGGGTGGCACTGGCGATCTACCGGTTGCGGGTGGCGCAGTTGCGGGCCGCCAATCGGCGTCTGGAAGCCAAAGTGGAGGAACGTTCACGCGAGGCGCGCCGCCGCATCGTCGAGATCACCGACAACGTGCCTTGTGTCGTGTTTGAGTTCGAGAAAAGGCGCGACGGCGCCGCGCGCGCACCGTTCGCCAGCGGCGGCATGGAAGCGTTGATCGGAGTTTCCGCCGCGGAAGTGATGAAGGACGTGAGCCGCTACTTCGCCACCGTGCTGCCGGAGGATGCCGAGGCATATGTTGCCGATATCGACCGCTCCGCGGCCACACCCAGCGATCATCGTTTCACCGTTCGCATCCGCCACGCGGTAAGCGGGGAGATTCGTTGGTTGTATGTCGACGCCCCAGCGCCATGCGTCGATGCCGAGGGTACTGCGCGCTGGCGCGGGTACATCCAAGACGTAACCGATCAGAAGCGGTTGGAAGAGGCGCGCCGGCGGGCCGAACAGGAGTTGCAGCGTCAGGCCGAGGAGCTCAACACGCTCGCGAACTCCATCGCGCAGTTCGCATGGATGGCCGACGCCGCTGGTTCCATCTTCTGGTACAATCAGCGCTGGTACGACTACACCGGCACCACCCTCGAAGAAATGCAGGGTTGGGGGTGGCAGAAAGTTCATCATCCCGAAGAGATCGGACGCGTCGTCAAGAGCATCCAGCACGCCTTTGCCACTGGCGAGCCATGGGAGGACACCTTTCCCCTGCGCAGCAAAGACGGCGAGTACAGGTGGTTCCTCTCGAGGGCCCTGCCAATCCGCGACGCCCAAGGGCGCGTGGTCCGCTGGTTCGGCACGAACACCGACGTCACCGAGCAAAGGCAGATGGAGCAGGCGCAGCAGCGTCAGGCCGAAGAGCTCAAGCGCATCAACTTCCTGTCCGACATTGCGCTCGAGCTCACCGGCTGTGGCTACTGGCACGTCGACTACAGCGATCCGGACCACTACTACCAATCGGAACGCGCGGCGAAGATCCTTGGAGAACCCGTCAAGCCCGATGGACGCTACCACCTTCAGAACGAGTGGTTCGCCCGCCTTATTGAGGCCGATCCGGAGGTCGCCAAGCAAACCGCCGAGCGCTACCAGGGAGCGATAGAAGGGCGCTACCAGAACTATCAAGCGACCTACGCGTACAAGCGACCGGCGGACGGAAACGTCATCTGGGTCCACGCTCTCGGCAAGGTCGTGCGGGCTGAGAACGGGCACATTCGCTACATGTACGGTGTGTACCAGGACATCACCCAGCGCATCAAGGACGAGGCGACGCTCCGCGATGCCATGGAGAAGCTCGAGAGCGCGACCAAAGCCAAGAGCCGTCAGCTCGAGCAGTCGCAGCGCCCGGCCGAGGAGCTCAACCGCATCAACATTCTCGCCGACAGCGCCCTGGACCTTGCCAGCGCCGGGCACTGGCACTTCCCGCTCGACAACTCGGGCTCTTATATCCCCTCCGAGCGCGCGGCGAGGATATTGGGAGAGCTGCCAACCCCGGATCACCGCTACCCGTTGGACCAATGGGCCGCGCGTGTCCGAGCCGGCGACGAAGCGATCGCCAAGGCTACGGCGGAGAACTTTGCCGCCGCCATCGCCGGCACGATCCCGATGTACGACGCGACGTACCTGTACAAACGGCCGATCGACGGACGTTTGGTCTGGATCCACGCCCTGGGACACGTGGTCAAGGATGCGGAAGGCAAGCCAACAGACATGTACGGCGTGATCCAGGACATCACCGCGTTCAAGCAGCAGGAGACCGACCTCCGCATGGCCCTGCAGAAATCCGACGACGCCACCAAGGCCAAGAGCGCATTCCTGGCGAACATGAGCCACGAGATCCGCACACCCATGAACGGCATCATGGGAATGACCGAGCTGGCGCTGGACACCGAGCTCACGGCCGAGCAGCGCGACTACCTCGTCACGGTGAAGTCGTCGGCCGATGCCCTTCTCTCGCTCATCAACGACATTCTCGACTTCTCCAAGATCGAGGCCGGCCGCATCGAGCTCGACCCAATCGAGTTCCTCCTCCGTGATTCCATGGGCGACACGCTCAGCCCGCTGGCCCTTCGCGCCTCGGCCAAGGACGTCGAACTCGCCTACGACATCCACCCCAGAGTGCCCGATGCGCTCATCGGCGATGTCTACAGGCTCCGCCAGATCATCGTTAACCTCGCCGGCAACGCCATCAAGTTCACCGATCGGGGCGAAGTCGTCATCACCGTGACCCAGAAGGAGCGCAACGGCGACGACGTGCTGCTGGAAGTTTCGGTGCGCGACACGGGCATCGGCATCGCTCCGGAGGCCGCGTCACGCCTTTTCAAGGCGTTCGAGCAGGCAGAGCAGTCCACCACCCGCAAGTACGGCGGGACCGGTCTCGGGCTGGCGATCTCCAAGCAGCTCGTCGAGCTCATGGGGGGCCAGATCCGCCTGGAGAGCACCCCCGGCGTCGGCAGCACTTTCATCTTCACCGTGAAGTTCAAGGTGGGTGTGGCCCGTGCCTCGGCGACGCCCGAGGACGCGGCCAAGACCTTGGCCGGCAAAGTGGCGATCGTCGTCGATGACAACGAGACCAACCGCCGCATCGTCGGCGCCATGCTCGGCCAGTGGGGCCTCAAGGTCATCGCCGCGGACTCCGGCAAGGCCGCGCTCGCCATGCTCGACCGCGCGAGCAGCGGCGGGCAATCCGTCTCGTTAATCATCACCGACCTCCACATGCCTGGGATGGATGGGTTCGAGTTCACCACCGCCGTTCGCGCCCACCCTCAATTCGGCTCGACGACGGTCATGCTCCTCACCTCGTCGGCCTCGCCGGGTGATCAGGCCCGGTGCAATGAGCTGGGTGTCGCGGCGAGGCTGCTCAAGCCCGTGAAGCAGTCACTGCTGCTGGACAATGTCATGCGGGTGCTGGGTGCGCCCGACCTCGCCAAGGCCGCCGCGCCCGCCCGGGCGCCCGCCGACGCCGAGCCGGGAGATGCGGTCAGACCGCTCAAGGTGCTGCTCGCCGAGGACAACGCGGTGAATCAGAAGTTCGCGATCAGGGTGCTCAAGGGCGCCGGCCATAGCGTCGCGGTGGCCAACAACGGGCGCGAGGCCGTGCAGAAGACCGGCTCCGACTCCTTCGACATCGTGCTCATGGACGTGCAGATGCCGGAGATGGACGGGCTCGACGCAACGCGCGCGATCCGGGCCCGCGAGGCCGCGGCGGGAGCGGGTGGGTCGCGGCTTCCCATCATCGCGATGACCGCCAACGCCATGAAGGGCGACCGCGATATGTGCATGGACGCGGGCATGGACGGCTACGTCGCCAAGCCTGTTAAGCGCGAACTCCTCTTCGCCGAGGTTGCGCGGGTTCTCAATGGAGGCTCCCATGCCGGCAATTGACGAGGAAGCCGCACCGGTCGTGCTTCTGGTCGATGACCAGCAGATCGTCGCCAAGACCATCCAGCACATGCTGGCATCAATTCCGGAAGTTCAGTTCTATCATTGCATCGACCCGAACGAGGCCGTCGCAACTGCCGTCCGGTTTCTTCCCTCTGTGATACTGCAGGATTTGGTAATGCCGGGAGTCGACGGCCTGGACCTGATCGTGGCATATCGAGCGCAGCCAGCCACGTCACAGACACCGCTCGTAGTTCTGAGTTCCGAGGAGGAGCCCGTCACCAAGGCGGAGGCGTTTCGGCGGGGTGCCAATGACTACCTCGTCAAACTCCCGCATCGCGCCGAGTTGGTCGCTCGCGTCCGGTATCACTCGCGCACCTACCGGCTGCTCCTGAGGGCGCGTGCGTTCAACGAGGCGGAGAAGCGGCAACTCATCGCCGAACGCGAGGCCGATGCGCTCCGTGCCCGCAACACGCTCATCTTCGGACTGGCCAAACTGGCCGAAAGCCGCGACACGGACACGGGCGAGCACTTGGAACGGATCGCCACTTACTGCCGGGTGCTGGCCGAGCAGTTGCGCACAGTCCACGACCTGACTGACGAATGGGTCGTCAATCTCCAGCTCGCCTCCTCGCTCCACGACATCGGCAAAGTGGGAATCCCCGACAGCATCCTCCTGAAGCCCGGGCTGCTTACTCCAGAGGAGCGAGTGGTAATCGAGCGGCACCCGGGCATCGGCGCAACCGCGCTGGAAGCGATCCTGGCGCGAGACCAAGACGACTCGCTGCTCCAGATGGCTCGCAACATTGCCGCGTCGCACCACGAACGCTGGGATGGCAAGGGGTATCCCGCGGCGCTTAGTGGCGACGCGATCCCGCTCGAAGCCCGCATCGTCAGCGTCGCTGATGTCTACGACGCGCTGACATCCAAGCGTGTCTACAAACCGGCCCTGTCGCACGATGAGGCTCTGGGCATCATCATCGAGGGACGAGGCCAGCAGTTCGATCCGCAAGTCGTTGACGCCCTTCGCAGTTGCGAGATCGTCTTTCGGCACGCAGGTTCGCTCCTGCACGAAGACGATCTGCCGGATGTGGCGTCACCATGTGCACCATGAGTCGTTTGGGGAATCTAGGAGACTGGCAGTGGCGAACAATTTCGACGAGGCGGAACTGCTGGACCGCGTGGACAACGACGTCGCATTTCTTACCGAGACGGTAAGCATGCTCACGGTCGAAAGTCCGCCGCTCCTGGAACAGGTGCGGACTGCTGTGAGCGCGGGCGACGCGGCCGCCGTGGCACGCCACGCGCACGCCCTCAAGGGCATGATCGCCAATTTCTGCGCCGCCCAGGCCCACGCTGCCGCGCAGCGCGTCGAGCAATTCGGCAAGAGTGGCGACCTGACCGCCGCCCCCGCAGCCGTGCAGACGCTCCACGACGACCTCGACTCCCTCACTCAGGAACTCCTCAAGTTCGTCAAGGCCAAGTCATGATGCGCATTCTCATCGCCGAAGACGATCGCATTACTCGCGTCTCGCTGGCACGCCAACTCGAGGCCTGGGGACACACCGTCACTGCCGCCGAAGACGGCCAGTCCGCGTGGGAGGCCCTCAGCGTGAACCCATTCGACATCGTCATTACCGATTGGGAAATGCCCCGCGTCTCGGGCCTCGAACTCATCGAGCGCGTTCGCGCGGCCGGCGCCGCGACCTACGTGTACATCGTCCTTCTCACGGGCCGAACCAACAAGTCCGACATCGTCAACGGCATCGAGGCCGGCGCCGACGACTTCGTCTCCAAGCCGTTCGACCGCGAAGAACTCCGCGTCCGCGTCCTCTCCGGCGAGCGGGTTGTTCGTCTCGAACGTGCCCTCCACGAGCAGAACCGCGCCCTCGCGGCTGCCAGCGCCCGCATGCGGCACGACTTGCGCTCCGCCGCCCGCTTGCAACGAGCCATGCTCCCGAGGAAGGCGATTGAAAACCGGCGCGTCCGCGCAGCTTGGACCTATGTTCCAACCGATGAACTGGGCGGCGACGCCATCGGCCTGGAACTCATCGACGACCGGTACCTCATCGCGTATGTCATCGACGTCGCCGGACACGGTGTACCTGCGGCCCTTCTCTCCGTCACCGCGATGCACGCGCTCGCCACGGCGGGCCAAGGCGCTTCCCTCCTCCTGGGTGCGCAGGGTGATTACGGCCTGGGCCCTGTTCATCCGCCCGGGCGTATCGTCACGGAGCTGAATCGCCGCTTCTGCGCCATCGACAACGACCGACGATTCCTCACAATGCTGCTCTTCATCCTCGACACGCACAGCGGCCGGGCCACCTTTGCCAGCGCTGGCCACCCGCGGCCTGTCCTCGTGCGCGCCCGCGCGGTGGTCCCGCTCAGCGATGACGGCGGCCTGCCCCTCGGCCTAGTCGAGGGCGGTGACTACCGGGATGTCGCCCTGAAGCTCCAGCCGGGCGATCGGTTTTTCATTTACTCCGACGGTTTCCTCGAGCAGGCCAGACTCTCCGACGGCGCACTGTTTGGCGCGGAGCGCCTACAGGCGCTCGTGCTCTCGCTGGCCGATATCCCCGGGCCGCAGCTCGTTACCCGCGCGATCGATGCGCTCGCGGAATGGGCCGGCGGAAAGGGATTCGAGGATGACATGTCGCTCGTAATGATCGAATGGCTTGGGCACTGATCCCGCCGCGCAGGAGAGAGCCAGAATCCCAACCCACGGAGCACAGTTCCCGGAGCATATCGGCGTTAGGCACGTCCGACAGATGGGACTGCTTCCGCTGGCAGTGAGAGTCACACCTGGAGTCCTCAACGTCGCGATAACTGAGATGCGCGCAGGTGCGCGTCGAAACCCGCCTCGCTGCTAGGCTCTGTCTGAAAACTGAGTTATCCGCAGACACCGCTCGATCGGCTTAAGCATCGCCAGGAAATTGATGGCCAGCTTCTCGAATCGCGTTCCAACGTGACGGCATTCCTTCAATCAGCCCACGCAGCGCTCGATGGTCGATCGCCGTCGACACGCGCGGCGGTCAAAGTCCGTCGGGATCCCGCGATGCAGTTCGCCTGGGTCCACCGTCGATCGGACGGTGCTTCGATTGCATCAACGGTTCTCGGTTTCATCGCAATCGTTATTCGTAATCGCGGGACACGGCGATTTAAGTTGCTTCGATTGGTCGCGAGGCTTGAGCATGGTGTGAGGGACACACTGCAGGATCCTATTGCAGACGAAGCGGCGTGATCGCGGAAACGAAGCGGGCACGGCTGCTCCTCGAAGCAACCGTGCCCGGTCCAGAATGCCCAGTTTATTTAGGGAGTCGCAACATGCGCCCACGGGATCGCTTCGGGCAATCCGAGTTCGTAGAGTTTGTCGAGCGTTGCCTGGAAGCGATCGGCTGGGTACATCTCCATTAGCGCATCGTGCTCGGTGATCTCCCATTCATAGAACTCTAGCCACGCGGCCTCTGCGTCGAACTCCGACTGGCCCTCTGTGCCGCCCGCCCGACCCAGAATGTAATCGCACTCGTCGGGAATGCCGTTCGTGTTCGTGTCCGTGCTGTATTCTGACGCAATGTCGCACTCATCCGGAATCCCATTTTCGTTGCAGTCATAGGATGGGTGCAGAGAAAGGTTGAAATCGCATTCATCGGGGAGACTGCTGTTGTTGCAATCCGGATAAACGACCGAGTCGCCATCCGGGTCGGTCGGGTCGATATCGCAGTCGTCCGGCACTCCGTTCGAGTTGCAATCCGATTCGCAGCTATCCGGAATGCCGTTGGCGTTGCAGTCGGCGCTCGTGTGCTGGCTGATGTCCCACGAATCCGGAATGCTGTTGTGATTGCAATCCTTCTCGCATTCGTCCGGGACACCGTTCGAGTTCACGTCGTTGCTTGTGGCAACCGCGATGTCCTTGGCGTCGGGAACGCTGTTGTGATTGCAGTCCGTCTGGCACTCGTCGGGGACGCCGTTTGCATCCACGTCATTGCTGACGTGGCCATCGCCGTCCGGATCGCCAGCGGCGATGTCGCATTCGTCGGGGATGAAGTTGTTGTTGCAGTCCTGGCTCGTCCCAGCAGCGATGTCATTGTCGTCGGGAGTGCCGTTCGTGTTACAGTCGCCCGAACGCGGGCTGGGGGCTTCCAGTTGCCCGCAAGCGTTGTAGCCCGAACAGGAGTCGACGCCGTTCGGGTTCACTAGTTTATTGAGGAAGCACGGAATGTCCGCGCTGGTCACCGTGCCGTTATTATTCATGTCCGCCGGACAAATATCGAACAGGCACGTGGTCGCCCCCAGCAAGGCTCGGACGAACGGCTGAATGTCGTCGCCGTTGATCTTGTTAAATGCGTCGTGATTACAATTGCCCTTGACGCATGAGACCACCGGCCGAATTTCAAGATCGCACAAGACGGGTGTCGCAAAAGACGCCTCTGGGCAAGTTCCATGGAATCGAACGCGAACTTCGACGAACCTGCCCACGAGACCGGAGAGACTGGCGCCGTTTGGCACGTCCTCGGTATACGGCTGTGTGGTGAGGGCCAGTCGCTTCTCCGCTGCACGTACGCTAACATCAAGCGATGTTCCAAATGGGATGGGCGGACTGGCACAGTTCTCAGTGTTCCAGCGAACGCAGCCCCATTCAATGCCCGGATCGACTCCGTCATGCACAATCGACCACGTCCCGGTGGCGCTCGTTTGCAGCGCGACCATGCCGGTCATGTCTCCGAGGCAATCCGGGCCGGTCGGTGTGTTCAAGTCGACCGTCAAATCCACCTTGCCGAGCCCGTCCGTGTCAGCACCCGGATCGATCCGAACCACGCTGGACGTGTTATAGCAGGCCGTCCATACCTTGCCGGCCGCGTCGATCGAAATGGCTGTCGGCTCTTCGCCCCCCGAAGTCCCGACGCTGATGACCTTGCGGACGACGGTCGCCGTCGAGTTGAGTCGCGATACATCGCTCCCGTTGCTGTTTCCACTGTTGGCAACCCAGATATTTCCATCGGAGGGAGCGATGCAAATTCCCGTCGTTCCACCCGACCCGCCGGTGTCGTGCCCGTCGCCGACCTCCCAATTCGGCTTTACTCGCCGCACTTCGCCTGGAATGAGATTCAGGCCTCTTGTAAACCAAAGGTTTCCTAACAGGTCGATTCCAGTGCCCGTGCTCGGTACTTGCACAGTGTGGGAGTGTTCGAGATCAGATGGATCAAACCATAGGACGTTGGAACCATCACTTGACGTAGCCCAGACATAGTTCTGGCAGTCCACTAATCCACCGCCCCCGCCAATGCCGGGATTGAATCCGGTTCCGGCCTCGACTGCCCCACTGAACCCGTTGAGTTTCTGGTGCTCATGATTGAGCGAGCCGCCGACCCATACGTTATTTTGTCTGTCAATCGCAACCAATCGAACTTCGGTACCCGATACGCGGCTGTATCGAATGATGCATTCATCCTCGGCGTTCTCGACGCCGCCATTGTCGTCGCGCCCGTCGATATTTTCCCATGGTAGAGCGTCTCCATATCCACGCGAGGTCTTGATCAGTCCATCGCCGTCGCGGTCTTCGCAGGTGCAGTATTTGAAGGGCGCCTTCAGGTATTGTCCGTGGGGGTCAAGCGCGCCGTTGGCGTTTACGCGCGTTCCGCCCATGACTGATCCGATCTTCACCACTGCGCCTTGATTATTGAAATTGTCGTCCTTATCGCCTGCCCAGACTGAACCATCCAGATCCACGGCTACGCGTTCGGGAGTCGCTACCACCGGTACCAGCGAAGGGGACTCATCAATGTGGTGGGAAGGCGACGCGCGATATTCACCGAGAACCGGGATGGTGGTTGGCTGCGTCGATGCCGCCGCCGCCGTGTTGATCCGCACAATGTTAGAACCCGGCTTCTGGGTAGGTACCCAGAGGTATGGAAGCGGTTTCGTCGCGTCCGCCGTATTGCGCTGCAACAAACCGCCGGCCCCCGTGTTCAGATTGATCTTCGTCCCGCGATTGAAGTCGTCGGTCGTGGTCGCCACGAGCGGCTGGACGAATTCGCATTCATCCGGAACGCCGTTGCCGTTGCAGTCGAAACTGCCCGCGAGATCGTCGCAGGTGTTGTTGCCACCACAAGTGATGTCAGCCGAGTCCACACGGCAATTTCGATTGCAATCGACGAATGGCGGCGACTCGCAGGCATTCATGACGCCGTCGCCATCGCAGTCCAAGCTCCGATCGGCCGCAATGTCGCATACGTCCGGAACATCGTTGTGATCGCAATCCGGCGCGGTCCCGCATCCGGGCACGCCGCTGCAACCCATCGCGCCACAATTTGTCTCGCACTTGTCATCGATGCCATTGTTATTGCAATCCGAATTGATCGCCGCACCGATTTCGTAAGGACCACGGTCAACCGGCTGTGACGTGCTGGCCGGGCGTGTATGACCGTCTAAATCGACTCCGCCTCCGGCGCTCGTATAGCTTGAATTATCGCCGGCGTCCTTGCATGGACTGTCCGACTTGAGGTGGAGATTCCCGGCGCTTGCATTAACGAACTTGGGATCGCCGCCACTGTTCCCGGTCCCACCGCAGGAGGCGCAGCCCTCAACGTGGCTGTAATTCAGCGTAATCGCGATGAAATTGGTGGCTAGTTGCTTGTCAAACAGACCGGAGTCGATTGACTCATTGCCGCGCAGGATGCAATTGACGAGAGTAGCGGTACTGTTGTTGACAAATACGCCGCCGCCCTGGGCGACCGTGGAGCGATTGCCGGAGAGCGTGCAATTGACCAGATTGAGCGTCGACGACGATTCGGCGTAGATGCCGCCGCCACTCTTCACGGAAAAATTGCGGTCAAACAATCCGTTGATGATGCGCAGCTCGCGGGAGTTGGTCAATCCGGCGAATATCGCGCCACCCTCGGCCTTCAGAGATTCGTTCCGGCGGAAGACACAGTTGATGAATGGGACGGGGCTGGAACCGGTTTCCGCCAGGATGAACACTGCGCCGCCGCCAGCTTCATCCGCCTTGTTCTTGATAAACGTGCAGCGTGCCATTGAAAAGGACGTGCCGGGCGTCATCATGTAAACGCCGCCGCCGTCGCCAGCCTCATTATCGATAAACGTACAGCCACTGATATTGAGGTTCGAATTGACACCGACGAACAGGCCTCCGCCGCGCTGCGGATGACCCGGGCGTTTGGTTCGATTTCCGATAAAGAGGCAGTTCGTGATGAAGGGGCTCGAAGCGGTTCCGGTGCGTTCTGTCCCAGGACAATAAAGGCCCGCCCCGGCGCTGTACTCGTTTTCGCCGATGGCCACGGGCGCACCACCATTGCCGCCGGTGATCGTGAATCCGTCCAATACTGCCGTGTTGTCAGTCGCCGAAGAATTGGGTTGCCTGGCATCCACGACCACGACCGCGTTATCGTCGTCTAGGAGTCCGTCGCCGTCGATGTCTCCGGTGAGAATAGAAACATTGGCGTCGACATCGCGCGTGTCCGCATTAGGAAGATCACTCAAACCACGATAGCCGCCACGAATCGCCACGAGTTTTAGCAAGTGGAACGATTCAGAGGGCTGGGTTGTGCTCTGTGTGGTCGGATACCGGCCGCCGGCAACGCGAATTTCGGGAAAGGTTGCCGGCTGCGTCGTCGCTTTCTGAATCGCCAGTCGTAAGTCCTTATACGCCTTCGACCATGTGGTGCCATCGGCGGTTGCGGGCAAGGCTTGATCATCGTCCACGTACAGGATCGCAAATCCAGCCGCTTCTCGGGCTTGAAACGCAAAAGCAGTCGACAGCAATACAAGGAAAGCAACGGACCGTTTGGACATCTGAAAATCTCCTGCCTTGTCGAGAGCACCTTCGAGCGCGTATACTTAACTATCAGCCGAGGGGTCACGCGACACCTCGCGATTGTGTTTGGGGCTCACTTCATGTTGCGGCGGCTCTTATTGATTTCCGCAGTCACGCTCAGCGTGGTTTCGTCCAATGCACGCGCGCAAATTGTGGTGACAGAGTGGAGTCTCGCGACAGCGGTACAGGATGCGGGTGGCGATCCGATCCAAGATGCAACGGCATTCAGCATTGTCACAAACCCGTTTGTCGACTCGCATTCGGCCCACCTCGGTCTCGGAACAGCCATGACGTCGTACAGCCACTCGTGGTCCGCCAACCACGCTTCATTCCATTTTGACATGGCGCATGTGACGCCCGACCTCCATAACAGCCTTTCCGCTAGCTTCTCAACCGGCTCCATTGTCTTGACAACGTCTGAGCCGTTGCGCGCTCATCTGACTGGCTCATACTCCTATTACCTACCCGTAGGCGGTATGGACATCTCAAGCGGACTGCAAATCACCGGCGGACCTGGGCCGCCCTTTTACACATTTCTGGATGTTTCCCATCGTGAGGACACCTTCGTCTCGCCAGCGCCCCTGAGCGGCATCTTCACGTCCGACCAAACGGCCCTCATCCCCGCGGGGACCTATGCCATCAACTACATCACGCGCCTCAATGCGTTCGGCAACTCGGGAGCGATCGCGACGGGCAGCGGCTTTTTTCAACTCACGCTCGAACCGGTCCCCGAACCCGCGACGCTCAGCTTCCTCTCAATCATCGCCCTGAGCATCTCTTGCCGTCGCGGAGTGCTCGGGCAGCGGGAACGCTAGGTGTTTCTCTTTATCGAGATAGCTCAACGTGGACAACTCCGGTTGACCGCGGATCCGTGAGCACATTTCACACTGAGAGAGCCAAGGTAACTTGCGGGAGTGTGTTTCCTCGGCGAACCGAATAATAGCGCCCATCCTGATGGCGTCGACCCGAAAACTACAAAAACTTCTAGTGAAGCCCTCCAACCGAGAATTGATCTGAGCTCCGCGGCCGATCGTCTAGTGCCTCGGTCAACATCGCCATGAGACGCGCGAAGCGTGGTCAGGACCTTCCTAAAGGGGCGTACATAATGAAACTACGGTCGGTGTTACGCCGACGGAGCAGCGCAAGAAAATGGGCGGTCGGTTGCACACTCAAAACCGCCGCCCGTGGATGTCCGACTTGCATCGGACACGCTGATTCTACCAATCGCCAAACACCGCTTGCGTGTTGGCGTCCGTCTTCTCAATCGGTGTGCCGGTGAATCCAATGAACGACGCATGCGGCAGCGCATCGCGCATGTGTCGGGCGAAACCGTCGATGAAGTCATACTGGCTTCGGTGCGCCTCGTCGGCGATCACAACGATATTGCGCCGCTCACACAAAATCGGATGCTTATCTCCCCGTTCCTCGGGGAAGAACTTCTGAATCGTGGTAAAGACGACTCCGCCGGACGCCCGAGCGAGTCGCGCCCGCAGGTCTGCGCGATCGGTGGCCTGCTCCGGGGGTTGGCGCAACAGCTCTTTGCACCGCGAGAACCGCCCCATCCAGCAGGCGATGAAATACCAATAGGCCCATTGAAGCGGGTCACATGACGCTGTCCGGCCTTCCAACCAGTGCTTCGCGTCCTCGAGGACGGATTCGCTGAATAGCACCCGCTGGAGTTTTTCGTAGAGTTTCGGCGCCCGGTCGTCGTCCTGGACCACGCGAGCCAGGTTGATCAGTGTGCCGTGAAGGTCGTTAACTGTTTCCTTCTGGGATGGCTCTTTCGCGAAGAGCACCTACATCCCGCCGCAGAATGGCTCGAAGAACTGGCTGTGCTTGCCCAGCTCGCGCGCGATCAGCGGGGCCATCGTGCGCTTGCCGCCGAACCATGATGCGATGGCCGTAATTTTCACGCCCACACCGTCTCCGAGAAGCGCCTACAATCGCGCGCCATGCACGATCGCTTTCTCATCAAGGTCAACATCGAGCGTCTGAAGCTGACACTCTCACGCTCTGAACGCCGCCAGTGGGTCGACCAAGAGGTTCGCGATTGGCTTGCCCGCAATGGGTTCCTTGCGGGGCGCGAGGGTTGGACGGTGGAGGTGAAGAACCTGAGGCTGCTAGACGCCACGGAATACACCGTCATTCGACAGCTCTGAGTCGGCGTCACATCACGCTCGCCTTCTCAATCAGTGACTCGATTTCCGCCCGCATTGCGCCCCGATCCATCCCGCGGGGCCGCTTCTGGATGTAGGCCCCGATGTCCTTCTCGCTCGGCGGCTGAATTACCTTGAAGGTTCGCCCAGCCGATGCAGCCATCCGCCGTTCTTCATGGACTTCGGCGACTCGGTCCGCATGCAGCAGACGACCGTCCCGTCAGCGGCGCGAGAACACAAATCCGGCTTCTTGCACACCACGCATGGCGCGGCCTTCGTTACTCGCAGCCAGTCCTGCTTCACCGCCGCCCCCATTCCGAGCAGTCCTCGCAACAGTTGGTGCGGAAGCCCAACCAACCAACGGCACCACCGCCGTCGGCTACCTGCGCCGCTCCACGGACCGCCAAGAGCAATCCATCCCGGACCAAAAGAAGGCCGTCGAGTCCTACGCCCTCCTACACGGTCTACGGATCGATAAATTCTACATCGACGATGCGATCAGCGGCACCAGCAGTATCGGTCGCCGGGCCTTCCAAGAGATGATCGCCGCCGCCCAGAGGCCGTCGCGCATCTTCACAAACATCATCGTCTATGACGTCAAACGGTTCGGCCGCGTCGACAACGACGAGGCGGGGTACTACCGCCACGTCCTGCGGATGCACGGCGTCGAGGTTTGCTACGCCTCCGAGAACTTCAATGGCGATGCCACAGACGATCTGCTCCGCCCCGTTAAGCAATGGCAGGCCCGCGAGGAGTCTAAGGACCTCTCACGGGTTACCATTCGCGGCCTGCTCAGCAAAGTGGGTGGCGGCGTCTGGATGGGCGGGGTACCGCCGTACGGCTACGACTTGCGGTATGAAAATGCCGAAGGCAAGTTCCTGCTGGTCCAGCGCTTCATGCCCGACGGCACGAAGCAGGTTCTGGATGAGAATGGCAAACTCGGCCGAACGCTGGCGCGAGGCGAGTCGCTCAGCATCTCCAAACGTGACCGGGCAAAGCTGGTCCCCAGCGAGCCTGCCCGCGTTCAGGTCATCCGCGATGTCTTCGGCATGTACGTCGAACAGAATAAGGGTTTCAAGGCCATCGCCGATTCGCTCAACCGCAAGAAGGTTCCAACGCCCCGGGGGCCGGCCTGGGCCGTGATCTATCACGGCTTCTGGACCGATACGACCATCCGTTCACTGCTCGTCAATCAAGCTTACGCGGGTGATATGGTCTGGAACCGAAGGACGGATGGTCGCTTCCACCAGATCGCCGAGCGACAAGCCGTGCAGCGCAAGGTAGCCCACGGCGCACGGCTGGTCCCCAATGCCGAATCCGACTGGATAATCATCCGCGACGCCCATCCGGCGCTAGTTTCACGACGCCTGTTCGAACAGGCCCGTTCGGCCCGCGAGGCGCGGCCAACGTCGGCGTCCCAGCGCGGCCAGTCGCGTAAGCCAACGGGCGGCTGGAACGGCACGCGGTCACGCTTCATTCTGTCCGGACTGCTCCAATGCGCCCGCTGCGGCAACCGCTACCAGGGCTACACGCGGGTGAAAGGCCGTCGTCGAATCGACGGCAGCGCCGTGCGGACCTTCGCTTACGCCTGCGGGGGATACATCACCAAGGGGCCAACCATCTGCCAACTCAATGCTATTCCGCAGGAAGAACTCGAATCGGCTGTGATCGAAGCCGTGCTAACCCACTACCGGCCTTATCTGGAGCCCGGTGGCCGCGAGCGGCTGGCCAAAGCCGTCCGCGAACTGGAAGGCAGCGAAAAATGCGATTTGAAGCAGGCACGAAGGCGGCTCGAAATCCGTTCGAAAGAGATCGGAGCGATCATCCGAAACCTGCTCGACAATATCACCGAGACCAATCGCGAACTCATAGATATGCGGCTAAAGGAACTCCAGCGGGAGGAGGCAGAGTTAGCCGCTCAGGCGGGGCAACTCGAAACGCTCTCGATTTCGCAGGTCTCCGTTCAGACGATCGTCGCCGAATCAATGCAGTTCCTGGCGGGGCTGGAGCGGACGCTCCGCCACGGAGTCCCGGAGGAGAAGCGGGTTTCGCTGCGCAAGTGCATCACCCAGACACGAATTGACTTCCGCGGCGGCTGCATGGTAGTGCACGTGCGCAAGCTTCCTGCCTCACCAATTCATGTGGATGAGACGGACACTGTGTCCACTCGGCTTTCCAATCCAGAAACTACTGGAGCGTAACGACACCAATCGGCGTTCTAATGGCGACGCCGCCGCGTAGTCGGACGTGCTGAATTGCGGCGACTTCGACGATTGGTACGCTTCAGCGAACGATCTCGTGGTCGCCTTTTCGCCCCGCCTTCAACGCCCTTCTCCGCAACCAGTGAGCCGAAGACGAGGTCAAGCACGATCGAAGCTATCGACATTCCATCGTTCTTTACTGCGAATTCGTCCGCCTGCCGCTCCAGTCGCTCTTGAAACTCATCCATGGAGAACGGGGGCGTCGAGCCCTGCCTAGGCCCTCCGACCCTCGGTCGCGACCCGCACCATCCGACAAGATAAATTCCATGCGTCAGGTGAAGTTCTCGCAGATATCGCGCGCCAAGCTGCGATCTTAGGCTATTGCCAACTTCGCGATGATCAGACCACTTCACCTCGACAATCACCTCCGCCCGACTTCCATCCACAGTCGGCGCTTGCACCTTAAGGTCCAGCCGTTGATCGCGTGTACCGAGCGGTTCCCGGTTGATGAAGGTCACGGTCGTTGTTGGATCGAGTGACTTGTCCGGAAGGCGATCACTGAGTCGACAAAGTAAGTAGGCTTGTAACGCGTCCTCATTCAGATGCGCACGTTTTGATGCACGTCTCTTTTTCCGATTCCCCTTCTTTGAACCCCCCCGCCCGTATGGGAAGTAGAGCAACGACAAATGTTCCTTGGCATTCCTCCCTATGGCTCTCAATTCCTCGACAAGTACTCGCTGTAGGTCGTTGTTGCCGCGGATTATTCGGAACGCCGCGTCGTCGAGCAGGCGAATCATTGATTGAACAGGAATCGCACCCAAGCTGCCCGGTTTGGCCGGTCCTGAATGCAGCAGTCGGGCCACGCCTTCGGCCTGATACTGGATTCGAGCGTCGTCGCGCCAATTGCGAATCCGGGCGTAGCGGTTGGCCAATCGATCAAGCGCCAATGAACTGTCTTCATCTGCGCGTTTGAACAAAACTGTGGGGATTGCATCCCGAAGGTACCTGATCCGCGGCTCGCCCTTTTCCCACCCCCCAGACCGGGCCGTTGTCGTCTCATTCTCGCGAGCCGGAATCGCTTCATTGAGTAAGTAACAGAGCCGCTCTAACGCGATCGCACTCCAAGACCCCAGATCGATTCCCCCGAATCGATCGGATTCTGTAAATGAATGCATCGACTTCAGCGCTTCCGGCCGAGCCGCCGTGGGAATCCGTTCAAGCCAGTCCATCGCCACCGCCGGGGCTGACTGACACAGTGCATCTATTGCAACTATTCGCATCTCGTCTTCATGCAGCGAAGTGCCCGATTCTTGGGCCGCCCACTTGATTGCGATCGCGTGAGCGCGCTTGCGATCACGGCGGACGAAGTACCGCAAGAGTTCGCTCCGCCCAATGGACAGAAGAGACTCGTCGTTGATTAGTTCCGCTATTCGTTCGCAAAAATTCGACGACCACATGTCAGACGGCAATGAGGAAGCGAGCATCGCTCCACCTCGATCACCCGACAAGTCATGGCGAATGGCATATATGATGGCCCTAGCCGTTGCTCCCGAATCGACGCCATTGCACCGTCGAATAAGATCTGCGCGATCCATCGAGGAAACAAACAATGCCGTGGGTAGCCAGCGAATGATCTGATCCGATGTGGGATAGGTAACCGTAGCGCAAAAGGAGACCTTCTCGAAGGCATGAGCCTCGTAGATTATAGTTCCAGGGAACTCTCCGCTCGCCGGAATCGGCGTCGGCTCGCAACTTCTTAACGCCTCCTCGCAAACGGCAATTACGCGATGTTTGAGAGACTCGTCAAGATCTGCCCAGTCGCCACGCACATTTGTCGGCCGAATATGCTGTCCGGTGAAACAGAGCCAGGAGAGGCGACGCATTCTTCCGCATGCGTCGAGTTGCGCACTCTCGATCGCATCGATGACGAGCTCGGCCAACGCGTACTCCCTTGTCCGGCGTCTAGCCTCGCGCGCCTCTTGGCGAGCTCTCAGCCTTGCTTCCTGCGCGCGCGCTGCTTCCATTCGGTTATCACTATCGCGAACGACATTCGGATCGATCGCCTTGACAGCGCTACGAACTCGGCTTCTCGTCGCCTCGTCAACGGACGCCTTGGCGGCTCGCCACAGAAGTTCGCCCAAGAGCCAAGGCGAAGTGCGGAAGGACGATTTTGCCAGGTCAAGCAGCCAATCGAGATCTTCGTCCGTAAGCGCCCACCGCCACTGATCGGTAAAACGCGGCTCATTTCTTGGATTTAGGGCGATTCCCGCTTGAAACAAGCGCCGGCGAGCGTCTCGCGACCGACGAAAGAGCTCTAGGATGTTGGTTACCTTCGCCCCCGTAATCCGAAGTTCCGGTCGTCGAAGCGCGATCGGTTGAAGCAATGAGAGGTCAGCATCGCTGACGATTTCCTGTCCCGCGACTAAGTCGATTGCGCGCTTCAAGAATGCCCGACCGCGAAGCGTCGCGGGAAGGTCGTCATCGGACTCGTCAGTATTTTCAGCCGCGTCTAGTGCATTCGCGTGAACCTCGCGCAGCATTTTTCGGGCGTCGTCCAGAGATAGACCTGCGGCCAGCTTCTGGTGAAGCAGAGCCGTGAAGTCGATGGTGCCGGACCGGGCCGGAACGAGTCGGATCGCTTGACCATGCGATATCAGTCGGCGCTCGAGCAATTCTTCCAAAAGGCATGAAATCAGGTCTCTTTGTGATCGCGTGCTATGATCGGCCGATTCTACGAAGGGAAGAAGGCTCTGCAGTCTGCGATCATCAGCCACATCGCGAAGAATCAAGGCACCGAGAATGCGAATTCTATCCGGCACCGCGTCATTCCGAACGATCGATTCTGCGTAATCCAGCGCTTCGGTGGCGCGAACAGCATGAGCAACTTCGAGGAGAAGGCACTTCTCAAAGTCGTTAATTCCCTTCAAAGCCAAGCGCTTCGAGAGCTCGTCGCCTAACCCCGGGGACTTCAATCCCGCCAGGGCCTGACTGCTCCAAAGGTGCAGTCCGGATTGAGATTTCCGCGCCAAGTCTTGGAGGCGATCCAAGACTCGCATCGCCGTTTCGAGCGACCACGGTGCCGCATCGGATCGCGGAACGAGCCCGCCGTGGAGTTCGCTGATCCACTCCTTAATGGTTGGTTCATCTGTAATCCCGTAAACTATCGCCGACACCCCGCGGTGAACCTCGATCGGCTGTCCGGAATTATCGGAGAAGAGCGGTCGAAGTTGGCCGAGAGACAATTTCTTCAATGCCAGAGCAGAAAACCATTCCTGCGTGTGCTTCTGCGCGAATCGAAAACCCGACGCCGTACGCGCGAAAACCGCGCTGTGCAACGCTGCTCTAGCCGCGCCTCGGAGCCGACGAACAGTCTCAGGTGAACTACGGAACACGTCATCGATGCTCGGCCCTTTGGACAACGAGCTCTCGGTACAGATCTCCCCGATTTCGTCGAACTGGAGTACTACCGCAATGCGCGTGGTGGCTTCGAACAGGTCATCGAGCGAGGGCCAGTCGCGATCTGCAACTCGCGAATCGCGTCGCTCTTTCAGCAATTCTCGCAAAATGTCGGTCCACACGTCCTTGGCGTCAAGTCGTTCGTGGACTGAAAGGCGGAGGATCGATTGGATGACGCATGGGTATTGAGAAATCGCTGCCAAGTGATTCTTCTCGATGATATCGCACACGCGCTTGAATGCGTCGCCCGCACCGGCGATGTATTCCGCTTCAACCCGATCGATTGGCGCGAGCCGAACTGTGCGGAGCGCACTTCGATCGCTGTCGCGATACTCGGGATAAGCGACCTCGAGGCGATTTACAAATAGTCGTGGAACTTCGTTTTCACGACAAAAAACAATCACGCACAATCGCGCGCGTTGCTCCCCCGTCAGGCCTTCGATGATTTCCATTACTTCTTGGGATTTGTTCCGTTGCATTTTCGCGTCTTCGTCGATTGCGTCAATAATCCAGCAGGCGCGCTTACTCGTATCCTGCCATTCACGAAACCAGCCCGGCTGCACCGGCGACGTAGTGCTTAGTTCCTCAAATAGTGTGCCATGAAAATAACTTCCGAACGGCGCCTCTCTTGATTCGAGATTCTGGTTCTCGCGAAAATGATGCCTGAGTTGTTTGGCTGTAAGCGTCTTTCCTGTCCACGGAGGGGCCAAAACAAGCACTGCGCAAAGCTCGAACAAGTCGTCCGCTCCAAAGCTCTCAGCTACAGATTCCGGGGCCAAGAAGCCTAATTCGTCCAATTCCGGCGTTCGGTCGATCGCGAGAAAGCGCCGTCGGGGGAGCGTATTAAGTGGCAAGTCGGACACGGTGAAAACATATTCGGAATGGACTTACATTCAAAGCGTTGATCGCATCGTCGGCGTTGGAGGGCATCGGGACTAGAAATCCGGTCAGCGTTCGCGTTCCGCACGGCAGAACGGACATTGGCCAGCCCAAGCCTGCCCACCGCTCCCAGCAACGAGCGTGCCGGCCGCCCTCAATCTCCACAGGAGAGTGCGCCTGTCCGATTCTAGCTGAATCCGATCGGAATTGACTTGAGTTTATTTTCAGTTCTGGCCCTCATGGACCTGTACGCATGACGCGTAAGCATTGGAGAAGCACGATGAATGAAGCAATGATCGAAACCACGCCCGACGAGTTGCTCGCCACGTTGGTCATCGAGAAGTCTAAACCACCGCGATTTGCGGGCGGCGCATGGGTCAGCGGCACGATCGCCGAGCACCGCTTCGAAGCGCTGGTCTTCCCCGAGCCGGCCGACAACCGTGCTTGGGAGGTCGGTGGCGACAGCCGCATTTCGAAGCTCTGGATACAGCAGTTGAGCGACCGACGCGAAGTCTACAACTGGGATCACCCATGCGGCCGTCGGTGCACGACTCGAGAGCGGTGTGGTTCGCTATTCCTTCACCGTAGGACTCTCGCATTCGCCACTCCATGCCGGTCTCCCGGCGCATCGAACTGTCCCGTTAGATTCTCTGTCCCGACGGCAAGGTGGGCGAGTGGATGGAGAAGGTCACCAACCACCAATACAATGGGTGAAAGCATGGTTGGCGCTCTCACGCATCGATGGGGGCCTCGTGGGCTGCCCTTTCCCAGCCACTCTTTTCAGGAGTCGCACGTATGAAACTTGTCCTCGCAGCGGTCGGAAGCCTGCTCCTCTGCTCGCTGGCCTTTGCCCAGAGCCCGGACCAGAAGCCGGACATGGACAAGCTGCTCGACAAGCTCACCTTCACCAAGGACAAAGCGAGTCTGCCGTACCGCCTTCTCAAGCCGGATGGCTACGACAAGGACGGCAAGGACCGCTACCCGCTCGTGATCTTCCTGCACGGCGCCGTCGGTCGGGGGACCGACAACAAGAAGCAACTCCGGAGCGGCGTCGAGCAGTTCGCGACGGACCAGGCCCGCAAGAAGCACCCGTGCTTCTTGGCGGTTCCGCAGTGTCCGCCCGACAAGCAGTGGACCAACGTCGGCTGGTTCGATGGAGGGCGCAACGTGCCGCTCGCCAAGAGCCCGACCGAGCCGTTGGCGCTAGTCCTCGATTTGATTGACGCCGTTTGCAATGAGCACCGCGTCGACAAGGACCGCATCTACTTGACGGGCGTGTCGATGGGCGGCTACGGCACTTGGGATCTGATCTCGCGCAGGCCGGAACTGTTCGCTGCCGCGATTCCAGTGTCCGGCGGCGGCGACCCGGCACAGGCGGAAAAGCTGGCCAAGCTGCCGATCTGGGCCTTCCACGGCGATGCGGACCTGCTGGTGTCGGTCGAGCGACCGCGCGACATGATCGCCGCCATCAAGAAGGCCGGCGGCGAGCCGAAGTACACCGAGTACAAAGGCGTCGGCCACGACGCGTGGACCCCGACCTACAAGAACGCCGAGGTGCTCGACTGGCTGTTCAAGCAGAAGAAGGGGAACTGATCGGCCTAGACGATGGCATGACCATGGCACTGGACAAATGGCCGGGGAAAAAAAGGTGTCAGGAACCGCGCGGCCGAAAAGTCACCCGGGTCTAAAGACTGTCGCCAGTAGTGCTTCAATCGCGCGTAAGACCGACCGAGCTCGATGCAGACGCAAGTCTATGCCACCACCGGGGGTAGACCCCGACAAGCCTGTTTATCGCCGTTGCAACCATAGATTTCCGGCCATGAATGCACTCACCATGCACCGGTGAAGGGAAGATTTCACAGCAGTTTGGTCACCCTAACAAAAACCGGTAAGAATTCGCGCGTCCCGAAATGATGCAAAGGGCTGTGCAACAATGACTTGTGATTAGCGGGGGTCCTCTTCGAGCCTGCGACCACCACGATAAGAACCCGCGACCTGACCCGATACGAACCCGCGACCTGAAAATGTAAGTGATGACAAAAAAAGACCTTCTGATTTTTCATCAGAAGGTCTTCTCCAGGTCCTTATAGCGGGGGCAGGACTCGAACCTGCGACCTCCGGGTTATGAGCCCGACGAGCTACCGACTGCTCTACCCCGCAGCGTTGGAGCAGATCATAAGCAATCCCCGTACGACGTCAAGCACACCGCCGAGCAAACGCGCCCGATCCAGACCCCGCTGACGACACAATCCCTTAGAGAGCCGGAGAATTGAAGATGAACCGTGTACCCGTTCTCGTCTTGATCGCAAGCCACCCCGCATTCGTTCATCAACCCGCGTATCCTAGCCGTCCCGCCATCGCGTTCTCACCCATCTGCCGCTATCCCGACACCCCGAATCGCCACCAACGACGCCGCCGCGCTCGTCGCGTCCCCTATCTCATCTATCCTTGACCACCCCAAGAGCATCCCTCTATAGTCGCGCAAGAATGAAACGCACCGCCATCTACGAAAACCACGCCGCCCTCGGCGCAAAGCTCGTCGACTTCGCCGGCTGGGAAATGCCCCTGCTCTACCGAGGCATCGTCGAAGAGCACGTATACACCCGCACCGTCGCCAGCGTCTTCGACGTCTCCCACATGGGCCGCCTCTACCTCCGCGGCGCCGACGCCCTAACCCTGCTCGACCGCGTCTGCACCCGCAATTGCGCCAAGCTCGCCGTCGGCCGCTGCGGCTACGCCCACGTATGCAACGAACAAGGCGGAATCCTCGACGATGTCATCGTCTCGCGCGGCGAAAACCACTGGATCGTCGTCTGCAACGCCTCCAATCGCGACAAAGTCATCCGCCAGCTCCGCGACAACATGTCCGGCAAAAAGGTCGAACTCGACGACCGCACCGAGCAAACCATCATGCTCGCCATACAAGGGCCGGCCACCATGGCCCTCTTCCGCGAACACATCCCCATCAAGTTCGGCGACATCAAGCGCTACGGCTTCGTCACCGGCAGCTACATGGGAATGGAATACACCCTCTTCCGCACCGGCTACACCGGCGAAGACGGCCTAGAACTCGTCCTCCCCGCAGCGGCCGGCCCGCTCGTCTGGGACTACCTCACGCAGGACGGCGGCGGCGACCGCCCCACCGTCAAGCCCGCCGGCCTGGGAGCCCGAGACACCCTTCGCCTCGAAGCCGGCATGCCGCTCTACGGCCACGAACTCGGCGAACACATCGACCCGATCTCATCATCCTGCGGTTGGGCCGTCGACCTCATGAAAGACTTCATCGGCGCAGCAGCCGTGCGAAAAATCGCCGCCGACGGCCCCAAGCGCAAGCTCGTCGGCCTCACGCTCGAAGGCCGCCGCATCGCCCGCCAGGGCGCAGCCGTCCTCGACTCAGCCGGCAAGCCCATCGGCGAAGTCACCAGCGGCACCTTCGGCCCAACCGTGCAGAAATCAATCGCCATGGCCTATGTCGACACCCCACTCGCAACCAACGGCACACCGCTCAAGGTCGACCTCCGCGGCGAGCACGCCCCGGCCGTTGTCAGTCCATTGCAGTTCTACAAGCGAATCGATTGAGGAAAGAAACATGTCCGTTCCAGGCGATCGCCGCTATCTCAAGTCCCACGAATGGCACAAGCTCGACGGCGATGTCGTCACCATCGGCATCACCAAGTTCGCCGCCGACGAGCTGACCGACATCACCTACGTCTCCCTGCCCCCCGTCGGCAAAGACCTGTCCGCCGGCAAGCCCTTCGGCGAAATCGAATCAGTGAAGGCCACCAGCGACCTCTATGCCGGCGTCTCCGGAAAAGTCGTCGCCATCAACGACCAACTCGCCAACCACCCCGAACTCGTCAACAACGACCCCTTCAACACCGGCTGGATGATCAAAATCAAGCCGTCAGACGCGGGCCAGATCAACGCCCTGCTCGACGCCGCCAAGTACGACGCCACCACTGGCCAGCACTGACATCCGCCCCATTCCCGGCTAAGATTACAAACAAGTTTCGTTCGGCCCACGGATGACTAATCCGTGGGCCTTTCAATCTCGGAGCCGCGAGAAATGCCGGACATGGCCCAACACGCCGACGTCAACAGCCCCGCCGACCCGTTCATTCCGCGACACATCGGCCCCAGTCCCGCCGGCACTGACGAAATGCTCGCCGCCATCGGCTGCCGATCACTCGACCAGCTTATCGACGAAACCGTCCCGGCCGCGATCCGCCTCCGCCAGCCGCTCAAAATCCCAGCCCCGCGCGGCGAACACGAAGCCCTCGCCGAAATCCGGTCGCTCGCATCGCAAAACCGCGTCGCCCGTTCGCTCATCGGCATGGGCTACCACGACACAATCACCCCGCCGGTCATTCTCCGAAACATCCTCGAGAATCCCGGCTGGTACACCCAATACACCCCCTACCAGGCCGAAATCGCACAAGGCCGGCTCGAAGCACTATTGAACTTCCAGACGATGGTCTCCGACCTCACCGCCCTGCCGATGGCCAACGCATCGCTGCTCGACGAAGCCACTGCCGCCGCCGAGGCCATGGCCATGTGCCGCGGAATCAAGCACGGCGAATCAGATGGCAAGACATTCTTCGTCGCCGCCGATTGCCACCCCCAGACAATCGCCGTCGTCCAGACTCGCGCAAAGCCCGTCGGCATTGATGTCCAGGTCGGCGACCCCAACCGCTTCGACTTCGCAAAGCACAAACCGTTTGGCGTCCTGCTGCAATATCCCAACACCTTCGGTGAAATCCTCGACCCCAGTGCGATCATCGAAAAGGCCCACGCCGCCGGCGCACTGGTCGTCGTAGCCACCGACCTGCTCGCGCTGACGCTCATCCGCCCCCCGGGCGAGTTCGGCGCCGACATCGCCATCGGTTCAGCCCAGCGCTTCGGCGTCCCGATGTGCGGCGGTGGCCCCCACGCCGCATTCATGGCCTGCCGCGATGAGTACAAACGCCAGATGCCCGGCCGAATTGTTGGCGTCTCGAAGGATGCACAAGGCCGCCCCGCGTTCCGCCTAGCGATCCAAACCCGCGAGCAACACATTCGCCGCGAAAAAGCCACCAGCAACATCTGCACCGCACAGGTGCTCCTCGCCGTCATGGCCAGCATGTACGCCGTATATCACGGCCCCTCCGGCCTCCGCCGAATCGCCGAACGCGTCCGCGCGTACACTTCAGCACTGTCCGAAGTCTTAAAGAAATTCGGCCACGACGTCGGCAACGCTCCCTGCTTTGATACCCTTCGAGTCAAACCCAAGGCGGGCAGTAGCTTAGACATTCTGACGGCGGCCCGAAAACAGGGAATCAATCTCCGCGACTTCGGCGACGAAACGATCGGAATCTCACTGGACGAAGTAACCGACATACCAGAAGTTCGAACGCTGACTAAACTTTTCGTCCCCGCGGACCCACCCATCGCCGGCTCCGCAAGTACGCAGCCCCTGCCCGAGCGACACGCCCGCACGTCCGGCTACCTCACCCACCCCGTCTTCAATAGCTACCACGCCGAGCACGAAATGCTCCGCTACATCTTCAAGCTCCAGTCGCGCGACCTCTCTCTCGCCCACTCCATGATCCCGCTCGGCTCCTGCACCATGAAGCTGAATGCCACCAGCGAAATGATCCCCGTCACCTGGCCCGAATTCGCCCGCATCCACCCCTTCGCCCCCGCCGATCAGCAAAAGGGCTACCACATCCTCTTCAATCAGCTCGAATCCTGGCTCGCCGAAATCACCGGCTTCGCCGCCGTCTCGCTCCAGCCCAATGCCGGCTCGCAGGGCGAATACGCCGGCCTTCTCGCCATTCACGCCTACCACGAAAGCCGCGGCGACAAACATCGCGACATCTGCCTCATTCCGTCATCCGCTCACGGAACCAATCCCGCCAGCGCCATCACCGCCGGCATGCACGTCGTCGGCGTCCGCTGCGACGATCACGGCAACATCGACCTCGAAGATCTCAAAGCCAAGGCCGAGTCGCACGCGAAGCAGCTCGCCGCCATCATGATCACCTACCCCTCCACCCACGGCGTCTTCGAGGAAGGCGTCCGAGAAGCATGCGAGATCGTCCATCGCCTGGGCGGACAGGTATACATGGATGGCGCCAACATGAACGCCCAAGTCGGCCTCACGCGCCCCGCCGACATCGGCGCCGACGTCTGCCACCTCAACCTCCACAAGACATTCTGCATCCCCCACGGCGGCGGCGGCCCGGGAATGGGCCCAATCGGCGTCGCGAAACATCTCGCCCCGTTTCTCCCCGGCCACCCGCTTCAGAAAGAATCGCCGTCTGCCGTCGGACCCGTTAGCGCCGCCCCCTTCGGCTCCGCCGCCATCCTCCCCATCTCATGGATGTACATCGCCATGATGGGCGGAACCGGCCTCACCCGCGCCACGCAGATCGCCATCCTCAACGCCAACTACATGGCCAAGCGACTCGAAAAAGAATTCCGCGTCCTCTATACCGGCCGCTCCGGCCGCGTCGCCCACGAGTTCATCCTCGATTGTCGCCCCTTCGAAAAATCCGCCGGCATCACCGTCGAAGACATCGCCAAGCGCCTCATGGATTACGGCTTCCACGCCCCCACCATGTCCTGGCCCGTCCCCGGCACGCTCATGATCGAGCCGACCGAAAGCGAATCAAAGGCCGAGCTCGATCGCTTCTGCGACGCGCTCACGATGATCCGCGCCGAAATCCGCAACATCGAAGAAGGCCGCGCCGACCGCACCGACAACGTGCTGAAACACGCCCCACACACCGCCGCGGCAATCACCGCCGACGATTGGTCGCACCCCTACACCCGCGAGCAAGCCGCGTTTCCGGCCGCCTGGGTCAAAGACCACAAGTTCTGGCCCTACGTCGGCCGAATCGACAACGTCTGGGGCGACCGAAACCTCTTCTGCACCTGCCCTCCAATGGAATCCTACGAACCAGCCAAGTCGTGATCGACTGCTGCTGGGCCGATCGGCCCAAACTTCGAGAAGAATCCGCGTCGATTCCTCGTTAAGGTTGGAGGCACAGCGCCGATCCAAGACCGCGCGGAGAATATTCATGCTTCACTTACTGCCACTTCTGTCGATCACGGTATTCACCGCCGAACCGACCTCCGCGCCCGCCGAACTCACCGGCCTCGCCGCCATCAAGGCCCAGGCCGCCGCCGCCGAACCGCTCGTCAAATCCGATTTGGCCCGCCAATTCCTGAAAGCCGCCGACAATCTTCCCGCCGTCCATCCGCGACAACTCATGGTCGACCCGAAATCGCGCCGCTATTTTAGCGACGCCGAAGCCCGCGCGCTCCCGCGCTCGCAGCGAAACGAACTCAAACCCGTCTCCGCCGACGAAGAGCTCTACTACAACACCAAATACGGCACGCCCCTCGCCTACGCCCGCCCGATCGAAATCCTCGCCGAGAACGGCCTCAAGTCGGTCGCCGGAAAGAAGATCCTCGACTTTGGCTACGGCGGAATCGGCCATCTCCGCCTGCTCGCCACGCTGGGCGCTGATTGCACCGGCGTCGACGTCGACCCGTTCCTCCCAGCCCTATATAGCGACCCATCCGACCAAGGCCCCGTGAAAGCAGTATCCGGCAGCGACGGGCGCGTGACCCTCGTCAATGGCCGCTGGCCCGCCGACCTCGCCGCTTACAAATCCGTCGCTACCGGATACGACCTGATCATCTCAAAAAACACACTGAAGAACGGCTACCTCCACCCCGCCTCACCGGTCGACAAGCGCATGCTCATAGACCTCGGCTGCACCGATCAGCGCTTCATCTTCGCCATCCACGCCGCCCTCAAACCCGGCGGCCTCGCCCTCATCTATAACATCTGCCCCGCCCCGACGCCGCCCGGAAAAGACTACAAACCCTGGTCCGACGGCCGCTGCCCGTTCCCCAGAAAAATGTGGGAAGAATCCGGCTTCCGCGTCATCGAGTTTGATCGCGACGACTCGGCCACCCTCCGCAAGTTCGCCCACGCCTACGGCTGGGACACCGGCGATCACCCCATGGACCTCGAAAACGACCTCTTCGCGCATTTCACAATCGCCGAGCGGCTCAAGTAGCCCGCCGAATCAGGGTTTTCCCGAAGCCGAACAAGAACCGCAAAACGCCCGATTTTTCAATTCACAAATCGCGGCCCCGACTATAATATGAGACCGCTTGGATGCACTTCGCCAGCCCCTTCGGAGGCATCAACATGATCGCAATTGATCGACTATTGGACGCAGCTTGTAAAAAGAACGCGGCCGAACTTCGCCTCGAACCCGGCCGGCCCGCTCGCATCTACGCCGACGGAACCTACCGCGACATTGATACCCAGGCCCTCAACAACGAAGACCTCGACGCGCTCATCCGCGCCGTAACGCCCGACGTGAAGCAGACCGAGTTCGCCACCAAGCGGCAAACCACCTTCGGCATCACTCACCGTGATGCGGCCGATATGCAGGTTGTGCTCCTCGTCCGCAATGCAAATCCGATCATGATCGTCCGGCCCATGCTTCACTAGACCCGGCGTGCCCCTCATCGGCCGGTGCTCTACAATCTCTCGCTCATCATGAATCGCGCGCCGGCTTCCATCCGCCTCATCATCGATCCCCCCGCCGCCGGCCCGCTGAATATGGCCCGCGACGAAGCCCTGCTCGATTCCGTCGCCACCGGAAAAAGCCCGCCAACACTGCGTTTTTACGCATGGAACACCGCGACGATCTCGCTAGGCTATTTCCAGGCATGGTCCGAATTCCTAACGCAGCCGGAACACATTCGAAATCTGCCTGTCGTCCGCCGCACGACTGGCGGCGGCGCAATCCTCCACGATCTCGAGCTGACTTATTCGCTCGTGGTACCCGCGACCAGCCCGTGGCTCCATCCCAATGCAAACCAGCTCTACATCCTCGCCCATCGCGCCATCATCACCGCCATCGGAGCGCCGGCCCGCACGGCCGGTAAATGCGCCGCCGCCGGGTCATGCGCCGACCCACCGCCCACACCGGGCCACTCGCAGCGAACCGGCCCCTTTTTCTGCTTCGCCCGTCGCCACGAATTCGACGTCTTACTTCCCGACGCAGCTCACCCGACCGGCTACTCAAAAGTCGCCGGCAGCGCCCAACGCCGAAAACGAGACGCCGTCCTCCAGCACGGCTCGCTGATTCTGCAATCCCGCTTTGCGGACCACCCCTGCACAACTTGGACTCAAAACGCGTCGCCGATCAATTTCCCGGACGCTGCCGCCCGCCTCGCCCTCGAATTCGCACACGTCCTGGAAACTACCCCCACCGAAGCGGTCTGGAGCCCCGCCGAGCACGAAAATGCCGAGCGCTTGGTAGGGAAATACGCAGGGCAAGATTGGACACTTGGGTGTCGCCAGTAGGCGAAAGTCAAGGTCCGCCTCGAATTCATCACCACCCAACGTCCCCATTTATCGCTCATAAATATTGTGCAGATAACGTCTTATTGTGAAAATAGGGGAAATCACCTGTGCGTCAGCACAGATTATTTTGCATCGAATTTGCCCACACCCAAAAGCGTGCTATATTTCTCACGGCAGTAGTTCAGAAGTCCCTCCACACGACTCTCCCGCAGGTTCGGATCTGATTGTGCCGGCGTAACGCCGCCGCCTCGCGGACGTTTCACGCTTGCACCCGGTAGGGAGCGCAGGTTGGCCCTACCAGCGGACAATTGCACCTTTGGTGCATATTGCCCAGTCGTTCCCCGAACCGATCCAGATGCGTTGCCTGCATTTGCGGCCCTTGGAGGTCGCGGGAGACGGAAAAATGCGAGCGTTTGCCGACGTCGGCTCGAATGGAAGCGACGCAGTCATGCCGGCCGCGGTCCGGATCATCCGGGTCTCGGGTCTCGATCAAAACCAGCTTAGCAAACTAAACGAAGTCCTGGCCGAACCCACATACTTCGTCGATCACCCCAGTTTCCGGCGCGCCGCCACCGAGCGAACGCTCTTTAACGGGCCTTCGACACTTCCCTCAATCCGGCCCTGGTGCAACGCCGCCTTCGACCTTGATAGCGGCCAGCGCGCCCCCAAGGCCGCCGTCCTGTCCACCGACGAGGAGCGGCGTCTCTTCCTCCAGCTCAACTACGCCCGATTCCGCATCGCCCGCGCTCGCCGCGACGCAGGCCGCCGCCTCTCGCGCCGCACCGCCCTCGAAATCCTTCACTGGGCCGAGAGCGCCAACCAGTCGCGCGACGCCATCGTCCAGATCAACATGCCGCTGGTCCTCGCCATGGCCAAGCGCGCCCGTCTGAATCTGGTCGACTTCGCCGAGCTGATCAGCGAAGGCAACATGGCCCTCCTCCGCAGCGTCGATAAGTTCGACTGCGGCCGCGGCTTCAAGTTCAGCACCTATTCCTGCCGCGCCATCCTCAAGAGTTTCTCGCGCGTCGCAGTTCGCTCCAGTCGCTACCGCGGCCACTTCCCCACCGAGTTCGACCCCACGCTCGAAAAGAGCGACTACGTCGAACACTGCCGCGTCGCCGCCGAGTCCGATTGCGTCGATGACCTCCGCTCGATCATGCATCGCAATCTCGCCGCCCTCAACGACGTCGAGCGCACCGTCATCACCAAGCGCTTCGCCCTCGACGAGCCCTACGGCGGTGACATGCCCCCGATGCCCAAGACCCTCGAAGAGGTCGGCTTGATCATCGGCGTAACCAAGGAGCGCGTCCGCCAGATTCAAAACCGCGCCTTGGCAAAATTGAAAACAGCATTGGAGGACGGGTTCCTGGCGGCGTAGATTCTCCTCGACGCCGCCGGGCCCGGCCTCATGGGCTAGCGCCTAGGGGCCGGGAGCCGGCTTTCGAAATCCAAATCGCTTCAGCGTCGCATCCAGGTCCGCCGGCCACGAGCTGCCGACCTCGATGCGACGCTGCTTTTCCGGATGCACGAATGAAAGCCGCGCCGCATGCAGACAAAGCCGCGGCACTCGAATCGCCCGCGCCGACGCCCCGTACACCTCGTCCCCAAGCACCGGACACCCGATCGACGCCATGTGAACGCGAATCTGGTGCAGTCGCCCCGTCGCCGGCCGCGCCTCGATCAAGCTCACCTTCTCCCCCCGCTGCAACACCTTGTACGCCGTGATCGCCTGCTGGCCATCCTGACGCAGCGAGGCCCGCTTCCGCAGCCCGACCACCTCCGTGATCGGCTTCTGCAAAACCGCCTGCGCCGGCTGCGGCGTCCCCATCACCAGCGCCCAATACACCTTCTTCACCTGCCGCGCCTCAAACGAAGCCCGCAGCGCGTCATACGCCTTGACCCGCAGCCCCACCAGCAACAACCCGCTCGTGTCCTTGTCCAGCCGGTGCAGGAGCCCCCAGTCCCGCTCCTCGCCCATGTTCTGCAATGCCCCGGCAAACTCGCCGAATAGCCCATTCAGCAGACTATCGTCCGAGTGCCCCTTCCCCGGCTCGGTCACGACACCGCTGGGCTTATCGACCACCAGCAGGGACTCATCGCGATGACGAATCTCGAACGGAACGTCCGGATTTGGCGTGATGGACCACTCGCGCATGCCCCAAACTTAGACCATCCGCCCCCCAAGTCCAGTGTAGAATCGAACCAGCTCCCACCGTGGGAGTCGCCCCTCAATCGCGATCACCGGAGCAACGCATGTCCGAGTCACAACTCTACCGGAACCCCGCCGACGAAACCTGGCGCGTCTTTCGCATCATGGCCGAGTTCGTCGAGGGCTTCGAGCTCATGGCGGGCATCGGCGAAGCCATCGCCATTTTCGGCTCGGCCCGCACCAAGCCCGCCGATCCCTACTACATCCTCGCCGAAAAAATGGCCGCGACCCTCGTCGAGCGCGGCTTTGGAGTCATCACCGGCGGCGGACCGGGCATCATGGAGGCCGCCAACAAAGGCGCCTTCAACGCCAAGGGCATCAGCGTCGGCCTCAATATCACCCTTCCCATGGAGCAATACGCCAACCCCTATACCACCCACTCGATGGAGTTCCAGCACTTCTTCACCCGCAAAGTCATGTTCGTGAAATACTCGCTCGGCCTGGTCGCCTTCCCCGGCGGCTTCGGCACCATGGACGAACTCTTCGAATCGCTCACACTCATCCAGACCCAGAAAATGCCCGAGTACCCCGTCGTGCTCATGGTCAGAGATTTCTGGAACCCGATGCTCGACTTCCTCCGCAAATCCATGCTCCAGAATAATCAGACCATCTCCCCCGCCGACATGGACCGCTTCAAAGTCTGCGACGAAATCGACGAAGCCGTCGACCATCTCCGCTACTGCGTCAACAAGAACCTGCCCACGCTGCGCCAACCCAAGCCCGAAGAAGCCGCCCGCTTGCCGGCCGCCGAAAAAATCACGGCTGAAGGCACCCGCCAGGGCGTTCCATGCACGCGGCCCACAGCCCCGCACGGCGTTATTCCCGCCAAACCCATCGCATGATTTGGGAGAGCCCACACCAATCGGTTATTCTGAAGTCTCACGGAGGCCGGACAATGCGAATAGCACCCTTCGCCCCTTGCCTGATCGCCGCCCTCGCCATCCCAGCGACGTCAGCGCTCGCCCAGCTCAACAAACCCGCCGCTACCGAGCGCGTGTATTACGACTCCATCGACAGCCAGGGGAAACTCGTCGGCGGCGTCCTGAATCTTCCCATCGCTCGCCCCAACTGGGCCGCCAAGCCGCGCGGCCTCGACACCCGCGGCGCAATCAACAACCGCGTAGACATCGTCGTCGTGGGTGACGGCTACCAATCAACCCAACAAGCCCTCTTCCACACGCATGCCAACAACGCGATGTCCACGATGTTCTCGCAGCAACCCTTCCTCACCTATGCCCCGCTATTCGCGGTCCACCAGGTCGAAGTCATTTCCGTCGACTCGGGCGTCGACAACGACCCCAACCAGGGAATCAGCCGCAACACCGCCATGGACATGGCCTACTGGTGCGCCGGCACCGAGCGCCTGCTCTGCATCAATGTCGCCAAGGCCTATCAATTCGCCGCCGCCGCGCCGGACGTCGACCAAATCCTCGCCCTCGCCAACTCCACAAAATACGGTGGCGCCGGTTACACCGACTCCGAGCTCGCCACATCTGCCGGCGGCAACGGTTCCGCCCCCGAAATCGCCGTCCACGAATTCGGCCACAGCATCGGCAACCTCGCCGACGAGTACGACTACGGCGGCCCGCAAACCTACACAGGCCCCGAACTCCCCGACCCTAACGTATCGATTCTCACCGCCGCCCAGATGTCGGGCTCCGGAATGAAATGGTCCAACTGGATCAACTTCAACAACGCCGCCTATGACGGTCTCGTCTCAACCTTCCAGGGCGCCAACTACAGCGTCTTCGGCGTCTATCGCCCCACCAACAATTCCAAGATGCGCGCCCTCGGCCGCCCCTTCAACCTCCCCAGCGCCGAATCACTCATCATCCAGATCTACCACATCGTCCGCCCCATCGACGCCGCGACCGACACTGCCGCCGACCTCAACGGCTTCGAAACCGTCTTCGTCGATCCCGTCGATCCAGTCGGCGACCCGCTCGATATCCAATGGTCATTCGACGACGTGGATCTGCCCGGCGCAACCGGAACGACCATCGACCTTTCGGCCATGGTCATCGCTCCCGGTCCGCATCTGCTGTCAGTGAAAGTGGTGGACAATACCTGGTTTGTTCGCGACGAGTCCGCCCGCGAAACCTGGATGACCGAGTTCCGCGAATGGAACCTGCTCGTCCCGGACATCCCCGGAGATGTGAACTGCGACCGCCTGCTGACCTCAGCCGACGCGCTGGCCCTCAGCCAGGCGCTCCTCGACGAAGACGCCTATGTCGCCGCCAATCCCAATTGCCCCATCTATAAGGCCGACGTCAACGCCGACGACCTCCTCGATGGCGGCGACATACAGGCCGAGGCCTATTACCTCATGCCCTAGGCCGTCGGCGGCGGCTCCAGACGAACAGCAACGGCAGCGCCGCCAGCGTCAGCGGCGCACCCGCGCCGCACGTCCCGCAGCCCGTTGATCCCGGCGTCTCGAGACAGTCGGCCACGCCGTTTCCATTGTTGTCTGCGTCGACCTGGTTGCAGCCGCAGGCCCCGGGCGACGTCTTCAGCGGATCATTTCCGCACTCGTCGCACGCGTCGCCCGTCCCGTCGCCGTCATTGTCATTCTGGCCCGGGTTCACGATGTTCGGGCAGTTGTCGCACGCATTACCGACGCCGTCCCCATCCGAGTCGGCCTGGTCAGCGTTCGGCACATTCGGACAGTTGTCGCAAGCGTTGCCGCGTCCGTCGCCGTCTGAGTCCGCCTGATCAGCATTGGCTATGTTGGGACAGTTGTCGCACGCATTGCCCTTGCCGTCGCCATCCGAATCCGCCTGATCAGGGTTGGCCGTATTCGGGCAATTATCGCAAGCGTCGCCCCGGCCATCGCCGTCCGCATCCGCCTGATTCGCATTCGCCGTGTTCGGGCAGTTGTCCAGCCCGTTGTCCACGCCGTCGCCGTCCGAGTCATTGGCGTCCGCAAGCGTCACGAACACACCCGACGAACCACCCAGGAACTGCGCCGCAAACGCCAGCTTGCCGTTGTCATTGTAGCTCCGACGCCGGCCATCCTGTCCACCCGAACCGGTGACAATCGCAAGCCCCGTCACCGTCCGGCTGTCGCTCGGCGCGACGTCAACCGAATCACCGCTCCGCACGATAAGCCGCAGCGAATTCGCGCCATCCTCGGCCCAGATGCCCGCGTTGTTTGCCCCGGTCACGCCCGTTCCGGTCAGCGTCGCATAGAACGCCGTCCGGCCCGTCGCATTGATCACCGGGTCACCAAACGACGCAAAATTGACTCCCGACCCGGTGCCCGGCGCATGATCGCCTTCCCGCGCGACCGGCGCGAGCGCTCCATGCCCTTCGGACCAGACGCCCGTATCGTTCCCCGCATTGATGCCCGTGCCGGACACTGTCGCGCGAAACGCGGTCTTCCCGCCACCACTGAGAACCGGACTGCCCAGATCCGTAAAGGTAACACCGGCCGGCGTCCCGGGTGCCGCGTTCTCTGTACGAGCGATCAAAGCAAGCGAGCCGCCGCCGTTCGACCAGATGCCGGTCGTGTTGGTCGGCGTAATGCTCGGCCCGGTCAACAGTGCCTCAAACGCGATCTGGTTTGCATTATTGATGCAGGGCTGAAAGAAGAAGACAAAGTTCGAGTTTGCCTCGGTTCCCGGAGCTGCGTCGCCCGCTCGAATGAACAGCGCCAACGCCCCGCTTCCAGTCGTCCACAATCCCGAGTTGCTCAACCCATCCACGGTCGGTCCCGACACGTACGCCGTAACCGCCAGCTTGCCCGAGTCATTCAACGCCGGATTCTCGAAAAACGTGTAAACCGTCAACGCTGGCGTGCCCGGCGCGGCGTCCCCGGCCCGCGCGATCAACGTCGGAGTTCCGCTCCCAGCCCAAAGGCCGACATTGTCGCTGAGAGTCACCGCCGATCCGGCCAAATTAGCGAAGAATGCCACCGCGCCAGTCGCGTTCAATGCCGGCAACGAAAAGACCGGTGCATAGTTTGCATTCGGTCCAGCGCCCGGCGCTGCATCGCCCGTGCGCGCAACCAGTCCCGCCGCGCCGCCCGATGCCGCCAGCCAGATCGCTTCCTGATTGGTCGCATCGATTCCGGTACCCGCGAATCGTCCCTGAAACGCGACATGACCCGAATCCGACAATGGAGCGCCATCCAGCAGGGTCAGCGTAATTCCCGCCCCGATCCCGCCCGGCGCCAGGTCACCCTTGCGCGCCAGCAACGACAGCGTCCCCGAAGAATCCGTCCAGAACCCCGCGTCATTCGCGGCGTTCACGCCAGCGCCGCTGAGCGTGCCCGAAAATGCCGCCCGGCCGCCGGCGTTGATGACCGGAACCGTAAACCCATTGAACGTCGCCCCGGTCCCCGGAGCCGTCTGCCCGCTCAGCGCGACCGTCCGCAAGGGCACAGCCGCCAAAGCATGCATGCCGCTCACAGCCAGCAAACCAACCACACCAGCCAACAGACGATTCTTCGATTTAACGCCGAACATCGGCACCTCCAATATCATGGATTCAGCCCCCGGTAGTACGTCAAAAAAAGGACGCGGGCGAGGTTTAATGCGTCCTTGGATTCGCCTCATAGGCGAAAGGGAGAGTACACAAGTCTAGCTTTCAAAACCGCCAACCTCAAACGCGATTAGAAAAGCTTCTACATCGGTCTATCGGCCATTTCAGCCCCTGCGAAGCCCCAAAAAGCACGTTAGAATGCTGATTAGGACCTGCGCGGTCGCCTTTTCAGAGCCAGAGGCATATCATGAAAAAACCCCAGCTCCTCGTTATCGGCGTCATTCTGATCGTTCTCGGAATTGTCGCCCTGCTCTGGAAGAACTTCACTTATACCGACCGCGAGACGGTCCTCAACATCAAGGATGTAGTCAAGGTCCAGGCCGACACCGAAAAGAGCGTCTCCATCCCGCCCATCCTCGGCGGAGTCTCGCTCGCCGCCGGAGTCGCGCTGCTCATTGTTGCGGCGCGGAAGTAGTCCCGGCCCCGCCCCGCCCCACCAGCCGATCCCACAGCCGCCACGTCTCCATTTCGTCCGTCCGCGGCGTGACATCCGTCGTCGTCACGCGCCACGTCGGCAGCCGCTGTCCATCCAGAAACATCGCCCCCGATCCATCGATGTCCAGCGCCCGCCCCAGCCCGACATCCTCCGCAACCCGCGCGGCCGTCGCCGGGCTCGCCATGGCCTCCGCAAACTTCTTCACATCTATCCCAACTTGTTCCGCCAGCGATACCCACGGACGCTCCCCGAAGCGCTCCGTATTTCGAAACAACAACTGCCGATACTTCCACGCCTGTTGCGGACTCCCCGTCACCCGCGCCGCCTCGGCCGCCCGCGCCGCGTCACACGCAAATCGATGAATATTCTGCCGCGCCGGAAGCTGATCGGAACACGCCCGCGACATCGGATACTGCTTGAACACCATCCGCAGCCGGCCCGGATAGCGCCGCAGCAGATCCGCCGCTGTCGCCTCAATCTCGGCGCAGTGCGGACACTCAAAATCCGCAAACACCACCAGCGTGTGCGGCGCGCTCAACGTCCCGGCCACGACATCATCCGCCCGCACCGGCACGTCCATTCGTCGCGCCGCCTCGTGCCGCCAGACAACGTAGTCCACGTTGTTCGCCGCCTCGAAATACGCACCCCGCGCCGCGCCCGCGGCCGCCCAGTAGTACCACGCCGTCAGCAACGCCACGATCGTGACGCTCCACGCCGTTCCGATCGCCACCACAGTCCCGACTTGCCGCCAGTCCGGCCGCGCTGCCTCCCCCGCGACCTCTGCTCCGCGCGGCCACGCCAGGATCGTTCCCGCTAGCAGCGCAAAATTCAGAATATGGCTAGCGATACACCACGGACAAGCCGCCGGCAGCACCGCGAACATCACGTACAGGTAATAACACGACGCCAGCGCCCCGACATCCACCAGCCCCATCGGGATGAGGTGCCATCGCCTCCCCGCCCGGTTCGGCAGGCCGGCCACACCATACCAAAGCGCAAGAAATGAAAAATACGCCAGTCCCCAGGTCGCCGTCGGAAACGGCCCCAGCTTCCCCCACCGACTCGACAACGCCGACGAACAATCAAAGCGCGGCCCGGACCCGCAAGCCCGCGCGAACATCGCCCCGGCCTGCCCACCCAGACTCCCCGCCTGCAGAAAGAGTGAAATCCCGGCCCCCGCCAGTGCCACCAGAACGAGCAGAACTCGCAACCACGTCTTCGATCGGGTCAAGCCGCGCGCCTCCGTCGCCGGATTCTACCGCGGCTCCCCCAGCCCGCACGCCCGCCAAACCCGCCGGTCCGTGGCGCTACACGACCCGCATCGGAATACTCGCGCCCGGCTTTGCCTCCGCCGCTCTCAGCGAACGGTGGAATCCATTGTTCGCGATGAACAAGAATGCAATCGCCACCGCCGGATATCCCAGGAATCGCAGCGCCGCCGCAAGTGTCTCCATGCTCGAAGGTGTCTTCGGCAGCCCCAATTCCACCGGCGGCGCCTCCAGCGACGTCGCGTCGACAAATACGCCCGGAACACGTGCCGCCATCGGCGCAAGCCGCTCCCACGGCAGCAACATCGCCATCACAATCAGCGACCAGTAAAACCCGCGCACGTAACCCGCCGCCGGAAGACGCCCCGCCAGCCCGATCAACACCGCCACCAGCATCGACACGCACAGCAGCAGTCCGGCCATCCGCCCGACGAACTCCGTTGTCGGCAAGCCGACCCGGATCAGGTTCCACGCCTGCTCCGATTGCTTCTTGTCCAGCGCCGCCTTCTGCGTAGTCGCCGCCGGACGAGTCTCATCCGACAGCAGGTTTGTTCGCGCGGGTTCGATCATTCCGAACCGCACCGCACCCCACGCCGCCATGTGCGCCGCGAGACAGGCCACGGTAAGAATCAGGAAGAAAGTCTTCCACTTTCGAATCGACCCCAGCGCCGACAGATAGTCCCGGCGAAGCTCGACATTATCCGGCTGGTGAACGTCCATGGCATCTCCTGCCCCGCACGCGATCTGACGCGTCATCGGGAAAACAACCGGCCCAGGTAGCTATTGTGGCTCCGCCGGCAAAGATTTTGAAACCCGCCGCCGTACCGCCGGCTGAGGCGTTGCCGGCTGCTGCGCAGGCGCCTGCGGCGACTCGTCCGCGGCCGTCCCGTCCTGCGGATCTTCGCGTGTCACAATCCGCATATTCTTCGGCGGCACCTTCATTCGAATCGGCTCCGCCGACAGCATCGCGCCGTCCTTTCGCACGAACTGAAATACGAATTCAACCTCCTTACCACCCAGTTTCGCCTCCCCCCACGGCAAACGCAGGCCATACCCCCACCCAAGCTGAGTCGGCCGCCGCGCCCGCCACGGAATCGAGTCTTGCGGCGATATCTCCCACCGCTTCGCCAGTTTCAACCGCTCGCCCTTCGAATCGCGCTCAACCGTATAAACGCTGATCCGAATCGTCCCATCCCCGAACGCGCCGCGCCCCGTCGTCCCGGATTCAAGATACAAGGTCGCCTTGAATCCCTCCGGCTGCCGCAGCCCCTCCTGATTGAAACTGAGCCACGGCTCCTGCGAGATGAACTTCCGCACCCCCACAATGTTCGCATCGTCTGCGGGCGCTGGAACCGATTCCATTTTTTTCGGAACGATCGGCGGCGGCTCGGATGTGTCCTTCGGCGGCGCCCACATCGGGATGAACTGCCCGCTCTGGTTCTGCATGCAGCCCGAAAACGCGAATACAAAAAAAAGGGCGGCGGCTGGCCCGAGCTTTTCAAGGGCTCGGCCGGCCGTCCGCCCGGTCAGCGCAATCTCATTAAGGCGATTTGGGGTCATAGGGCTCTAGCGGTTGTGCTTCCAACGTCTCCGTCCCCTGCGCGGGCGGCGCCGCAAACTCCGGCGACGCCGGCGAATTCCAGGTCGAGGTATTCCGCGCTGGGGTGATGGTCGTCGCCGGCGCATTCGTGCTCGCCGGGATAACCGTCGAAGCCGGTCGCGCCGATGGCTTGTTCGCCCCAAACGGCCCGTACTCCGGCGCAAACGGACCATACGTCGCGTCACCCATCATCGTCGGAGGGACAGCCCCGCCCGCCGGCCGTGCAGAGCTCACCGGCTGCATCATGGGATCGTCCGGAGACGGCGGCTGAGGCGGCGGGGCCGGCACCGGCTCCTGCTGCGAATCCTCGATCGCCTCAACGTCCGACTCCGGCGTCAGCCGCAGACCATTCATCAGCACGCTCTGCTTCTGCTCCTGTGTCAGCACCGACGTCACATCCCGGTTCTCGATGCTCATGCGCCGCGCATCTTCAACCGTGCGGATCACCCGCGGCGTCAGCACGATGAGCAATTCCGTCTTCGTCTTGCTCCGCGTCGTCGCCCGGAACAGTGCCCCGATCGCCGGCATGTCGCCCAAAATCGGAACCTTGTTCTCGGCCTCCTGCTCCGACGTCGTAATCAGTCCACCGATGACCACGGTCTCGCCATCTTTGACGACCACCGAAGTCTCCGCATCGCGCTTGCTGAAGATCTGCGCCGTAATTCCATTTCCGATATTGATCGTCGAAGGCGTGATCTGCGAAATCTCCGGCTTCACCTTCATATACACGAAGCCGTCCGGATTGATGTGCGGCGTCACCGCCAGCTTCACGCCGATGTCCTGATACTGAATCTGGCTGTTCACCTGCCCCGCGTTCGTCACCTGCGTTCCCGTCAGGAACGGCACGCTCTGTCCGACGTTGATCGACGCGTCCTGATTATCCTGGCACATGATCATCGGGCGCTGCAGCACTTCGAGCTTCGAGTCGCTCTGCAGCGTTCGCACCAGGAAGTTGAAGTCCTCGCCCGTAATCGTGAACGAGAACCCGCCCAGACCGCCGCTCGACGCCGCCGCACCCAGGTCCGTCCCGCCGATCACGTCAAAGTGATCGCTCTGCAGCGTCCCGTTCGGACCGGCCACCGCCGTCTCGCTGAATCGCAGATTCTGAAGCGCATACTCCATCCCCAACTCAAACCGGTTGTCGATATTCACTTCCGCCAGCAACACCTGGATCATCACCTGCGGCGGCGGCATATCGAGCTGCCGCACGATGTCCAGCACCTGCGCCTGGTATCGCGGACTGTATGAGAGAATGAGCTGGTTGCTCTGCTTGTAAGCAACCGCCGAAACCTCCTGCTCCGCCTTCCGCGCCGGCGAGAGACCTTCCTGCTTATCCAATATGCTCGTCTGCTTCTGGAAGTAGCTGTCCAGCGAAGTCACCACGTCTTCCGCCTTCGCATTCTGCAGCGAATAAACCATGTTGATCCGGTCGCGGATGTCCTGCGAATCAAGCTGGTCGATGATGTCGCCGGCCACATCAATATCTTCCTGCCAGCCCGCCACCACCACGCTGTTCGTCCGCTGATCCGGCGTAAACGTCGTCTTCGGTTTGCCGAAAGTCCCCTTACCCTGCACGCCACCCTGCGACGCCGCCGTCGGCCCGCCCACGGTCGCCGTCCCGCCCTCAACCTTGATCTCGCGACCCTCCTGAAACGCCGCCTGATCCGCCGACGCCTTGTCCTGCGCAAAAATCTTTTCGAGCAACTCCACCGTCTTCGTCGCGTCCGCGTTGCGCAGCATGAACACGCGCACCAGAACCTCGCGCTTCTTGCTGTCGTCCAGCGTCTTCACGAGGTTCTTCACCAGCGCGACACTCGTCGGCGGCGCAACCACAATGACGGCATTCGTCCGCTCGTCATACGTAACCTGCACGTTCTCGCGAATCGTCTTATAGAACGCCTCGCGACCCTTCGCGTCTGTCTTGATGAATGACAGCAGCATCGACCCCAGCTCGCGCTGCCCGCTCGAACTGCTGCCGCTACTCCCCCCGCCCGAGCCCCCGCTCGTCGGAATGTTCCCCGCCATGATGTCTTTCAGAAGCTCCGATGTCTTCTTCGCGTCCGCGTTCTCGAGCACGAAGATGCCGATCTGCGCCTCGTCAATCGGCATGGCCGAATCCAGTCGCTCAACCAGCTTCGCGATGTTCTCCATTTCCCCCGGCGGCGCCGCCACCACGATCGCATTCGTCCGCGGATCAGTTGTCACGGCCACCGGCAGCGCATTCGAACCGCCGCTCGTGCCGCCCGTCCCGCCGCTGCTCGTCCCGCCGCCCTTGTAAAGCTCTTCGATAATCTTCTTGATCGCGTCAGCCCGCGCCTTGCTCAACGCAAACAGCCGCACCTGCTCCAGAATGTTCGAGCGCCGGTCCAGCAGCTCCACCAGGTTCTTGATCAGTGCCTGGTCCTCGCGCGAAGCGCTGATAACAAGTGCATTGCTCGTCTCGTCGATCTTGATCGTCACCGGCACATTCTGAACCGTCGTCCCGGTGCCCGCCCCGCGCGGCTGGTTCCGATCCTTGAATATCGCCTCCAGCGTCGGCCCGATCTTCGCCGCCGACCCGTCATGCAGCCGGTAAACCTGAATCGTCGAACTCGGCTCCGGCGGCACGTCCAGGTCCTTGATCAGCGATTGTGCCTTCGCCAGCCCATCCCGCGTCCCGCCCACCAGAAGCCGGTTCGTCCTGTCATCCGCGATGATCGTGATCGGAACCTCGGTCGACTCCTTCGTGATCTTCGCCGCCGACTCGTCCAGCTTCTTGAAGTAGTCCTGCAACTGCGCCGCCAGCTTCACCGCATCCGCATACTGCAACTGGAACAACCGCGTATTCGTCAGGTTCCACGGCGTCGAAACATCGTCCATCTGCTGAACGATCTTCCGAATAATGCTCATGTTCTCCGGACTCGCCGACACGATCAGCGTGTTCGACCGGTCCTCCGTCGCCACCGTCACCTTTTCGCGCGTCTTGGCGTTCGTGCTGTCCGCCGCCCCACCGCCCGGCTTGTAAAGCCCGTCCTTGAATACGTCGTCCAGCGTCTTCTTTACCCGCTGCGCCTCGACGTTCCGCAGCGCGAACATGTCCGCCACGCCCGCGACGCCCGCCTCCACGTCCAGCGTCTTCAGCATCTGCGTCAGCAGCTCAAAGTTCTCCTTCGAACACGCCACGAGAATCGAGTTCGTGATCGGATCATTCTCGATCGCGACCATGTCCGTCGGCCGCGTCTTGCCGTCGGTTCCCTCGCGCTGCTTGGCCCGCTCGTCAAACAGCTTCTTGAACACCGGCGCCAGTTCCTTCGCCGAGTTGTACCGAAGCTGCACGATCCGAATTTCCGCAATCGGCCCGAACGGCAGCGATTCCAGCTTTCTCACCAGCGACTCGATCGCCTCAAAATCCCCCTTCGCCGAAGCCACCACCAGCGAGTTGCTCCGCTCGTCCGCAACAATCGCCGGCTTCTCAAGCTTCACATTCCCCGATTGCTTCTGCTCGGCCCGCTTCGTCCAAAGGTCGTCAATCTTCTTCGCCAGGTCCGCCGCATTGCCATTCGTCAGTTGAATCGTTCGGATATTGTCGATCAGCGCCAGCGCCTTCACGTCCAGCTTCGACACCAGGTCGCGAATCTCCGCCATCCGATCCGCCCGCGCCGCCACAATCAGCGTCTCCGCCCGCGGATCGCCCTTGATGATCACCGTCTCGCTCTTGCTCGAATTCGCGCTCGTCCCCTTCGGCAGCGCGTCCGCCCGCTTCTTCATCAAGTCGTCCAGCACGCTCTCCATCGCCGTCGCGCTCGCATACTCGAGCTTGATGATCGCGAACGGCATCAGCCCCACCCCGCGCACGTCGATCTTCGCCACCAAATCATCGAGTACGGCCACCGCCTCCGGCTTGCCGATCATCACGATCGAGTTCGTCCGCGGATCAGGCGTCACTACCGTGTTGTAAACCAGTACGCCCGCCCCGCCCTCGGGCACGCCACCCGGCGCATCCGACTTCCCCGCCCGCGACGGAAGCTTCTTCGCCTCGTCCAGCATTTTCTTCAGCTCGTCCGCGATCTCCGTCGCATCCGCGAAGTTCAACGGCCGCACCTTCAGCTCCGCCGGCTCGCGCAGCGGCTCCACGTCGAATTGCTTGATGATCGCCTTCAGCACCAGCAGATTCTTCCGCGTGCTCGCCGCGATCACCGAATTGCTCTCGACATCCGCAACGACAAACGTCGGCCCGTCCAGCCGCAAATCCGCGATCGGCTTCCCGCTCTCATCCAAAACCCGCAACCGCCGGATGAAATCCTTCGTCGGCGTCTCCCCCTTCGAAGCATCCGTAATCAGCTTGTTCAGCGCCGCCGCCAGCTTGTCCGCCGTCGCAACCCGCAGCGGAATCACCATGATGTCCGCCGACCCGACGTTGATCGATTCTTCCTCGTCCTCCGCCTTCGGCGGCGGCTTGTCCAGCGTATCGATGACTTTGCCAACTTCATCCAGGTCCTTCTCGCCGCCCGTCACAAACAGGGAGTTGACCTGGTCGTCCTTCGTAATGCCGATCGTGTTCTGATCGGTAATCCCCTGCTTCTTCAACAATTGCTGGATGACCGCTTTCAGCGTCGGCTCCACGTCCCGCACCCGCCGATGCTTCAACACAAACGTCCGCGTCCCGCTCTGCGGAATCGTCGGCGTCAGGTCGCTCTTTTCGATCAGCGCCTTCACTTCCGGAATCTTCGACTCAGTGGCTGCAATATATAGTCCATTCGTTCGAGGGTCAGCGATTAATGCCACCTTCTCCTCTGGCCGCGCCTGCACGCCCTGTGGCCTCGCCTGATCAATTTTCTGATAGACCTCCGCTAGCGACTTCGCGAGCGCGACTGCCTGAGCGTTTTTTAGCGGCACATACTCGATCGTTGCATGTGGCACCTGCTCATCCAACAACGCCATCATTTGCGCAATGACCGCTCGATCCTCCTCATTTCCGATCACGATCAAGCCATCCGGGCCCGTCTGTATGGTCAGCGGCGCACCCGATAGCTGGGCGCTCATGATGCCCGAAGGTGACGAAGTCAGTGGCGTGGCAACATGCGGCGCGGCGCCCTGCGCGACAACCGGTGCCGCCGGTCGAATCGTCGAAACAGCAGGCCGCTGCCCCTCCGGCTGTGTCGCCTGGCCAGTTGTCGTCTGCGCCATGGCCGCGCTTAGTATGGCGGACGCAACCATCGCATATCGTGGCGAAAATCGCACGCCGCTCGGCCGCGCCGGAACTTCGTCTTCGCGTCCATTCAGCCGATACTCTCGTCGCTCGCGCGCATCGCTTCGCGCGCCCGATCGACGATTCTTCATGTCCTCGATCAGCTTTTTCGCATCCTCCGGCCGCATAGACTTCAATTTGATGACCGACACGCCCATTCCGCCGCCGGACTTGCCTTGCACGAGCAGATCAACGAGTCGAGTGACCTGTTCGAACTGCGATTTCGAAGCCGCAACAACAAGCAGGTTCGACCGCGCGTCGGGCTCGATAGACACGGTGTCTGGCTGATAGTCTTTCAACTTCGCCTGGTTCTGCTTTTCTGCGTCGTTAAGCTGCTTCGATACAATTCTCGCAATCTCTTCAGTATCAACTCCATTGGGTAGCTTGATGGTTCGCACCGTCGGCGGATCGATTCCAAACTTTTGATCCAGATCCGCCACCATCCGCTCGATCGCCGGCATCTCCGTGGGTCCGGCCCGCACGATCAAGCTCCGCGTTGTGCTGTCCGCCAAAATCACCGGCGCTCGGTAACTCTGTCCCTTTCCAACGCTCGCTTGGCCATTCTCCGCGAAAATCTTCGTGAGTGTCGGGGCGAGCTGCGCTGGGTTGGCGTTCGCCAAAGGGATGATCTTGGTGTTCGACGTCCCGCTGTTGTCCGGGCGGTCCAATAGTGCTACCTGTTCCTTGATCTTTGTGATCGTCTCTGGCTTGCCGACCACGATGATCGTGTTCATCGATTCGATCGCCTTCAACCGGGTATCACCCACGAGCACAGTCTTCTCTTCCTGCTTCTCCGTCTGGCCACGCATCCACCACGGCAAACTAGCCTGCGGATCTTCGGTCGTCGTACTGTTCGCAACCCTCAGGTAATTCTCAAGAATCGACATCATGTCGGCGGCTTCGATGTATTTCAGCTTGATCATCTCCAGAGCATTCCCGCCGCTCTTCGAAGGATCGGTGTCGATCTCTTCAATGATCTTGTCGATCACCTTCTTGGTTCCCTCGGTGCATGCGATGATTAGCATGTTCGAGCCGGCCTCTGCCTTGACCGTCACTCGATCTTCCAGCGCCTTCTCCGTCGGCGGAGCGCCTCCATCAAAAAATCGCCCACCCGTCTGGTTCGTCAGCCCCTGCTTGCTCCGGAAGAAATCGTCCAGAGTTCGGGCGACCTTGTCGGCCACCGCATACTTGAGCCGCACAAAGTAGTTATTGACGGCCCCCATGGGCGGTACTTCTGCCAGCTTCTCAATCACCGCATTGATCTTCTTGAACTCATCCTCCGTCGCGAACACCAGCACCGTATTCGTCGCGTCATTCGCCTCCGCCTTGACGCCCTGCCCCCCCGGCCCGGCCTGGTTCGCAAACAACTTGCTGATCGAGTCCGCCACCGCCTTCGCCTTCACCTGCTCGGGCATGGTCACCACGTGCACCAGTCGCGACCCGCCGCCCTCCTCGATCTGCTTCACCAGCCCCACGATCTCCGCGAGTTCCGTCTCGTTGCAGTTCACGATGATCTTGTTCGACCCCTGCATCGCGCTGATCGTCACCGGCGCAGCGCCGGTCCGCGTCTTCTGTTTCTGGTTGTAAATGGTCGTGAGCGTGGTGGCCACGTCGCGCGCATCGTTCTTCGAAACATCGATCACGTGCGTCGTCCGCGCCGTATCGGTCGCCTTGTCGAGCTCGTCGATCAGCTTCGCGATTTCCGCCTGCTTCTCCGGCGACGCCGTGACGACAATGCTCCCCGTCGCCCAGTCCGCCGCCGCCTTCACCAGCTCGCGCGGTGATGGCTGCCGGCCGCCTTGCGGCGCGAAGTTGTTGTTGATCATGTTGACGACTGAGTTGGGGTCCGCGATCTTGACTTGGTAAGTACGCGTCACGCGCAGACCCGCTTCCTGCGCCGCGACGTCCAGGCCCTTCAGCTGCTCGTCAAACAGCTTCTTCATCGTCTCATTGGCCGTCACCAGGAGCACGTTCGCGTTTAGGTCCGGCACAATCGTGATCGTGTCCTGCGGCTTGTTCCCCTGGTTGGTCTTCCACTGACTGAAATAGTTGTTGAGCGTGGTCGCCACCTCGTCCGCCCGCGCAAACTTCAGCGGAACCGTGAACTGCTTCGGCGCCTGAGAAACCTGTGCCAAAATCGGAGCAATGATCTTCTCCTGAATATCCTTGTGCTGCGCCGCCGTCGCTGTCACCAGCACCATGTTGCTGTTCGGCTCGCTCGTCACGCTAGGCGCCGGTATCCCTGATTTATCCTGCGGCATGCCGGCGAAGAGCTGCCCGATATTCCCCGCCACCTGCGCCGCATTCACATTCGGATTCAATACGTAGCTGCGGACCTCGCGCTGCGTCAGCGTGCTCGGCTCCACGTCCAGCGAATCCAGCAGCTTCTGCACGACCACGAACGTCATCGGGTTACCGACCACGACAATCGAATTCGTCAACGGATCGGGCGTAAACGAAAATAGCCCGAGATTCAGATCGCCCGCCTGCCCGCCCTGCATCCGCGCCACGACCTGGGCGAGCAGGTCCTTCATCTTGTCCACCACCTCGACCGCTTTGGCATTCTTCAGCCGGAAGTGCTTGATCGTGATGTCCATGTTCTGGACATCCATGTCCTTGGCCGCCTTCTCGATCTCCCGATACAGTTCATCCGACGCCTGCACGGCAATCGATTTCGTCGACGCGATCGGAGTGATTTTCAGCTTCCCGCCGCCCTGCTTGCCCTTCTCCGCGAAGATGGCCTCCAGCTTCTTCGCCACCGAATCCACGTCCGCCAGAGCCAGCTTGATCATTCGCGGCTCGGCCGACGCGACCTTTTTCTCCATCTCCCGAATCGTCGCAAGTATCTCCGCCTGCGTCTGAGGTGGCGCACGAACCAGCAAATTCCCGGTCGCCGCATCAGCAGTAATCGCGACGTCCGACTGCGCACCGGCCGCGCCCGGCTTCGCATACATTTCCTTCAGCGAAGTCGCCATCGCCGCCGCATCACCCTTCACCGGCACAATCTTGATCTGTCCCGTGTCGCCCGTGTTGACGTCAAGGCTCTTAATGATTTCTTCCGCATTTTCGACCTCGCTCTTTGCGCCGGCGAGCACGATGCTGTTCGTTCGCGGATCCGCATTGATCGAAACCTGCGCCCCGCTGCCACGACCACCGCCACCTCCGCCGCCCATCTGCCCCATGCGCCCACCTGGCCCCCCGCCACCGCCCGACATTGTTGACGTCCGTTGCACAATGTCCTTCAGCACAGTGACGATCTCGCTCGCTCGCGCAAACTGTAGCGGCACGCGTTTCATCGTCGCCTGCTGGATGTTCTGCTGCGCCTCCAGCTTCTCGATCATGTCACCGATGAATTTGATCGTGTCAGGTGGCGCTGAAACCAGAATCGAGTTCGTCTGCGGCTCCGCGGTAATCGTCGTCGTCTCGGCCGATGCCACCATTCCTTGCTGAGGGTTCTGCCCTGGAATCTGCCCTGGTTGCGGCTGACCGGGATTGCCCTGCGGCTGACCGTCCGGCCCCGGCTGCATGCCCTGTTGCATCGCAAACCGCCGCCCACCGCCCGCATTCATTCCCATTGGGCCGCCGCGCGTGTTAAGGTCGAGCGTGTCGCGCAGCGTCTGAGCGGTCGCCTCCGCATTCAGGTTCTTTAGCTCGAAAATCTTGAAGCTTCTCGCGGTCCGCGACTCGACATCGAGTACCTTCAGTACCGCGATGATCAGCGGAAAGTCAGCCGACACAGCCCGAACAAATAATTGCCGTGTCCGAGTATCCGCCACCACCTGAATCCGTGAGTTTGCTGCTGGGGCCGCCGCCGGAGTCGCACGACTCGTCTGCCGCCTTTCTCGACCACCGCCTCCGGGCGCGCCACCCGGCGCGTTCGGCCCGCCTGCTGCGTTGGGTTGATTCGGTTGCCCCTGCTGAGGGTTCTGCGGCTGAACGGCAACAGGCACGCTGGGTCGCCCGTTGAACACCATCTCCAGTCGTTGCGCCACTTGATCGACGTCGGGAGCGTATTTAATGGGGAAAATCTTGAGCACCGAATTCTGCTTATCCGCCTCCTTCGCCAGATCGTCGTACAGCTCCTGCAGCCGTTTGACTCGCGCTGAGGGTCCCGTGAAGATCAACTTCCCGTCGGAAGTCTGCATGATGCGAACCGGCTCCTCGTCAGCCGCTTTGTCCTTCTCCGCTGGCTCGCTCGTCGCTTGCCCAATCGCTAGTGAGCCCACCAGCCTCACCAAACTGGCTGGCAGGACGCACGGCATGCCACGACTGTCTGACGGTTGCGACGATTGCGCCGCCGGTTTTTCATCCGCGTGAATGTCGATGATGTCGATCCCAATCGGAATCGTCTGCACTTCAACCCGCTTCCCCGTCTCGCTCTCCAGCGAGACCGCCAACTGTCGCGCCACATCGCTCGCAGACATGCCGTCCTTGACAAGCTTGGTCGCCCATTTCGGGTCGTCCGACCCCGCCATCGGCACATCAAACATCTTCACCATCTTCTCGATCTCAGGCACGATGCGCGGCTTGCTCTTGTACAGCAGAATCTTGTCGCTCGGCCCGGTCTTGAATTCCGGCGGGTTCTTCACGCCCTTCGGCGCGAAGATATCTTCGAGGTCGTAAATGATGTCCCGCGCATCGCAATTCTTCAGGTGAATGACACCCCACTCCCCCGGCCCGCCTGTTGGCTCCCCCGGCTGCGACTCCGGCGGATCCATCTCAATCGCCTTCACCAGTCGCTCAATCTCCGGAAAGTCCAGCGGCCGCGCATGGATGATCAGCAGATTCCGGAACGTATCCGCATAAACCTGCGTCGTTCCCGCCAGCGCCGCGGTCACTGCGCCAACCGCCCCGCCCTTGCCGCTAGCTGATGACCCACTCATCAACATCTTCAGCGCATTCGCCGCTTCCTCGGCATCCGTCACGCGATACTGCCGGACCTCGCGCCCGGCCCGTATCACGTCGATCGCCCCCATCAGCTCGAACGCCTTCATCACCGAGTCCTGCGGCCCGTCCAGAATCACCATGTCGCCGCTGGCAACAATCTTCACCGGTTGCTCGCCCGGCTTCGCGCCAGGCCCCGCCGCCGGCGTCATCAGTTGCTTCAGCGTCTCCGCGACTTCGGTGGCCGGAAGATTTCGAACCGGAACCGGCAGTCGCAAATTCCGCTTCTTCTCCGCGTCCACATCCATGCTCAACGCAATCTTCTGAATCTGCTCAAACTCGCTCTTCGGCGCGATCACCAGCAGCGAATTCGTGATCGGCTCCGCCGTAATCTTGATCGCCGCCGCCACATTCGGTCCGCCCGGCGCGTTCGGCCGCGCCCCCGGCCCGAATGTCGCGCTCAACACCGTCGCCACCTGCGCCGCGTCGGCATTGGTCAGCTTGATGACCTGCACCCGACCCTGCTCCGAGGCGATGTCCAACTCCGGAATCATCGCCGCGATCCGGTCAATGAGTTCCGCCGTCGCCCACACCCTCAGCGTATTGTCCCGCGCGTCCGGCGTGATCTTGAGCATCGGCGGCGCCTGCCCCTTCTTCATGGGCACGTTAGTCTGGAACATCGGCAGCAGGATCCCCGCCACCTCGTTCGCATCCGCATGTTGCAGCTTGAACGTCCGCAGTGTCGGCGTCACATCCACCGTCTGACCGTCCAGGTCCTTCACAATCTGCTCGAACCGCGGCCACTCCTCGTCGCTGCACCGCACCATCAAATACCCGCCCGCGTCAAACGGGATGAACTTCGCCAGCTGCTTCGCGGCGCCCTTCGGCATCGCCCCCGGCGCTGCGATCTGCGTGAGAACGCCCGCGATCTCGCTCGCCGACGCCTTCTGCAGCTTCACCAGATGATCGTGGTCATTCGCATTCCCCGGCTGATCAAGCTGCTCGATCAGTTTCAGCGCCTCGGCCACCGCCGAATCGCGCCCCGAGATGATCATCGCATTTCCAATCTGGTCCGGCGTGAACACCAGTCCCCGATTTTTCGTGATCGCCACTCCCGGCGGATTCAGCATCGCGATCATCATCTGTTGAATCTGCGCCGCATCGTCGTACTTCAGAACATATCGCTCCGTCCGCTTCGCCTGCGGAACTTCGGCCACGTCCAGCGCCTTCACCAGCTCCATCGCCCGGTCGATCCCCTTCGGACCGCCGATGATGATGATCGACTGTCCCCCCGGCTGCGCGAACACGTCCCACTTCCGCGACTCCGCTTCATCCGGCGCCATATATTCCGCTGCCGTCGGCGAAACCTTGGCCTTCTCGCTCTGCGAAATCGTCCGCAACTGGTTCGCCACTTCGTCCGGCGACGCGTTCTCGATCTTGACCACCTTCGTGATCATGTCCGGCGTCGGAGCAACGCTGTCCAGCTCCCCGATCACCTTGACGATCTCTTTCAGCTTCTGATCGTTCGCCTTGAGAATGATCGAGTTGTGCGTCAGGTCGGCGACAAAGTTGATCTCCTTCGCCTTGCGCGCCTCCGGGTCCTCGCCCGGCCGCGGCGCTGTCGGAGCCGCCGGCGGATACAACCGTTGCAGCGTCGCCTGCACGTCCGATGCCTTCGCCTTCGTCAACCGGATCGTCTTCCACTGCATGTCCACCGTCGGCGGCGTCGGATTCAGCTCCACGAACCGATCGACGATGTCAAAAAACTTCTGGTGGTCCCGCGCCATTCCCGTCAGGACCAGCTTGTCCCCATAGACCTGCGTCCCGTAGTAGTCATCCAGTCGCGTCCGGAACTGATCAATGATGTCGATCGGCGCCCACCCCGGCGGCGGCGTATAGACCACCAGGCACATGGTGAACCGCGGCAGATCGGCCCGCTCGAAGTCCTCCACCGTGTTGAACATCAGCTCCGGCGGAATCTCGCGCATCAGGTCCGGCAGCCGCCCGATCACCAGGTAACCATCCGTCTTCGTCCCCCGCAACTGCAACAGCATCTTGCTCGTCCGGTTCAGCAACAGCTCATTGAGCTGATCCATCGCCTCTTCGAACGTGTATCGCTTCGAAGTCCGGAACGTCAGGTTCCCCGTCACGCCCTTGACGTCCCCGATGATCGTCAGCCCGCTCATCCGCGAGAAATCATCCAGAATGTCCGGCCACGGCGTATCGAAGTAATTGAACGAATACAGCACCGGCCCCGACGGCGCCGAAGTCGTCGTCGCCTGCGAAGTCGGGAGTGAGGTCGCGTGCCCGTTCGTGCCGGTCGCCGGCTGTGTGCCCAGCGCCCCGCCGATGGACGGCGGCGTGCTCGTCAAAGTCGGCGTGCTGCTCGCCGGCGTCGGCTTCGCCGCCTGCGGCCGCGGAAAGATCGGTTGTGGCGCGCGGTTCGGCATCGTCGGCCGTGTCTCCACTGGCATCGTCGGTCGCACAGCCGGGATTACCGGTGCCGGCGCGCTAGTCGGAGGTGGCGTGGCAATCGCGCCCGCCGCCGGCCGCGTCGAAGCCAGCGCCCGCTCGCGAAGACGCCGCATCTCATCATCCTGCATAGTTCCCGGCGGGCTCATTCTCAAAACAGGCGCAACCGGCGCGGGCGCTTCACCCGCTCCCTTGGCCGGCGCTGTCGTAATCGGGCTAGCTTGCGAAACTTCAGGTGCGCTGGTCGGAGTCTCTCCATTGAATCCCGAGGAGCAAAGAATGATCAGAATGCAGCCCAGTGTGAATCCCAGCGGTACTTCCAGCGGCGACATGGCCGGCTCACCCGCCGACGGCGAAGCTCGACGAATTTTCGGTTTCGTAGTCATTGTCGATTCCACCTCGCAATCGCGGCCGGAACATCGGCTTCTTCCCGCGTATCCAGCTCCACACGCTTGTCGAACTTCTGCCCCAGCGGATAAAGGAAGAACACGTCGCCCGGCATCTTCACCACGCCCCCGAGTGGATGCACCGCGACCAGCTTCCCGCCGTCGATCGTCTCACCCCGCGCCTTGATCTCGCGCTTCCGCGTCTTGATGTTCATGGCGACCAGCTCCTGCTGCTCCGGATACGTCAGCAGTGCAGTCACCTGCAGGTCCGGACTTGGAGGCAGCACTATCACTTCATTGCGCTTCTGGACCGCTGTCACTACCTTCACAGGCACCACATACATCCCCGTCGCCTGCGACCTCACGTCATACGTCCCCGGCACCGACTTCGACCCGTCCTCGTATACCCCCGTCAGCATGAGCCGTTCCCCTGTCAGCTCCGGCAGGTCGATGGTCCCCTTCGGTAGCACCTTCATGAGCGGCCACACTTTCGACTGCCCGCTCTTCGTGATGTTGATCTCTACCTCAACCGCCTTGTCCGCATCGTTGCGGACCTTGTATTGAAATGCCGTCGGCGGCGGAACGGGTGTGTACGACGGAACCGTCACGACCGCCGGCTTCCCCGCTGCATACACCAGCGTGGTCGGCCCGAACGTCTTCCCGTCCTTGTACCGGACCATGATCTCCGCCTTGTCGCCCACCCCCGATGACAGGTCCCGCCTGCTCTTACCCGCCACCGACTCCTTCGGTTGCTCCTTGCTTTGCCCCTCCCACGAATACTTCGCCGTCACCTCCACCGGTTCCCGGTCCTGGTTGTCCACGGCCACGGCGAACGACGGCGGCGGCGTATACGGCTTGAAGATGTTCCGCGCCGCGATCTGCGCATGTTCATCCGCGCTCGCTAGCCCCTCCCGCAGCGACTTCGGCGCTAGCGCCGGATCGCTCGGCATCGTCGTGGTCCCGCGCACCGCCGCCTTCACCCGGTCCACCGCGTTCTTGATCTCCGACGGAATGATCGTCTCGATCAGCAACTCGCCGATCCGCACGTTTAACGTCCCATCCGGCAGGTTCACCGGCGACAACCGTAGCTTCTTCACATTCAACAGCACCGGCAGTTGATAGATGTCCCGCAAAAACGCCGCCACGTTCGCCAGCGATCCCTCGCCGTTCACGCGCGCCGTAACCGTCACGATATCCGTCCCGGCCAGCTTCCCGGTCGACGCGTTCTGGATGCTCTGCGCCGAAAGCTGATGCTTCGCCGCCAGCCGCTTGAGCGCCGTCTGAAACGCGTTCTGAGTATCGATCACGTTGAACGAATAGCTCCGTTTCGCGATCTCCTTCCAATCCTCGGCGTAGCCCTTCACCTTGTCGCGCTGCGCCTTCAGCTCCCGATATTCCTTGTCCAGCTTCTTGATCTGCTGATTCGCCGTCTGCAGCGGACTGATGAACACCCAGTTCACGGCCCCATACAGCGCCCACACGCCGATCAGTCCGCCGATCACAAATACCAGCAGGCGCTCGCGGCTCATCATCGCGCGCCTCCCGCCGGCGCCGACGTCGTCGGCTTACCCTTGCCGCTGTCACCCTTACTGCCAGCCGGTTGATCTCCGCTCGTCGGCTTCGGCGTCTCCGGTGCCCTGCCGCTTTCCGCCGTCAGGAAAATCTTCACCGAGTCCGAATACGGATACCCCAGCTTGTTCGCCGACTCCGTCTGCGCCCCGGTTGAAGCCGTGTACCCCGCCTTCTTCAGCGCATCCACAAAATGCTTGGACACGTCCGACTGCTTCGTCTGCATCTGAACTTCGATCACCGGCGGCTGGTCCGCGAACGCGATCGCCGTCGCATACGCATCCTTATCCGACGGAAACGCATGTGTGACGTGGATCAATCGCGACGTCCAGACGTGCTGCGCGTCAAACCAGCCCTGAACAGCCGCCACGCGCTTCCGCAGCGCCTCCACGCCGTCAACCTTTCCGCCGTTCGGTCCGCTCACTTCCCGTTTCAACGTGGCGATGCTGTCCTTCAGCGCCGCCACCTCTTTCTCCTTCGGCGCCACCACGAACTGTCGATACAGCACCGCCCCCAGCAGAACCATGATCACCGCCAGCGCCGCCGGCCGCGCCGGACGCATCCGCTTCTCGCGCGCAGTGACCGACTTCTTCGGCGACAGGAAATTGAAGTGCCCCGGGCCGATCGAGTGAAACTCCATCGCCAGCCCGATCGCCGCGCTGAAACCGCGCAGTTCGCGCGCCCGCTGCGGCGGCAGGTCCAGCGCCAGCCCCGGATTGTAAAGTTCCGCGTGCGCCCCCAGCCGCTGGTGCAAAGTCTCCGCCAGCGTCGTCTCAACACCCGTCGCACCCGCGACGATGATCTGATCCAGCTTCGCCGATGGGTCCGTCGCGCGATACGCCTCGATCGAACGCGTGATCTCCACCATCAGCGTCCCGACCGCGTCGCGGAAAGTCTCCGTCGTCGCGTCCATGTTCGGAACCGCGTGCCCGACGATCCGGCTGTCGATCAGCGTGTCGGTTGAAACGCCCAGCTCCGCAGCCGACGGCAATCGCACCGACGCCGATCGCGAGAACACCAGGCCCCCGTCCCGGATGACGTTGATCTCCGTCAAACTCGGACCGATGTCGATCGCCAGACACAGCCCGCTCTTCGCAACTTCCGCCCCCGCCGAAAACGCGACCAGGTTCGCATGCGGCCGCAGCCCGACCCGCTGCAGGTCCAGCCCCGCCTCGCGCGCCACCTGCGTGTAGAACGTCATCGCCTCGTTCCGCACCGCGGCGACCAGCACCTCCGTCGGCAACTTCGCGTCGTAATTCCCGCGCACCGCGAAATCCAGCGTCGCCTGGTCCGCCGCGAACGGAAGCTCTTTCACAATCTGAAACTGAACCAGCGAAGGCAGTTCATCCAGCGGAGTCGGCGGAACCGTCAGCGTATTGAGAACCACCTTCTCGCGCGGAATTGTCAGCGCCGCCCGCTTGTCCCGGATGCCCGCCTGCAACAGCGCCTGCCGCAGAAATGCCCCGAGCGACTCCGCGTCATCCTGCCGGATCTCCGCCGGCATCGGCACCGACAGCGCCTTGAGGATCTCCACCTTCTCCTTCAACGCGCGGAATTGCACTACGCGCAAGGACAGGGTGTCCCAGTCGATCGCCAGCAGTCGCTTACCGGTTAGATTCGCGAACAACGCTCCGCGTCTCCTCACCATGCGGCGTATAGGCGGGTCCGAGGGGCGTGAGGTCGCGGTAGTAAAGCACCTGCCCGATGGGGCCGCGCATCTCGAGGATCGCGCTCAGTCGCTTCGTCACGCCGACGTGATCGGCGAACCCGACGGAATCGACTGAAAAGGTGGCGCTGCCCGCCGTCAGTTTCGGCAGCAGCTTGCGGAACTTTCTCTCGCTGACCAGCCCCTGCGTGAGCATCCACGCCGGAGTCCGCTTATCATCGCCCGATAAACCCCCTCGGGCTGAAACGATCGCGTTCACTTCCTCCTCTGTCAGTTCCGGGAGCGTAAGCAAAACCTCCCGAGGTGCCGTGGTAATATTGATACGGCCGCTGAACATCGGCCGCAGGTCCGCAGATAACCGGTCCAGCAGCACCGGCAAATCAGCCGCCGTACCCGGCGGAACCTCATCCGTAAGGTTGGTAAGCGGGGGTTCCTTCGGCTGAGACGTCGGCTGCGTCGTCCCGCGCCGCTTCCGAGAACCACTTCCCGCGCCGGAATTGCGCGTTGGCTTGCTCGGCTGTGATGACGGCTGGCTCGAAGCATCTCCCGGCTGCGATGCCGCCGGCTCATCCGACGGCTGCGATGTTGAATCGCCCTCGTCCTCATCCCCCGGCTGGCGGTCCGTCGGCTGCGAATCGGCCGGCTGCGTCTCCGGCTCGGGCTCGGGCGGCGGAACCGGCAACAGATCCATCACGCTCCGAAAAGCCAACCCGCCCTTCCGGATGCCCATGACGTATTCGACGATGTTCCCGCCGATCTGCTTCGCGCGCAGTTGCTCCTCGAGCTTGTCCAGCTCCTTCATGTTTAGGTTGATCCGCGGCTTCCCGTCCGAATCCGAATTCAGCTCGCGCGACACGACCGTCAGGTAAGGCGCCAGTCCGCGCTCCAGCTTCCCGTTCGCGTTGTCCGGCGGAAACGTCGCGTTCCCGTCATCCTCGTTCGCGTCGATCAATCCGTTCCGGTTGTAGTCCTCGCCGAACAGAACCCACCCGTTGAACCCCTTCACCTGCAACAGCTCTTCAACCGTGTCGAATCGCCCCAGCTTCGCGTTGTAGCCCGGCTTCAGCGTGCGGTAGTACTCGCTCTTCGCCCCCTTCGGCCGCGCCGTCTCCCCGGGCTCGCGCCAATCGAGCAGACACTGAACCAGCGCATCGCGATCAACCTGCTGATTGTTCGGCGCCGCGTCCGGAATCACGTTCGCGAAAAGCTTCCGAAGTTGCTCCTCGCTCGCGAGGTTCAAATCCAGTTTGGCCGTCTCCGGCACGAGGCCGTAACGCACCGTCGTCTGCTCGGGGTTGTCCGTGTTGACTGCGTAGAGCGTGAATCGCCAGATCGCATCCGGCTGCGACTTATCATCGTCCTTCTTCTTCTCCTCGACCTGAGTCCCGACCCCCGTCTTCTGGAAATTCGCCTCGCCTTCGACGCGCTCCACCGGGGCCTGCTTGAAGACCTGCGGCACGTCGTACCAGTTGCTCGGATTGTCGCGCCCTTTGCGAAGCTGAACGATCGCCCGCTGAATCCCCGCCTCTGCCGCGATCCGCGCCTGATACTCGTACCGCCGCGCGTACACCCCGCTCAGATTCGCCCGCACCGCGAACGAATACCCCGCTGTCAGTAGTGCCAGCAGCACCACCATCACCAGCACGACCACCAATATCAGCCCGCGTTTGCCGCCCCGACCCCCGCCAACCCCCTTCGCAGCCCTGAAAACGTCGTTCGCGCAGTATCCCCCTGCCCCAGCAGACGGTCGTCGGTCTGGAAGTGATGCCGGCTTCATCACCCACCTTCTACCGGGTCGCCGCTAGGGCGCTGCGTTAAGAACCGCCAAAAGCGCTATTTCCGCTACCGCCCGAACCCGACCCCGGACTGCCCCCAGATCCGCTCCCGGAACCGCTGAACGCCCGCCGCGATGCCCGCATCATCCGCGACCCGAAAAATGTATCTGCCTGGTTCAACCGCACCACCACCGAATAGCGATCCGGGTCGTACGGCTCCGGCTGTGAAACCAATCGGTCCGCCGTGTCAAAGTCGATCTCGTTCGGATCTTCCGGCGCGACCGCCTGGAAACCCACAGTCACCTCGACCGCCTGCGGCAGCGAGTTGCCCATCCCGCCGCCCTGCGGCTGCCACACGTCCGTCCACTCGACGCCGTCAAAATACCGGAACCGCAGGTACTTCAATTCCGGTGCCAGCAACTCGACGTCGTAATCCTCGACTTGCCCGTTCTGTAGCGCCGTTTGTCGAAAAGTTTTTAATTGCCGCCGCACAATCCCCAGCGTGTTCGGACCCTGCTTCACTCCCGACTCCGATTCGGGGTCCTTGTAGTCCACGATCTGGTCTGGATCGAGCCCCACGTAATAGCGCACCTCGCGCACGTCGCTTTGCGCCGGCAGCGGCTTGTCGCGCACCGACCGCGTCGCGAAAACTTCCTTGTCCGGAATCGTCACCGTCTGGAGTGTGATTTGCTGCCGGTATCCCTGAATGCCCGGGCCCAGCGTCGCAACAAATCCGTTCGCCGCGCGAATGTCCTCGGCGATCTTGAACAGCGTGAGCCACGCCTTCTCCCCGTGATCCATCGTCCGCCGTCCGCGATCCCGGTCCTTGAGCGCCAGCTCGTAGAATCCGAACATCGTCGCCAGCAGCATGACGATCAAGCCGATCGAGATCAGCACCTCAAGCAGCGACAATCCCCGCGCGCGATGCATCTCAACTCCCCGAGCCGCTCGCGCCCTGCTGCGTTCGCCGTCCGTTGGTCTGCGTCCCGCTGCCCCGCGATCCGCTCCGTTGCCCCGATTGCCCACCACTCTGCTGACCGCCGCCCGGCTGTCCCGCGCCGGCCTGCCCGTTCGCCGCCGCCGCCTGCTGAAGCTGACTCATCATCCCCGCCGGAAGTCCGCCCCCCGCGCCGCCCAGCGCCGATGGATCCAGTCCGCTCAACTGACCCGACGACATCGCCTGCATGATCATCGGCATCAACTCCGCCAGCGAGTCCATGTCCATCTTGGCGAGTGAACGTGGATCAAAATTCTCCGGATCAAGAACCTGCGCCCCGCCCGGCACAGAGTCCGTCAACATCTTCAACTGATCGTCCGACATCCCGAAGTCTTCCTTCAGGTTCAGCGGGCGCGGCTTCGCCCGCAGCGTCTTCGTCACCAGTAGCTCGCGCGCCGGCTGCTCCGGCAATGTCGGATCGCGCACCAGAATGGTTGCTTCGACTCGCAGGATCTCCGGCTCCTGTTCCACCGGAACGATGCTCAGCGAATACCCGAACACCGGGTCCGTCGGCGAACGCGTCGTCGAATCTCCGAACTCGCCCGACTGCTCCGTCTGGTCCATCTGAACCTGACCCGCGTCCATCCGCGTCATCAATTCCTCGGTCAGCAGCATCGCCCGTGTCAGCGCCTCCCCCTTCTTCACGTCCTGAAGATTGTTGTTCAACGCCAGACCGCACACCGAGATGCCGATCAGCAAAATGGAAATCGCCAGAACAACCTCCAGCAGCATCGCCCCGCGGCGCACGCTACGGCTGTTGATCGGTCGGCTGCGTCGTGGTGTCGTTTTGATTGTCATTGTTCTGATTGTTCGTATCTGTCTGCGATCCGTCCGTCGGTGTCTGATCGTTTTGATTCTGATCGTTCTGCTGATTCTGATTCTGATTCTCGCCCTGCGACGGCTGTCCCTGTGGCGGACGCTGTCGCGGCGGCCTCTGCCCCGGAAGACCGTCCCCCTGCTTCCGATCCGGCGGCTGCTTCCCTTGGCCGTTCTGATCGCCGCCGCCCGGCTGCTGCCCGCCCGCCAGCTTGCTCAACTGATTCAGCGCATCCAGCGATGACGCCCCGCCCGGAAGCTTCGGCGTTCCGCCCCCCGCTCCCATGCCGTCGCCGCCAAGTCCGGCCGTCTTCTCGCCATTCTCCGCCGTCCCCTGGCCCGGCTTCTGCTGCGTCACCGCGTTAATCGACATGTCCTTGCCGAACGCCACCTCCGGCGGACGCAGCTTCGATCGCGGAACACGCAGCGACGCGTCCGCCATCTCCTGCTCGCTCAGCGACGGTCGAATCGACGCCAGCCCGGATCGTCCATCAATCTCGATCCAGATCTGCTCCGCCGAATCCTCCAGCGGCTTCTCCGACGTCACGTTCGCGACAATGATCGTCGCCCAGTCGCTCGATCCGTCCGGCTCGAATACCAGCGCCGGACGTTTCTCGTCGATCGGCGCATCATCCAGCTTCTCCGCCGGCGGCGGAGCCGCCGCGGCCCCGTCGTCCGTTGCGGCAACCGCCGAGTCGTCCCCGCCGACGACCACCTCGGTCGTCTCCGTCTCCTGCTGCTCCGATCGCTCGTCGTCCAAAGGAAGCGTGTACTCCGGCCGGCCCGGCCGGATCTCGTGAACCTGCGCATCCCCCAACAGGCGATCGTCCGATGTCCAATCCGCCTTAACCGCCTCGAACTTACCGGGCGCTTGAAACGGATCCTTCTCCCACTCGACGATCGGCTGCCGCTCGTTCGGCGCAAAGCGGATGCGATATCGACGATGATCTATTCTCGCCTGCGCTCGCGTCAGCTCCATCAGCGAACGCAATTGGTCCCCGGACTCAGGCAGCTGCGCGTGGTCGAATCGGCTCTGCAGCGCCGGCCACGCGAAAGAAGCCAGCAGAACCATCAGCCCGATCACGAGGACAACTTCAAGAAGCGTGAACCCGCCTGCCGCATAAGCCCGCCGCGACACGTCGCGACGTTGATCGATCAATCGCACGGGCGCGAATCCGCGCCCGGCCGGCAGGGACGGGTGGTCACGCATATCTATTCTTTCTTCCAGTTGCAGATGTCGTCTTCACCGCCGTCTTTGCCGTCCGGCCCGAAGCTCCACAGGTCGAACTTGTCCGTGTTGTGCGTACCCGGATGCTGATACTGAAATTCCTCGCCCCACGGATCGATGATTCCATCCTTGCTCTCGAGGTACGGACCGGCCCACTTCTTCGCGACCTTGTCGTCGTTCGGCTTCTCGAACAGCTCCTTCAAAGTCTCCGGATACCGGCCGCAGTCGAACTGGTAAGCGATGATCTGCTTGCTGATGACGCCGCCCGAACCGACCGCCGCCTGCGCCAGCTTGATCTTCGCGTTCTCTCCCTGCCGCTGAAGGGCCGGAATCGCGAACGCCGCCAGCAGCGCCAGCAATCCCACCACCAGCAGAATTTCAAGCAGCGTGAAGCCCTTGCGCGATGCCGCTCGACGACGAATGTGATTGGTCTGCATCATGTCTCGATACTCCTCTTCAATGTCCCGTGGCTCTCACAAATCTTAGTGCCCGCCGAAGCTGTTCGTCAGAATCGGCAGCAACAGCGATACGGCGATCGTTCCGACGACCACCGCCATGATAATCAGCAAAATCGGTTCCAGAAGCCGCAGCGCCAGGTCGATCTTCCGCGCCGTCCGCGTCTCGTACGAGTCCGCGATAGTAATGAGAACGTTTTCCAGGTTGTTGCTTTCCTCGCCCACCGCGATCATGTCCACGATGTCCAGCGGAAAGATCCCGCTCTTCCCCAGCGGCACGGCCAGCGACTCGCCCTTTCGAACCGACTCCGTCGCGATATCGATCTCGCCCTGAAGAATCCGGTTGCCCGCCGAGTCCCGCGCAATTTTCAAGGACTGCAGGATCGGCACACCATTGTGCAGCAGCGTTCCCAGAATCCGGCAAAACCGGCAGATCGCCACCAGCGTGATGATTTCCCCGATCTTCGGCGCCTTGAGCTGCGCTCGATCGAAAAACTCGCGCCCCTTCGGACTGCGGACGATTGCCACCAATATCACGACCACCACGACGACGGCGCCCGCCGTCACGAGACCATGCTCCTTCAAAAAGTCGCACGCCCCGAAAACAAACTGCGTCATCGCCGGCAGGTCGCCCTTGAGAAACTGCCGAACGCGCGGCACCACGCTCGTCAGCAGGAAGATCACAACGCCGCCGCCCACCACCATCAGCAGCAACGGATAAATCATCGCCCCGAAAAGTTTGTTCTTCAGCTCGTCCTGCCGCTCCGTGAACGACGCGATCCGCGCCAGCACATCTTCGAGAAATCCGCCCTTCTCGCCCGCGCGAATCATCGACGTATGCAGTTCGCTGAACGCATTTGGATGTTTCGCCATCGCGTCCGCCAGCGTCTGCCCGCCCGCCAGATCGTCGCGCACTTCGCGAATGATCTCCACCAGTGCCGCGTTCGGATTCTGCCGGCTCAAAACATCCAGCGACCGCAGCGCCGGCACACCCGCCCGCAGCAGGTCCGCCATCTGCGAATACAAAACCGCCACCCGCGACCCGCGAATCTTCTTCCGCCGCCCCGTCATCAATGACTTGGTCGCGACGCCCCCCTCGTCCACCCGCACCGGAAACAGCGCCTGTTCGTCCAGCATCCGCAGCGCCGCCTGCTGCGAGTCCGCCGTCAAAACGCCGCTGACGGTCTTTCCGTCCGTGCTCCGCGCTGTGTACGAGAAAGTGGCCATAATCTCGGACGGTCGCCGCCGTCTTCGCCGACATTGTACTCAACCCACGCCAAGAAAACAGGTTACGAACACCCGTCGCCTCCCTGCGACTGCAAGACTCATTCGGACATCCTGTATACATTGCAATCCGCCCACCGATTGCACCCCGATCCGCCCCCAAACCCCCTTCCGCCCTACAATTCGCCCCTTCGCGGACCCGTCTCCGCGTGGCCGAAAGGACTTGCCCACGTGGTCGCTGCCCCCACCTACACCCCGGAGAGCAAACGCGTCCTCCGTCTCCACATCGCCGCCGCTGCCTGCCTCGGCACCACTCAGGCCGTCATCCCCATCCTCCCCTTCCTCGCCCGCCAGCGCTTCGACGCCACCAACTGGCAAACCACCGTCATCACCGCCGCCATCCCCGTCATGCAATTCTTCTCAATCTTCTGGAACCACTTCTACGCCCGCACCCGCACCCCCGCCTACCTGATCGCCCTCGCCTGCCTCCACTCCGCCGCCCTCGGCCTCATCGGCGCAGCCGGCAACATCTGGGCCGTCATGGCCTGCTTCGTCATCGCCGCCTTCGGCAACGCCGGCATGTCCCCGCTCAACGCCGACGTCCTCCGCTCCTGTTACCCGCACGCCATTCGCGGCCGCGTCTTCGGTTTCATCTCCACATCACAAATGGGCTCCGCCATGCTCACCGGCTGGATCGCCGGCCGCTGGCTCGACCACAATCACGACGCCTTCCGCTACTTTCTCCCCGCCATCGCCGCCATCCAGATCGTCGGCCTGCTCCTCCTCTCGCGCATCTCAACCCATCGCCTCTTCGCCGAGCGCACCCGCGCCGAACCAACCACCGGCGTCGGCCTCTTCGCCCCGCTCCGCGACATGAAGGAAGTCCTCCGCAGCGACCGCCGCTTCGCCCACTACGAAATCGCCTTCATGTCCTACGGCGTCGGATGGATGATCTGCGAAGCCCTCCTCCCCGCCCTCGCCACCGACCGCCTCCATCTCGACTACACCAGCTACACGCAAGCCAAGATCGTCCTCTACCAGCTCACCAACATCCTCCTCTTCGCCACCGTCGGGCACGCCGTCGATCGCGTCGGACCCATGCGAACCGCCACCGCCTCCTTCCTCTGGCTCACGATCTACCCCGTCGGCCTCATGTTCATCGCCGGCGGCACGGGCCTGAAAATCTTCTGCGTCCTCTACGCCATCGGAATGGTCGGCGTGAATCTCACCTGGACACTCGGCCCCATCGCCCTCGCCGCCGACGCCTCGCGCGCCAGCCACTACCTCGCCATTCACACCACCATGGTCGGCATCCGCGGAATTGTCGCGCAGAGTCTCGGCATGGCCATCTACTCCATCACCGGCAGCTTCACGATCCCGCTCTCGATCGCCGCGGTTGGTTTCGCATGGGCCGCCTGGCGCATGCGCGAACTCGCCCGCATGCCCATCCACGCCCCACCCGTCGCCGACGTCACCCCCACCGACGTCTCCGCCGATTGATTTCTAATTCTCCCGGTCGCATCGCCCCCACCACTTGTGCTACGATGGCGAAATGGAACAAAAAGGAGGTTTCCGCTTGCGTCTCAACGTCTCATCCATCGTCGTCATTGCCACAATCGCAGCCGCACTGCAAACCACTCCGGCCCGCGCCGAGAACTACTGCGGCTTCTCCTACGGCCCCTTCGTCGGCCAGTGGTATAACAACCCGCACTACAACCCCAGCGACCCGCTCAGCCAGTTCCTCACCGCACCTTGGGGCGGTAGCTACGACGCCGGCTCATGGTCCATCTCCAACCAGCTAAACCTCATCGCCCAACACGCCACGCGCATCAACACCTACGGCGCCGGCGTCTTCGGCTGGAACGGCGCACCTGCTCCCAACTATTACGACACCGCCCTCATCGCCCCGACCGTCGCCGCGCGCAACGCCGCCAGCCCAACGTCACGAATCACGATGTACCAGGGCATCTTCCAGCAACTCGAAAACGGCCGCATCGGAACCGGCGGCCCAACCTCCTTCACCCCCAACTCCGTCATGGCCGCCGAAACCGACAAGGCCCTCGCCCTCGCCGATTCAGCCAACACCACCAGCGCCAACACCTGCGTCGGTCTCGTCTTCACCAACGAATTCGTCCACGACGAAACCAGCACGTCCGACGTCCGCGGCCTTATCAACTGGTACAAAACCCAGAACCCCACAGCAAACCTCCCCATCGCCGTCCGCAACGAATCCTGGGGCCAGGTCATGAACTCGGGCCCCTACCCAGACCAGCTCAAAGCCCTCATCCTTGAAATCAACATCGTCATGTTGAACATCTACCCCTCCCCCGACTCCGTCCGCGCCTCCATCGCCGCCGGCAACGCCCAGGCCGCCGTCGACAACGTCACCGGCACCTTCAACGCCTGGACCACCTTTATCCACAACAACGTCTCCGGCTCCGTCCGCTTCGTCATCAGTGAAACCGGCTGGCCCGTCGCCGGCGTCTGGTTCGAAGACGGCTCCGGCACGGTCTCCGGCAACCCGACGCTCGCCAAAGATTTCTACGACCGCATCAAGACTTGGGCCAACGCCAACCAGACCGAGGTCTACTACTTCGAGGCATTCTCCGAACCCTGGAAGTCCAACAAAAACTGGACGCCGCAGAACGGCCCCTTCCCCATCCCTCCGTTCCCCTACGGCCCGCCGCCGGTCTATCAGCGCACCGACGGCGCCGAAGGCAACTACGGACTCTGGAGCTACTCCTCCAGCAGCGCCGGCGGAACCTTCAACCCCAACTTCCAGCTCGCCCTCTCAACCTGCGGCGGCGAGCCCGACGCCGACTCTGACGGCGACGGCATCGGCGATAATTGCGACAACTGCCCCTCGCGCGCCAACCCGGGTCAGCGCGACGCCAACAACAACGGCATCGGCGACGCCTGCGAAGGCCCGCTCGGCATCGGCGCATGCGGCACCGGCCTGCTCCCCGGCTCCGCCGCCATCGTCGCCGTCGCATTCGTCACAACCCTGCGCAAGTCGATGCGACGCCGCCGCTAGCCGCGTTACAGAGAGTTAATCCCCGCCGCGGCGGCTGATGCGGTACAATGTGACAATGCGCCGTGCCCCGTGTCCGCCGATTCCTCCGCTCGGCGCAACATCCCTGCTCTTCCTATCGCTGCTCACCGGCGCATGCGCCGTCGTCGGCTGCGGTCTCGGCTGGCCCCCCTTCAAACTCATCCAGATGGATTGCGCTCGCCCCGACCCAAACCAAATCAACCTCGTCCTGACGTTCGACGACGGCCCACTCCCCGCCGATCAGCGCTTCGTCGCCGATGACACCCCCGAAACCGTCCTCGCCTCCCTCAACAACATTCTCGCCGCACTAGATCGCCACCACGCCCAGGCCGTCTTCTTCATCGCCGCCCACGTCGCCGAGCCCGTCAACAACTCCGTCGTCGAACAACGCGCCGACATCTTCGCCGCCGGACTCCAATCCGTTCACGACGCCGGCCACATCCTCGGCTACCACGCCTTCAATCATGCCGGCAGCATCTGGGCCAACCCGATCCCCATTCCGCCCCTCGCCCAGGCCCGCATGGAGGCCGACCTCAATCAACTCCAGGATTTTATCGACACCGCCCTCGCCCCCACCGGCCGCACTCAAAACGAACTCTTCACCCCCGTCTTCCGCCAGCCCTTCGGCGGCGACGGAATCTGCGCCCACGAGGGCTTCGAGGCCGCCGGCCACATGGGCTGGAGCTACCACGGCTACCACATCGACAGCGGCGACTGGACCGTCAACCTCAACTCCGACCCCGGCGTCACCGGTCGCCTCCCCGTCAGAACACTCGACGACCTCCACAATTTCGTCCGCCAGCGTCTCAAGGACGGCGCGGCCGCCAACAACAACCACGACGTCATCGACGTCCTCATGCACGTCAACTCGTTCACCGCCGCCCACCTCGACGAATGGATCGACATCCTGCAGGAAGAACTAAAAAACCAAAACCGCGGCGACGTCATCCTCACCGTCCCCGACTGCTACCTGAACCAAACCGACCCCTACATAGACCCCGCCATCTTCCGCCACATCATCACCCCTCCACGCTAACCCGCGCCCCATGCGCGAACCCGAAAACGGTACGCACGCGCCGCAATCATTCCCCCTCATCACCACAATTGACGAACCCGCCCGCACCACTCCATGATGCCACCGCCAACTTACCAAGGAGCCAACCCATGCCATCCATGCGCACCATCCAAATCTCCCGCCCCGGCGGCCCGCTCGAACTCGTCGAACGCCCGATCCCCGACCCGCCCGCCGGACACGTCCGCCTCAAGGTCCGCGCCTGCGGCATCTGCCACAGCGATGTCCTCACCGTCGACGGCACCTGGCCCGGCATCCAGTTCCCGCGCGTCCCCGGCCACGAGGTCATCGGCGTCATCGACGCCCTCGGCAAAGACGTCCCGCCCCGCTGGACCGTCGGCCAGCAGGTCGGCGTCGGCTGGCACGCATGGCACTGCGGCTACTGCAATCCCTGCCGCCGAAACGATTACTTCGCCTGCCATACCGGCATCAAAGTCACCGGCATCGCCTTCGACGGCGGCTACGCCGACTTCATGATCGCCCCCGCAACGGCTCTCGCCCTGACCCCCGCCGGCATGCCCGCCGTCGACTCGGCCCCGCTCATGTGCGCCGGCCTCACCACCTTCAACGCCCTGCGCAACAGCGGCGCAAAACCCGGCGACCTCGTCGCCATCTTCGGCATCGGCGGCCTCGGCCATCTCGGCATCCAATACGCCGCTCGAATGGGCTTCCGCACCGCCGCCATCGCCCGCGGAGCCGACAAGGCCGCGCTCGCCAAACAACTCGGCGCAGCCCACTACATCGACAGCGCGGCCACCGACCCCGCCGTCGAGCTCACCAAGCTGGGCGGCGCCGCCGCCGTCCTCGCCACCATCACCAACGGATCGGCCATGGCCTCCACCATCGGCGGCCTCGCCCCCCGCGGCCGGCTCATGGTCATCGGCGCAGCCAACGACCCCATCCCGGTCCCCCCGCTGGCCCTCATCATGGGCGAGCGCAGCGTAACCGGCTGGTACTCAGGCGCATCAATAGACGCCGAAGAAACCCTCGCATTCAGCAAACAAACCGGCGTGAAATCAATGAATGAGGTTTATCCGCTGGAGCGCGCCAAAGAGGCATACGAGCGAATGCTAAGCGGCGACGCCCGCTTCCGAGTAGTCCTGAAAATGGCCGACTAGCGCACCGCGCATCCCCTCTCCCCATGGGAGAGGAAAGGGTGAGAGCCAGCGCACGCGCCAGCACGACCAATTCGCGGTCCCTGAGCCTGTCGAAGGGCCTACTCGCACGGACGCGAGTCGCCGCAGCGGCCATGGCGACAGTTCGCCGGATCTGAGAGGCTTCGTGGATCGGTGCACATTCAGCTGCCGCGAACTCTACCCCTTAATCCGCTCGTGCTGTGGATAAAGAATTGAAAAGGTTACCGAATCTCTCTGCCATCGTTGGATGAGTCAGGATCAACTCGCTGATAGCCGTGCAGGGCAACTGCGATTGCATAGTAAGTTGCATCACAGGCAGCAATTCCCCGGCGCCGGGCCCGAGAGCAGTGAAACCGAGTACGCGATCGCCGCGATCTTCAATGAGCGCCTTCAAGAATCCACGCGTCTCGGAAATCGTGATTGCTCGAAGCACACCGGACATCGGAGTCTTCGCCAATCGATATCGAATGCCGCGCTCATTTGCCTCTCGTTCGTTCAACCCGACGCGCGCCAGCTCCGGATCGGTAAACAAACAGAACGGTACCTGTCGCCCGGCAGTTGTTCGATTCCCTCCCGAAAGACCCGCGAGCACGACCCGCGCGTCGTCTTCTCCGATATGCGTGAAATATGGACTACCAGCGCAATCGCCTACCGCCCATATGTCTTTCACGCCAGTTTGCAGCCGCTCATTGACTTTGACATGCCCGCGCTGGTCAACCTCGACGCCGGTCTTTTCCAGACCGATGCCGTCGGTGTTTGGCGTGCGCCCACCGGCCACCAGCAAATGCGTCCCTTCAACATTGCCGCGCGTTGTGCGCAGACGGACTGACGCGCCGGATTTTCCCGCGACTTGCTCAACGACCGTATCCGTTTTGACTTCAATTCCCTCATCACGGAAAAGCTGTTCCATCGATTCCGTAACATCCGGATCCTCGCGATGGATCAGCGCACTGCTTCGCTCGATGACCGTAACGCGGCTACCGAATCGCCGAAATGCTTGCGCAAGCTCCAAGCCCACATACCCGCCGCCGAGCACAATCAGGTGGTCAGGCACTTCTGCTAATTCCAGTGCCTCGATGTGCGTCAGCGGTTGAGCATCGGAAATGCCGGGCGTCTCATCGATACGAGCGCGCGACCCTGTATTGATGACGACGGTCTGCCCTTTCAGCGTGCGTGTCCCACCGGCGTTGAGTGTCACCTCAATTGTCCCGGGCCCAACGAAGCGGCCATTTCCCATGATCAACTCGGCGCCACTCTCCTTGTATTTCCGAAGATGCAGTGCGATCAGGTGGTCGACCATTTTTCGCTTGCGCTCACGAACCACGGCCATGTTGATTCTGACGCCCTCCGCCTCGATGCCGAACTCGCCGCGGCGATACAAGAGGTTGGCAACTTTCGCACTGTGAATCTCGTTTTTGCTCGGCAGGCAGGCGATATTCGGGCAGGAGCCGCCGACGTACCGTCGCTCAACGACGGCCGCCTTCTTGCCCTGTGAGGCCAGCGACCAGGCAATCAGCTTGCCCGGTGCGCCGCTTCCGAGAATGACTGCGTCATATTGTTCAGTGTGGCTCATCAGATCCTCCTTGGATTTTGTTTCCCGTGACGACTTACAAAGCGGTCACTATGGCTTGCTCAGCGTATGAGGCGCCGCGTCATTACTAGGGCCACCCGCTCGTAGCGCGACTTTTCCGCGGACCGGTCTCGTACCGTACGCGAGAGCAGCGTCGGCCAGCGGAAATTCCGCCCCAACAATCGGGCGCACTTGGCCGGCGTCGATTAGTTGAGCGATCGCCTCTAGATCTCCGCGACGCGGCTCGACAATGAAGAACGCTTCCCGGGTACGCCGGTCCTGCGAATCCTCCCCGGACGCGGCAATCGTAACGAGTCGGCCGCCGAGCTTGAGCACGCTCCAGGACCGCCGCAGGGTGTCGCCGCCGACGGTATCGAACACCACGTCCAGGCCTCGAATCCGCTCTTCGAACCTTACAGCGCGATAGTCGATCACGTCGTGGGCTCCGAGTTCTCGCACGAACCCGATGTTCGCAGCCGAAGCGGTCGCCGTAACGTGGGCACCTCGCCAGCGTGCGAGCTGCACGGCGAAGCTGCCCACGCTGCCGGCTGCTCCGTGGATGAGCACATGCTGCCCCGCGCCAATTGAGGCGCGCTCAAACAAGCCTTGCCACGCCGTGAGGGCGGAGATCGGCGTGACCGACGCATAGAGGTGGTCGATGGATGCCGGTTTGCGAGCGATGTCGGTGATGCGAGCCAGGCAGTATTCGGCCTGGGCCCCGTCGTTGAACCAGTCGTTCATCCCGTACATCGCCTCGCCCACACTGACCGTCGTAACTCCCTCTCCCAGTTCCGCCACTTCGCCCGAGAACTCATGCCCTGGGATGAAAGGCAATGGCCGAGGCGTGCGAGACCGCGTCGTCCGGCTGGTCGCCCAGCGTAACTCGGTTGGAGTCACCCCGGCGGCGCGGACGCGGACCAGCACCTCGCCCGGCCCGGGCGATGGCTTAGGCGCGTCCTCGAATCGGAGCGACTCAGCACCACCTCGGCCGTGTTGACGGACGGCTTTCATGGGAACTCTGTGTGGGCAGCCCGCATCAGGCGGCTGTGACATCAACTCCCTTTGCGTTCAGACCAGCGAATCGGAATTCGGGAACGGAGAAGATGCAATCAAGTCGCAGGTGTTGGGACTCTTATAGCCGGGAATGAAACGCTCACAAACATGGGCGTTGACGGTGCCGGTTGTCGTGCCGGGCTTGTGCGCAAAGCCCCGGAAGTACTGCTGGAGAAATTCTTCTTTGAAATTCGTACGCGGGTACCTGGCGACAATCTCCTCGCGTAATTCTGTAGAAAACTGCTCGAATCCTCTTCCGAGTACATCGAGACCGACACCCGAATAAAGGAGCGCTACCTCCGGCCGCATGTGCTGAGTGAGGCCGGGCGTGGTGTGCAACGCAATGGCTTGCCAGACGGTTTGAATCTGCTCTTCAGGAATGTCGTGCGCGCTCAGGAACTGACGGGCAGCATTCGCGCTATCGACCTCAAAGCGTTCGTCCTGGCTCGAGAACTTCTTGATGAGACCCAAATCATGAAATGCCGCGGCGACGTACAGAAGCTCCGCGTCGAAGCGCAGCTTTCGTTGTCGACCCTGCTCTGCCGCGAAGAGATAGACGCGCACGGAGTGATTAAAGAGGAGTTCTGTGGAGTGCTCACGCAAAATGCCGGTGGCCTCTTTCGCGAGCAAGGAATCGGGAATGACGAGGTTGGCAGCGGTACTGGAAACCATGCGAACTCTCCTTTGTACTAGATTACCGTGACTTTTGTGTGAGACCACGAAACCCAAGACAGCCACGAACGGCATGAAGCGAACGCCTTTCCGCCCCCCATCGCCAGGCCAGCGTTTCGTACACAAGATGCAAAGCACCCTACCGCCCCAGAATGTTCGCCGCCAACTCGCATCACCCCACCGCAATCAATCATCCCCGTTCTCATCCTATCCGCGCCCCCCACCGCAGCTAAAATCACGCCGTCGCAAAAAATCATCCACAATCCAGCCGGAACCCAACATGAAACCAAAACTCTTCGCAGTCTACCTCGGCGGCCGGGCCCCCAAATGCAACACCGAATTGCACGACGTCGTCTTCGTCGTCGGAGCGTCCTGAAAGACACCTACCACCAGCTCATGGACAAGTGGTTCGGCAACCCCCTCCGCGTCCACATCGATTCCTGGATCGAACTAGGTATCATCGATGGCCACCAGATTATCCTGGGCCCCGAACCGGCCGACGACGCAAAAAAGCTGTTCTTCATCAACCTCGGCGCCTACCTGCCCGGCCAGTTCACCGAACTGCATGCCAACACCTTCGTCATCGCTGAAAGCGAGCGACAGGTAAAGCTCCGCGCCAAGGGCGAGCTGCTGCGCGGCACGCAACAGCTCCACACCGACGACCTCTACGACGTCGACGATTGCCTCGAAATCGCCGAGGTCGATGGCTACCACGTCCACCTCGAGCCCACCCGCGAAACCCGGCCGTTCGAACCCAGCAACGGCTACCACGTCATCCCCAAACCAGTAGTCGCCGACTACGCCAAGTCGCGAAACCTGGTCAGCCAGGAAACCCACCTCAAACCAACTTGACTTTCCGTTTTCGAAGTACTAAACATTGTCCGAACATGCTTCGCCAAAAGCAGGGCGAAAGCAATCTTGGGTCTCCGTGCGCAAAATCCCAACCCAAAGGGAAGCGCCGACTCCCCGCCCAACGAAGGCCGATCTTTGAAAAGTAAATCCGGAAGGCCAGGAGCCGATTACTTGCCCTGAGCCTGCGCAGTCCTGAGCCTGTCGAAGGGTCGAAGGGTCACCATTATCACCCGGCCCGCACCCTTTGTGCCTCAGTGGCTGGCCCCTATCACCAATTATCACTTTTATCACCGCGCCCGCCGACGCTTAAAAGGCGACACAGAAACCGGACCGCCCCAAATCTCAAAAATCTCACGAGACGCGGCTCAACCGTACCAAACGATGCGCTAACATGCGTCAAAACAGAGGGTTAAACTTCGATTTCCGACATCCACTATCGTCCAACGAATCCCACGCCAGCCACCCCGGAGGCCGCTGCCCACTCCGAAACGATCGCCTCAGGGGTTCCTAAGGCCCATCCGCCGGCCGACTGGTCGTCAAATCCACCCGCGCCACCAGCTGCTGGCTCGACCCGCGCAACACCGAAAACACCAGGTCATTCGGGTTCCCCGACTCCCGCTTCGCAACCACCTTGCGATAAGTCGCCAGGTCCGGAACCGGCGTCTCATCGATCCGTTCGATAATGTCCCCCTCCTCCAGCTCCGCCGTCTCCGCCGGTCCCGACTGCACAAGGTGCGCCACCACCACCCCGCGCACCGTCTTGTCCAGCCGCCGATCGAACCGGTCCCGAAACACAATGTCCCGCACTGCCATCCCCAGCGATGGCGTGAACTCGCGATCCGCCTTCGTCTCCGACAGCGGCGCTTCCGCCAGCTTAGCCGTCACCGCCCGCTCACCCTTGTCGCGCCAAACCCCGAGCGTCACCTCGTCGCCAACATTCAGGTGCTTCATCCGCGCCGTCCAGATGTCCAGCGTCTCCTCGTCCGTCGCCCCACGACTCAGCGGCTGTCCGTTGAACCGCACGATAAAATCTTTCGGCCGCAATCCCGCCTGCTGCGCCGGATACCCATCCACCACCGCCCCGACAATCACCGCGACCGTGCCGGGCGCCAGTCCATACGCCTCGCAGATGTCCCGATCCGCGACCTGCAGACCGGCCACGCCGATCCACGGATCGGGCCAGTCCCGCCGCTCCTTCAACGCAAACGCAACCGCCCGCCGCAACGCCGCCGCCCGCGTCGCCCGCGGCTGGACGATGAACCCACCCGACGCCCGGTTTTGCCGCGAAAGAAAGTCCTCATCGCCCCGCGCCGGCGGCCGCGCGATCCCCACCAGCCGCGCCGAGATGTCAAACAAAAGTGTCCCCGACGCGTCGGTCGGCACGCCGCTGATCGTGAAATCGTCCGACCCAACCAGCGGCCCCATCCGCCCCAACTCAAAGCTGCACCGATACCCCAGATCCTCATCCAGTAGCCCGAGACAAACCAGCGGCTGTCCCATCGCAGGCAAATCGCCGATCAGAGAAAAATCAATGAACGGCTGCGAAGTCGCCGGCGAACTCGGCTCCACAAACGCCAGGTTATACAGCTCGTTCACGCCGATCATTCGCGCCGGCTCGCCCTCGGCCGGCTGCCCGGGCCGCATCAGCTCCATCTGCTTGAAGTAGCTCCGCGGATAATCAAACATCTCCGGCGGCAGCGGAATCATCGCCAGACCGGACGGCGCAATCGTCACCCCAGGGTACGAAACCTCCGCCCGCTTCGAGTCCTCCGTCTCCAGCGCAACGCTGACAACGCATAGTGTGGCCTCATAGCGCGTATGCAATCGCTGAACCACATCGCCCGGCTCGTCCGCCCAGACGGTCCGAAGTGCAGACAAACTCAAAACGAGAAACACCGCGATGGATCGGACAAATGGCATGGGTTGATCGGCCTCCTCACTCTCATCGAATCATACGGTTGTCGGCCGGACGGTCCAATCAGCCCGAACGCCATCACCGCGCCAGCCAGAGAATCCGAACCGCCACCAGTCCGAGCGCAATCGCCAGTCCGCGAATAATCCAATCCCCCCGAATGCGGCTCGACAAGCGCGCCCCGAACTGCGCCCCAATGACGACACCGACCGAAAGCGCAATCGTCCGTCGGACCCCCCCGTGTTCAAACGATCCGTTCAAAATATGCACCAGCGTCGCCGTCCCGCACATGATCGTCAGCACAAAGTGCGAAGTCGCCGTGGCGATATGCACCGGAAACGAGAGCAACTGCGTCAACACCGGAACATGAAAGATCCCCCCGCCCACACCCGTCATGCTCGCGACGAACCCGATGACGCCGCTCAGCACCACCGCCAATCGCGGGCTATATGAATAGGTGTGAATCGTCCCGTCGCGCTCAACGACAAACCGCCGCATCCGCCCCGACGCCTCTCCGCTCGACTTGCCCTTTGGCCCGCCCGGCCGAGCCAGCAGATAGATGCAGATCGCCAGTAGGAGCAAACCAAATATCAACGTGAACAACTCGCGCGGAATGTGCGACGTCGTCCAAACCCCCAGAATCGACCCGGGAATCATGGTCCAGCAAAACAGCATCGCCGATCGATAGTCGATCCGCCCCATCCGCGCATACGCTACCGACCCAGAAAGTGCGTTGAAGAACACCACTGCCAAAGTGATGCAGGTGATCGTCACGGGCGACAATTCGGGATACAGAAGCAGCAACACCGGAACGAGCACGAACCCGCCGCCGGCGCCAATCAGCGTTCCGTACGCCCCCACCAACAAACCAAGACCCGCCAGCGCGACATAAAGCATGAGCCGGGCGATCGTACATGCCTGCCTCCCCTCGCAACAGCCGCCCGATCAACCCATCGCCGCGCTTTTCACAGACCGCCCTTCGCGTTAAACTAGACAAATCATGTCACGAAAAAAACTTCAAACATTCACAGTCGCCGCCGCCACACTGATCGCCCTGACTGCCGCAGTCGCATGGGACGAATCCGGCCACGTGTCCATCGCCGGCCTCGCCTTCGACTCGCTCCCCGACAGCATCCCGGCCTGGGTGCGAACTCCCGAAAACCGCGCCCGACTGTGCTATCTCTCCGCCGAACCCGACCGCTGGCGCGGGCAGAAATCGCCTGTTCTAGATCATGTCAATGGCCCCGATCACTATCTCGATGTCGAGGATGTCGAGGCATACGGCATGCATCTCGACAACCTTCCGCGATTTCGCAATGAGTTCATTGAGCAGATTACCCTCTTCCGCGCCAATCACCCGGACAAGGCCCCGCCGCTAAAACCGGAAAAGGATAAGGACCACACCCAGACAATCCCCGGCATGCTTCCTTATGCCATCGAAGAATTGCGCTGGAAGATCGCCTCAAGCTGGTCCACCCTCCGCACCTTCGAGGCCTACCCCGACGTCGCCACCGAAGCCGAACTCGCTGCAGCGCGAAACGATGTAATCGAATGGATGGGAATAATCAGCCACTTTGTCGGTGACTCGTCCCAACCGCTGCATCTGACGCGCCACCACCATGGCTGGGTTGGTGCCAACCCCAATGGCTACACCGCCGATCGCGCATTTCATCAGTTCATCGATGGCGGCGTGGTTTCGCTCCACCACATCTCGGACAGCTCGCTGAAGGACCGCCTCCGCAAACCGAAACACTTCAATCGCCGCGACGACTGGAAGCAGATCGCCGAAATGCTTCAGGTCACCTTCTCGCGCGTCGAACCGCTCTACCAGCTTGAGAAATCAGGCGACCTCAAGAAGCAGCCCGGCAAGGAATTTATTGAGAATTGCTTCCTCGACGGCGCGGCCAGCCTGTCCGGCCTTTGGATCGCCGCGTACGAATCGAGCGATATTGACGAATATCTGGCCAAGAAACTCGCCGCGCGCCGTGCACAGCACGCAGCCGCCCCTACCACCGCTCCGGCCTCAGGAGCCGGCGCTGCCGCGGCAACCGGCGCGGGCCGCTAATCTCCGCACCGGGGCCTATAGAGGCTATTCCTCTTCCTGCTGATCCCCGCCGTCCGTCGAAGCCCCCACTTCATCCGTCACAATCTTGGCCTTCACTTCGCCCCCAAGCCCAAGCTTGAGCGACAGGTGTTTACCGGTCCGCGAGCAGGTCATGTGGATCGTCGTCTCGGGCATGTCGAGAATATGACTGCCCTTGCAGGCCGGACACGTAAAGCGCACTTGCATGTTTTCCAATCCAAATCAGCCGTTTCGACCTGTCAAATCGACAGGTGGCGAATCACGGCACTTAGAATCCCTAGAATAACGGGCAATTCCCGGCCCGCACAGCGCTGGTACGATGTTTGCCCTGTCGAGGCGCGGCGCGAGGCAAATTCGCGCGCCGGAAGGAAGGAACCAGGAACCGCATGTCTATCCGACCAGATCGTATGACCGTCCGGGCAACACAAGCCCTAACGAGCGCCCAGGAAGCCGCCACCGCCAGCGGCCATCCGGAATTGAGCTCGCTCCATTTGCTCTCCGCCCTTGTCAACGAGGATGAGGGCGGAATCGTCATTCCCCTACTCGAAAAAATCGGTGCGCCGCTCGATCGCGTCCGCTCGATTACCGCTTCCGAGCTTGGCCGGCTCCCCAAAGCTGCGGGCGGATCGCTCGCCATGAGCCGCGAACTCCAGGACGTCATGAACGCCGCGCAACGCGAGGCCGACCGGCTCAAAGACAAGTATCTCTCAACCGAGCATCTCCTCCTCGGCCTTGCCGAAGCCAAGTGCCAGGCAAAGGAAGTGCTCTCCGTCTGCGGCGCAACCAGCAAAGGCATCCTCGAAGCACTCAAAGAGATTCGCGGCGGCCAATCCGTGAACTCGCAGGATCCGGAAGGCACATACCAATCCTTGCAACGCTACGGGCGTGACCTCGTGGAAATGGCCCGCACTGGTAAGCTCGATCCGGTGATCGGCCGCGACGAGGAAATCCGCCGCCTGATGCAGGTCCTGGCTCGACGCACCAAAAACAACCCAGTGCTGATCGGCGAGCCCGGCGTCGGCAAGACTGCCATCGTCGAAGGACTGGCCCAGCGAATTCTCGGCGGTGATGTTCCCGAGGCGCTCAAGGATAAGAAGGTCATCGCTCTCGACATGGGAGCCCTGATCGCCGGCGCGAAATACCGCGGCGAGTTCGAAGAGCGGCTCAAAGCGGTCGTCCGCGAAGTAGTCGAGTCAAACGGACAGGTCATTCTCTTCATCGACGAGCTCCACACGATTGTGGGTGCCGGCAAGTCCGAGGGTTCGCCCGACGCCGGCAATCTACTCAAGCCGGCCCTGGCGCGTGGCGAACTGCGCTGCATCGGCGCGACGACCCTCGAGGAATACCGCAAGAACATCGAGAAAGACGCCGCCCTCGAACGCCGCTTCCAGCCGGTTTACGTTGGCGAGCCTAGCGTCGAAGACACCATCGCCATTCTCCGCGGCCTTAAGCCGCGCTACGACGCCCACCACGGCGTTCGCATACAGGATGCGGCCCTGGTTGCCGCCGCCACTCTGTCGCACCGCTACATCACCGATCGCTTCTTGCCCGATAAGGCGATCGATCTCATCGACGAGGCCGCTTCGCGCCTGCGGATCGAAAACGACTCCATGCCGAGCGAGCTCGACGAAATCCGCCGCCGCATCGCACAGCTTGAGATCGAACGCGAAGCCCTGAAAAAGGAGAAGGACGCCGCCAGCAAGGCCCAGATCGAGCGCAGCGAAAAACTGCTCGCCGAATTGCAGGAGCGCAACCGCGCCCTTACGACGCGTTGGGAAAACGAAGTTGGCGCTCTCCGCGAAATCAAGGCGATGAAGGATCAGATCGCCGCCAAACAGACCGAGCTCGACGACGCTCAGCGCAAGGGCGAATGGGAACGCGCCGCCAGAATTCGCTACGGCGAAATCGGCGAGCTGCAAAAGCGACAATCCGAACTGGAGCAAAAATTAGTCGCCATGCATACCGATGGCGAAGGGCTGGTCCGCGAAGAAGTCACCGCCGAGGAAATTGCCGAGGTCCTCAGCAAGTGGACCGGCGTGCCCGTCACGCGAATGCTCGAAGGCGAAAAAGAAAAGCTGATCAAGATGGAAGAGCGCCTGCACGACCGCGTGGTGGGCCAGGAAGACGCCATCCGCGCCGTCAGCGACGCCGTCCGCCGCTCGCGCGCTGGCCTTGGCGACCCCAACCGACCAATCGGCTCATTCCTCTTCCTCGGCCCGACCGGCGTCGGCAAGACCGAGCGTTGCAAAGCGCTCGCCACGTTCTTATTCGATGACGAGGCCGCCTTCATCCGCATCGACATGAGCGAGTTCATGGAGCCGCACAGCGTCGCCCGCCTCATCGGCGCCCCGCCGGGATACGTCGGCTACGAAGAAGGCGGCATGCTCACCGAAGCCGTGCACCGCCGCCCCTACAGCGTCGTCCTGCTCGACGAAATCGAAAAGGCCCACCGCGACGTCTTCAACGTCCTGCTGCAGGTCCTCGACGACGGCCGGCTGACCGATGGCCACGGTCGCACGATCGATTTCCGAAACACCCTGATCGTCATGACCAGCAACATCGGCAGCGATCACATCCAGCGCCTCAGCGAGAGCGGCGCAGTCGACGCCGAAATCGAAGCCGCCGTGCGCGAAGAATTGAAGAAGCACTTCCGCCCGGAGTTCTTGAATCGCATCGACGAAACCGTTGTCTTCCACCGACTCAGCCGCGAAGACCTCGGACACATCGTCGAACTGCAACTCGCCCACTTGCAGTCGCGTCTGGCGGCCCGCGATATGAAACTCACGGTCTCAAAGCCGGCCCGTGAGCATCTGGCCCGCGACGGCTACGACCCGGCCTACGGTGCAAGGCCCCTCAAGCGCCTCATACAGCAGGAAGTCGAAAACCCGTTGGCAAAGAAACTTCTCGCCGGCGATGTCGGCCCCGGCGACTCCATCGAAGTCGACGTCAGCGGCGAGGGCTACAAATTCCAGAAGGTTGGCGCCGCGCCGCGACAGAAGCAGACGGCCGGCCGCTGATTAGACCGGGTCGTCCGGCGACGAACCGTCCGAGGATGCCTTTCGCTTCTTGTCGCTGCGAATGCGCTTCAGCGCGAGTCGCGCGCATTCTTCAGACAGCCGCGCCAATCGGTGCCGGCGGGTGTCGAGCGTCGTGTGCGACCCGCCTGCCTTCTCTACCAGCACAAAGGGCAGACACTGTTCGATGACGCGCATCGGGATGCCACCCTCTTTGGGCAGCACCAGCATTCGGCGCGGCAAATCCCCGTCATCCGGACCCAGTCCGAACAGCGGCACATATTCGCAAACAAGTTGCAGTATGGCGATGTAGTCACCTCGCCGGATGTCCTCCGGGGCGACCGGGCAAGATGTACGATCCTCATCCATAGACCAAATGGCGCGCGACCGCCCGCGTGCTCAGAAGCGGACGCACGGCGGCCCTGCAAAAAAACCTCGTTTACAACAACGATTCGAGTGCATTCCCGGCCGGGGTCGGCCAGATCAGGGCCTACGAGTGCGGCCCGCGATTCCGACTGACCAGTCGGCTGGTGTGACACATCAAACTGTTCGCCTTCGCACACATACTGTGCATCTCCAATCAAATAGTTTGACGTAGAGTCATAGGATCGTCAAGCAAGAATGAATGATGATCTGGAACGCTGCCGTTCAAAAGTGTACAATCGCAGTTCGAAGTTGGGGATCGATTCGAATAGCAATTGAAGGAGGTTTCGAAATGCCGAAGCGACGAAATCAAGTTCTCGCGGCCACAATGACCGTTCTCGTCCTGGCTGCCGGCCCCGCGCTGGGCGACGCCCTCGTCACATTCGACAATGGCGCAGATGGCTTCGTCGGCCCGCAGGGCATCGGCGGTGCAACCTTCATCGACAACGCGGAAGGTAACCCCGCCCCTTCGTTGCGCACGCAATTCAACGACTTTGGAATCGAGTTCACAACGCAAACGAACTCGGCCTTCCTCGGCGACTATACCCAGGCCCCCAGCGTCACCCTCCGAGTTGACGTCAACACCCGCTTTCTTGAGTTTTTCGGCCTGCCGGCCCCACGCGATCTGATGGTCGATCTCCGTGACTTTGATAACCCCGCACCCGGCTATCCCTGGACCAGTGTCTACTACATCCTTGGCACGCTTGATGAGAGCCAGCCCGGCTGGCATAGCTGGTCGGTAACAATTGCCGACACTTCGTCGACCTCGCTCCCGCCCGGCTGGGGTGGCTATGGCGCGGAAGACCCCAACACCTTCGAGCCGATTCTGCCCCCGGGCCGGACCTTTACCAGCGTCCTCAGCAGCGTCGACGAAATTGCTTTCAGCACGCTCGTCCCCGGCTTCTTCTTCGGATTCGCCGATTTTGACGTCGCTGTCGACAACATCGGAATCAATTACACCCCCGAGCCGGCCACGGCCGCGCTCGTCGCCCTGGGTGCGTTGTTACTCCGACGCAAACGCTGATCAGGCAAGAAACAGTCGGAAGACGATCAGGAGCCCGACTCCGACTGCAAACATCCCCAGAAGAATGGTCATCCACAGCACCATCGCCGCGCGCGGCATGCTGCGAAGCGAGTCCACGCGAATGGTCTTGTAGACCACGCTGACGCTTGCGGCCAGCGGAAGCAGCATCGCGAATCGCGCCCCGCTCCCGATCTGCATTGGATCGACAAACAGCATCGCCAACATGGTGGATGCGGCGTTCATGCCCGGGCACCGGAAGGCGGAGACCGCGCCCCCTCGGACCTCGGCGGCGCCTCCGATCGCGCCAGCGCATCGATGATCACCAGCAGATTGAGCAACCCGGCAATCCCCGCATAGACCACGGAAATGTCAGACGCTGGGTAAGACGCCTCGTATCGATCGTATGATTGCGAATTCGCACTCGGACGCGGCAGACTCTTGCCCCACATCAATGCCGCGAACGTTTGTGGTCCGGCGCACAACTGCGCTGCCAGCCACGGTCCATTCTCTCCCGCGTTCACCGTGCTCCGCACCCCGCCCAGCGCCACGCCGCCCCAAAAAGTCACCGTGATCGCTACGAAAAACACGATTGCACGATCGCGATATCCCAGATACCAGTGCCCAAGCCCCGGCACCAGCCACGCCAACACCGCTGCCAACGGAGTCGATCGTTCCATCGTCTCAACCGGTGCCTGCGGAGATGTTCGAAGCGTCGTCATTGTGCTTACATGCTGCAGGGGCCGCTCGGATCGCCGCACCGGCCGCAACCGCCGCCCAGCGCCGGACGTGAAGCACTGCCCTGGCGCGCCGCAAAAACGCTGACTCGGCGTTCCACCTTTTGCTTACCGCACTTGGGGCAAGGCGAAGCGCCGTCATCGGCTGCGCGAATCAACTCCTCGAACTCGTGTTCACAAGACTGGCAAATGTATTCAAAGATCGGCATCAACGATTCCCAAATGCGGGCCTTCGCCGCGAGCGGCCCAGTCTAGCGGCGACCCATTCGCACAACAATCCGCCGAGCGACCGCTGGCTCGCCCGATGCTTGCAATCCGCCGCCCATCTGCTAGATTCTTCGGTCCCTCTTGAGTCTCCCCGTTCGACCGTCGTCAGGCGTTCGTCGGGGCTATCCGGCCCCCATCGTCTAGTGGCCTAGGATATCAGGTTCTCATCCTGGAGACCGGGGTTCAAATCCCCGTGGGGGTATGAAAAAAGGGCGGTTGCGAGCGAATGCCCGCAACCGCCCTTTTTGTTATGACTCGAACTCGAGCTTTGGCGTCCGTTTAGGTACCGGTACCACCACCCCCGCCGTTGCCGCCGCCGCTGTTACCGTTGGTCGGCTGGACAACGCCATCGCCACCCGGCCCTCCAGGAAGCGGCGGAAGAACGTCCTGTGTACCGCAACCGCGCGGAATCGAACACGATGGATCCGAGTTGTAGTCTGGAATATTCAAGTATGGGAAAAGCAGGTTTGCCTGATCGGCAGGCGTGCAAATCGTCACGGGAACGACTGTGCCGCACGGCGTCACCGACATCGCGAAGTTCGCGCAGCCGTTGTTCAATACCATGCCCCCGCCGGCTACCGCGGCCGTCGCGAGAAGCACCCGTCGTATTGTCGAATTTCGAGTCATGGTTCCGCAACCTCCACAGATCAGTTCAGGCCCGCGTTCAAGCGGCCGCACCAGACTTACGTACCGGTCGTTATGGGAATCAGCGTGATCGGACAATCGAGCAACAGGTCATCCTCTGTGTTGAGAACCGGTCCAAGATTCCCGCTGGGGTCAATTGTCTGAGTGTCCGGAATTCCGCATGGAGCAAAAGGCCCCACTGTGCAATCCGAATTGAAGGTCAGCGAGCAGAAATCAAGCGCTCCGAGCGCCAGGTTCGCCGCTAACGACCCGCACGCAGCCAGTTGCAACACGACCCCGCCGCCAAACAGGCAGGCCGTCACAACGAGGACTCGTCGTCTCTTACGATGCATCAGGTGATACTCCACGGCGAGGGAGGCGGGATTCGTCCCATGCCGGTCGCTGCGCGACACTTGGGAGGCGTGTCGATACGAAGAATATTACCCATCTCGCCCATTTGATTCAAGTCGACAGCCATCCATACCAATCGCGCGACCGCGGCGCAAGGACGCCCCCTCGTTCATCGGCACGCACAGCGGGGGAAGTAAACCTCCAACTTTTGCCGATCGTGACCGGCCTCGTTTCGCTAACCCTTTTCCGACAACATCTTGGAAACCGTTTCTCGGTTTACAGGCCGAATGATTCCCCGTTCCGTGACGATTCCCGCTAACAGTTCTGCCGGAGTCACATCAAACGCCGGGTTGTAGCACGCAACCCCCGGAGGCCCGGTCACTCGCCCAAATCCGTGTGAAATCTCGTCCGCGCCACGCTGTTCGATCGGGATCGCCGCCCCATTCGGAGTCGAAAGGTCAAAAGTCGTTCGCGGAGCCGCAACGTACATCGGCACTTTGTGCGCGTGTGCGATCACCGCCACTCCGTAGGTCCCAATTTTGTTCGCCGCGTCTCCGTTCGCGGCGATCCGATCCGCCCCCACCACAACCAACTGAATCCGTCCTTCGCGCATGACCTGCGCGGCCATGTTGTCACAGATCAGCGTCACATCGATCCCGGCCTGTTGCAATTCCCACGCCGTCAGCCGCGCCCCCTGCAGCAGTGGACGCGTCTCGTCGGCGAACACCTTGAACCGCCGCCCCTGTTCGTGCGCCGCATAAATCAACGCCAGCGCCGTCCCATACTCCGACGTCGCCAATGCCCCGGCGTTGCAGTGCGTCAATACGCCAACCCCATCCCCGATCAGTTCGGCGCCATGCCGCCCGATTGCGCGGCACATGGCTGCGTCCTCATCGCGAATTGCGTGCGCCTCGGCCATCAGCGCCTCGCCCGCGTCGCGCGCTGCGGCGCCTCGCAAGCTCTCTGCCCGTCGCCGCATTCGATCCAACGCCCAGAAAAGGTTCACCGCCGTCGGGCGCGACTCCGCTAACCGCTTGCACCCGCGCTCAACCGCCTCCATCCACTCGGCCGCCGAGCCCCGTGACGCCGACTGAAACGCCAGCACCGCACCGTATGCCGCAGCACATCCGATGGCCGGCGCGCCGCGCACGCGCAAGCTTCGAATCGCTTCCCACAATGTCTCGACATCCCGGCACGCCAAGCGGACCACCTCAGTCGGCAGCCGCGTCTGATCGAGCAATTCAAGATGCCCATCCGTCCCGCCGCGCCATTGCAGCGGGCGAAGCGGCGATTCTAGTTTTGTTGGTACCGCCATGCTTCCCCCGACTACTTCACTTCGGCAACCGCCTCGACCTCGACACACGCGTTCAACGGCAGCTCTGCCGCTCCCACCGCGGCCCGCACGTGCTTCCCCGCTTCCCCGAATACTTCCGTCATCAGCTCGCTAGCCCCATTCGCGACTTTCGGCTGATCCGTAAAGCCCGCGGCGCTGTTCACAAACACGCACAGCCGCACGAGCCGCGCGATCCGATCGATCCCGCCCGCCGACTCCGCCAATATCGCAAGTGCATTCAACCCCGCCTGCCGCGCCGCCGCCTGTGCTGCCTCCAGCGTCACGTCGCGCCCGACTTTACCCGTCGCCGTCAGTTTTCCGTCGACAAACGGAAGCTGCCCGCTGCACATCACCAGATTGCCGACCCGTATCCCGGGAATGTATGACGCTACCGGCTTCGGCGGAGGCGGCAACGTGATCCCCAATTCGACAAGTCTCTGCGACGCGCTCATCGAACCATCTCACTCGTCCCCATTTGCCGTTCCCTTGCCCAGATCGATGTCGACGTCTGTCCGAATCTCGCGGAGCTGCCGCATCGTCTCATCGTTCTCGTCGTCTTCGTCATCCTGTATCGCGACATCGCCTGCAGGTTCCGATACCTGCCGCCGAGCTTCCAGTTCTTCCGCACCAATCTGGTCGGTGCCCTCCGCCGCTTCATCGGGCGCCAGCCGATATTCCCACTCATTGCCAACCGTGATGGGATCGGCGTTCAACGGCACCAAGAAAATCGGCCCCATGCCATCCGACTGTTCCACTCGCACCCGCCGCTGCCGGATCAGCTCCAGCAGCGCCAGGAACAGTCCGATCATCTCCGCCCGGCTGCGCCCCATGAAGATCGCCGCGAACGCGACCGATCCCTCGCGCGTTAAGCGATCCTGGATGTCAGTCGCATGCAGGGCAATCGGCGTATCGTCAAAAACAATATCGTGCGTCGCCTTGTCGCGGCCGACGGCCACCATCAGCTGGTTGAACGCCGCAACCAGATCCCAGATCTGCACATCCTCGAGATCGTACGCCGGAGCGTTCGTGGCCAGCGCCATCACCGGTGTCCGCGGCCACCGCGCCGACTGCTCGGCCGCCGCCGCGCTCAATTCCAGCGATGCGTCCTTAAATTTCTTGTAAGCCAGCAACTGCCGAACAAGGTCCATCCGCGGATCAGACAAGTCCTCGACCTCGCCCCCTTCCTCCGCCGGAGGCCGCGGCAACAGCATGCGCGACTTGATCTCCATCAGCGTTGCGGCAAGCACAAGGAATTCAGCCGCCGAATCGGGATCGATGTGTTGGAGGCAGGTGACGTATTCGCAGTACTGCCGCGTCACCTCCGAAATGGGAATGTCGTAGATGTCGAGTTCGCTGCGTCGAATCAGATAGAGCAGCAGCTCGAGCGGCCCGTTATAGATATCGAGTTGAACCTTGTAGTCCGGCACGCGGCCGATTCTAACGATCTCCGCCGCCATCCCGCAAAGCGCGTCTGCCGGCAAGCAAATAGAGGCCGTTCGACTCGCCGCCGGACGGCCCCTTCCCACCCCATTCCAATCCAATTCCAGCTAACGCCGTCGTCGAATCAGCAACAGCGCTCCGACGCCCAGCATGACGATCGCCGACGGTTCCGGTGTGATCACAAACGCGAGGTCAAGACTGACCGGTGGAACGCCCGGCGGTATGCGCGGATCGTCCAGCGGCCGCCACGTCGGCGCCGGATCCTGCAAATGCATCCAAACCGCGTCATCTCCGAAGTGCGGCGACCCCGACGTCTTCCATCCAAACATGAACGGATCGGGCAGTGGAATCGCATTACCCAGCGCGTCGTATCCCGCGAAGAATGAAATATCGAGCCAGTAGATCTGCCCCACGTTTTGAATGAATGGCTGCGGGATATCGACCATGTTGTACTGCCAGGTGTTGACGTGATTCGGAATCGGGTCGTACGGCAGCTTCGGGTCCCACCAGGTCTGTTGATTCGGTGGACCATAAAGCCGCTGCGTGTATGCGCCGGGCGCAAAATCGCGCGACCAAAGCAGATCACCGGGTCGGCTGTACGGATTGTTGGGTGATGCCGGGATGTCCTGATGTATGCTCGTGTGAATGTATGCCCCCGAATACTTCAGGTCGTCCCACCACGATCCCCAGATGTGAATGTCGCTCACCGGCCCGGTCTCGGTGCACTGCCAGTCATCCGCGAGAATCTTCGGATACGACGCCTTGACGTCGATTCCATTCGGCTCCGGAAGCTGCGGGTAGTGCATCTTGAACGGGTCGCCGGGACTCCAGTCCGCGGCGGCCGCACGAACGCCCGACAAAACAAACACGACGCCCAGCACCGCTCGAAGTTTTCTCCGCATTTCGCACCTCCCTTGGACATGACTGCCGCCCGTCGCACCGCCCCCCGTCCGCGCCTCGGCCGCCACAGCGGTCCCGATGCCGAAATCCGCGCAATGCGACGAACTGACTTCGATTAGCGTACCCGCGATGCGCGCGCCGAAGTCAGTCGCATTTTCGACCGTCAGTCGAGGGAGCGACGATATTTTCCCTAATTCAGAGCGATATAGGCGGAAAAGATTTGGACCATCATCGCCGGCCGGCTGCACACACCCAGCTTCTTGTACAGCCGCTCGAGATGCGTATGGACAGTGTGGTACGAGATCCCCAGTCGCCGCGCAATGGCCGACTCCTTCAAGTCCTCAAAACAGCACCGGACAATTTGAAACTCACGCTCCGAGAGCCGAAGATTTTCAGCGATTGCGGACCACTGCCGCTCCGTGAATAGGCGATCGCCATTCGCTGTCGAAACCAATTGCTTCGTTCCGGGTTGCCGGGCCATCGTCGGATCCCATGCTATGTCGACCGCCGGCTCAAGATTAGGAACGCCATTATCCTGCATCATTGAATTAACTCAATCAATTTTCATTCGCCGAGTGCCGAATTCGAACCAAATTCAATCACGACATTCTCTGTACCGTAAGACGGATGGCGCGCCACGACGGCTACTACAATTCGCGAGGGAAATCCCGCGCGTGACCGCGAAAAACCCTAAACAGCCCGCTACTTGCGAACTCGATGGCATCTCGATCAAACTGCACCAGTGCGAGATGGCGGACCGCCAGCGCCGACGGAGCTTCGCTCTATGACTTCTAGACGACAATTCATCACCGCTGCCGCGCTGGCCGCCACCGCAACCCGATTCGCCCGCGCCGACGAGCCCGCCTCTATGCCTACGCGCGTCCTCGGCCGCACCGGACTCAGAGTGCCGATTCTCGAAGTGGGCGGAACCTATCGCTTCACGAAGCGCTACGTCGAACGCGCACTCACCCTCGGTTGCAACTTCTTCGACACCGCCGCCGAATACGTCAACGGCTGGAGCGAGAAGACGCTCGGCCAGTCGATCAAGGCCCTCGACGCGCGCAAACGAGTCACCGTCGTCACGAAGGGCTATCACAAACACCCCGAGAGTCTCGCCGTCGACGTCAACACCTCGAGCGAACGCCTCGGATTCGACACGATCGACATCTACTACATGCACGACCTCGATAAAGTCGAACGCGTTACAGACCCCGCCTGGAAGGCCGCCGCCGAAGCCCTCAAACGCGAAAACAAAATCCGCTTCTTTGGCTTCTCCTGCCACAATGACAAACTCATCCCCTTGCTGAACGAGGCCGCCAAGGGCGGGTTCATCGACGTCATCATGCTCAAATACAATTTTCGCAGTTACGGCGACGCCGACCTCAACCGCGCCATCGATGTCGCCCATAAGGCCGGCATCGGCCTGATTGCCATGAAAACCCAGGGCTCCGCGATCAGTTTTTCTGAACGCGTCAACCCGTTCCAGTCCCAGGGGTTTTCAAAACATCAGGCCGTCCTCAAAGCAGTTTGGAAGGACGACCGTCTCGCCGCCGCTGTCTCCTGCATGCCCTCGATTCAAGTGCTCGATCAAAACGCCGTCGCGGCCGGCCAAAAACTCACCGCCATCGAGGACGAAATGCTTCGCCACTACGCGGAAGCCACCGAATCTCACTATTGCCCGGGTGGATGCGGCGGCTGCCGCCGGGAGTGCGAATCGGCCACCGCCGGCAAATTCGCCTTCGCCGATACGCTGCGCTATCTCATGTACCACGACAGTTATGGCCAGCGGGGTCAGGCCCACGCCGAGTTTTCAGCCTTGGCCGATTCATCTAAGTCTTGGAGCGAAAATGATTTGCAGGTCGCTTCGGCCGCCTGCCCCAGAGACGTACCGCTCACAAAACTAATCTCCCGCGCCAAACGTATCCTTTCTCAGGGGCGGGCCTGAGATTGGAGTGTCGGAATAATCCAGCGCGGATGCGGGTTAATCGGGTGCGGACGAAAATCGACCGACCGGCGAATCCTCGCTCGTGTAACCAATGCATGCTAAACTGTCTCCAATCAATATGAATTGCCGGGGCGGACAGGCCGGGAAGGTCTCGACTTGCCGACTCCCCAAGAATGCGAGCATTTAGGAGAAATCGTATGAAGAAGTTTGGAACTTTCGCGGCCGTCGCCTGCATGTGTAGCTTCGCCGTATCGTCGGCGTTCGCAGGCGGCGCATGCTGCGCCTCGAAGAAGGGCGACGCCATGGCCAAGAGCGGCGAGGGCTGCTCCAAGACCTGTGGTGGCAACGCCGATTCGTTCCCCGCAATGTCCATGATGGTTGGCGAGAAGTCTTTCGAGTGCCCGGTTGAAGCGGGCGCCGCTGCCAAGGCCGCCAACGCCAAAGTCATGTACGTCGTCTCCGGCGACAAGTTCGACGACCAGGAGAAGGCCTGGGCCGCCTACGCCTGCGCCGCCGAGTGCTACGCGAAGAACTTCTCCTCGATCGGTGTTGAGCAGGATGGCAAGATGTCCTACGTCAGCCCGACATGCTGCAAGGGCACCGAAGTCAAGATGGCCTCGGGTTGCGCCAAGGATCAGAACAAGACCCTGTCGGCCGACGCCTTTAAGTCCGCCAAGAAATTCCGCGTCGCCGGCCACACCTACAACAGCTGGGATGACGCCGTGAAGGCCTCGGCCCGCGCCCAGGAGTCAATGAAGCAGGTCAAGATGGCCTACGTCGTTGATGGCAAGACCGTCGAGTCATGCGACAAGGTCTGCCCGACCGCGATGAAGGAAGGCAAGGTCCAGTTCGTCGTCGGCGAGCAGAAGACCCAGTGCCCGTACGATGCAAAGGTCAAGCTGGCCAAGGCCCAGGTTGAGGCCTGCAAGAAGGCCGTCGAGAGCATGGCCAAGGCCTGACGCTCGAATTCAATTCAAGCCAATCAAGCCCGCCGATGGTTAATCCACCGGCGGGCTTTTTTCTTGCGCTATATCGATCCGAATCCGCCGCCGCCGGGCGTTTCGATCCGCAATCGATCCCCAACGCCGAGCTCAAACGTCGCCTTGGATGGTAATTCTCGCACGCGGCCGTCGCGTGAAGCCACCGCCACCCGCAACGCAGCCCCGTCGCCGCCCCGCTGCAAACCACCGCCGCCACCGCGACCCCGGTCCGCCAACACCGACGCCGTCAGCGGTACCAGCGCTTCAATTTCGCGCACGATTCCATCTCCGCCGCACTGTCCCCCCGCGCCGCCGCTCCCTCGTCGAATCGCGTAGCAAATCGCCCGAACCGGAAACGCCGATTCGAGTGCCTCAATCGGCGTGTTCAACGTGTTCGTCATGTGCGTATGCACGGCCGATTCGCCGTCGCCCTCCGACCACGCCCCCATTCCGCCGCCGACTGTCTCGTAATAGGTGAACTCCCGCCCAGTCGTCGGATCGACGCCGCCAAATGAAATCGACGCCATCGTCCCCGCCGCACCTGCCGGAATCCGCTCCGGCACGGCGGTCGAAAGCGCTCGCAACACAACATCCACAATCCGCTGGCTCGTCTCCACGTTTCCCGCCGCCACCGCCGCCGGATACTCCGCGTTCACGACGCAGCCGCGCGGCGCGCGCACCGTAATCGGCGCAAACATACCAGCGTTGTGCGGCAACCGATCCCCGACGAGGCACGCAATTACGTACCCTACCGCCGAGCGCGTCACGGCTAATGGACAGTTCACGCAACCGGCCACCTGCGCCGACGTCCCCTCGAAGTCCGCCAGGATGCCGTCATGCGAAACATCCAGCCGGACCGCGATTCGAATCCTCGCATCCGTCAACCCATCGCCATCCAGATAGTCCTCTGCCGAGTAGCTCCCTGCCGGAATCGAAGCCAGCGTCGCACGCACCAGCCGCTCCGCATACGCCATCAATTCCGCTGAAAGCGATTCGAACGCGATCGCGCCATAGCGATCAAACAAGCCGCCCATCTGCCGCTGCCCGATCTCATTCGCCGCAAGTTGCGCCCGCAAATCCCCAAGCCGCTCAACCGGACCGCGGACTGCCCCGAGAAACCGCTCGCGAAATGCCACGTCTTCGCGACCAGCTTGAAACCACCGCGTTGGTCCGAGCCGCACACCTTCCTGCTCAATGCTGGTCGTGACGCCCATCGATCCCGGCACGCTCCCGCCAATGTCCGCATGATGCGCCCGATTCGCAACAAAGCCGACAATCCGCTCGCCCCACACGACAGGCGACACCACCGTGACATCCGGTAGATGTGTCCCGCCGGCGTACGGATCATTGAGCAGGATGACATCGCCCGCCTGTGGCCGCGCCATCTCCAACGCCGCCGCCACGCTCGCCGGCATCGATCCAAGGTGAACCGGAATGTGCGCTGCCTGAGCAAGCAAGCGCCCGTTCGCATCAAACACCGCGCACGAATGATCACGCCGCTCTTTAATATTTGCAGAGTAAGCCGTCCGCGCGAGTGTCTCGCCCATTTGCTCCGCGATGGCTTCCAGCCGATGGCGAAACACTTCGAGCTGTCCCGCACTCTGCGTCACTTCGCTCATCCACGCGCTCCGAATTCCCAGGATCTGCGCAAGCCCGAGAAACTGCCGTCTGCCAATGCCATCCTGCCACCTGAGCTGCGCATGGGTAATTCCTGCGCATTTGCTACCAGTCAAATATGCAAGTTTACCCAACGCTTACGCAGTCATGTCCCCAAAACCGCCGCAATTACCGCTTTTCAACGGGCCAATGCCGCTCGCGAGTTTGGCACACTCTTTGCTAATTACCCCCACGTCAGCCGGACGATACGAAGTTAGCTTCGAGCCCGGTTCGACAAAACGCAATCCTTTCTTTCCTTCCCAACACCGCGCCGTGGAACCGGCTGCCGCAACGGCAGCCGGTTCCACACTTTTACTCACTTCAACTCCATCCGTAGCCGCATCTCCGCACGCCCGTATAATCCGCGACTCAAAGTCTGAACCGCGCGACGAACGCACCGGAGGCGAAATGGCGAAGAAGCACGGACATCACAACGGAGCATCGAAACATCCAACCGGCCATTCGCCGGGCAAGCACAAGTGCGGGCACTTCATGACCGGCAAGCAAGTCGAGCCGCTCCACCTTCGCGGCAACGAAGACGTCGCCGACATGATCGACAACTGCTTCGGTGGCAGCGGCTTCAACGGTCGCCGTCTCGCCGAGGCCTGCGAGCTCTACTCGCGCATGCTCAAAGCCGGCGCAACCGTCGGCCTGACCCTCAGCGGCGCCATGACCCCGATCGGCATGCAGGGCGTCCTCATCTCCCTCATCGAAGCCGGCTTCATCGACTGGATCATCGCCACCGGTGCCAACCTCTATCACGACATGCATCGCACGTTCAATCTTCCCGTTCGCCAGGGCAATTGGTCGGTCGACGACAACGACCTGGCCGACGCCGGCGTCGCCCGCATTTACGACACCTACATCGAGGAACTCGGCACGCTCGAAGCCACCGACAAGATCATCCTCCGCGCCCTGCGCGAGATTGATCACTCGCAGCCGATGTCGACGGCCTACCTCCATTGGCACCTCGGCCGCTTCATCCAAAAGCACGCCCCGTCAGCCGCCAAGTCGCTCGTCGCAGCCGCCCACCGTTATGACGTCCCGGTCTACACGAGTTCGCCCGGCGATAGCTCGATCGGCATGAACCTCATCGTCCCCCGTCTTTTCGGTCGCGACTTGATGGTCGACCCCATTGCCGATGTGATCGAATCAGCGGCCATCGTCCGCGACGCAGAGAAGAACGGCGTCATCGAAGTCGGCGGTGGCTCGCCCAAGAATTTCTACCTTCAAACGCAGCCCACCCTTCACCAAATCCTGCACGACCGCACCGGCGGCGGCCACGACTACTTCATCCAGCTCACAACCGATTCGCCGCACTGGGGCGGACTGTCCGGTGCGACGCCGCAGGAAGCCCGCAGTTGGGGCAAAATCAAAGACGCGCACCGTGACAACGTCGTCGTCTATTCCTGCGCGTCGCTCACCCTGCCGCTCCTCGCCCAATACGTCCTCATTCGGAACAAACCACGCAAACCGCGCCGCCTCTACCCGCGAATCAACGAACTCGTGCGAGCGCTGACTGCCGACGCACGCGGCAACCGCACGCTCCTCGCCGAGCTGAAAAAGGCCGGCGCCGACCATCTTCTCACGACAAAGCGCTAAGCCATGCCGACCATCCCGGACAACTTTCTCGGCCTCCCGCCCTCCCAAAGCGACTACCGCCGCGCGCGCTACGCCATTCTGCCAATCCCCTACGACAGCACCACCAGCTTCCAGGTTGGCACGCGCAACGGCCCGCGCGCCATTATCACCGCCAGCCAACAAGTGGAACTCTTTGACGAGGAATTGGGTTGCGAATTCACGTCGCCCGGAATCGCCACGCTTGAGCAAGTCGCACCGGAAATGTCCGGCCCCAAGGACCAGGTCCATGCCGTCTTCGCCGCCGCCAAGAAGCCCGTCGCCGACGGAAAGTTTCTCATCGGCCTCGGCGGCGAACACTCAATCACCAGCGGCCTCGTCCGCGCCGTCATGGAAAAATACAAAAAGCTCAGCGTCCTTCAGATAGACGCCCACGCCGACCTCCGCGACGAATACGAAGGCACGCCCTATTCCCACGCCAGCGCCATGCGTCGCGTGCTCGACCTCGGTGCCTCAATCGTCCCCGTCGGAATCCGCAATTACTCGCAGGAAGAGCACCAATTCATGAAAGCCCGCGGCTTCACGCCGATCTCTGCCCGCGAGTGCCGCCGCGGCACCGAATGGATCAGCCACGCCGTCTCCATGCTCCACTCGCCGGTCTATGTCACGATCGACATCGACGGCCTCGACCCCGCCTATGCGCCCGGCACCGGCACCCCAGAACCTGGCGGCCTCGACTGGTACCAAATTACCGAGCTGCTTCGAGAAGTATGCCGCGCCCACCGCGTCATCGCCGCCGACGTGGTCGAAGTCATGCCCATCCCGGGCTCGATGCAAACTGAGTTCCTCGCCGCCAAGCTGATCTACAAACTCATCGCCTATCACCAGGCTGGCGCAAAGCAAAGCTGACGTTTCCACCCTCGACGCCCTTCCACGGCCCGGCCAGAATGCGACGGTGTCAGCCGTCCTCTCCGTCTGGATCGCCCTCGGCGCCCTGATCACCTCGATCGCAGTCGTCTGCTGGCCAACACCCGGCGCCGATGCGGTCGTAACCCTGCTGCCCTACACGCTCGCCCTCTCCGCCACACTCGCCGCCGCGGTCCTGTGGGGACTCCGCCACCGCCGCCCCGACGAACCCGGCGTCGCCGGCCAGCGCATGCAGGCCGTCGCTTCCATCGTCATCAACAGTCTGAGCTTCGCCATCTTGCTCTTCGCTCTTCAGAAACCGATTCACGCAATCATGGGGCTCGCGCTCGAAGCCGCCTTTCTCACCTTTTGCTACTGGGCCTATCGCCGCGTTATTCTCCGCGAATGACGCCCCCCTGCCCCGCCTCTATAATCCGACCCAATGAACGTCTCCGAACAGATCGAAGTCACAGTAAACGGCGAGACCGTCCCGCTTGAAGCGGGCGCCAACCTCGCGCGTCTCATTGCCATTCGCCAACCCCGCCCACCCTTCGCCGCCGAGATCAACAAGCGCCACATCCGCCGCACTGAATACGCCAACATCGCCCTGAACCCGGGCGACAAAATCGAAATCGTCACCCTGGTTGGCGGAGGTTGACGCGATGATCGACCCGGCCCCGATCAAGATTGGTAATCGCTCCTTCCGCTCCCGCCTCTTTGTCGGAACTGGCAAATACCCAACTTACGAACTCATGCGCGAATGCCACACCGCCAGCGGCTGCGATGTCGTCACCGTCGCCGTTCGCCGCGAGCGCCTATACGACAAAGAGAATCGCAACATCCTCGATTTCATTGACGCCAAGCGCTACACAATTCTCCCCAACACGGCCGGCTGCTTTACTGCCGAAGACGCCGTCCGCGTCGCCCGCCTCGGCCGCGACATTCTCGAACAGATCAACAACCCCGGCGCGTCCTGGGTGAAGCTCGAAGTTCTTAGCGACCCCAAGACACTGCTCCCAGAACCTGTCGGCACTCTTGAAGCCCTCACAACGCTCAAGCGCGACGGCTTCGACGTCCTCGTCTACACCTCAGATGACCCAGCCATGGCTCGTCGCCTGAAAGAAGCCGGCGCCACCAGCGTTATGCCCGCCGGCTCACCGATCGGCTCCGGTCAGGGCGTGCTGAACCCCAACAACATCCGCATCATTCTTGAGATGCTGAAAGCCGGTGACCCGGACTACCCCGTCATCGTCGACGCCGGCGTCGGCACCGCCAGCGACGTCACGATTGCCATGGAACTCGGCGCCGACGGCGTTCTGCTCAACACCGGCATCGCCTCGGCAAAGGATCCCGTGGCGATGGCGAAAGCCATGGCCCACGCGATCGACGCCGGCTACCTCGCCGCCCGCGCCGGTCGAATCCCCCGCAAACTCTACGCCACCGCCTCCTCGCCGACCGAAGGAACGATTGTCTACTAACGACGACCGACACGCCGCATGAACCGACGCACGCGCACCAAACTCTGCATCTGGCTCATCCTCATCGGCCTTGTCAATTTCCTTTCGTACACCATCATCTACGCCTACATCAACGGCGACGCCGCAAACGGCCACATCGCCAACGGCAAGTACTACGTCGGCGGCCACTACATCACCAGCGAAGGCCGTGAACACGAAGTCAGCCGCGCCGTCTGGATCTACAGCTACGCCCACTCCATCTCCATCTGGCCCACCATTGCCATGATCCTGCTCGCGATGCTCACCCTCGCCCGCCCGCTCATCCTCGCCGCCTACGGCGACAGCAATGTCAGCGGCGCCACCATTGTCGGCGTCATCGCCACACTCGCGCTCGTCGTCCTCGGATTCCTCACCGTCTTCTTCACGATTGATTTCATCCGCAACCTCCTGCACCATCAGTGACCCCGCCCGAACTGCGGGCCGAAACCTCGAACGGGAGCGTTATGAAACACGCATCGATCGTCGCCCTCTGTTTGTTCGCATCGAATTTGGCTTGTACGGACTCGCGCTCGCTCCCCGCAGGCAGTCCGGACGCCCAGCTTCAGACCCTTTTTAACAACTACTGGCAACTCAAGATGAAGGAGTCCCCCACTCGCGCCACCTACCTCGGCGACCACCGCTACGACGACCAACTCGACGACTTCTCCGAATCCGCTCGCATCATCGGCATCAACCAGCGTCGAGCGATGCTCAAGCAGCTCGACGCGATCAACCTCGCCGACGCGTCGTCCGCCAATCGCTATTCCGCCGAAATCCTTCGCCGCACCCTCGAAGACGACATCGAAGAATCCGAACTTCCCGCCCACTTCATGCCCGTTCTCCAGCAAAATGGCCCGCACATCACGCTGCCGCTCCTCCGCCTCAGTCAGCCCATGTCCAACGAAACCGAGTGCCGCCGCTACGCCGCCCGCCTGGCCGCCTTCCCTGCCCAAGCCGACCAGGCCATCAGCCAGATGCGCGAAGGCATGAAGCGCGGCATCGTCGCCCCCAAAGTCCTCATGGAAAAAGTCCTCCCCCAGCTCGAAGCACAAATCACCGACGACCCCAAGTCCAGCGACCTCTATCGCACCTACGCCGACAAACGCCCGTCCGCTCCGGCCACGGTCGAATCGAAAACCGACGAACTCGTCCTCGACGGCACCAAGAAAGCCATCGACGGCTACAAGAAGCTCCGCCAATTCGTCCGCACGGAATACCTCCCCGCCTGCACCGACACCGTCGGCATCGGCCACCTCCCCAACGGCAAAAAATGGTACGCCGACGCCGCCCGCCTCCACACAACGACCACCAAAACTCCCGACGAGCTCCACCAGATCGGCCTCAACGAGGTCAAACGCATCAACGCCGAGATGCAGGCCATCATGAACGCCGAGAACTTCACCGGCTCCGTCGCCGAATTCTGCGAAGTCCTCCGCGAACGCCCCGACCAGCACTTCAACTCGGCCAACGAAATGATGACCGACTTCGCCGCCACCCTCCGCCGCAGCGATGCCAACCTCCCCAAAGTCTTTGGAAAGCTCCCCAAAACGCCTTACGAGCTGAAAGAGATTGAATCCTTCCGCGCCCAGGCCGCCCCGGCCGCCTATTACTATCAGGCCCCCGACGTCGGCACCCGCCCCGCCTACTACTACGTGAACACCTGGCACCCCGAGAAACGCCCGCGCTTCACGATGGAAGCCCTCTCCTACCACGAAGCCATGCCTGGCCACCACCTCCAGATCGCCCTCGCCCAGGAAAACAAATCTCTCCCCGAGTTTCGCCGCCACGCCGACTTCACCGTCTTCATCGAGGGCTGGGGCCTCTACTCCGAATGCCTCGGTAAAGAGCTCGGCGGCTACCAGGACCGCTACCAGGAGTTCGGCCGCCTCTGCTTCGACGCCTGGCGCGCCTGCCGCCTCGTCGTCGATACCGGCATGCATGACAAGGGCTGGACCCGCCAGCAGGCCATCGACTTTATGAAAGCCAACACCGCTCTCCCCCAACTCGATATCGAAAACGAAATCGACCGCTACATCGCCTGGCCCGGCCAAGCGCTCGCCTACAAAGTCGGCCAATTGGAAATCGCAAGAATGCGGTCCGAAGCCGAACAAAAGCTGGGGCCGAAGTTCGACATCCGCAGCTTCCACGACGAACTATTAGCCGAAGGCCCCATCCCCCTGGACAAACTCCAGGCCCGGATGAAGGCCTGGCTCGCCCGTCAGCAATAGGCGTTAAGTTGGCATCGCCATCGCCCCCAACGCCGGTGGGCTTCGCCCGATTGGTTGCGATGGGTACGATAGTGTGTGTTGGGGCATTAACCATCGGACACGGCTGGGGTTTCATCAAACGCAACGCGAGAGGAAGCATGTCAACGCGCATCTTCGGTTTGGGCTTTTTGCGCCGGCGTCGTGCGGCGCTCACGCCAGTCCGTTTACTCGCATTGATTTTACTTGCCGCCCATCTTTCCACCGCCGCGGCTCAAACCGTGCTCTCGACGGACGACCACGTCATCGTGCTCGAACTCGCACCCTCCGAAATTACCCCCGGCAACCTGCTTGACCTACAGGGCCACACCATCCGCTTCACGCCCGACTCAAATGGCTTTCGTGCAGCGAACTTGCCTCTCCAGTGGGACGCGGCCTTCGGCACGCCCATCACCGGCTCCCCTTCGGCTTCCGTCAACCTTGCAAACTTCCAGTTCCCCTTCGCCGGCCAGTCCTGGCCCGGTTTCTTCGTCGGCACGAACGGCAACATCACCTTCGGCGCCGACGAATCGGCCTTCTACAACCCGGGCCGCGACCGCTTCCTGCTCTTTCGCACCTACGCCGACTCGATGCTCAATACCGTCCCTATCATCGCCCCGCTCTTCCGCAAGCTCGGAGGCTCCGACCCCGACAACGTATATGCCCGCTATGTGAAAGAGAGCGCTGACCGCGTCCTGGTTACCTGGATCGCCAGCGAACCCTATCGCGACATTTACACCTTCACGAGTAATCCTCTTATCAATCGATTTCAGGCGACCCTCTACAACACCGGCGTCATCGAGCTCTCCTATCACACAGTTGCGGTCAAGGATGGCATCGTTGGCGTCTTTCCGCGTGACCCCGCCAACCGCGTCTCTTGGACGCTGACCGACCCGATCGATCCCACCCTGCCCGACTACATCGACGTGACCTCCGTCACCGCCGAGGTTGTTTCGGCCAGCCGCCTCCGGATCACCTTCACCACCCGCGGCCCCGTGCTCGCCCCGGGCGATCCGCGGCTCAACAACATGCTCTATCGCGTGTATCTCGACACGGATGCCCCCTATGCGACCTTCGCAGACTTCGCCGACTCGGACGTCGACTTTGGCGTCTTCGGTAACGCCAGTCTTCAGTACGCCACATACAACTCAAACGTGGACATGAGCACGCTCGCCCGTAGCGGAAACACCATCTCCTTCGAGGTCAACACCGCCATTCTCAATGGGGCCACGCGCTTCGCATTCTTTATTGACTCCGTCGATTTTGACGCCGTCTCGCCGAACTTCGACCAAGCCGCTGCCAGCCAGGCCCGTCTACCCGAGGTCCTGGGAACGATCACCGACCCGACCGACAACGCCCTCCCCTCCTACATCGACATCCAGCGAATCCTGGTGTCTCGCACGGACAATCACTCCATCCGTTTCTCGTTTGGTCTCCGCGGTGCCCCGCCCACGCCGGGTGATCCTGTCATTGATGGCCTGATCTACCGGATATATCTGGATCTCGAGGCCCCTTTTCCCGCCGCAATCGATTTCTCCGACGTCGACCGTCAGATTTACATCTACGGCGGCTCCGATCTGCAGTATCACGTCGCCATGGACGGTGGTGACATCACCGCACCCATAGAAATCGACGGGCGCACGATGTCATTCACCGTTCCCTTGGCAAGCTTGAATGGCGCTAGTTCATTCGCATTCTTCGCCGACGCCGTCGACTTCAGCGAAGATCCCGCCCCCTTCGATCAAGCCGATCCGCTCACAGTCGTCCTTCCTCCGCTCCCATCGCCCCGGATCGATCTGTCCGCCTCAACAATAGCCGACCCCGCCCGGCCGCTCGTCTATGAAGCTTTCTCCTACCCCGACGTTCCAGACGAGACGCAGCTCGCTTGCGACGTTCTCGGCGCCCTGGGCGACCGATTCGACTTCCTCGCCTTTTATTCTGACTTTCGAACCGACTGGCAGGAGAGTGGCGCTCCGGGCACCGGCGCTATCGGCAATTTGGTCAGCGGCGTGACCCCTTCAAATCGAAACCCGATCGACTACTGCAGCGCCGGTCAGCTTCAAAGCATACAGGGTGTCACCTTCATCGATACACCCATGGCCGCTCCGAGCGGAACCGATCTCTCCGGTTCGTACACCAACTATGCCCGCGAGGTAACGCTGCTCGCGCACGAGTTGGGGCACCGTTGGCTTTCGCTTGTACAGGCAATGGTCGGCGGCAATCCTCTCTCGATCGGCGACTCTGGCCCGCACTGGCTTTTCGGTCTGCACGCCCCGGCCGTCTTCTCCACGCCGAACGACGTCTCCTACATGGGTGGCTCCTACTGGCAGGACAATGGCAACGGCACCTATACAAATCTCTCGCCTGCTTTCTTCGCCAATGCCGGCTATTCCCAGTTGGACCTCTACGCGCTTGGCCTGCTTCCGCCCCAGTCAGTCGCCTCGATGTTCATCCTGCAAAACCTGAATCTAGTTGGGTACGATCCGCTGAACCATCCGATTTACACCGGCACCCGCGTCAACTTCACGATCAACGACATCATCGCGGCCAAGGGCCCTCGTGTGCCGGCGTTCGCCCAGTCACAGCGCATTTTCAACGTCGGTCTCGTCGGGCTTGTCCAACCAGGCGCAACCCCCACCGCAATCCTTCAGCAACGCCTTCGCGGAATTCGATCCGCCTTCACGTCCCATTGGACCGCCGCGACCGGCGGCGTCGGCACCATGCAGGCCTTCGTCTTCCCCGACTCGAACTGCGATGGCCGGCTCACCGCCGCAGATGCCGCCGCTTTCGCACTCGCACTGGTGAATCCGACCGCCTACGCGTCCAACTATCCCGGCTGCCCCATCAATTTGGCAGATGTGAATCGTGACGGCAAGGTAAACGGCGCCGACATCCGCGCGTTCGTCGATTCGCTCATCCCTTAGGGCTTGGATTGATCATCATCTCGTGTGCCTTTCGTCGTCGCCGCCCGATTCCGTAACTCCGGATTCGGCAAATACACGCCCGGATCAAACGCAACCCGCATCCCGCGCGTCTGCTCCCGATCCATGATCCCCCCATCATCTACGCCGTCCTCTCCCACCGAATAAATCCGAATCCCATCCGCATCGCGCCGATACACGAGCGGCTTCCCGCTGAACGGATCCACAATCGCATCGGCCGGGACAAACTCGGGCGACACCAGATCAATCGTCCCCGGCCACGCCTCATGTTTCAGCCGATACCGCTCGGCTGCGAGCGCCGCGCGCGTCGCCCGCACGACAGCCTCGGATCGAAACGAAACTGCAAATGCCCGTGATACCGATGGCGTCATCATCTTCGTAATCAACGCATAGAACGGCATGTTGCCGCTGTCGGCTTCGATGATCCCCATGTCTGCCATGGCCTCGCGCGGGCGCTTGCCCGCCGCATCGCAAATTCGTGTCATTTGCTCCAGGAAATTCGCCGAGTCCGCCCCACGCATCCCGGGGACGAGTTTGAGAATTCCAGACGACGGACCGACGCCCGGCGCGATCGCACCAATGCTGCCTTTTCCATAGGCCCAGACAATCGTGTCAAGTGTCGTCGCGCGCTCCGCGATCATCGCGTCATGCAGCGATTGCCCTCCGCCAAATGCCCCGATCGCGCCATCGAGCATTCGCAGCTCATCATCTGTAAACGTCGTCAGTGCGACCGAACGCAACATCGTGTCGCAGATGAGTGACTGGCATGCAACGCGAACGAGCATCGAAATCAGGAACGGCGAGTGGCGGATCGTGCGGTCCGTCGCGGCAGCCGCCGTGAGTTGTCGCGTGCACTCGTCGGCGCGGCCATCATGCGCGGCAAGCGTCGCAGCAAGGATCAGCGACTTCACCACCTCGCGATGCGCCGACAAGTTCGGCAGCAACACCATGACGGCGGGGGTCGTCCACTGGATCGGATAAACCCCCGCCTCCATCCGTGTCGCTCGGACGATTCCCTCGATTGGCACCGCGTTCAACGCCACAAAGCGCCGGCCGTCCTCGACTAATACCTCCGAGTAGCGAACGCCGACTGGCGGCGCAATCGCATTCCCAGCGATCGGAAGTCTCTGCATCCAGCCGTTCGCTGGTTGCGACGACGACGATTGCTGTATCCTCGTCCCCAATTCCTGCAACCCCAGCGCCATGTTCTTTTCATCCGGAAGCACGAGCACCCGCTTCCGCAGGTCCTCCACCGTCAGCGGCTCCCCCTTCGCCCGAATCGCCGCCATCGCCCGCCTCAGCCGCGCGTTCCCCGCCGCCTCCAGTGCGAACCAAACCCCCGCCAGCACCACCAAAACACAGGCCGCCCCGACGACCTTCGGATGCCGCTCAATCCAGTCCAGCCAGCCGCCCTTCCGGGCCGATGAACCTGTATGGGTACCGTCTTGCGCCATTCCAGCTCCCCGCGCGCAATCAACTCAAACGGCTCTCAAGCAGCCGGGTTGCAATCAACTTCGCCAGATCATAAACTCCCCGCGTTGCGCAGGCGCGGGCCCAAGGCGCGACCAACCTCGCGGGAGTCTACACCATGCTTTTGAAAACCCATCGCGTCGCTCGAAAGATTGCCCTGGTCGTGGCGGCCCTGCCGCTCTGCCAGGCCGCCGGCGGCTGCGACCCGTTCGGAACCGTCACCCAGGTCGCGACCGGCTTCGGTTCCATCGTCATCAACTCGCTGACCTCCACCCTGGTCAGTTCCGTCGCGCGGACCCTGGTCGGAACCTTCCCGGGTTCCAACCTGATCCGCCTGATGTTCGGAAACGCCGGCTTCTTCCCGGGCGTTCAATAAGGACCGACTGATCATGACCACAAAGCAAGTGCGATTGGCCAAGAAAGTGATGCTCGTCTTCGCCGCCCTGCCCCTGATGCAGGCCGGCTGTGCAAGCTTTGGCAACTCGGCCTTTCAGTCGTTCGCCAATAACGCCCCGGCCACCATCTTCAACTCAGGACTGCAGCTCATCATCAGCATCCTGAACGGCACCAGCAGCTTCCTCTTCCAGTCAGGCGGCAGCTTCAACGGCGGCTTCGGCTCTTAGCCGACCGTTACGCAAAAACAAAAAGCCGCGAGCGTCGGTCAACTACCGGCACTCGCGGCTTCTTCTTTTCCCCGGCGATCGAATTACGCCGCCTTCTCCGCCATCTGCGGCGTCTTGTCCAGGATGTCCGCCAGCACCTTGTCCGGCTCCAGCCCCTCGGCCTGCGCCTCGAAATTCAACAACACGCGATGCCGCAAAGCCGGCAGGTACACCGCCCGCACATCCTCGAATCCTACGTTGAACCGCCCCTCCAACAGCGCCCGCACCTTGGCCGCCAAAGACAGCGCCTGCGCCCCGCGCGGTGAACTGCCCCACCGCACATACCGATTCGTCTGCTCCGTCGCGAACTCGCACTGCGGCGTCGTCGCCAGCACCAGCCGGATCGCATAATCCTGCACATGCGGCGCAACCACCACCCGCTGCACCAGCGCCTGGCTGCCGATGATCTCGTCTCCCGACATCACCGGCTTGATCTCCGCCTTATGTCCCGTGGTCGTCCGATCCAGAATCGTCTTCAACTCCTCCCGCCCCGACGGCCGCACGATCAGCTTGTAGAAAAATCGATCAAGCTGCGCCTCCGGCAACGGATAGGTCCCCTCTTGCTCAATTGGATTTTGCGTCGCCATCACGAAGAACGGCTCCTCGAGCTGGTGCCGCTTGCCCGCCACCGTCACCGTGTGCTCCTGCATTGCCTCCAGCAGCGCCGATTGCGTCTTAGGCGTCGCCCGGTTGATTTCGTCGGCGAGCACAATCTGCGCAAACAGCGGCCCCTGCTGAAACTGAAATCCGCGCCGCCCGGTCGTCGGGTCCTCCGAAATGATGTTCGTCCCGATGATGTCCGCCGGCATGAGATCGGGCGTGAACTGCACCCGCGAAAACTTCAGAGTGAGTGCCTGCGAGAGCGTCCGCACCAGGTAGGTCTTGCCCAGTCCCGGCACGCCCTCCAACAGCGCATGCCCGCCCGTAAACAGGCACGTCAGCACCCCCTCCACGATTTCCTCGTGACCGACGATTGCCTTGCCGATTTCGGCCTTCACCGTCGCAAACTTCCGGCGAAACTCGTCCGTCGCCTTCTGAATCCCGGGATCGATCGTCGCCATGCATGCCTCATTTCAAGCCGCTCTCAGGGCGGCCGGGGTTCTACAGATCAATTCTGCCTTCGCTTCTTCGACTTCAACAATCGCGCCGTCGTCTCATCCGATGCCCCGCCCGCATCGACTACGTTCTCGCTCCGCGGCTCGCCCACTCGCTCAGATTCGAGCGCGCTGGAAATCATGTCACGTTCGTCCGATTGAACGCCGCCCGATGCCGATGCCACATACGGCTCGGACACCGCCGCGTCGCCCGCCCCAGTCTTCTCCGCACGCACCTTCTCTCGCACGCCCTTGAGGTCCGTCAGGACAACCTCCGACTGCCGCTCGTTCCCAATTCGCCCGCTCATGTCGGCCACATATCCGCGAATCGTGGCTGCAATCTTCCGCGGGTCAATCGCGACTCGTCGAATCGCCACATCCAGCAGGAAGAGAATCACCGCCAGCTTCAACAGGGCTGACCAAATCGGCCGGCTCGTTCGCATCGGCCTGATTAGCGACGCATCAAAAACGTTCTCCGCATCGCTCATCGCCAGCGTTCGCCCGCCGGTTCGCCGCGCCATCTCGTTCATCAGCGGCTCATTCGATCGCAGCGATCGAAATTCGGGAGAATACGCGACCGACACACCCGTCCGCACGACGCCTCCCACCGATTCACCATCTGCTTGCGATCCCTGATACGCCAACTGAACGACGTAGCTCCCCGGCTCGCCCGCTTCAAACTCCGTCTCATACAGCCCCGTCCCGGTCTGCCGAACCGTGAGCGGTTGGCTCACAAACTTCGGACCAATCGCCTGCCCGGCGATCGTCAGGAATTTCAGCGGTGCATTCGCGCGGTCTGCGGCCTCCAGTCGCATTCGGACCTTCCCCGCGTCCACTTCTGAATGAATCTCGAAGCCCCGCGCATCCGCCGTCCGCGATGTCCACCGGCAGATCTGCGCCCAGATCCGCCCAAATTGCGGCCACCCGGCCCAATCGTGACCCCAATTACTCGCCCATCCGCCGCTCGTAAATGCAACCGCGCGACCGAGACCCGCCTGCCAGCTCGCAAGCACCGGATCGGCTCGATCCTTCGTCTGCCGCAGCAAAGTCACGTCCACGCCCGGCTTCGCCACAGTGACGACGTATCCGCCCAGCGCCGGGATCTCCGATTCCGTCACGCCGCTCATCAGCCGATTCAGGTCGGCCCGCACCTGCGGAACAAACGGCTCATCGCTCAGGTTCGACCGGCTGACCAGCATCGTCTCCCGCGCGAATATCTGCGGAACGTGCTTCGGGTCGGTCACCGGGTAGTAGCGTCCCTTTCCCAGCTTCGCGATCCGCCGCAAAAGATCGGCATCCACATCCGGCCCGACGCCCACCGTCGTGATCGTCACCCCACCCACCGCGAGTCCCCGCGCCAGCGAATCGAAGTCTGCCCACTGCGATCGCCCGTCTGTCAGGATAATGACGTGTTTTGTCGCGGCGCCCGACCCGCGCATTGCCTGCGTCGCCGCGGACATGGCCGGTGCCAGCTCAGTCCCTCCGCCAAGCCCGATGTTCGCGATCCGCGTCTTCACCGCCGCCTTGTTCGAACACTTCGCCAGCGGCGAGATCCATTCCACATCCGATGCAAACGCAATTACGCCCAGCTCATCCAGACGCGACAGCAGATCGGCCGACGCCGCGCCTGCCTTCTTTGCAAGCTCGAGCTTATCCCCCGCCATCGATCCCGAACGATCGATGATCAGCACCAGCGCAAGCTGCAACATCCGTACCTGGTCGCGATTCGTTTCCACCGGCAATACGTCTTCCAGCGGCGTCTGGAAGTACCCACCCACGCTGAACGACCGATCGCCGCCGATCGCAATAAGCCCGCCGCCCTGTTCATGCACATACGATGAGATAGTTCGGAGCGAGTCGCCCGCCAACGAGTAGGCCGGCACATTCTGGAGGATCACGAGCGAGTAAGGCAGCAGCGAAAGCGGATCGATCGACATCGAGCCGACCGCCTGCGCATCCACGCGCACATCCTCGGCCTCAAGTGCCTCGCGCAGCACTCCCGCCGAAGCCATCTCGTCCGGATTCGCGAGCAGCAGCGTTCGGTTTGGGTCGCCCACCAGCGTAAATCCGGTCGCCTGGTTGTTCTCCGGCATCGTGTCGTCCGCCGCGTGGTCCGGAACGAAGGCCACCCGGAATCGATTCGCGCCCCCATGATGCAACGGAATCTTCCACGCCAGCGTATTCAGTCCGGCGTTCAACTTCACGGAGTCGGACGACTCCAGCGGCAATTGCACATCGTCCAGATAGACGGCCACTCGCCCCGCAGTCGCCTGCTGCGAACGGATAACCGCTGTGAGCGTCATCACCGAATTCAGCGACGCCGCCGACGGGCATACCACCTTCTCAATCAGCACCTCCGCCGCGCGTTCATAACGCGCCGGCGCGACGTCGATCGAAACCTCGTTCGCCTCAAACGCTCGCAGCTCGTCAACCGCGCGACCCGCATTTTCATTGCCATCCGAAATCACGACCACGCGCCGCGCCGTATCGGCCGGAAACATCGCCATCGCCAGGCGCAGCGCCTTCGCAATGTTCGTCTGATGCGGCCGAAGGGGCTGCGCCGGCGCCCCGCCCTGCAACCGCTCAGCCGGCAGTTGCTCGATCGCCGCCTCGCCGTCGAACCGCACCACGCCGATCCGATCCTTCCCCGCTCGAATTTTCGCCTGCGACCGCTGCACGAACTTGGTCGCTTCGTCCTCCTCCGTCGCCCGGATGCTCTTTGAATGATCGATCAGGAAAATCACCGTCTGGTCATAACTCGATCGAATGCACTCTGCATGCGAAAGCGCCAGCACAAGACAAACGATCAGCAGACAACGAACGGCCGTCGCCAGATGATGCCGAATCGCCCCCATCCCCGACAACGATCCCGCCCCGAGTACAAACACCAACGGCACCGACAGCAGCAACACCAGCGCCAACGGCCCGCCGATCGACAGTGCGTCCAGGTGCAGAAATCGGAGAATTTCGATCCCCATGTTTACGTGCCGTCCTGTCGCCGTTTCTTCGACTTTAGGAGCCGCGAAGTCGTATCCTCCGGAGGCGCGTCGGCCGTCGGCTTCTTTTCTGCCGGCTTGGCAGTCGAGTCAGCCCCACCCAGCGCCGAAGTCAAATCGCCGCTCGGCTTCGTCGCGTCACCCGCCGCCTCATACTTACGGCCCGATGCCGAATATGGTTCCGCCGGTGCATCACCGGCAGCCGTCTTCTCCGCCCGCACCTTCTCCCGCACACCCTTCAAATCCGTCAAGACCACTTCCGCCTGCCGCCCAGCCCCCATACGGCCGGCCATGTCTGCAATATACGCCCGCACGGTCGCCGCAATCTTCCGGGGATCGACCGCGATTCGTCGCACCGCGACATCGATCAAAAAGCAGATCACCGCCAGCTCTAGCAGCAGCGACCACAGCGGCTGCCGCGAGAAAGACTCGGGCAGATTGTGCAGGAAGAGCTTCGCGTCCTCCGGCGGCCCATCAATCCACCGACCGCCCGTCGCTTCGACCACCCGCCGCAACAGCGACTCGTTCGTGGCCAGTTCCTTGAACTCCGGCGAATACGCCTGACTGACGCCCGTCCGAATCATCACCGGCTTGTCGCTGGCCCCCAGCGCCTGCAGGTTCACCACAAAGTTGCCTGCCTCGTTCATGGCGAAGCCGCCCTCGTAGCGCCCGGGACCCGTCTGCTCCAGCCGAATCGGCTGACTCTCACCCGACGGATTCAAGACCAGCCCCTGCATCTGCAAGAAGTTCAGATAGTCTGCATCCTTATTCAACGCCTCGACCACGACCCGCGCGCGATTCCCATCGACAAACGTATTGACTTCGAAATCCTTCGCCGACCCCTGCGCCATGCACCAGCGAACCGTCTGTGCCCACAGCTTTGGAAACGCCGGCCAATTCACCCAGTTCGGAGCCCAGTAGTTCCACCACCCGCTCGTGAACGCCACGCTCCGCCCCAGCCCGCACTGCCAGTTCGCCAGGATCGGATCGCCCTTGTCCGACACCAGCGGCAGCTCGATCTCCGAAGGCGACCGCGGCGTGGTTACCACATACCCGCCCAATGTCGGGAACCCGCTGCTCAATCCCGCCAGTAGATCGCTCAGCCGATATTTCACCCGCGGCGTGAACTGCTCCTCGCGCAGCAGCGGCCGCCGCACGACCTTCGCTTCCTTGATGAAGATTTGCGGCAGCTTCTTCTCATCTCCCGGCGTGCTGATGTCGTAATAGTTCCCCTTTGTCTGCTTCGCGATGTTTTTCAGCGTCGCGATTTCCATTCCCCCATGCGGAAAAACGCTGATGGTCGACACGGTAATTTTCGCCGCGACCAGCTTGTTAATCAGCGAAGGGCTGGGCGGCGCGGGATCGCCATCCGACATCACAATCATGTGCCGCTGCGCCGCGTCGCGCCGCGTAATCAGTCCCTTGTAGCCGATGTCCATCAGCTCATCGAAGCTCGGCGCATCGCCATGCCCCATCTTGCGAATCTGGTTGGCGATCGAGTTCTTGTCATCGCACAGTCGCATCGCCACCGCCCATGCCGGCCCCATCCCCAGGTATGCCACCACGCCGAAATAGTCGAGACTGCTCAGCGTCCGCATCGCCGCAATCGCCGTCTCAACCGCCATGGTGTTGCCCTGCGGCATCTCGCACGCATGCATCACAATCGCCAGTGCCCCCCGCGGTATCTGACGGATCGAATCCACGTCAAACCGAACCGGCATCACCGCCTCAACCACCGATGACTGCCATCCGCCCGCGCCGAACCCCTCATCCCCGCCAGTCATGATCAAGCCGCCGCCCAGATCGCGGACGTAACTCGCCAGCGCCTTGTGTTGCGTCTCGTTAAATTGATCCGCCGCGACGTTCGAGAGAATCACCGCCGCGTACTGCTGCAACGTCACCGCGTCGACGCCCGCGTCGCCCGGACGCTTCACGTCCACGCGAATCTGCTCGCGATCCAGCGCCTCGACCAGCGGAACATCGTCCTCCGGCCGGCCGGAGATCATCAATACCGTCGCCGGCCCCTCCACCGTCGTGAACCCAGTCGCGACGTTGTTCGCCGCGATCTTGTCCATCGACCGGTCATCCGGAGTGAACCGCGCCTCGAACCGATGTGCCCCGGTGTGGTCCATCGGAAGCCGAATCACATACGTGTTGAGTCCCGGCTGAAGCTCGACGTGCTGACCGCCCGTCTTTGCATCGTCCCCCACCAGACGTCCGTCATGAAATAGTTGAATCCGCCCACTGGTCGGCTTCGTCGACCGCGATCGCAGCGTCAACCGGATCGTCGCCACTTCCTGCTCGCGTGCATAAGCCGGCGCCGACAATCGCTCGAACATCACCTCGTCTTCATACTCATAGCGGATCGGAACCACATCGACCGTCACTCCCGCGGCCGCCGCCGATTGCACCTCGGTCATCACGTCGCCGACGTTCTGATTCCCATCCGACATTAGAACGATTCGCTTCGCCGTATCCTGCGGGAAGCAGGCCAGCGCCAGCCGAACCGCCGCCGCGACGTTCGTCCGGTCCGGCCGATTGTTCGGCGAGATCAGCTTCACATCCGAGAAAATGCCCCCGTCCGGTCCCGGCTTGCTCGGAAGCTGCTCAATGTAGGCGTCCCCGTCGAACGTGATCGCGCCAACCCGATCGTCAGCGGGTGGCTTCTTGACCGCTGCCTTCGCATAGCGCCGCGCTTCATCCTGCTCGTCCGGCCGGATCGACCGGGACTGGTCCAGCAACAAGATGACCGACAGGTCTTTGTTGGTGCGTATCTTGTTAAGCCCGGCCAGAGCCAGGGCCAGAAGAATGATGACGAGCGTCCGCGCCCCCAGCGCCGCCCAACGCCGCCCCGGCGAGAGTCCGGACAGCGACCGCCGCGAGAGCCACCATAATCCGATTGGCGCGAGAATCAACCACAGCGCCAGCGGATGGTCGAACCGATCTCGGAGTGCGACGGCGAGTATCATCCCAGCGGCTTATGCTAATCCCAAGCCGCCGCCCGGGCGAGTCTGCCGCGCTGAATGACTTCCTACTGCCGCAGCAGGGCCAATACGTTCTGCGGCGTCGTATTCGCGATGCCCAGCACGCTCGTCCCGGCCTGCACCAGAATCTGGTTCCGCGTCAGCTCGCTCGTCTCCGCCGCGAAATCCACGTCCCGGATGGTCGACTCGCTCGACGTCAGATTCTCTAGTGTGATCTGCAACTGGCTCACGTTCGTCTGCAGCGTGTTCTTCTCAAATGCACCCAGCCGTCCGCGAAGCAGCGACACCTGTCGAATCGCCTCCTCGATGATCTTGGACGATTGTTCCGCCTGCCCGTTGACCAGCGAGAATTCCTGCCCGGTTGTGATCTGCGACAGGAATCCGAGCGTACCATTCCCGAGTCGCGAAGCCGCAATTGATCGAACGCCCACATTCACCTGCTGATTCGTATTGATCCCGGGCCCAAGCTGGAAGAGCGCCCCGCCGCCGGTGATCGCAAACGTCGTACTTCCCGGTTTGTTGAACGCCTCCGTGAGTGTCAGCGCGACGTTCAGGCCGGTCGTATTCAGGATCAAATCGCGCCCGCGACCGATCGACGTTGCCCCGTTGATCGTCGCCGCCGCGTCGCGCCCGATGTCCCGCTTCGTAGTGCTCCCCGTCGCGTCCGTCAGGGCAAACGTTCCCGCCGAACTCGGCAACACGTCGACCTGGACAAACGAGTTCGATCCATACCCCTTCGACTGCAGGACGATCCCGGAATTCGCATTTCCGCTGTTAATCAATCCCGCCGAAATCCCGGTCGCGTCCGCCACGACATTGATCGCCGCCGCAATCGCACTCGCGCGCGTCCCGGAGATGAACGAAAGCGACACAACTCCGTTATTTCCCGCCACTTCGATGCTGATTGCCTGCCCGATCTGGCTGGTCGTGAACCGCAACAGACCGTGCTGCGCCGACTGGGTGACATTCACGGTCACGGGGATGTAATTCTGATTACCAAACGTCGCCCCAACGATCTCCAACGACTCCAGATCGCTCTTCACCACCCCGCTGGTAATGTAATCAAGCGATCCATCCAGCAGCTTCCGCCCGGCAAAGCTAGACGTATTCGCGATCCGCGTGATTGACTCAACCGCAGAGTCAATCTGCAACTGATTCGCCCGGATTTCATCGTCCGACACCGCCCCGCGGTTGGCCGCCTCGACCACCAGGTTCTGCACGTCGTTGAGCAGCGCCGCAACCTCGTTCAGCGCCGCTTCCGTCGTTCCGACGACGTTCGACGCGCGTTGCGAGTTGTTCACCGCCTGGTTCACGCCGGCGATCTCGGAGCGCAGTGTCTCCGAGACGATCAGTCCAGCGGGGTCATCGGCCCCCCGGTTGATCCGCAGTCCGGTCGCCAGCCGTTCGAGACTGGTCGACAGTTTGTTCTGCGAGCGGTTGAGCTGGCGCTGCGCCAGCAACGCGGGAATGTTCGAATTAATCCGGGTCATGTGGCAATCCTCCTTGATTGTCCAACGGCTCGTGCGAAGCCCTGCTGGGCTCCGCCGACGCCCGCATCGTGTCCCGGACGATGCGGGCGGACAGCAAACTCGTTCTTACCGGCGGCGAGGCGTGTCAGGCCCGGCCGGCGGCTGATTCGGTCCCCCGCGTGGCGGGAGATCCTTCGGCTGCACATTTGCGGCCTCGCGATTCTCGCGCTGAATCGCGTCATAAACTTCCTTGCGGTGGACCGCGATATGCGCCGGGGCCGTAATCCCGAGTCGCACCTTGTCTCCGCGTATATCGACGACCGTGACCTCGACGTCGTCGCCGATCATGATCGTCTCGTCTCGTTGTCTCGAAAGCACCAACATCCGCGGCTCCTTCCTTGGCCATGCCGATGCGCGATGATGTCACACGGGGACCGTTGGGGCGGGCGGTCGGGCCCGCGCCGGCGCGCACATCCAATGACGCCGGCAATGCGGGGGCCCCGTGACGCGTAACGTGGCCGTCGGACCGTTTCTGACTGCCAATTATAGGCGTCCGATCGGCTCCGTTTCGACCCACGACCTACGCCGTCTTTGACACCGCTGCCGCACGCGTCGGAAGCTGCATCAACGGGTAACGCGTCGAATATCGCTTGTCCGAGAGAACGAGCTGCCGCCCGATTCGCGTACCCACATTGATGACCAGCGGGCCTTGCAGATTGCCGGTCAACGTCTCATCCACCTTGTTCACGACGACAAATACCTGGCTGCCGTCCGCGTCCGTGAGGCCGATCGACGTCAAATCGTCCGGCTTGATGGCCAGCTTGAAGTCGTTCACGAACAGCCGCGGATCGCATACCACGAACGCCAGGTCCGGCCGGCTCACGCTCTGCATCCAGTAGAACGCGCTGTTCTCGCCCGTCTGAATCAGGGCAAACTCGCGATCGTCCGGGAAGCCCAGCAGGCCCTTCGGAAAGTGGAGAAACCGCTGCGCATCCACGTCGATGCCGCCGAACCGGGACGTTTGAATGACCATGTTCTCTTACTCCTGGCCGCCCTCATGGCGCGCCCGTCGTTAACCGCTCGTCCTCGCGCCTGCGATGCGTCCATTCATCGCAAGAAATCCAGCAACGAGAGACCGAGCAACTGAGATCCGCTCTGCAGGTTCGCCTGCAAAGCGGTTTGTGCCTGTTGAAACTTGGTGATCGCCTCCGTGTAGTCCACGTCGGTGATCTGCGACAATAATTCCTGCGTCGAAGCCACCGCGTCCTCGGTCCGCTGCAGCCGCTGCTGCATCGCCGCCGAACGCGCCCCCACCTGCCCCTGCACCGCCGCGACGTGCCGCTGCGCCGCTTCGATCTTCGCCCCCGCCGCCGTGATTCGGGCCGTGTCATTCGCCATCAGCGCGTCGCGCAACTCATACAGCGCCGTAAACGCACCGCTCGCTTTGTTCGGATTGACGTCGCGCCCCGCCAGCTCTGTCGTGCTCCCCGCCACTCCGGAAAGCCCCAGGTCATCAATCGCCGGCGAGAGATTCGCTCGCGACACCACAATCGGCGTCGTGCCGCTCGCCTGCGAAAGCCGGATACCATTTCCGTTCTGTGCCAGCCCCGCCGTCAGCGTCGAGCCCGCCGCCGACGCCGCTGTATTGATCTTCGCAATCACGTCCCCCACCGTCGTCGCCCCGTCCACGTCCACCGTGAACGTCACGCCGTTGCCATCCGTGATCGAAATATCATCCCCCGCCACCGTCCCCACCCCACGCCCGCCGTTCAAATTGGCCAGCGTCGTCCCGCCGTGCAGCGATCGAATCCCCAGCAATGTCGCATCGCTCCCGCCATTCTCTCCAATCTTCAGTTCCGATCCCGACAATCCATTGACGACGTCAATCCCCGTCCCGGAATCATTGATCCGCGCCCGAATCCCAACCCCGGCCCCGTTCAGGGCGTTAAGCACATCCTGCACCGTCTTCGCCCCGGAGAAATTCACCGTCGCCGACAGCGAGCCGTTGCTGATCACAATTCCGCTCGTCAGCGTCACTCCCGCCCCGCCGTTCAGGTCCGTCAGCTTCGTCGTCAGCAACACCCGCGGATTTACGTCCTGCCCCATCACCGGCGTCGCGACATTGGTCGCTCGCAACCCCAGGTCTGCGGCCGCCGCCCCGGTGCCGACGTCGGCCACCGAAACATTTCCCCCGCCCGACGCAATCTCCAGGTGGTCGCCGACAATCGAAATCGTCAGCGAAGCCCCCGCCGCCGACGCCGCCGAATTGAACCGCGCCACCAGGTCGCCGACCGTATCCACTGACGACAGATCCAAATCAAACGTCTTGTCAGGCCCCGCGTGCTGCGTGACCCGAATCGTGCCGGCCCGAATCCCGCGCCCGACCGCCCCGCCCAGATCGCTCAACCGCGTCCCCGCGCTCAGTGCCGGATCGAGATCAGCCCCGTCGCTCACTGCGCTCGACTGCAGGTCAAACAATTCGCTGACGGTCAGATTGATCGCCGCCGTCGTCTCCGTCCCAAACGAAGCCCCGCTCGAAATTCGCGCCAACAGATCGCCGTCGTCCCCGACATGCGTCACCTGCCCCAGCGCCGTGTTCAGCGGCGCGGTCGCCGTCGTTCGCCCCGAGAAAAGGAATCGCCCGTTGAACTGCCGATTCCCCACCGCCTGTAGTTGCCCGATGATCCCATCGATAATCGTCGCCGCAGCGGCCCGCTGATCCGCGCTCGTGAACGAGTTAACCTGCTCGCTCGCGATCCCCGTCGCCTGGATCAGCATCCCGCTGATGTCCGAAATCGCGCTGTCCGTCGCCCCAAGGAAGCTGTCAGCCGAGCGAATGTTCGTCAGAATCTGCGACTGGCGATCTAGAATCTGCCCGTAGTCAATCGCCCGTCCAGCGCCCAGCGGGTCATCGCGCGTCGAAAGCAGCCGCTTCCCCGTCGAAAGCTGCTGCTGCAACTGGAACAGCCGCACCTGGTTCGCCCGGAACTGATCCAGCAGCGCCTGGCTCTGCATGCCGTTCGAGACGCGAGTTGTTGTGATCGGATTGATCGCCATTCGTCCCGGTCCTAGCTCGCCATCGCCAGCAGCGTCTGCAACATCTCGTCCACGACCGTGATGTACCGAGCCGCCCCCTCATACGCCCGCTGGTACGTCACAAGCTTCACGGCCTCTTCATCCAGATTGACCCCCGACACGCTCTCGCGCTGCGCCGTCAACGACGACAAAATCGTGTCCGATGCCTCCACCTGGTTCCGCGCCGCCGCCGAGCTCACCGCGTGAATCCCGACGCTCGCGTTGTAAAAGTCCGACAACGATGAGCCACCCAGACTCGCCGCCCCGCTTTCAATCACTGCCGCCAGCTTGCCCGCGTTCGAACCATCACCCGTCAATCCGCTCGATGACGCCGCGATCCGCTCCGGCGACCCGGCCACGCCGGCCGCCAGGTCGATGTTTGACGCGTTCGTCCCCGCGAAAAACGTATTGATCCCCAGTGCCGCGAGCGTGTCCGAGCTGTCATCCGCGAAGTCAAACGTGAATCCGCTCGCCGCCGTCAGCTTCAGCGTCCCATCCGCCTGCACCGTCGCCGTCACGTTCGCAACGTTCGTGTTGAAGTCCCCCGCCAGCGAATTGAGCGACGTGTCCGTGCCAATTCCGTCCAGATCAACATGAATCGCCGTCTGCACGACCGCCCCAGTCGCCTTGTCCTTCACGTTGACGTAGAACGTCCCGGACTTCGGCGAAAGCGAAAGCCCCGCCGCGTTCAGCGCGGCCGACGGATTGCTCACCCCATTCCCCGCCACCACCGACGCAAACCCGTTCAATCCCTGCCCCCGGCTATGAACCTTGTTCACCTCGGAGATCAGCGCCGCCGCCAGTTGATCCAGTCGCCCCAGCTGCCCATCCGCATGCACATCCCGTGACGCCACGAGCCCGCCGAGCTTCCCCGTGGATACCGTGACAGGTTGCCCGTTGTCACCAAACTGAATCGTATTGTTAAGCAGCCCATTCGCCCCGGGCTCTTGCTTCGACACCAGCCCGCGCGACTGCCCCGCAAACACCAGCGGTTCATTCCCCACATACACATTCACCGCCCCGCCCGGCTGCTCGCGCGTCGTGATCCCCATCAATGTCGACAATTCCGACAGCGCCTGATCGCGCTGATCGCGCAGCGCGCTCGCCGGCCCCTGACTTCCCCCCTCCTGCGTCGTAATCTGCACATTCAGCGATGCGATGTTCGTCGCCAGTTGATTCGCCCGCGCAACCGACGACGCAATCTCCTGATTCGCCTCGTTCCGCGTCGCCACGATGTCCCGCCGCGTCTGCTGCAGCGACTGCGCTAGCTGCGTCCCGTTGCTCAGCACAATCGTTCGCAACGACAGATTCTCCGGCGAGTTCTGAACGTCGCCGATCGACTTGAAAAACTTCTCCATCTGCGTGCTGAGGTTCGAGTCGCCCAGCGCGTTCAGCACCGACTCCAGCCGCGCCAGCGTCGAATCTTCCGCCTGCGCCGAACTCTGGTCCGACTGTGCCTGCCGCAGTCGCGACTCGACCGCCTCGCTGATGTTTCGCCGAATCCCGGCCACCGTCACGCCGTTGCCGATCGGAACCGTCGACCCGCCGTAGGGCGGCGGCAGCGCCGCCAGGTCCGCCGACTGACGCGTGTAGCCCGCGTTGCCGGCATTCGAAATGTTGTTGCCGACAACCTGCAGCGCCGCCTGGTAGCTCAGCAGCGCCGATCGTCCAATCTGCAGTGATGCCGACAGTCCCATGGCTCTATCCCACCGCGTCCAAAACGCGCATCGACCCCTTCGATTCCATCCGCCCGCGCCGCGTGTAGATCCCCGCCTCATCGCCCGCCCGAGTCATCACCGTAAAGACGCTCCGGAAATGCGCCAGCATCTCCGCGCTCACGATTGTGATAACCCGGTGCAACTCCGCCACCGCCCGTATTCGCTGTTGCAGCCCGGCCGACATCGCCAGCAGCCGCTCCCGCTCCGCCGTCCCGACGCCTTCCGCCATCCGCGAAATCGTCAATCCTTTCCCGCTTCCGGCCTCAAGCGCCGAACCCAGCCCCGCCATGACTCCCACCCGCCTTCGATCCAGCTCCGCCATCTTCCGCACCAGATGCCCCTCGCGCGCCGCCGCCGACTGCATGCCGCCCACGTTCGATCGCTTCATCGCCTCCAACTTGGACCGCAGCACCACCGCCAGCTCGTCGTGCAGGACAAGCATCTCTTCCAGCAGCGCCATGAGCCCGCCGGCGTCAATCGTCGTCGCCGTCGCGCTCATGCCACTGCCTCCAACGTCGGCTTTGCCGCCGGCGTCGCGTGCGCGAGCCGCTTCATCGCCTGGTAGAGCCGCTCGGTCGCCGGATTGTTCACCGTCGTTCCGATCCGCTTCCCGATCTCCGAGTTCATCTGCTCCTTGAACACTTCTTCCCCGCGCCCGCCATGCATCAACGGCGTCTCAAACGTCGTCTTCTGCATCTCTTTCATCAGGTTCGTGTAGAACACCGAGCCCACCAGTTCGCCCACCCGCTTATGCAACACGTGATCGCGGCTCGTACCCGCCCCGGCCGCTCGCGCCTTCGCGCGGTCCAGCGGCAGAAAGTCCCGCTCGGGAAATTTCGTATTCGCCGCCGGCTTCGTCAGGACCTTCGCTGCGGGCTGAAGATTCATGTCAATCCTCCACCAGCAACTTCGCGTGCAGTTTCCCGCTCCGCTGAAGGTCTTCAATGATGTTGATCAAGTCCTTTGCCGGCACGTGCAGCGCGTTCAGCGAGTCCACCAGGTCGCGCAATTTCGCAGAGCCGCGCTTCTCCGGGTCGAGCACTGAAACATACTTGTCCGTCACGACCGGGTTGTCCGGCGTCCCCTCCGGCGCCGGCTGCACCGTGCTGATCGTCATCCCGTTGTACGAGACCAGCACCGCCCCGATCTCGACCTCTCCCGTAATGACCACCGTCCCCTTCCGGCGATTGATGGCGACCCGCGCCTCGCTCGCCGGCATGAACAATTCGATCCCCTCGATTGACGCGATAAACGCCGCCGGATCGCGAGATTCGTTCTGCGGAATCAAGATTTCAACGTTCTTCGGGTCCATCGCCCGCGCGATCCGATCCAGCCGGCCGCTGTCTGAGGTCTCTTCGTTGATTGTCTGAGCGATGGTCGATGCCAGTGCCCAGCTCGCCTGCGAGTCCTCAAGCACCAGGGTGATTCGCCCGCCATCGATGTAATGATGGAAGATGTCTGCCTCCATCGTGGCCCCCTGCCGAACGATGGCCGTCGTCGGCGCTTTGATGTCATTCAGCTCCAATGGCCCGCTCGCCATCGCGAAGACTGACTTGAGATCCGGCCCCTGCATCGGCGTGATCAGCAGCCGCCCGCCCTGCAGACTCTTGCAGGCCCCAATCGCGCTCACCTGCACATCAACCCGGTCGCCCTCCCGCACGCCGTTATCCGGCAGCACGACCTCCACCGACACGATTGCCACGTTCTTCGTTTCGCGAAGTGCCAGCAGCGGAACCGTGTCCTCGAACTTTTGCAGCATCGATCCCAGCGCCTGAATTGACGGCGCATACTTCCCGCCGTCACCCGTGCCGGCCAAGCCGATCACAAGGCCAAGCCCTTGCAAGCGGTTCTCGCGCCGCCCCTTCAGGTGCGTCACGTCGCTGACCTTCGTCGCGAACGCCGGCGCGGCGACCGCGAGCGCGGTCAGCGCGAGTGCGAGCGAAGCAAGAGCCAGCCGGCGATCAGAACGGCTTGAATGCATCAAAGATCCTCGGGATGAAGCCGCGCTTCGTCGTGTCGCGTACGGCGCCCTCATTCGTCGTTTGCATGTCCAGACTGTAAATACGGTCGCTCAGGATCGAGTTATCCTGGCTGATGTCTTCGCTTCGAATGACGCCCGTGAGCGTGATCGTCTGCAGCTCTTCCTCGTACAAGTAGGTCGCCCGCGCCTGAATCACGAGCGTCCCGTTCGGCTTCACGTCGATCACTTCGCACTGAATTCGCGTCGTCAACTGGTCCTGCCGCTGGTTCCGTCCCTGGCTCCGGCGGTTGTCCGTCAGGTCCGCTTTCACCTCCGGCACGCCGTTGTTCCAGACCTGCTGATACCACTTCCAGTCATGAATCCGGAACCATTCCGAAAGCGTCGCGTCAAACTTGCCCGTCCGGTTCTGCTCCAACCGGCCGTCCGCGCGATACTGCATGTTGTGTCGCACAACGATGTTCACCAGATCATGAACCCGGAATCGCCGCGGCTGATCCGGTATCACCGCGATCAGCGACGTCGCCCGCAGCGCCATATTCGCGTTCGGGTCGGGCGGGGCCGGCGATCCGGCGCTCGGCAGCAACATCCCGTCCGTCCCCACCGGCTGCGTCGTCACGGCCATGCGTGCCTGGTTTGCCGAATGCGACTGCAGAAAGAGCGACGACGACTGCGCCGAAGCGCTCGCCGCGATCGCCATCAATCCCATTCCAGTCCAGATTGTCGTTCGCTTGTTCATCACTTCGCCGCCACCTGTGTGGTCCCTTCCACCGTCACGGTCTTCGGACCCGTGACCGATCCCTGGATCATCTCGGCGCTCCCTTCAACTCGAATTGGAACCAGGTCGCCCAGTGACCCGCTGCCCGCCGCCCGCCCTGCGCTCTTGATGACCAGCCCGCCCCGCCGCGTCCACAGCGTCACCAAGTCGCCGCGTCGCACCATAGGCGCGTCGCGCAAATCGCGAGCCCGGAGCTGGTCGCCTGCCCGAACAAACGAGCGCACTTCCCGCCCGACCACCGAACTCAAATCCGTGATCCCGGCATCATCGCGCTTCGAAAAGGTCCGCTCCGCGGTCTCCACGTCGCCCGCTTTGATGATCGACCCCTGATTCAGTCCGCGCCGCGCCACCACAACCGCTCGCGTGACCGACGCATCCACCGAAACGCTCACATGCTCCGGCTGCTGCTCTGCGCGCAGGATCGTGACGTCCAGTCCCACCAGACCCGGCAATGACCCGTCCCGCATCTGAATTTCAAACTTCGCATCCGGTCCGCCCGCGCTCAGAACTTCGCGCGAGGCCGAACTGAACCGCACCGAAACCCGACCGCCCTGCGATGCCACCCGGCCCTGCAAATACCGCCTCACCGCATTCTCAAGCGTGTTCTCGCCCGGAGCCCGGTACTCCGGCTGCTCACCACCCGAAGCGGCCACGTGCGTCGCCGGCTTCACATGCGCCGCCGGCGGCCGTGTCGTCGTCATTCGCGTCGCCTTGCCCTTCGGTGTCGCGCTCGCAACCGCCGCCGCCTCGCCCTTCGGCTTACGCACGATGCACCGCGACGACCCGCTGATCGTCACCTCGGCCATGTTCCATCGTGCGTCGCTCAGGGCCGTCCGAATGTCGTCCGCTCCAACCACCACTTCGCCCGCTGTCCCCGCCCCGCTCCGAATCGTCAGCTCGCCTAGCTCTTTCGCGAGCTTCGCATCCAAACCGCGAATCATCGCTACGTCGCGCAGCCGAACCGTCGATTCCGTCGTTGCCCCGGTCGGCCAGACGCGAATCTCCTGCCCGCTCGCGCTGCCGGCGCAAACCACCCCCGCCAGCATCCCGCTCCAAACTGTCTTCGCTGCAAGCTTCAACCGCTCACCTCAGGTTTAGAACCGACGCAAATTGACAATCGTCTGCAACAACTGGTCCGATGCCTGGATCGTCTGCGAATTCAATTCAAACCCGCGCTGCGTCCTGATCAGCTCAACCAATTCGCGCACCGGGTCCGTGTTTGAAAGTTCCAACTGCCCCTGCTGAATCTCGCCCATCCCGTCCTGCGTCGGATTCGCCAGAATCGGCGGCCCCGACGCGTCCGTCTCGATGTAGAGGTTCTGCCCGATCTGCTTCAATCCCGGATTGTTGATGAACCGCGCCAGCTGAATCTGCCCGAGGTCGCTGAGCTGCGTGGCCCCCTGCACCCGCACCTGCACCAAGCCCGATGCCCCGATCACGATGTCGATCGCGTCCTGCGGAATATTGATCGTCGGCTCGAGCTGCGATCCGACGCTGTTCAGCAACGTGATGTCCCCGTTCGCGTTCCGCCCGAAGTTGCCGGCCCGCGTATAGCAGATCTGCTGCTGCCCGTTCACCACCGACATGACCTGGAACAATCCCTCGCCCTGAATCGCCAGATCCAGCGGAAGGTTTGTCGTATCCAGCGGCCCCTGCTGAAAATTCAATTGCGTATCCGAGACCTGCACGCCCAATCCAACCTGCTTGCCGACCGGCTTCGGAAAATCCAGCGGCGTCCGCTCGCCTGGTTCCTCGATCGTCTGGTAGTAAAGGTCCTCGAAGTTCACGCGCGAGCGCTTGAACCCCACCGTCTCGACATTGGCGAGGTTGTTCGCCACCACGTTGAGCTTGAAGTCCAACGCCTTCATGCCCGACGCGGCCGTGTACAGTGCCTGCATGCCCATTCAGCAGTGTCCCTTCACTTACCGCCGCTGCGGCTATCCAAGTCGACCCACGTCGTTCACCGCTCGTCCCAATGTCGAATCCTGAATCTGAATCATCGTGGCGTTCAGCTCGTAAGCCCGCGTCGCCGCGATCATGTTGACCATGCTCATGATCGGATCAGCCCCCGACTGCTCCACCGCGCCCTGCCGAAGCTCCGCCGCGATGCTCTGTGGCCGGCCCGTCGCCTCGAACAGGTTTTTGCCTGTCTTGTGCATCACGCGCCGGTCTTTGAAGTCCACCACGTCCAGTTGCGCGATTTCTTCCCCACCCTGCTGCACCGAGCCCGCCGGCGTAATCTGCACCGGCTTCGTCGACGATGTGTCGATCCGAATCGCCTTGCCGTCGCGCCCTAGAATCGGATCGCCGTTCGCCACCGTCACCAGCGTCCCGTCCGACTTCATCTCGAGCCGGCCGTCCCGCGTGTACCGATCCCCCTGCGGCGTCCGAACCCGGAAGAATCCGTCCTTCGCCAGCGCAACATCGAACGGCCGGTCCGTCACTTCCATCGGACCAGCGCTGAAATCCGTATAGACCGGCGTCTCGTAGAGCCCGCCGCTCATTCGATCCAGAATCGCGTTCTTCGACCCACGATCAGCGTGCGAAGCCGCCTCGACCGGCCGCTCCACCACCGCCACCTGGTCGGGCTTGAACCCCGGCGTATTCACGTTCGCGATGTTGTTTGCAAGAATGGTGTGGCGGTAATCCTGGACCTGAAGTCCCGCCGCCGATTGGTAGATCCCGTAAATCATCGGCCGGCCTCGCAATCCGTCGCCCCGGCCATCGAATTCGGAATCTCGCTCGGCTCGACGCCGTCGCGCCGCGCCAGGTGCAACGTCGCCGCCAGCAAGGCCGCCGCACGGACGCGCGCCCCGATGCGCGACCACGTCGCCGGCGCCGTCTCAACGTCGCTGCGACGCGTCATCATTCGTTCGCTCCATCGAACTTCGCTCATGCGCTGCTCCAACGCGCATCCATCCCCTGCACATCGCCGACGGGAGTTCCGCCCGGCGAAGGCGTCACTAATAGAGCATCCCCCGTGCCACAGCCCCGCTGCTCGCGGAATTGCGACGACACTTTTCGCGCCCACGTCATAGCGCGTTGAACTAACTCGGCTTACGAATCCCCACCCCGAAGTTCGACGCGCCGCCAATCCGCGCCGCCAAGGCAAGACGCGCACCACCCGTCGCGCAACGCTTGCCGATCGGCCAAATAATCAGCGGCTTTTGCGCCCCCGGAGCGCGGTCTATGCCAGCTGCGCCTGAGCCAGCAACTCGCGCGTCTGTGCGTGCCCGGCCCCCTCGAATATCTGCTCGGGAGGTCCCGACTCCACCACTTCGCCCCCCGCCAACACATGCACCCGATGCGCCGACCGCCGCACAAACCCCATCGAGTGGCTCACAATCACCATTGTCTGTCCGCTCGACGCCAGGTCCGCGATCACCGCCAGCACCTCGCCGGTCATCCGCGGATCAAGCGCGCTGGTCGGCTCATCAAACAAAATCGCCGCCGGCTCATTCGCCAGTGCTCGCGCAATCGCTACCCGCTGCTGTTGCCCGCCCGACAACGTCCCCGGCCGCGCATCCACCTTCTCCGCCAGCCCGACGCGCTCGAGCAGCCGCCGCGCCCGTCCCGCCGCCTCATCGCGCGAAATCCCCTGCGCAAACACCGGCCCGCACATCACGTTTTCCATCACCGACATGTGCGGAAAAAGATGGAACTGCTGAAAAACCATCCCCACCCGCAGCCGAAGTTGCCGGCGCGCCGCATCCTGCGACGCCTCGCGATCCCCCGGCGCCAGCGAGTGCTCGCCCACCCGCACCCGACCTGAGTCGAACGTCTCCAGCGCGTTGATGCACCGCAGCAGCGTGCTCTTCCCGCTCCCCGACCCCCCGATGATCGCCGCCGTCTCTCCCCGCATCACCGAGAGCGACACGCCCGACAACACCGTCGTCCCGTTGAATCGCTTCACGACCTCATCGACGTAAATCATCGACTCAGTCGCGTGCTCCGAATTGCCCTGTCCGATTCCTGTCACCGTCAATGCACCGGCCGGGCCACGCCCAGCCGCTTCTCCAGATATCGCGACACCAGCGACAGCGGATAGCTCATCGCCAGGTACAACACCGCCGTCATCGCCGCCAATTCCACGATCGCCCCGGTGCTGTTCGCCAGCACATTGTATCGCTTCGTCAACTCGGTGACGGCGATCACCGAGCAAATTGATGTATCCTTGAACAGCGCAATGAAATCATTCGTCACCGCCGGCGTAACAATCCGCACCGCCTGCGGCAAGATCACGCGCCGCACCGCCGCCGACCGCGTCATCCCCAGCGCCAGCGCCGCCTCCATCTGTCCAACTGGTATTGCCTGAACGCCGGCCCGATAGATTTCCGCCTCATAAGCGGAGTAATTGATCGCCAGCCCAATCACCGCCGCCACGATCGGACTGAAATGAAAGGGCAGCACCAATGGCAGTAGAAAGAAAATAACGTAGAGCTGAAGCATCACCGGCGTGCCGCGCAATACTTCAACATACGTCGCCAAAGCCGCCCGCAGCGGCGCGGCCCCATACAATCGCCCGACCGCCACCAATATCCCAAGCCCCACCGCAATCGGCATCGCCAGAATGGAAATAAGCACCGTCACGCCGGCCGCGGCAAGCAGTGTCGGCCCATATTTGGAAATGACCTCCCAGCCATGCACTGCCCCGATATCGCGAACGCCTGAATCGGCCGCCGCCAACCGATCCTGCGAACGGTTCCACAGTCCCCACTTCTCATACACGGTCCGCAGCCGCCCATCCTTCAAGATGCGTTCGAGCGCCCCGTTGATGGCCTCCGCCAGCCGCTTCTCCCCCTTCCGGACATACATCACGTAGTACCCGGGCGCCACCGGCTCGCCCACAAACTTCAGCCCCTGCTCCTGCGGCTGGCCGCGATAGAACACAGCCACGCACAAGTCTGCGAGCGTCGCATCATGCACGCCATTGCGAACCTGCATCATTGCGTCCGTGTTTCCGTCGTACCCCACGATCTCGACGTCTTTGCCCCACTTATCCCGCAAGTACTCTTCCGACGAAGTCCCCCTCAAAACACTGATCGACTTTCGCAATCCATCGTCCCCGCGCCGCAGATCGTCCCACGAGCGCATGCGATCATCGTCAGCCCGCCCGATCAATTGCAACTCATAGACGTAGTACGGCCGTGTCGCCTCCATCTGCGCCGCCCGCCCCGGCGTCAGCTCATACCCGTTCAGGATGACGTCGATCTTCCCCGCATCCAGAAATGAAGGCAGCGTATTCCAGTCCGCCTGAAAAAACTCCGCCCGCACTCCCAGTTCCCCAGCAATCAAATTCGCCAGATCAACCTCGAATCCTACCACTCGATTGGGATCAGCCGGATCAGGAAAAACAAACGGCCCTCCGCCTTCCTGATCCGCGCCCCACACCAGCGTCCCGCGTTGTCGAACCTCGTCGAGCGCATCGCCGCGCGCGGTCGACGCGCCAAGCAACACCGCAACGACACTCAAGACCACTCGAACCGATCGCATGTCGGCGAATGATATCACGCCCTGCAAGCCCACAAGTAAATCACTCGCTCCCGGACGCGCCACTGCCGACCGGCGCCGGAGCAGCCCCCGCCCCGCGAACAAACTCGAACGCCTGCAGCGTCCCATTGATCGCGCAGAAAATCCGCCCCGGCCGATCCCGGCTCGGCGCCCCCGTCGCCGTCATCCAGCCGATGTTCACGCGCTCATCCCCAACCGCCGTAATGCAGATCGGCCGCCCATCAGCTCCCAGTACGATCAGATAGGACTTCTGTGAAGCGTTTACTGCCATGCCTTTCTTGTCTTTCTTCACCTTATAGATGTCGATCCCGGCCACATACTCCGGCCGCCCGTCGCCATCGAGATCTGTCGAAACCACGCCGCGCGGATACAAGCTCTCATTCTTCGTCAACACCGGCGACGCCGACCATCGCAATTGCCCGTCCTTTCCAAACAGCGCCAGCGCCCAACTCGTTTGCGTTCCGTCCCACCCTTGCAACAGCGCAAACCACCCCACCCCACCGGTCTCCTCCGCTGGACAGACCGCCGTCACCTGCCCGCCATTCCGTGTCGAACCCAGGCGAACGACCATCGTCCCCGCCCCGTTCCCCGGCAAGACCATCACTCCGTTCGGCTGCTGAAAGCAAAAATCCGTCCGCCCGTCACGATCGAAATCCCAGGCCACTACCGATCCGGATGTATAGACGTGCAGCTTTCGATCCTCGCGGTCAATCCGCTTCAACAGCTCCGGATGAAACTCCGCGAGCTTGAACTTCACCGTCGGCTTCCGAATAAATTCCGTGATCGCCGGCAGGTCCGCATCCGGATCACCCGTCGCAGCCGCCACCGTCGCCACCGCGAACGACCGCGCCAGCGCATTGCGGATCGATTCCTTCACGCTCGCCGCACTGAGCATCCCAAATCGCTCATGCGTCGCCCGAACCAACCGCTCCTTGTCCACGATCACGACAAACGGCCGCCGCCGCACCCCAAACTCCCGCGCCAGCCCGCCCCCGACATCCTGCACCAGCGAAATCTCGGTCGGGTGCTCCTTGCGGTACTCAACTCCGGCTGCAAGTTCGTCCGCTCCGTCCGGCAGAACGGCCACGAACCCAACCGAATCCTTCACCATCGACTTCGCCAGCGACTCAAACCGCCGCATTCCGCGCAAGCCGCTCGCCCCGTTCGCGGTTCCAAAATAAATCACAACCGCCCGATCCGGCCAAGTGGCAAACGAAACCGCCCGACCATTCACATCCTTGACCTTGAAATCCGGCGCAATCGCCCCAATCTCAAGCGCCTCGAGCGGAGCGCTCGTCGTCGATGCCGGTTCACCGCCCCAGGCGGCGGTTGCTGCAAAAAAACAAAGCGAAATGAATCGAGTTTGCATGAACAGATTCGCCCGGTAGCTGGCCACCGTCGAAAAAATCATATCCGCCCCACTCGCACGCGGCGATCCGCCACCGCCCATACCCCCGTTGTAGCGGCACCCATTTCCTCGTGATAAACTTCACAAAGTCGCCCAGCGAACCGCGCGGATCGCAGCGACGGCCCGGCCGCACCGAGACTTCGATGCCAAAAATCATCATCGACGGTAAACCCATCGACTGCCGCGACGGCGTACCCGTCCTCCAGGCCGCACTCGAAGCCGGCTGGGACGTCCCCCACTACTGCTACCACCCCGCTCTCTCCATCGTCGCCTCCTGCCGTCTCTGCCTCATGGAAATGAAGCAGCCCGACCCCAAAACCAAGGAGCTCGTCTGGTCGCCGCGCCTCGTCCCAAGCTGCCAGACCCCCGTCCGCGAAGGCATGGAAGTCCGCTTCGACTCGCCGAAGGTCGTCTCCAACCAGCAACACTGCATGGAGTACTTCCTCGTCAACCATCCGCTCGACTGCCCCGTCTGCGACCAGGCCGGCGAATGCTATCTGCAGGACTACAGCTTCAAGTTCGGCCACGCCACCAGCCGCATGGTCGAAGCCAAGACGGTCAACCCCAAGAAAGACATCGGCAGCAAAACGCTCCTCTACCAGGACCGCTGCGTCATGTGCTCACGCTGCGTCCGCTTCTGCAACGAAGTCGCCGGCCACGGCGAGCTCTGCGTCGTCAACCGAGGTAACCACTCCGAAATCGACTGCTTCCCCGGCATCCCCCTCGAAAACCCGCTGCAGGGCAACGTCGTCGACATCTGCCCCGTCGGTTCACTGCTCGACAAAGACTTCCTCATGAAGCAGCGCGTCTGGATGCTCAAGTCCGCCGACTCCATCTGCACCGGCTGCTCCACCGGCTGCGCCATCCACATCGACAACAACGAAGGCCAGGTCTGGCGCCTCAAGCCGCGCTATAGCCCGGGCGTCAACGATTTCTGGATGTGCGACGAAGGCCGCTTCGGCTGGAAGTTCATCAATGACCCGCAGCGAATCACAAAGCTCACGCTCCGCCGCGGCAACGATGCCGAATACCCCGACTGGTCCGAGCTGCCCACCGTCCTCAAGCTGCGCTTCGATCAAGCCGTCGCCGGAAATGGCAACGGCGACGGCCACGGCAAGATCGCCGCGGTCCTCTCGCCCTTCATGAGCTGCGAAGAGGCCTGGCTGCTCGTCCAGTTCATCCGCGCACTCTCGCCAACAGCAACGCTGGCGATGGGCCCGATCCCAACCGCCGGCGAAGACCAGAACTTCCCGCTCGGCAACGGCGCCAAGCCCAAGTTCACCATCCGCGCCGAAAAGTGCCCCAACCGCCGCGGAATCGAACTCATCCTCAAAGCCGCCGGCGGCGACATCGTCGCACTCGAAGATTTCACCAAGCGCGCCGCAAAGGCCGAGTTCGCCGCCGCATGGATCGTCGGCGGCTACCCCTCCGCGTGGGTCCCGAAAGATCTGGCCACCGCCGCAAGCCATATCCGTTTGGTAGTCGCCCAGGACATCCTCCCCAACGACCTCACCGCCGCCGCCGCCATCGTCCTCCCGGCCTGCGCCTGGGCCGAACGCGAAGGCACCTTCATCAACCACGACAACAAGCTCCAGCCGTTCAGCGCCGCCCTCCCACCACCGGAGGGAGCCCAGCGCGACGGCCAATACCTTTACACCGCCGCAGGCCACCCCGGCCTCTACCGCGCCGCCAAAGTCCGCGAGCTGATGTCCGCCACAATCCCCGAAATGAAAACCCCACACATCCCCCCCGCCCCACCCGAACACATGCACTAAGAGTTTCAGAGCCGCGCACGTAAGTAAGCGGCGCGCGACCCCCAATCACAAGCGCCTCTGCCTCGAGCAACGCAACCGTCCCCCCCTATTCCCCGCAGTGTGCAACCAGTAGTCTGTGGCCAAGATGTGGTACTACCACCGCAACAACTGCGACACCTGCGAGAAGTCGCAGGCGTTCCTCACGAAGCACAAAATCAATCCCACAGAAACAGTCGACGCCCGCAAGACCCGCCTCGGGCCGGCCGAAGCCATAAAACTCGCACGCAGCGCAGCACAGCTCATAGCCACTCGTGGCGCAAAACTGATCACCTTCGACATGAAAAAGGACAATCCAACCGACGACGACATCCTCGCCGTCATCCTCGGCCCATCCGGAAACCTCCGCGCCCCGGCAATCCGGGTGGGCCCAACCCTCCTCATCGGCTTCAACAAAGACGCCTACGAGGCGATCCTCACCAGCCGCGTCGCCCAATAAATGCAGTTGAATCCCCCATGCCAGCCCGGATACGATAGTGGAATCGGACTAGAAGCCGAGGGGAACGATTTGATGGGGCGGCATAATGCACAACGGACGCGTAAACGGAGCACAGGCCGCTCCATCGCGAATCGCGCATGATTAACCCCCGGCTGACAATCGCCTTCACGGCTGCCGCATGCCTGCTGCCGGCCGCTCGATTGCACGCCGGTCCCGCGCTGCGCTCCGCCACCCGCCCGGTCATCTCCCGTCGGTCCCGCGGCCAATCGCCGCAGGCAGCCCTCGGACAGCAACTCTTCTTCGATACAACGCTCTCATCGCCCCCCGGCCAATCCTGCGGAAGCTGCCATTCCCCCGAAACCGGCTTCCGCTTCCCCAATTCCGACATCAACCATGACTTCGGCGTCGCCACCGGCGCGATCAACACGCGCTTCACCAGTCGCTCGGTCCCCACCATCACCTACGCCGCCTTCGTCCTCCACGGTCCCCCTCACGCAGTCGGCTTCGCCGCCGACATCAGTCCTCGCGGCGAAGCCGCATTCGCCGGCGGACTCTTCTGGGATGGCCACGCCGACGGACTCGAAAATCAGGCCCGCCTCCCCTTCCTCCATCCGAACGAAATGAACAACCTGGTCCACAACGTCGGTGACCCCGCCCTCGTCGTGCAGAAACTCATGAACGGCCCCAATGCCCGCCTCTTCCAGGAAGTCTACGGCGAGGAAATTTTCAGTCAGCCCACCGAAATCGTTTACACAAATCTTGTCGAAGCCATCGCCGCGTACGAACGCACCCCCGAAGTCTCACCCTTCTCGTCGAAATACGACGCATGGCTCATCGGACAGGCCACCCTGACCCCGGAAGAATTCGACGGCCTCTGCCTCATGACCGGCAGCTCCACCGGCCGCCCCAGCGGTCCACCCTTCTACAAGAATGCCCAGTGCATCGCCTGCCACGTCATCGGTGACTTCCCCGAGGAAGGCCCTTTCATCTGGTCCGACTTCACCTACGCCAACATCGGTCTCCCTAAAAACCTCGACAATCCCTTCTACGCCCAGACCGACTCCACTTCCAACCCCGTCGGCTATAACCCGCAGGGCGAAAACTTCATCGACCTCGGTCTCGGCGACTTCCTCTATCCACTCAACGGGCTCCCGCCCGGAAACATGGGTCCCGGCAGCAACAACTTCGGCGACTATCTCGCCGTCAACGGCACCTTCCGCGTGCAAACGCTTCGAAATGTCGACAAACGCCCCAACGCCAACTTCGTCAAACCCTACATGCACAACGGCGTCTTCAAAAACCTCCACGACGTCGTCCATTTCTACAACACCAGGAATCTCACCACCGAGCCCGGCGAAATCATCGACTTCACTCAGGAAGACCCCTACGCGAACCTGAAAGGTGTCCCCCTTTGGCCGACGCCCGAACTTCCCTCGCCCGATTCAATGGAAAACCCAACCGGCGCCACAAGCGATGACGGCGGCCAGGTTGGCAACCTCGGCCTCACTGCCACCGAAGAAGATCACATCGTCCAGTTCCTCAAAACACTCTCGGACGGCTACTTCATCAATCAGCCGCCCACCATCTCAGTCCAGCCGGCTGACACCGCGGCCTGCATCGGCGGCGCCGCGACCCTCTCGGTCACAGTCTCCGGTACACCGGCCTTTTTCTATCAGTGGTACCGCGGAACAACGCTGCTGGTCGACAGCGGCGAAATCTCCGGCGCGGCCACGCCGGTCCTCTCCATCAATCCCGTCGGCCCGCAAAACTCCGCCGCCGACTACAACTGCGTAATCCATAACAACGCAGGAACCGAAATCACTCGCAACGCGTCGCTGATCGCCTTCGTCGCCGGATCAGCCGATGGAAATCAAGACGGCCACGTCGACGGCGACGACATTCAACTCTTCCTCCGCATTCTTCATTCAAATCCGCAACCCGGATCAGCATTCTGCGCGTTCGACTTAAACAGCGACGCGCACGTCGATTCAAACGACATCGCGCCGTTCGTCGCGGCGCTGCTGAACGAATGAACGAATGTTCGCGCGGCAGGCCACGCCGCCCGTGCAGGAAAAAATGCCATGATTGATCGCGCTCTCAATTTGTCCTCCCCCGCGTTCCGACTGTTCGCCATGCGCCAACTCGGCCTGCTGGCCCTTCTGGTCGCAGGCATTTCGCCCCGCGCGATGGCCGGCACCTGGACGCCCCTCGTCCGCTCCGCCCCCGGCGGTGTCAATCTCATGATCCAGCTCTCCGACGGCACCATCGCCGCCGCTCAGAACGACGGCTCCACCATCGGCCGCGGCTGGTTCCGACTCACCCCCGACATCCACGGCAGCTTTATCAACGGCACCTGGTCCGTCCTCGGCTCGATGATCGATAGCCGCCTCTACTACTCCTCCGCCCTCCTTCAGGACGGCCGCCTCTTCGTCGCCGGCGGCGAATACGGAACCGGTGCCTCTAAATCCGAAATCTATGACCCGCTCACAAACATCTGGACCGCCAACCCCATCCCCACGACCGTGCTCAACCCGGCCGCAACCTCGCCGGTCACCGGCGGCGCCCAGGCCTTCCTCGACTCAATGGCCAAAATCACCGCCAACGGAAGCGTCCTCATTAGCCCGGTCGCCCCACGAACCTCCGGCGGAACCGTCCTCTACAACCCCAACACCAACACCTGGACCAACGGCCCGAGACTCTTCCGCGGCTCCTATCAGGACGAAGCCAGCTGGGTCAAACTCCCGGACGACAGCATCCTCACCATCGATCCCTTTGGCACCAATTCCGAGCGCTACATCCCAGCCACCAACACCTGGATCAACGACGGAATTGTCCCAGTCTCCCTCTACGATCCCTTCGGTTTCGAACTGGGCGCCGCTTTCCTCCTCCCCAACGGCAAGGCCTTCTTCCTCGGCTCCACCGGACACACCGCCATCTATACCCCGACCGGAACAACCAGCCCCGGCACCTGGATCGCCGGCCCCGACATCCCCGGCAGCCACGGAACGCCCGACGCCCCCGCCGCCATGATGGTCAATGGCAACATTCTCTGCGCCGTCAGCGCCATCCCGACCAGCGGCAATCACTTTCCCTCGCCCACCAGCTTCTACGAATACGACTACGTCGCCAACGCATTCACCGCCGTCAACGGCCCAACCGGCCCCACCGACAACATCTCCTCGTTCGAAGCCGCCATGCTCGTCCTCCCCGACGGCGGCGTGCTGTACTCTCACTTCGGCAGCCAACTCTATGTCTACACGCCAACCGGCGCGCCGCTCACGGCCGGAAAGCCCGTCATCAACACCATCACCTCCAACCTCGACGGCTCATACCACCTCACCGGCACCGGCCTCAACGGCATCTCCGAAGGCGCCGGCTACGGCGACGATTTGCAGATGGATAGCAACTACCCGCTCGTCCGACTAACCAGCGGAACAAACGTCTACTACGCGCGCACCTTTAGCTGGAGCCGCACCAGCGTCATGACCGGCGCCGCGATCGTCACCACCGAATTCCGCGTGCCACAAAGTCTCCAGGGCGGCACCTACTCGCTCTACGTCGTCGCCAATGGCATCCCCTCCGACCCCGTCACCTTCAGCGCCATCACCGATTGCAACAACAACGGCATCCCCGACGCGACCGACATCGCCAACGCCACCAGCCCCGACTGCAACGCCAACGCCATCCCCGACGAATGCGATGTTCCACCGATCTGCCCCACCTGCGCCGACTGCAATCACGACATGATCCCGGACATTTGCCAGGTCCCGCCCATTTGCCCCAACTGCCTCGATTGCGACGCCAACCACATTCCTGATTCCTGCGAGATCGACTGCAACGCCAACGCCATCCCCGACGCATGCGACGTCGCGGCCCACACCAGCCCCGATTGTCAGCAGGACGGCGTCCCCGACGAATGCCAGATTCCCCCGCTCTGCCCCACCTGCAAGGACTGTAACCACAACAACATTCCCGACGCCTGCGACATCACCGCCCATACCAGTCTCGATTGCCAGGCCAACAACATCCCCGACGAATGTGAACTGCCGCCCCTCTGCCCCACCTGCCCCGATTGCAACAGCAACAACATCCCCGATGCCTGCGACATCCTCAGCCACTTCAGCCCCGACTGTCAGGCCGACTCCATCCCCGACGAGTGCCAGCTCCCGCCGCTCTGTCCAACCTGCGCAGACTGCAATCACAACAACGTCCCCGACAGCTGCGACGTCAACCTCGGCACAGTCCCGGACTGCAATCAGGACGGAATCCCCGACGCCTGCCAGACCAACCCGTCCCTCTGCGGCGGATCATGCCTCGCCGACTGCGACCACAATCTCGTCCCTGACTCGTGCCAGCTCGTCGGCTCCTTCAGCCGCCAGTCGCCCAATCTCTCCCCATTTGTGCAGCCCAATCCACAGACCTACCTTCTAACTTCACCCCCGGTCGCCGCCGCCGGCGACGTCACCCTCACCTTCAAGGCCGTCGCCGACATCGACTCCGCATCGGAATTCGTGAATATCTCCGTCAACGGCATCGGACTCGGAAATGTCTTCACCACCTCGGGATTCACCTGCCCGCTCGCCAACACCACCACGCTCACTTGCGCAGCCGCCACATGGAACGCCGCGGTCGCCGGCGGCAATGCCCTCATCACCATGCAGCCCAACGCCCTGGTAGACGGCCTCTGCTCCGGCGCGTCCTACATATCCGTTAAGGTCGATTACGCCACCACCGAAGGCGACTGCAACACCAACGGCATCCTCGACGCCTGCGAGCTGGCGTCCGGCACCGTCGACGACTGCAACGCCAATGGCCGTCCCGACAGTTGCGACATTCAGGACAACCTCCTCACGGACCTCGACCACGACGGCCGCGCCGACCAGTGCGGCTGCGGCGCCTTCTGCCACGGCGACCTCGACCTCGACGCCATGATCGACGGCCGCGACATCACCCCCTTCATGAATTGCATCGCCGGCCACAACCTCTCGATCAACGACTGCGGCTGCGCCGACATGAACAACGACAACCGCCTCAACAACGCCGACGTCCAGGCCTTCGTAACTGAGCTGCTGACCAATCCGACTCTGCAATGCCCTTAGGCAACTTGGAAATCTCGAATGCGAGCGATCGGCCGCGACGGAAACGTCGAATCACGACCCGCGCGGCGGCTAACACGACGACCTCTAAACTCCTGGCCGCCTGATCGTCCGCTCAGACCGGAGTCTTGAGCCCATTACCTCCATCCACTAACGTTGCCTTACTCCGGTCAATTGCGCGGCCGAATCCCGCCGCGATATGCCCGACGTTGAAAGTAAACCTATGACCCGCAAGAAAATCGCCATTGCATGTCAGGGCGGCGGAAGCCAGACCGCCTTTACTGCCGGCGTCCTCAAAACACTGTTCGAAAACCGGGTGCACGTCTCGCACCAGATCACAACCCTCAGCGGCACGTCGGGCGGCGCGGTCTGCGCCACCCTCGCCTGGTACGGCCTCGTCAAAGCCGCCCACGGCGACAAGACACCCATCCAGGATCGCCTCGTCGATTTCTGGCGCGAGCTCACCGCCCAGCACCCTGAAGAACTCATGCTCGACCGATGCGGCGCCGAGTACCTCCGCATGGTCCAGAAGGGCTGGTTCCCGCAGTTCGAGTTGAGCCCCAGCGACCTCCCCATGCAGATGGGCTTCGCCCTGCTGAACATGTTCCTCCCGCGAAATCTCTTCACCGACCTCAAGGCCATGCTCGAAAAGCACATCAACTTCGCCGATTTCTCAAAGCTCACCCGCCCCGAAAGCCCGATCCTCATCGTCGGCGCCGCCGATGTCCTCACCGGCGAGCTGAAGAAGTTCTACTCGCACAAGAATGAAGTCTGCGTCGAGGCCATCCTCGCCTCCGCCGCCGTCCCCATGCTCTTCCCCGCCGTCCGCATCGGAGACCACTACTACTGGGACGGCCTCTTCTCCGACAACCCGCCGATTCAGGAGCTCTTCCGCCCGCGCTACGTCGGCGACGACCATATTCCCGACGAAATCTGGATCATCCAGATCAACTCCACCACCTGTAAATCAGTCCCAACCCGCCCAGCTGAGATCGCCGACCGCCGCAACCAGATGGTCGGCAACGTCTCGTTCCACCACAGTCTCGAATTGCTCGAGTTCATCAATTTTCTACTCAGCGAGAACGCCCTTTCCGACGAGGTCCTTAACCGATTCGGCATCACCCGCCGCGAACCCGTCAAGGTGCGCATCATCCGCATGTCCGAAGAACTGATGGACTCCCTCGACTACGTCTCCAAACTTTCCCGCCAGCCCGAACTGATCAATCGCCTCATAACCGACGGAGAATCCCAGGCCCGCGCGTTCATCGAGTCTCTCTCCTAATTCCCGCGCGAAATGGCCATCCGCGCCCGGCAGGCAGCCGTCATGTTCTCTTTTGCCCAAACGCCTAACCGGTCAGATTCAAACGACTTAGCATCAGTGGCGACTCGACCAGCCAGCTTTCAGATTGGATGGATTTTTCTCGTTGCGCGACGACGATTTCCACGACTATGACCGCAGCGCGCGATTCGGCCCGGCGGAATTGCGAACGAGAGTCATCGTCACCGCGCGTTCATAGGATGGCACGCAGCATGGTCAATAGACAACTCGTCGCGATCGTTTATCAATCATCAAAAGCGCTCATAGTGGGCCCATACCGGTCCGGCCATACCGCTGCGCGACTGATCGCCATCGCGGGTGTTATCGCGCTGCTGGCAGTCGGTATGCGCGCGGGGGCTCGCTATCTCAATCGCCGAACGGCCTTCGCGTCCGAAAGATCCTTCGACGCATCCGCTTGGCGAGTCGGGAATCCTGATACCCGACGGACGATGGTAAGAAATCTCCTTCGCGACGGACACATCGTCGGGCTGGCCGCCACTGAAGTCCGCGCAAGGCTCGGCCCGCCCTCATATGAGTCTCGCACTCTCGGGTACTCGTTGGGCGACGGGGCGGAGGCAAGCTTTGCATTTAACTCGGACTGGTCTGTCAACGGAATTCATATATCGGGGCGTCCCGCAGATTGTATCCTCGACTTCAAGCCATTCGACGAAGTCGCCTGGAAGACCGCGTCGATCTGCGATCGACTCTCAATGCTCGATACTGCCCAATCTCGGAAGACACTTCACGGCCAATCGAGAGATCGCATTGTGGCCATGTTCGGAAGCCCGCGAACCGTCTTTCACAACCTGCAGTACGACCTCGGCCACCCCAAATTGCCCGTCGGCCCAAGCTCCGGCATGTGCGTCATGTTTGATGTAGATCCCGACGGCGTCGTCACAAACGCAAGGCTAACGGATCCCTAGCATTGATGACCGGCGTTTCGCATGAGCCAATCCTCTCGCTGCAAACGAAAGGCATCACAATCCCGATGATGAACGACCGATCATCTCAAATCATTCGCCCCACATTAGAGCGCCACTACACGCTTCGCCGTCTCCCAATTTCGCCTGACGTTTCCCTCGATCCTCCCACATCGCGTCAAACGGCTCGAATCGGCTCAGCTCAGGTGCTGCGCACGCTGCTCGTCGTCATTGCTGTGTCGTCGCACCTGGCATGTGGCGGATATTACAAACTGGTAGACTGCAATGGAACATTCTCGCCAGACGGCTCAAAAATCGCCTTTTGCTCAAGGCGCGCTCCTGCGGCAAACGGCGAACGCGACCAGGACATCTGGCTCATGAACGCCGACGGTACAAACCAGCATTGCCTGATCCGCAATCAGGGAGACCATGTGCTACCCGGTTATGAAACCCGCGGCTGCTGGTCGCCCGACAGCAAATCGCTTCTGGCCGGAATGACAGCCGGCGAAACCCATTGGCTAACCGGATATCGTTACGGTTATCAATTTGTGGTAGTCGACCTGCAAGGAAACGTCGTCCGCCAAATAGCCAGGCCGCCCGGGATCATCGGTTCGCCGCGTTTTCACCCGAACGGAAGGCAACTGATCTGGTCAGGTGAAAAAGGACTGTGGTTGACCAATCTCGATTCGAGTGATCCCAGGCAGATTTGCTCAATTGGAAGTGGATATTTTCACGCGAGCAGAGATGGAAATCGGCTCGTCTTCGGTCAAGTTGCTTACAGCCGGAGCCGGGCATTCAGCGTCGATCTCACGACAGCAATCGTCAACGACCTCGGAGGGGGTCTTCTCGTTCGAATCAATGACGATGGAAGTACAATTGCGTTGGGTTCGCTTGGTGGGCAAAGCGAAGTCTATCTGATGGATTTCAACGGCAGCAACCGGCGCCGCCTCTTGGATAATGAACAGGTGTCCTATGGCTCCGACATGTGCTTTTCGCCCATCGGCGACAAGCTCGCATACCAAAAAAAGTACACTTCTGAAATCAATGGTCAGCGACGAACGCAAAACGGACTCTGCATTTCGGACATTCAATCGCGCTCGATCCGCGAATACCCCAAGCACGGCGGGATGACCGCAATGCAATTTTCTCCCGACGGACGCAGCTTGCTCTACCTCGGAGGCCCGCACGGCGACATGGGACTCTATCTCGTCGACTTGGAAAGCGGCTCCTTCCGCCGCCTGACACCCCAATCGCCGAAATGCGCTGCCGGCGGCGTCGACTCTAAATAAGGCGCAACTCCCCGATGGCTTTCCGCCGGGCACGTAGGATTGGAAATGGATGCCGATGACCTCTGAGATGATTCATCGCGATCTTCGCTGCTGGCATTGTGACTACAATCTTCGCGGATTGGTGGGATCGAAATGCCCAGAGTGTGGAAATACGTTCGATCGAAGCGAGCTGATTGCTCGCCACGACTCTGCCAGTCGGCGCGAGTTCGCTGTCCGCTTGCTGAAACGCCATATCATGATCGCATGTGTGATCCTGGTATCGGGCGTAGTACTATCATGCGCCTCCCGTATTTTTTGGATGACCGCGGTCGCCTCACCCGGAAGTCAGTATATTTATACAAATGGGAATGATATTTGGTATCTCACATGTTGCCAGATAGTCCCAGTCTCTGCATACGCGATCGCCACCGGGGTGCATATACTACACCTACGCGGAGTGCTTGTGCGCGAACGAGTTTCGGATGACGGCGTCGCACTATGCATCGGGGCCACTTTAGTCGGTGCCTTGCTGCTGCTTGTATTACTTCTGATAACTAATTTGGTAATGCGATTTGACTGACGCGAAAGCTTCTCAAGATCTAGTCCGATCGGCACAAGTCCGCGGACAAAGAGGGACACGCAATACGCGGGACCTGGAAAGCGGCTCCGTCCGCCGCCTGCCGCCAGAGTCGTCAAACGATGTTTGCTTGCCATGAGCACCCCGCGCCAACGCCTTACCGTCGCGAAATGGACCATGCTCGCCGCCACCGGCGCGTTTGCTATCGCATGGCAAGCAAACTTCTTCGTCGGCATTCGATATGCATCGAATGGACTCGCCCCCGGGCCGAAATGGGAAATTGGCGTCGCTCATCAAGCCGTGACAATATCCAGAAGCGTCTGGTCCCAGGCCGATGTAGCTAGATTGCAACGCATCCTCGGTGGCATCTCACCACCACGCGGGCTTTCCGTGGCCGATTGCATCCTTGAACACGATCAAGGAGTTTACTCACCGTATCAGAATATCTGCCCCACACCATTCAAAGCCCGCGGATGCTTCGTGCTCCGGGTCCCGCTCTGGCTTCCCTTCATCGCGTTGGCGGCCACCACCGCCTTCCTCTGGTATCGCGATACCCGGGACAGGCACCGATTTCCGCAGCATGCTCTTCCGCGGAGGCCCGTACGGTGACAGGACTCTTTCGTCGACCCGGAATGCGGCTCCTCCCGTCGCCTGACACCCAACCGCCGCAATGCGCCGCCAGCTGCATCGACCGTGAGTGAGGCTGGGTAGAGAATCTGGAAACGATCGCCTCCATAGTCAATTGGGAAGCGCCTCGGTCGAAGCGTGCCCGAAACTACGTGGAACCACGAAGACCAAGCGCAGGCCACTGGACGCGCGTAGCGGCGGAAACCAAGGTGTGGCTGAATTGAAAGCTATTTCAGTATCATTCACGGCGACGCCGTTCACATCATCCTCATGACTTGGAATCTGCACCTTACCATGCTCGTCAGTACGCTCGTCGCTGGCCGTCCAACCAGAATTGCTTCACACTCGGACCAGCACTCCCGATAGTGGCTGCCCCGACGTGTCGAGCACCTCACATGCAAATCTTCCCGGAATCCCATCACGGTAGACGCATACGCCAATTTCTGCGTATGTGCGACATGCATTCCGGAGTTTCCCAACATATCACCAGAGGCCGCTCGCACCCAATGCCAGACCAAGGCAGACTGTGAGCCATCTCGTCGCGACTCGCCGACCTCGCACTCGAAGATTCGATGACACGATTCTCCGCACCGCAAATCGCCCGATCCGGATCGCTACCGCTCCGCGTCACACCGCTCCCACCCCGCGCGCCGCCAACAGTCGCTCACTCGTCCGCGCCCTTCGCGCCCGCCTCACTCATCCGACCATTCCGCTGAATTGAACACCTTTCATAATCCTTCGGCGCCAGATTAGGTAGGAAACCCTTCGTCGGCCAATAGAGGAGTTCCGGTTTAGCCGCCAGATACGACAGCTTCATCGGTGGAACACACCCGCTCTCATACTGCCGGTATTTTGCCTGCGCCCGCCTCAATGCCTCGTTCTCAGAATGAGAAACGCCATCGATCGATCCGTCGAGTTCGGCCATTCCGATGTAGATGAGCAGTTCGTTCACCATGCTTGTGCGGCTCGGCGGCATGATGATCCAGATCGGATTGTACTTCTCATAGAAAATTGGTTGCTCATAATAGATCGTGGCCTCGCCAGATGCCTTGTCCACCACGATCCGTACGTCCCGGGACACTGACTCGACAATTTTAAGTGCGAGTGCGAGCGCAGGGCCTTCTCCGATTTCCGAGTCCGGTTTCATACGAATCCCCGCCATCCTAAACGATCGTTTGTCTGTGAGGGTCACCGATCCATCACCATTGATTGAGCAAATGGAAGTATTTGCGGAGCACCCGAACTCTTCGAAACCCAATGCCAATGCAAAACTGGCGTTCAGAATGAGACACGCCTTGAGGCGTAAATAATCTCCTGCGCCATGCCGGCGAACGAATACGCGGGACAGCCACAATTTTCCGCTTGCTGTACTCGAAAATTCCATCGCCATCTTCCCGCCCTGCATCGCTCCGACCTCGCCCGCCGTTCGCGGGTGCCTAGCGTATGCTCCTGATGTACGACTGCGGCTGCGATTTCGACGAGCAGTAATACAACGCCTTCTCGGCCTTCATGAGCCGTGTGTCGCTCGCGCTCAACCTCGACTTCAGGATCTCAACCGCCTCGGCCACCGCACTACATGCGTCGGCCAGCTCCCCACGCGCCGCCAGCACCTCCCCCAGCCGGCTCAGCGACAATCCCAACTGCGGATGCCGCTCCCGATCCAGCCCGCGCTCAATCGCAATCGACCCGCGCAGCAACTGCTCCGCCTCCGCCGCCTCAACCATCCCCGCCAGCTCATACATCCCCCACGAAACATCCGCACTCTTCTCCCCCATCCGCGATCGCAGCAGCGCCAACGCCGCACGTGCCGTCGCAGCCGCCTGAACTCGCTGCCCCGCGGCCGCCATCGCCCGCGCCAATTCGATCCGCGCCTCCGCCGTCTCCGGATGATCGTCACCGATCCGCTTGCGCCGAATCTCTACCGCCGCACCAAAAAACCGCACCGCCTCGGCCGTTTGTCCGCGCAGCTCTGCCACGCGGCCCTCTCCGATCAACGCCACGGCCAGCCGCGGATGCGTCTCCCCAAACAGCGCCCGCCAGTTCTCCTCCGCCGCCCGAAACAACCGATCCGCTTCATCCACTTCCCCACGATCCAGCAATATCAACCCCAGATGCTGGCACGCATAGCTCTTCGCGCGATGCGCCTCGAGTGCGTTGCCGTGCCACCAGTCATACACCGACCGCGCCAGCGGCTCCGCCTCCGCGTACCGTCCCTGCGAACGCAAAAACTTGGCGTAGTTATTCGTGCACAGGGCCGGATGCGGCTCGTCTCCGCATCGTCCCTCCATCTCGATCCCCTCCCGCATCAACTGCTCCGCCTCACGATATTCTCCTTTCAATCCCAGAATCCCGCCCAGGTCAGACAACGCAAATGCAAGATCCACCTGTCCCTGCGGAAATAATTTTCGCAGTATCCGCACCTGCTCGCGATGGCACTCCTCCGCCTTGTCGTACTGTCCCCAATAGAAGTAAATCTCCCCCAGATCCGTCAACGTCCGCGCCACGTCAAAATGACTCGGCCCCAGCATGCGCCGCTGGATTCCCAACGCCTCCACCAGAATCGGCTCCGCCTCCTCGTACCGGCCCGCCGCCACAAGCAGCACCCCAAGACCGCTCAGCGACTGTGCGATGCTCAGCTCATCCGTGCCGATCTTTCGTCGAATCTCCAGGGCCCGGCGCTGCATCTGTTCGGCGTCCGCCATCTCCGTCCCGCTCGAGAACCGCCGCCCCAGCGCGTCCAGACTCTCCGCGACGTCCGCACTCTCATCGCCGAACAATTCGCGCCGGATCTCATACGCCTCCGTCAGAAGTCGCTTCCAGTCATCCGGCCGTTGCTGCCGCACCGCCAGCAATCCAAGCTGATGCAGCGATGTCGCATAAGGCCCGCTTCGCTCGCCAAATACCTCCCGCCTCAAATCCAGCGCCGCCTTGAGATGCCGCTCCGCCTCATTCAACACCCCCAACCCCATATATCCGCGCCCCAGCACGTCGTGCACCGCCGCCTGCGTGGCCCGGTCATCCGCCAGCTCGCTCTCCAGACTCCCCGACGCCTGATCCAGCACCGACCGAACCGGCACGCTCGGCCCCAATCGCTTCGGATCAAGCGTCCCGAACATCCCCGTCAAATACCCGCTGATCCGCTCTGCTCGCCGCGTCTGTGCCTTCGCCTCATCGCGCTGCCGCCGCACCGCCGCCGCCTGCATCACAAAAACGACGCCAGACCCCGCCGCCAGAATCGCCAGCACCCCGATCAGTGCCGCTGTCAGCCTGTGCCGCCCCACCAGCTTCGCCAGCAAATACCCCACGCTCGGCCGCCGCGCCCGAATCGGCCGGCTGCCCAGATACCGTTCCACGTCCTCCCCAAACTCCGCCGCGCTCGCGTACCGCCGATCCGGCGACTTCTCCAGCGCCTTCAGAACGATCGCCTCAAGATCGCCCCGCGCAGCCGCGTTCACCACCGAAGGCCGCCGCGGCGGCGTCTCCGCGATCGCCGCCAATCCCGCCGCCAGCGCACTGTCGCGTACCTCATAAGGCCGCCGCCCCGTCAGCAGCTCATACAGAATCACGCCCAGCGCATACACATCCGTCCGAATGTCCACGTCGTCCAGCCGACCCATCGCCTGCTCGGGGCTCATGTACGCCAGCGTCCCGACGATGTTCTTCATCTCCATCGTCTGCGTCGCCAGTTCAGCATCCGCATCCAGCAGCCGCGCCATCCCGAAGTCCAGCACCTTCGGCTGATCATTCGCATCCACCAGTATGTTCGACGGCTTCAGATCCCGGTGAATCACCCCGCGCTGATGCGCATAATTCACCGCCGCGCAAATCCGCCCAAACAGCTCCAGCCGCCGCCGATCCGCCCCCTCGCGCGTCCCGCCAAATGCCTCGCGTTTCCGGGCCCACTCCGCCAGCGTCACCCCCTCCACCAGCTCCATGGCGAAATACGACCGCCCGTCCGGCGTCTCGCCTGCGTCAAACAGTGTCGCAATGTTCGGATGCTTGAACCGCGCCAACGATCCCACTTCGCGCGCAAATAACCGCCCCTCCCGCCCGCCGCTGTCAATCGTGCGCAATACCTTCAGCGCCACTCGCCGCTGCGTCCGCGCGTGCCGCGCCTCATACACCACGCCCATCCCCCCGCGTCCGATCTCGCGCACAATCTCATATTCCGCGATCCGCGGCACATGCGGCACAATCGCGGCGCTCTCCCCCGTCACCGCCGCCAGACACGTCATCAGCGCCGACGACCCCGGCTCACCCACCAGCCGGTCGATCTCCCCATGCGACCCGCGCCAGAAAGACCGCAGCGCCCGGTCCATCTCGTTCGCGAGTTCGTCACCGCGCTCGCCGTCAAGCTCCGTACGCATGCGGACTCCAGGACCCCATCGACCCCTCCACCCGCGCCCGCAGTGCGCGGATCGCCCGGACCAGCGCCATCGAAGTCGCCGGCCGGCTCATCTCCAGTCGCTGCGAAATCTCATCCAGCGAAAGCTGGTCGAAAAATGCCAGCGTCAGAATCTCCCGCTGACTCTCCTTCAACTTGCCAAGCTCCAGCAACATCCGCTCCGCCTCTTCCGCTCGCGCCGCCGCGCTTCGCGGAGACCGCCCGCTCGCCGGCAAGCTCCGGCTCAGCCACTCGACGATCGACGAATCCGCCGCCGACAACCGCAACGTCATCCCTTCCGGCTTGGCCGCGTCGCGCAGATAGTCTGCCACCCGCCGCGACACGATCACCGAAGCAAACGACCGCAGCGCCACAAACGTCGGCGTCCGCAGCTCGCGCAGCTTCGCCGTCACATCCACCAACGACTGCTGCACCAGGTCGTCCACGACATGAAACTGCGACGGCGCCGGCGCCAGTCGCGCCAACACCATCGCGCGCACCCGCGGCGTCAGAATCGAGACAAGACGCTCCCGATCCTGCTCAGACCCGCCGATGGCGCCGGCCACCCACCCATCCGCGACCTCATCGGAACCCGGCTCGAACATCCCCTAAGGATATCCCACGCCGCATCGCCGAAAAAACCCCGAATTGGGGGCATCTCCCGCCGGCACCACGCCGCTGCCCCCGTAGTCGCAAAACCCACAAATGCGCAACAACAATTCCGAAAAAAATCTACAACCACCCGGCCGCCTCACCTGAACTTGAGTCGCCCCGACGAATCCGGACCAACCCCGGTGCCGGAAATGCAATGTCTCACCCGGTACCCCCGCCGCGCAAAGATTCCCGAAAAACCTCACATTTTCCCTGTTACGAAACCGTCCCGTCTACGACTATTTCCTATTCCCCGGTAATGGGCGAAGTCTGCATCTCGGTAAACTGACTTCAGGAGGTAGGAATGGCCTTGATAACCCGACAATCGAAAAATTTTGCCCGAGCGATATGCACACTCCTCGTAGCCGCGTCAGTCTCGCGGGCAATGGCCGCCCCCCAGGCAGACTCCGCCGAAGCCCCTAAACATTACTATTACTTCAAGGAACGCCGGGAACTCCCCCTCGACTCCACCCGCATCGCCGTTCAACGGCGCCCAGGCGCTGCCGACGATATCGCCTCCATCGTTAGCCCCGCCGGACTTTCCGTTTCTAATGTCGAGCCCCTCCCCATCGCTCAATGGTCCCTTATCGAGAATCCGACGACCGAGCGATCGTCAGGCGCAATCAGTCGCAGACTAGGTGCGCTCGCCGGGCTGGCGGATATCGACTTCGCGTCTCCAGTCTACATCGGAAGCGACGGCGGACCGATCGTCGTAACTCCCAACCTGCTCGTCGGGTTTGCGAGCAATATCGACGACAAACGAGCCCGCGCCATTCTGGATCAGTTCAGCGCCGGAATCGTGCTGGACCGAGACTGGGCAGGAATGCGCGGCGTCTATCGAGTTCAGGCGAGGTCGCGCCGCGGGGACCAGGTCTTGGCCGCAGCAAACGCACTAGCTGTTCGCCCGGAGGTTCGCTTCGCCGAACCCGACATGATCCTCACCGGAAAAAGCGACGTCATTCCGAACGATCAGTTCTTCACGTTCTGTTGGGGCCTGAACAATACTGGTCAATCCGGCGGAACCCCCGATATGGATATGAACGCCCCGGAAGCATGGGATATCACCACCGGCTCACCCTCCGTCATCACCGTAATCCTGGACACCGGTGTACAACAGGACCATCCCGATCTGAATCAGATTCCAGGAATAGACTTCACCGGCCAGGGCGGCAGCGGGGGCCCGATGAACGCCTGCGAAAACCATGGAACCGCGGTCGCCGGCTGCATCTCTGCGACGATGAATAATTTTATCGGAATAGCGGGAATCGCCCCCGACACGCGCATCGCGTCGGCCCGAACGTTCGTCGCAAACTTGACCCCATGCAATGGAAACTGGACTGCCCAGACCAGTTGGACGGTTAATGCGCTCGCCTGGGCCGAGACCATCGGTGCCCGCGTCACCAACAATAGCAACGGCTACGGCTTCAGCTCCAGTACGATAGAGTTCATGTACCAGCAGACCTGGACCGACGGAATCGTCCACTTCGCTTCGGCCGGAAACGATTCAAGCTCGACAATCACCTATCCGGCCAGCATTCCGGTCGTCAACGCGGTCGCTGCCCTGAACCGCTTCGGAGCTCTCGCGTTCTTCAGTAATTTCGGCAACGGCATCGACTTCTCCGCGCCGGGTCAGTCAATTGTCTCAACCGATCGCACCGGGAACGCTGGATACGTCAACGGCGACTATACAACCGTCGATGATACCTCATTCGCCGCCCCTTATACGGCTGGAATCGCCGCTCTGCTTCTTTCCCGAAATCCAGAATTGACCGCGGCCCAGGTCGAACACGCCCTCCAGGTCTCCTGTCGCGACCTCGGCACTCCCGGCTACGACCTATTCTTCGGCTGGGGCTTGGTCAACGCTCGCGATGCACTGTCTTTTCTCGGCGATTGCAACCAGAACGGAATTGACGACGCCATCGAGCTCGCCTCTGGCGCAGCGACCGATTGCAACATCAACGGCGTCCCGGACGACTGCGACCTCAACTCGGGCCTATTAACCGACTTCGACCAGGATCAGCGCCCCGACCAATGCGGCTGCGGCGCCTTCTGCCCCGGAGATCTCGATCTGGACTTCATGGTCGACGGCCGCGACATTCAGCTATTCCTGAACTGCGTGACAGTCGGCGATCTCGCCGTCAACGACTGCGGCTGTACCGACCTCAACAACGACCTCAGGCTCGACACAACCGACATCGACCTCTTCATCGACAAACTCCTCACCGACCCCGACCCAAGTTGTCCATGAGGCGAATCAAGTCCATGCTCGGCAAGTCCATCTCGCCGCGACATCGAGCGTCTTCGGCATCGCATTAGGCCAACTCCCGCCCTTAAGCTCTGATCCGCCCATTCGCGGAGCTCCCCAGCGCCGCCACCACTGCCCCCCGTGCCTCATCGCGGCCCGCCCGCTAAACTCACGCCCCATTGCGACCCAGCCCGTCGCTGGTCACCGCTCGCTAAACAAAGGATCCTCATGTCCTCCCTCGCCATCGGCCTCATCATCCTCGCCTGCGTCTTCGGCGGAACTCTCCTCGGATTCCTCCTCCGCTATCTCCTGCCCGACCACCACCTCAGCAAGGAATCGCAGGACGCCGTCAAGCTTGGCACCGGCCTCATCAGCACCATGGCCGCCCTCGTCCTTGGCCTCCTCGTCAGCTCGGCCAAGTCCGCCTACGACCGCCAGAAGGACGAAGTCACCGAAATGTCCGCCAACGTCCTCCGCCTCGACCGCACGCTTGAATTTTACGGCCCCGAAACCCAGCCCATCCGCGCCGCCATGCGCAAGGCCGTCGAAACTTTCATCGGCCGCCTGTGGCATCACACCGCGCCCCCGGCCGGCGCCAACCCGCTCTCCGTCGGCGGCGAGGCCGCCTACGAAGGCATCCTCCAGCTCCAGCCCACCACCCCAATGCAGCACAAACTTCAGTCCCAGGCCGAGAGCGTCATGAACGACATCGGCCGCACGCGCCTCCTGCTCCTTCAGCAGTCCGGCTCCGCCATCTCGCGCCCGCTCCTCTGCACGCTCGTCTTCTGGCTCACCGTCATCTTCATCAGCTTCGGCCTCTTCGCCCCGCGCAACCCCACCGTCCTGGCCGCACTCTTCCTCTGCGCCGTCGCCGTCTCCGGCGCCCTCTACCTCATCCTCGAAATGGACCACCCCTTCGACGGCCTGATCCAGATCTCCGAAGCCCCCATGCGCCACGCCCTGACCCTCCTCGGCAGCTAGCCGCTCCAGCGCTTCAAGTCGTCGCGCCCTTACCTCCGCACGCCACAGTCTGTAGTCTTTCCGCAACCGACAACGCCGACCGCCCCGGAGGCTCCGACCCTGTGAACTCCCTCTGGCTCATCCTCTCCGCCCTCGCCGTCTTCGCCATCGCCTATCGTTACTACTCCGCCTTCATCGCCGCCAAAATCATGGTCCTCGACGACCGGCGAACCACTCCCGCCCACATTCTCAACGACGGCCACAACTACCACCCCACCAACAAGTGGGTCCTCTTCGGCCATCACTTCGCCGCGATCTCCGGCGCCGGCCCGCTCATCGGCCCCGTACTCGCCGCCCAGTTCGGCTGGGCCCCCGGTTTCTTCTGGCTCCTCATCGGCGTCGTCATCGGCGGCGCAGTCCAGGACTTCGTCGTCCTCGTCGCCTCGACCCGCCGCAACGGCCGCTCCCTCGCCGAATTGGCCCGCCAGGAACTCGGTCCCGTCGGCGGCTTCGTCACCGCGGTCGCCATTCTCTTCATCGTCGTCATCGCCCTGGCCGGCCTCGGCGCCGCCGTCGTCAACGCCCTCGCCGAAAGCCCCTGGGGCTCCTTCACCATCTTCTGCACCATCCCCATCGCGCTCTTCATGGGCTGGTACATGTACATCTTCCGCAAAGGCGCAATCGTCGAGGCCTCCGTCATCGGCGTCGTTCTGCTCCTCATCGCCGTCTGGGGCGGCCAGTTCGCCCAGACCAGCGAATGGGGCAAGCTCTTCCTGCTCACCCGCAACCAGATCATCATCGCCATGGCCGCCTACGGATTCATCGCCAGCGTCCTGCCCGTCTGGCTCCTCCTCTGCCCGCGCGACTACCTCAGCGCCTTCATGAAAATCGGCACCATCTCCCTCCTCGTCGCCGGCGTCCTGATCGTCCAGCCCACCGTCAAACTCCCCGCCGTCTCACAGTTCGCCAGGGTTGGCGGTGGCCCCATCGTCCCCGGCACCGTCTTCCCCATGGTCTTCATCACCATCATGTGCGGCGCGATCAGCGGCTTTCACGCCCTCGTCGCGAGCGGCACCACCCCCAAAATGATTTCAAAAGAATCCCATGCCCGCCCCATCGGCTTTGGCTGCATGCTCATCGAAAGCTTGGTCGGCATCATCGCCCTCATCGCCGTCGCCGGCCTCGAACCCGGCGATTACTACCTCATCAACACGCCGCCCGACAAAGTCGCGAAATACAACTTCAAGGCGGTCGACCTGCACGACCTCGAACACGCCGTCGAGGAAAAACTCGAAGGCCGCACCGGCGGTGCCCCCACCCTCGCCGTCGGCATGGCCAAAATCTTCTCGCGCATCCCCTTCCTCTCAAACTTCATGGCCATCTGGTACCACTTCGCCATCATGTTCGAAGCCCTCTTCATCCTCACCACAATAGACACCGGAACGCGCATCGCCCGCTTCCTCCTTCAGGAGTTTCTCTCTCGCCTGCGCTTCCTCGGCCCGTGGACCAAGAACTTCGAGCGCCCCGGCTGGTGGCCCGGTGTCATCATCAGCACCTCGGCCATCGTCGCCGCCTGGGCAAGCTTCCTCTGGAGCGGAAACATTCAGACCATCTGGCCCATGTTCGGCATCGCCAATCAGATGCTCGCCGCCATCGCCCTGGCCATCATCTCCACCCTGCTCATGAACGCAGGCCGCGCCCGCTATGTCTGGGTCACACTGATTCCGATGTGTTGGGTCCTCGTCACCACCACCGCCGGCGGCATCACCCAGATTCGCCTGCAACTCTGGCCCATGCTCAAATCCGGCCGCGCCGAGGACGCGCTCAAGGGCGGCCTCAACACGGCCCTCATCATTCTGATGATCGCCTGCGCCGCCTTCATCGTCGTGCTCTGCGCCCGCCGCTGGATCGCCGCACTGCGCGCCAACCTGCCCGACCGCATCCCCGCCGTCGTCAGTGCCCCCGCGACCGCCTGACCCGCCTTGCTTGACATTACTGTAATTTCAATATATACTGAAAGTATCAGAAAGGCAGGTGCTCGCATGCCGACCGCCGTCGAACAATCAAAATCCCTCTTCGTCCGCCGCTGGGGCGAAATGGCCGCCTACTGGGGCATCTCCCGCACCATGGCCGAAATCCACGCCCTGCTTTACGCCACCCCCACCCCGCTCTGCACCGACGACATCATGGCTCAGCTCGCCATCTCCCGCGGCAATACCAGCATGTCCCTCCGCTCCCTGGTCGACTGGGGCCTGATTGAACGCGTCCACCACCGCGGCGATCGCAAGGAATACTTCGTCGCCAACGCCGACGTCTGGGCTCTCTTCGCCAACATCACCCGCCAGCGCCAGCGTCGCGAAGTCGAGCCCATCCTCGACACCGTCCGCCGCTGCCGCGATCTGGTCGACGAAGAACTCCCCCGGCTCAAGGGCGATGAGGCCGCCGACCTCCGCGCCTACCGACAACGCCTCGACGACATGCTCGAGTTTCTCACGGCAGTAGCGCGCATCGTGGACCTGTTCCTGCGCCTCGGCCCCAAAGGCCTTAAGCGCGTGAACGGCGTTTTGCGAAAGCTTGTCGCCTGATGAATTGAATGCCGCCGGCTACAGCGACTTGAAATACTCAATCGTCCGCGCGAAGCCGATGTCGCGCGCGACTTTCGGACTCCATCCCAGCACCTGCCGGGCCCGCGCCAAGTCCGGCCGCCGGCGCTCCGGATCATCCGCCGGCCGCTCGACACAGCGAATCTCGCTGCGGCTGCCGATCAGTTTCACCACATCCTTCGCGGCTTGAAGAATCGTGACTTCCTGGTCGTTGCCGATATTGACCGGCTCCGAATAGTCGCTCGCTGCAAGCCGGACGATTCCATCGACCAGGTCGTCGACATAGCAAAAGCTTCGCGTCTGCGACCCGTCGCCATGCACCGTGATGGGTTCATTCTTCAGCGCTTGCATGATGAAAGTCGGCAGCGCCCGCCCGTCATCCGCCCGCATGGCCGGACCATACGTATTGAAAATACGCACAATCCGCGTCGAGACTCCATGCAGCCGCCGATAGCTGGTCGTCAGCGCCTCGGCAAAGCGCTTCCCCTCATCGTACGGAGAGCGCGGCCCGATCGGGTTCACGTTGCCCCAATATGTCTCCGGCTGCGGATGGACCTGCGGATCGCCATAGCATTCGCTCGTCGACGCCTGCAGGAAAACCGCCCCGTCCCGGTGCGCCAGATCGAGCAGGTTCCGCACCCCGGCGCTGCATGTTGTCATGATCTCGATGGCCTTATGCTTGAAGTCCACCGGCGATGCCGGACATGCCATGTTATATATTTGGTCGAACTTGCCGCCCGTCACGCTGATCGGCTCAGCGATATCACCGCGAACGAACTCGAACTTGCCGTTCTCGGCCAGGGCCTTCACGTTTCGCGGCTGCCCGGTCGTCAGACTATCCAGTCCCACGACCGAATGGCCGTCCCCAAGCAACCGCTTCGCCAGGTGGTGTCCGATGAACCCCGCAGCGCCCGCAACCAGTATCCGCATCGACCGCACGATAGGCCAAACCCCTTCCCCGCTCAACTTCACACTGGCCGATCCCGCCTCACGCGGCGCCGCCCAACATCGCGATCCGTTCGGCCGCGTCCCCGATGTAACTCACGCGTAATCCGAAATTCTCGCCTACCTTGACCGCCTCCCCCGTCCCGACGCACTTATTGTTCACCAGCAGCTTCAACGGCGATTGCACGGGAGTCTCAAATTCAAGAATTGCACCGTTCGAAAGCTGCAGAATATCACCGACCGACATCCGCCGCTCCGCCAGTCGCACGCGCACCGCCACCCGCACCTTGAAAATCCGATGTAACGCCGCTGGCAGACTCGAAAGGTCGATCGCCGCCGGTGCGGAGGCAGTCGGGGCCGGCCCAGTGGGCGCCCGCTCCGCGCTCCGAGTTTCCGGTTGCCCGGCCAGCGTCGCGCCGGTCGCCTCGGCGAGCTGCTCAACGGCCTGTTGCGCCTCGCTCAGTGCCGCGTCGATGTCGCCTTCTTTAATCACGTTTGACGCTCGATCACGGTCCACCCCGCGTTCATCGCGCGCAGCCGGACCGCACTAGCTCTATCGGACCTGCCTGATATGCACTTGAGACCCCAACCGGCAAGAACTGCTCAGCGGCAAAGAAGGCCGCGCCGCGCGGAAAGAATCTAGATCTTTCCAATAATGATGCAGGCGTTGTGCCCGCCGAATCCGAAAGAATTGCTCATCGCCCGCTCGATGCGAAGGTCGCGTGGTTTGTTCGGCACGTAGTCGAGGTCGCACAGCGGATCGGGGTCGTCCAGGTTGATCGTCGGCGGCGCGACGCCGTGCCGCAGACCCTGCACCGTCGCCACCAGCTCGACCGCTCCGCTCGCGCCCAACAAATGTCCGATCGCGCTCTTCGTGCTGCTGACCGCCAGCTTCTTCGCGTGCGCGCCATAGACCGACTTGATTGCGGTCGTCTCAGCCACGTCTCCCAGCGGCGTCCCGGTCCCGTGCGCGTTGATATAGTCGATCTGCCCCGGGTTCAGTCGTGCATCCGTCAGCGCCAGACTCATCGCCCGCGCCGCGCCGCGACCGCACTCGTCCGGCTGCGTGATGTGGCAAGCGTCGCCGCTCATGCCATATCCCAGCACCTCGGCGTAAATCTTGGCCCCGCGCTTTTTCGCGTGCTCAAGTTCCTCGAACAGGAAGATTGCCGCCCCTTCGCCCATCACGAAACCGTCGCGCGCCTTATCAAACGGCCGGCTGGCCTTCGCCGGAGCGTCATTCCGCTCCGAGAGCGCCTTCATCGCGGAAAAGGCGGCCAGACCCAACGGCGTCAGTGCCGCCTCCGACCCGCCCGTAATCATGATGTCGCATTCGTCGCGAAGCAGTGCGTGCCACGCGTCGCCCATGGCGTTCGTTGCCGACGCACACGCTGTCGCGACCGCCGTATTGGGCCCTTGAGCGCCCAGCAGGATGGAAATATTCCCGCTCGCCGCATTGACCATCAACTTCGGAATCGTGAAGGCGCTGACCCGCTCAGGGCCCTTCTCGATCAGTCGGTGATGCTGCTCTTCAAGTTCGGTCAGACCGCCGATGCCCGAACCGATGATCACGCCGATCCGGTCCGGCCGCGCCGCGGCCTTGAAATCGAATCCACTGTCCTTGGCTGCCAGATCGGCCGCCACTAGCGCCATCTGCGCGAAGCGGTCGAGCCGCTTTGCCTGACGCTTGTCGATGCTCCGCTCCGGGTCGAATTCGCGGCACTCGCCGCCAAATGTGGTCGGAAAACGGCTTGGATCAAATCGCTGTATTCGCGCGACGCCGCTCTCGCCCGCCAGCAGCCGCCCCCAGAAGACGTCTACGACGTTCCCGAGCGGGCTGACAAGCCCCATTCCGGTGATGACGATGCGCCGGCGAGACATTCATCGATCCTCGATGATCACAATTCGGGCTCCGCCCTATTTCTTGCTTTCCAGGGCCTTGTGGATGTGCTCGACCGCCTGACCCACCGTCTGGATCTTCTCGGCCTCGTCGTCCGGGATGGAAAGCTCAAACTCGTCCTCGAACTCCATGACCAATTCGACCGTATCAAGCGAGTCGGCGTTCAGATCGCGGACGAAGGATGTCTCCATCGTGATCTCTTTTTTGTCTACGCCCATCTGCTCGCTCACGATCGAGACGACCTTTTCCTGAATCTCCTCACGGGTTGGCACGCAAGAATCCTCCGCAGGCGGATCGATTAAACAGTTGTCCTGTCCGGGACCGTCGCAGGCCGTCCATCGGCCCTTTGATGAAAATAGGCCGTCCCGGATTCCAAAAACTTATACCGGTTCACGCCGTGCTTGACAACACGACGCCGCGGGTCGCTACGACCGCGCTCACATGTGCAGACCGCCGTCTACCGTGACCACCTGCCCGTTCACGTATGCGGCTGACGACGACGCCAGAAACGCGACCACCGAGGCCACTTCTTCCGGCTCGCCAAACCGCTGCAGCGGGATGATCGTCAAGACCTGTTCTTTCACCTTCTCCGGCAACACATTCGTCATGTCCGTCCGGATGAATCCCGGCGCTACCGCGTTGCAGGTCACTCCGCGCCGACCCAGCTCCTTGGCGACCGTCTTGGTGAAGCCGATAACGCCCGCTTTGGCCGCCGCATAGTTCGCCTGACCCGGATTACCCATCAAACCCGACACGCTCGCAATGTTGATGATCCGGCCGAACCGCGCACGAACCATGTACTTCGCCACAGCCCGCGTCATCCAGAATACTGATCGCAGGTTCGTCGTGAGAACCTCGTCGAACTGCGCGTCCGTCATGTTCATCAGCAGGCCGTCGCGCGTGATGCCCGCGTTGTTCACCACCACGTCGATACGGCCGAATTCCGTGGCGATCTCGTCGATCCATTTTTCGACCGTCGCCGCGTCCGTCACATCCAGCACACGCGAAACAATCCGCCCCGGGCAACGCAGGTCCGCCGCCTCCGAAGCCAGCGATCCCAGCTTGTCGCTGTTTCGCGCCGCGGCAACGACCGTCGCGCCCATCTTCGCAAGCGCGAGCGCTGTTGAACGCCCGATCCCGCGCGACGCGCCTGTCACAATCGCTACCCGGTCCTGCAGTTCTGCCATGAACCCAATCCGCCTCAAGTGCCTCGTATGCGAAAATGCCGCCGTTAGGCGCCGCGACCGGCTGCCACGCCGCCGAACGACTCGACCGTCGAATAATTCAGACCGGTCAATGCACGGTTTATCTTGCGGAGCAGACCCGTCAGTACGCGACCGGGACCAACCTCCGCGAATCGATCAAATCCATCCGACGCCAGCCGCTCCACCGACTCCTGCCAGCGAATGGGCCGCGCGACCTGCTGATAAAGCAGCTCGCGGATGTCATCCGGGCCACGATAATAGTCGCTGGTCACCGACGACACCACCGGTATTCGCGGAGCGATGAAAGTCACCTTTCCAAGCTCCGATTTGAGCTTCTCGGCGGCCGGGTCCATCAGGGGCGAGTGGAACGCACCCGCCACACGCAAGGCCGTCCCGCGACCGCCATACTTCTCGACCAGCCCGACGGCCCGCTCACAAGCCCCTTTGGCACCTGATATTACGATCTGACCCGGACAGTTGAAATTAGCCGGCCCGAGCACCTCTACGCCGGCCGCTTCACTACAAAGTCCGTTCACCTGCTCCGGCGAAAGCCCCATAACCGAAACCATGCCGCTCGGAACAGCCGTCGCCGCGTCCTGCATGAATTGGCCGCGCTGGCGAACCAGCCGCACGCCGTCCTCGAAGCTCATCGCCCCCGCCAGCCACAGTGCCGTGTACTCGCCAAGACTCAATCCGGCCGTCGCCTGCGGACGCAGTTCGGTCGCCGCGCCGGCTTCCTCCAGCGCTCGCCACATCGCGACCGACGTGACAAAAATCGCCGGCTGCGAAACGTCCGTCGCGTCGAGCCGCTCTTGCGGCCCCTCAAAGCAAATTCGCGCCAGATCAAACCCGAGAATTTCATTCGCCTGGTCGAACGTCCGCCGCGCGTTCGTAAACGCCGACGCCACGTCTTTGCCCATGCCGACGACCTGGGCACCCTGCCCCGGAAAAACGATCGCTGTCTTGCCCACGCCTGCTCGTCCCTACAATCGAATTAAGGCCGATGCCCACGTCAGGCCCGCGCCAAACGCCGCCATCAGGATGTAATCCCCGTTCTTCACCCGGCCGCTGCGACGGATGTCGTCCAGTCCCAGCGGAATGGACGCCGACGAAGTGTTTCCGTATCGCTCAATGTTTGTGTACATCTTCGATTCGGGCAGCCCGAGTTTCTCCCGCGCCGATTCGATGATCCGCTTATTCGACTGATGCGGCACGACCATCGCGATGTCTTCCGACCTGAGTCCCGCCTCGCCCAGCGTCTCCTCGACCATCTCGAGCATCTTCTTCACGGCGAACTTGTAAACCTCGCGCCCCTGCATCTTCATGAAATGCAGCCGCTCGTTCACCGTCATGTTTGACGCCGGAAGTCGCGAACCGCCTGCCGGCACCCATAGCATCGTCGATCCGCTGCCGTCACTATGCAGGTGGAAATTCAGCATCGCCGAGCCCGACGACGCGTTCCCTTCCGACGGAGACAGAATCACCGCTCCGGCCCCATCCCCAAAGAGAATACAGCTCGTGCGGTCCTCGTAATCCGTGATCCGCGTCAGCGTCTCCGCGCCGATCACCATGATGTTGCGAAACGTCCCGGCCTGCAGCATGTGCGCCGCCGTCACGAACGCATAGATAAACCCGCTGCAAGCCGCCGCGATGTCAAATGAAGCAACCGTCCGCGCGCCAATCGCGTCCTGAACAAAGCTCGCCGTCGCCGGAAACTGGCACTCTGGCGTGATCGTCGCCACGATGATCGCATCAATGTCCTTCGGCGACATCTTGGCGTTGGCCAGCGCGTTATTCGCCGCCTCGATCGAAAGCGTCGCCGTCGATTCCCCCTCAACCACCGCCCGACGTTCAAGAATTCCCGTCCGCTCGCGGATCCACTCGTCCGTCGTGTCCAGCTTCGAAACGAACCACTGATTGTCGAGAACCCGTGGCGGCGTCGCGCTACCCGTGCCCGCGATCCGCACGCCCAGAACCTTAGGCATTGGCCGTCTCCTGCGACAGCCGCGATTCAAACTCTGCGTTCAAGTTGCTCCGCACGTAATCCCGCGCCACGCGTACCGCATTCTTGATCGCACGCCGGTCGCTGCTCCCATGACAGATAATGCAAACCCCATCCACGCCCAGCAACGGCGCCCCGCCATACTCGCTGTAATCGTGCCGCGCCCAGATCTTCCGCACCACCGGCTTGAATCGCTCGACCAGATCAGGCGCTTCCGCGGCCAGTTCCTTTTCAATCGTCTGAAAGAGCCCGTGCGAAAGCCCCTCTGTGACTTTGAGAACGATGTTTCCCACAAACCCGTCGCAAATCGCAACGTCGCAGGCGCCCGTCAGCACGTCTCTCCCCTCGACGTTTCCGACCAGGTTTACCATCCCCTCGGCCTTGATCAGTTCGCGCGCCTCTTTCACCAGCGAGTTGCCCTTGCTTTCCTCCCCGCCGATCGAAAGCAGCCCCACACGCGGTTTCTTGATCCCCAGGATCCGCTCCGCGTAGATCGACGCCATCTGCGCATATTGCAGCAGATGAAACGCCTTCGGCTCAGGGTTCGCGCCCACGTCGCAGATCGTCACCGGACCATGAAAACTCGGAATCGCCACCGCGATCCCCGGCCGCGACACAACTCCTAGTGTCCGCATTCTCAGTTGGCACGCAGCCACGCAAGCCCCGGTATTGCCCGCGCTGATCACCGCGTCCACCTGCTTGTCCGCCGCCAGCTTTGCCATCTTCACGATCGACGAATCCCGCTTCTGACGCAACGCGTCAACCGGGCTGTCGTCCATCTCGATCACCTGCGATGCCGGCTCAATCCGCACCCGCGCATCCAGCCCCGTTGCCGGAAGCAGCGGACGGATCGCCTCCTCGCGGCCGATCAGGACGATCTCGTCCGTCGGCCCGAGGAAACTCAATCCCTCTAGCGCGCCGGGAACGATTTCGCGGGGCGCGTAATCGCCACCCATCGCATCGATCGCGAGTCGCATGCTGTGCGTCCTATGCTTCCTCGCCCTTGATCTTGAGCGAGACCTTCGAATTGACGTAACCGCAGTTCGCGCACGCCCGGTGCGGCAGCTTCGCCGCATTGCATCGGGGGCACGCCACCAGATTCATCGGCTTCAACGCTGTGTGCGAATTCCGCCGAGATCGCGTGGTGGCCTTCGACTTTCGCCTTGCTGGAACCATGTCTCACCTGCTGCTGACGGCCAAAACGCCCGCTCCGTGCCGGGCGCCGACCCTCGGCGATTCCCTAAAACCACAGAAACGATAAACTTACGGCCGCATTACCCCCCTGTCAAGCCGATTCCAATACCTCCACCACGTCCCCAATTCTGATCCGCCCCGCCTGCTCCACCGAGCCATGAACCCCACCACGACAATCACGCGCAAGCGCAGCTTTCAGCCCGGGATGCAGTCGATCCATCAGCACGCATGGCCGAGTTTCATCTTCAATCTTCAGTACGACCTCGCCGATCCTCAACCGCCGTCCGATCAGTTCTCCCAGCCCGCCGCCATCAATCGCCACATTCGCCCGCCGCGTATGCCACGGCAGCGATACGCCCAGTTCACGTTCAACCTCCGACCACTGCCGTAGCGAAAGAAACGTGACGCCGCGATCCCGCTGCGACTCCAGGTCGCCATCAAGCCCGCCGTTCACGCTCGCAAATGCCTCACCCATTTCGCGCATTTCACCACGAACCGCCGTCCGCACGGCTATCCCCGCCACCGACCCGATTCTCGTCTCCGCCAAAGTCATCCCCTGTCAGTGTATACCTCGAATCTCTTCCCCGGTAGCGGGTATCATCCAACTTAGCCACACGGAGTTCCTCATGGATACAGACCAGGTTATCAAGGCCGCCCGCAAGGTTTCCCGCCCATACCGCGTCGACGACGGCGGCAAATTCAACATGAAAGACTTCGATCCCGGCGACACCGCCGAATTCGGGGATGAAGACAAACCCCGCGCCAAGGAAGCCCTCCAGACCGGCGTCGAGGTCCTCGCCAAACTGCAGGACGTGCTCTACGCCCAGGATCGCTGGGCGGTGCTGCTCATCTTCCAGGCCATGGACGCCGCCGGAAAGGACGGCGCGATCAAACACGTCATGTCCGGCGTCAATCCGCAGGGATGCCAGGTGGTTTCATTTAAATCGCCGTCATCTGAAGACCTCGATCACGATTTCATGTGGCGCTGCATGAAGCACATGCCCGAGCGCGGCCGCATCGGTATCTTCAATCGCAGCTATTACGAGGAAGTCCTCGTCGTCCGCGTCCACAAGCAAATCCTCGAAGCCCAGCGCCTGCCGCAGGAACTCGTCCACAAAGGCATCTGGGACGACCGCTGCAAAGACATCCGCCATCTCGAACGCTACCTCACGCGCAACGGAGTCATCATTCGCAAATTCTTTTTGAACCTCTCAAAGAAGGAGCAGAAGAAGCGCTTTCTCGCCCGCCTCGACAACCCCGACAAGAACTGGAAATTCTCATCCGCCGACCTGAAAGAGCGCGGCTTCTGGAAGGACTACGCCGAGGCCTACGAGGAGGCCATTCGCAATACCGCCACCGAATACGCCCCGTGGTACGTCGTCCCCGCCGACAATAAATGGTTCACGCGCATCGTCGTGGCGGCGGCCATCATCGACGCCCTCGACTCTTTGAACCTCCAATACCCCGAAGTGGACAAGGTCAAGCGCGCCGAGCTGGATCTCGCCAAGACCTCCCTCACAAAGGAAGACTGACCCCAGCCCGCCCGCCCACTCACCACCGCACCGCCTGGATGCGATTGTTCCACGCGTCCACCACGTACAGAATCCCGTCGCGCCCAAACTCCGCCTTCCACGGCTGCATGAGTTGCCCGTTCTCACGTCCCGGCGAACCCCACGAACGCAAAAACTTTCCCTGCGAATCGAACTCGCTCACGCGGTTGTTCCCATGTTCCGTCACGATCACGCCACCGCTCTTGGTCTTCTCCAGGTCATACGGATAGCTCAACTCCCCCGGCCCGTTTCCGGGCTTCCCGAAACTCGCCAACAACTTGCCGTCCAGACTGAACTTGCAGATGCGATGATGGCACCCGTCCGACACCCACAAGAACCCAGCCGGATCAAACTTGATCTGCGTCGGTCGCTCCAGCGACGCCTCCCCTGCGTCCCTCCCACCAAACGAAAGCAGCCACTTGCGATCCTTCGAAAACTTGTTGATCCGATCATTCCCGCCGTACTCGCCGACATAGATATTCCCATCATTGTCCCATGCGATGCATGTCGGAAAGATAAATTGCCCCGGTCCCTCCCCGCGCGACCCGAACTGAAACAACTCCTTCCCATCCCGGTCGTACACCATCACCCGCGCGTAATGCGTGTCCGCCACCCACAGCCGCCCCTCCTTGTCAAAAGCCATCCCCGTCGGCTTCCCGTTCTCCCACGCCGGCATCCGCCATCCCGTCTCGAAATGTCCCTCGGTATCAAATCGCTGTATCCGCGCCGTCTTGTCGCAAATGAACACCCGTCCATCGATCGGCGATACCGCCACACAACGCGGATATGAAAACTGCCCGTTCCCCAGCCCCGTCTCACCGATGACAACGACCACCCGCGACTCATCCGTCGGCGGCTCGTGGCTGCACCCGCCAACCAAACCAGCCAGGAGCCCAATCGCGACTACCACCCGCCCAACCATCAGCCGCCACTCCCCAATGGACCCCGTTCGTTCCCTGCAGCCACCACACCCGCTGCACCCTTGCGCCGTCGCGCCTCCGCCCCGCCCCATCCAATCGCCAATCCCATCGCAAAAACCGCCAACGGAACCAGCAGCATCAGCGTCGTCACGATCACGTCAAGATTTCGCCCGTAATGCATCTGGTTGTCCAGCGCCACCGCCAGGCTCCCGCCGAATCGCGGCGGAATCAGCACCAACGACGCCGCCACTTCCGAAAGTGAAAGACACGCCATCAGAATGGCGGCCGCCACGATCGGCCAGATCACCCACGGCCGCGCGACCGCAAAGCCCGCGCCCGCATCGTTCACCCCGTCGATCCGCGCCTGCCGCAGGACTTCAACCGGAACTCGCCGCGCCGCGTACCATCCCATCGCCGCCGCGAAAAACCCATAGCGTGCCACAATCCCCAGCACCCACACCACCGGCGTATCGTCATACAGCCGCCCGGCAATTCCGCGTCGATTGAAGAGCTGCACCAGAAGCTGCGCCATCAACTCCGCCGGCAGCAACGCCGACAGAAGCGCGCTCCCCAGCAGCACGGCCCGAAACACTCGTCCGATGGAACGCTCGCGCCCCAGCCGCAAATCGCACGTCGACCACGCGATCGCCATGCCGGCCATCCCCGCCAAGCCCGCGACAATCAACGAAGCCCGCCGCTCCGCACCATAAAGCGTCCAAACCCGATGAATCGCCTCGCCCAGCGAAATGCGCGCCGAATAAAGCTCACTCACAAAAATGCAGATCGGCGCCAACGCGATCAGCGCTGTCACGGCAACCGCCAGCGCCGTCCCTCCGCCGCCCGACAACGCCGCCCCACCTAGGTCGAGCGCGGTCTCCTGTTCCACCGAATCCCACACCCGCCGCAATCCCGGCCAGGCAACCAGCGCCGCAACGCCAACCAGCCCGACGACAGGCCACGACTTCCACGCCAGCGCCGCCGCCGGCGATCCATACATCGCCGAATCAAGCACCTCCGGCGCCATTTCCGCCGGCCACGTCCGCGTCAGCACCAGCGGCGCGATCGTGGACTCATTCATCGACAGAACAAATACGATCGCAAACGCGGCCGCCGCAGCCCCGGCCATCGCCGGCAACGCCCCGCGAACGAACGCGCTCACCGCGCCCGCGTCCAGTCGCGCCATCCGATACGCCGCTCGCCCACCATGCAGATACGACGTCGCCAGCAACATGGCTGGAATCGGCCAAAGCCAGGTCGCCAATGCGACCGCGGCCCGCGCCGGCCCCGCATTATCATCATTGAAGCCGACCAAGCTCAGCAGCCGCCCCAGTCTCCCGCGCTGCGAGGCCGCCAGCATCCATGAATATCCAAACACGCACGCCGGCGACAACAGCGGCGCCGCCGCCATCCCGAACAAAAGCACCCGCACGCGTTCCCCGCGTGCATGCGCCGCCGCGTACAAAGCCGGAAGCGACAATCCCGTCGCCAGAACCCCCGCCGCCGCCGCGATCACCACAGTTCGCAAAAGAATTCCGGCCAGTCGGCCGCCCACCCGCAGTTCAGACCACGCCGGCGGCCCGCCTCGCAAATCGAAAAACAACATCGCCAGCGGCGCGACCGTCGCTGCCGCCAGAATCATCCAGCCGACCCAGCGCATCGCTCGCAACATCATGCCCACGCCGCCATTGTGCGAACGGATGCCGCCCCTGTCGATCACTTCTTGCTGGACACGCCGACAACTGCGCGTAATAATCCGACGTCTTTATCCTCGCGGATTACTCTTGCTCAGGGGTCTCATGAAAAGATTCGTGCTTCTCGCGTCGCTGCTCTATGCAGCCGGTTGCGGTACTGCAGCGCCCGCAGGTTCAGAAATTCCACCCGGACTCGAAGTCTGGCAGGTCACCATCGCCGGCGACAACAACATTTTCACATTGGGTGTCGAAAACGGGCAGGTCAAATCGCTTGGCGAAGCCGGCGGTGTCCGCGATCTGCCTCAACCCGCCGCCTTTGACACGTCCAAGTCGAACCTTCAAACGGGTTTTCGTGTAGACGCCGATCTCTTCGGCCAGGGCGCTGTAGAGTTGACCGAAATCATACTCCTCGGGCAGAAGCAGTCCGACGGCAGCTTCAGCGGCATCGTCCAGGTACGCGCGGTCAATCGCGACGACGCGCAATACTCGCAAACCTGCACGATCAAACGAATCAACTAGCTAACGAAGCAGTGTCTCTTTGACCAGCGCATCCGTCGCCCGCAGCCGGGCCGCGACTGCGCCATAATCCACCGGCTGGCTCAGCCGATGCGCTTTGACCATTCTCGCGAATGACGCATTCGCCTCGCGCAGCGCGCCTGCCCGGACCGGCAGGTTCGCAGACTCACTCTTGGCAAGCGTTTGCTCAACCTCGGCCGAAGTGAGGTACGCGGCAAGTTTCTTGGCCGCCGCATCGTCCGGTCCGCCCGCAACGATCGCAATCGAGTTCGGTATCCAGAGCGTCCCGGGAATTGACTTTCCACCCGGCGCATCCAGCGCGGGAAAGCACATTTCGACCTTGTCGCCCCGCGCCATGGCCGCAATCACATCGTCCGTATCCGTCGCCCCAAACTCAATGTCGCCCCGCGCCACCAGCATCACCGATTGCGAATTCCCATCCGCAACCCGCACATTATTATTCCGCAATCCCACCAGGTACTTTCTTAGTTCATCTTCGCCCCACAGCGTCCCAAGCGCCGCCATGTGCCCGCGCGTCGTCCCAAAGATCGGATTCGCCAGCGCGATGCGACCCTTGTACTCCGGCCGCGCCAGCTCGGCCCACGTCTTCGGCAGCTTGTCTTTCGGGGTCTTCTCCGGGTTATACGCCAGCACTCGCCCGCGCAGCCCGAATGCCGTCCAGCGCTGCTTCGGATCACGATACTCAGAAGGAATATCCTTCGCCGACTCCGGCACAAACGCCGCAAGCACCCCCGCGTCTGCCAATTGAATCGTCCCGAATATCTCGCTCGACCACCACACATCCGCGCGCGGCCGCCCCTTCTCCGCCAGCAGCCGATGCACCAGCCCCGTCGTCTTCCCCGCCTCCGTATCGAACATCGGTCGCACTTCGATCCCGGTCTGCTTTGTGAACTCCGCCAGAATCGGCCGCGCGATGGCCTCGTCCGCCGAACAATAAATCGTCACCGGCCCGGGCGTCTCAGCGCGCGCCGACCCAGTCATGGCAAACACAAGAATGAAAGAGAAATGAATGAAGACCCGCGACACTGTGCTCGTCACGGCTTCTCCGGCTTCTTGTCGCCGCCCGCCGTGCCACCGTTCGTCCCGCTCGCCGGCTTCTCTTCCCCCAGCCGATCAAAGTAATTCTTGACCGCCTTCTGGTAAGCCCGCGGAACCTGGTCCTTCTCCAGCGCATCGCTCGCGTCGCGCACCGCCGATTGCACAGCTTCGAGATACTGCGCCTTCGACTCGCCCTTGATCTGGTCGCCCTTGACGAACCACTGCCCGATCACGGCCCCCTGCCGCTGCTCCACTTTGGCCCGCCTCTTCTGAAAAGCGACATCGATATCCTTCTGCCCGCGCTGTCCCGCCCCGCGACCGCGGCCGCCCGGGCCGGGCTTCTGGCCATCTGCGCCGCCGCCGTTGCACTGCCCCGTCCCGTTGCAATGCGGACACGGCGAGCCATCCTTCCGCATCCCGGTACCGTTGCATTGCTTGCACTGCTTGTCACCCTGGTCCTTGTTCTGATCGCCCATCTCATCCTTGAGATCGTCCAGTTGCGACATCTTCGAGTCGATTTCCCCCATCTGCTGTTCCATCATCTCCATCTGGGACAACTGCTCCCCCGCCTCGTCCATCTGCTGCCCCGCGCCCTGCTTATCGCCCGTCTGGCACTTCTGCCCCGCCTTCTTCATCGACTCCGCCAGCTTGTTCATCTGCTGCTTGCTGCCCTGTTGCTTCTGCGCCTGTTGCACCTGCTTCTTCATCTTGTCTATCTGCTGCTGCGACATCCCCTCTTTCTTCAGCTTCTTCTCCAGGTCTTCCATCATCTTCGAAAGCTGCTGCGGGTCCTTTTTGTTCAACGCATCGAGAATTCGCTTCATCTGCTCCGCGTTCAGCCCCGACTGCTTCAGTTGCTCCTGCAGATTTTTGTCGCCCGCCGCGTCGTTCAGCTTCTTCGCCAGTTGGTCGAGCTGCTCCGACATCTTCTTCACTTCTTCCTGGCTCTTCGCATCGTGCTTCTTCTTGGCGAGCTGCTCCTTCATCTTCGACAGCTCTTCCTGTGCCTGCTTGAAGTCCCCGTCCGTCAGCGCCTGCATCAGCTTGCTCGGCGGCGACTTCGCGTCCTGCGGCTTCCCCATCTCCTTCAGCCGGTTCTTCGTTTCCTGCAGATCCTTGAATCGCTCCGCCGCCGCCTGCTTCTTCAGTTCGTCCCCCAACTTGTCCAGCTTCTTGATGGCCTCACGACGCAGGTCCGACGGATCAACCGGCTTGTCGTTCGGCTTCGCCAGCGCCTCGAGCTCCTGCATCTCCTTCATGTCTTTCAGCGCCGGGCTCGACTCCACCAGGTTCTTGACCGCCTCGACCGGCTGCGCCAGCGTCGCCCGCGCCTGGTTCGACGCCGTCAGCTTCTGCTGCACGCGCTCCCGCGCCTGTGCCTTGCCGAGCAGGTCAAACTCAGGAAACAACCACAGCAACAGGAGCCCGAGAAATCCGACAACTCCGCCATATACCAGCGAGCGCGCCCCGCGAATGGGAACAAATTTTCGAACGCTGATGGGTCCGGCCGTCTCCGCCGCGTCCGCGACCACTGCCTGTGAAAAAGGATCCGTCCGCCCCGCGCAAACCAGCCCGCTCGACACCCGTTCCTTAAGTCCGGCCGCCTTGTCCAGCGCCACCGCCGCGTCGAGCGTCGTGTCGCGCCGCATCGCGGTCCAGATCGCCGAAGCAATCACCGCCGCGCCCAATGCCCCCAGCGCCATCCACGCCAGCGGCCACGTCAATGCGCACAATCTCGCGACAAGCAGCACGGCGATCCACGCGCATGCCGCAATGGTCAGAGCCCAACCCAGTTGGCCCAACCATCGGTTGACCCACAAGCGCCGCTGCGCCGCCCGAATCTTTGTCGTCAGTGGATTCATCGCTCGGCTCCGATCACCAGTTCGCCGCCCCGCCGATGCACTCTTCCTATCTTATCTGCGCGCCGCGCCACCGACAACGAATCCGCGCCTCTCCGATTCGATTTTCTCGGCCCGTCGGGGTTTACACCCGTCCAACGACCTATATACTCCGCCCCGCAACGGCACGGTCTTTCTCTCACCTCCGCCATTGGATGGATCGGATGACGGAAGGGGCAAAGTTTGCGTCGCGTCGACTCGCACGGCGGTTCTCGCCCGCCGCTGCTATCGCTCTCGCCGCGCTCGCCGTCGCCGCCCTCCTCGCCGCCGCCGGAATGATGCAGCAGGCCCCCCCGCCCCCCGAAGACGTCCAGCCCCGCGACGGCCAGGTCATCCGAAAAATCGAATTCGTCGGCCTCAAAAACGTCGCCGACGGCTACGTCCGTTCCATCATCAAGACCGAAGTCGGCCAGCCCTTCAACGCCCGCGCCGTCGAGGAAGACGTCACCCGCCTCGTCAAAACCAACAAGTTCGACGCCGCCCGCGCCGAACCATCCGTCGTCGATGGCGAACTCGTCCTCACCTTCCGCTTCGTCGAGCGCCCCTTTGTCGAGGCCGTCGAATTCTCCGGCAATCGCAAGTTCAAAACCAAGGACCTGCTCCCCGACGCCGACCTCTCGCCCGGCAGCCCCATCAGCGAGTTCTCCGTCAAGCAGGGCATCACCAATATCGAGCGCAAATACAAGGACGCCGGTTACTACTACGTCAAAGTAGACGTCAACCGCGAGCGCCTCATGCAGGACCACGTGGTCGTCTTCGACATCCGCGAAGGCCCGCGCGTCAAAATCCGAAAAATCCTCTTCCAGGGAAACAACACCTTCCGCCCCGGCCAGCTCAAGGACCAGATCGAATCCAAAACCTACATCTGGATCTTCCGCACCGGAGACTTCGACGCCGACCGCGCCGAACGCGACTCAGCCGGCCTGCAGAACTTCTATAAAGATCAGGGCTTCCTCGACGCCCGCGTCGGCTACAAGATCGAATTCAAAAATGAAACCGACCTGACGCTCATCTTCGTCATCGACGAGGGCGTGCGCTACTCCATCAAATCCATCGCCTTCAAAGGCAATCACGTTTTCTCATCGGATGACCTGCAGGCCCACATCAAACTCAAGCCCGGCGATTTCATCCTCAACGAAAAGCTCCAGGCCGACATCAAATCCATCTCCGACAAATACGGCGAGCAGGGCTACATCTACGCCGAGGTCCGGGCCGATTGGGTCTACGCAAAAGAGGAAGCCCAGGTAGACCTGACCTTCACCATCACCGAGCGCGAACAATTCCGCTTCGGCCGCATCATCGTCCGCGGCAACGCCACCACCAAAGACAAGGTCGTCCGCCGCGAGCTCCGCTTCTTCCCCGAAGAACTCTACAACACCGTCTCCGTCCGCTCGGCCGAGTCCCGCCTCGTCGAAACCCGCCTCTTCAACACCGCCGTCATCACCCCCGCCGGAACCCAACCCGGCGTCCGCGACGCCCTCGTCCGCGTCGAGGAAGCCGACGCCAACATCGTCCTCTTCGGCGTCGGCGTCACCAGCAACAGCGGCCTCGTCGGATCGATCACCCTCGAAAACCGAAACTTCGACCTCTTCGACTACCCGCGCAACGCCACCGAGCTTTTCAAAGGCAAGTCCTTCCGCGGCGCCGGCCAGACCTTCCGCATCCAGCTCGAACCCGGCACCGAACTCATGCGCGGCCGAGTCGACTTCCGCGAGCCCTACCTGCTCGACCAGGACCTCGGCTTCGGTGCCAGCTTCTATGTCTTCCAGCGCAACCGCGACGAGTGGGACGAAACCCGCATCGGCTTCAACGTCAGCTTCGACAAGCGCTGGCGCGAAGGCATCCTCAAGAATTGGGCCGCCGAAACCGCCTTCCGCTTCGAGCACGTCCAGATCAGCGACGTCTCATGGAAAGAGCCCGAGGAAATCAGAAAGGCCGAAGGCGGAAACTGGCTCACCTCCGTCAAGGAAACATTCGTCCGCGACATGACCGACAGCCGCTGGCTCCCCACTCGCGGCAACCGCACCAGCATCGCCTATGAGCAGGTCGGCATCTTCGGTGGCGATTGGTTCTTCGGTAAGCTCATCGCCGACACCGCTCAACACTTCACGCTTCTGACCGATTCCTCCGACCGCAAGCACGTCCTCTCGATCGGCGCAACCATCGGCCAGATCTTTGGCGACGCCCCCGTCTTCGAAAAATTCTACGGCGGCGGCATCGGCTCCATCCGCGGCTTTGCCTTCCGCGGCGTCTCGCCCGAACAGCGCTTCATCTCCACCAAAAAGGTCGGCGGCGATTTCGAATTGCTGACCAACGCCGAATACTCCTTCCCCATCGTGGAAAAAATGGTCCGCGGCGTCACCTTCCTCGACATGGGCACCATCGAGGAAGCCACCGAAATCACCGGCTGGCGCGCCGCCGTCGGCGTCGGCGCACGCATCTATCTCAAGCCCTTCGGCCCCGTGCCGCTCGCCTTCGACCTCGCCTTCCCCATCGCCAAGCAGAGCGACGACGACACCCAGGTATTCAGCTTCTCCTTCGGCACCACGTTCTAGCCGCCCCGCCCCGATTGACGCCCCGCCGACCCCGCAATACGCTTCGCGCCGTCCAAAAAAATCAATGTTCCTCTAACCCAAAAGGAGTCATCGCAATGTCGCGCGCAATCGCACTATCCCTCGCAACATTCTTCCTCGCATCGTCCATCGCCGCCGCACAGAACCCGGCCGCAGTCGCCGCCCCGGCCGCTGCAGCCGCCGCGACCGCCCAATCCGGTGGCGGCACGCCCATGATCGAAATTACAAAAACCTGCCCGCGGCTCCGCTACCTCACCCGCGAAGCCACCTTCGAAATCACCGTCGCCAACAAAGGCAATGCCCCCGCCTCCAACCTCACCGTCACCGACACTCTCACCGGCGGAACCGACTTCATCTCCGCCGACAACGGCGGCAATCGCCAGGGCGACCGCGTCGTCTGGGCCCTCGCCAGTCTCGACGCCGGCCAGTCCAAAGTCCTCAAAATCAATGCTCGCTGCTCGCGCATCAGCACCGTGAAAAACACCGCCACCGTCACCTGGTGCTCGCAGGCCTCCGCCGAATGCACCATGGAAATCAAGGGCATCCCCGCCATCCTCCTCGAGTGCGTTGACGACAACGACCCCATCGAAGTGGGCGCCGACCTCACCTACACCATCATCGTCACCAACCAGGGCTCGCAGACCGACAGCAACGTCACCATCAAATGCACCCTCCCCCCCGAGCAGCAGTTCGTCCGAGCCGGCGGCGCGACCAACGCCACCAATTCCGGCAGCGACGTCAACTTCACGCCGCTCCCCACCCTCGCCCCCAAGGCCCGCGCCACTTGGACCGTCACCGTGAAGGGCACCAAACCCGGCGATAGCCGCTTCAAAGTCGTCTTAACGAGTGACCAGACAACTTCCCCCGTATTCGAAACCGAAAGCTCGCATATCTACGAATAGAAAACGAGTGTTCCCCGCGCGTGCGAGAATCCCTTCTCGCACGCTCTAACGTCCCCAACCGGGATTCGCGTCCCAAACGCGAATCCCGTCTTCTTTCCACCCGCGCGCCCGATTCACCTACAATCCGCGCAAAGGAGCACATCATGCCCGTCAAACCAATCCCCGACGGCTACCACACCATCACCCCCTACCTCGTCGTCGCCGACGCCCGCGCCCTCATCAACTTCGCCCAGCAGGTCCTCGCCGCCGAACAAATCGGATGCCTCTCCGGCCCCGATGGCGCCGTCATGCACGCCGAAATCCGCATCGGCGACTCACGCCTCATGATCGGCCAGACCCGCGGCGACCGGAAACCATTCCCCGCCATGCTCTACCTCTACGTCCCCGACGCCGACGCGCTCTACCAACGCGCCATCGCCGCCGGCGCAGTCTCAATCATGGAGCCCACCAACCAGTTCTACGGCGACCGCAGCAGCGGCGTCATGGACCCCTTCGGAAACCAGTGGTGGTTCGCCACCCACGTCGAAGACGTCTCCGAACAGGAAATCCATCGCCGCGCAATGGCCAGAAAATAGTCGCCCGACCGACCGCCCCCACGTGAGCCGTTACGCCCCCTTGCGTTGAACTCCTATGAACCTCACCGGCATCACCCCCATCCTCAACGTCGCCGACGTCCCCGTCGCCATCGCCTGGTTCGAAAAGCTCGGCTGGAAGCGCTGCTGGACCTTTAACGACGCCGGCCTCATCGACAACGCCGCCGACAAAAACACCCACGGCCCGGCCGCATTCGCCGCCGTCGGCTGCGGCGACTTCGAAATCTTCCTCTGCCACGACAGCCAGGGCAGCCGCGGCAACCCCAATCAGAAATACGAAACAGACGGCAACACCCCCGGCGTCTGGATGAGCTGGTGGTTCAAAACCCCCGCCGAAGTAGACGAAATCCACGCCCTCGCGCTAAAGCACAATATGACCATCACCTGGCCCCCCACCGACGAGCCCTGGGGCGCCAGGGAATGCCGCATAGTCTCCCCCGACGGCCACACCATCCGCCTCTCCGCCCCAAACACTCCGTAGCGTAAGCGCTCCACAGCCGACGCGGGGCCAACCCGGCCGCCCCCGGCCGGGCGGGTGACGCACGCTAAGAGCCGATACCCCCACTCAATGACTGCCGCGCACGTCATTACCCCGCCGTTTCCTCGCCATCGCTCCACAGCCAGTCCAGGCACCGCCCTGCCATTTCGCATGAACGCGAGTCAACATGTCTGGGACTCGCCGTTTCGGGGACCCGCATTGGTGATGTGAGGCGACCCAGGCCGGGCAGCTGATTTACAAACAGATTGAACTCCCACCAAGAAACCATCCTCCAGCGCGGTCCGCCACCGCGATTCAATCCCGAACCAATAGACTGTCGCCTCTTCGCCCGGTAACAGTGCTCCCAGGATTTCCAAATTTTCCCTGTTACGAATCCGCCCCGTCTACGACTACTCCCGCGAGCGAGCTGGGGTCTTTGACGGCAGCGCGAAAGCGCTCTCCCACGCACGCCAAAATGCCCAAAACCAGCCGGCCCGGCCGGTTACGATTGGATTAGTCATGTGTCGCCAATACCAGGTCCAGCCATCAAAACGCCTATCAACTGCCTGCCTGCATGGGGCCTTCGCAACAGCGATGCTCATGTCGACCATGTCCGACTCAGCACTCGGACAACAACCAAACTGGACGCGGCCTCCCCTCTTGAATCCTCGCGCCAATCACGCCATGGCCTATGACGGCACTCGCGGCGTAACCGTCGTATTCGGAGGGTATAACGGCGGCCCGCTTGGCGATACTTGGGAGTGGAACGGAAAGTTCTGGAGACAGCGCTTTCCGGCCAACAGCCCTTCAGCCCGCTACGACAGCGCCATGGTCTTCGATTCAGCCCGCGGCGTTTGCGTCCTGTTTGGCGGTAGCAGCGGAGGCAATGACACGTGGGAATGGGACGGGACAAATTGGACCGAGCGCGCACCGGCGGTGCGGCCCCCAACTCGCTCCAGACATTCAATGGCTTTCGATCGCGCCCGCGGAGTGGCAGTGCTCTTTGGCGGCGCGGCCGGAGTTGGTTTTCGCTCGGACACATGGGAATGGAATGGAACCGCCTGGACGGAGCGCCACCCCACGACCAATCCGCCCGGCCGGCAGTATGCCCCGATGGCGTACGACGCAGCCCGAGCAGTAACCGTACTCTACGGCGGAACTTCCAGTACAGGTTTTTTCTCCGACACATGGGAATGGAACGGGACGACTTGGACGCAGCGATTCCCGCAAGCAAATCCCGGTTTCGGCAGCGACATGGCATATTTCGAGCCCGCTGGAGTTGTATTGCTATTCGAAGGTGGCCAAACCTGGGAATGGAACGGAAGTGATTGGACTCGGCGTTTTCCCGCTACTCAGGTTTCGGTCGGCTCAGGCCACAAAATGGCGTTTGATAGCGCGCGTGGCGTGGTCGTGCTCCGCGGCGGTGAGCCCTCGGTCGTCGGAAGCCAGACATGGGAATGGAACGGTACGAACTGGCTGCATCCAGAACTGGAATCGACCCCAGTTGCGCGATCCCGCCACGGTATGGCCTTCGACAGTGGCCGCAATCGATCGGTTCTCTTCGGCGGCATGCCCGTTTCCTTCCTCGGTTTGGCGGATACGTGGGAATGGAACGGCGCAACCTGGGTTCAGCGAACCCCTCCGACCAGCCCACCGCCGCGCTGGGACCCCATACTCGCGTATGACAGCGCCAGAGGCGTCAGCGTTCTCTTCGGCGGTGTCAGTCCGGTGGTCGGGCGAATCGGGGATACTTGGGAATGGAACGGCAACAATTGGTCCAAGCGCATTCCCACTCACAGTCCGACTGCTCGCTCTGATCACGCGATGGCATTCGACTCTGTCCGTGGCTTGACCGTGCTCTTTGGAGGCGCCTCCGGCAACGCCGGCAATACGGCGCTTGGCGATACGTGGGAGTGGAACGGCGCCGATTGGTTGCAGCGCGCTCCATCAAATAGCCCGCCCGCACGCTACTTTCATGCAATGGCATTTGACAGCACCCGCGGCGTAACCGTTCTCTTTGGTGGAACCGGCAGTTCTGGCTTATCACTCGGCGACACGTGGGAATGGAATGGTTCGAATTGGGCTCAGCGGACTCCGCCAGGCAGCCCGCCGGCGCGGACTCAACACGCGATGGCATTCAACGCCGCTCGCGCCGAATCGGTGCTGTTCGGGGGACTCGGTTCCGGCGTCGGAAACGAAACTTGGGTGTGGAATGGCGCGGTTTGGACGCAGTCCAATCCTCTCAATCGCCCCGCCGCTCGCTCAGCGCACACGCTAGTCTACGATTCTGCGCGTAGTACAGTCGTCCTTTTCGGAGGACTCGATTTTTCGTTCGAGCCCTTGGGCGACACATGGGAATACGGCGCTTTTGCCGCCGTCGATTGCAACGAAAACCGCACCGACGATGCACTCGATATTGCCGACGGTTCAAGTCTCGATTGCGATGCGAACGGCGTGCCCGACGAATGCCAACGCCCGCCATACTGCCCGACCTGTTCCGATTGCCAGGGCGACGCAATCCCCGATCTCTGCCAGGTCCCGCCCATTTGCCCCACTTGCCCCGATTGCAATCACAACCAGATACCCGACGAATGTGAAATCGACTGCAACAGCAACGGTCAGCCGGACAGCTGTGACATCGCGAGTGGGTCGAGTCTCGACTGCGCCCAGGACGGAATTCCCGACGAGTGCCAGGTTCCACCCATCTGCGTCACGTGCGCCGATTGCCAAAACGATGGCATCCCTGACATCTGCCAGGTTCCGCCGATCTGCCCCGCCTGTTCCGATTGCAATCAGAATCACATCCCGGATATATGCGACATCGACTGTAACAACAGCGGTCAACCTGACCTCTGCGACATCAGTTCCGGCTTCAGTCTCGACTGCAACGCCGACGGCAGTCCGGACGAATGCCAGGTCCCTCCGCTCTGCCCCACCTGCACCGACTGCCAGAACGATGGCATCCCCGACAATTGCCAGGTTCCCCCAATTTGTCCGTCATGCGCGGACTGCAATCAGAACCACATTCCGGACGCCTGCGACATCGACTGCAACAACAATGGCCGACCCGATCTCTGCGACGTCCTTTCGGGCTCAAGTCTCGACTGTAATACCGACGGTAACCCCGACGAGTGCCAGGTCCCACCGCTCTGCCCGAGCTGCGCGGACTGCAACGCCAATTTGGTTCCCGACACCTGCGAACTCGCCGCCGGCGACTGCAATTTCGACTTCATTCCCGACGAATGCCAGGTCCCGCCCCTCTGCCCGAATTGCGTCGACTGCAATCACAATTCAATCCCCGATAGCTGCGAACTCGCAGCAAACGACTGCAACAACGACGGCATTCTCGACGCCTGCCAGACCAATCCCCTGCTCTGCGGCGCCAACTGCCTCCCCGACTGCGCTCACAACCTCACCCCCGACGCCTGCCAGTTGAACGGAACCTACGAACAACAATCCCCCAACCTCAGCCCGCTCCTCGCCCCAACCGTGCAGTCCTTTACCCTCACCGCCCCACCACCGGCCACGTCCGATGTCACCCTCACCTTCCGCGGCGTTGGCGATATCGACTCGATCTCCGAATTCGTCGCCATCGACGTCAACAACGTCTCGCTCGGCAACGCCTTCGCCTTCTCAGGATTCAGTTGCCCCGCACCCAACCAGGACATCCTCACCATCCCGGCCGCAACCTGGAACGCCGCCGTCCCGGGCGGCGACGCCATCATCCACATGACGCCAAACATCCTGGTCGACAACCCCTGCGGCGGCGCAACCTATATATCCGTCAAAGTCCAGTACTCCGCCGCAATCGGCGACTGCAACGCCAACCAGATTCTCGACGCCTGCGAACTCGCCGCCGGCACCGCCACCGATTGCAACGCCAACGGGGTCCCCGACAGTTGCGACATCGCCAACGGCTTACTATCCGACTTCGATCAGGACAACCGCCCCGACGAATGCGCCTGCAATGCCTTCTGCCAGGGCGATCTCGATCTCGATTACGCCGTCGACGGCCGCGACATCCAACCTTTCATCGCCTGCATAGCGTCCGGCAACCTGGCCACCAACGACTGCGGCTGCGCCGACCTCAACAGCGACCTAAGACTCAACGCCGCCGACGCCACCCTCTTTATCAACAAACTCCTCACCGACCCCGATACCAACTGCCCATAACGATTGATCTGGAGCCAAAAATCTTCCTTGACTTCCCATTTGTGTCAGACTAAACACTACCCGAACAAGCTCCCACGTAACAAAGGGGGGAGCAATCCGGGGTCAAACTGCGCAAAGCCCAGAACGGGGGCTCAGCGCCGACTCCCCACCCGCTCTTTGAAAAGTGAATCCAAAGGTCAGAAGCCGATTACCTGCCCTGAGCTTGTCGAAGGGTCACCATTATCAATTGTCGTCAGCGGTCTGCAGACTCCCCCAAACCGGACCGCCCCAAATCTCACCGATCTCAATTCGCCGTCTCATCAATCTCACGCCCGATCCCCGTTTCTATTCACCAAACGGCGGTCGTCTTGCGAATCTCACGAATCTCACCGGCCTCGAAAGTCTCAATTCCCCCTATGCCTCAATACCGCACTGGACCCGCCGCGGCGGACGCCCCGGCTACAAAACTTCTACCAAACAACCCGGACCGCCCCAAATCTCAAGAATCTCACCGCCGTCGCAGCGCGACGAGTCGCCCGCACGATTCTCAAGACCCAAGACTCACGCCCCACGACTCGCCCACTTCCGACATCCAATATCGCCCCACGAATCCCACGCGATACTGCAAACGCCTGCAAGATAGGCGATTGCAAATCTGGATTGCCGCAACCGGGCCCCGATCGACCGGCATCCTAAATCTGCGACTCACCGCCTCGGGCTCGCCTCGGCCATGGGGGCATCCCGCGCTGACCACGGCCGTTTAATTCTCGTGAAGGTTTTCCCGTTCTCCGTTCTCCGTTATCCGCTATCAACCGTCCATTGTCCCCCGCCCCCCCGCCGCTAAACTCCCACTCACCATGACTGACCACGCTCATCACCGTTCCTCATCTCCCGGCCGCCGCTGGTTCAAAGCCGGCGCCATTGTGCTCATCATCTTCGGCGCGTTTCACCAGCTCGTCGTATATAAATCCCTGCTCGTCGGCCATGAGACGCCCGCGGAAGCCCGCCTCACCCAGAACCTGAAGTCCTTTCAAGTGCCGGGCCCAATGGGCCCCTTCAAGCCCACCGCCTGGCACACCACCAACATCCTGAGCAACAGCTATTCACTCCTCCTCATCTTCGCCGGCGTCATTAACCTGCTCACGCTCACGCCCGTCATCGCCGCCCACAAGCTCCGCCCGCTGACGCTCGCCAACGTCATCTTCACCTTTCTCATCGCCGCAATCTGTCTCGCCTTCCAGTTCCCCCCGCCCCTCTTGTTCGCCGGCGCAGCATGGTTCTGCTTTACCATGTCCCTCATCCGCCAGATTTCTGCCCAACCCACCGGAATCCTCGCCGGCTCGTCCGTCTATCCCGAGGAGCGCCCGCGATGATCGAGTCCATTAACCTCGACGAAAAGTTCCAGCAGATCCGCGAACACTGGTCCCCCAAAATCGCCGGCCAGGTCAACGACACCGCCATCAAGCTGGTGAAGTTCAAAGGCGACTTCGTGTGGCACCATCACGACCACGAAGACGAAATGTTCCTCGTCGTAAAAGGCCGCTTCACCATGCGCCTCCGCGACCGCGATCTCCAGATCAATGAAGGCGAGTTCGTCATCATCCCCCGCGGCGTAGAACACTGCCCCGTAGCCCCCGAAGAAGTTCAGGTCATGCTCATCGAACCCAGCTCCACCCTGAACACCGGCAACATCAGAAACGAAAGAACGCTCGACTCGCTGGGCCGCGTCTGATTAACGAGCTCGAAGCTACGATGCGCGACCTCACGAAACTCCCCGACGACCTTCCCATCCCCACCGACGACGGCGCAGCCGCCCACCTCACCGGCCACACAGCCCCGCCCATCTCCCTCCCCTCCATCGCCGGCCGCAACGTCAATCTCGCCGACCTGGCCCGCAACCGCGCCGTCCTCTTCTTCTACCCCCGCACCGGCCGCCCCGACGAGCCCGCCCCCATCGACTGGGACCGCGTCCCCGGTGCACGCGGCTGCACACCCCAGTCCTGCGGCTTCCGCGACCAATACGCCGACTTCACCACCCTCGGCGTACAGGTCTTCGGCGTAAGCACCCAGGCCACCGATTACCAGCGCGAGTTCGCCACGCGCATGCACATCCCCTTCGAACTCCTGAGCGACAACGACCTCAAGCTAACAACCGCGCTCCAACTCCCAACAATGCACTGGCAAGCCCCCTCCGGCGGCCCACCCACCCTCATCAAGCGCATGTCCTGGTACCTCGCCAACGGAAAGATCGAAAAGGTCTGGTACCCCGTCTTCCCCCCGAACGAAAACGCAGCCCAAGTGCTGACATGGCTGCGGACTATTCCCAATGGCTAAAATGCCCTCGTCAACCCGAACGAGCAAAGAAGAAGCAATGCCCGTCCGCCCCTGGCAAGACGATTCCATCCGTGAAGCCGACGCCCGCTTCCCCTCCTGCTTCTGGACCGGCTTCTGGCAACAACTCACGCTTCGCGGAAAGATGGAACTCGGCCTCCACTTCGCCGACCGAATGCTCTTCGGCGAAGGCCGCGATCTCGTCGGCGACTTCACCATCAGCGGCAGCTACGACATCGACACCGGCCTCTGCACCATGCTCAAAACCTACCTCGGCCATCACCACGTCGAATACGACGGCCACGCCGCCACCGACGGCATCCGCGGCCTTTGGCGAATCACCTACCCCGACAAAACCATCGACACCGGCCGCTTCCATATCTGGCCCGTCGGCCCGCACGCCGGCGATCAATTGCAAACCCAATTGAAAGTCCCGATTACTGCGGGCACGTAGTGCCCAATTGCGGAGCCACCGATGGAGCCGATCTGGCAAATCGAATACGAGGAATCGCCGCTCTCCGAATTGTGGGTGTACAAGCACGATTCGAACCTCATCACCGATGGCGCGTGGCACCGCCTTAACTCGCGCAGCAAAGCCGAGTATCGCGTCGAGCGCGATCGAATGCAGCTAGTCATCCCCGATTCTGAATTCACCGAGCCCGATTGGACGGCCCTCCTCGACTCTTGCGCAAAGTCCGCATTCATGACAGACGAAGGCAGCCCGGAAGTAATGATCATTAAGCGTCTCGATGGATTCGCAATGACTTCCCATTGGGTCTGGCTGAGTCAATTTGTAGAGTTTCAGGAAATTACCCGCGATGCAATCCGCACCGCGTATGCCAGACTTTTGGAGCTTGAAGACCAGGAATCCTCGCAGAGTTCACAATGACGTCTTTGGACAACAAACAAATCATCCGCCGCTACTACGAACACCTCTGGAATCGCTGGTCCCTCAACCTCGCCAACGAAATCATCGCCGACAACATCACCTTTCGCGGCTCCCTCGCAATCACCGTCACCACCCGCGCCGCCTTTCTCGCTTACATGCAGCTCGTCCGCACCGCCTTCCCCGACTTCCACAACACCATCGAAGACCTCATCGCCGAAGGCGACCAGGTCGCCGCCCGCCTCACCTATCGCGGCACACACCAAGGCCCCCTCATCGACCTCGCCCCCACCAACCGCCCCATCACCTACAGCGGCCTGGCGCTGTTCACCCTCCACGATGGTCGGATCACAAACGGCTTCGTCATCGGCGACACAACCGCACTAATGAAGCAATTGCAAGCATAAGGCGAATCCGTGACCAGCGCCGAAGTTGCCGCGATCGGCCATCCAAGCTAAGATTCCTTCGCTTTCAGAGCGCTCCAGTCCAACAATCGCCGCGATACGGCCCACCGGTCAGGACAGGCCTTGGCCCGCCGGCTATGGCAGCCCACAAAAGCAGGACGTCGCGAGATCACGGGATCACGACTAGATCGTCCCCGCAGTAAAATCAACGCCATCATCGCGACCGATGGCGTTAGAAAGCCGAATCACGTGTCAATCGCCGCAATCGATGCGAGTTCGCCCGCCGCCGACAGGCGCCCGGTCGTCTCGCGCAACTCGCTTAAGTTCGGCCCCAGCGACGGATTCCAACAAGCCCTCCGACAAAGAGTCGAACGCTACTTCGCCATCACCGGCCGCAAGCAGCGCGATTGCCCGCAAATGTACGCCAAGACCGGCGTCATTCTCGCCTGGTGCGCCGCCTCATACGTCCTGCTCCTCTGCTTCGCCGCAACTTGGTGGATCGCCCTGCCCCTCGCCGTCTCGCTCGGTCTCGCAATGGCCGCCGTCGGCTTCAACGTCCAGCACGACGGCAACCACAACGCCTACTCCAACCATCGCTGGATCAACAAACTCACCGCCATGACCCTCGACCTCCTCGGCGGAAGCTCCTACGTCTGGGCGCGCAAGCACAACGCCATCCATCACAGCTACACCAACGTCACCGGCCACGACGACGATATCAACGTCGGCATCTTCGGCCGCCTCTCCCCGCACCAGCCCCGCTGGAAATTCCACCGCCTGCAACACTTCTACATGTGGGTCCTCTACGGATTCCTCCCGGTCAAGTGGCAGTTGTACGACGACTTCCGCGACGTCGTCTCCGGTCGGATCGGCGGCCATCGCTTCCCGCGCCCGAAGGGCTGGGACCTTGCCACCTTCGCCGGCGGCAAGATCATTTTCGTCTCGCTTGCCTTCGTCCTCCCCATGCTGCTCCATCCTATTTTGGCGGTGCTGCTGCTCTTCGCCCTCACTTCGTTCGTCCAAGGTGTCTCATTGAGCGTGGTATTCCAACTGGCCCACTGCGTCGAAGAAGCCGAATTCCCAATGCCACAGCCACCGACCGATCGCATCGAGTCCGCCTGGGCAGTCCATCAGGTCCACACAACCGTCGACTTCGCCCGCCGAAATCCGCTTCTCGCCTGGCTCGTCGGCGGCCTCAATTACCAGATCGAGCACCACCTCTTCCCCCAAATCTGCCACGTCCACTACGCCGCATTAGCGCGCCTGGTCGAATCCACCTGCAAAAAATTCGGCCTCCGCTACACCGCGCACGACACATTCCGCGCCGGTCTCGCCTCCCACTTCCGCTGGCTCCGCCGAATGGGAATGCCGACCGCTGCCTAGCGTAGACGACGGCGCGACGCCGTTGCCTCCCCCGCCCTCGCCGACTACGCTACCGATGTTCGCTAGGGGTGTCCCGTCGAATCGGGACTGAGATTCGGCAAGAGCCGAAACCCTCCGAACCTGATCACCAATGGGCCGCGTCCCCTCTCCCTCAAAGGGAGAGGGCTAGGGTGAGGGTGAAACCTTCACGACCGAAACTCGGCCAAGAGGTGCGTAGGGAAGCGATGCCATGTCCTATCGATTCACCCTTCCAAAACCAATTTGAGCGTGCGTTATGCGTTGGAGCGCATTGCAAAAAAGCATCAATGCCATTTGGGATCAGCGCATAACCTTACGCATCCACTGCACCCGATATCGAAGCGTCAGTATCGGAGTCGGCCGATATTGGATAACACTGCATGGTGAGACGATCTGGGATTTGCCAGCTGACTTTAATGACGAGCGCATGAAAGGCCCATACGGTGGCTCCGCAACAAACGTGACCATTGTTATTAAGCACTATCTCAGCGCGTCTCGACGCGAAATCACAGGCCTTCACTCGAAGCACGACGAATGGGGCCTCCTCGACATTTTTCGCGCTGCCGATCGCCGAATCGGACGCCGAACACTTGAGTCCTTTCTAAAGCGCGAGATTTCCGCACCGGCGCGGAAGATCGTGGAAGCGCGGCTAACTCATTCACAACGCAAACAGACTCGCCGGATTGGAGGCGTGAAATGACCCAGCTCGAGTCCGCCCGAAAGGGAATCATCACCCCCGAAATGATCCGCGTCGCCCAGCGCGAATGCACCACCCCCGACTTCATCCGCGACGAAATCGCCCGCGGTCGCCTCGTCATCCCAGCCAATACCCGCCACCTCGCCGGAAGCGCGGGCCAAGCGCCCCAGCTGTCATCTAATGGCAACGGCCATACCCGCGCCGCGCCCGCTGAAGTAGTTGGCCACCCAGGCCACCGCCCCGACGCCGCCTTCTGGGCCAACCAGACCGTCACGCAGCGATCAAAGGAAATCGCCGACGCCAATCACTGCCGCGGCCAGCGCGCCCCCAAGCGCCTCGACCCTATGGGCATCGGCCGCATGATCACCACCAAGATCAACGCCAACATCGGCGCCAGCCCCGTCACCAGCGACACGCAACTCGAAGTCGAAAAGCTCCAATGGGCGCAAAAATACGGCGCCGACACCCTCATGGACCTCTCCACCGGCGGCAACCTCGTCGAATGCCGTCAGGCCATCATCGATCACAGCACCATCCCCATCGGCACCGTCCCCATCTACAGCATGATCCTCGGCCGCAACATCGAAGACCTCAACCCCGACATCATCCTCAAAGAAATCGAGCGCCAGGCCCAGCAGGGCGTCGACTACTTCACCATCCACGCCGGCGTCCGCAAAGACAATCTCCACCTCATCAAAAAGCGCCTCACCGGCCTCGTCTCGCGTGGCGGCTCGCTGCTCGCCAAGTGGATGATCTATCACAACAAAGAAAACCCGATGTACACTCTCTTCGACGAAATCTCCGCCATCATGCGCGAGTATGACGTGACGTATTCGCTCGGCGACGGCGTCCGCCCCGGCTGCATCGCCGACGCAGGCGACGCCGCCCAACTCGCCGAGCTCGAATCCCTTGGCGAACTCACCCATCGCGCCCGCGCCGCCGGCGTCCAGACCATGGTCGAAGGCCCCGGCCACGTCCCGCTCCACGAAATCGCCTGGAACATGCAGATCCAACAGAAGGTCTGCGACGACGCCCCCTTCTACGTCCTCGGCCCGCTCGTCACCGACGTCTTCCCCGCCTACGACCACATCACGAGTTGCATCGGCGCGACCGAAGCCGCCCGCGCCGGCGCCGCCATGCTCTGCTACGTAACTCCAAAAGAGCACGTTGGCCTGCCGAAAGCCGATGACGTAAAAGCCGGCTGCATCGCCTACAAAATCGCCGCCCACGCCGGCGACATCGCCCGCGGCATCGTCGCCGCCCGCCAATGGGACGACGACATGTCCAAAGCCCGCGCCGCCCTCAACTGGCCAAAGCAATTCGAAATCGCCTTCGACGGCGAAACCGCCCGAGCCCTGCACGACGAAGACCTCGAAGTAGACACCGACTTCTGCGCCATGTGCGGCCACGACTGGTGCAGCATGCGTATCAGCAAAGAAATCCAGGAATGGGCCAGCGGCAAAGCCGACGGCTTTGTACCCCTAAAAGTAGCCGCCCAAAGCCCCGGCCTATCCCCCGAACAGGTTCAGTTCCTCGCTCACCGAGGCAAGAAACACGACTGCCATAGCGATAATGTCGCCGACACCGACGACGCGAAGCAGGTTCAGCGCGAGTATGTACAAGCCAGCGGGCCCGACAGCGATCGATGACTCCTGTGCGGCCAGGGAATGAGCCGTCTTCTGCTCTCCCTCACATCGTCCTCGTCGACAAAAAGAAACAATTCTCCAGCCCAACTCTCCCCATCGCCGCCATCAACCGCCTCGCCGCCGTCTTCAAATCCATCCCCTGGTACCGCGACCGCTGGTCGCACCGCACCTTTCGCGCAGCCCTCCTCGGAACGCTCCGCACCGACGCCCCTGCCGGCCTCGTCGTCCTCGGCCCCGGCATGCCCTTTGAGCCGCCGCCACCCTTCACCGAGGCCTTCGAGCCGATAGAACTCGGCGCAGGCGACGAACGGCTGAAGGTCTTGTCTGGCGATACGCCCACCCGCCAGGAACTGCTGACCCGCCGCACCTTGTGGGTCGTGCTTCCCGGCGCCGCTCTGCTCGCAATCGCGGGTCTCATCGCTGCATTCATTCGCGCCCGCGCTCAAATCCAGGCGATGATGCCGATCTTCATCATGCTCGCCATCGGCGTCGCCCTCGTCGCCTCCGCGGTCCGCTGGGTCGCCAGGTGGCGCGGCCGATGGTATCTGCTACCGTCCTCAATCGCCGTCATCGACCGCCGCGAAAAACCGCCGCTCAAGCTGCACACCCGCTTCAACACCTGCGCCATCATTCGCTACGTCAACGCCGGCAAAACCGTCGTCCTCGCGCTCGAACTACTCTCCGAACCATCGAAGCGACGGATGCGAGCAGTCACGCAGCGCGAGGCCGTCAGCGTCCTCGCCGCCTGGCAATGTCCGCATCCGCCGCCTGAACTCGACGAACTGACCGAACTCCCCGCATGACGCCGAGCGATGCATTCCTCAATTCAACAGCCGGACCGCCACTTATCAACCGATAATTCTCGGCCTCGCCCTTTCGACGCCAGCCACATTTCAACTCGACGTACAACCCCATTGGGACGATATGCGTCGGCGTGAACCAAAGGCGTCCCCTACGAAACTGACGCAAATCTGCTAATATCGGACGGATTGATGTTTCGCCGCCCTTCCAGAATGATGCAAAGCACGCTCGCCGCCGGCGTCGTCGGCGCGCTGCTTTCCCTGCTAGCCGGCTGCTCGGCGCCACCGCCGCGCAACATCGCTGTCTGGAGCGAGTTCCTCCCCTACGACCGCGTCCAGCAGGAACTCCCCGAGCTCGCCGACTTCGGTGCATCGCTCTACGTCGCTGTGCGGCCTGACGGCGTTGGCGATCCGCTTTGGTCCCTGATGCGCGCGGCGTCCGACCTCGGCGTCTCAGTCCGACCCTGGCTCCTGCTCCCTGACAAGGGCGTCTGGATGCACGAGCAAAACATCCAGGACTTCGATGCTTTCGCCGACGATTTTCTTAACCAGGCCGCGTCCGCGGGCGTTCAGGTCGACTGGATTATCTTCGATCTCGAACCGTCGATCGATCTCGCCATCAATCTCACCCAGGAAGCCGACAATCAGGCCGACCTGTTCACCTATCTCGCCGACCAGGCCAACCATACCTCGTTCATCGTTGCCCGCACGCGCCTCCAGCTGCTCGTGGACAAGCTCCACAATCGCAAGATCAAGGTCATGGCCGCCACCCTTCCCTGGATCATTGACGACCTCGGCGACGGCGACCCCGATCTACAGGACCTCTTCAACACGCCCCTCGCCGACATCCCGTGGGACGAGGTCTCCGTCATGGCCTATCGCCCCGCCTGGTCCGACCTGTTCCGCCTGCCATTTACACCCGCCTTTGTTGCCCGCTACGCCGCCCAGGCCAAACGCTTCTACGGCGACCGCGCCGAAGTCGCCATCGGCCACGTCGGAACGCCGGGGCTCCTCGTCCAACCCGGCTACCTAATCCCGTCGCCGCTCGTCGAAGACGCCACCGCCGTCGCAATGTCCGGCGTCGACCGCATCAGCATCTACTCGCTCGATGGCCTGCTCGAACAAGGCGGATCGCGCCGTTGGCTCAGCGCCCTCCGCAAGCCCGCCACGCTCCGGCCCAATCTCTTCAACCCCATGCTCGATCTCTTCGCGATCATCATCAATTCGGGCGACCGCCTCGCTTCGATCCTCGGCGTTGGCGATCCGAAAGATAACGCCGCCCCGCAATTCCCGTTCGAGCCCTACGAACCGCAGCCCGCGCCGCCCGGTCCGTAATCCGGGATTCCCCTGAGTGCGCTTAGCTCGTTGCGTTTTGCGCTTGACAAATAAGTTCGGCTTCTGTATGGTATTTCCATTCACGCGGCCTTGCCGTTTGAGGAGACATACATGTCAGCCAAACTGTCCCCCGTTCCCCCCGGATTTCATACCATCACGCCGTCACTCATCGTAAGAGATGCCGACGCCGCAATGGCCCTCTACAAGAAGGCCTTCGGCGCCGAAGAAGTCATGTGCATGCGATCTCCAACCGGCGGAGTCATGCACGCCGAGATGAAGATCGGCGACTCCATCTTCATGCTCAGCGGCGAATGGCCCGATCATGGCATGAAGGCCCCGCTCGCCAATCACTTGTCCGGCGGACTGCACCTCTACGTCCCCGATACCGACCGGGCCTACCAGCGCGCCCTCGATGCTGGCTGCACTTCCATCATGCCCCCGGCCAATATGTTCTGGGGCGACCGCTACTCAAAAGTGCTCGATTCCTCCGGCCATCAGTGGGGCTTGGCAACCCACATCGAAGATGTCTCTCCTGAAGAGTGCGCCCGCCGAGCCGCGAGTTGGAAACCGCAATAGCTGTCGCGCGCAATAACAAGCAGTTCGCTACAATCGCCCGCGATGCATGCGCTCATTACTGGCATGAACGGCACTGTCGGCCGAGTCTTGGCCGATGCGCTCCGAGCAAGCGGCGACGAGCCGATTCCATACACGCGTGACGGCCGACCTCTCGACGACCCACGCAATATCAGCGCCCAGCTGGCCGGCACAAAGCCCGATGTGCTTTTTCATCTCGCGATCGCCTCAAAATCCACCGGCCTGGAAAACGAAGGCCGTCGCATCAATGTTGACTGGCCGGCCGGCCTCGCCGCCACCTGCGCCCTCGCCGGCGTCCGCTTCATTTTCACCAGCACCGCCATGGTTTTCTCCGACAATGCCCGCGGCCCTTTCACGATCAATTCGGAGCCCGACGCATCTCACGGCTACGGCCTCGAAAAGCGAACCGCCGAGCAGCGCGTTCGTGAAGCCAACCCCGCCGCCACCATCGTCCGTCTCGGTTGGCAGATCGGCCGCAGCCCCGGCGGAAATAACATGCTCACATTTTTCCAGGATCACATGCAGAGAGATGGCGTCGTCCGCGCCAGCAGGAAATGGCTCCCCGCCTGTTCATTTCTGGAAGACACGGCCGCCGCCCTCATCAAACTTGCGACCATGCCCCCCGGCCTCTACCACCTCGACAGCAACAAGCACTGGAACTTCTTTGAAATCGCCACGTCCCTCAACCATCGCGCGAACTTGCCTTGGAAAATTGAGCCCACAGAAGACTTCATTTACGACCAGCGCCTGCTAGACACCAACCTCACCCTTCCGCCGCTCAGCGCGCGCCTCGATCTCCCCAATAACGCCTGACCAATGGTCGGCGGCCGATCATTGACACCCCACCCGCTCCGCCATCCAATTCCGCCATTCCGGCTCTAGCCCATCAAGAGCCGCACATCGCCGCCAAGAATACAGGAGCCCTCGCATGAACCCCGGCAGAATCATCCTCGCAGCCATCGTCGGCGGTCTCACCATGTTCATCTGGGGTGCGGCAGTTCACATGGGACTTCCCCACGAATGGCAGGGCATTCGCAACCTGCCCGGTGAGGATGTGCTCGTTCCCGCCATGCGAACGACGATTACTGAACGCGGCTTCTACATGTTTCCTCCAATGGAAATGAAAAACAGAACGAAGGAAACCGACGCCATCTGGGAAGAAAAGATCAAATCCGGCCCGAGCGGCGTTCTGATCATCACACCCGGCCCAGGTCAGGGCATGAGCCCACGCCAACTGGTTATCGAGTACATCACCAATGCCCTCGGTGCACTCGTGCTTGCCATCATTCTCATCTGGATCCGGGCGACAAAACCGCAGGCCGCATGCTGCGGCCTATTGCTCGGAATCTTCGCCTGGATCTCGATCGATGCGTCTTACTGGAATTGGTATGGTTTCCCGACGACGATGCTGCAGGCGTCGCTCCTGGAGCAGGCCGGCGGTTGGATGCTCGCGGGCTTCGTCATGAGTCTCATTCTCGGCCGCCATCGAGCCTCCCCAACAATGTCATGAGTTTCGAAGGCATTCACCGGAACCCGCTACGATGATCGACACCGCTAAAGTCACCGACCGCCGCCAACTCCGCTTCAACTCCATCGACGAAGTCCTCGCCGATGTCGATCGCATCGTCGCGTCTGGCAAAGCCGGCACGCTCCGCCACACCGGCAACTGGACCCCCGGCCAGGCCATGGGCCACGTCGCCGCATGGATCAATTACGGCTACGACGGATTCCCGATGAAGCCCCCGCCCTGGCCCATTCGGATCATTCTAAAGGTCCTCGTGAAGGGTTTTCTGAAAAATGGCTTGCGACCCGGCGTGAAAATCCCCGGCGCAAAGGAAGGAACCTACGGAACCGAGCAACTCTCAATCGACGAAGGCGCTGCCCACCTCCGCACCGCGCTGATGCGTCTGAAAAACGGCGAGCCCGCAAAGTTTGACAGCCCCGGCCTCGGCTTCATGAGCGAGGCCAATCGCATCAAACTCACCCTGCGTCACGCCCAGCTTCACCTGAGCTTCATGCACCCCTGACCGCACGACCCAGCGGCTTTCGCGCTACAAATCCCAGCCACCCGCTTCCGAAACGAAGCCGGCCATATCCGCGCACCGTCCGCACCCGAAAACCAACATCACGCAATGCTCGCCCAACCCACTTCGGATCATAAAGCCGCAGCCGATGCACCTCCCCGCGTTGTCGCCACGCCCCGCCGACGCGTCGAACAGTCACAATCTCGCGCGTCAGAATCTGCGTCCGCACATCCTCCTTCGCCCTCACAACCGTCATCCATCCGCTCCCCGAACGGCTCCCCAAAACAGTCCCGCTCACCCGGCCATGCGTCGCAACATCAAAAACAAAGAGCCCGCCCGGCCGCAGCGCCCGAATCACGCGAGCAAACATCCGCGCGAGCGCCAACTTTCCTGCCCGCCGGTCAGCCGCGTAACTGACCACCTCGCTGATTGCCGTCACCGCATCGCAGGTCGGAATTGCCATCCCCAATGCTGACCCTCGAACAAATCTGGCCCGCGGCGCGCGCCGCCGCGAAATCGCCACCATATCTTCCGAAATGTCTACCCCCAACACGTCGTAGCCCGCGCTCACCAGACGCGCCGCCCAGATCCCGCTCCCGCACCCCAGATCAATCACCTGCCCGCGCCGAATCCCGCACCGCCGCATCTCCGCCAGCAGCCACGGCGCCGCCTTGCGCGCGAATGCGCCAAACCCCGCATCGTGAATGTAGGCCAGGTCCCGCCCGTAAAATGCGCTCAATCGTGCGCGCCCGCGGCCGACGCCGTCCGCACGCAGACGCAACTCGCCCCGATCTTCGTATCCGCCCGCGACCACGTCGCCTTGAACCGCTTCTCGACCGAATCCGCTTCGGCCGTCGCCCCGCGCTCCCGCAGGCAATGCGAAAGCCCATACAGAGCCCACCCGTTCTCCGGCCAGATCACCAGGTCCTCGCGATACACCGCCTCCGCTTCCTTGCACCGCCCCGAGCTCTCCAGCACCGCCCCCAGAGCGTGCCGCACCGGCTGCACCCACTCCGGCGGCTCCATGTAGAGCAGGTCATCCTCAATCGCCACGCCGGCCCGCAGCTCGCGCACCGCGACATCGACGTCTCCGCGGCGAAACGCGATCTCTCCGGCCAACACATGATCCGCGATCGAAAGAATCTTGTGCGCCGGATTGATCGACATCATCGCACCCTCCGGAACCCGCTTCACCGCCGCCGCGAACTCGGTCTGCTCGCGCTCCGCGTCCTGAATCTCCCCCTTCGCCGCATAGGCCGTCCCACGCGCAAAGTGCCACATCGCCGTCGTGATCGGCCAGTACGCCGGCGGCGCCTTTTCCGCCAGCAACTCATCCCACATCCCAAACCGCATCTCGACCTCGTACACGATCGACATGAACGGATCCATCAGCGCCGCATGTGACTTTCCAAATTCCGCCGGCACGCCGTCAACCACCTGCCGCGCAGCCGTGAGCGCCGCCGCCTTTCGTCCCTCCATCATCGATGAAAAGGCCAGAAAGTGCGGATTGTGCGCCATGTACATCCGATAGAACCCCTGCTTCGGCGAAATCTCCCGATACTTCCGGTCCGACTCCATCGCGGCAACATTCTGGTCCGACGCCTTCTGCCAATTGCCGACTTGCACATCAATGTGCGCGGGCATATGCGCCATGTGGCCCGACGCCGGAACTGCCGTGCGCAACCGGTCCGCCGATGCGATCCCGCGCTCGGGCTTTGCCGACGCCTCGACTGCGTGGATGTAAAGGTGGTTCGCCCCCGGATGATTCGGATCGCGGCTGATCACTTCTTCGAGCACCGCGACAATCTCGTCCGCCTTCCCTTTCGCCGCCCCCTCCTTCGTCCACAAATCCCAGGGCTGCAAATCCATCAGCGACTCCGCATACAGCGTCGCCACGTCATTGTCGTTCGGATTTGCGCGATTTAGCTCTCCCATCGCCGTCGCATACGCCTCATCCAGAGGCCGTCGATCCGTTGGCGCCGGCCATGCATAGCGCTTCGCCACTGCCCGAATCAATCCCTGCTCAGTCGCGCTGCACTTCCCGATCCGCGCCGTCGCCTGCTGCGAAGCGTCGTAAGCCGCCCGCGCATGATCCGCATCCACGATGGGATTGTTGATATGCGGCCCGTTGCAAAGTGCGATCCCCCAATACCCCATCGCGCAATCCGGATCGATCCGCACTACCTCTGAAAACGATCGGATCGCCTCGTCGTGATTAAACGAATACATCCACACCAGCCCCTGGTCGAAGTACGCCTGCGCATCCGCCGACGAAGTGCTCACCTTCCGCTGGTGACTCCCCATCCCGTCGAATAGAGGAGTCTTCGCCCCCGCAGGTGTCGTACGCTTACCCGCCTGACTGCATCCCGAAACGAACAGAGTTGACAAACCGACGATGAGGAACCGACACATGATTTTTCGATCCTCCAACTTCAACCCGCGCAGTATCGCCGCGAGTCGCCGACCGTCAATTCCGCCGCTACCATGCACGCCAAACCCAGGAGACCCCCGTGGACCAATTCCTCCAGGCAGCCCTCGAAGAAGCGAAAAAAGGCCTCCGCGCCGGCGGTATCCCCATCGGCTCCGTGCTGGTCATCGAAGATAAGATCGTCGGCCGCGGTCACAACCAGCGCGTCCAGAAACGCAGCGCCATCCTCCACGCCGAAATGGATGCCCTCGAAAACGCCGGCCGCCTCACCGCCCAGGACTACCGCCGCGCCACGCTCTACTCGACTCTCTCCCCCTGCGACATGTGTAGCGGCACGGCCCTCCTGTACAACATCCCCCGCATCGTGATCGGCGAGAACAAGACCTTTAAGGGTCCCGAAGACTATGTCCGTGGCCGAGGCGTCAAGCTCGAAATCGTCAACGACCCCGAATGCATCAAGCTCATGACCGACTTCATCGCGGCCAATCCCGCCCTCTGGAACGAAGACATCGGCGTCTGAACCGCGCCGCCAAAGGAGCACATCGAAATGCCCAACCACAATCCACTCTCTCGCCGCGAATTCGTCCGCGATGCCGCGGTCCTGACCGGCTGCTTCGCCTGGGCCGCCGAACACGACGCGAACGCCGCGCCCCCCGCGCAAGCCACCGGCGAAAAACAACTCACCGCTGAAGAGTCCCTGCGCGATCTCCTCGAAGGCAACGCCCGATTTGCCGACGGCCGCGCCGAAAATCCGCGCCGCAGTCCAAAGGACTTCGCCGCGGGTGCAGATACTCATCTGCCCCAGGCCGTCATCGTCGGTTGCGCCGATGCCCGCGTACCCCCTGAGGTCCTCTTTGATCAGGGCGTCGGCGATCTTTTCGTCGTCCGCGTTGCCGGAAACATCATCAACGGAGCCGGCGCCACGGTGAAGGGCAGCATCGAATACGCGGTGCTCGAACTCGGCGTCCCGCTCATTGTCGTGCTCGGCCATGCCAACTGCGGTGCCGTGAAAGCCGCCATCAAACATCTCGACGCAAACGACACGCTGCCCGGAGCGATCGAATCCCTCGTTCTAAACATCAAGCCCACCGTCGCAACGATCAGAAACAAGCCGGGCGACCTGCTCGAAAACGCGATTCGCGCCAACGTCGCGGCCGGCGTCGAAACCCTCAAGAAGCTCGACCCCATCGTCGCCCCGGCCATTCGCGAGGGCCGCCTTCGCGTCGTGGGCGCGACCTACGACCTCCGCGCTGGCAGGGTCGCCCTCGTCGCATGACGAGCTGACGCCTTCGTATTATCATTTTGAATCTGGCCGGCGAACCGAACTTCAACGCTCGCAATCCGTCGCGCCGCAAATCAACAGGAGACTCGCCGTGGCTCGCAAATCAATCCTCGCGCTGCTCGCCATTCCGTTACTCATGGTTCACAGCGGTTGCGCAGAGCGCGCCCTCAAGGAAGTCTCCGGCGCAGCCCTCGGCGCCGAAGGCAAGGTCGTCGCCCTGCCCGCCCAACCCGGCGCCGCCGCACTCACGAACTATAAGTCATTCCAGATTGACTCCATCTCAATCTCCCCCGACCTGGTTGCCCCGGCCGACCTCGCTGAGGTTGTCAAGACAAAGTGGGCCGCAGCCCTCCATGCAGGCGAAGTCGCCGCGACCGAATCGCCCAACGCTGTCGTCAAAGCCGAAATCGTCCACTACGAAGGCGCGTCGCTCGCCGATGCCGCCGCCGGTCCCTTCACCCAGATCATCATCCACGCCACGCTCATCGACGTTGCGACGCAGCAACCCCTCCGCTCCGCGAATCTCATCGGTCGCTCCACCTCCATCGCCTCCGGATCGCCCGACGGCCTCGCCGACGGTTCGAGTAAGGCCCTCCTCCAATGGCTCGGCGACAGCGGCGTCCCCGTGAAAAAGACCGCCAGCTCATATACAAATCTCGCCGCCAACCCGACCGGCGCACTCACCGCCGGTGCGGGTTCGATCGCCGGCGCACTCCCGGGTGCAACCGCACTCACCGGCACGACCGGGGGCGCGGGCGCGAGCGCAGCCACCGGCGCGCTGGCCGGCGCAGCAATTCCGGCCGGATTTTCGGGTGCATCTGCAATGCCCGGTATGGCTGCGATGCCGAACACCGCGGCCATGCCCGGAATGGCCGCATGGCCAGGCGCTGCCGCAATGCCAACCGGTGCAATGCCCGGCTACCCCGCGATGCCCGGCGCAATGACCGCCGCCAATATGCCAACCGGCGCGATGCCCAACGCCGCCGCCATTCCCGGCCAACCCGCGATGAACTTTCCGGCCGGTATGGGATACCCAAATCAACAAGCAGCCATGAGCGCATACGGTGCGTACGGAATGCCCAACGCCGCCGGAATGGCCGCCGCATACCCCGGCGGCATGCCACAAAACCCCGCCGCCTTCGCCGGCAACCTTCCCGTCGGAACGATGAATCCCGCCATGCAGGCGATGTCCTCGCTGCCTGCCGGCATGGTGCCCGGCGCAACCGCAATGCCCGGACAAACCGGAATGGCCCTCCCGCAAGGCATGTCCATGCCGACACAGCAGGCAGCCATGGGCGCGCTCCCAGCCAACGCAATGCCAAACGCCGCCATGCTGTCCGGCGCAATTCCTCAGAACCCCGCCGCATTTGCCGGAGGCATTCCGGGCACCACGATGAACCCCGCCATGCAGTCGATGCCCTCGCTGCCTGCCGGCATGGTGCCCGGCGCAGCCGCAATGCCCGGACAAACCGGAATGGCCCTCCCGCAAGGCATGTCCATGCCGACACAGCAGGCAGCCATGGGCACGTTCCCGGCCAACGGAGTGCCAAACGCCGCCATGATGTCCGGCGCAATTCCTCAAAACCCCGCCGCATTTGCCGGAGGCATTCCGGGCGCGACGATGAACCCCGCCATGCAATCGATGTCCTCACTGCCCGCCGGTTACATGCCCAATCAGGCAGCCATGCCTACCAACTTCACCGCTGCAGCCATCCCCGGCCAACAGCCCGGCATGTCGCTCCCGCAGGGCATGCCGTTTCCCAATCAGCAGGCCGCCATGGGCGCGATGCCCACCAACGGAATGCCCAACGCCGCCATGATGTCCGGCGCGATTCCCCAAAACCCAGCCGCGTTCGCCGGAAACCTCCCGGCCGGCTCGATGAACCCCGCGATGCAAACAATGTCGTCGCTGCCCGCCGGATTTATTCCCAACCAGACCGCAATGCCCACGAACTTCAATCCCACGGCCTACGGCCAGCCAGGTATGAATCTTCCGCAGGGCATGGCCTACCCATCCGGCGTCCCCAACTCCGCAACCATGGCCGGTGCATTTCCGCAAAACGCTGCCGCCTACGCCGGCAATTTCCCAGCCGGTTCCGTACCCGGAGCCACCGGCATCCCCGCCAACTTCAACAACGCCGCGTTCCCCGGCCAAGCCCCAGCGTATTACCCACAGGGAATGACCTTCCCCAACCAGGCCGCTTACTTCGCCGCGCTCCAAAACGGCGCAATTCCAAACGCCGCGAATTACGCCACCGCGTTCCCCGGCATGATTCCGCAAAATGCCGCCGCGTTTAACAATATCATTCCAACCGTTGCGATAGACCCCGACCCAGCCCCGGCCGCGGCAGCCGCTGCCGCCAACACCATTCCCGGATCGGCCACCGGCGCAATTACGCCGACGACGCCCGCAACTGGCGGCGCCGCCAATCAACTCGCGCCAACCAGCGCACTCCCCGGCTCGATTCAGCAGATCCTTCCCGAGTCCGTCTCAACCTACGCCCCCGCTTTCAGCAACGCGATCAAAAACGCCCCAACCCCCGCACAACTTCAAGACGCCGCAAAGTCGGCCGTCGACCAGACGATCCGCGTCGAGGCGCTTCCCAACGCCGCGCAGACCACGACCACGCCGCCCGCGCCGCAGCAGCCCGCAGCGCCTCCGGTCCAGGAAGTCCCGGTCAACAATTAGAAGGATGACGCGCGATCAATAATCGATCGCTACGCCTTCTTCGCCATCGAGTTCTTGATCATCGCGATGATCGCCAGCAGCACCGCGCCGCCCACGCCGCCACCCGCGACGTCTGAAATCACCGCCCCCAGATCGAGTCCCGACCCGGCCGCCGCGGCGCCGCCCCCGATCCCGAGCAGCTTCAGAAGCAGCCCACCGATGCCACCTCCCAGAATTCCGGCCGCCGAATTGCCCGCCGTTCCGAGACTCTTGTCCTTCATGGCCGCACCGGCCACATTTCCGCCGACGGCGCCGCTCACCAGACTGATCAGAAGATTGACGAGATTCATGGCGTTGCCTCCTGTGAAAAGAGGAAGAGATGCGTGACACCACGTACTCGCGCACGCTAGCCATCGCAAACCGCCGCCACAAGGAAAAACAGAGAAAATAGCCCGCGAGCGTGCGAACAATCGCGCGCATCGTCAGCCAAGGGGCCCATTCTTAGGAAAAACCCTCATGGATCGGGGCTATTAAACGTATCCCCATACTTGATGTCCCCAGTCTCCAACCCGCGCCGAAACCATTTCACGCGTTGCGCACTCGACCCATGCGTGAACGAATCCGGCACGACATACCCGCGCGACTGCATCTGAATCTTGTCATCCCCGATGGCGCTCGCCGCCCGCAATCCCGACTCGAGATCTCCCGGCTCCAGAATATTGTTCATCGACTGTGCATGATGCGCCCAGACTCCCGCCAGAAAATCCGCCTGAAGCTCCATCCGCACCGACAGCGCGTTGTATTCCTTCTCGCTCATCCTCCGCCGCTGCGCGTGCACGCGATCGCTGATCCCCAGCAGATTCTGAACATGATGCCCCACTTCGTGCGCGACGACATACGCCTCCGCAAACTCCCCCGGTGCCTTGAACCGCTGCGCCAGTTCATCGAAAAACCCAAGGTCGAGATACACGTTCGAATCACCCGGACAATAAAATGGTCCGACTGCCGCGCTCGCAAACCCGCACGCCGATTCCACCTGCCCGCGAAACAACACCAGCTTCGGCGGGACATACCGCTTCCCGCTCTGCGAAAACAGCTTCGTCCAGACGTCCTCCGTGTTCGCCAGCACCACCGAGCTGAACTTCGCCTGCCGGTCCTCGCGCGGATCATTCGTCTGATCGACGCCTTCGTGCGCCGACGGCGCCGACACGCCCGCCCCGGGCTGCGACTGCAGCAGCGCAGACGGGTCTACGCCGAAGATCAATCCAAGGATGATGATCACCAGCGTGCCGACGCCCCCGCCCACCACCATCTTCGTGCCGCTACGTCGCCGGTCTTCGACGTTTTCGCTCTCGCGCATCCCTTCCCAACGCATGTTTAGATCTCCTGTGCGGATAGGCCTCCGCATTCTACCCGCCCATCCTCGCTGTCCATCCTCGCGTACCCAAGCGTCTTTTTCGCGATTTCCTGACAGGAATTCGCCGCCGATTACGTCAGATTATTCGAGCAAGCCCCGCATTCGGGGGCGCAATTCTCTGGAATGAGGAAGACCCATGCCCGCGATACTGTTCTGCGCCCTGTCCGCCTTCCTGGCTGCTTCGCCAACTAGCCAGCCCTCCACCCCCGCCAGCTGGAAGCTCGATTTTTCAGACAATCCCAAACTGCCCAAGGGCTTCCGCCAGTTCAGCATTCCACGCACCGACGGCTCCACCCAAACGGCCTTCATCGCCGACAAACCCGGCTGTCTCGAACGCCGCCTGCCGCTCCTGATCTTCGTCGACGGCTCGGGCGCTCACTCCCAGTTCTTCTACAAGGGCAACCAGCGCGGCTATGGCGTCTATGGCGCCCTCGCGCAACGCGCCGCCGACCGCTTCCACGTCGCAACGCCGGAAAAACGCGGCGTCGAGTTCGGCGAAATGGGCAACCCCGGCGCGGCGACCGACGCCTCGCCCGAATATGCAAATCACGCGACATGGGAAAACCGTGTCGCCGAAATCCGACTGCTTATCGACGCGCTTATCAAGCAACCCAACGTCGACCCATCGCGCGTCGTCGTCCTCGGCCACTCTGAAGGCGCCGATGTCGCCGCCGCCGTGGCCGCGGCCGATCCGCGCGTCACGCACTGTGTCTTCCTCGCCGGCGGCGGACCAACCCAACTCTTCGATCTGATGTGCCTCCGCCGCAAGGAAATGAGAAAGTCCGGCGCGAGCCCCGAAGAAATTGAATCGTCCGTCAAGGAGCTCGAGGCCGACTATCGCAAGATCTTCGCCGACCCCGATAATGAAAAAGAATTGTTCATGGGCCACGCCTATAAGCGCTGGGCCTCGTTCTGTGCTCACCCGCCCGTCGATTCCCTCCTCAAGACAAATGCTAAACTCTTCCTCGCCCAGGGCTCCGAAGACGTTTCCGTCCCCGTCGAATCATTCGACCTCCTCGTCTGCGATCTCATCCGCAACGGCAAGAAAAACGTCGAAGTCCGCCGCTATCCCGGCCGCGACCACAGTCTCTCTCCCGCCAACACGCCGAAAAATTCCCCTCCCCTGCAGGACGTCTTCGACGACATCCTCGCATGGGCCGCAAAACCCACCGAGAAAACCGCGTCTAAGTCCGCAGCGCACTGATTCCCAGCCGCGCGCCGCTGACGACCCTATACTCGCCGACACGTCGGCGGCACGGCGACCTCCATCTCCGCGCCCCGACTCAATTTGAAGAAGGAGTCGGACGATGTTCGAAATCGAAACCAAGCTCTACGCATTCGCCCTCGGCTACGCACAGCGCCAAGCCGCCGAGATAGAAGAATCAAAACTCAATCACCAGCCGTTCCCCGGCGCCAACACTCCACTCTGGATTCTCGGCCACCTCGCCGTCTGTACCGACTACGCCGCCCGCGTACTCGGCGGATCGTTGGAGTGTCCGAAAGACTGGCATCGCAGCTTCGGCATGAAATCCAAACCCGCCGATCTCAAACCACCATATCCCGCCAAGGCCGATCTCCTTCAGTCCCTCGCATCAGGCCACGAACGCGTCACCGCACTCGCCCTCAAGGCCGACCCCGCCGCCCTCGCCGCGCCGCACGGCGTCGACGTCCTCGCCAACACGCCGATCAAAACGCTCGCCGATGCCCTCGCCCATCTCATGACCACGCACGAACTGCTCCACCTCGGCCAGCTCTCCGCATGGCGTCGCGCCATGGGCTTCGACCCGCTCTTCTGATCACTGGCCCGCTGTCCAAGTCGTCGTTACGATGATGTGACTGTCATGTCGACCACATCGCCGCGCGCCAAGTCCGCCTCTCCCATCAACGCCCTGACAGCCCTCGTCGGCCAGACTCCTCTTCTCGAAATCCACTACACGATCGCCCGGCGACGCCATCGCATTTATGCAAAATACGAAACAATGAATATGACGGGCTCCATCAAAGACCGCATGGCCGCCCACGTCGTCCGGCGCGCCTACGAATCTGGCGACCTCCGCCCCGGCGACACGATCGTCGAGGCCTCCAGCGGTAACACCGGCATCTCCTTCGCCGCCGTCGGCCGCGCTCTCGGCCATCCCGTCCGAATCTATATGCCCAACTGGATGAGTCAGGAGCGCGTCCAGCTCATGCAGAACTTTGGCGCCGAAGTCGTCCCCGTGTCCAAAGAACAGGGCGGCTTCCTCGGCTCGATCGAAATGGCCGAATCCTACGCCCGCGAAAACCCCAACTGCTACCTTCCACGCCAATTTGCCAACCACGCCAACGTCGAAGCCCACGAAGTCGCCACCGGCCCTGAAATCGAACAGCAACTGGCCGCCTTCGGTCGCAAAGCCGATGCCTTCGTCGCCGGCGTCGGAACTGGCGGCACCGTCATGGGAGTGGGCCGCTACCTCCGCCGCGACGGCCGCAAAGTCGCCGTCCACCCGCTCGAACCGGCCAACTCCCCCACCCTCCGCACCGGCTGCAAGGTCGGCAAGCACCGCATTCAGGGAATCTCGGACGAATTCATCCCGAGCATCGTTAAGCTCCACGAGCTCGACGAAATCATCGATGTCTGGGACGGCGACGCCATCCTCATGGCACAGGCCCTCTGCCGCTGCCTCGGTCTGGCCGTCGGCATCTCATCCGGTGCAAACGTCGTCGGCGCCATGGGCCTCGCCGAAAAGCTCGGCCCGGACGCAACAGTCGTTACCATCATCCCCGACTCAAACAAGAAGTATCTCTCCACCGACCTCTGCCGCGACGAGCCCGCGCGCGACGATTATCTCACGCCGAAAACTCGCTTCGATTCTTTCGCCGCTGTCCGTTGACGGAGTTCGCCCAATGCCCCGCCGATCCCGGTTCGCTCTTCTCGCCCTCGCCGCACTGACCGGCTGCATGAATCCCGGCGGTCGCCTCAACGATTCTCCGACACATCGCCAGCTTGCCGAACTCCAGACCATGATGTGCGGAGACTTCGACAACCACGAACAATACCTCTCCGACTCGCGATTTTTCCTCATCAAGCTTCACATCGTCCCCATCTGGACCAGCCGTTCCGACGGCCCCTGGCTTTACCTCGAGCAGGCCGCCGCCGACAAAGCCGATCGCCCATATCGCCAGCGGATCCTGCGTGTCCATCCGCGCGGCAAGGACCAGGTCGAGTGTGTCGTCTTCATCTTTCGCGACGACCCACTCCAACACGCCGGTGCCTGGAAAAACCCGTACGTCCTCAACAGTATTTCCCCCGATCAGCTCCGCCGGCGCGAGGGATGCTCCGTTCACCTGACCCGTCAGCCCGATGGCGGCTGGACCGGCGGAACGTCCGGTACCGGCTGCTCCAGCGACATCCGCGGCGCAACCTATGCGACCACCGAAGTCGCCGTTTTCCCAGACACGCTACGCAGTTGGGATCGAGGTTTCGATCACGATGGAAGGCAGGTCTGGGGCTCAACCCTTGGTGCTTACGTTTTCAGAAAAATCACCAGCGAACCCCCAACAACTGAGCCATCCAGCCCCGGCGCCCCAACCGGCATCCAGCCCGACGGAATGCAGCCCCGCTGATCAAACCGCCATCCGTCGCGTCCCACGTTGCTTTTTTGCAACGTGACTTCCCCATTTACCACCGATATCTTATATAAGCGTTTACCAATGCACCTATTCACCTGTACCACGAAAGGGTCGGCCCCATGAGCAGTCCCATTTACCGACGCGATGATGTCTTCGGCAGCGGCGAGGCGTACGCCAATCCGGCGATTCCCCACGTTCTGACCTCCGACCGAAGTGCCTTCATCGTCAAGACCTATCTCCACCTGCTCGGTGCCATCCTCGCCTTCGTCGGCATCGAAGCCGCCATCTTCAATGCCGGCTACGCCGACCGCATCGGCCAGATGATGGCCGGCCGCGCCGCGTGGATTGCCGTCCTCGGCGGTTTCATGATCGTTGGCTGGCTCGCCACCATGGTCGCCAATACGTCGCTGTCTCTTCCCGCCCAGTATGTTGCTCTCGCCGGATACGTCCTCGCTGAGGCGATCATATTTGTCCCGCTTCTCTACATCGCGAATGCCTATGTCCCTGGCGCGATTCGCATCGCCGCCATGTGCACCCTGCTCGGCTTTGTGGGCCTGACACTGGTTGCCTTTGGTACGCGTAAGGACTTTTCATTCCTCCGCGGAGTCCTCATCTGGTCCGGCATCTGCGCCCTGGTCGCCATCGTCGCTTCGGCAATCTTCGGCTTCACCCTCGGCGTCCTGTTTTCAGTGCTCATGGTCGCCGTGGCCGGCGGCTCGATCCTCTACGATACGTCAAACGTCATCCACCACTACTCGGAAGACCGCTACGTGGCCGCATCGCTCAGTCTCTTCGCGTCCGTAGCCCTGCTCTTCTGGTACGTCCTGCGAATCGTAATGGCCGCGCGCCGCTGACGACCGCGACGGCCCGAATTCAGATGCGCAAGCTGTTGATGCATTGGCGCAATCGCGCGATGTCGCGCCGCGCTCATACTTCGATCGCGTTCACAGCCGCGCTGGCCGCCCTGCTGCCGTCCTGTGCCAATCACCCATCCAGCACGACGCAGCCGTCGACACTTGCACCGCCGTATGCGTCGAAACAGACAACCCTATATGTATTCCGCCTAAACCCCGGTGCCGACCTTCGCCGAGAGCTCGAAGCTTATACCAAATCAAACCGCCTATCGGCCGCCGTCATCGTCTCAGCCGTTGGCAGTCTGACCAAAGCCACCCTCCGACTCGCGGAAGAACCCAATCCCACCAACTTCGACGGCCCCTTCGAGATCGTCTCCCTCGTTGGCACACTCTCCCCCGACGGCCCCCACCTCCACATCGCCATCGCCGACAAAACCGGCCGCACCATCGGCGGCCACCTCCTCGACGGCTGCACCATCCGCACCACCGCCGAAATCGCAATCGCAGTCCCGAGCGGACTACGCTTCGAGCGCAAGCTCGACCCGCAGACCGGCTATCGTGAGCTATCGATCCAGTCAGACTGACAAGGCCACGCGCTCACTGATCCCATCGCTCCCGCCGTGCTCCTACTTCGCTCCGCCACCCATCCGCTCACGCGTCTCCGCCACCAGTTCCGCCACGCGCGAGGCCGGCTTCACAAACTCGACGTGCGCATCCATGAACAGAACTGCCGCCCCCTCGTCCCCATGATTCCCACGCTGCTCATACACCACCACGTTCCGCGAATCGCCGTCCGAGTGTTGCCACGCGATGTACACATAGCATGCGTCCGGATCCCCCGGCTCGCCGTCGCGGCCCGGGCACCAAAGCTGCTTCGGAGTCAGAATCTTCTTGTCGATCAGCGTCTTCAAATCCGGCGGATACTTCCCATCGTGGTCCTGCGCATAGATGTGCATCGCCATCCCGATCGCTCGCAGATTCGACGTGCAAATCGTCTGCTTCGCCATCTCGCGCGCCCGGCTCAAGCTCGGAAGCAGAATCGAAGCCATCATCGCCGGTGCCGTGACACCGCCTCCCAGCATCGAGGCCCCGACTGGTAGCGGCCCATATGACACGCTCAGCATCCCGCGATCATCGCTTCGCGACGTCCGCACATCCGCGAACAGGTGCCGCATGACCACCGACTGCGAAGGCCATGCCGAAGCGTCAATCGACATCCGCTCGGCTCGCAGAAAGTTCAGCCCGATCGGCGAAAGCAGCGTAACGAACGGATACAACTGCGACATCGACGCCTCCGTATCCCCGTAAACAAACGACCCGCCGATCGGTCCGATGATCTTCTCCGCCGCGATCACGTCCACATTCGCCAGGATCGAGTCCTTCTCGGGCTTCCCGTCGATCATCCGATCGATCGCCGTCCGCACCATCTGCGGATAAAGCGCGATGATCACCCGATTTCCTCTCGCGGCCCATGCAGGGGCAATCGGAAATGACTCCGGGTATCGGTGGCTTTCTCCACCCTGTTTTACAGTGAACGACCCAAAGCATATGAATCGAATATCGACTTCGCGATACATCTCATGCAGCACATTGACCCGCGGGAATCCGCCCTCCAGCTTGGCGAGCGACATCGGCAGCGTCTCCAGATTCTCGCTCAGCCGCTTCGCGTCCGACGACTCCACCACCACCGTCGTCCCCGTAAGAACGATTCCCCCGTTCTCCGTCGCGTCGTACGCCACGACCGTCGGCCCCATCAGCTTCAAGATGTCATCGCGCAGCGACATCCCCAGCATCTTGTCCAACCGCTTCAGCCCGCGCCGCGCCTCTTTTGCCGCATTGGCATCCGCCGCCTTTACAATCCCCAGAATCCGATCCAACGCCCCCGCGAAATCCACCTGAATCGCCGCCGCCCACCAGGCATCCCGCGGAATCACCCCCAGCGCCTCGCGCGACAGCGCCGGCTCATCCCAGCTCGCCGGCTGCGACGTGCTCGCCGCGAACAGCGAATACATCGCGTTGTAGTATCCGTGCTCGCGCGCATGCATCTCCCATGTAATCCCCTCCAGATGATTCGCCCCGATCGCCTCCAATACCCCTCCCACCGGGCTGAACTTCAGCATCGGCATGCTGTCCACCAGCGCCCGCACGCCCGCCATGTTCAAGTGCACCGACGCGATCCGTGTCTGCGCGTCGCCCCCGATCCGCTTGCGGCTCTCGATCAAACGCCCCGACGTCGCCAGCGAACTCTTCTCTTTCCCCTCGATCCGCGCAACGACTGCCTCGACCGCTTCCTTCGATACGGCGGCGACAAAAACCCCATCGACCATCCCGAAATAGAATCCGCCCGGAGCAGGCGACTTCACCGTCCGCATCGTGTGTCCTGCAACCTCGACTTCTTTCGCCGCGCCCACGTTCGACGCCTTCAACAACGTCAGCACGTCCTCCTCGAACGCTTTCGGGTCGCCGGCCACGCGCGACAAAAACGCCGCCTGAACGAAAAACCCCTTGTCTCCCGCCCCGGCGTCGATCAAAGCCAGCCCCGTCTGCCCGCGCCACATGGCCGGCCCCATCCGCAGCACGGCGTCAAGCACCGGCTTCATGCCTTCCTTCTTCGCCTCCTTCCGCGCGAGACCCGTGCCCGCCGCCCAGATCTCATTGCAGAATCGCGCCACCTGCGGCTCCACCAGAATCTCCCCCAGCGCCGTCGCCTCCTGCGCCTTCAGAGTCTGCGGCCCCGCCGTCCGCCCGATGAACAACAGCGTGTTCTCGGGCACCAGTCCCGCCAGTTCCACTGGCTCCGCAGCAGCCGCGAACGACCCACCAATCAAAGCCAAGAAAAACGCAACAACCCAGGCAACGCGCATCACACTCTCCCGATCAATGAACATAAACTATCCGGCCCAGCGGCCGAGCGGAATTGTACCGCCCTTCGCCCGAATCTCGCGCACAGGCAAGCCGTCGCAGAGGCGATATATATTGGATATTGCGTATTACTTATTACCAATTAGCAATGAATTACCGACGGCGTCCATCGATCTCCACAAACGCTCATCGCGTCTTATGCGCCGCCCGATCCCCAAGGTACCCCCGTCGCAATTCCGCCAGCGCCTCAAACGCCGACTTCGGCGCCAGGTCCCCGCGCAACAACCCGCCCGCCGACGGAACCCGGCTCGGCCCGTCCATCAGATCGCGCCACGCCACGGTCTCGACAAACGGTTTCGAAAACGCGATCTCGTAAAACTGCCGCAGGAAGCGCGCCTGTATCTCATCCGACCACGGTGCATGCCACACGCCGCCCCCCGTCAGCGGCGAATCCGCCGTGCGCCCCGCTACCGGCATGGATGGCGCACTCACGGCCGTCACGTGCAGCGGCTTGTTGAAGTTCGCGAACCGGTCCAGCATCGACGAAATCTGGAACATGTCACGCGCCAACATGCCTTCCTGCGGCGCGCCAAACACAAACTGCAATCCAAACGCGTCAAAATGAAACCCGCTCTGCACGCACATGTCCGCGTACAGCAGCGGCGGAATCGTCCGAACGTCGCGCGCGTAATACTCACCCCACGGAATCGATACCGAAATGATCGCCGCGCTGCGTGGCGCGTGCTGCTTCACTACCAGCGCCGCCATCCGCGTCAGGTCCATCAATTGTTCGAGCGAAAGATGCAGAGCGTTCTGCGCATGCAGCCCCTGCACCGCCTCCCACGACTGAATGCGATGCGCAAACCGCCGCACAATCCGCGACGCATGCCCCAGCAGTTGCTCGCGCAGCGTGTCGTAGCTCAGGTTGTCTGTCAGCACCCAGTCCGGAAGAAAAAGCCGATCGATCGAAACCAGCGGCCCCGCCCGAACATGCAACTTGCTCTGCCCCAGATAATTCACCCACATGTCCAGCGGATCCCACCGCTGCATTTCCGGGCGCGGCTCGATATCCCGCCACATCGTCGGCAGCACTGCAAAGTCCGCCGCCGGCTTCAAAAACTGTCGATACGCATCGTCTCCGCGCCCGACCAGCACGCCCACCCCGAACGGCCGCTTCACGAACTGCCCGCCCGAGCGCCGTCGCTTCAGGAAAATGTCGGCGTGAAACAGACTCAGCTCTTCCCCCACCGCCACCGCCGACTTCAGCGCCGCATCCGCGCTGGCCGCCGCGCTCACATCGTCCGCCGCGGTGATCGCCTCAACCAGCTTCGCCTTCGCCTCGTCGATTCGCCGGTAGAACTCCGCGCCCTCTGCGTAATCGTAAAGTCCCCAGTCCTCGCGCTTCTGGCTGATTCGCATCAGTCGCCCGCGCGCCAGCTCCACATGCAGGTTGTACGGCGCTTCCCGCTCAACCAGTCGCGCCGTCTCCATCATCAGCCGGCCGAATCCCTCCACCGGCCACAGCAGCGAAAGCCCGGCCGGCCCCGGAGCGCGCTTCACGCAGCGAATCTCTCCGTCCGCCAGCGAAATCTCCGCGCGCAGCGGAACCCCGTCGCTCCCAACCATGTACGCCCCTTCAAGGCATACATTCGTCGCCGGCTGTCCATTTTCGAATACGCGGAATCGAAGCATCTCGTCGCGGCCCGTACTCGCTAACCCGACTGTCCATCTCGCACGATCAGACTCAATCGCGATTCGTCATATTAAGGCCGTTGGCCCCTCCGGGATAGTCGCGCAAGCCGTGCACTGAGCCAGTCTTGAGGCGCATCCTGCGGCCGTGGCTTACGCCACCGAATCTGCCCAAATCGAAGAATTCGCCGCCCCATGCATTGCACACCCTCCGCCTCCAACCGCCGCGCCTGCTCGCGAGCCGAGCGATCGTTCGGAATGCTGATCACGCCAGTTGCCGACGTTACCCGATACCACGGCACGTCCGCCGCCATGGGCTCGTCGCGCAACACCCGCCCCACCAGCCGCGAACACTTCGGAATTCCCGCCTCCCGCGCCACATCCGCATAAGCCGCCACCCGCCCGCGCGGGATTCGTCGCACCGCCCGCAGGATCGGAATCACATACGGCGCAGGCCCTTCCTCGATCCGGGCCGTCTTTTTCTTGCCTGTGAAATGTCGTTTCTTCATCGAATCGGCCGCGCTCCACTTTGACCCCATGATATCATCACCTCAACCTCAAAACGCCACGCGGCATCGGAGGGCCGCACCAACATGGATACGCCCGCTCAGCAAAGCTTCGTCCACCTGCACTGCCACACTCACTACAGTCTCCTCGACGGCGCCAACCGCATCCCCGATCTCATCAACGCCGCCAAGCAGATGAACATGCCCGCGATCGCCATCACCGATCACGGCAACATGTTCGGCGTCATCGAGTTCTACCAGACCGCCAAAAAAGCCGGTGTCAAACCCATCCTCGGCATGGAGGCCTACATCGCCCCCGGCGACCGCCGCGACCGCGAAGCCAAGGGCGGCATCAGCGAGGCCAGCTTCCACCTTCTCCTCCTGGCCCAAAACCTCGCCGGCTACCGCAATCTCGTAAAACTCAGTTCGATCGCATTCCTCGAAGGTTTCTATTACCGCCCGCGCATCGACCGCGCCGTGCTCGAAGCCCACAGCGAGGGCCTCATCTGCACCAGCACCTGTCTCGGCGCAGAAATCCCGCAGGCGCTCCTCAAAAAGGACAGCCGCGCCGCCGCCGAGGTCGCCGACTGGTATCTCTCAATCTTCGGCCCCGAGCGATTCTTCATTGAACTTCAGGACCACGGCATCCCCGAGCAGCGCATGATCAACCCCGAGTTGGTCGACATCGCCCGCCGCCGTGGCATCGGCCTCGTCGCCACCAACGACGTCCACTACCTCACCGCCGGCGACCACGAAGCCCACAACGCCCTCTGCTGCATCTCCACCGGCAAGCTCGTCACCGACGACACCCGCCTCAAATACTCCGACCAGATGTACCTCAAGTCCGCCGACGAAATGCGCGACTGCTTCTCCGGCTTCCCCGAAGCCATCGCCAACACCGTCGCCATCGCCGGCCGCTGCGACCTCGACCTCGACTTCACCAAGCGCCATACCCCCGTCTACCGCCCGCCCAAGCAGCAATCGGCCGATTCCTACCTCAAGGAAATGGTCTTCAAAGGCGCCACCGAGCGCTACGGCGAAATCACCGACGAAATCCGCCAGCGCATCGACTACGAACTCGAAGTCATCCAGTCGAAAGGTTTCTCAAGCTACTTCCTCATTGTCTGGGACTTCGTCCAGTTCGCCCGCTCGCGCGGCATCCCCGCCGGCGCCCGCGGCTCCGGCTGTTCCGCCGTCGTCGCCTATTGCCTCTACCTCTCCCTGCCCGACCCGCTCCGATACGGCCTCTACTTCGAACGCTTCATGGACCCCGACCGCGACGAGATGCCCGACATCGACATCGACATCTGCCAGGAAGGCCGCGAAGAAGTCCTCCGCTACGTCCGCGACAAATACGGCCACGTCGCCCAGATCATCACCTTCGGAACGCTCAAGCCGAAAGCCGCCATCCGCGACGTCTCGCGCGTCCTCGGCGTCCCGCTCAGCAAGGCAGACCAGATCGCCAAGCTAGTCCCCGAAGCCCTGAAAATGACCATCGACAAGGCCCTCGCCTCCGAGCCCGAGCTCAAGCGCATGGCCGACGAAGACGAGCAAGTCCGCAAAGTCATCGATATCTCGCGCCGCCTCGAAGGAATGGCCCGCCACGCCGGCGTCCACGCCGCCGGTGTCGTCGTAGCCGACCAGCCCCTCGACGACCTGCTCCCGCTGTACAAGCCAACCGGCACCGACCAGATCATCACCCAGTTCGAAGGCGGCACCGTCGAAAAAGTCGGCCTGCTCAAGATCGACTTCCTCGGACTCCGCACCCTCACCGTCCTCGAGCGCGCCCGCCAGCTCGCCGAACGAAACCACGGCGTGACCATCGATCTCGATCGCCTCGACCTCTCCGACCAAAAGGTCTACACCATCTTCTCTCGCGGGGAAACGAAAGGCATCTTCCAGTTTGAGTCCGGCGGCATGAAAGACGTCGTCATGCGCATGCGCCCCAACCGCATCGAAGATCTCATCGCCGCCAACGCCCTCTATCGCCCCGGCCCGATGGTCAACATCGACGCCTACATCGCCCGCAAGCACGGCGAGGCCTGGAAAACGCCCCACCCCATCATGTCCGAAGTCCTCGAAGAGACCTACGGCATCATTGTCTACCAGGAACAGGTCGCCCGACTCGCCATCCGCCTCGGCAACATCGAACGCAAACGCGCCTTCCGCCTCGCCAAAGCCATCAGCAAGAAAAAGATGGACATGATCGAGGCCGAGCGCGAACCCTTCCTCGCCGGCGCCGAAAAGAACAAGCTAAGGCGACAAGTCGCAAACGAAATCTTCGACCAGATCCTCCCCTTCGGCGAATACGCCTTCAACAAGGCCCACTCCACCGGCTATGCGCTCATCGCCTTCCAGACCGCCTACATGAAGGCCTACTACCAGCTCGAATTCATGGCCGCCCTGCTCACCTTCGAAATGGGCGACACCGACAAAGTCGTCGAATACATCGAAGAATGCCGCCGCATGGGCATCGAAGTCCGCCCGCCCGACGTCAATTCTTCCGACGCCGACTTCACCGTCGTCCGCGACAGCGCGAACGCCAACCGCGCCGGCGGCTTCCTGCGTTTCGGCCTCGCTGCCATCAAGGGCGTCGGCGAAAAAGCCGTCGAAGCCATCATCACCGCGCGCGAGTCCGGCGGCCCCTTCGCCAGTCTCTTCGACTTTTGCGAACGCGTGGACCTCTCCACCGTCAATCGCGGCGTCGTCGAAGCCCTCATCAAAGCGGGCTCATTCGACACCACCGGCGCAATGCGAAAGGCCCTCGTCGAATCGCTCGACGCCGCACTCCGCAACGGCGGCGACACCCAGCGCGATAAAAAGTCCGGCCAGATGGCCCTCTTCGGCGCTCCGCCCACCGACAAAGCCGCGAAAAACACAATCTCAACCAGCGAATGGACCGAAGCCGAAATGCTCGCCTACGAGAAGGCCGTCCTCGGCTTCTACGTCACCAAGCACCCCCTCACCCAGCACGCCCAGACGCTCCGAAAATTCGCCATGGCCGACTGCGCCGACCTCGGCCTCCTCGGAGAAGGCACCGACGTCATCCTCGGCGGCATGATCAGCCGCATCCGTTACACCGTCACCAAGCAGGGCCGCAACGCCGGCGCAAAGCTCGCCATCCTCACCTTCGAAGACCTCACCGGCTCCATCGAGGCCGTCGTCTACTCCGAAGTCCTCGAGCGCACCCGCGACCTCATCGCCCCCGACAAGCTCGTCTTCATCCGCGGAAGTGTGAATCGCACCCGCGAAGAGCCCTCACTCCGCGTCACCGAAGTAACCCCGCTCGAAGACGCCGCTCGCCGTCTCTCGTCCGGCATCCTGCTGCGTCTCGCCTCCGTCGGCATCAATCGCGCCGCCCTCGACCAACTCCGAGAGCTTTGCAAAGCCCATCGCGGCGATCGCCCCATCTACATCGAAGTCTCAACCCCTGACGGACTCATTGTGACGCTCCGCGCCGACGATTTGCTCGGCGTCATCCCCGACTCAGAGTTCGTCCGCAAAGCCGAAGAAATCGTCGGCCCCGGCCGCGCCATCATCCTCGGCGGACGCCGCTTGATTAACCGCCCCGCCCCGCCGCCAACCGAGGTCGCCGAAGAATCTGAGGAAACTCAGGAAGAACCCGTCGCCGCCTGATCAACCCGCGTGGTACGTCAGCGGCGCCCCCGGCCCCATCGGCAATCCGGCGTAGTACCACGCCAGCGTCATCGCAGTCCACGCAAGTCCAAACGCGATCGAGTAAGGCAGCATGGCCGAAATCAGCGTCCCAAGCCCCACGCGCGGCACATACCGCTGCGCCACCGCGATAATGATCGGAAAGTAATAGTTCAGCGGCGTGATCACGTTCGTCACGGATGCCCCGACGCGATAGAACGCCTGCGTCGTCTCGGGCGAATACCCGAGGTTCATGAACATCGGCACGAACACAAGCGACATGATCGCCCACTTAGCTGACGCACTCGCCATCACCAGGTTGATCGTCGCCGTTAGCATCACGAACGCGATCAGCAGAAAAGGCCCGGTCAACCGCACCGACTTGAGCAGCTGTGCCCCCTCCACCGCGATGATGGCCCCCAGGTTCGACCACTTGAAGTACTCAATGAACTGCCCCGCGAAAAACGCCAGCACGATGTAGGTCCCCATCGCCGACATCGTCTCTGCCATCATCCGCGACGCGTCGCGATCGCGCCGGATTTGTCCCGTCGCGATTCCATAGGCCAGCCCGGGAATGAGAAACATGACCAGCAGCAGCCCCACCAGACTGTCGTAAAATGGTTTGAGCCCGCCGGTCGCCGGATCGCGCAGCAACGCACCCCGCGGCGCAACCAGCGCCGTGATTGCCGCCGCGGTCACAACAAACGCGATCAACGCGGCGACAAGTCCGCGCCGCTCGGCCGCCTCCAGCCGATGCGCCCCCTCCGTCGCCGGCCCTTCCCACGCGCCAAATCGCGGCTCAACCAGCTTCACCGAAACCCACGTCCCCACACCGGTCAGCAGGAACACCGACGCCGACAGAAAATAATAATTTGCCGTCGCCAGTACCTGGTACGTCGGGTCGTACAGCCGCGCCGCCTCCTGCGTGAGCCCCGCCAGCATCGGATCGAGCGCGCTCAGCAGCACATTCGCCGAAAACCCGCCCCCGATCCCCGCGAACGCCGCCGTGATTCCCGCCAGCGGATGCCGCCCCACCGAGACATAAACAATCGGCGCCAACGGAATCAGAATCACGTACCCCGCATCCGACGCCGTGTGTGAAAGAAATCCCGCGAAAATCACCGTCGGCGTCACGGCCCACCGCGGCACGGCCGAGACAATCGCCTTCAATAGTGATCCAAAGAGCCCCGCGCGTTCCGCCACGCCGATTCCGATCATCGCCGTGAGCACTGTCCCCAACGGCGCAAAACTCGTGAAATTGGTCACCACCGTGGTGAAAATCCGTCGCAACCCGTCCGCGTTAAGCAGATTCACCGCCGCGATCGGCGCCTTGGTCACCGGATGTATCACCGACAATCCCGACTTCGCCGCGATCCACGACGCAACCAGCACCAGCGCCGCGAGCCCCGCGAAAATCGTCGCCGGGTCCGGCAGCCGATTCCCCGCCGCCTCGATCGAATCCAGAAACCACCCCAGGATCGAGCGTCGCCGCCCCGCGCCATTGTCCGAAACTGGTCCCGCTGCCGCCATCCGGGCCGCATCTTACCCACCCGCCCGCCGTTTTCCCCTCTTCGTTGACACTTGCGCCCCACGCTCCCTAGAATCCGCCCGCTCTGAAAAATGACGATCGGCCCGCAGCGGCCCACGGAGACTTCAAATGGCAGGCCCCGACACGAAAACCTTCACCGACGACAGCTTCGAGACCGAAGTCGTAAAATCCAACCAGCCCGTCCTGGTCGACTTCTGGGCCGACTGGTGTATGCCCTGCCGCGCCCTCGGCCCCACCATCGACGAACTCGCCACCGAGTACAAAGGCAAAGCCAAGGTCGGCAAAGTCGACACCGACGCCAACCAGAACACGGCCGTCAAGTTCTCCATCCAGTCCATCCCCACGATCATGCTCTTCAACGGCGGCCAGATGGTGAAACGCTGGATCGGCGTCACCCCTAAGAAGGATTTCAAGGCCGCCATCGACGCCATCCTCGGCTGATCCGCCCGACCAGCAAACCAGAGCCGAGGGCGAATGATCGCCAGCGCATTCACTCCGCTCGACTACTCCGAGTTCATCCTGCTCGGCGTCGGCGTTCTCGTGCTCATCGTTGGCGCGGTCCGTCTGGCCTGTAACCCACGCGCCGCCGCCCTTGCCCCCAAGCCCAACCCGCCGCGGTTTACCGCCCTCGATATTCTCGTCGTATTCATCGCGTCGCTCATCGGCTGCCAACTTGCGATCCACGCCGTCGCCCCTCCGGCGCCGGCATCGCAGCCAGCATCACAACCCACCACCAGCCCAGCCAGCCAGACTTTCACTCCCCCCCAACTCGCCCTCGCAAGCGTCTGCGCGCCAGTCGCCGGTCTCCTCATCGCGGTCCCCCTGGCCCGACACCGCGTCACTGGCGGCCTCCGCGCCTGGGGACTCACCGCCTCCCACCTCGGCCTCTCAATCAAAACCGCCTTGCTCGCCTACCTCGCCGTCTGGCCCCTCTGCGCCGCCGCACTCTGGGTTACGAAAAAACTCATCAACATCATCGATCCGGCTCTCCACCTCGAACCGCACTCCACTCTCGCGGCACTCCGTCACCCAGACAACCCGCTCTGGATTCCCGTCTGCCTCGTCCTCGGCGCAGCCGTCCTCGCCCCGCTCTACGAAGAATTTTTCTTCCGCGGCATGATTCAGACCACCATCGCTCGCTACACGCGTTCCCCCTGGATTGCCATCCTCGCGTCCGGCCTCATTTTCGGTCTCTTCCATTACACCAATATCGAAACCGTCCCACCGCTCGTGATATTCGGCTTCGTAGTTGGTTACGTTTACGCCCGCACCGGATCGCTCACCACCACATTCCTCATCCATCTGCTTTTCAACAGCAAATCCCTCGTCTGGCTCTTCTGCGGCGCCGAAACCTGACGCCTGTCGCCCCCTTTCTGGTAGAATCGCACCGGCAATCAGGCCAACAGCGAAGGGAAAGACCATGCGATTAGCGATTACTTCGACCTTCTTGATTCTCGTCTCATCTGTCGCGGCATCCGCCCAGCAGCAGGCCGTCATCGACCTCACCGGCGTGCAGATTCGCAACGCTACCAACCAGTCGCGCACCAGCGCCGGTCCGATCAGCCCCGCCTACGGCTATCACTATGCCATCTCCGGAAACGTCCGCGGAATGAGCGGAGCCCTCGCCCTGCTCTATCCGACCCCCACACCGCTCGCCCAGGTCCTCGAGGACTTCCAGCCCGGATCTTCGGCCGGACTCTCAGGCGAGGCCTACAACCCGACCAATGCCCACCCCATCGAAGTGCTCAACGATCGCCGCGAAGGCACCTCGACCCTCGGCGCGATCACCGTCACCTACGGCCTGACCCTCATCGCCGGAATCCGCGCCGACAACGTCGCCTACTTCCAGATTGACAGCGTCGTCCTCCAGCCGTCCGCCCTCGTCGGATTCTTCCAGTTCACGTCCGGCACTGTCACCATCGATCGCGTCAACGTCACCCCCGGAGACATGAACTGGGACGGCCTCGTCAACGGCGACGATGCCCAGGCCTTCGTCCTCGCGCAGCTCGACCCGGCCGCCTATGTCGCGGCCTACGCCCACGATCCGCGCCTCAACGGCGACATCAACCGCGATGGCATCCTCGATGCCGCCGATCTGCTCGCCTTTATTCAGACGCTGCTCAGCGTCTCCTGAGTTGTGGATCAACGTCGAAAAAAACCGTCACGATGAACCGCTGCTCCCCCGGAATGCCCGCAAACGCCCCCACGGTCGTTGAAGTCGCCTTCACCGAAAGCTCCGGATGGCTCGCCAGCCATTCGTTCAAACGATCCTGAAGTTCAAGCATCCCCTGCTCAGTCGGTGATGCGTGCAAGATCAGACATCGCGGCAACTCAGCCGCATTCGCCTCTGTAGTTTCGACCGCTTCGTTCGGCTCGAGCGCCTCTTCTTCATCAGGCCCGTTGAGCGTCTCGCGCGACTCAATCTGCTCCTCGACTTCCGCCTCCACCGAGTCCGACATCAGCGCTTGCCGCTCCTCGGCCGCTGCTGCTTCAATCCGTGCCTCTTCGCGAATCTCCTCAAATACCGAGCTCGTCTCTTCCGCGATGTACCCAGTCGCGTCGGACTCGGCAGTCCCGTTTCCTCCCGCAATGGCCGGCGCTTCTTCACGAAAAGCCATCGCTTCATCGCGAACGAACGTCGCCTCCTCGTTCGCCACGACCGTCTCGACCGCCTGCTCCTCGCGTTCCGCAACCGCGCTCACGGCAGCGGCCGCCGCTGTCTCCGCCTCCGCTTCAGCCGCGCGCGCCTTTTGCGCGGCCCGCGCCGCCGCCACCTGTCGCCGCAGCTCGTCCACGCACGAAGTACACAGCAGCCGCCCTTCTACCAGGCCGGCCCGCCGTCGAATGATCTCTTCCGCCGTAATCGTCCCAGCGCACTTGTCGCAAGTACGCGTCTGCTGCATCGACATGACGCCCCGCTCCACGCCCGGACTCGCACGCCCGATCAACCCCTAGACTACCTCGCTCCCACCGAGCCGTGCAAGCCCGCCGCTCCGACCAGCAGAATCCCGAATCCGATCGACATCAGCGCGACCGATATTGCAGAAGTTACCTTGGCCGGCGGCCGCTCTATCATCAGCAACAGGCCCGCGGGCAGTACCAGAAGTCCGATCATCATCGGCCACTCCCGCAGCGACGCCTCAACGATCGCGGCAACCAGCAATGTCCCCAGCGCGCAGGAATTCCACAACCGCTCGCCCATCGCCATCCGCCGCCCCATCGTCACGATCGCCCACGCCACCGCCGCCGCCATGACCAGCAATCCGTAATTCGGCCGCGAATCGCGCATCGCCGGAATCAGGTGCGAAATCCCATAAACCGCCGCCACGCCGAACATGAACCACCGCGCCACCCGAAAGCGATTGCGCGTCAGTTGCCACAGCCATCCGCTCTTCCCCGTGACGCTCTGCATCATCGGGGTCCGGATCGCCCGGTCCCGCGCCCCATTTCCCGGTGTCGGTGCCGCCATCGGGGGCAAGACTTCACCAATCGTGAATCGAAGCACGTACGACCCAACCCGCATCATCTGGTCCGATTGAAGCTCTGCCATCCCCTTCGCCGAAGGATGCAGCGACTCACCCGCCTTGCTGATCGAGAGTTTTCCTTCCTCGCCCAGGCGCATGATGCAGTGATAGTCCGCCACCCCGCCATCCGGCAGGCACAGCCAGTTGTCCATCGCCGCTCCCACCCGCAGCGATTCGCTCACCGGAATCAGAAGCTGTTCCCCACGACGTTCCGGACCGACCACCACGGTCAGGAAGCCGCGTCGCCTCTCACCGGCCAGCTCAAGGTCCAGCGCAAGCTCAGCTTCGCACGCCGGACACGTGACGCTCTCAAGCACGTCCGTTCGGCCGCACTCCATAACCCGCCCGCATCGACAATGGATGATGTCGCCCATCGGAATCTCGCCTTTTCCGTGTCCCGAGTCGCCCGAAATGGGCGACGAGTGTCGCTCACTATCGCAATATCGGAAGCGATTCGCCCACGGGGCGAGCCGTCAGGTCGTAACCCCGGCTCCCGGTGCAACGCACCCGCACAAACGCCCCTGGATCGAACTCACCGCCCTCGACAAATGTGCTGCTGTCAATGTCCGGCGCCTGCCCGGCATGCCGCGCCGGATACACGCCGTCTCGACCGAATCCGTCTATCACCACCTCGATCGACCGGCCGCGCTGCCCGGCTGCCCGCTTGAACGCAATGCCCTGCTGCAGTTCCATGATCGCCGACGCCCGCGATTCCTTCTCCGCATCTTCCAGCTGCAGCTTCATACGTCCCGCCGGCGTCTCCGGTTCCAGCGAGTACGGAAACACACCGACCGCGTCAAACTCGAACTCTCGCACGAATTCAAGCAATTCCTTGAACTCCGCCTCCGTCTCGCCCGGAAACCCCGAGATAAACGTCGTTCGAATCGCGACGCCCGGCATCCGCTTCCGCAGCTTTTTCAGCAGCGTCTCTGTCTCGCGACGATTCACGCGCCGGTGCATCGCTTTCAACACCCGATCATTGATGTGCTGCAGCGGCATGTCGATGTACTTCACCACGCGCTCGCAATCGCCCATCGCGTCAATGATCGCGTCCGATACTTCCGTCGGGTACACATACATCAATCGCAGCCACTTCAAATCGTCGAGCGTGTCCAGCTCGCGCAGCAGTCCCGCGAGTCCGGCCTCATACCCGATGTCCCGGCCGTAGCTCGAAGTATCTTGCCCGATCAGCAGAATCTCGCGCGCCCCGTCCGCGATCAGTTCCTCGCACTCCGCCCGAAGCTGAGCCGGCGTCTTGCAATGCATCGGCCCCCGGATCGACGGGATCGTGCAGAACGTGCACTTCTGATCGCACCCCTCGCTGATCCGCACATACGCATAATGCTGCGGCGTCAATCGCAATCGCGATCGGTCGCTCCAACCCGCCTGCTTCAGCGGATGATATTCCGCAAGATGAATGTCGCGCGACCCGGCCGCCTTCTTGCTCTTGCCCCGCCGCGCGGCCCCGTTCGTCACCGCGCGAACGATGTCCTCGCGATTGTTGACGCCCACCAGTGCATCAATCTCCGGCACTTCCTCAACCAGTCGCTGCCCGTCGCGCTGCACGAGGCAGCCCGCGACCACAATCCGCCGGATCTCCCCCGAATTCTTCCGCGCCGCCGCGTCGCGCAAAATCCCCAGCGCTTCATCCCGCGAAGCCGCCAAAAACCCGCATGTGTTGACGACCAGAACGTCCGCCGCCACGCCGTCCGCCGAAACAGGACAACCCGCCTCGGCCAGCATGCCCAGCATCCGCTCGGAATCCACTAGGTTCTTGGGGCAACCCAGTGAAATGAGCGAAACAGACGGTGATTTCAAGCTTCGGCTCGCCATGGAATCATCATTCTAGCACTATGAGCTGTGTCGAAACAGAATGACGTCCCCGTCAACGACAACATACCCCTTCCCTTCCAACCGCACCTTTCCAGCCGCCTTTGCCCCCTTCATATCCCCTCCCGCCTTCAAATCCGCGAACGCAACCGTCTCCGCCCGGATGAAACCGCGTTGAATATCCGAGTGAATCTTCCCAGCCGCCTCTACGGCCGACATCCCCTTCCGAATCGTCCAGGCCCGCACCTCTTCCTCGCCGGCCGTCAAAAACGAAATCAGCCCGACCGCCTCGTAGCAACCGCGAATTAATCGATTCTTAGCCGGCTCGCTCAGCCCCAGGTCCGCCAGGAACGCCGTCCGATCCGCCGCCGGCAACTGCGCGATCTCCGCCTCAATTTCCGCCGAAAGCGAGATCACCGCCTGCGCCAAAGGATGCGAAAACGCCGGCGGAGACTTCATCTCCGACTCCCCTACATTGATCACCACCAGCAGCGGCTTCTGCATCAAAAACCCAAAGCTCGCCGCTAGCTTCGCCTCTTCTTCGTTATGGATCGCCTCCCCGACCGGCTTCTCCTTCTCCAGGCATCCATGCACGCGCTGCATCAGTGCCAATTCGCGCTTGTCCTGCTCCTGCGTCTTGCTCGGCTTCGAGGCCTGCTTGTCCAGCTTCTCGATCCGCTTCGTAACCTGCTCCAGATCCGAAAAGAGCAGCTCCGTGTGCAGTTCCTCCAGATCCGCCTTCGGATCGATCCGGTCCCGATACTTCGCCACGCCGTCCGACTCAAACCGCCGCACCACCGCGACCAGCCCGTCGCATGTCCGCAGGTCCGCCACACACCGCCGGAACTCCGCCTGCCCATGCGGATCAACCAGCGAAATCCCCGGTACGTCGATGAACTCCAGCGTCGTCTCGGTGTACTTCTTTGGCTTGTAAATCCCCGCCAGAAAATCCAGCCGCGCGTCAGGGACCTTTACTACCGCCCGCCGCTCCATTCCGGACTGCGCCGGATCAGGCGGCTGCCCGGTGATGGCGGTAAAGAGCGTAGACTTCCCGGACTGCGGAGGACCGATCAAAGCAAATTTCATGCGCCAATTCTAAAGCTGCGCGACCAAAGTGTCAGCCCCAATGCGTACACCGCTCGCAAAACGCTTTCATTGCGTTCGTCCGCGCTTCCGACTACCGTCCTCGCGACAGCACGACGCCCGAGTCGCAAGCCCCGCTCATTGTCCCGATTCTGGAGCTTCCCGATGAATTGTCGAAAACTGATCTGCTATGCCGCGATCACGATGCCATTTTTCCTTGCCGCATCCCGCCCAGCACTCGCCCAATTGCCCAAGGCGAACGCCGCCGACGAAACCGCCCTGATGGAAAGGGCCGCTGCTTTCGTGGATGCATTCGAAAAAGGCGACGCCAAAGCCGTCGCCGCCTTCTGGACGCCCGATGGCGACTACACCGACCGCGACGGTCGCTGCCTGAAAGGACGCGACGCCATCGAAAAGGCCTTCGCCGAGTTCTTCGCGGAAAACAAGGGAATGAAGGTCCGAATCGACGTCTCTTCGCTGCGACTCGTCACGCCCGACGTCGCCATCGAAGACGGCACCACCGCGGTCATTCCGCCCAACGGCGGCCCGCCCAGTCGCGCCCGCTACACCGTCGTGCATGTCAAAAAAGACGGCAAATGGTACCTCAGTAGTGTCCGCGATTCCGTTTACGTCCCCGACACGAACTACCCCAAACTTCGTGGCCTCGACTGGATCATCGGCAACTGGGCCAACGAAACGCCCGGCGGCGAGTCATCGACGGTCACTTTCGAATGGGCCATGAATCAGAACTTCATCGCCTCTTCCTACGCAACGAAATTCCGCAACATGACGCTGGCCGGCGGAAATCAGTGGATCGGCTGGGACCCACTCAACAACAGGATTCGCTCATGGGCCTTCGACTTCGAAGGCGGCTACGGCGAAGGATTTTGGACCGTCGACGGCAACAAGCTCATCATCAAGAACACTTCCGTCACGCGCGAAGGAAAGAAACTCGCCGCGACGAACACCGTGACCCGCATCGACGCCGACACCGTCTCCTGGCAATCAAGCGAGCGCACCGAAGACGGCAAGCCGCTCCCCGACATCAAAGAAATCAAGATGAAGCGCCAGCCCGAGTAGGCAAATACGCAACGACAACGGGCCAAGCTACAAAAAGGAGCAAGTTATGATTCGAAAGACTCTCATCGCGGCGGCTATCGTCTGCTTCGCGGCAATGACTCCCGCCACGGCACTCGCCTGGGGCTGCTGCCACTCCGGCTACACCCATGTCGGAGTGGGCGGCGTCACCCACGTCGGATCCACGTCGGCCTGGGGCGCAGGCGGCGGGTACCACTCCGCCAGCGTCTCGCACTACGGCGCGGGCGGCGCCTATCACGCCGGCTACGCGGGCGGATACCACTATGGCGGCGCCTGCTACGGCGGCTTCCACGCCGCCGGCTACTCCGGCGGCATGTATCACGCGGGCGTCTACCGCGCCTGGTGATCGCCCCCAAAACCCTGACGAGTATCCAAGTCCATCGAACCCGAATGGAGCAACCAATGACGCAAGTTCCTCTGCGCAGTCCCCGCCTGATCGCCGCCGCATTCGTCGTAGTCGCGGCACTGGCACTCTCGAGTGCCTCAACCTTCGCTCAACAAATCACCGGCGTACCCGGCTCACCCAGCGCCACCACAACGATCAACGGGAAGCAAATCCCAGCGCTCGACCCGAAGTTCGGCGGCGTCGTCAAAGAGACCCTCGCAGGATCGAAGACCTGGTGGCCGCCGCGCATCGTCCCGCCTAAGGGCGCGCCCAACGTCCTCCTCATCATGACCGACGATCAGGGCTACGGCGTCTCCGGCACTTTCGGCGGCGTCGTTCCGACTCCCGCGCTCGACAGGGTCGCCAAATCGGGCCTGCGCTACACGCGGTTCCATTCCACCTCGCTCTGCTCGCCGACGCGGGCGGCCCTCATCACCGGACGCAATCACCACTCCGGCGGCTTCGGAGTCATCACCGAGCTATCGACCGGTTTCCCGGGCTACGACTCGATCATCGGCGCCGACAACGCAACCATCGGCCGAGTTCTGAAGGACAACGGCTACGCCACCTCCTGGTTCGGCAAGAACCACAACACGCCCGACTTCCAATACAGTCTCGCTGGACCGTTTAATCAGTGGCCGTCTGGAATGGGCTTCGACTATTTCTATGGCTTCATGGGCGGTGAAACCGACCAGTGGACGCCCTACCTGTTTCAGAACAACCGGCAGATCTTCCCGTGGGTCGGCAAGAAGGATTACAACCTCATCACCGATATGGCCGACGAGGCAATCGGCTACATGCGCGGGCTCAAGGCCGCCGCGCCCGACTCCCCGTGGTTCGTCTATTACGTTCCCGGCGGCACGCACTCACCGCACAACCCCAAGGCCGAATGGGTTGAAAAGTTCAAGGGCAAGTTCGACGCCGGCTGGAATGCGACCCGCGAGCAGATCTTCGCCAACCAGAAGCGCTTGGGCGTCATTCCGGCCGATGCGAAGCTGACCGAGTGGCCCGACAGTCTGCCGAAGTGGGATACCCTGTCGGCGGACGAGAAGAAATTGTTCGCCCGCCAGGCCGAGGTCTTCGCCGGCTACGCCGCGTACACCGACAACGAGATCGGTCGCGTGATCCAGCAGGTCGAGGACATGGGCCAGCTCGACAACACGCTCATCATCTACATCGTCGGCGACAATGGCACCAGTCCCGAGGGTACGCTGGTGGGCACGCCCAATCAGTGGACGGCCTACAACGGCATCCTCGATATCCCGATCGCCGAGCAACTCAAGTTCTACGATGCGTGGGGTTCCGCCGCGACCTACCCGCACATGGCCGTCGCCTGGTCGTGGTGTTTCGATGCGCCGTTCAAGTGGACCAAGCAGATCGGATCGCACTTTGGCGGCACCCGGCAGGGCATGGCCATCTCATGGCCGGCCCGCATTAAGGACGCCGGCGGCATCCGCAACCAATTCCACCACGTCATCGACATCGTGCCCACCATCCTGGAAGCCACGGGCATCCAGGCGCCAGAGGTGGTTGACGGCGTGCCGCAAAAGCCGATGGAAGGCGTGAGCATGGTCTACACCTTCGACAAGGCCAACGCCGACGCGCCATCCACCCGCAAGACCCAGTACTTCGAAATGATCTCCAACCGCGGAATCTATCACGACGGCTGGTACGCCTGCACGACACCGCCGCACGGTCCATGGATCTTGAACGCGCCCCTGCCCGCCCCGACCGATTACAAGTGGGAGCTGTACGACCTCACCAAGGACTACTCCCAGGCCAACGACTTGGCCGCGACGATGCCCGACAAGCTGAAAGAAATGCAGGCTGTCTGGCAGCAGGAGGCCATGAAGTATCAGGTTCTTCCGCTCGACAACCGGACATTCGCGCGCGCGGTTGAACCTCGACCAAGCACGACGGCCGGCAAGACAGAATTCATCTACACCGGTGTGAACCCGGGAATTGCAACCGCCAACGGTCCAAGCATCATCGGCAAGTCCTATACGATGACCGCCGAAGTCGATGTGCCGCAGGGCGGTGGCAACGGAATGATCGCCACCGTCGGCGGACGCTGGGGCGGATGGGGCTTCTACATCCTCAACGGCAAGCCCGTGTTCGACTACAACATGCTCATCCTCGCCCAGTACCGCTGGCAAGGCCCCGATGCGCTCACCCCCGGCAAGCACACCATCGTGTTCGACTACACCTACGACGGCCCCGGCATCGCTAAGGGCGGCACCGGCGTGCTGAAAGTGGACGGAAAAGACGTCGATACGCACAAGCAGGCAAACTCGATCGCGTTCCTGCAGGTGTGTGACGAAACCTTCGACGTCGGCGTGGACACCCGCACCGGCGTGAACGATCAGGACTATCAGGTGCCTTTCGCATTCAATGGCACGATCAACAAGCTGACCATCAAACTCGGCCCGATGCAGTTGGCCGTATCGGATCAGAAGACCGCCGCAGAGGCAGTCGCAAAAGCTCGCGACTAACTCCCGGCCACGACAAATCCGCGAGGCGGGCGGCGCAAAAAATCCGCCCGCCTCGCTTTCAATACAAAATGATCAAACTCCTCAGACTCACCGCCATCCTCGAAGCAGCCACCGGCCTCGCCATGCTGGCTGTGCCTGCCAGCGTCGCCCGCCTCCTCCTCGGCGCAGAAATCTCCGGCCCGACTTTCTCGATACTTCGCGTCGCCGGCCTCGGCTTCGTCTCCTTCGGAATCGCCTGCTGGCCCGCAAGCCCCTCAACAACCCAGTCCCGGTCGGCATTCCGAGCGATGCTCACCTACAACCCGCTCGTCACCCTCTACCTCGCCTACCTCGGAATCACCACCCACCCGATAGGCCCCCTCCTCTGGCCGACAGTAGCATTGCACGCAGTTCTCACGTTCCTGCTCGCATACCACTGGAATCAAAACCGTCTCTCGCCCCGCCCCACACCGTAACATTAATCACACCGCTCACAATTCTTGGCCGCCCCCACCGCCCGGCTGCGCCTCTCCCTACGGCATCCGCCCTACGGAATCGAGGCAGCAACATGAAAACACGACCCAATCTCCTGGTATTGGTCCTCCGCATCGCCGCATTCGCCCCCCTGTCAATCGCGCCCGCCATGGCCCAATGCGACGACTGGCGAACCGGCCCCCTCCAAAACAGTCAGGCCTTCAACGGCGCCAATGGAACCGTCTACGCCCTGACCACCTGGGACCCGGACGGTGCCGGCCCACTGCCGGCCAGGCTGGTCGCCGGCGGCCAGTTCTCACGAATGCAGGACACCACCGTCAGAAACGTCGCAATATTTGATCCCGCCAACGGCGCATGGGAATCACCGGGAGATCCACTTTTCCCGCCGATGAACGCCGAAGTCCGCTGCCTGATCTCCTTCGATAACCAACTCATCGCCGGCGCCGGAAGCCAGGTGAGTCTCGGCGACAGGGCGTACCGCTGGGATGGCAGCGCCTGGCATGCCCTCGACAGCGACTATTGCATGGCGAGTTTCTACAACATGACCCCACTCTACGTTCGGAGTCTCACGAGTTACCACAACACGCTCTACCTCGGCGGCAATTACACGGTCTGGTGGAACGATACGAGCGATTGCCGCGGGCAATTCACCTGGGGCTCGACGACCTGGGACGGCGCCGCCCACTGCCTTCTCCCCGCCAACAACTTTGCGGTCGGTTCCGACATCCTCGCCATGACCCAGTTCGGAAGCAATCTGATCGTCGCAGGCACATTCAACTCCGGACAGTGCACGTGCGAGCCGGGAAACTTTATCGCATCATGGAACGGCAACGATTTCGTCCCCATGCCCGGAACAGACGACCAGGTCCAATCGCTTACCACATATAACGGCGACCTCATCGCCGGCGGCACGTTCAACATCGCCGGCGGTGTCGCCGCCAGCTCCATCGCCCGTTGGGACGGCTCAAGTTGGCACGCGCTCGGCACCGGCCTGAACGGCGCCGTCACCTCACTCAAGGTCTTCCAGAACAATCTCATCGCCGGCGGGACATTCACCCAGGCAGGCGCTCTGGTCGTCAACCACATCGCCCGCTGGGACGGATCCTCCTGGCACGCCATGGGCTCAGGCGTCAACAGCGCCGTCGATGCCCTCACCGTCTTCAACAACGACCTCGTCGTCGGCGGAGATTTCACGTCCGCCGGAAGCGTCACCGCCAATCGCATTGCCCGCTGGGACGGCGTCCAGTGGTCATCCTTCGGCGGCGGAACCGTGTCAGCCGTCAACGCGATCACGCAATTCGGCTTCGGCGCACCGCGCCTCATCGCCGCCGGGTCCTTTCAACAGTCCAGCAACATCACCCAACCCGCCAACAACATCGTCGCGTGGGACGGCCTCGTACTGTCAACGCTCGGCACCGGCATGACCGCCCCCATCCACGCCCTCAAAACTTTCACCACCGGAATCGGCATCAATCAAACAATCCACCTAGTCGCGGGAGGCGAGTTCACAACCGCCGGCGGCGTCTCCGCCAATCGCATCGCCGACTGGGCCGAATCCAACGTCGGCGTGTCCCCGCCCGCCTGGTCCCCCCTCGGTCCCGGCCTGAACAACACCGTCCTCGCCATCGAGCGTTTCAACAGCTCCACCATCGCCGCCGGCGCATTCACCGCCACAGGCAACAACGCCACAACCCTCAATCACATCTCCCAGTGGAACGGAACGTCCTGGTCGCAACTGGGCACCGGCCTCAACGGAAGCTGCTACGCCCTGAAAGTCTACAACGGTGCGCTCTACGCCGGAGGAGTCTTTACAACTGCCAACGGAACCGTGAACAGCGGCGGCCTCGCCCGCTGGAACGGCACAACCTGGAGCGCGGTCCACGGCTCCTTCTCCGGCGCAGTCATCGCGCTCGAAGTCTTCAACGGCGACCTCATCATCGGCGGCTCGTTCCCCGGCATCTCCGGCTCTCCCAATATCGCGAAGTACAACAGCGTCACCGACTCCTATTCCAACCTCGGCACGGGAGGCGCCGATGGAACCGTCGAATCACTCTTGGTTGAGAATGGAGACCTCTACGTCGGTGGTGCCTTCACCCACGCCGGCGGACTCCTCATCAACCGCCTCGCTCGCTGGGACGGCTCCACCTGGAGCGACGTCCGCGGCGGCGCAGACAGTTCCGTCTACGGCCTCGCCGCATACCACAACGAAGTCCACGCCGGCGGCGCGTTCGCCAATGTCCGCAACGGAGCCGTCGCCGCCCCCAGCTGGGCCCGCTACCTCGAAACCGGCATCCCCTGGATCGTCCGCCAGCCGCAGTCCGTCACGGCCGCATGCAACGCAAATGTCTCCTTCTCCGCCCGCGGCGCTGCCGGCTATTCGGCAAATTACAACTGGCGGCACAACACCATCCCGCTCGTCGACGGCCCGACCGGCACCGGCTCCATCATCGCCGGCGCGCACAACGCCACCCTCGACATCCACCACATCAGCGTCGCCGACGAAGGCGCCTATGACCTCGTCCTCTCAAACAACTGCGGAAGCATCGCAACCAATAGCGCGACCCTTACCCGCTCCGGCGGAACGGGAGACGGCGACGGTAACGGCGACGGCCTCACCGACGGCCAGGACATCTCCGGCATGTCCGCAACACTGATCACCGGCGACTCACAAGGCCGCGGCCTCTGCGCTTACGACATGAACGGCGACGGCGTGGTGAACGTTAGCGATGTCCCGCTCTTCATCACGCGGCTACTAAGCCCCTGACAAACATGTGCCACATGAAAAAACTCGCAAGACGCTCGACGCCAGCACTCTTTTTTTTCGTGGCATGCTATGCACCGCCACAATTCGCGCTCGCGCAAACCGCGCTCGGAACCGGCTTCACTTATCAAGGACAGCTCAAGCAGAACGGTGCACCAATCAACGGCACCGCCAATCTGCGCTTCAGTCTGTGGGACGGACCCGGCTCCGGCTCTCCTCCAGCCGGCGCGAACCAGATCGGAGCCGCTCAGCCGCTGTCGGGCGTCCCGCTCGCCGATGGCCTCTTCACCGTCACGCTCAACGACACCGGCCAATTCGGATCAGTTGCCTTCAACGGCCAGGCCCGCTGGTTGCAAATTGAAGTATGCAGCGACGCAAGCTGCGCCAGCACAACCGCCCTCGCTCCGCGACAACCCATCTCCCCCGCACCCTACGCCTCGTTCGCCGCCGCGCCATGGACTCAACCCATCGCCGGCGGCCCCGACATCGCCTTTACCACCGGCAATGTCACCATTGGAACCACTTCCACCACCGCCGGACTTCACGTCAAACACGAGCCAACCACAACCAGCGGTACACTGGCCATCGAAGGCACCACGCACACCTACATCTCATTCTTCCCCGACGGTTTCGCCGCCGGGCGCAAAGCGTTCTTCGGGTTCCCCTGTAACACCTGCAACGACCTCTCGCTGACCAACCAGATCAGCGGCGGCGGCCTCAGTCTCGCAGCCGGTACCGGCGGCAACCTGACCATCAGCGCCACGCGCGTCGGCATCGGCACCGCCTCACCCGCCACCACCCTCGATGTCCGCGGCGACGTAAAGCTCGGCTCGACCGGCCAGCTCTTCGCCCCCGGCGGTGAGGAGAATCTGCGCATTGTTCGCGGTTTGGTCAGTTCGTCCGGAGCAGTCCTGGTCGGCACCGGATTCACCGCTCAACACTCCGCCCCCACCGGCTTCTACAGCGTCTCATTCACCACGCCCTTCCTCGCCTCGCCCACCGTCGTCGCCAGCGTCGAAGGCAACATCGGCGTGTTCGCCGTCGCCCAACCCAACGGCGTATCCAACGGCGGATTCGGTCTATTCACCAGAAACCTGGACAACAATTACCAGGACGCCCCATTCCATTTCATCGCCGTCGGCCCGCGCTGACCGGCTCACGAATCAACAACCCAACCCGCACCAGCCGGCGCGTTACGCTACCATCTCGCAAAACAAGCGCCCTACAATCCCCACAAACGCAATCGAGCCCGCGACAAACCCAGCTCGATGTTGAAAAAAGGGAGGTCTCAATGGACGCCGTCTCAACCCAACTCGCCTGCGAAGAATGCGGCCGCCCGCTCCCAGCTCTAAGCGACAATCCAGCCAAAGCCCGCGAAGCCGCCCTCAAACTCCGCTGGACCTTCGAATGCGACCCCGTCAGCAAAAAAGAAATCCCCTACTGCCCCGACTGCTCCGCCGACCGCCAGCGCCAAACCAACGAAGGCGGCCCGGCAGCAAGGCAGTGCTGACGGCCTTCGCAATCAATTGCCTTTTGTTCGAAACTCCCGCGGCGAAACGTCGATCAAATGCGCGTACGTTGATTCGTCGCCTACTCATGCCCCCGCGCAAACATCCCCACTCCCAACCAGCCAAATCCGATTCTTCCCACCCTTCTTCGCCTCAAACAAAGCATGATCCGCCCGATTAATCAGCTCTTCCGCCGTCCGCCCCTGCCACGGATACCGCGCCAACCCGCCACTGCACGTCAAACTCCCCGCCGACTTCTGTCCAAGCAACTGAAACTGATGCGTCCCAAGCTCGCTCCGAAAGCGATTCAAAATCGTGATCACTTCCACCGGCGCCTGCGCCCCGCCCGACCGCGGCCCGTCCGCATCCCAGAACACCACCACGAACTCGTCCCCGCCATACCGCGCCACCAGGTCATGCTTCCGGCAGCACCGCCGGAACAACTGCCCCGTCTCGCGAATGATCTCGTCCCCCGCATCATGCCCGAATCGATCGTTGAACGACTTGAAATCATCAATGTCGAACAGCAGCACCGTCACCGGAAACTGCTCGCGCTCCGCCCGAACCAGCACTTCCGCCAGGAACTGCATCAGCCGTCGCCGGTTGGGCAGCTTGGTCAGATCATCCGTGTACGCCAGCTCCTGGTGCTGCCGGCTCCGCGCCGCCAGTTCCAGCAGATTGCCAAATAGCGCCGCATAAACCCGCAGTCGCCCCATGTCTTCCTGGTGATACGCCCCCCCCGCGCTCGGCCCGACGCGGATCTGCCCCGCCAGCCGCCCGCCGCAGTGCAGCTCCTGCACCAGCACCGCCTTCTCCGTCAGCCCGCGATGCCCGGCCCCGACCGCCCCGGTCGACCCATCCACCACAACCATCGCGCACTCGGCCCGCAGCGCCAGCGCCACCAGCCCCGCCATCTCGCGCAAAACTTCCCGGCTGCCCGCCGCCACATGCGGCAACAATCCCGCCAGCCGTGAAAGCTCCTCCGCCGACGGCGCCAGATCGCCCGCCGCCGGCTGCATCCACGCCGCGCGCATCTTGCGCGATGGTATCTGCAGCGCCCTCTGCAATTCCTCAGCGTTCGGCGGATGAATCACATAGTCATCCGCACCGACTTCCAGCAGCTTCCGGCTCAGCGGCTCCATGAGCGGCTCGCAGCACAGCACCACGCGCGTCTCGCCCGCCGCCCGCTTCACCGCCGCCACCGCCTGCTCGGCCCGCCGGCAGTCAGGATCGATCCCCAGCACCACGCCCTGCGTCGGCGCCCGCGAAAGCTCCGCGATCGCCGCGAGATAGTCCGGCGCCGTCACTACAGGCACCGGAGTAAACCATTCGCGCACCATCGGCGCAATCCGCTCCATCCCGGATGCCAGCAGCAACCGCGCTTCCGAATAAGGGACAAATGCATTTGAATCCGTCGTCAAGCGGCCCCCTCCGCGTGCTCGTCATCCGGCCGCAGCAGTGCATCCAGTTCCGCCGGCGTCACTTCCGCCCCGGACGCCGTCGCCTCGTCCGCAACCGGCGTCGGTGCCGCGCGTGGCGGCATCCTTCGAACCGCCGCCGTCCCCAGGTCACTGCTCATCCGCAGCCGTACCGCGTCATGCAGTTTCAACTCCGGCCCGCTCACCTCAGGTCCGCTGTCAGGTTTCGCCGTCACCTGCGGCGCGGCACTAGGCGGCCCGCTGCCGCGCGCGGCCTCAACCGTGCCTGTCACAGCCCGAAACCGCGCCGCCGCTTGCCCTGCCGTCATTCCGGCCTGTTCATGCCCGCTGCCCGGCGGCTCAATCAACGCCGCCATCGCCCCGCAAATGACCCACGGAAAATATCGATGTGCGACCTCAAAAACGCGTAGCTCCGCGCGATCCGCCGTGCGAACGTCGACCAGCATCATCCGCACCGAGCGCGATGGGTCCGCCGACAATCCCCCGATCGCGGCGTAAACATCCCCAAATGTCTCGACCGAAGCCCCCGCCCCGCTCAACGCCGCGACAAATCCGTCGACGAACGAATCACCCGCGTCCGACACGAGGACGACCCGCGACCCCGAGGATTCCTCCGGCTGCGCTCCCATCCCAATGCTCTCCGCCGCGGTGTAGCCGCCTCACGCAATCGTCGCGGCATGATGACCTTGCGCCGAATTTGCGGACCGTGCCCCGCAACGCATTCTCCCTTTCGAGTCTAGTCCATCCAAAAAAGTGAGTCAAAAGCGTTGAAACCCCGCCAGTCATTCTTACGATCACCCAATATGGGACTATTCAACAACCGCCGCAAAGCGACAGCGTTATTCTGCCTCCTTCAGCTCGGACTCGTGGCAAATCGCGCGTCCGCCGCCGACGAAAAGCTCACCGTCCTCGACGCCGAACTAGACCGTATCCTCGCCGGCCAGAAGCAACCCGGCCTCATGCTCTCCGCCCACGTCGTCGACCTGAACGACAATCGCGTTCTTTACGAGTATCAGGCCGATCAGCCCCTCGCCCCCGCCAGCGTCATGAAACTCGTCGTCTGCTCCGCAGCCCTCGATACGCTGGGCCCCGGATTTAAGTTCGTCACGCGCCTCGGCCTCCTGAAAGACGACCTCGTCATCATCGGCGGCGGCGACCCAACCCTCGGCGATCCCAAGCTCGTCGCGGCCGCCGGTAATACGCGCCCTGCCTTGTTCGATGCATGGGCCGACCAACTCCTCGCGAAAAACATCCGCCGTATCCCCGGCAAGCTCATCATCGACGATTCAATCTTTGAGCAGCGCTTCACTCATCCCAACTGGCCCGCCGACCAATTCCAGGACTGGTACGAAGCCCCCATTGGCGGCCTCAACTTCGCTGATAACTGCGTCGAACTCGAAGTAGTCCCGTCCAGGCCCGGCGCGCCGCCCGTCGTAACGCTCAACCCCGCCGGCGACTTCATCGATCTGGCCAACCGCGCTCAGTCCGCCGCAAAAGGCGCAAAGAACTCCGTCTCGGCCCGCCGCAAACTCGGCTCAGCGCAGATCACCCTCACCGGAAACTCCGCTGCCCCCGTTGTCCTCGGCCCCATGTCCGTCTCCGATCCCGGCCTCTTCTTCGCCGGCTGCCTCCGCGCCGCGCTCGCGAAGAAAGGTATCACCATCGACGGCCCCACCGAGCGCCACCGCATCCTCGACACCTTTAACAATGCGCCCGCGAATTTTCAATCCATTGCGACCGCCGAATCTCCGCTCACCGCCGCCACGCGCCGCGCCTGCACCGACAGTCTCGGCATGATGGCCGAAGGCGTCATCAAATCACTCGGCGCAGCCCGCAGCCGCCCCGGCACATGGCAGTCCGGTGCGGCCGCCGTCGCCGCCTTCATCAACAAGCTCGGCGTCTCCGACAGCGCATTCGTCATCGACGATGGCAGCGGCCTCAGCCGCCGAAACCGCGTCTCCGCCCGCGCCATCACCGCCATCCTAGCCCACATGAACCACAGCCCCGCCCGCGACGCCCTGCTCGCCTCGCTCGCCGAACCCGGCAAACCCGGCACCTTGCAAAAACGCCTCCGCGAACTCCGCGGCCGAATCCACGCCAAGACCGGCTATATCAACGGCGTCCGCACCCTCGCCGGATTTATCGACGCCGCCGACAACCACCGCATCGCGTTCGCCATCCTCTACAACGGCGCCCGCAGCACGGCTCCGCTTACAAAAGCCCAGGACGACGCCTGCCGCCTGCTCGCGAAGTGGCCCGAAATCAAACCCGCCGTCACAAAGAAAGACCCGCCCCAGCCGCCCCGCAAGCTCACCCGGAAGTAATACCGCGAACGACAATTTCTTGTCTGCGACGGCTCGCCGGGGTAGCGTTCAACGCCACCGCTGGAGTCATGCCATCGCCACGCAAGCGAAACATCCCAGGCGAATCAACGAAATCACCGCCGCGTGGGTCACCGACCTGCTCCGCGCCGCGGGCACAATCAAGCAAGGCGCAGTAAGGCATGCCGACGTAAAACCACTCGGCGAGGGCTTCGGCCTCCTCAGCGGCCAGGCCCGCGTCCGTCTCACCTACGACCGCGAAGAAGCCGGCGCTCCCGCCAGTCTCGTCATCAAGCTGCCCTCCACCGCGCCCGACAGCGCCACGTTCGCCGAATCAACGCACATCTACGAGCGCGAGATTCGCTTCTATCGCGAAGTCGCACCGATCACGCCGATCCGCGTCCCGCGCGTCTACGCCACCTTTCTCGAACCCTCCGACGGAACCTTCATTCTCGTCATGGAAGACCTCGGCCGCTTGAAACTCGGTGACCAGGTCGCCGGACTCTCCTATGACCAGGTCTTGTCGGCGGCGCGCACCATCGCCCCGCTCCACGCCAAATGGTGGAACGGCGACAAGCGCCGCGAACTCCCTTGGGTTCCGTCCGTTGAAAAGCAGGAGCGATACCTCAATCTCTCAGAAGAACGACTGCGCGAGGCATGGCCCGCCTTCCTCGCCGATCTCGGCGACAGTGTCCCGCCGGGCGGCCGCGCCCTGGGTGAGCGCATCATCGAAAAACTCGATCGCGTCTTCGAAACCTTTAACGCCGGCCCGCGCACCCTCACCCACTTCGACTACCGCGCCGACAATCTCTTCTTCGACGACCCGGCCAAGAAGGAATCCGTCGTCGTCCTCGACTGGCAACTCGCCATGTGGGGGCTTGGGGCCTACGACATCGCCCGGCTCGCAGGCGGAAGTCTCCCGCCCGCCCAGCGCAGCAACCACCACCGCGAAATCGTGAACACCTGGCATGCCGGCCTGATCGCCGGCGGCGTAAAGGATTACACGCAGGACCAAGCCTGGCACGACTATCGCATCAGCGCCATTGTCGCCACGCTGAACCCAATTATCGTTCACTACATTTTCAAGACCGGCGGAAAGCGCGGCCTTGCTTTGGGCGCAGCGATGACGCAACGGCTCTTCTACGACCTGCTAGAGTGCCGCGCCGAAGAAGCCATCCCCTGAATGCTAATAAGGAAAAATAAACGCCGCGCGATCAGCGCGCAATCCCCGATCCGCCCATGGGACCAGCCCCTCGACCACCTGCCGGGCCACCAGCGGCCCCGCCCATCATCTCCAGATAAGCCATTCGCAAACTGTAGAGTGTCTTGTCGAGAACCTTCTTCTCTTCCTCAGTCAGGTTTCCCTTCGTCTTTTGATCGAGCACGTCGAGCATGTCGATAAATAGTTTCGCGGTTTCCGGATTCGGAGGAATCTGCTGGCCGCCCGGTCCGCCAAAACCACCCAGCCCGACCATCGCCTGCATCGCCAGCGTGTTCAAAATCGCAAGAAATGACGCCTCCGGCAACGGCCCCTCGTCGTGCGACTCGACTTCCTTCGCCAGTTCCTCTTTCTCGCGTCGCGCCGACGCCTTCCAGTCATCGTCGATGTGAAGTCGGTTCTCGTCGCTCATTGGGCTCTGCCTGCTGGTTCAACTCTGTGTGAGGAAATAAAAAAGGCGAGGGTCCGGGCGCGGCTGGGGGGGACCGCGGGGAACCGGAGCGCCTCGCCAAGATCTATGCCCGGAAGGTTAAACACCATTCATCATTCTTGCAAGATAAAAACTTCTAATTCCTTCTGATCACATTGTAGCATTTTGCGCGTCGTAAATCCCGTCCCGAACGATGCTTCGGCCCGCGACCCAAACCGATCGTACGAAACTGGTTTCCTCAAACAACGATTCCACCGCATTTTTCCCCGTATTTCCATCCAACTGCATCGCCACCATGTCCGCCGACTTGCCGACAACCAGCGATCCGCACGATTCCTCGATCCCCAGCGCCCGCGCACCGCGAATCGTCCCGATTTCCAGCAATTCCGCCGCCGGAAAACCCGCGTTTTCTCGCCGCATCACCCGCAGCTCATCCAATATCGAAAGCGAACTGTTGCTCGCCAGACTGTCCGTGCCCACGCAGACGTTGATTCCGGCGGAAAGCATCTCGCGCCACCGATGCCCCGCGTGCCCGAAGTAAACATGCGCCCGCGGACAATACGCCACCCCGCACCGCGTCTCCGCCAGCATCCGCAATTCTTCATCGCTCGTGTAATTCGCGTGCGCCAGCAGCGGCCGCAATCGCGTCATCAGCACGCGATGCAACAACTCCACATACCCGCCCCGAATCGCCGCCGACGCATTCGCCAGCCCATATCGAGTCAGGAAATTTTCGACGCGCCCGCCCCCGCCGGTCAGCCACTCAATTTCCTCTGCCGTCTCCGCCACGTGCATCGTGATCGGACGATCCGCCTCCGCCGCGATAGCCACCGTCCGCCTCAGATCATTCCAGCTCACCGAATAAAACGCATGCGGACTGACGCCCACTGTCGTCAACTCGTCGGCCGCCTCCTCCGCCGCGTTTACCGCCTCGATCAATTCATCCGGATCGCCCGGCGGCGTCGGCGCTCCGCTGATCAACTCCACAAAACAAACTCGCCGGATCGGAATCCCGCGCAGCGCCGCCGCGCTCCACCCGCTCCGCGAAATGTCCCCCACGCACGTGACCCCGGCTTCCAACGACATTCGCGCCCCCGCCGCGATCGAAGCCCGCTCTCGCTCTCCGCTCCCCGACTCGCGACGCAGCGCAATCAGCCGCTCGATCCAGTCCCAAAACGGCTGCGGCGCAATCCTTCCCGCATAACAACCCAGCTCAAGGTGCGTATGCGCATTCACAAACCCGGGAACAACCATCACGTCCCCAAGGTCCTCAACCCGCCCGCTACCCGAAACCGCCCCCGCCCGCCCCACTGCCGTAATCAATCCCCGCTCAATCCGCACTGCCCCATTCTCAATCGCCGGACCCTCCACCGGCACGACCCACCGCGCACGCAGCGTCACCGCATCCGACATCGCTACGTCTCAACCGCGATCTGCGCCGCAAACGTCTCCATGAACGCCGCCAGCCCGGCCAGTCGCTGGCGCGCCGCCCGTCGCGACCACTCATACCGCAATCGATCCCGAATCCGCGCCTCCCAATACCCATACTCCTGCTGCGTCCGCCACTGCCCAACCAGTGTCGCCCCATCCTGACCGCGAACCCACGCCCGCCGGCTCTCCAGCAGCACCCACTCCGGCCCGATCGACTCAAGCTCAATCGCCTCCCCCAATACAATTGCTTCCGTCAGCGTCGTCCCCCGCGATCCCGCTTCGCGAATGGTGCGCCCCGCAATACGCCGCGTCTCGTCCGGCAAGACATCCGCCGTCGCTCGCAACAGCACATCCGCCGAAAGCTCCCGCTGACGCATGTCCATCGGCTGCAACATCACTGCCCCGCGTTGGACCCGCCCCGTCCGCAATTCTTCGGCCCACGCCGAATCCACAAAAAGCGCCGCCGCTTCGACCGCCAGCCGGTCATGCCGAACCAGACGCACTTCATCCAGTTCGACTAATCGCAGCACAAGCTTCCGCAGTCGAACCGCACGTCCCCACATCAGCTCGATTGGTTCCGCACCGCCGTCATGAACGACCAGCGCTCGCCGCGCCGCCGACCCAAGTGCGTCCGTCGCGTCGTCATTGACCGCGACGCGCTTCACTTCAGTCGCCGAGTACACGCCGCCGTTCGCCATCTCCCCCACGCTAATCGATCGGCTGGTAGTAAAAGTTCCGCTTTCGCGGCGTCCAGCCGGCGTCCGTGATCAACCGCCGAATCTCCGCCTCATTCAGGCAGTATGTCGTCCCGGCCGCCGACACGACATTCTCCTCCATCATCACGCTGCCCATATCATCCGCGCCATAAAACATCGCCAGTTGCCCGATCTTCGGACCCATCGTCACCCAGCTCGATTGAATATGCGCGATGTTGTCCAGATAAATCCGCGAAAGCGCCAGCATCCGCAAATACTCCGCCGCATCCGCGAGCAATAGATGCTTCCCATCCGCTATCGGCCGCCCATCCGGCGTCTTCGGACCATTCAGCGGCATTTGCGTCACGCGTCCCAGCGGCGTGTCCCCCGGCTGAAATGTCCAGCAGATATACGCGCTGAACCCGCCGCCATTCCCCCGCGCCAGTGCCTCATCCTGCAAATCGCGCAACAACTGCAAATGCTCGATCCGCTCCTCGACGGTCTCAATGTGCCCGAACATCATCGTGCAGCTCGTCACCATGCCGATTGCATGCGCCTGCCGCATCACCTCCAGCCACTCCGCGCTCAGCGTCTTGCCCCGCCCGATCTTCTCGCGCACTCGATCGCTCAAGATTTCGCCGCCGCCACCCGGAACGCTGTGCAGCCCCGCCTCCTGCAGCCGCAACAGCACATCGCGAATCGGCATCCCAAATATCTGGTGAAACCCGAAAATCTCCGGTGGACTGAATGCATGAATGTGAATCGTCGGGTAGTTCGTCCGAATGAACCGCATCAAATCCAGGTACCATGAAAATGGCAGCCCCGCCGCCCCCTCCGCCGGCACCAATCCCCCCTGCATGAGAATCTGCGTCCCCCCGATCGCGATCAACTCCTCAATTTTCGCGCCGATCTGCGCATGGCTCAGCGTATATCCGCTCGGCAAATCGGTCCGCCCCGAATGCATCTCCGGCGGGTCCGCCTTGAAATTGCAGAAGATGCACTTGGCCGTGCACCAATTCGCATAGTTGATATTGCGATCGACAACGTACGTCCGCCACGGCTGCGGGTGGAGCATCTGCGTAATTCCCAGCGCTCGCTCCCCCAGTTCATGGATACTCGCTTCAGCATAAAGTCCCGCAGCGTCCCCTTCGCTGAGCCGTCCCCCCCCATGTCCCACAATCGGGGGAACCCCGATTGCGGACTGCCGATGCATCCCAAAAGCCGCCGCACTCGACATCGTCGCCATGCCTCCGTCCGCGAATCCACGCGTGCCGATAAGGACCTGATTTTAGGAAACCCGGCCCACCGCTGCCATAACCTCAAAAACCCTTATGCTGACACCGATTAAACGGTATAATTGGGTGATCTTGGAGGATGCCGTCAGGCGGCCGGGGCCGTCGCCGCGGGCAGTGACGTGCGGGGTTTCAATTCTATCCCCGTTTTTCGCGGTCGTTTCTTAGATTGGCGCCGACTCTCCCTTCTGAGAGCACATCGGCGCTCGATTGACAACCCAACTGGAGTGGCAGGAAAGATGCGCTCATCAAATTCGAATCGGACTTGGTTCCTCCTCTCGACGGCTTTCCTTGCGGCAATTGCCGTGGCTGCAATTCCCCTTGTCCATTCCGGAACTCGCAATCAATCTCAACCCCCAACGACCCCGAAGCCGCCCGCACCTCCAATGGCTGCCGAAGACCCAGATCAAGCCGCGCATGACGACCACGTATTCGTAGACGACTACGGCTTCGGTCATGTCGTCACTCCGCTTGTGGCGGTTTGTTTTGCGCCCGGTACCGATCCGCTCTACATGAAGCAGGTCTACGATGACATCCTCTCCACGCTCCCGCCCGGACCGCGCTTCAACCTCACGGGGCGTTGGCCTGCCGGCACCAATGGCGGAGACGGACAGCCCGGAAGTCCTCAGACCCTCCGCTGGAGTTTGGTCCCGGACGGAACGCCCAACGTCGTTCAATCCAATGGCACCAATCCGGTCAACAGCAATCTATTCGCGATGATGGACAACGCCTTCGCCGCACAGGGCGGACGCGCAACATGGATCGCCCGCCTTCAATCTTGCTTCGATCGATGGCAATCTCTGACTGGCCTGAGTTATGAGCGTATCGTACTGGCGAATGACGCTGACGACGGATCAGCGCTCCACTCGACTCCAGGCGCCGCCGGCCTCCGAGGCGACGTCCGAATCGCCATGCGAAATATCGACGGCAGCAGCAACGTGCTCGCATTTAACTTTTTTCCGCCCGATGGCGACATGACGCTGGACTCCGGCGACCTTAATTTCTTCTCCGCCGCGAATAACAATCACGTCTTCCTGCGCGACGTCGTCATGCATGAGCATGGTCATGGAATCGGTCTCCTTCACGTCTGCCCGGTCGGCCTCACCCGCTTGATGGAGCCGTTTATCGACACAACTTTCGATGGCCCGCAGCACGACGATATTCGCGCTGCTCAGACTCACTACGGCGACAAATTCGAGCCAAACGATTCCATCGCTCAGGCCTCGAACCTCGGTACTCTGACGTTTGGTAGCCCCGTCACCATCGGCACGCCGCCCGCGCCGGCGGTTAACGCCGGCTCAACACTCAGCATCGACGCCGCCGACAACGCGACCGGCGACTTCTTCAAATTCACCGTGAATCAACCCGTTTCCGCCACCGTTAGCGCCACGCCGCTGGGCTTCACCTACGACAGCAGCCAGCAGGCCTGCGGGGGATCCGATGGTTGTTGCTCCGGAAGTCCCATCAACAGTCTCACCATGGCTAATCTCAACCTTCAAATAATCGCGACGAATGGAACAACCGTCCTCGCGACAGGAAATTCCGCCGCTGCCGGCGTCACCGAAACTGTGAACAACGTCAATCTCCTCGGCGCGGGAACCTACTTCATCAAGGTGTACGCCGCCTCGCCGATTGCCTCGACCAATACGCAGCTCTATCTACTCAACATTTCTCTCGCCAATCTCGACTGCAACGGAAACGGCATCCCCGACCCGACCGACATCGCGAATCACACCAGCCCGGATTGCAACGCCGATGGCGTACCCGACGAGTGCCAGGTGCCGCCGCTGTGCACCAACCAGCTTTGCCCCGATTGCAATCACGACGGCATTCCCGACAACTGTCAGGTCCCGCCCATCTGCACCGGACCTGGTTGTCCAGATTGCAACGGCAACGGCATTCCCGACGGCTGCGAACCCGACTGCAATGGCAACGGCCGCGCCGATAGTTGCGACATCGCCCTCGGTTCGAGCCATGATTGCCAGCCCGATGCCATCCCCGACGAATGCCAGGTCCCGCCCATCTGCACCGCCGGTGGCTGTCCGGACTGCAATCACAACCTCATCCCCGATCTCTGCGAATTCATTAGTGGTGCACTGACCGATTGCAACGGCGATACGATTGCCGATCGCTGCCAGACCGACCCGGCCCTTTGCGGCGGCGCGGGCCCGACTTGCATCAACGATTGCGATCACAACTTCGTGCCCGACGTCTGTCAGACCGTCGGCTCGTTCAGCCAGCAGTCCCCCAATCTCTCGCCGCTGATCCAGCCTATTACGCAGACTTACACCCTCGTCACGCCGCCGGGCGCCTCGGGCAATGTAAGCCTCTTCTTCAAGGCCGTCGGCGACATCGATAGCGCTTCCGAAGTTGTCAACATCGATGTCAACGGAACCCCCGTGGGCACGGCATTCGCATTCACCGGTTTCTCTTGTCCCTCCTTCAACACCGACACGATTACCGTGCCCGCGGCAACTTGGAACGCTGCCGTCGCGGGCGGTAACGCCGCCATCAACATGGTCCCCAATGTCCTGGTCGACGGGGCCTGCGGCGGAAACACGTTTATCTCCGTCAAAATCGACTACAGCGCCGCTCAGGGAGACTGCAACCTCAACGGTCAGCTTGACGCCTGCGAAATCGCTGCCGGCACGGCCACAGACTGTAATAACAACGGCAAACCCGACGACTGCGATATTGCTGAGGGCTTCCTCACCGATGGCGACCAGGACGGCCGCCCGGATGAGTGCAGTTGCAACGCGTTCTGTCAGGGTGATCTAGATCTCGACGCAGTGGTCGATGGTCGCGACATCCCGCCATTCATGGCATGCCTCGCAGGAGCCAATCTTGCGGTCAACGACTGCGGCTGTGCCGACATGAATGGTGATCTGAAGCTCAATGCCGCCGATCGATCCCTTTTCGTCGCCAAGTTGCTCACCGATCCCGATACATCGTGTCCTTGATCTGACTTTCGCGGCGAGAAAATCCACCATTGTGCCCGGCCGAGCGTAGCACAGCTCGTCGGCCGGGCAACGAGATGGGGAAATGCACACGAGGAGTGGAAGCGTGAAGTATTTCGGCGTTCTCGCGGCTGCAGCCGCCGCCGCGCTCGTGGTCGGCTCTGCATTGCACAATGCGGAAGGTCCGACCTCGCGGACGCTGAATCCGCGTCCCATTCGGGCCGGACGAGCCCCTGCCGTCTGTTTCGCCCCGGGAACCCCCGACGCCGAAATCGAGTTCTTCTCCAGCGCCATGCTCGCCGCATGGGGACCGCAGCCACGCTTCCAGATCACCGGCCGCTGGCCCAGCTCGTCACAGTCGCCCGGTCCGCTCGGCCCCGGCGATCCAATTACTCTCTCCTACAGCTTTGTCCCTGACGGAACCCCCATTCCAGACCGCATCGGCTTCACCGGCCAGAGCAATCTATTCGCCTTCATGAACGTTCTATACGGTTCACCCGATGTCTGGCAGCCCCTGTTCGCACAAGTCTTCGCTCGATGGGGACAACTCTGCGGCGTCACGTTCGTTTACGAACCCGCCGACGACGGATCGCAACTGAATTCAATTCTCGGCCAACCTGGTATGCGCGGAGACATTCGCATCGCCGGCATGCCCCTCAACGGTCCGGGCGGCATTTTGGGATACACGGGCTTCCCGTCCGATGGAGATATCGTCCTCGACACCGCCGACACCTTCTTCAACGACATCGCCAACAACTCGCTCAAGCTTCGAAACGTTGTCTCCCACGAAGCCGGCCACGCCCTCGGCCTGCTTCACACCTGCCCGCTCACGCAGACCATCCTCATGGAACCGGTCGCAACGACGGCTTTCGACGGACCGCAGCACGACGACATCCGCGCCGCCCAGTGGCTCTACGGCGACCCGTCGGAGCCCGACAACACGCCTCAACTATCCAGGAAAATCGGCACGCTTGTTTCCGGCACGACCGTCAACCTCGGTACCCCGCCGAGCCCACCCGCCGTCAATGCCGGCTCGACACTGAGCATCGATGCCCCCGGTGAACAGGATTGGTTCAAATTCTCCATCCTCTCGCTCAGTCGCCTGAACGTCACGGTCACTCCGATTGGAATCGCGAGCTACGACAACAGCGCGCAATCCTGCTCCGGCAATCCCGCCAGTTGCTGCAGCAACCACTTCATCAATAGTCTTACTTTCGCCGATCTCACGCTCCAGATCTTTGGGCCCGACGGAACCACAGCCATCGCATCCGCTCCCCAGGCCCCGCTCGGCCAGCCCCGCTCCATCACTGACCTGCAACTCCCCGGTCCCAGCGTGTACTACATCCGCGTTTCGTGCGCCAATGCCCCGACCCAGTCCCAGCTCTACCACCTTTCGGTCTCTTCCGTTGGTCTCGACTGCAACAACAACGGAATCGCCGACGCCCTCGAAATCCTGCTTGGCGCGCCGGACTGCGACGGCAATCTCCTCCCCGACGACTGCCAGGTTCCTCCCATCTGCCCCAACTGCGCCGATTGCCAGGCCGACGGAATTCCCGATATCTGCCAACTCCCCCCCATCTGTCCCACCTGTCAGAACTGCAACGCCAATAACATCCCCGACGATTGTGAACTCGATTGTGACGCCAACTCCGTCCCCGACGACTGCGACCTCGAAACCGGTGCCGTTGACGACTGCAACTCAAACAACATTCCCGACCGCTGCGAAACCGATCCGGCAATTTGTGGCGCCGCCTGCCTGCCCGACTGCGATGCCAACTTCGTTCCCGACTCCTGTCAGCTCGCCGGAATCGTCATCAAACAGTCACCACCACTTCACCCGATCTCGTCTGGGAATCCCCAGTCTTATCACCTCTGGCCCGCCCCGCAGGCGACATCCGATGTCACCCTCGAATTTGAAGCAATCGCTGACCTCGGCGGCTCAAACGAATACGTCGACATAAAGCTAGGCGACACGCCCGTCGGATCTGTATTTATCGCCGGCGCCGACTGCCCCTGGAATCCCAGCCACGACACCCTCATCGTTCCAGCCGCCGTCTTCAACGCCGCCATCGCCCAGTCCAGCGTAGACATCCACATGATTCCCAGCGAGTTCGTCGACCTCGCCTGCGACACCCGAAATTACATCCAGGTCCGAGTCACCTACACGCGCCCCGATGACGACTGCAATCAGAACAACTGGCTCGATGTCTGCGAACTCGCCGCCGGAATCTCGCCAGACTGCAACGCCAACTACATTCCTGATAGCTGCGACATCGCCGCCGGAACGCTGATTGACGCCGACCAGAACGGCGCGCCCGACGAATGCCAGTGCCACGCCTCCTGCCTCGGCGACGTCAACGGCGACGGAGCGATCAACGGCGACGACGTCGCCGCATTCATCGCCTGCCTCAGCGCCGCCTCGACCTTTAACACCCCGTGCGCCTGCGCCGACACCAATGGCGACACCCGCATCGACGCCGCCGACGCCGCCCTCTTCGTCGAAATGCTCTTGCAGAACCCGACCGCCGCGTGCCCCTGATCCCGTTCAGCGTCGCTCATCACCGGCGGGTTTTACCCGGAGTTCGTCGCGATAATGTCCGCCTCCACCTCGCGATATGCGCCACCGAACCTTCTTGCGCCTCGCCAGTCCTGACAGTTCCGATGGTTGCCAGTGCACACCTTCATCCGCACAAGCCCAAGGAGTTATAAACGCGGCCGCTTTCGATTTATTCGTCACTTTTTTCCGATTTAAGGACCGATTCTTGGGTTTGCAGTTTCGCGCCCCGAACGTCAATAACCCACTATTCTTGACACCTTCCAACTGGGTATCATTAGTAGATAAGGAACGCGAGTCCCGGAGGCCGCTGCGCCCCTTCAACTCACGCGAACGACCGATTTCTTCTCTCCCTTCTTTTCCGGCCGTACTTTGTCGCGATGGGGTTTCGGCGCAATCATTTCCTCCGAATGAGAGACGCAACTCGTCACTGTAGTGTGGCGAGAAATCTATATGAATGCGAAATTCGGCGTATCGATCATCATTGCGTTCGCGCGTGGCGAATCGACCCGGAACTGCTCGACCCGCGGACGAACAATTAATGACTCGCCGAAACAGTCCCTACCTGAAATCAACTTGCGGCACGTAACGGCGTCGATCGACGCCGCGATTTTATGAACGAGAGGAATGCAGTCGGATGTTAACTCCCAACTTTGTCGTACCTGAATTCAGCGGTCGGATTAATAATGGACGTCGGACGAACAAAAACAGATTACGCGCGCTGGCCGCAATCGCCTTGGCATTGGCCCAGGCTGCCGGCGCATTCGGACAGCAGCCCATTCGACTCGCCGCCCTTCCCACGCGCGTGCCCGAAGTCGTCACTCGCTCGATCGATTTGGGAAATTCTAATCCAGATCGCGTCCTCAACTTGTCCGTGAGTCTGCCATTCGGCGATCCCGCCGGCATGGCTGCATTCGTCGACAGCGTCAGCGATCCGACCAGCCCGAACTACCGGCAGTTCCTGACGCCGGAGCAGGTTGGCGTGCGCTTCGGTCTTACCGACAACCAGGTACAGAGCGTCGTCGATCACCTCAAATCAGCCGGGCTGAAAATCAATCTCGTGGGTAAGAACCACCTCAGCATCCTCGCTGAAGGCACCGTTGCCCAGGCCGAACTGGCGTTCAAGACGACAATCCGTGAGTTTCAATCGCTCAATGCCAACGAGCCGGGCAATACCCGATTCTTCTCCTACACCCAGGACCTGACAGTTCCGGCCGCCATCGCACCCTTCGTCATCGATGTATCCGGACTCGAAAGCTTTACGAAGCCCCAGCCGCGCATTTTGAATCCCACGCAAACTCGAACGCTCTATAACCTCGCCCCGATCTACAACGCGGGAAGCCGAGGGCAGGGCCGCACGGTGGGAATCTCCAATTGGGACGGCTACCGCCTGACCAACGTGCCTCTCTATTACAACCAGTACGCGCTGCCAACTCCGCCCGGTGGCGTCGGCACCAATATCACCGTCATCACCATCAGCGGCGGCTCCGGCGCCGGGTCGGCCGGCGGAGAGGGAGACCTCGACATTCAGATGGTGCTGGGCATGGCCCCGCTCTGCAACTTCCGAATCTACGACGGCGGGAATTCCGATCTGATCGGAGTCCTCACCGCCGAGGTAAACGACAATCTCTGCGATACCATCTCCGAAAGCTATGGCTGGGGCCTGTCCGCATCGACCGCTAATGCGGCCCACAACCTGCACTTGTCGATGAGCGCTCAGGGCATCACATACATGGCAGCCAGCGGCGATAGCGGAACGACCTTGGAGCCATTTTCGTATCCCAATTATGACCCGGAGGTCTTGATGGTCGGCGGCACGGTTGCCACGGTCGATGGCTCCGGAGTCAGAACATCTGAAGTCGCATGGAGTGGCGGCGGCGGCGGTTGGAGCACCAATACCGCTTCTTTCAACGTTCTGCCATCGTGGCAGCACGGCACCAACGTGCCCACAAACATCAATAAGCGCTTGTGTCCAGACGTCGCGCTCCATTCAAGCGGTTCCGGTGGCGCCTATTTCTTCTATCACAACGGCAGCTTGTCATCCGGCTCGATCGGCACAAGCTTCGCCAGCCCGGTCTTTGCCGGCGCGCTCGCAGTCGCCGAACAAAAAATCATCTCAAACGGTGGACTGCCGCCGAACGGTGCAGGCAAGCGGCGCTTTGGACGCATCCAGGATCTCGTCTACTCGCAAAACGGCCGCCCCGATGTCTGGTTCGACGTCACCTCGGGCAGCAACGGAACTCTGCCGAATGGCTCGCCATCCAACGCCACGCCCGCTTGGGACTTCTGTACCGGCTGGGGTGCAATCAACTTTGACGCCTTTACGATGACCCAGGCCGGCGATTGCAACAGCAACGGTATTCCCGACGAACAGGACGTCGCCAATCACACCAGCCCCGACTGCGATTCGAACGGCGTTCCCGACGAGTGTCAGGTTCCCCCCATCTGCCCCAATTGCGCCGACTGCCAGGCCGACGGAATTCCGGACAAATGCCAGATTCCGCCCATCTGCCCCAACTGCCTGAATTGCAACAACAACGCCATCCCGGATGCATGCGAGCGCGATTGCAATAATTCCGGACGCCCCGACGACTGCGACGTCGCCCTCGGCTTCAGCCAGGATTGCCAGAGCAATAACATCCCCGATGAATGCGAAGTCCCCCCCCTCTGCACTCAATGCGTCGACTGTAACCACAACGGCATTCCGGACGAGTGCGACATCACGTCAGGCCTCGCGACGGATTGCAATGCCAACTTCATCCCCGATCGTTGCGAAACCGATCCGCTCCTTTGCGGCGCAAACTGCCTGACCGACTGCGACCACGATTTCGTCCCCGATGTCTGCCAGTTGGCAGGCGCATTCAGCGAGCAGTCGCCCAATCTCTCGCCCCTGATCCAGCCCATCACGCAGACCTACACCCTCGTGACGCCTCCGCCGGCCTCAGGCGATGTCGCCCTCTTCTTCAAGGCCGTCGGCGACATCGATGGCTCGTCCGAGTTTGTCGCGATCAACGTCAACGGAACGCCGGTCGGCAACGCCTTTGCCTTCAGCGGTTTCGCATGCCCGTCGTTCAACACCGATACCCTCATCGTCCCGGCCGCCACCTGGAACGCAGCCGTCGCGGGTGGAAACGCGGTCATCAACATGGTCCCCAACGCACTCGTAGACGGTGCATGCGGCGGAAATTCCTACATCTCCGTCAAGATCGATTACAGCGCATCTCAGGGTGACTGCAATGGCAACGGCCAGCTTGACGCGTGCGAAATCGCCGCCGGGACCGCAACCGACTGCAACAACAACGGAAAGCCGGACGACTGCGACATTCAGGAGGGCTTCCTCACCGACGGCGATCAGGACGGCCGCCCCGATGAATGCCAATGCAACGCCTTCTGCCCGGGAGACCTCGATCTCGATGACGCCGTCGACGGCCGCGATATTCCGGCCTTCCTCAACTGTCTCATGTCTGGAAATCTCGCCGCCAACGATTGCGGCTGCGCGGACATGAACGGCGATCTCAAGCTGAACAGTGCCGACAAGGCGCTCTTCGTCACGAAGCTGCTGTCGGAACCGAGTACGCTTTGCCCGTAACGTCGGCAGGTCGCAGTGCGAAAATCGCCGCTGCGATCTTCTCGGAGGCTTCTCGGTAGGCCTCACGGTCCTTCTCGCGCCCGGCGAGTGCCGTGAGGTCAACCGGCCGCCCATACCGCACCACCGCCCGATGCCGGCTGAGAAAAGCCTTGATCACGCCGCTGTAAAATCGTGTCCCCGAAACATACGCCGGAATCACCGTCGCCCCACTCCGCAGCGCCAGCATCCCCACGCCCTCGCGAATCTCCACCGCCTCGTCCGGCCCCTGAATCCCCCCTTGCGGAAAGATTCCCAGCACGCGCCCCTCCGCCAGATGCCGCAGCGCCGCCTTGATCGAGCCCACGTCCATCCCCGTCCGATTCACCGGCACGCACTCGATCAATTTCACCAGCCGGCGAAAACCCGGAATCTCGGCGTACTCCCGCGCGATCATGAAGCTCACGAACCGATTCGGCGACATCGCCGTCAGCAGAAACGGATCCAGACTTGACGCATGATTCGCCGCCACGATCACCGGCCCTTCGCTCGGGATCGTGCACAGCCCCGCCCGCCGCGCCCGAGGCCACAGCCGGCAATAGAACTCGTTCAGATTCTTCCAGAACGTGATCGCCCACCCAAATCGCCCGCGCCGCAGCCGAACCGCCGTCGTCCAGATTCCCGCCACCAGCAAAAACGCCGACGTCAGCGCCATGATCCATGAAATATGCCGATCAATGTTCGGCCAGTCCGGAATCGCCAGCGTCCCGGTCGCCGCCAGCAACCCCGCCATGCTCACCAGGTCGCAAACCCCAAACACGCGCCCGCGCATGTAATTCGGCGTCATCCGCTGCAATAGCGCCATGACGCTCACTTGAATCCCCGCCCCAAACACGCCGATCAAAACCAGCCCCGCCCCGCACGCAAACCGCCCCCACCCCAGCCACACCGCCAGCGTCATCAGCGCTCCGGACAGCCCCGCCAGCTTCAGCGACCACGCCATCGCCAGTTCGCTCTTCAGAGTCTCCCCCAGCAGCGTCAATAAGATCGCCCCAACCAGCAGCCCCAGCCCCAGCAACCCCTGATAGAGCCCGATGTCCGCATACCCCCCGTGAAAAACTTCCTTCACGATCGCCGGAATCAAACTCCGCACCACCGACGCCGCCGTCCACATCACCCCCGAAACCAGAATCACCTCCGCGACGCGCCCATGCCGGCGCACATACCGGAATCCATCCGCCAGCGCCCCGATCCCGTGTTCCTTCGCCGCCGCCGCCCGCGCCTCGCGCGGCGGAACAATGAACGCCAGCAGCAGCGCGCTCGCCAGAAACGTCAGCCCATCAATCCGAAAGTTCCACCGCGCCCCATAGTGCTCGACCAGATACCCGCCCAGCACCGCCGAAGCGATCGTCGCGATCATCCCCAGCCCGCTGGTCAGCGCGTTCGCCCGCACCAGCTGGCCGGGCCCGACCAGCGTCGGCAGCAGCGAACTCCTCGCCGGCGAGAAAAACGCCGCAAAAATCCCCACAAACGCCAGCGGCATCACCGCCACCGACAGCGATACGGCCTCTCCCGTTTGATACGACGGAGTGAACCACCGCTGCAGAAAATACAGCACCGGCAGCAGCTCGATCATCATCACACAGCGGATGATGTCCGCCGCGATCATGATCCGCTTCCGCGGCACCCGGTCCGCCACCCACCCGCACAATGGCCCCAGCAGGAAAAACGGAAACATGAAAACGAACATCATCACGGCCTGCCGCCGCGTCAGGTCCGTCCGCCCCGGATCGAGCGCATGCTGCGTCGCCAGCAGCCCCATCTCCGAAAGATGATCCCCCAGCGCCGAAACCCCATACGCCGCCCAAAGCAGCGCGAAGTTCCGATTAGCCAGTAGCCACCGCGACCCAGCCCCGCGCGCCGGCCCCGCCGCTACAACCTCATCCGATATCGCCCGTTCCGACATAAGGCGAGGAGACTACCGAAATACCGCCTCCTTTGCATCGCCCGCCCCCCCACATTTGGCCCCTCTGTGTTACTGGCATACAATGAATTCATGACCGCTCAAAAACTTCTCGACGAAGCAATGAAGCTCACGCCGGCTGAAAGGATCGAACTCGTCGAGCAGATATGGGAAAGCGTCGCGGCATCCCCCGCAGACGTTGATCTGACTGCCGAACAACTGGCCGAACTTGAATCGCGCTGGCAGGCGTTCCTGAAGAATCCGGAGGCCGGTTCGACGTGGGAAGACGTAAAGGCCCGCCTCACTTCCCGGAAATGAGCCGCGAACTAATTGTTGGGCCGGCGGCCGAAGCCGACCTCCAGTCGGCATTCGAATGGTACGAGCGCCAGCGAAGAGGTTTAGGCCTGGAATTTTTGATCGCTATCGACGATGCCTATCGGGCGATTTCGCAGCGCCCCGAATCCTTTCCGCTCGTTCTCCATCGCATGCGCCGGGCAATCATCAATCGCTTCCCGTACTTCGTATTCTATTCGGCCGACGCTTCCCTCGTCACCGTCCACGCTGTCCTCCACCACAAGCGTCATCCGCGGAACTAGCAACGCGGCTAGCAAATCGCCCCCTACGACTTCCCCCCCGTCAACTCATTCACCAGCGGCCCCGCATCATAAACATTCTTCAACGCCTCAATCAGCCCGCGCGAGTCCACCGCAACGCACCGCGCCTGGTCATCCGTGTAAGCAATATCCCACACCAGCCCCTGCATGTTCCCGTCAAACACCAGCCCCACCACCTCACCTTGCTTGTTCACCACCGGGCTGCCCGAGTTCCCGCCGATGATGTCCGGCGTGCAGATGAAATTGAACGGCACGTCCATCTTCAGCTTGTCCTTCTTCGCCGCCCACCGCTCCGGCATATTGAACGGATACTCACCATGCCGCTCCTTCGCCCGCTCATACATCCCCGCGAACTCCGTAAACGGCTTCACCTGCTTGCCGTCCTCGATATATCCGCGCACCGGCCCATAGCTCAGCCGCAGCGTAAACGTCGCGTCCGGATACGTATCCTCCCCCTCGCTCGCAAACTTCGCCTTCGCGATCTTCGCATACGCCGCCCGCTCGACGCTCTCGACCTCGTCCTCAAACCGCTTCCGCAGTCGCCGCGACTCCGGATCGATCGCCGCCGCAAACCGGATCATCGGATCATCGCAGGAAGCGATCGCCGCCGTCCCGCCCGCGGCCAGTTTCTTCCGAAAAGCCACGTCCTTCAGCTTCGACCCGCGAACAAGCTCCTCGGCCCGCGCCTTCGGCGACTTCCCGGCCAGTGCCGTCGTCGTCAGCGGGTCATCTCCGCCAAACTGCTCGGCAAAGAACGACAGCCCATCGCCAAGCCGTTCGATCTCCAGTGCGTCATAGATCGGTGCCGGCGAATAAAGATCCTGCTCCAGCTCAGCTAGTTCGCTGTCCGTGTACTCGTGCAGCCGCTCGCTGTTCGGCTTCTGCTTCTCATCCGCCATCCGCACAAGATTCCGCGCAATTTTCATCAGATCCGACCGCAACACGCTTCGCCGGCCATCCAGTGCCATTTGGCGCTCGTAGAAAGTGCGGTAGTTGGCGTGCGCATCCGCCAGCTTGTCCCACGCATCCCCATATTCCTTCTTCCGCTCCGGGTCCGCGTCCACCCACGCCCGCAGCTTCTTCTCTTCGTCCATCTTCTGCTTCATCACCGCCGGATCGTTCAACCCGGCCAGGACACCCGTAAACGCCTTCCGGCTGTTCTCAACGCTGCGTCGATCGCCGTTCGCAATCCGCGCGTTCTCATCGCTTCGCGACGAGAAACCGGCCAATTCCACCTCGCGCCGCCACAGCTTCCGCAAGATGGAAGGCATCTCGACATCCCGCAGAAACTTGAGATGGTCCACCGTGTAAAGCCGCTGCGTCCGCCCCGGATGCCCGACGACAAACGTCAGCTCATTGTCCGCCGCCCCGTTCTTGCTCCACTTCAAATAGTGCTCGGTCTTTAGCGGCTTGTCGTTCTCATAGATGCGGAAAAAGCAGCAGTCGAGGTTGTAGCGCGGATACTCAAAGTTATCGTTGTCCCCGCCGAAAAACGCCGCCTGCTCCTCCGGCGCCATCACCAGCCGGATGTCCGTGAACCGCTTGTAGCAATAAAGGTGATACCGCGCCCCGTGATACAGCGTCACGACCTCGCTCTTCAGGCCGGTCGCCTTGTCCGACGCCGCCTCGATCTCCGCGATCGCCTTCCGCCGCGCAGCCCCCGCGTCCGCCGGACTCATCCCCGGCTTCACCGCACCGGTCACCTTGTCCGTCACATCCTCGATCGACCACAACACCACCGCGTCAAGGTCCGGACACTTCACTTCTTCGCCGCGTGTCCGCGCATAGAAACCCGTCTTCAGCAGGTCCTTCTCCGGCGTGCTCAGCTTCTCGAGCGAGTCATGCCCGACATGATGATTCGTCATCACCAGTCCCTCGGGCGAAACAATCGAAGCCGACGCCCCCATCCGGCAGCACGACTTCTGCAGATGCTCCAGCCACTCCGGAGTCGGTTCAAACCCGTACTTTTCCTTCAGCGCCTTCGCCGGCGGCTTGTTCAGCAGCCACATCCCCTCGTCCGCCCTGGAGGACCCGAACGCAAACGCGACAACCGCCGCGACCATCGCCGACTGAATCCGAAAACGCATGAATCGACTCCTCTTGCTCATCCGTCAACTATTGGCCCGCTGTAATGACCGGAAATCCCTTGGCCGGCTGTCGGCGGCTGCCGATCACAACCAGCACCACCGACAAGATGGCAAACGTGATCAGCGAAACAATTTTCGGCCAATCGCCACCATTGTATCGCGCCCCGAAATGCCGGCCGACGTCGAGAAACTCGTTGAACTTGTCGGGCAGGAACGCGAAAAACGCGATAATGAGCCCACATAGTGTCCCGCCGGCGATATATCCGCTGGAAAGCAGCACGCCCGGGCTGGTCTCGGTCTCGCTGTCCGATGCCGACTTGCCCGTCAGCCGGTCGCATACCCACCGCAGAATCCCGCCGACAAAAATCGGCGTCGTAGACCCGAGCGGAATGTACATTCCCACCGCAAATGGCAGTGCAGAAATCCCCGCTAGCTCCAGCGCAATCGTGATCAACACGCCGATGATGACTAGCCCCCACTCCAACGTCCCTCCCAAGATGCCCTCGATGAGAGACGAAAAAAGCTGCGGCTGCGGAGCCGAAAACGCCTTTGGGGCTGGAGCCCCATTGTCCATCGTCACTGACTCTCGCGCAATCGGAAGGTCGGTTCGATACTTCGCCATGCCATCCGCGCTCACCAGGTATCGTCCCGGTACCGCCCCGGCGATCTCACCCTTGCGAATGTGAACCACGCGATACTCGGCTTTGTCCTTGTCCGTATATGGGCGTCCGACGTGCTGCGTCGGCGCATCCGCTGGAACCTTCAGTGGCCCGGTCGGCATGTTCTTCGTCGTGTAATGCACCCCCGCCGAGTTCAGCGCGAGCATCGTTACACCGATCACGATCGCCGAAGTCACCGCACCCACCACGATCGCGATCTGCTGCGCCCGCGGCGTCGCTCCGACCAGGTAGCCCGTCTTTAAATCCTGCGACGTCGTCCCGCCGTTCGACGATGCGATGCAAACCACCGCCGCCACCGTCAGCGCCGTCAACATCGCCAGCGCCCCGGTCCGTCCCAGTACGAGAAACACCAGGCATGTCATCAGCAGCGTCGCGATGGTCATGCCCGATATCGGATTCGACGACGAGCCAACCTCGCCCGTCAGTCGCGATGAAACGGTCACAAACAGGAACCCGAACAGCAGGATCATGCACGCCCCAAGCAGTCCCTGAGGCGAGAATCCCAGCCCAAGGCTCGGCACCGCCATCATCACAATCACCAGCGCGATCGAACCCAGCAACACCACCCACATCGAAAGATCGTGCTCGGTTCGCTGACGCGCGCCACCGTCACCGCCTCCACGCAAGTCGCGCAGACCCGAAAAAATCGATCCAAAGATCAGCGGCAACGCGCGACACATGCTGATGATGCCGCCCGCCGCAACGGCACCGGCCCCGATATACCGCAGATAATTCAATCGGATCGCGTCCGCACCCATCGTTCCGATCAGCGCAGTCGCCGGCGACACCGGTGTCGTCAATTTGTCGCCAAATGTCGCCACCGTTGGCCCCAGCACGAAATATGAAAGCACCGCGCCAGCCATCATCAACCCGGCGATCTTCGGCCCGATTAGAAAGCCGACGCCTAGCAACTCCGGTGCCAGCTCACCCGATATTGCCGCCCCTTTCAGGCCGACCTTGGTTCCGTTCGCCCCGACCTTATAAAGATTCTGCGACGGCTCTCCGTCCCACAGTTTCATTGCCGCCGACAGGAACTTGTGCCCCAGCGCAATGAAGAACCCGAGAAATACCATCTTCGCGGTCGTCCCGCCCGTCTCGCCTGCGATCAGCACTTCCGCGCAGGCAACGCCCTCCGGATACTTGAGCTTCCCATGCTGCTTCACGATAAATGCCCGCCGCAGCGGAATCATCATCAGAATACCCAGCAGCCCTCCCAGCACTGACACGGTCATGACCCGTGTCACGTCCATCTCAAACCCGAGCAGCAAAAGCGCCGGCATCGTCACGCCAACGCCGAACGCAATCGACTCGCCCGCCGATCCTGTCGTTTGAACGATGTTATTCTCAAGAATGGTTGCCGGCGCACCTAGCCACTTGCCCGCCGCCCGGAAAAGCGTGATCGAAAGCACCGCGATCGGCACCGACGCCGAAACCGTCATGCCGACTTTCAGCAGCAGATAAAGACTCGACGCCCCGAACAGGATGCCCAGCCCCGCCCCGAGCAGCACCGCCCGCATCGTCAATTCCGGAATCATCCGTTCCGGCGCGATAAACGGCTGATGCTCCCCCGAACCCCCGCCCGACTGACCCGACATGTCCGTCTTCATCGATTCATTCCTGCACCCCAGACACGCGCCGAGCGCCGATCAAGCCCGCCGGCGCCAATATTCCGGTAACAATATCGCGATTCCCCCCGCCAGCCCAGCCCGACGCCCACCCCGCTCCCGGGCCAATGCCCGCCCTACTCCGCCGCCACATGCGCCCCCTTCTCCGCCACCGACCGCCGCATCAGCAGCACCAATCCGACCAGAACCACCGCCAACACCGCGCAAGTCCAGAACACGTCAAAATACGCCAGCGACGACGCCTGCTCCTCGCGAACCTGCGCCAGTTTCTGAACCGCCATCTTCGTCGAACCGGCCGGATCGCCGGTGTGCCGCAGAAAGAACCCCTGGCCTCGCCGGAGCGCCTCCTGAACCATCGGGCTCACCCGATCAAGGTGCTCGCCCAGCCGTAGCGTATGAAACTGCTCGCGCCGCTCATGAATCGTCTGCGCCATCGAAGTCCCCACGCTCCCGCCCTCGTTCCGCAGCAGCGCCAGCAGCCCAACCGCCGCCCCGCGAAGCTCCTTCGGGATATACAAAAACGCCGCCACGTTCAGCGGCGCAAACAGCATCGACAGCCCCGCGATCAACACCACCCGCGGCCAGATAATGTGCGCCGGGCTGACCTGCAGATTCAGCAGCGACATCCAGTAATTCCCCGCCGCCAGCGTCACCAGCCCCGCCGCCATCATGTATCGCGCGTCCACCCCGCGCCCCAGCAATCTCCCGATGATCAGCAGCATCACCACCGCGAAAATCCCGGCCGGCGAAAGCACTAGGCCCGACATCGTCGCGTCATACCCAAAAAGCGATTGCAGCAACGCCGGCAGACTCACCGTATTCGCGTAAAGCACCGCGTACGCGCAAAAGATAATGATGCAACACGACCTGAAATTGCGATCCAGCAGCGTTCGAAAATTGATCAGCGGATTCGCAATCCGCAACTCCCGGTAGATCAGCCCACCCAGACTCGCAACAAATACAACCAGCAGCCCCTGTATCCGCCAGAACGGATCGCCCAGCCAATCCCATTCCTGGCCTTTGCTGAGGATTACCTCCCAGCAGATCATCGCCGTGCTGAGCAGGCACAACCCGAGCGTGTCAAACGCCCGCCCCTCGCGGCGCATACGCCCCTGCTCCTCCTTGAGATACGCCGGGTCGCTCACCACCGCACTGCACATCGCCAGCGCAAACAGCCCGACCGGCACGTTCAGGTAGAAAATCCACCGCCACCCGTAATTGTCCGTAATGTACCCCCCCAGCGTCGGCCCAAACACCGGCGCCAGCAGCGCCGCGATCCCGAAGATCGTCATCGCCGACCCCTGCTTCTCGCGCGGAAACGCATCCAGCAAAATCGACTGGCTCGACGGCTGCAACCCGCCGCCGGCCAGCCCCTGTAACACCCGCGCCGCGATCAGCATCGGCAGACTCGTGGCCATCCCGCACCACGCCGACGCAAGCGTGAACATTCCGATGGAAAGCAGAAAATAATTCCGTCGCCCCAGCCGCACCGCCAGCCAGCCCGATATCGGCAGGACGATCGCGTTAGCCGCGAGGTAGCTGGTGATCACCCATTCCGAGTCAGTGAACGGCGCCGACAGCCCGCCCGCGATGTAGCGCAACGCCACATTCGCGATCGTCGTGTCCAGCACCTCCATGAACGTCGGAATGACGACCGCCGCGGCGATCAGCCCGGGGCTGACGCTGCGGCGCCCGATCGAAATGCTTGGAGAAATCGCCGTCATGACGGCCCGGTCGTTGTTGCCTGCGTGCTCGTCGCCGCCGCCGCACTCGACGTGAATGGCTGCAAAAACTGTCCGGCATGCGGACCGGTCGGCTTCTCGTTCAGCCGCACCCGCGGCGTCACCGATAGACCGACAAACAGCGGCGATTTGTCCGGGTCGTAGTCCAGAACCTCAATGCGAACCGGCAGCCGCTGCACCACCTTCACGAAGTTCCCGGTCGCATTCTCAGCCGGCAGCAATGCCAGCGTCGAACCCGTCCCCATAGTAAAACCAGAAATCCGCCCCTTGTACCGCTGATGGCTGCCGTACATATCCACGTCCAGGTCGGCCGCCTGCCCAATCCGCAGATGCGAAAGCTGCGTCTCCTTGAAGTTCGCATCAATCCAAATCTCGGTCAGCGATCGCACCGCCATCAGCGCCTGCCCCACCACTACGTTGTTCCCAGGGTTCACGTCGCGCCGCGTCACCACGCCGTCGATCTCGCTGACAACGTCGCAGTACCGCAGATTCAACTCCGCCTGATCGAGATTCCGCCGCGCCTCCGCCAGCCGCGCCTCGGCCTGCTTAACCCCCGGTGCATCAATCATCAGCTTGTCGTAAATCCGATCGATGTTCCCCTCGCCTCCGGGATCGCGCTTATAGAAATCCGCCAGCATCTCGCGCGGCGACTTGCTGAATGAATTGGACACCCCGAGCTGCGCCGCCGCCTCAATCAGACTCGCCTGTGCCTGCCGCACCGAGGAAAATGTCTGATCGATGTCAGCCGGAACTACTGTTAGATCGTCCCCCGAAGTCGGGTCCGGTGTCAGACCCAGCGAAACTCGGATCTGGTGTACATCCTCCAGCGCTTCATCGACCTTGGCTTCGGCAACCCGTAACTGCTCAATGCGGTCGTCCATCTCCTGCTTCGCGGCCATCTTCGACTCGAACAGCCGATGCACGCGGTTGTATTCGTTCTTCGCATTCTCAAGCGTCGCTTTGCGAGCCCGCAGCGTCGCGACCTTCGCCTTCAGCAGCGCTGCCTGGTTATCCACATCTTCGATGGCGCGCTGCAGGGCATAACGCAAACTCCGCGCCCGCGCCGCAACCCCGCGCGTCTCAGCCCGCTTGGCGATCAGGTCGGCCTCCGCCGCCACCAGCATGGCCTTCGAAATATTGACCTGCACCTGGAACGGCTCGCGATCAAGCTGCACCAGCAGCTCCCCCTTCCGCACCCGGTTGTTGTCATCCACCAGCACCCGCGCCACCTGCCCCGCTACACGCGCCGCCACAAACGTCACGTGCCCGTTCACATAGGCGTCGTCCGTCGAAACCGTATTGATAGTCTCAATCACCCAGGGCGCGCCAAAAACAAGCGCGACCAAGGCAATCCCCCCGCCCACACCCCACCGAACCCACCGCCTCCCGCCGCCGTGTGCCGTCGAAGCAGGATGCAATCCGCCCGCGCCGTCGGCCTTATCTTCCAACCCACCCGCCGGCCGCCGGGCTTCATCACCGTTGCTCACGTTTCGCCTCGCAGGATGGACAGATAGGCCGCCGTCAAAGCAGCGCCGCGCCAACACAGCACAACCCGCCGGCCACAACCGCCGCGAAGACTATCGCGCATCCCCCCACCAGCCCAGCCCACGCACCCCGCCCCGGGGTCGCAGAATCCCTACGGCAACAGGATGCGATTCACAAACCCCTGCGCGTCCCGTCCGTTCGCCAGCCCGTCGCAGTTCATGTCCGCCGCGACAACATGCGCGGGAGCCGTATCGGCCCCCAGCAGGACGGCCACGAACGCAGCGAGGTCACTCACGTTGACCAGCCCATTACCGTCAATGTCGCCGCTCGTGAATTCGTACGCCCCGCGGTCGACGATCGGCGGCGTTCCTGCGCCGGTGTTCGCGACACAGGGGGCATCGACGAATCGCGGGCGCCCGGCCAGGTCGGTGCCGTTGGAGATGGCCGCGTTATTGCCGGAGTCAATACAGGGTGAGTTGGCCTGCAGGCGATAATTCCCCCCTCCCGGGTTCATGAACAGCGGATCAGAAGCGAAGTTGCCTGTTCCCCCGAACCCTGACTGGATGTCGGAATAGTTCACCGTGGTAGTGCCGCCCGAATTGAAGATGTCCCACCCAACATTGCCCCAGAGAATGCAATTGGTCAGGGTTGGATTGCTGGCAAAGCTGAAGATTCCGCCGGTCCCCGACGGGGCGCCGCTGTTTCCGGAGAACGTGCAATTGGTGATCGTCGGACTTCCGCCCTGGCTGTAAATCGCGCCTCCGCTGTTCCCGATGAAGAGGCAGTTGGTCACGATCGCATTGTTAAAATTGTTGTATATCCCGCCGCCGCTTCCATTGCCATTGTTGTTCATGAACACGCAGTTGGTAATTCTCGAAGTACCAGAACCGTTGCGTATTCCGCCGCCGCCGTCGAACGGACCGCTGAAGTTGTTGGTAAAGGTGCAGTTCGTTATGGTCGGACTGCCGCTCGTAAGGTAGATCCCGCAGTTGCCGTTGGCGGTAAACGTGCAGTTATTGATGCTCGGATTGCCGCCGGTGGCGATGCCCTGGCCTGTATTATTGTTGAACGCGCAGTTGTTGATGTTCACAAAGGAGCCGGTCTGAAGTGACACCCCCGTGGAATTGTTCCTGAAAATGCAGTCGTTCAGGTTGCAGGCCATTTGGAAGATATTCAGCCCTCCATTCTGGACCGTGAAACCGGACATCGTCAGGATGAAGCCCGTATTGGTCTGAATCAATCCATTGATGATGGTGGTGGCTGCCCCCGCCCCGATCAGGTCCAGGTTTGTCCCGGGAATAGTAAACGATTCGGAATACGTGCCGGCCGCCGCCCGGATGGAATCGCCATGGACACTCACGCTGACGGCGTGGCCGATCGTCAGGAAGGGCTGTGTCAGCGTCCCGGGATTGGCGTTGTTGCCGGTGGTGGCGACGTAATACGTCGTTGCCATCGTCGCGGGTGCAGCCACCAGCAGCATCGCGCAGCTCAGCAACAACACCGAAACCAAAAAACAACGCCGACTAGAGGGCGCCACCGAAACAGACTCACCTGCATAGGTCATGGTTTTTTTCCCATCTCCTTCGCGGCCGTGAACGCGGCCGCACGAATCCCAGCCCACGATAACCGATTACCGCCTCACGGGACGATCCGCTGGACAACCGCGCGTCAAAACCCGAAAACCCGGTACAGCTACCTGTTTCAAAGACCAGAAGCAGCCGGGCGAAAGGGGCGATCAATTCTACTACCACTGGCCGAAGCGGCCCCGCCGCCGTCTGCTCTCCGCCCGGCCGGCTTCGCCTTTGTCGCTCACGTCTCGCCTCTCGCAGGATGGACAGATAAGCCGCCGTCAAAGCAGCCCCGCACCGACAGGCCACAACACGCCGACCACAACCGCCGCGAAACCTATCGCTCATCCCCCAACAAGCCCGGCCCGCGCAACCCGAATCGCTGGGTTACCCGCTTGCCTCGATTCGCTTAGCTATTGGTAAGAGAATCGCGGCCAGGTCACATCCGCATTTTCGGGCACGCAAAACGCGTGCACCCCGAAACGGGCGGAACAACGCCCTCGCTCGCTGCACGCTAAAGGCGTGCGCCAAAATAGCCCGGGACAACGCCCGGCGTATGCTGACGGGTTAACAACCGTGTGCTGCTACGAAGTGTGCCGATTCCCAACGCAGTATCGCTTATGAAACGGGTTCTAGCCTTATCTGCACTGCCGATGCTCCTCGGCGCTAATTTGCGAGCGTCACCGCGCTCTACGGAACGACACGCAAGTGGACTGACCTTCCGCCAGCTCTCACTCAGACCGCTCCAGCAATTCCTTAATAAAGTCCTTGGAAATCGGCCCTGTGGGCTGCGATTCGACGGATTTCCTACGGAGCAGGCTCCTTAGTACCCGCGTTTGAAAATCCGGCCCATACTCCATACAACCGAGTTCGTAGGCGGTTTGCAGTGCGTGCGTTCGTTCCGTGTCAGGTGGATGACTGACGTTGGGAACTTTCGGAATTATGCTCCAAATCTGTGGGATCTCGGAGTCGTGTCTCGTTGACCGCTCGCGAGAATCACAGCATGAGCGGTCGATGCAGCCGACGAGCCAGCCTGCAAACGAATCCGCTTCGAGCTCCTGCCCACGCAAAACATCCGAATTGTCAATATTTGAACGAAGATGCCCGTAATACACATGGCCGATCTCGTGCATGATCGCGATTTCCGCAACCGCGTTCCGCCCACAGCTTTCTGGATTAGGAAATGACTCAACGTTTAGGAATTTCTTGTCGTGGTTTCGAGCCAGCTGCACGAGCCACACGGCGCTAATAATAATTCGTGCTCCAGCAGCGTCCTCATGGGTCTGGAGCCCTCCCGATATCTCCTCATCCGTTACATAGCACTCGATTGCCGGCCCCCGCACGCCCCGATCCGCCGCAAATTTACGTGCACTCATGAGGCATTGATGCGCGAATGCCGCGGCCTCGATTGTCATGCGAGTGGGGTCCGAGCGGTCAAGCCTGCTGTAGAACTCGGCCCCTCGGAGACGCGACACGGCATCAAACGCATAGCTTGTATCCCACACGACGATGCCGCTCGTGTTTAACTCTGTCGTCCTACTCTCATTGCTCCCGCCAAGTTGCCGATGCGAAGGCCCGGCAGACCAGCACATTCTGCCGAGACTCTCAGAACGGAGCGGCTTTCCCGGGCCAAGCAGTGTATTCAGCACGTCTCTGTCGGCGTGCACCGCAGTCGGTGGATCAGCACCAGGCCCAAACCTGTTGTGCAGATTCTGGCATCCCCACAACACAACAAGTCCGACGCCGGCCGCTATTCGGACGTAGGGCGAACCCATGAACAAGGCATCCAAAGTTATCGAACCCGGCCAACTGCTATGGCCTTCTCGCTCGTCCCCGACGCGCCGCCGTACATTGGGTCGTTGGTCAGAGATAGTTTGTATTTTCTCCCTCGCTCCATGGTGCCTCGTGGAAACAGAAACTTGACCTCATTTAGGGCCATGAAGACACTACCAACGCAGTGGCCCTTTTTTCCGGGCTCTGCTTCCTCAAAGACATATGCATCGCCGGGACCCGGGTCGAGTGAGCCCCATGTTGTCAGGGCCAACCCACCACGAGACGTCCCAGGGTAGAGCCCTGTGCCTCTAACCGTTATGGATTCATAGTCCTCATGAAGTATTACTTTCTCATTCAAATCATAGCCCTGTATCGCGAAATTCAGTGATGCAGGCGCGTCGGCCCCACTTTTTATGTTAATGACCTGCTCCTTACTGCTCCCGTTATCGTTGAATATTACCAATGCGTGTGAACCACTCAGCAGGTTACCACTGGCGTCTTTCAAGGGAATGATGACCTGCCGGCTCCTATTATTTCCAGGCGCATAGACGGTACCGATTCGCACGCCGTCAAGTCGGGCCGAACATGAATCCAGGTATTCGCCCTCGACAGTAAGAGGTGCTAGCCGGCGGGCATTTCCCGCCCCCGGGATATCAGTGATTCGAGGGATACATCCCGCGCAAATGCAAACCACCGACACTACGAAGACCGACTCGATATCTCGGGTCACGTCTTCACCTGGAAGTCGTATAGGAGTTGACGGCAGTGCGGACCTTGCTCAGCAGCTCCCGGTCCCGCTCGGCGCCTGTAAACTGCCTTCCCTGAGTCGTCGGCGGATGAAAGCGGTCCGCGCGGGCCTTCCGGAGCTCGGCCATCACCAATGCATAGAGTCTGTTTCACAACTTGGTTTTCGCAAGATTGCGCCCTGCATGAGGTTGTGGTCTACTTTGCCATCGCAAGCGAGAGGAGTTCGCGATGGGCGGATACAAGCCGATGCTCACGGAAGAGCAGTGGAACAAGATCGAG
>JAATGM010000018.1 GCA_015654675.1 Planctomycetota bacterium | reverse complement strand
CCGTCAAGATCCAGCAGATTCGCGGCCACAACCAGCGCGCCGAACTCGTCAGCCGCATCAGCAAAACGCTCGGCGGTGAGGCCGACAAGCACAAGGCCGCCGTCGCCGCTTTCAAAACCACCGCCACCGATCTTCAGGCCGCCCTAGGAAAGCAGGTTGAAGTCGCCCAGCAACTCCAGATCGCCGAGTCCGCCTGGCTCAACGACTTCCCCATCTTCGCCGATGTCTCGCGCCAGATCCGACAAAACCTCGAAAAGCTCCGCAAGACCGCTGAGCAAGTAGACCAGTTCGTCGCCGCCACCGGCATCCCGAAATACAGCGACGCCGCCGAGCGCATCAAAGCCGACATGGGCCAGCTCAAGACAGATCTGGCCGCCTCCGCCGGTGAAATGACCCAGCTCTCCGACCTCGCCGCCGGCCTCGGCACGCCCGATGCCGCCGACCTGAAGCCCCTCCGCGAAATCTCAAAATCGCTCCCCAGCGTCCTCTCCGGCCTCCGCGCCCAGATCGGCGCGCCCGACAGCCCCATGCCCACCGACCTCAAGGCCGCCCTCAAGGCCTACGCCGACGAAGGCGAAAAGGCCGACAAGGAAATCCAGCACGCCGTCCGCGAAGTGAACAAGCTCGGCACCAAATACCGCGCCGTCACCGATCACTCGCTCTGGACCATCCAGGCCTCCCTCGGCAACGGCATGGTCGTCAAGCTCCCCATGACGCGGCAGCTTTCCGAAATCGGCAAGAGCTTCTCCGACCTCCGCCTCCAGATCCTGGGCCTCATCGACAAGGGCGACGACGATCAGATGGCCCGCGCCATTAAGAAGCTCCGCGAGTTCACCGCCGCCTTTGACGACAACGTCAAGTCCGCCGCCGATTCTCTCGGCAAGCTCGCCGACCACATCGGCAAGGTCGACCCCGTCTCCAAGACCATCCTCGACGAGTCGCGCGGCAACGGCTTCCTCAAGGGTTCGCTCGCCGCCATCGACAAGCTCCTGGCCGACGTCAACGCCCTGCCCGAACTGAAACTCGGAACGCTCGCCGACGACATCAAGGACGAAAACGCCATCGTCATCGAGGCCAACAAAAAGGTCCGCGTTCTGAAGTTTGACGAGGTCTGGCCCGTCAAAAACATGATCAACGATCCGTCCGCCACGCCCGGCCCCGAGGGTCCGCCGCGCGTCTTCAACGGCGACGCCGTCATCTCCGCCGCCGTCCTCGCCCTGACTCGCGACAAGCCCTTCGCCACCGTCGTCTTCGTCACCTATCAGGCCAAGCAGGATCCGCAGCAGCAGATGTTCTCGCGGCCTCAGCCCCCGCCCATCCCCACCGAAGACCTCACCACCATGCGAAAGCGGCTCGACGAGGCCAACTTCAAAGTCAAAGACTGGGACCTCGGCGCAGGCCCCGGCGGCCCGCCCGAAGCCGAGGCCGGCACAACCAGCGTATTCATCGTTCTTCCGCCCGCTCCGCCGCAACCGCCCAACCCCTTCATGCAGGGCCCGCCACCCAAGGGTTTCGGCGACGAAGAGCGCAAGCGCATCGCCGACGCCCTCAAGGGCGAGTCCCGCGCCATCTACCTCACCACCTGGGACGTCCGCCAGGGCGGCCCCTTCGGCGGCAGTCTAAGCAGTCCCCCGTATGCACTCGCCGCCATGCTGAAAAATCAGTGGGGCGTCACCGTCGATAGCCAGTACCGCGTCACCTGGATCGAGCCCGATCCGCGCCAGCCCGACAAAATCGGCGTCAACGGCGAGCGCTTCACCGTCATCCCGCTCAACAGCTTCACCGATCAGCCCATCGGCAAGCCCTTCCAGTACAACCCCGTCCGCATTGTCGAGGCCTGCCCGCTCAAGCTCGCTGAGAACCCGCCCGCCGGCGTGAAGCCCGAGCCGATCCTCCTCGTCCCCAACAGCGACGAATACGTCGGCGCCGATGTCCGCGACCTCATCAAAATCATCAACGAGCTCGCCAACCCCTCCGCGAACGGAACGGTCCAGCGCTCGCCTTCGCTCCTCAAGCCCCCCTTCACGCTCATGCTCGCTGCCCGCAACGAACAGACCAAGGCCCAGGCGGTCATCTTCTCCGGCGGCCGCAGCATCACCGATTCCGTCATTGCCCGCCCCATCATCAAGCAGGTCAACGGCCGCATCGTTTCCGAGGCCGCCCCCGTCACCAACGCCGAGCTGATCGTCAACTCGCTATTCTGGCTCCTCGGCGAAAACAAGCTCATCGCCTCCGGGCCGCCGGCCGCCCCCAGCATCAAATCCATCGAGCCCGATCGCATGAATGTCCTGCGTGCCCTGGTCTACGGCCTGTGGCCCGCCGCCATCCTCGTGCCCGGATTGCTCATCTGGTTCGCGCGCCGCCGCTAGCCGCGCAAGTCAAAGAGTATTCAACCCCGCGAAGATCGCTGAGAGTTTGTCGCCATGAATCAGAAAACCACGCTCCTGCTCGTCACCGCGCTCGTCCTCGCCGCTGTCGGCGTCTGGGTCGCTTTCCCAAAGAAAGACCAGAAGGAACCCGACAATAAAAAGCCCGAACCCAAGAAGCTCCTCGATCCCGCGCCGAAAGACCTCGTCGCCGTCGAGATCGACGTCCCCGGCCGGACGCCCGTCGCCTTCGCGAAGGCCGACGCCAAATGGAAGCTCACCCAGCCCTTCAAGGCCCCCGCCGCGACCGCCACCGTCGATACCGCCGCCAACGCCGTCCGTGATCTCAACTACGTCGCATCCTTCAAATCCTCCGACCCCGACAAGCCCAGCGAAGAGCTGACCGGCCTCGCGAAGGCCGCGCGCGTGAAGCTCACCGACGCCGATGGAAAGGTCTTCATCGTCAAGCTGGGCAACGATGTCCCCGCCGCCCGCCAGACCTACGCCCAGAAGGAAGGCGACGACGCCATCTACGTCGTCACCGGCGACGCCCGCCGCGGCCTCGAACGCGACCTCAAGGAGTTCCGCGAACCGCGCCTCGATGAGTTCACCGTCGCCGACGCAACCAAAATCGACGTCTCCGGTGAAGAGCGCTACACCCTCGCGAAATCCGGCGACGCATGGACCTTCGAGTCCCCGTTCCGCGGTCGCGCCGACAAGAACACCGTCGAATCACTCCTCCGTTCCGCCTCGACGCTGAACGCCATGGCCTTCGTCGACGACGCCCCGAAGAAGCTCGCGCTCTATGGCCTCGAGCCGCCCAGCGCCCGCGTCGTCATCACCGTCGAGAAGAAAGTCCCCAAGCCCTCCACCCAGCCGGCCGGCTCGACCCAGCCCGCCCCGGTCGAGTTCGAGACTCAGACCCGCACCATCCCGCTCGCGTTCGGAGCGCTCGTGAACGACCAGCGCTTCGTCAAGCTGGACACCCCCGAAACACCCTGGGTCGTCCAGGTTCCCGAGGCCGCCGCGAAAAACATCCTGCAGCTCCTCGCCAACCTCCGCGAAAAGACGGTCGCCAAGCTCGACATCAACCGCGCCAATCGCATCAGCGTCGCCGGCCCCCACGGCAACGTCGAACTCGCCAAGAACAACAACGTCTGGGAGTTCGCCTCCGGCGCGCCCACCGGCTCGAAGTCCGCCGAGTTCGCCGCCGTTGACGACTTCCTCCGCTCTGTCCGCGACCTCGTCGCCACCGGCTTTGAGCCCGCCGGCGACTCGCTCCAGGATTACGGCTTCAAGCCCGCCCGTCTCACCGTCGCCATCACCACCGACGGCGCCCTCGAACCGCTTCGCCTCTCGTTCGGCAAGCCCACGCCCAGCGGCACCGGCTTCTACGTGAAGAACGAAAACGAAAACTCCGTCGCCGTCGTGAAGAGCGACGCCGCCGAAGCCCTCGTCGTCAACCCCATGTACTTCGCCAGCCGCGACATGCTTCGCTTCGACCGCAACCGCGTCGGCAAAATTGAACTCACCCGCGGCGATCGCTCCGTCACCCTGCAATCAAAAGCCGGTATGTGGCTCCTCACCGCCCCGGTCAACGCCCCCGCCGACGCCGCCGTCGTCAGCAACATCCTTTCCGATCTCTCCACCCTCCGCGCCCGCCGCGTGGTCGGCTCAAAGAACCAGCTCGCCGCCTTCAATCTCACCGAGCCGCAAATCTTCGCCGTGCTAACCGTCAATCCGCCCGCGCCGCCCAGCACCCAGTCCAGCCAGCCGGCCTCGCAGCCGACCGCCCCGCCCGAAATCCTCACCGTCGCCGCCTCGAAAAAGGACGGCAAGGCCTACGCCATCGTGGCCGGCTCCGACTCCATCTGCGAAGTCGATCCGCGCGTCTTCGACGACCTCGACGCCGAGTTGCTCGACAAGCGCGTCTTCCCCGCCGGCGTCTCCAACGCCACCGCCGTCACCATCGCCCGCGATGCCGGCGCCGCCTTCACCTTCGAAAAGAAGGACGACCAGTGGTCCCTCGCCGGCGAATCCTCCTTCCCCGCCGACGCAACCAAGGTCACCGCCGTCGTCTCCGCCCTCACCGAGCTCAAGGCCCAGAAGTTCGTCAGCTACGACGCCAAAGACCTCGCCGCATTCGGCCTCGACAAACCCGCCCTCGCCATCACCCTCAAGCTGGCCGACGGCGAGTCCCGCGAGTTCCGCGTCGCCGCCAAAGGCCCAACCGGCGACACCACCGGCCAGCGCTTTGCGACCCTGGTCGGCTCCGGCCGAGTCTTCCTCATCACAAAGGAAGAACTCGCCAAGCTCGACAAAGACGTAAAGAGCTTCCAAAAGGGCTAAAGGCCACCCCCGCAGTGGATGAGCTGTGTAGGGTGCGTGCTCAGCTGTGTAGGGTGCGTGCTCAGCACGCACCAATCCCCCGTCCGTGGCCTATCCTCTAACAAATGCCGCCAACCCCCACCCGCAAACTCGCCTTCCAACGCCTCCCAAAACTCGAAGCCGTCGACCACATCCGCGTCGCCTACCCCACCGGCCGCGCCGCCGACATCACCCGCTTCTACGGCGAACTCCTCGGCCTGACGCAATTCGCCGCCGAAGAAACCGATGCCGGCGAAAAACTCAGCTTTGGCTCGCAGCGCCTCCGCCTCGACTTCCACCCGCAGGAGCGCCCCACCCCAAACCCCAACCGCCGCCGACTCACGCTCCGAGTAGCATCCATCGCAGACTGCCGGGCAAAACTGGAAGAAGCCGAATTCCGCTGCCGGACAATCTCCGGCCTCGCCCTCACCGATCGAACCCTCCTCGTCCACGACCCAGCCCAAAACCTCCTCGAACTCCGCCAGGACTGGTCGCTCTAGAGGCTGTGCCAACAAACCCGAGGGCCATGCCATTGCGATCGATCGCCGCGTTGTAATCGGTGTACCCGTCCGCACGTTGCCTTGAATTCTGCCCACTCCGCACTGAAACTAGCCCACGGACACGAACTCAGTCGCCCCCGAAAGGACCTCCATGAAAATCGAATGCGGCCCCGCCGCCGGACGGCTCCGAAAAATCGGCATCACCGCCGCAATCCTCCTCGCCTTCTCCGTCTGGTTCGGCTGGGACGGCTGGGTCGGCTACCCGCGCCACAATCGCCAGCGCTATGCCGATCAGTTCCCCACCCGCCCCAATGCGGACACCATTCAGATCAACTCGCAAGCCACCGCCGCCGTCGCAAAGGAGCTTGCCTCAGCGTCCGATCCGGCCGCCGAAGCCGAAAAACGCCTCGGCCCACCCCAGCTAAAGACCGAACACGACATCCGCTGGTTCGGCCCGGCCGGCACGCTCGTCGTCCCCGTCCCGCAAGGTGCCCCGGCATTCGACGACAAGGGCGTCAAATCCGACGTCGACCTCATGCTCCAGAAATCCATCTCCGTCGGACTCGGGCTCGGCTTCCTGGCCGTCGCCGCAAACTTCCTCCGCGTCCGCAACACCCGATACACGCTCGACGACGCCGGCCTAAAACTCCCCGGCAAACCCCTCATCCCGTGGGACGCGATGAAAAAACTCGATGGCGACCGCGTCGACGAGCAGGGCTGGGTCGGCCTGCACTACGCCGACAACGGCGGAACAGAAATCGTCCGCCTCGATTCCTTCGAAATCGACGCCTTCGGCGACTTCATCGACGCCATCTGTCAGAAAAAAGGATTCGAGAACCCGCTCCCCGTTCGCTCCGCGACCGACTCGCGCGGCTGACCCGCCGCCCTGGGGAACCATCCGATGGACGCCAACATCCCGGCCGGCCCACGCCGACGCTCGCGCGCCATCATTCGCATCCCGATCAAGATCGCCATCTTCGCGATCATCGTCCTCTTCGTCCTCTTCCCGAACCCCGTCCAGCTCCGCCGCAACATCTCGCATTGGAGAAATCTCGACGCCCTCATCGACCCCGACAACCCCGACCTGCGCGCCCTGCTCGCCGAATTCGAAAGCGCTCGCCGCACGACCACCGCCCCCACCACCCAGCCGCGCGACATCCAGTTCGCCGTGCAGGCCTTCGTCTACAAAAAAGTGCCGTACGAGTGGGACTGGGTCCAATGGGGCGCCGCCGACTACGTCCCCACCGTGGCCGAAATGTTCGCCGCCGCCAAAGCCCGCCCCAACCACGAACTCCGCGAAGACTGCGACGGCCGCGCCGTCATGTGCGCCTCGCTCCTCCGCGCCCTGGGCTTCAACAGCCGCATCCTCTGCGACCTCGAACACATGTGGGTCGAAACACCCGAGGCCGCCCTCATGGGCCCCGGCATGACACCCACCGTCAAATCTTCCGCTACCGGCAACCAGACCAACTACCTCGCCGCCGTGCAAAACGCGCCCACCGCCTGGTCCTTCGGCGTCGCCGTCTTCCCGCTCGGCCGCGAATTCATCATCTGGGCCGCCCTAGTCCTCCTCTCGCTCACCCGCGGCATGAATTGGAAAGCCGTCCTGCTGGGCACCCTGCTCACCCTGCAGGGCCTCTTCTTCATGCGCGCCGGCCTCATCATGAAATCAAACTGGTACTGGCTCAGTCAGGCCTGGCCGGGCAACCTCGGCGCCCTCCACGTCATCGCCGGCCTCGCCATCCTCTGGATCGCCTCTTCCCGCGCCCGCGCGCGTCGCAACATCGCGCTCCCGCAGAAAGGACTCGCATGAATCAGCCGCTTCACCCCAACCTCCACGTCACCGCCCACCCGCTCATCCAGCAAAAGCTCACCCGCGCTCGCGACAAAACCACCGCCCGCGAAACCTTCCGCGACCTCCTCTCCGAAATCGCCGTCCTGATGGTCTTCGAACTCACTCGCGACTTCCCCGTGAAGCCCGTCGAAGTCCAAACCCCGCTCGAAAAAACCACCGGCGCAGTCCTCGCCGCCGACATCTGCGTCGTCCCCGTCCTCCGCGCCGGCCTCGGCATGGCCGAAGGCATCCTCCACCTCATCCCTCAGGCCCGCGTCGGCCACCTCGGCGTCTACCGCAACGAGCAAACCCTCCAGCCGGTCGCCTACTTCAACAAACTCCCCGCCGACGTAGCCAAAACCTCCGTCATCATCGTCGACCCCATGTTGGCGACAGGCGGCTCCGCGGTTCACGCCGTCAATCTAGTAAAAGCCACCGGCGCAAAACACATCCAACTACTCTGCCTGCTGGCCGCCCCCGAAGGCATCGCCCGCATGGCGAAGGAGCACCCCGACGTCCCCATCCACACGGCGGCGGTAGACCGCGAACTAGACCACCGCGGCTACATCATGCCGGGCCTGGGCGACGCCGGCGACCGCCTCTACGGCACGGGATAGGCGAGGCATGCAACCGCCCGACTTTGACAAGCCCCTCACGGAGTTGCCGCCTTATCGTCGGGGATCTCGCCGCTGCCCGATTTGCGGGAGCACTAGATTGCTCCGCGCGAAGTTGCATCCCGGTCTGGTTGTCCCGTTTCCTCCGCGCTTCTGCACCGAATGCGGTACCCTTTGGATCCCAAGCCCGCCTCGCCTACTGGCAACGGTCTACGCAGCGTTTGGAAGTATTATGCTTCTAAACGCGTGCGGTAGCCCAATTGTCGCCGTCGCTATCGTCGTCCGTTCGATTGGTAGTTCGACCTTCAAGGTCCCACATCTCATACCTCCCGGTCTGCTTTTGCTTGGCAGCTTGCTTACGTTTCCGATGGGACTGGCAAGTGTTAGAACTGCCCGTCACATTTGGAACTTGCCTCGAACTGCGGCAGATCATTCTCCGACTGGTTGACCCATGCGCATCCTCATCGCCCCCGACAGCTTCAAAGGCACCCTCACCGCCGCACAGGCCGCCGAAGCCATCGCATCCGCGATCCGCGCCACCCGCCCCGACGCCCAGCTCGACCTCTGCCCCATGGCCGACGGCGGCGAAGGCACGCTCGACGTCATCCTCCACGCCGCCCACGGCCGCCGCCGCCGCGTCCCCGTCCACGGACCGCTCTTCGAACCCGTCGAAGCCGACGTCGCTCTCATCGACCACGCCGCCACCGCCGTCATCGAGCTCGCCTCCGCCGCCGGACTCACCCTCGTCCCGCTCAACCGCCGCAACCCGCTCCACACCACCACTTACGGCGTCGGCCAGCTCATCGCGGCCGCACTCGACGCCCAAGTCGATCGCATCATCCTCGCCCTCGGCGGCTCTGCCACCATCGACGGCGGCTGCGGCCTCGCCCAGGCCCTCGGCTGCCGCATGCTCACCGCTACCGGCCGCGAACTCGACACACCGCTGACGCCTCAAAAAATGTCCGACCTCCGCCTGCTCGATGTCGACGCCCTCGCCGAGCGCCTCGAGTCCACTCCCGTCACCATCGCCGTCGACGTCCTCAATCCCCTGCTCGGCCCAAACGGCGCAGCCGCCGTCTTCGGCCCGCAAAAAGGCGCCGACGCCGCCGCCGTCCAAACCATCGAAAGCGCCCTAACCCGCTGGGCCGACCTGCTCGAAGGCGAAACCGGCCGCGACCTTCGCACTCAGCCCGGCGCAGGCGCAGCCGGCGGCGCCGCCCTCCCGCTGCTCGCCTTCGCCGAATCCGTCATCGTCCCCGGCGCCGACCTCGTCATGCAGCACGTGAAACTCCCCGAGCGCATCGCCGCCGCCGACCTCGTCATCACCGGCGAAGGCAAGCTCGACCGCCAGTCGCTCATGGGAAAAGTAGTCGGCGCAGTCGCACGCCTCGCCCACTCACTCGATGTCCCCTGCATCGCCGTGGTTGGCACCCTGGGCGAAGGTCACGAACAGACCGCCCAAGTCCTGAACGGCGTAATTCCTCTGACCAAGCCCAACGAGTCCCCCGAAGCCGCGATGCAAAACCCCCGCGAGCGCTTCAACGCCATCGGCGAAGCAATCGCGCGTTACTTCTGAACCTTCCCCGGATCCCGCACCGAAACCATCTCCAGCCGATCCCGCGTCCGCGAATACAGATGCCCGCCCATCCTCCCCAGCGCCAACAGCTTGTCCGGATCGCAAGTCCCCTCGGCCGTCAACACGCTCTCATCGACGTGCACCACCAGCACATCCCCCATCACCACATTCCCCGCCCCATTCTCCGTCCCAAGCTGAATAATCTGTCGCATCCGGCACTCGATATTGACCGGCGACTCCTTCACCAGCGCCGGCCGCACCCGCGTCGCCGGCAGCGGTGTCAGCCCCGCCAGCTCAAACTCGTTCACGCCGCGCGGATGCTCCGTGCTCGTCTCATTCATCGCGTTCGCGTTGTGCTCCGTGACCGTCGCGATCACGAACTCGCCCGTCTCGCGAATATTGGCCAGCGTGTCCTTCGCGTCACCCGTCCGATTAAACGCCGGCGAAAACAAAACCACCGGCGGATTTGCCGAAACCATGTTGTAAAACGAAAACGGCGCCAAGTTCGGCTTCCCGTTGCGGCACGTCGTCGACACCCACGCAATCGGCCGCGGCTGCACAAACGAGAGATACAGCCGGTGCATGTCCCGCCACGACTTCTCCGTCTTCGCTAAATCAATCGTCATCAACGGTCCCTGAGCTCGTCGAAGGGCGGTCCCTGAGCTTATCGAAGGTCCTACCTCAAATTCCCCAGATTCGGCCGAATCAACATCTTCTGCACCAGCAGGTAGTTCACTCCGTGATACTCCGTCACCTCGCCGCTCACGAGAAACACCACCCCGCGCGTCCCGCCCGCCGACGTAATCTCCATATCCTCCAGCGCCCGGTTCGGCAGCAGCCGCATCGGCGCCTCCACCTGCCGCGTACTCCGGCTCTCAAACGCATAAATCCAATAGTCGCCCTCGCGCTGCAACCGCCCCGGCCGATCGACAACACGATACCCATCCGGCAACAACTTCGTATCCACCGGCACGATCGCATTCCGCGGCTGGCCCTCGGGTGAAATCGTCGTCGGGCGCACCGAGTTCGGCAGGTTCGGTCGCACGATCGGCTGCGCCACCCCCTCCTTCGGCGTCAGCATGTTCAGCACGTCCTCCGCGCTCGGCTCGCGCTTCGGATCCATCGGCGCCGGCTGGCTGGTCGCCGGCCGCTCGCGCTCCCGCAACTCATCCGGCGGAACCAGGTCCCGATCCTGCGCCACGCTCCACGTCGCACCGGCCGCCAGAATCAAACTCGCCGCAACCGCAAACCATCGTCTCGCGCCCATGACTATCTCCCAACGCCCCGCGCCGGCTCCTCAAGCATCTTCTTCAACTCATCCACGCTCGTAGTCGGCCGCTTGCAAACAAAGTTCTCGCACACATACGCGGTCGGCTTCCCGTCGATCGCCTTGCGATCCGCCAGCAGCGGAATCATCTTCGCCGCCGCCGCGTCCGCCGCACCGATCGCCCCCACTACCACCTTGTTCGGCAAATAGGTCTGCCACACCGTCCGCAACATCGCCGCCGTCTCCGCCCCCCGCGACGCCGACATGATCACCACTTCCGTCGGCCGGCTCCAGTAATAATCCACCGCCGCCAGCATCCGCTCGGCCGACGCCGGATGATCCTTCACCCGCGTCCCAAACGCCCGCATGATCCCCTCGGCCTCGCCCGCGTACGCCTTGCGGTCCAGCATCGCCGAAAGCCGCAGCAGGTTCATCATCATCACCGAGTTGCCCGACGGAATCGCCCCATCATCCGCATCCTTCGACCGCACCAGCACCTCTTCCGCGTCATCCGCCCCAAAGAAAAACCCACCCTTCTCATCACGGAAGTGCTTCACCGCCACGTCCGTCAGCCGCGCCGCCTCCTCCAGCCACCGCAAGTCGAACGTCGCCTCGTAAAGATTGATCAACCCCTCGATGAAAAACGCATAGTCATCCAGATACCCCGGTGTATGCGTCTTCCCCGCCCGATACGTCCGCAGCAGCCGGCCATCCTTCTGCATCCGCGTCAGCACAAACTCCGCCGCCCGCCGCGCCGACTCCACAAACCGCGGCTCGTCCAGCACGCACCCCGCCCGCGCCATGCTCGCGATCATAAACCCATTCCACGACGCCAGCACCTTGTCATCCAGATGCGGCTCCACGCGCTTCCCCCGGATCGCCAGCAGCTTCACCCGCGAAGCCGCCAGACTCGCCGCCAACTCGGACTCGCTCACCTTGTTCAACTTCGCCACCACGTCCGCCCCGCGCGGCACATTGAGAATGTTCTGCTCCTCCCAGTTCCCATGCTCGCTCACGTCGTAGTAACTGCAAAACAGCTCTCCATCCCGCGCCCCCAGCGCCGCCATCACCTCCGCCTTCGACCAGACGTAATACTTCCCCTCAACCCCCTCGCTGTCCGCATCCCGCGTCGAGTAATACCCACCCTCCGGCGACTGCAAATCCCCAATCACATACTCGCAGATCTCCCGCGCGATCCGCCCATAAAGCGGATCATGCGTCGCCTGATAAGCATCTAGATAAATCCCCGTCACCAGCGCCTGGTCATACAACATCTTCTCAAAATGCGGCGCCAGCCATCGCACGTCCGTGCTATACCGCGCAATCCCACCCCCAAGCTGGTCATAAATCCCCCCATGCGCCATATGGTCCAGCGTAGTCCGCACCGCTTCCATCAATCCCGCCTGCGGCTGCGTCGTCGTCTGCGAATGCCGATGCGTCCGCAACATCAGGTCCATCGCCATCGACGGCGGAAACTTGTTCGTCCCACCCCCGCTCATCCCGCCCGTGTCCGGATCAAACGCCCGCGCCAGCATCCCCGCGCACTGCCCCACCACCTCATGCGGAATCAAATCCTTCCCCGGCTCCACCACCGCATACCGCTTCACCGCGTCCGTCAGCGAATCCGCCCCCTGCAGCACCTTCGGCCGCTCGTCCTTCCACACCTCCGCGATCTTCAGCAACACATCCCGAAACCCCGGCCGCCCATACCGGCTCTCCGGCGGAAAATAAGTCCCCGCGAAAAACGGCTTGCGATCCGGCGTCAAAAACACCGACATCGGCCACCCGCCCTGACCCTGGTTGTAGAGCACCGTCGCCTTCATATAGAGATCATCCAGGTCCGGCCGCTCCTCGCGATCCACCTTGATGCTCACAAAGTGCTCGTTCAAAACCTTCGCGAGCGACTCATTCTCAAAGCTCTCGCGCTCCATCACATGGCACCAGTGACACGCCGAGTACCCGATGGAAAGGAAGATCAGCTTGTCCTCGCGCCGCGCCTTCTCCAGCGCCTCCGGACCCCACGGATACCAATCCACCGGATTGTGCGCATGCTGCAACAAATAAGGCGAAGTAGCAGAAACCAACCGATTCGTATGCGCCGGTGCTGAAGAAGTAGTCGTCATGGTTCTCACCTTCTCTCCCGCGTCCTCACCGGCCGCCGCCGCGACGCACAAAATCATCCCAGCCAACCACCACCGCATCGCGCACCCGCCGCGAATATACTCCCGCCCCCGCCTCCCCCGCCATCCAACCCCGCGTTACCATCCGCCGAATGCGACATCCCACAACGCAATCCGCCGACCCGGTCCACACCATCTTCGCCGCCATCGCCCTCATCGCCATTACTTTTATCGCCTACGCGCCCGCCTACCGCGCCGGCTTCATCTGGGATGACGAAGAGTACGTCACCGCCAATCCGAACCTCGAAGACGCCGCCGGCCTCGCCCGCATCTGGACCCAGCCCTCAACAAGCCCCCAGTACTACCCCGTCGTCTTCACCACCTTCTGGATCGAGCACCACCTCTGGTCAGACACCGCCCGCGGCTATCACGCCGTCAACATCCTCCTTCACGCGGCCTGCGCCCTCCTCGTCTGGCGCATCCTCCGCCGCCTCGAAGTCCCCGGCGCATGGCTCGCCGCCGCCGTCTTCGCCCTGCACCCGGTCAACGTCGAATCCGTCGCCTGGATCACCGAACGAAAAAACGTCCTCTCCGGCTTCTTCTACCTCCTCTCGCTCTACTTCTACCTCAACTACATCGCAACAAAGCCAATACCGCCCAACGCAGCCCCGTCTACGCACGAAGCGACCAAATCCGCAATTCCCGACACCCGCTACATCCTCGCCCTCCTCGCCTTCACCCTCGCGCTCCTCAGCAAAACCGTCACCTGCTCTCTCCCCGTTGCCATCCTCATCATCCTTTGGTGGAAGCACGGCCGCATCACGCGCCGCGACCTCATCCCCCTCGCCCCCTTCTTCGCCGTCGGCCTCGCACTCGCCTCCATCACCATCTACGTCGAGCGCCAACACGCCGGCGCGACCGGTGCCGAGTTCAACTATTCCATCGCCGAACGCGCCCTCATCGCCGGCCGCGCTGTCTGGTTCTACGCCGGCAAGCTCCTCTTCCCCGCAAATCTCAGCTTCATCTACCCGCGCTGGACCATATCCGCCGCATCTGCCCGCCCCTTCATGCTCCCGATCGCCCTGCTCCTCGCCCTCTTCGCCCTCTGGTATTTCCGCCATCGCATTGGCCGCGGTCCATTCGCCTCCGCGCTCTTATTCATCATCACCCTCTTCCCCGCCCTCGGCTTCTTCAACGTCTGGTTCTTCGTCTATTCCTTCGTCGCCGACCACTTCGCCTACCTCGCCTCGCTCGGCCTCATCGTCGCCTTTGTCGCCCTCTTCGCGAACGCCACCGCCTCACTCGCCCAGAACACGCGCCGCATCGCCGCCGCCGTCCTCCTTCTCGCCCTCGCCGTCCTCACATTCCACCGCGCCACCGCCTACGCCGACGCCAAAACTCTCTGGACCGACACCCTCGCCCGCAACCCGCGCTCCTCTCTCGCTCACGCCGCCCTCGGCGTCGAACTCCAGCGCGAGCAAAACCTCCCCGAGGCCGTCGACCACTACGAAACCGCGCTCAAATATTCGCCAGTCGACACCGCCGCCCTCAATAACCTCGCCTTCGTTGCCCGCACCACTGGCCAGCTCGACCGCGCCCTCGCCGCCTATCTCAACCTCATCGCCCACGAACCCAAAAACGAACAGGCCCACTTCCAGATCGCCCTCCTTCAAACCTGGCGAAACATGCCGGACGACGCCATCGCCAGCTATCGCGAAGCCATCAAGCTCCGCCCCGACTTCGCCGAAGCCCGGAGCAACATCGCCACGCTGCTCCTGCAGCAAGGCAAATACGCCGAGGCCGCCGACATCCTGACCGAAGCTGAAAAAACCCGCCCCGACCTCTACGAGATCCAATTCCAACTGGCCGTGGCCCTCTCCGGCGCCAATCGCAAAGCCGAAGCCATCCCCCACTTTGAAGAAGCCGTCCGCCTCAAGCCCACCGACGTCAACGGAATCCTCGCCCTCGCCGATTGCTACGTCGCCAACAACCGCATGGACCGCGCGGTCAGCGTCTCAAGAGTGGCCGCCCAACTAGCCATCGAAGCACAGGACCAGCAAACCCTCCACGCCATCGATCAGCGTCTGCAATACTACCAATCGCTTCTTGCCCTTCAGCCGGCGACGCAGCCAACCACTTCAAGCCCCGCGACACAACCGAAAACGTAGGTACAGAATCAGCGCATCGCCCTGCGACGCTGTGCCAGTTGTCTCGCCCCTCGCCGCGAACAACCGACATCATTCGCGGTACGATACGACACGACAGATATGCTCTTGGAGAATCAACCCATTCAACCGCCCCGAAAGATCGCAATGCCCTCCCGCCTTGCCCTCGTCACCGTAATCGCCCTCACCACCGGCTGCTCACGCCAGCCATCCTCCGAACCATCGGCAACTTCAAGCCCCGCCGAACTCGAACTCCGCACCTATGCCGACAAGCTGCAACAGGAACTCCCCACCGGCTGGACGCTCGCGACGACACCTGCCTCAATCAACGTGCGACGGATCGTTCCGGTTGCCTACTACATTCCCGAGGTCGGCCTGCCGCCAATGTCCAAGGAGGAAGAAGCCCTCTACATCGAACGCCACACCCGCGTCGCTGTGCTCGAAATCCGCCTGCGCTTCGCCCCTCCGATTAGCCCTGCCGAAACCACGCGCCTCGCGCACGAAAATGAACAACTCGTCCAGCGCGCCGAAAAAGAGTTCCCCAACACAAAGGGAAACGCCGTCCACCGCTACCTCGAAGCCCACCCCGATCAGAAACTGAACGAACTGCCCGCATTCCAAACGGCCTCGCACAGCGTGTACTCCGAGCGCCCGGTACGCTGCGAATGGCTGCGCGACGCCACCATCAAGGGCCAATGCGATACCGTCGACCGCGCCATCGCGAAACTTTTCGGTTCGTAGCAAGCCCATCATCCGGCTCGCGACTGCCAACTGGCTCACGAACAAGTCGGCTGGCACGCCAATACGGGCCGACCTATACTCCGCGACCAGTCCAGCCCTCGCACTCCACGTCCTCGCTCGGAATTATCTCAATGCCGCCCCGCTACGCGCTCGTGCCACTCATCGCGCTGGCCGCAAGCTGCGCGCACCAACCACCCACCCCAGTCCCAATCCCCACGACGGCCGCAGCCCCACCAACGGCCTCAACTCCGGCAACGCCTCCAACAACCCAATTCGCCGATGCCGAGCTCAACGAATATCGCGATTCAATCCAACAAAAACTCCCCGCTGGCTGGGAAATGACCACAAACGGAATGACGCTGCTCCTTCGAAAACTCCAGCCGATCCGATTTGTCGAAAACTATTCGAGCATGGTGTGGATGCACGGTCGGAGGCCGCAGGCCCCCCAATATGGAATGACCGAACTCAAGTTTTGGGTCCAAATTACGCCGCTTGTCACCCACGCGGAATACACACACATCCTGAACGCAAATGAAGAGCGCCAACGGCGAAATAGGAACTGGCCGCTGGCAATAAGATCCACACAGCCCGCTCGTTTCTCGGATCAAATCCGCCTAAGTCTGGCCCTCGCCCGGCTGCCCGCTGAAGCACCGCTACGCTTGCCGGACTACTACGGCAGTTCATTCTCGATCTCTATGAATCTCGCCCTACCCTATGGGGCTATCGCCGACGGCTCCGCACGCCAGGAATACGATTGCGTTGAACGCGCAATAACGGAATGCCTCAAGCCGTACGCCCGCACCGCGATAAAGCGTCGGCTCCTATACCCGCGATGAAACTCTTGAGAATGCTCGGCGGCATTCCAAATTCTCTAACCTGAATTGCCGTTCGGCATCACAAAGAGTTACATCGGAGCCGCTTTCCAGATCAATTCGAAATCGTTCGTTATTCGCCCTTTTACATGAGTCAGCCCGCAGCCCCACACCACGCGTCGCTTCCCGCGACCGCGCCCAACCGCAACAGAGTCCCCGAGCAAGCCCGGGATTCGCAAACACGCTCGCCGCACGTCACTTGCTGCTTTTCCGATACGGCAAAACCAGCCGCGATCGGATCGCCGCCGAAGCCGCCTCCACCCCTTCGCCCGTCTTCGCAATCGCCCCCTCCACAAACGCCGGACCGGCCTCGATCACCCACTCCCCGATCGAAAAACCATCTGAAAGGCCCTCGGCCGCAAGCCGCTTCTCCGTATCGTACGTAAGCAACACCTGCTCCGCGACGACGCGGTCACCTTCGCCCACGTCGATCGTATTGTTCCCCTGATCGCGGATCGTCGGAGCAAACGCCACATTGACCGCCCGCAATCGTATCGCCTCCCGAACGGCCGTCCGCGCCACCACGCGCAGCGTATCCAGCGAGAGATCCTTCTCCGGTCCCAGACCAATCACCAGCACGCGCTTCGGCGTAATCGACCCCGGCCACGTCTTGAACAGAATCGTCTCCCCCAGTTCCCCGACAAAGTCACCGCGATCCCGCAGCGACGACAACACTCCGCCGACCTTGTCGTCGAAATCCTTCAAACTCGCGACATACTTGTCACCGGCCGGGTCGTGTTTGAACAGGCAGATGATTTGCAAGTCCGCCGTCGCGGCGTACGGCGCCACCATGCGAACGGTGACCTTGAGGTTGTTCGGCCCCACAAACAACTTCTCCGTGACCTTCGGCATCACAACCGGCGGCTCGGCCCGCGCGACACCCAGAGAAATCACAAAGACAATCGATCCGCAAGCAGCGATCGCCAGCGCGACGAGCTTCCCCGCGCGAATCAAGCTATTCATGGTCTTCTCCAATTCAACCGGATCGCTGGGTGAAAACCCAGAATGCAACTCAAAACGCGAAGCACGAGCAGCCCCCGGGCCCGTCCCGCCCCAGCGGATCATGCGTGTGAAACGATCGAGCGGCGCAACCTGCTTCCGGCGTCTGCCCCCCGCCTCCGGATCGTGCATCGCCGCGCCCCGGCCGATACGCTCCGCCAAATTGCGCCACCGGCGACCAATCCGGCATCACCGCCGGCAGCGCACGATCGTGCTCCTTGTACGGACCGGCCGCAAAAACAATCTCGCCATCCACAACCGTCAGCACCGATTCAATCGATCGAATGCGATCATCCGGTGCCGAAAAGAAATCATCTGAAAGCACAACCAGATCCGCAAAGAATCCCGGCGCGAGGGTGCCCTTTCGTTCCTCCTCGCGGCTGAACCACGCGCTCCCGACCGTATAAAGCCGCAGCGCCTCCTCGCGACTCAGCAGATTCTGGTACGGATAGAGATTCATCCCGCCGACCGTTCTGCCCGTCGTGAGCCACGCCAGACTGGTCCACGGGTTGTAACTCGCGACCCGCGTCGCATCCGTCCCCGCCCCGACCGGCACGCCCATGTCGAGCATTCGTCGCACCGGCGGAGTCCGCTCGGCCGCCTGCTTGCCGTACCGCTCGACGAAATACTCGCCCTGAAAGGCCATGCGATGCTGCACCGCGATCCCGCCGCCCAGCGCCTTGATGCGCTCGATATTGCGGTCCGACACGGTCTCGCCATGATCGAAAAACCAGCGCAAATCTCCCAGCGGCGCATCGCGGTTGACCCGCTCGAACACCGCCAGCGCGCGAGAAATCGTTTCGTCGTATGTCGCATGCAGCCGAAACGCCCACTTGTTCCGCGCCAGCAGCCCGACCACCCGCTCGAGTTCATCCTCCATCTCGCCTGGCATGTCCGGCCGCGTAACCCGAAAGTCCTCAAAGTCGGCCGCCGAGTAAACCAGCATCTCCCCCGCCCCGTTCAATCGCAGAAATTCGTCCCCCTGGTACATGTGGTTCGCCGAAGCCCACCGCGCGAAGTCGTCGCGCTCCTTCTTCGGATTCTGCGTGAAAAGGTTGTACGCGATCCGCAGCGTGAGCTCCCCGCGCCGCTGAAGCTGCTGAATGACTTCGTAGTCCTCTGGATAATTCTGAAATCCCCCTCCCGCGTCGCAAACGCTCGTGACGCCGAGTCGATTGAGCTCGCGCATGAAATGCCGCGTCGAGTTGATCTGATACTCGGCCGGCAGTCTCGGGCCGAGCGACAGCGTCTTGTAAAGAATCCATGCGTTCGGATTCGCCAGCAGAAGGCCCGTCGGGTTGCCCGACTTGTCGCGCTCGATCATGCCGCCGGGCGGCTCCGGCGTGTCCTTCCCATAGCCGACCGCCCGCAGCGCCGCCCGATTCAGAAGCGCGCGGTCGTAAAGATGTAGAACGAATACCGGCGTGTCCGGCGCAGCTTCGTTGAGTTCAGCCAGCGTCGGCAGCCGTCGCTCCTCAAATTGAAGCTCACAGAACCCCCCGACAACACGAACCCACTGCGGCGCGGGCGTGCGCTGTGCCTGCGCCTTGAGCATCCGTAGGGCGTCCGCAAGCGAAGGAACGCCGTCCCAGCGCAGTTCCAGGTTGTAGTTCAGCCCGCCGCGAATGACGTGCAGATGTGAATCGTTGAGTCCGGGCACTACCGTTCGCCCGCCCGCGTCAATCACACGCGACGTCGAATTCTTGATCTTGAGGACATCCGCGTCGTCGCCGACCGCGACGATCTTGCCGCCGGCCATCGCAATCGCCGATGCCCGCGGTTTGGCGCGGTCCATGGTCGCGATCGCACCGTTGAAAACTATCAAGTCCGCGGTGGTCGCCATCCTCGATCGCTCCGCAGCCCCGGCCGGAATTACTTATGCGACGGCGCCGGCACCACATATTCGGGATACGACGTCGCCGCCGCCTTATGCACCATCGTATACGCGTATTCCACTCCAACGCCGTACGCACCAAAGTGCGTTCGGACGATGTCCATCACCGCGTCGTACGTGCCCTTGTGCGCCCAGTCGCGCTGCCATTCCAGCATCGTCGACATCGCCGTAACCGGCTTCGCCCCGGCCTGAACCACGCGCTTCATCGCGTTGTCATGCGCGAGGACACTCACATCGCCGCAACAATCCTCGACCACGAAGACCTCATAGCCGTCGTGAATCGCCTGAACCGACGGCAGCGCAACGCAGGTCTCCGTCCACAGCCCCGAAAGTACAATCTTCTTGCGACCGCTCTTCTGCACCGCCGCCACGAAATTCTTGTCGTCCCACGAATTCATCGACGTGCGCTCGATCGGCTTCGGATTGCCCAGCGCCGCCAGCACCTGCGGCCAGGTGTTCCCGCTGAATCCCTGTGTCTCAACCGAGGACAGGATCACCGGTACCCCAAACACCCGCGCGGCCTTGGCCAGGGCGACGTTGTTGTTGATGATCATCTGCCGGTCGAAGTTCGAAACGCCGAACAGCATCTGCGGCTGCAAATCAATCATCGTCACCACGCAGTTGTCAGGCGTCAGCAATCCTTTCTCGCTGAGGGTCGGGCGGCCGCTGCTCATGAACATATCCTCCTTCGTGCGGTTTCTCGGCTTCTTCTGGTTCGGGCATAGAATACCCGCTTTGCAATCACGCGGTATTTCTTCCTCCGCGTGATCAAGCATCGCGGCCCAATACATCCGTCGATACCATCGCAAGCCAGATGAAAGGTTCGAAAAGCCCTGCCCTCGCATCTCTAGCACTGATTGCACTCACCGCCCTCGCCTACGCCCCCGCCTATCACGCCGCCTTCATCTGGGACGACTCGGAATACATCCTCGATAATAAAAACCTCGACTCCCCCGCCGGCCTCGCCCGCATCTGGCTTCAGCCCGGCGCGACACCGCAGTATTACCCCCTGACTTTCACCACCTTCTGGATCGAGCATCATCTCTGGGGCGCCAACCCCGCCGGCTACCACATCGTCAACATCGCCCTGCATGCCGCCGCCGCCCTCGCCCTCTGGCGACTGCTGCGCAAGCTCCGCGTCCCCGGCGCGTACTTGGCCGCCGCGCTGTTCGCCCTCCACCCGATCACCGTCGAATCAGTCGCCTGGATCAGCGAACGAAAAAACGTCCTTTCCACCCTGCTCGCACTACTCGCGGTCGACGCAGCGCTTACCTGGTTCGCAATGAAGCACGCCCAGTTCGCGCCAACCGATACCCCCCTCGTCGAACTTCGCCGTTCGCCATTCGGAGCACGCGAACACCTCTTCATCGCACTCCTCGCGTACGCCGCCGCCCTGCTCGCCAAGACTGCCGTCTGCACGCTCCCCGTCGTCCTCCTTATCCTCATCTGGTGGCGGACCGGTCGGCTCCACCCTCGCGACGTCCGCGACTTCGCCCCTTTCTTCGTCCTTTCTCTCGTAGCCGTCATCACCATCTACATGGAAACGCGCCACATCGGCGCAGCCGGAGCCGACTTCGCCTTCAGCCCGATCGACCGCCTCCTCATCGCAAGCCGCGCCATCTGCTTCTACGCCGCCAAGCTCGCCTGGCCCTTCCCGCTCGTCTTCATCTACCCGCGCTGGGCCATTAACCCCGCCAGCTCGGCCCAGTGGCTCTACCCCATCACCGTCACGGCCGCGCTCGCCGCCCTCTTCCTCGCCCGCCGCCAATTAGGCCGTGGCCCGCTCGCCGCCGCACTTATCTACATCATCCTGCTCACACCAACGCTCGGCTTCATCAACATCAACTTTATGCTCTTCTCGTTCGTAGCCGATCACTTCGCCTACCTCCCCGCCATCCCGCTCCTCCCCCTCGCCGCCGCCGGTATCACCCTGCTGCTTCGCGATCAACGCCGCGTCGTGCTTCCAGTGGCTACCGCCCTCTGCGCCTTCCTGGTTTTCCTCACCTTCCGCCATGCCCGCCTCTATCAATCCCCCGAAAAACTCTGGACCCACACACTCTCCAACAATCCGCACAGCCCCGTCGCCCATGCCGCCCTCGGCTTCGCCCTCCAGCAACGCGGCGCGGCCGACGAATCCATCGCTCAATACGATGCCGCCCTCCAACAAACGCCGCTCGACCCCTCGGCCCTCTACAACCTCGCCAACATTGCCGCCGCCCGCCCCAATCGTGCTTCCAACGTGCTCGCGATCTACGCCGCCGCCGCCAACCTCGATCCGAAAAACCCCCACGTCCCCTACCTCACCGGCCTGCTCCTCACCGCAACCAACCACTCCGACGAAGCCATCACCAACTACGAGCGCGCCATCGCGCTCGAGCCAAACTTCGCCGCCGCCTACAGCAACCTCGGCGGCGCTCTCATGCACAAAGATCGCTACCCCGAGGCCGCCCAAGCCCTCGACCGCGCGATCCAGCTACAGCCCGACCTCTTCGAAGCCCAGCTCCAGCTCGCCGTCGCGCTCACCAAACTCGGACGCAACGCCGAAGCCCTCAACCACTACCGCGCCGCCGCCGCGCTCAACCCCACCCACGCAGAAGCGCAATCGCTGTTGCGAGAAGCCGAATCCCGCAACAGCGTCCGGCCGCATTCATCAAACAAGTAACACCCCCCGCCGAAATCAGCGCCCCATCACCCTACCGCCCCGCGCACCGCCCCCAGCGCCCGCTCCACCCCATCCTTCGGAATATCCAGATGCGTCACCGCCCGAACCCCCGTCGCCGTCAAACGCCCCGACATCCGCACACCCTTCTCCTCGATCCTCCCGAAAAACTCCGCCCGCGAAATCCCAGTCCCGCCAATGTCAAACATCACGATGTTCGTCTCCACCTCGCGCGGATCGATCGCAATCCCCCGAATCTGCGCCAGCCCCTCCGCCAGCCGCTTCGCGTTCGCATGGTCCTCCGCCAGCCGCTCCACATGCCGCTCGAGCGCTCACCCGCCCGCCGCCGCGATGATCCCCGCCTGCCGCATCGCCCCGCCATAAAGCTGCTTCAACCGCCGCGCCTCCTCGATAAAATCCGCCGGCCCCGCCAGCACCGCCCCCACCGGACACCCCAGCCCCTTCGTCAAATCAATCCACACCGAATCAAAGTGCTTACAGACCGCCGCCGGCTTCACCCCGCTCGCCACCGTCGCATTGAAAAGCCGTGCCCCGTCGAGGTGCATCTTCAACTTGTGCTTCCGCGCCGCCGCAGCCACCGACTCAATCGCCGCCATCGGCCACACCGTCCCGCCGCCCATGTTGTGCGTGTCTTCCAGACACACCAGCCGCGACCGCGGAAAGTGCGGATCGTTCGGCCGGATCGCTCCCTCCACCTGATCCGCCGAAAAAATCCCGCGCTCCGTCGCCAGCCCGCGAATCGAAACCCGCGAATGAACCGCCGGCCCCCCGCCCTCGAAATGCACCGGGTGCGAGTTCTGCTCAATGATGATCTCATCCCCCGGCCGACAATGAATCGCATGCGCAATCAGGTTGCACATCGTCCCCGTCGGAAGAAACACCGCCCCGCCCATCCCCAGCCGCTCGGCCACCATCGCTTCCAGCTTGTTGACCGTCGGGTCCTCGCGCTTCTGTTCATCGCCCACCTCGGCGTTCGCAATCGCCTGCCGCATCCCGGCCGTCGGCTTCGTCAGCGTGTCCGAATACAAATCAACGGGAAAAATGTTGGTTGACATGTCCGCCAGTATATCCGGCAAGCGACATCCATCCCGCCCCCTCAACACTCCGTCAGACTTGCCCCACACCCAACCCCCGGCCAGACTCGCCCCATGCGCCCCCGCGCCACCTTCATCGCCCTCGCGCTCGCCGCCGCCGCCTACGTCGCCGCCGCGCAAATCCCCTGGTGCACTCAGCCCGAAATCCGCCGCGCCACCGGAATCGTCCTCGCCGTCCTCATCCTCTGGATCAGCGAAATCGCCCCGCTCGGCATCATCGCCCTCGCCATCCCCATCGCCGCCACCTTCGCCAGAATCCTCACCTGGGAATCCGCCCTCTCCGTCTGGGGCGATCGCATCATCTTCCTCAACCTCGGCGCCTTCCTCCTCGCCCGCGCCCTGGACAAACACGGCGCCTTCGACTGGCTCCTCTCCGCACGCTGGTGGGGAACCAACGACCCCGCCGCTCGCCGCCCCACCGGCCGCCTCACCGCACTCGTCCTCACCACCTCCGGCGCCATCTCCACCGTGCAGAACAACACCGCCGTCACCGCCATGCTCCTCCCCGTCGTCACGGCCGCCGCCCGCCGCGCCGCAAAGCCCGCCGCCGTCCTCTTCGCCCTCTCCCTCGGCGCAACCCTCGGCGGAATGGCAACCCCCATCGGCACCGCGCCCAACTTCATCGGCTACGCCGCCATGAAAAAGCTCGACGACTCCGTCAGCTTCCTCTCATGGACGCGCGTCGGCCTCGTCGTCTGGATCGGCACGAGCATCCTCGCCTGGCTCATCCTCATGCTCGCGAGCCGCTGGCAAAAACTCATGTCCCCACCCGCCCCCGACCCGCACCCAGGCGCAAGCTGGTCCGAACCGCGCGTCACCGCCGACATCGCCCCATCCATCGAGCGCCAACCCGAATCCGAATCGCAGCGCCGCGCCGCCCGACGCTGGGCCCTCGCCGCACTCGCAACCGCCGCCGCCATCTGGATCGCCACCGGAATCGTCGTCGGCACCACCCCAACTAATCACCCTTACCGCGTCTTCGTCGAAACTTATCTCCCCGAATCGCTCGTCCCCGTCGCCGTCGCGCTCGTCCTCTTCATCGTCCGCGTCGGTCCCGCCCACCGCCCCATCCTCGATCGCCACGACTTCCAGCTCGTCGACTGGGACACCATCTTCCTCTTCGCCGGCGGCCTCTGCCTCGGCAAGATGCTCGAAAAAAGCGGCGCAGCCAGCGCCCTCGCGCAAACCGTCGCCCACGCCGCGCTCCCGTCTCTAGTCCTGCTCCTCCTGCTTGCCGCCGCGACGGTCCTCCTCTCCGAGCTAACCAGCAACACCGCAACCGCCGCCCTCATGGTCCCCATCGCCGCCTCGCTCGCCCCCGTCGTCGGCATGCCCCCCGTCAAAGTGATCTGGGTCGTCGCCCTCTCCGCCAGTCTCGGCTTCGCCCTCCCGGTCTCAACCCCACCCAACGCCCTGGTCTACGGAACCCGCCTCATCCCCCTCCGCTGGATGGCCGTCGTCGGCATCCTCATCGACATCGTCTGTCTCCTATGGGTAGTCGCCTGCGTCACACTGCTCGGATGAGCGAGTCCCCCACTCCGTGTAACATAATCGAGTGACCACTCGCCCCAGCTCCGCCATCGGTCCCTACATCATCAATCGCGAACTCGGCCGCGGCGGCATGGGCGTCGTCTTCCTCGCCACCGACACGCGCCTCGATCGCCAGGTCGCGCTCAAGGCCCTCCCCGCCGATCTCGCCGCCGACCCCGACCGCCTCGCCCGCTTCGAGCGCGAAGCCAAGCTCCTCGCCGCCCTGAACCACCCCAACATCGCCGCGATCTACGGCCTCGAACAAGCCGACGGCCATCGCTACCTCGTCCTCGAGTTCGTCGACGGCGAAACCCTCTCGCAGCGCCTCCGGCGCGGCCCGCTCCCGCTCGACGAAGCCCTGCAGATCGCCACGCAGATCGCTCAGGCGCTCGAAGCCGCCCACGAAAAATCCATCGTCCACCGCGACCTCAAGCCCGGCAACATCATGGTCACGGCTGAAGGCCTCACCAAAGTCCTCGACTTCGGCCTCGCCCGCGCCGCCGAATCCGCCGCTTCGTCAACCGGCGAAGCCGCCCTCGCAAACGCCCCAACCGTCACCTCCCCCGCGCGCGACTACTCTCCAACTATCCCCGGCGCCATCATGGGCACCGCCGGCTACATGAGTCCCGAGCAGGCTCGCGGCAAACCAATCGACAAACGTTCCGACATCTTCTCCTTCGGCTGCGTCCTCTACGAAATGCTCACCGGCGCAGGCCCCTTCCCCGGTGAAACCCTCACCGACTCGCTCGGCGCAATCCTCCATCGCGAGCCCGACTGGACGCGCTTGCCGCCCCAGACCCCGGCCCGCATTCGCGACCTGCTCGCCGGCTGCCTCGCCAAAGACAAGAAGAACCGCCGTCGCGACATCGGCGACGTCCGCCTCGAACTCGACCGAGCCATCGACGCGAAAGAGTGGCTGACGACACCCGCCATCGCGCCAAGCGCCAGACCCACCTCACGCATAGCCGCGCGAGCCGCGGCCATCCTCGCCGCCCTCGCCCTCATCGCCGCAACATGGTGGGCCGCCACACGCTGGAGCCACGCCCCCATCCCCCAGCCACCCATGACAAGCACGCTCATCGCCTCACAAGCCGACGACTACTCCTCAGCATTTCAATCGGCGGTCTCTCCCAACGGCAAGTCCGTCGCCTTCCGCGCCATCAACGAAAAAACAGGTCGACCCTCGCTCTGGGTCCGTCCGATCGACAGCTTCACCGCCCGCCCGTTGCCGCAAACCGAAGGCGGCTTACCGGCCAGGCCTTTCTGGTCGCCCGACAGCAAGTCGTTGGCCTACTTCGACTCCGGCAATCTCTACGCAGTCGATGTCGAGCAGACCGGAGCCCGCCGCCTGCTCGCGCCGATCAAAGGCAGCACCTTCGGCGGTTCGTGGTCGTCCGATGGAACGATTCTGGTGGTCAACACGGGCGACGAATACCGCATCTGGAGCGTTCCCGCGTCGGCCGGTGCTGGCGGTTCGCCGGCCGCGCTCACCCGCATCGACGCACCATCTTTCGAGTCCATGCACGCCAGCCCGCACTTCCTGCCCGATGGAAAGCACTTCCTCTACGTCGCGATAATCGCCGATCCATCCGCGCCCGAGGGCCGGCAACTCGCTGGCCGCCTCTTTGCCGGAAAACTCGGCTCGAACGAAAAGACACTGGTCGGCAACATGCTCGCCCGACCCTGGTTTGTCGAACCCGGCACACTCGTATACGTGGAAGATGGCACCATCAAGGCCGTGCCGTTCGATGCCGCGGCCCTCAAGATCACCGGCGAACCCGTCGTCCTCGCCGACGGCGTTCGCTACTACGGTGGCAACGGAGATTCGAGTCTCAGCGTCAGCCGCGACGGAACCATCGTCTACGAACCCATCGAGGCGGATGATCAGATGATGTGGCTCGACCTCTCCGGCAAGCCCGTGGCGACCATCGGCCCCCGTGGCGCGATCTCGAACCCGCGTATCTCACCCGACGGCAGCGCGGTCGCCGCGACCATCCGCGATCCGCGCACGGGAAACGCCGACATCTGGGTCTTCGAAACGTCCCGCCCCATCGCCACGCGTCTCACCAGCGATCCGCGCGACGAACGAAATCCCGCCTGGAGCCACGACGGCTCGCGCGTCTACTTCTCCGCCGTTCGCGGCGCCAACTTCGATGTCTATTCCATGACGCCCGACGGCGCAGGCCCGATGCAGCACACCGACCTCGGCCCGCTCCCCACCGGCGGGCAACGAGAATGGTACATCCGCGACGCATCGCTCGATGGAAAGTACCTGATGGCCTGGGGCTATTTCGACAAGTCGAACGCAGACCTCCGCGCGGTGCCGCTGGCGAACCCGGCCCAGGCCGCGCCGTTCCGCAGTTCGCCCGCCATCGAGCTGGAAGCCCGCTTCTCCCCTGATGGGAAGTGGGTCGTCTTCACCTCCAACGAAACCCAGCCGTCGCAGGTCTACCTCTCATCCTTCCCCGAGCACGGCCCCAAGGTGCAGTTGTCGGAGTTCGGCGCGTCGCGCCCCTTCTGGTCTCCCAAGGGCGACAAGGTCTACTTCATCTCGCTGGCCAGGAACGACGCCAAATCAGACAGCTCCGACAACCAAACGGTCCTGCTGGGCGTCGATCTCACAACACCCGAGTCCTTTAAGTCCCCACCAAAACCGCAAGTAGTCTTCGAATCCCCCGACCAGCTATCAAACATCGAAATCGCCCCCGACAGCAAACGTTTTCTGGCTGTGCGCACGCAGCCCGGCACCCCACCCATCCATGTAATAATCAACGGCCTCCGCCGCTAGGACCGCAGATCGCTTTCGGGAACCCCGCATCGAAGCCGGATCAATAAGTCATTCAGCTCGCCTTGCGCGCTCGTCTGCTCAGGCAACGCACTCGCTGCAGCGGAAGATTCCAGCACGCCGAGCAATCGCCGATATTCCTGAGCGTGAAACTCAATGCCGCCGACCGCGAGGCGCGAGTCCTCCATTCCTGAAGTCTTTGCCGCAATCAGATCCGCCACTTGCGGCAATCGATACACTTCATTCAACTGGACGAGATTCGCCTCCACCTCGCCGCTCCGCATCAAATGAATGCCCGTCAGCAAGACCCGGTAGAGATACAGCAACGGCTTGATTCGCGGCGGATCCTCCTTGATGAACAGCTTCCATTGCGTCTCCGCGAACCCGGCGTAGTGATGAAAATAATGCCGCGTCAGGCATCCCCTCGAAATCCGCTTGAGTTCCTCGTGCTCCGGCGTCGTCTGAACAATCAGCGGAGACAGCAACTGCTCCAACACGTACCCATTTCGCCGCAGCAGCAACCGGAAAAACTTCTTCGCGTCGTGCGTAACTAGATCGATCTCCAACCCATCGACAACCTGCGTCGACTCTATCGTCTCGTCTCCCTCGATCAGCCCCACCACATCCCGCACCGGAAGAATATGGACTCCTCGAAGATCGAAATCCGAATCCGGTGATGAAAACCCATACAAATGCGCGCCGCTAATCGTCGCAAACAACAACGGATGGCGCTGAGCCGCGGCAACCCGCGCAAGCACATCCATCGGCAGCCCCGGCCTCGTCCCCGCGCTCACGACACCATGCTCCGCCGTGCCCGAATCAAAAAAGCATCCACTCGTTCATAGTCCGGCCGCTCCGGCAATCCCGTCGTGCGAAACGCCGCTTCAAACTTCTCGTGCAAGCCGCGCCGCATCGCCTCCACATCGTCCCACGACACCTCACCGCGACGTATCGCCAGCAACTCCCCCCGATGCGCCCCAACATCCACCACGATCTGCCCGCTCCGCAACGCCGCAATCCCGCCATGCAGCAGCCGAATCAAGTGCATCGCGTGCTTCCATCGTACCTCGCCCCGATTCCGAAGATCCTGCGCCAGCTTCTTGAATTGCGAGATCACGTAGCCGTTGTAAGTCTGATAGATCAATCTTGAAACCAGCGCGTCCCGCAAATCGAGCATCTCCTGCCCGATCGGCGACACAAACTCCACCATCGGCGTGAACAAACACTCGAGCACGTTCGGATTCGCCTTCAGCCCAAGCACCAGAAACCGCTGCAACTCCCAATAACACTCCTGCTCGGCATCCAGCTCAATCTGCGTCGGCACCCCGAAAAGCGACCACTGCATCTCGGCCGGCGGCAGATAAACCCCGCGCCGATCCGTGTCCGACGCTTCGTCATCCAGTCCATACGCCCGCGATCCGATCACGCACCGATAAATCACATGCTCGCGAAGCAGAAACGCGTCACCCTCGCGCGAATCCGGATGATCGAGATTCTGAACTTCGCGCAACACCGCGAATTGCCCCCGTCGAACCGTCACGTCCGTGCCGTCCACGAGTCTGATGCCATAAGCATGCAGGTGGTCTACGGGTGCGCGAACGATCGCCCCCACCGACCCGGCCGGAAGAGACCGCCCCGCAGCCGTCAGCAAAACGCGCGTAACCACCCGCGTCCCAACCGAAAGAACTCGGTGCTTGTCGAACCGCACAAATTCGTCCATGCAACCACACTCTAATGCCCGCTCGCGCCGAGTGCCCGCCCTGAAATCGCCGCAAGCCCGGAAATTCGTCCGAATTTCAAACAGTCTCATCGCATACGACATCCCCCTCGCGTCCCGCCGCCGGAGGGAACTTCGAGGCCTCAAGACTGAACTCGATAGTATTCGCGATCGCCCGGCTTAGGATGCCGAGCCCGAATGATGCGCAACAGCAGGGAGATAATCGCATGGAAACACCTGTCGTCTGGGTCTTGTTCATTGAAGTCGAGGCTCTGCTTGTATGCCACTCATTCCAACGCGGGGATAAGGCGTTCGTGAATGTCTGCGTCGCCGAATTATCGAGCGCGCTGGCCGAATCCCAAGCGATCATTCGGCTCAGGGAGCTTGGATTTCATGTCGTGCGCGTGGAAGAAGCCTTACCCTGGGACCAGCGACAAAAGGATGAGCGCGGTTTGGCCGACCTGAAGGAAATGGTTGCTGAGTGCAGATCAGGATCAACTGTAGTCGTCGGCACGTTTCATACGTGGAGAAACCAGGGATAAGCGGAATCAGATACCGGGTGCATGCGACAACCCTCTGAGTGCCGTGCGGCAAACTTGTTTGCCCGCGATCGCGGGGGACATTCTGATCACGGGGGACATTCTACTTTTTCAACGCCAATCGGCACTCGACAGTCCAGCGATAATTCAAAGCCGGAAGCATCCCCCAATCCCCAATCTGCCCCCGCCCAACATGCCTCCGATTCCCGGATTCCCCCCGATCCCTGGATAGGTCTCGGAGGATTCGCCCTGGCGACGAGCGGGCCTATGACGACTCCAGCAGCCTGGGTCGAATTCGCAATTCCAACGAATCCCGTCATTCCGCCCTCCATCATTCCGGACACCTAACCCCTGAAACAAAATCCGCAGCAACTCTTGACTTCCCGATTTCTCAATCCTAAACAATACCCAAACACGCTCCCAACAAAAGGAGTGTGGGGGCAACCGCGTGGATTCCTCGCCAATCCCGAAAAACCGGGGCCCGCTCAATCTACGCGCCGGTTGAAAGTGCCATCGATGGAGGGGGCATCAATGTGTCCGATCGAATCTCAAACGTCTCAAGACCCAGGACTCAGGTCTCAAGACTCAGGCCTCAGGACAACCCAGTTCCGGACCGCCCCGAATCTCATCAATCTCATCCACTCCGTCTCACGCCGTCTCAAGACCCAGGACTCAGGACTCAAGACTCAAGACTCGTCCGTCTCACAAATCTCATCCACCCGTCTCACCGGTCCCGCGCCCAATTCCCCGTTCCCGCCCCAAAAACGACGGTTGTCTCACCGAATCTCAAAAATCTCATCCTCGTCTCAAGACCCAGGACTCACGTCTCAAGTCTCGTCCGTCTCACGAATCTCACGCCCGCCCGGCTCACCGCTTTCCGCCTCGTTGTCCGTTATCCATTGTCAATTGTCCATTGCTGTCCGGCCCCCCGCCCGAGCTTGGGTCCCGCCTCATCGCCAACAGCCGATGGCGACCGTTATTCCCGATTTCCGACATCCATTGTCGCCGAATCAGCCGCCCCGGCCCCGCGCAACTCTCCGGAAATCAACAACTTGCGTCGTCTCAAAAATCTCATCCGCCGCAGGTTGGCATTCACCCCCGTCTTCCCGCCGTCCCCCGCATCCGGCCACGTTGTCCATTGTCCACTGTCAATTGTCCATTGCTCCCCCGCCCCCGCGTCCAATTGGAGATCGCAAATTATTGATTACTAATGACTAATGAACGCCTATTGACGAATTCCTTCATTCCGCTAAACTTGTCGGGCTACGAATCGACCGGTTTTCACAGAGGAATCGTTACCACTATGTCTTTCATCACAGCCAAATCATTCCTGGCAAAACCAGGCCAGGTCCCGCGCGAATGGTGGCACGTCGACGCCTCCGACAAAATCCTCGGACGCCTCGCAACCCGCATCGCCACCCTGCTCATGGGCAAGCACAAGCCCGCCTATACCCCCAGCACCGACACCGGCGACTTCGTCGTCGTCACCAACGCCGGCAAGATCAAGCTCACCGGCAACAAGCTCGAGGTCATGGAGCACGACCGCTACACCTACTACACCAGCGGCCGAAAGGTCACCCCCGTCAAGGTCATCCTCCAGAAAAACCCCGAGCGCGTCATCGAGCACGCCGTCCGCCGAATGCTCCCCAAGTCCGCCCTCGGCCGCCGCATGCTCACCAAGCTCAAAGTCTACCCCGGCGCCGAACATCCTCACGCCTCGCAGCAGCCCAAGAGCATGACCTTCGTCGCCAAGTCCAAGCCCACCGCAAAAGCCAAGGCCAGGTCCTAAGAAGTATTTGATAAGGAACATCGACCGTGACTGACGCACCCGCAACGCCGACAACACCCGCCGCTCCGCACCACGCCGCGCCCCCCAAGGTCACCTACATCTGGGGCACAGGCCGCCGCAAAACCGCCGTTGCCCGCGTCCGCATCAAGCCCGGCAAAGGTCAGTTCCAGGTCAACAAGCGCGAGTTCAAGAACTACTTCACCATCGAGCACCTGCAGAACACCTGCCTCGCCCCGCTCAAGGCCACCGACACCACCAACAAGATCGACATCTTCATCAACGTCGCCGGTGGCGGCCCCTCCGGCCAGGCTGGCGCAGTGTCGCTCGGCATCGCCCGCGCCCTCGTCAAGCTCGACACGGCCCACGAGCAGCCACTGCGAGACGGCAAGTACCTCACCCGCGACAGCCGCAAGGTAGAGCGCAAGAAGTACGGCAAAGCCGGCGCCCGCAAATCCTTCCAATGGACGAAACGCTAACGTAGCCAGCCGCCGCAAAGCGGCGGCGATTTCCACAAAAAGGCAAACCCGGCCGTCCCCGGCCGGGCAGGTGACGCGCGTACAGAAAGGATGCCCAAACAACCCCAGCGATCCGCGATGTCAACCACGCGAGAAATGGAATCGGAAACAACCTGGCACATCACCATCCGAACCCACGGCACACGTCTACCAGGCGACGACGAATTACAAGGCGAAGCCACTTCCGCTGACTCACCCCCAATCCCCACTCGCCTTCAATCCTCAAAAGCTCGCCTCAGCACCGCCCCGGTGCTTCTATCTCGCACGCAGCGCCAAAAAATCGATCATGGCTACCAGAACTCTGCAACGAAGGCGGATGGCGCCTGCTAACCTGCGCCGCCGCTTCAACGCACGTGCACATCCTCTGCACCGCGCCGCGAAAATCATCCGGCGCAACAATTCGAACGCTGCTCAAACGCTGGCTGACCCAACGCCTCAACGACTTGACACCAGACACCCCGCGAAAATGGTGGGCCGAAGGCGGCTCAAATCGCCCCGCGCATTCAGACGCCCACCGCGTCACCGCCCACACCTACATCCATCGCCAACGAACCAGCTAGCCCTCAGCCGACCCATCAGGCAATTCCCCCAATTCCACAACCGCCCGCCCCAAAACCACTTACGTCAATCCGCCTCACCCAGCTCGCACAACCTGACGCCCCGCCCAGCCGCCCAACGCATATCCCTCCCAACCGGGCAGTCCATCCTCACCTCGCAAAGGGAGTGATCGAAAATGTCCGCCAGCTCCTATCTCCGTTCGCGATTCAGTCATCTCGCCGCCGGCGCCCTCATCATCGCCGCGGCCCTCGGCAACTCGGCCTCCGCCATCCCCCCCGGCGGCCCCGGCGGCGGCGGTCCCTGCACCGCCCCACCGCTTCCTCAAAGCGCCTTCATCCCGTCGTTCGCACGCGGAACCATCCGCGAAACCTGCGGAACGCTCCGCCCCGTCGCCAATCAACCCATCGAGGTCATCCTGCGCGTCAAGCAGCAACCCCCGATCTGCGACCCCAACAACATCCCCGCGCCGTTCTTCTTCGAGAAGTCCGTCGCCCACGGCACGACGCTCGCCGACGGCTCGTTCAACGTCCAGTTCTTCGTCAGCGACGCCGGCCTCGCCACCGACTGCAGCTTGTTAGAGACAAAGGTCCGCATCAAAGTCTACGACGACGACGGCGTCACGCAGGTCTGGCAAACGGCCTACTACAGCGCCGGCGCCGACCCGCAGGTCTACAACGTCAACGAAGACGTCATGGTCCAGTGCCTCACCGAGGGCACGCGCATCCTCGTCCGCAGCCCCAACGGCGACGTCTCCTTCAACGCCGAAGTCTTCATCGACGGCGTGCCTTTTCCGCAGCACACCAACGGCAACGGCATGCTCACCATCTTCCCGCCCGTCAGCGCCGGCGCCGAACTCGTCGCCCGCGCCATCGTCCACGAAAGCGCATCCCAGCGCAGCTCGCACAGCCAGGGCGCAACCCAGAACTGGAAATACCGCGCCTACATCACCAGTCTGCCGCTGAAATTCGATTCCAACGGCGACAACGTCCACTTCGAACCGGTCATCGCCGCCAATCCCAACGGCGCCTTCACCCTCAACCTCAATCGCGACGCCGCCTACATCGGCATCCACCTCGTCGGCTCGATCGAGTGGGACGCCTCCCCCATGGAACTCTCCGCCTTCGCCAACAAGATGCAGGCCGCCTCCCAATTCCTCTATAACGCCACCGACGGCCAGATGCTCCTCGAACGCGTCGATCTCTTTGACGAAGGAAAAGTCTGGGACTCGTCCGACTTCAAGGTCTACGCCAACGCCACCCACCGCGCCAACGTCGACTGGCCCTCCGAGGGCTTCTGGGAAGCCGAGGACCGCTGGTTCGGCCGCAGCAGTTGGATGAACATGTCCCGCTCCAACAGCTCCAAAACCTACATCCACGAGTTCGGCCACTACGGCATGCAGCTCAAGGACGAATACGACGATGACGACGACTCCACCCGCTGCACCGCCGCCATCGACGAGTCGAACCCCATCTTCGCCCGCGGCGGCGCGAAGGGCGCCTGCATCATGTTCCAGCAGCAGGACCTCCCCAAGATCTGTTCCAACCACTCCGACAACCCCCACCGCCACGGCACCAAGCAGGGCGACGAAGACTGCTGGTCCGAGCTCAAGCGCCACTTCACCGCCGAAGCCCCCGGCCCCAACGGCGCACCGCGCTGGCGCCTCAACACCCCGGTCGACCGCGGCGTCATCGTCGGCAAACTCCCCACCATCCCCGTCTCCGGCTGGAACACCGACGTTGAAATCAACGACTTCAACAACACCGAACTCTGCGGTCCCGTGAACTTCCAGTGGCGCGACAACGGCGGCTTCGCCGACGGCGCCCGCGTCTTTACCCAGGACGCCTCCGGCCGCTCCATCCTCCAGGGAACCACCAACGCCAACGGAAAGGTCGTCATCTTTAGTCTGCCCCCGGCCGAAACCAACATCACCGGCCTGCACATCGGCGATCGCGTCAGCGCCGTCTGGACCCGCTACATCAACGGCCAGCCCCAGCAGTTCTCGAAGTCGCGAACCTTCACCGACGCCGACTGCACCAACGCAAACGTCATCCTCATCACCGCCCCCGGCCAGCCGCCGCCCGAGCCGCAGCAGCAGCTCGTCGAGGCCCAGGCCCTCCCATTCTCGCTGACCGCACAGATTGAGCCCGACGTCGTCGTCGGACAGGCCATCGTCCGCGTCCGCGCTGGCAACACGCTGGCCCAGGCCCCGACGGTCCGCTGCTCGGTCGATCGCGAGACCACCGCTCGCACCGTCACGATGTCCTTCGACGCCGCCACCGGCAACTGGGTCGGCACGCTCGCCAGCGTCCCCGGCCGCTTCACGGTCGTCGCCGAAGTCAGCGCCCTCGATACCAACGGCGCGTCGGCCGAGTACGCAACCAGCGCGTCCATCGTCGCCGCCGCCAACGACATCGAGAGCGAGCTCACCAACTCCGACGGCTCCATCGAACTGAAGGTCCCCGCCGGCGCAGTCGCCCAGCCGACGCAGATCGCCATCGGCGGTTCGCTCGCCATGCTGCCGGACAACTTCACCGGCCGCGTCATCAGCGGACCGACCGCCTGCGTCACCGCTGGCCCGATGCTCTCCGCACCGGCCACCCTCCGCTTCACCCTGCCCTTCGAGTCCGAGGACGCCCTCCTCGCCCAGCTCGACCCCACCCGCCTCGTCGTCATCGCCTACGACCCGGCCACCGGCAAGTGGAACGAGATCCCGTCGCGCTTTAGCAAGGGCGCCCTCGCGGTCGACGCCCAGATCGCGAACCTCGGCACGTTCGCCCTGCTAGAAACCGCGCCGGCCGACCAGCAGCCCGAACCCCAACCCGCCCCGGCCAACCCGCTCCCAACCATCGGCGGCGGCGGCTGCGGAATCGGCATGGTCTCCCTGGCCCCGCTAACGTTGGCCCTACTAGTCCCGGCCCGCTTCCGGCGCAGAGTAGCCCCGCGACGCTGATCAAAACGATCCCGTCACTCCCATCGCCCAAAACGGAGACCGCGCCCAGCGGTCTCCGTTTCTTTTTCATCAGACTGAAACATCACCTTGGACGCTTGTAGACCGGATACAATGAAACTAGCATGCTCCCAAAACAGTCACTCACCTCGACACTCCAAATCGTCGCGATCTCGACGTCGCTCATCGTGACCAATTTCTCGCCCGCCTTCGGCGACGGAACGGTCACCTCCAGCGAAGCTTCCTTCGTGTGGCACGACCTGGCCACCAGCGCAACAGAGGGCAATGCCGACTTCCGCGCATCGAACGGCCTGCCAGACCACGCGCATCAAATCTGGTGGTGGTATCGCGTTGAAAGTGGTGCGATCACTGGTATGCAGGAAATCCCGTTCCCGCCACCCGACGAGGAAAATTACTCAGGCAGCCAGTCAACCCTCGTCTGGCATTCGCTCGGGAATCCAACTGCCCAGTTCTCTGCAACGCTGACCACCAGCATCTTCCCCCACCCGCTGCCAGGCGGAGTCCGCCTCTCACAGAATCTGGCTATCACCAACACATCACCCGGCCCGCTCGCGCTGACTGTTTTCTCATACGTCGACATGGACGTCGCCGGCACGCCCGGCAACGACAATTTCGAGCTGCAGGGCTCAGGCATCGACACCACATCCAGTCGTCTCAGCGACGGTTCCGATCACATCGAAGACTTCACGTTCAGCTTTCCCCCACAAATGATGGTGACCCGAGGTCACTCTGAAAATCATCCGTTGCTCGATTCCCTGAATGACAGCCAGGTCACGGTGTTCACCGCGTGGCAAACCGACTCCGGCGATCTCGCCTGGGCATACCGAGATGAAGTGCAACTAGCGACTAAAACGACAACAACGATCTACTTCAGCAGGTCAATCAACCTCGCCGTCTTCCCGTTCGCCTCCTGCAATGCATGGTTCTGCCCCGGCGACTTCAACCACGACAACCGCGTCGACGGCCGCGACATCCACCAATTCACCGCATGTATTCGGGCCGGCCAGTTCGCCGGCGAGTGCGGCTGCGTGGACTTCGACGAAAGCGGGACGATCTCGCCCGGTGACGTCCCCACTTTCGCGGCCAAGCTGCTCGGAATCAACGACCCCAATCCGAATTGCCCCTAAGCCCCGCAGTCCTGAGTTTGCGCAGTCCTGAGCGGTCGGTAAGCATGTCGAACCGTGTCGAAGGGCGCAGTCCAAAGCCCATCGAAGGGTCGAAGGGCCCGAATCCTCAGCCCGCGCAGTCCTGAGCTCGCCCGGAGGGCGAACGACTGTTGCCAGGTCGAGATCCGCCGTCCCGAGGCGGAGCGATGACTCGCCGTGGCGAGGGTTTCAACCCCTGGAAGCCGCCCCTCCCCACCCTTCTTCTATTCGCCCGGAGGGCGAACGACGATAACGCCCTTCCACCCCCCGCCCCAATTCCTGTATCTTCCCATTCTGGAATCTCGGAGCGCACCCCCGAATGCCCAACCTCGCCCTGAAGCCCACCGCCAAACCCGTCAAAGACTACTACGCCGCCCTCGCCGCCTACAGCTTCAACCCCAATTGGCACTTGCTAACTCAACTCCGGGCGCTCAACCGCCAGATAGCTGACCGCATCGACCGCAACGCAGATGTGATCGCCCCCGGCCTGCCGAAGTCCTACGGCAACCCAAAGACGCTTGAAACGCGAGATGGCATCGCCCCGAACTGAAAGATGGCTTATGTACGATAGGCAGATACTGGAAACTTGGAAACGAGCCGTGATTCACCTCGAGTGCGCAACCGATAGCGTTGGCATGTGGGACCGGATCAAGCAATCGGATGCCGATCGGGAGCAATATGAACTTGGTAAAATGTCCCTTGAGGAGATTTCCGAGCGCTTCGTTCAACATAGCCGAGACGTTCGGTTCCGTGGCACCGCCGTTTTCGTCCGCCACCACGATCGGCGGTATCTCGTGACCGCGAGGCATCTACTGCACGACGATCTCTCCGCCGAAAGGGAAATCAAAGATCAGCTTGAGGGCCGTTGGGGAGCGCCGCCGTCGGCGCCCGACGATATCGATCCCGAGATCGTCGAAGGGATAAACAAGAGGATCTTTTCAATTATCTTCCGCGTACCCGGGCTGGACGAGACTGCAAACGCGTCAATGGACGGACGTCCCGAGTATCTGATGAACGTCGGAGCCGGAGGCTACATTCGCTATACGTTTTCCGATCCCGAAACTGACCTCGCCATCATTTCCCTCGAGGGCACTGAGCTTCGATTCTCACAGGACCTCGAAAGTCGGGGCTATCAGGCAATTCCATCGGACGAATTCAACGAAGGCCCGTCTGCTGAGGGCGCAGAGGTCTTTACGGTCGGATTTCCGAATGCAACCGCCATCCTTGAAACCCGTCCGCTTTCCCGAAAGGAGGCGCACTGGGCGTCGGCAGCAGTTTCATTGCCTGTCTTCGCCTTTGGCAAAATCGCGATGCTTCATTCGTCCCTGCCATTTTTTTGGTCCGACATGAGCATTTATCCGGGGAATAGCGGAGGTCCCGTCATCGAAGGCCGCAAACTGGTCGGAATTGTGAGTGCCCAAGCGACAATCCCAATCGAAGGCCCCAACCCAAGGGGACCGGCGGTACGCATACCCTTCGCCAAGGCCGTGAAAGCTGGGCAGCTACGGCTCCTCCTTGACGAACAACTCGCAAAGGACGAATTCGATCCTCGTCACGCATTGCGTCACGGCCCGTCGAGTGCGCCGGATGCCCGAGACAATCGATAGCGTGCCGTGTGTAAAGTCGCTTGGACCCGGCTTGAGAACCGCACGTCGGTTCGCCATTCGTCTCCGATGAAACTAAGACGTGCCCCCATGCCCGCCCCCTCCCCTGCCCCCGCTGCTCCCGCCCATGCGAATGCCAGGGCACCATCAACATCTCCGACTCCACGGACCTCTTCTACAGTTTCCAATGCGACCACTGCACCACCGACTTCGAAATCGAAAACTCCACTTTCAAAGTCGCCCTCTCATTCATCACCGACTCTCTCGGCCGCGTCATCGATCAAAACACCGGCCGCCCCAACTCCCCCAACTGACCGCGCCCCACGCGTCCCCTCCTTTCGAATATGCCCCCGCTCTCTGGATAGGGAGCGGGCCGGGGTGAGGGTCGAATTCGCACCTCCAGCGATTTCCGCCATTCCCCCAACGATGACCCGGGAAACCCAATGCCTGAAATAAATTCGCAACGGCTCTTGATTCTATGATTTCGAGATACTAAACACTATCCGAACACTGCCCCGAATCGGAATGAGGAGGGCAATCCGGGCTCAAAGTGCGCAATAACCCGACTCAAAGGGACCCGCCCACTCCCCGCGCACGCGAAATTTGATCAGTGCGCGCCCGGGCCAGCGCGCATCCCGCAGGAGATGATCAACTTGCAACTCGTCTCAAAAATCTCACTGAGCCGTCTCACCAATCTCATCGCACGTTCCCCCGCCCCAAACAAAATCAGAATATCCGGACCGCCCCAAATCTCACGAATCTCACGCAACAACCCCCGTTTTCACCCCAAAAACACGCTCATCTCACGAAATCTCACAAATCTCATCCAGACGACCCATGTCCGAAGTTCGCCTCGGCGACCGTCTCACCCTCGTCTCATCGCCCTGGACTCAGGTCTCAAGACTCAGGACTCGTCCGTCTCACGAAATCTCACGAATCTCACCGAGTCGTCTCACCCGCGTCTCAACTCCCAGGACTCAGGTCTCAAGACCCAGGACTCGCCGTCTCATCCCCAGTTTTCCATTGTCCATTGCCCATTTTTTCAATTCCCGCCCACCAACCGACTTCTCGCAGTCTCAATCCCCCGCACCAGAAGCTCCCGCTCCACCCCCTGCACCCGCTCCGCCAGCATCTCCGCCGTATCCCCCGGCAAGACCGGGCAGCGTTCCTGCACAATCACCTCTCCCTTGTCATACTCATTATCCACCCAGTGCACCGTCGCCCCGCTCTCCCGCCGCCCCGCCTTCAAGACGGCCTCATGCACGTGCCGCCCATACATCCCCTTCCCGCCAAACTCCGGCAGCAGCGAAGGATGCGTATTGATCACCCGCCCCAGCCAGCGCGGCGGCAGCTTCCAGAAGCACAGCCACCCCGCCTGCACCGCCAGCCCCACGCGAAACTGCTCCAGCGCCGCCGCGATCGCCGCGCTGAACGCCGCCGTGTTCGGATATGCCCGCACCCGCATCACCACCACCGGAATCTTCGCCCGCTCCGCCCGCCTGATCGCCCCCGCCTCCGCCCGCGACGAAATCACCACCGCGATCTTCGCGTCCGCAATCCGCCCATCCCCAATCCGATCGATCAGCGCCTGCAGCGTCGTCCCCTCGCCCGAAACGAGCACCCCCAGCCGCAACACCTTCGCCCCCGCCGTCATCGCTTCCCCTGCTGCGGCACGATCCCGTTCTTCATCAAAAACGCCCCGATCGCCGCCCAGTACGCATCTTCGTCGCTCGGCAGATCATTGTGCCCCGCCGCCATCTCAATCAGCTCCGACTGTGGCGCAATCCGATGCAGTTCGCGCGCATGCTCCACCGGCACGATCCCATCCGTCGTCCCGTGGAAAATCAAAATCGGACAGGTCAGGCCCGCCATCACCTCATCCGTCCGAAACGGATTACGACACAAAAACCCCGGCGCCCCATACCCCCGCGCAAACCACGCCACGCTCATCGGCGTCGACTCGGTGATCAGCGCCGCCGGCGCATGCGTCCGCGCCAGCGCCGCCGCCGCCCCACCCCCGATCGACCGGCCATGGAAAACAATCTTCGCCCCATCCACTTCCGCCCGCGCCGCCAGCCACTCATACGCCCGGTTCATCGCCTCGGTAATGCTCCGCTCCGAAGGCGCCCCACCCGACCCGCCATACCCCGGATACTCGACCAGCAAAACCGACACTCCCAGAAACCCATACGTCTTCGCCCCCGCCACCCAGTCCTCAATCGTCTCCGCATTTCCATGCGTGAAGATCACCGCCGCCCCCGGCCGCGCCGCCGACCGCCCCGTCCCCGGCAGAAACCACGCCTCAACCCGCGACTCATCCCCCAGCGCCAGCCACACCCGTTCAAAGCCGGCCGGAACAGTCGTCGCCCCCGGCCGGCGCATCGAATAATGCCCCGGAAACAGCATCCGATCCTGCATTACATAAATGAGCACCAGCCACGCCACATACCCGGCCAGCAGCAGCGCCGCATAGATCACCACCCGCCTCCGATACCATGCCCGCACTGTTGTCGGTGTCGCGCTCACCGCTTCCGCCCCCGCCGCACGCGACCCTCCGCCGCATCGAGGCCGACTCCGTACTTCGCGCAGTACTCCAGCACAATCGCCAGAAACACCTCGCCCCACTCGCCCAGCTTGCGCTCCCCGATCCCATGCACCCCGCGCATCGCCTCCAGCGAGCTAGGCCGCATCCGCGCCAAGTCGCGCAGCGTCGCATCACCAAACACCACAAACGCCGGCACGCCCCGCTCCTCGGCGATCCGCCGCCGCTCCGCCCGCAGTGCCTCAAACAGCCCGCGATCCACCCCGTCCCACGACGTCGCGTCGGCCTTCGACTTCTTCACCCCCTCCTTCTTCGCCCGCATGAGCTGCACGGTCCGCTGCCCGCGCATCACCTTCCACGACTCGGCATTCAGCCGCAGCACCGGATACTCATCCGCACTCCGCTCCAGCAAGCCCTGATCCACCAATTGATAGACCATTCCCGTCAACGTCTTCTTCGGCGTCTCCCTCAGCAATCCGTGTGTGCTCAACTCCGTGTGCCGGCAAGCCAGAATCCGCTCCGTCTCTGCCCCAAGCAACACATCCACCACGTGCCCCACCCCAAACCGCTCCCCCACCCGCGCCACGCAAGACAAGATCTTCTGCGCGGTCACCGTCGCGTCCTCAACTCCCTCCGTATCCCCGAGGCACACATCGCAAGCCTCGCACCGCTCGCGCTCATAGCTCTGCCCAAAGTACTCCACCAGTTGCTTATGCCGGCACGTCACCGTCGAGCAATACCGCCGCATGTGCGACAGCAGCTCCTTCATCGCCGCCGCGACGCTCCCGTCCGCCATCGCCTCATCCGAGCTCCGCTCGATCAGCATCTCCCACTTCATCGCGTCGGCCGCTGAGTAGAACAAGACGCACTCCGCCTCCAACCCGTCGCGACCGGCCCGCCCCGTCTCCTGCTGATAGTGCTCAATCGACTTCGGCATTCCCGCGTGAATCACGCACCGCACATCGCTGCGATCAATCCCCATCCCGAACGCCACCGTCGCCACCACAACATCGATCCGCTCGCCCGCAAACGCATCCTGCGTCCGCCGCCGCTGATCCGGCGTCAGCCCGGCGTGATAGTGCTTGGCCCGCACGCCGCGCTCGCTGAGATAATCCGCCATCGACTCCGTATCGCGCCGGCTGATGCAATAAACAATCGTCGCCTGCCCCGCATGCCGCCGAACCGCCTCCAACACCTGCGCCCGTACGTCCTCCCGCGGAATGATTCGATACACCAAGTTCGGCCGATCAAACCCGCCCACCAGCACGGCCGGCTCAACCAGCGAAAGCTGCTCCACGATGTCCTGCTGCACTCTCCGCGTCGCCGTCGCGGTATAAGCATGCACACTCGCTCGCGGAAACCGGCTCTTCAGCCGCGCCATCTGCCGATACTCAGGCCGAAAGTCATGCCCCCAGTGGCTGATGCAATGCGCTTCGTCGATCGCAAAGGCCCGCACATCCAGCCGATCGACAATCTGTAAAAACCCCGGCGTCAGCAGCCGCTCGGGCGCGACGAAGATCAGTCGATAATTCCCCTCACCGATCCCGCGCATCGTGTCGGCCGCCGCCGCGGGCGACATCCCACTGTGCAGCGCCGCCGCCGGATAGCCGCACTCCTGCAGGCCGTCCACCTGATCCTTCATCAGCGAGATTAGCGGCGAGACAACAACATCGACCCGCTCGGCCAGCACCGGCGGCACCTGGTAGCACAGCGACTTGCCCCCGCCCGTCGGCAGCACCACCAGTGAATCGCGCTGCTCAAGCCCCGCCCGAATCGCTGCTTCCTGCAATGGCCGAAGCTGATCAAATCCCCAATAACGCCGAACCGTGTCGACAATCGCTTCCGTCGGCCACGATCCGTTGCTCTTCGTCGCCTGCATCCCGATAGACTACCGACCGATCATCAACCAAACCAGCCGATCCACCGGCAAACTCCCCCGCTTTTCTGCTAAACTCCCCGCTCATAGGAGCGCGGCTTGGACTGGCAATCAATCACGTCTCTCGTCGTCGTCGGAGTTATCATCGTCGGTCTCATTCGCGCGCCGCACCTGGCCGACTTCCTCTTCCTGGGCGGCGTCGTCCTCCTCGCCGCGCTGGGCATCATCTCCCCTGACGACGCCTTCTCCGGATTCACCAACGAAGGCATGCTCACCATCGCCGCCCTCTTCGTCATCGCCGGCGGACTCACCGAGACCGGCCTCGTCAGCCACTACGGCCACCGATTCCTGGGCCGCACCGGCTCGCCGCGAAAGGCCTTGCAGCGAATGGTCCCCGGCGTGGTCGGCGTCTCTGCGTTTCTGAATAACACCACCGTCGTCGCGATGATCATGCCCGCCCTGCTCGACTGGTGCCGCAAACAGCGCATCCCGGCCTCCAAGCTCCTGCTGCCGCTCTCATACGCCGCCATCCTCGGCGGAGTCTGCACCCTCATCGGCACCAGCACCAACCTCGTCGTGCACGGAATGCTGAAGTCGGCCGGTATGCCCGGATTTGGAATGTGGGAACTCGGAAAAGCCGGCATCCCCATCGCCGCCGCAGGCGCGCTGCTCCTCATCTGGCTCGGCCCGAAGCTACTGCCCGATCGCAAAGAATTCCTCGAACAACTCGGCGAGTCGCGCCGCGAATTTCTCGTCGAGATGGCCGTCCTCACCGACTGTCCGCTGATTGGAAAAACCGTCGAACAGGCCGGACTCCGCCACCTTCCCGGCCTCTTCCTCATCGAAATCGAACGCGCCGGACACCGCATCGCCCCGGTCGAGCCCAACGAGCCGCTCGAACTCGGCGACCGCCTCGTCTTCACTGGCGTCGTGTCGACCATCGTCGATCTTCAAAAGATCCCCGGCCTGGCCCCCGCCGCCGACGACAACCCCATCTTCGATCCCACCACCCGCGCCGACCTCTGCGAGGCGGTCGTCAGCTCGTCCAGCCCGCTGATCGGCTACAGCATTCGCGAGGCCAACTTTCGCACCAAATACAACGCCGCCGTCATCGCCGTCCATCGCAATGGCGCCCGGCTCGAACAAAAGATCGGCGACATCGCCCTCCACCCCGGCGACACGCTACTGCTGCTGGCCGGCCCCGGCTTCGTCCGCGCCCACCGCAACAATCCCGACTTCTATCTCGTCAGCGAAGCCGGCGACGCCGCCGTCCCCCGCCATCACAAGGCCCGCCTCGCCGGCATCATTACCATCACGATGATTCTGCTGCTCACGCTCCCCGACATACTCGCCCCCATGGGAGTCGCCGGTGATATCGCCGAGTGGCTCGGAAATCGCCGCGTCGTCTTCGCATTCCTCGCCGCCGGCGCCATGCTCGCGACCGGCTGCCTCTCCTTCTCAGCCGCCCGCCGCAATATCGACTGGCAAATCCTCGTCATGATCGGCGCCGCGATCGGCCTCAGCAAAGCAATGGACAAAAGCGGTGGAGCCGCTCTGCTCGCAAAAGGCGTGCTGGAAGTCGCCCGCGCCTACGGCCCCTACGGCATCCTCGCGGCCATCTATCTGCTGACCTGGATCCTCACCGAGCTGATGTCCAACAATGCCGCTGCCGCGCTGATGTTCCCCATCGGCCTCGCCACTGCCGCCAGCGCGAAAGTCGAGTTCCGCCCCCTCGCCGTCGCCATCACCCTCGCCGCCTCAGGCGGTTTTATCTTCCCCGCCGGCTACCAGACCCACCTCATGGTCTTCGGCCCCGGCGGCTACCGCCTGGCCGATTTCGCAAAAATGGGCACCCTGATGACCATCCTTTGGTTCCTCGTCGCAATGGCCACCATCCCCCTTTTCTGGCCGCTCACACACTGACCAGCCCTACTTCTGTGGCACTAGTGCACGCTGGCTCGATCGCCACTTCGCGAATCGACGCATCTCTGCCTCAACACTCCTCCGCGTCTCTGCCATCACCCACCACAGCCATAGCTTGATGACCGGCCGCGGTACCCAGCGCGCCGTCCATCGGCCGCACGCCGATAGTGTGATCCGACTGTGCCCGGCATCGACCGCCTTCGCCTCGTACCCGCACACATGCGGGAAGCCGACGTCCTTCCCCCGCTGCGACAAATCGCTCACCGCGAATCCAACGCCCTCCTTCCAACTCAAGAGCTTTCCCACTCGGTCAATCGCCACACCGAACATCCGATGATGAATCACCAACGCGCCCCCAATCGGCGGAAAATGTTCATTCGCGCTATCGGCGAAAGTGACGCCGACATGCAGTGGATCGGCGGTCAGAAATCGGCGCAATCCGCGCATCTGCCCCCAGACGACGCTGGCCGGCAACGGCACGTCGGCCCAGGTGATCGCACGCACCCGCCAGTTCGGCGAAATCTCCAGTCGCATCAATCACTCGCTCGCAGCGCGATCACGGCCGGCCGTGGGCATTCAGCCCGCAGCCGAATCCCCTCGATCACATAGTCGTGCAGCGTGTGAACCGCGATCTCTTCAAACGGACGCCAGCACCAGCGCGGCGAAAGACGCGGAACATAACGCGTCGTCAGCCGCACTTGTGTCAGTCCGTCCCCGATGGGTACAAACTCAAACGAGCCATCCACCAGCCGTACGTCGCGCTCGTAGCCGATTTGCTGTTCGATCACGTCGAACGCGAGCAGCCGCGGCGCATTCACCGCCGTAATTCGCTTGGAAATGTGTCCCTTGTTGTAGACGCATTTCTTGATATCGCCGGCGCGCCGCCCTGACCCGCTCGCACTGAGCGGCCGGGCCAACCCGATTCGCAAGATCCACGGAGCGGGGTGCGTCACCTCTTCATAGAAAACGAGCCCATCCCAGCTCGCCTCAATCGGAGCGGCGATCACACCCTCGGTCGTGACGGACTCAATTCTATTGGGCGAATCCGTGAGCCGCTCAACCAATCCCAGTCCCATCAACGCGGCAAATATAAGTAGCACCGGCAGCCACGATCGTTGACTGAAGCGACTCTCCTTCAAATTGCGGCGCAAAAGCCATCCCGCCAACAAGCCCAATAGCACAGGCGCCAGAATGATGATTCCCAACGCCATCGCGCAGAACGCACCCGCCAATTGAAGACTGACCATGCCGGTAATAAAACCCGCCGCCCCAACCAGCGAGAGGAGAACTAACAGCATCGGCGCGGCGCGAACGCGATATCCGAGAATTGCGCCAACGGCAAAGGGCGCGCCAAACCACACCGACACCCCCCAATTCCCGAATGCGAAGACCAGAAAGATCGAGCCGAGCACGCCGCCGCCGACCGCCGTCAGCAGCGCCGGCATCCAGAACGTCCACGCCATGAACGGCACGCGCGTCATGACGGTCGACGCAATATCCAGATCGAACGGTCGTCCGCACTCGGGACACTTGTGCGGCGACGGAAGCCCGGACAGGACATAACCACAGGTCAAACAGCGCGGTTCGCCTATCGCATCGCGCGCCTCGTGTTCATGTTCACTGGGCTCGTCTGACATTGGTATTCGCAAGAAAACGGGCCAACCACGCATCGGCGGAGGGGAGCGTGAACCCGTTCGCCAATCCCAGTTTCGTGCGAAAATGACTCGCAGGCCAGCTAGAATCCCCCATGCATCCTCAGAAGTTAATTTCGCTTCTGGCCACTCTGGTCGCCATAACCGGCGTCGGCGTGGGTTGCACCGGCTGGGAACAGCAACCCGTCGTCGACCGCTTCACGGAGCGCTCAGCAGTCGCCGAAAACGCCACGACACAGCCCGCCGCCAGCGAACCGGCCCTCTATACGATTCAGGATCAAGGTTCCGCCGAAGCGCCGGTCTTCCAACCGGAATTAGCCGCGACGATCCCCGGCCGCCTGGATCTGCGCCCGGGCCAGCGCACCAATCCATCCGGCACCACCCCGCTCAATCTGACGCCGCTTCAATGGTCGTCGTCGCCCCAACCCACCACCGCAACCATCCCCTATTACGTCCGCGGCGAGCACACCTCCGCCGGCTACATCCGCGGTTCCTATCGGCGCGAAGGCGAGTTCATCCGCGGCGAACAGACATCCACCGGCTATATCCCCGGAAATTATCGTGGCGAGTCTGACAACTACATCCGCGGCGAACACACCAGCGAGGGATACATCCGCGGAAATTACAGAAGTGAACCGCTCTTCACCACGCCGCCCAGCGCCAACACCGTGCAGCCATCCACCGGGCCCATCCCGCAATGGCATCCCTGAACCGGTGTCGTCCGGAAGCCTGTAACCCCCGTCCGCTACTTTCCGCAGTAATCAATCAGACGTGCAATCTCGCTCCGCAGGTTTGATCGCGGAACGATTCGATCGACGAACCCATGTTCGACCATGAACTCGGCCGTCTGGAACCCCTCGGGCAATTCGGTCTTCACCGTGTTCCAGATCACGCGCGGTCCTGCGAAGCCGATCATCGCCCCCGGCTCGGCCACAATCACATCGCCCAGGAACGCGAAGCTGGCCGCCACGCCCGCCGTCGTCGGATCGCTCATGACGGTGATATACAGCCCGCCGGCCGCGTCGTGCCGCGCTACCGCCGCCGACGTCTTGGCCATCTGCATTAAGCTGATCAGCCCTTCCTGCATGCGGGCTCCGCCCGAGCAGGTCACCACCACGACCGGCAGATCCTCGTCGGTCGCGCGCTCAATCGCCCGCTTCACCTTCTCGCCGACCACCGACCCCATCGAACCCATGATGTAGAACGGGTCCATGACCGCCAGCATCACCGCCCGGCCCTTGATGTAGGCCTTGCCGTATATGCATGCCTCGCTCACGCCCGCCGCCCGCTGAGCGTCTACGATGCGGTCCTTGTACTCCTTGGTATCCTTCCAGCGCAGCGGGTCGGTCGAAATGAGGTCCGGGTCCATCTCCTCAAACGCACCCGGATCGACCAGCTGTTCCACCCGCACCCGCGCCGGCACACGATAGTGCCGTCCGCATTCCGGACAGACCAGCAGGTTCTCCTCCAACACCTTGCGGAAGACCATCTTCCCGCAGGCGTCGCAGCGCATCCAAAGACCTTCAGGGACCTCCACCTTGGCCATGGCCGAGTCTCGCCGTCCTGTTAATGTCGCCGCCTGACTCATACCGGAATCTGAATCCGCAGATCGGCCAGAGCGCTCGCGAAAACCCCGAAAATCGAATTAATGGTATTCTCAAAAAGCGTCAGTCCCGTCCCGACCGACACCACGCTCGTCAGGTATAACGGAAGCCCAACCACGAAAATCAGCAAGCTCATGCCATGTCTCCAATGCCCGTACCGCGGCGAACAAACGACCCGTCGGCCCCAACCATCAGACAATCGTAAGCCCAATCCCTGACAGCAACTGCGTAATTGCGTCGCGAATCGGAGCCAGAACTCCCAACGCGTCCAGCGACAGCAAGCCCGTCAACGCCGACAAATCGCCGACCACGAACACGATCAACGGCGAGAGCAAAACCAGCAATGCCATCCGTTCGACCTCTCCTGGCCAGCAGCCGCCCATTATACGGTCGGCCGCCCGAAAGGGCGCGTCTGACCCGAACCGTCCCGCCGCGCAAAAAGAGACAGGGCCCGCACGCGGGTGCGAGCCCTGACTATCGACCGTTTTCTTGGATTGCGCCGCCGATCTACTGGACCGGCGTCAATTTGCAACCCGCGCGCCTTAGGCAAAGAACCCAAGGATGCCCGACAGAATGATGTCGAGCGGCGTGTAGAACCAGTTCAGGAAGGGCCCCAGGATCGGGGTGTAGGTTGAAACCAGCTGAAGCAGCGACTGCAGCGCGAACGTGCCAATCTTAAGACTCATCGCATCCCTTTCAAAAATCTCGCGTTCCCACCGCCCCAGGAAATTCCCGGGCCAAACTTTCTACTTCGTCGCATTGCGGAGTCGACCAGGGGAACGATCCAGTTCAACCGCGTACGACACAATGCTGCCAGGCCGGGACCGGCAAGGCGGCTGATGCTCTTATCGCCAACACACAAGCCGAAGTTTAACTCTGCGTATTCCAACGTCCGGGAACCGATCTCCAGCCCGCTCCCGCGCAGATTCCGCGCGTCTAATTCGCTTTATGGTCATGCAATCAAACGAGTTCGCCTCGCGCATTCGTGCGCGGCTTGGCATGTGAAACGCTGCGACGAGACGGCTTCTCGAAACCGATTCGCCAAAGGCCGCCGATCCGGAGATCGGCGGCCAGATACTGACGCACCAACCCCGCTGCGACCGGGATTAGTGCAAACTCGCAAAGCTCGTAACGATCACTCCCGTGGATCAGGTCCCGTGATAGGCGACATGCTGCGTAAAGAAAATGCGACTGAATCGGTGAATGCGAACGCGCACTCTCGCCGCACAATCTCAAGGGATAGGTGCCCGACACTTCAAGACAACCAGCCCCATGTGAATTGACGGCGACCGCACCAGGTAATCGCAGCCACAGATCCGCCCACCCCGGATAAGGTGAAGTCAGCTTCGATCGATCTCAAGAACCGAACAGACTTCAAGAACAGTGCGGCGATCTAGAACAGAGCGGTGTTTGAAAACTGAGCGGCGTTCAAGAACAGAACAGCGAACCAAGTAAAAAAGAAGAAGGGCGTACCGGATAGGTACGCCCTTCGGGGCAGTCTTCTTGCTCTTCGCACCTACCGGATAGTGCCGGTAGATACTAGCGATCCTCGTTCGGTCAGACGACTCGGCTGCTCGACGAAGGCCGCACTCGCAACCTTCTCAGATGCAACCATTCTGGGGGCGGCAATCAGAGCAACTCCGCTCCGACGCGTCACCGAGAATCGCCCGAGCGACGATTTAGCGGAACCAGAAGGCGAGCAAACCGCTCATGATCACGTCCACCGGATCAAACAGCCAATCCAGTGAGCTGAATCCGAAGAAGTTCGTGACGAGGTTGCTCGACCACTCGATAACCTGCTGCATTCCAAAAATGCCAACACGCAACATTGAAAAATCCTTTCAATTCCAAAATCTTAAATGCCTGACAAACTCACACACCGCGCGAGCTCGAATCTGCCGGAATACCCCAAGGGCATCCCGTCAGAAACTAGCTCCAGAACGTGATCAACGCGCTCAACACCGTGTCGAACGGATCGAAAAGCGTGTCGGCCAGACCGGCGGTGATCAGGTCACCGAAGATGCTGCTCACGAACAACTCGTAGAACGACTGGAAACCATACGCGAACCAACGAATCATGTCTGATTCCTTTCCTTTATCTTGTTCCCAATACAGACGTCAACAAAATCGTTTTTCGCCGGACCGCACTTTGAAGCACGTCGTTGGGAACCTGTCGACCGCTTCATCAGCGAGCCCCGGCCTCTCCGCGCCGAAAAGGACGAGGTGCTCAAGCTTCGCGCCTGAGCGTTTGGGCGAGAATATAACGACGCCTCTTTAAGGGTGTCAACAACAAATTCAGCCCCTTTTGGCTTTTTTTTGCAATTGCAAACCCAGATAACGTCCGGAATTATCGCCATTCCTAGTCCTGAAAACGCCTTCAAAATCTGATATCGGCAGACGCGCCGTTCGTAATCCAACCAACTCGCGCACCGAACTTCCGCAACCGTGCAACCTTCCAAAAACCAAAAACTTGCGCACCGCACGCGCCGTCAACGCGCCGGCCGCGACGTCACCCCGACTCCCGTTCCAAACTCCGCGACGACCGGATTGTGATCCGAGCCCGTCGTCTCAATCGACCCGTCCGTCAGCCGAAAACTCCCGGGAACGTAACTTGCTGCCATGCCGGGCGAACACAAAACGAAATCAATCATCGATCGATGCGGGTCCCGGTTGTAGGTGATCCGTCCCGGCTCCGGGATCTCATTGAAAAAGCTCTTCAACTCACCCGCGCCGGTCCCGCGAATCGTCCGCAGCGCCTCGCTCTCCCACGTGTCGTTGAAGTCACCGCACACCACGAACCGCGCCGACGAGTCCCCCTTCAAGACGTCGTCGCACACCGCCCGGACTTCCCGCGCTTCCGCCATCCGAATCGCCGACGAGTCCCCCGTTTCGCCTCGCTTCGACTTCAAATGCACCACGAACATGTCGAACGCAGCAGCCCCTTCCGGCTCAATCCGCACACGCAGCAAATCCCTCCGAAACCGCGTTTTCCCCCCGCCAGGTAGCGGAAATCGCACATGTCGATACGAGCTCACCGGCCCCACCGGCAGCCGCGACAACACCGCACAATCGATTCCGCGCCCGTCATTCCCCTCAAACAGAATGACATCGTCGTAACCCATGTCCACGAGAAACGTCCGCACGAATCGCTCCAGCACCGGCCGGTTCTCGACCTCCACCAGCGCCAACACGTCCGCGTCCAGCTTCCGAATCGTCGCCGCCAGGTGCTCCAACTCCGACCTCGGCTTGGGCGGCGTCGTCTCGTCCGCCGTGTAGGGGTCGTCGTAGATATCAAACAGATTCAGCGTGTTGAATGAGCCGACTCGAATCGTCTCGCGCTTCACAGCCGGACGCGACGTCGCGACCGCCTGCGGCTCGTCCGCCATAACCCGCAACTGATCCGGCGCATGCACCGCAATCTGCGGCGTCCCGCGAAACTCATCGATCAATCCGGCCGCCGCCACCCACCGCCCCGGGTAAGCCGCCTCCGGCCCCGGGTTGAACTTCGCCAGGTCGTCTTTCCGAATGTAAAGCTGCAAACTCCGCGATCGCGGAACGTCAAAATACAGCGCCACCCCACCCGAATTCCGCCGCGCCTGGATGACCCGCCCCACAACGACCACATTTTCGCCCAAATGCCCGCGCGCTTCATCCCAGCGAATTTGTGTCAAACCCTCGTGCGGCGCGAATTGCGTCGTCGGTCCCACCGTCGCCGGCGAGACCAGCCGCACCGCCGGGCGCCCCCCGTCCGCCGCCTGAAACGCCAGAACGCCCGCGACCACGAGCTCAATCAGAATCACAATGTCCCTCCCGACCCCCGACTACCGCCCCCGCTTCTTCGACTTCTTCGCCGCCGGCTTTGATTTCGCGGGCCGGGCGGCCTTCGCCTTCACCTTCGACTTCTTCGAACCCTTGCCCGCCGGCTTCGGCCGCGCCTCCAGCTTGCCAATTCGCTCGGCCAGCTCGTCAAAGCGGTCCGCCACCCGCTGCTCCACCTTCCGGACCACGTCCCCAACCCGCTCCGGATCGACCTCGGGCAGAATGGACGTCTTCATCGCCGACGTCAGAAAATCCGTCATCTGACCGCGAAACGTCACCGCTTGCGTCAGGACGTTTTGCATCATCTGCGAGAACTGCCCCGACCGGACGTACTCGTCCATGTACTTCCGCAGCGACTCGACGAATGTCTGTCGCATCTGCCCCAGCATCTCGCTCGAGATCTGCTGCCCCGCCCGAGCCGCGTCCGCCGCCGACCCGGCCATTTCCTGCCAGAAGCCCGAAAACGACTCTGCCCCGGAAACGGAAGAATCATCAGACTGCGCCATGACATGCCTCCAAACCCATGTCGGCGCAGAATAAGGGCCTGATTCCACCCGGGCAAGAACGATGCGGAACGAGGTGTCGAAAGACGTTCCGGCCCGGGCAGATCAGGCCCGTGTGCAAATTGTAGAGCGTCGACTTACTTCGCCGACGTCGGCTTCTTGACTTCCGTCGCGTTGAATGCACGCGTCACGAACGAAGTCCAGTTCTCGATCAGCTGCATTCCGGCGTTCATGCCGATCTCGGTCGACTTGCGGGCCGCGTCGAACGACGTCGTCCACAGGTTCATCGCCTTATCGCGAAGATCAGCGGCGTCATCCGTCGCGATCGTCTCGAACGTCTTGCGGCTCAGCTCCATGCCATTGCGGCACTGGGCATCGACCAGCTTCTGGCCTTCCGCGGTGTTCTTCTGGAGCAGGCCGATGACATCCGTCACGAACTGCTCGCCCTTCCGTCGCGCGTCTTCGAACGACTGGTTGCTGCCGACCGGCCGCGTCCAGAACTTGCTCATCTCTTCGGTGAAGCGCACCGACGTGTTCACGGTGTTCTGAACCGTCTCGGTCGCCTGCTTGAAGAAGTTATCAAACGTGTCTTTCATTTCGGTTGCCATGACTTATGCTCCTCTATATGGCTGAATATCTGCTCGCCAACTCTGCCCGGATGATATCGGCCGTTTAGTGCGGACGCAACACGAAAATTGTGCAAACGCAAAAAACTGTCGCTGCAATCTATAAGGCCATTATATAAGACATGTTACAATATGATCCGATCATCAATAATGCGACGATTTCGCCTCGATTGTGCGTTCGCACTAGACACTATCTTGCACTAGTCACCCTCGTCCTGGCTATCGCAAACCCCCTCACTTTTTCCCAGGCGCCCACCTCCGCACCCGATGACCAGCTCCCCCGAATCACCCCCCTCCGCACCGCCGTCGTCGGCGACTGGGCCACCTACGACATGCTCCAGGGTCGCCAAACCGTCCGGGTCGAACACACCACCCTCCTCCTCGCCGATATCGAAGTCCAATCCTTCCTCGACGGCATGCCGGTCGGCCTGCCCGCCGCTCGCTCCATCAAACAAGACTCCGACTGGGCCATCGACTTCGCCGCATCCGACGGCGCCGAGCTGAAATCCGCCCACGACACCATCGACGTAGCCGGCCGCCGCCTCAATTGCCGCTATACCGTCGCCACCTGGAAAGTCGGCCCCACCGAGTGCGAGCGCCGCGTCTGGATGCACCCCGACATCCCAGTCTACGGCGTCGCCCGAATGGAGCTCCGCCATGACGGAAAGGTCACCGCCCGCATGAACCTCAGCCGCTTCGGCCACGGACCGGCCGCAACGCAAACCGCCTCTCAACCCGCATCACAGCCGGCCACCGACACCACAACCAGGACGGACCCCAAATGAACCAACCGACAAACAGCCAGCTCCGACAACTTCGCAGTCACGCCACCAAGCTCAAGGCCCGCCTCGCCATCGGGCGCGCCGGCCTGACCGACGCCTGCGTGGCCCAGGTCCGGCACGCCCTCCAGCACGCTTCCCTCCTCAAGGTTCGCGTCGGCGCCCACGACCGCGACGCCATCGACGAAATCGGCGCAAAGCTCGCCGAGCAGGTCCCCTGCGTCCTCGTCAGCCGCGTCGGGTTCGTCCTCACCGTCTTCAGCCCCGGCCCCAACAACCCCCTCGCCGAACCCGATTCTGACCCCGACTCCCACCCCGATTGAGTGGCCGCGAGCCTGCCACCGCGTTATAACTTGCTCATGGACTCGTCCCCCGCCCGTTACGATCACCGCCGCCTGCCCTCCGGCATCGAATTCGCCGCCGAATTGCTCCCCGGCCGGCACATCGTCTCATACGAAATTCGCATCCTGTCCGGCATGGTCGCCGAACCGGCGGACAAACTCGGCCTCGCATTTCAGGTCGAACAGACCCTCTCCAAAGGCACCGCAAAACGCACCGGCCCGGAGCTTTCCGATGCCTTCGATGCGATCGGCGCCCTGCATTCCACCTGGGCCGGCCGCGAGACCCTCGGCTTCCGCTGCACCTGCATGCCCGACTTCCTCGATCAATCGATCGACCTCGCCGCCGAAATGATCCGCACGCCAACCTTTCCGGAAGACTCTTGCCGCGTCGGCATCGAACTCGCTCAACAGGAACTAACCGCCCTCGAAGACGACCCCGGCGAACTCTCGCGCAAGCTCATGCTCAAACACGCCTACGGCCCCATCCTCGGACGCCACGCCTACGGCGAACGCGAAACCCTCGCACGCATCACCCGCGCCGACATCATCGATTTCTGGAAGTCCAACTTCACCCCGCGCCGCATGCAGATCGTCATCGCCGGCCCGATCGACCCCAATCGACTCGCCGACAAATTTGAAACCGCGCTCGCCGGGCTCGCCGCAACCGGCTCGCCCGCCCCGGACCCGCGACCCGACTTCTCCACCGGCCGCTGGCACTACCACAAGGAACTCGAACAGCAGCACATCGGCATCTGCTGGCCCGGCGTCCCCATGACCGACAAAACCCACCCGGTCGAGCGCGTCATGCTCTCGCTCCTTGGCGATGGCATGAGTTCGCGTCTCTTCACCGAAGTCCGCGAAAAGCAGGGCCTCGTCTATTGGGTCGGCGCATGGCACGAGCACCCGCGCACCAGCGGCATGATCCACCTCGGCGCGTCGTCCACGCCTGCCCGCTGCGAACAGACCTACCGAACCCTTCTTCGTGAAGTCGACCGCCTCGCGGAAGACCTGACCGAGGACGAGCTCAATCGCGCCAAGACCCTCATCGTCGCCCGCTCCGACACTCACGGCGACATGACCCGTGCCCGCGTCAGCGAACTCGGCTCCGATCTCTTCTACTTCAATCGCCCTGTCCGACTCGAAGAGAAAAACGCCGAAGTCCTCGCCGTTACCATCAAGGACATCCAGAAATATCTGGCCGACCACCCCCGAAAAGAATTGTGCGTCGTCACGCTCGGACCCGAGGCCGCCATGGCCGGCGCGTGAACCGCGATCAATGAATGCGAGAGGGCCTATGTCCAGCTTCTTCCAGCAAAAACTCGCCAACGGCCTCACCGTCGTCGTCGAAACCATGCCCGACGTCTCGTCGGCCGCCGCCGGATTCCTCGTCCGCACCGGCGCTCGCGACGAAACCTCGCCCCTCGCCGGCGTCTCTCACTTCTTGGAGCACATGTGCTTCAAGGGGACGCCCAAGCGCCCCTGGCAGCAGATCACCATCGACTTCGACAACATGGGCAGCACCTACAACGCCTTCACCTCGAAAGAGAAAACCTTCTATTTTGGCTGGGTCCGCAAGGCCGACTTCGACAAACAGGTCGAACTACTGGCCGACATGATGCGCTCCGTCATCCCACCCGGAGAATTCGAGACCGAAAAGAAAGTCATCCTCGAAGAAATTGCGATGTCCGACGATCAAATCGATCGCCACCTCTACGACATCGCCCACGAAAAAGTCTTCGCCGGCCACCCGCTCGAATGGCCCGTCCTCGGCTCAACCAAAACCGTCTCCGATCTCAGCCGCGATCAGATGCACGGCTATTTCAGCCAGCGCTACAACCCTGCCAACATGATTCTCATCGCCGCCGGCAAAGTGACGCCCGACGAGGCCGTCCGCGTTGCCGAACGCCATTGCGGCAGTTGGCCATCGGCCGGCCCACGCCCGCAACGCACCGCGCCTAAGCTCAACACCGATGGCGTCACCGTCGCCCAGATGGACCGCTTCAAACAACAGGCCATCGCCATGATCATGCCCGCCCCCTCAGCGACGCATGAAGACGACGAAACCGCCGAAGCCCTCGCCGCCATCCTCGGCGGGCAGAACTCGCGTTTCTACTGGAAGATCGTCCAGGCCGGCGTCGCCCCCGTCGCCGCCGCCTATCGAATCGACTACTGCGACACCGGCATCATGATGCTCTATGGCTTCTGCGAGCCGCCCAATTGCGAACGCCTCGCTGAAGCAATCCGCCGCGAAATCGACCTCGTCGTCAAAGACGGCGTCAAGGATCACGAGTTGCAACGCGTCAAAAACCGCCGCCGCACCGCGCTGGCCACTGAAGCCGAGGCCCCCTACCATCGACTCATGCAAATCGCCCACGATGTCGACATGGTCGGTCGGCCGCGCTCCGTCGAAGAGCGCCTCGCCGCCGTCGACGCCGTCTCAACCGACAAGATCCGCGACTACGTCCGCCGCTGGCCGATCGACGGACCGCACTACCTCGTCAGTGTGGGGCCCCGGAAATGGCCGACCAACTGACCGACGAGAACCAACCCGAACCGCGCCCCGCTGCCGTCCCGGTGATCGCCCTCACACCGGTCGACGACAAACCAGCTCCAGTCCGTTCCAACATCGTCGCAGCCGTCGCGCCTCCGCCCAAATCCGAATCGCCGACCTATCCGCTCACGCCGATTCGCACCACCGCCGTCCCGGCGCCAGGCCGCACCGCGCCCTCCGGCTATCGCTCCGCTCCAGTCCGCCGGCCTCCACAGGCCATCCGTCAGTCATACCGACTGGAGGGAATAATCTGCCTGCTCGTGGCCGTCGGCTGGGTCTTCGCCGCGCACCGCATCTACAACTGGGTCGGCACGCTCATCCTTTGCGACTCGCTCTCCAAAGGCATGTCGCTCATGCAATCCTCCAATGTTCCGCAGGCCGCTACCGGCGTCGGCCCCGGTGGCCTCGCCCCCGCGCGCGGCGTGCAACAATCATTCAGCATCTTCCCGCCCATCAATCCGCGTCGCACCGTGAACACCGATCTCGAACCATCCGTGCGCCCGCAACCCGTCGGAATTCAAGGCGACGATCCCAACGCCCGCCGCGCCGATGCCATGCGCCGCGCCATCGGATTCGCTGAAGGCACCCGCGCCGTCTGGACGCTCCTGATGTTCGCGCTGGCCGGCGTCATCGCCGTTGCCGGCATCTCGGCCGCCTTCCGCACAACAGCCACGCGCTTGCCCCCGTTCGCGATCGTTTGCATTGGCCTCGGAGTTTGCGTCGGCGCGCTCATCGGCCTGCAGGGCGCGCAAATCGCCGCAATATCCCCTGCGACCGCTCAACCGGCGGTCGCACAGTTACTGCTAAGCTTGCGCGTCGCCGCCGCCTGGGTCCTCGGCACACTTCAGGACAAATACGCCTGGGTCGCCTTCCTCGCGATCGGCTGCTTCGTCGCAGTCATTTGCGGCTTCGCCGCCCTCCGCCCCACCAGCAACCCCAAACGCTGGCTCATCGCTGCCATCACCGTCATCTTCGTCGGAACAGGCGCATCCCTCGCCGGCATCTCCGTCCTCGAACGCCAGGCCGACTTCCCCCCCCTCGCCGTGGGCGCCATTGGTGGTGTCGCCGCCGGACAATCATTCTTCGCCTGGGTGCTCCTCAGCATGCTCCACTTGCGACATCCGGCCGCCGCGAAATAATGGCCGACCGGCTCGGCCAACCTTTCCCGCAATAAATGGTCTGTAGGTTCACAATGCAGAAGCAAGACTCGATGAAACCGCCGCCTCCACGATTTCGAAACCGCCGCCTCGCCCCGCTCGGTCTGTTGCTGGTGGCTGCCTTGCTCACGGCCGGCTCCGGTTGCTCCATCAGCGACCTCGGCACCCCCGTCCGAATGGCCCGCGGTCTCGTCGTCATCCTTCCCGGCATCGAAGGAAGGTCGGGCTGGAACTACGACATCGCCCGCGGCCTCGACGAAGGCGGCGTTACCTCAGGCATCGAAATCTACGACTGGAACACGCCGCTCCCCGGCGGCGCGCTGCTCAACCTCACCGACTACGACCGAAATCTCGAGCAGGCCCGCAAGCTCGCCAAGCGCATCATGTTCTATCAGGACAAATACCCCGGCCGCTCTGTCCACGTCATCGGCCACTCGGGCGGCGGCGGCATGGCTATCATGACGCTCGAAACCCTGCCCAAAAACCGCAAGCTCTCCGCCGCCATCCTCCTCGCCGCCGCGGTCAGCCCCGATCACAATCTCACCAAATCGCTCCGCCGCACTCAGTATGGCATCTTCAACTATTGGTCGCCCGCCGACGTCGGCTTCCTCCAGATCGGAACTTCGCTCTTCGGCAACATCGATCGCCGCCACGGCCCGGCCGCCGGCGCGGTCGGCTTCGAAATCCCCGCCGGCCTCAGCCAGGAAGCCCGCGCCGAATACAAAAAGCTCCACCAAATCAAATGGACCAACAAAATGGCCTCCTACGGCAATCCCGGCACCCACACCGGCTGGGCGAGCCGCAGTTTCGTGCGCAAATACCTCGCCCCGCTCATCCTCGAACAACAGCGCCGCCCCTTCTCTGACAATCCGTGAGATGCCATGTAACGCGCCCGCATGCGCCACTTTATCGGCCGCCCCCAATTCGGCCCGGGTCTAACTAAAACGCTTTATCATCCCATCCAATCTGGCTAAAATGGGGTGAGGACAGGCGAGTCAGGTCCGTCGATGAATCCCATGCGGGCATCGTGTGCCGAGCGCCGCGCGGGGCCGACCGTTTCACGGAAACGCCCCCGGGCGATTAGACTCGTCGAAAGCAGATGACGGACACCCCTTGGCGAGGCAAAAAGATTCTCCTGTTCCGCGGAGCGCGGAACGCCCCCAATGATTGGGTCACGTCCATGCTCGCCTCGGCCGACGTGACCATCAAACATTCCTTCCAGGAAGTCCTCAACGCAATCAAAAACGATCGCTTCGATCTCGTCATCAGCGAGCAAGGCGACGTCCTCGCCATCGAACGCGCCGCCGTCACTCAACAGGCCTCCGCCGCGCTTGAATCACTCGGTCAGGGCGTCTGCATCATCGACGAGTCAGGCCGCCTCGTTTACGCCAACGCCATCATGCGCGACTATCCGCCCGACCTCATGCAGCAGGTCTGCCAAAGTTGTCAGCGCGTCCTGCTCGGCTCCCGCACCGGCGGCAACGAAGACCAGCGTAGCCCTCACCAGCGTGCTCACCGCTTCCCACTGACAGCCGGCAACGATCAATACTTCGAAATCACCGCCACACCCATCCTCGCCTCCGAATCCGAATCGCATCAGTCGCAGGTCATCGCCGTCATCTGGGACGTCACCCGCGCCCGCCGCCTCCAGAAAAAACTCGACGCCATCGACCTCGCTGGCCGCGAACTCGTCGCCCTCGGAACCGAGGCCAACGCCCAGCTCCGCATCAACGATCGCATCCGCCTCCTCGAACAGACCGTCTACGAACACCTCCACAACCTGCTGCACTTCGACAACTTCGCCGTCCTCCTCATCGATAAGAAAACGAACAAGCTCGAATTCGTCCTCCAGCACGGCATGATCGAGCGCGTCCAGTCCTACAACCTCTACGTCGCCTCCGAGGGCAGCGGAATCAGCGGCTTCGTCGCCGCAACCGGCAAGTCCTACGTCTGCGGCGACATCCAGAACGACCCGCGTTATCTCCCCGGCCTCGAATCAGCCCGCTCCTCCCTCACGGTCCCCCTCCGACTCCAGGACAAAATCGTCGGCGTCTTCAACATCGAGTCCGAACGCCTCGGCGCCTTCAACGACGAAGACCGCCAGTTCGCCGAGATCATGGCCCGCTACATCGCCATCGCGCTCCACACCCTCGAACTCCTCGTTACCGAGCGCTTCCAGACCACTGGCCAGCTCGCCGATGACGTTTCCAGCGAAATCGCCGGCCCCCTCAACGACATCCTCACCGAAGCCGCAACAATAAAAGAAGAATACATCGGCAACGACGAACTCCGCCGCCGGCTCGACCTCATCTGCGACAACGTCACGCTTATCAAGCGCTCTATCCGTGAAGTCACCGCTCCCAAGGGCGGCATCCTCGGCCGCGACGAAGAATCACCGCAGACAGATCCAGTTCTGGCCGGTAAGCGCATCCTCGTGGCAGATGACGAAGACACCATTCGCGAAACCATCGCCGGCGTCCTCTCGAAACGCGGCGCCGAAGTTGAAACCGCGCCCGACGGCGCCGCCGCCCTCGCCCTCTTCGAGCGACAGCCCCACGACCTCGTCCTCGCCGATATCAAAATGCCACACAAAAACGGCTACGAAATCTTCGCCGCCGTCAAAGAGCGAAACCCCAATATCCCCGTGGTCCTCATGACCGGCTTCGGCTACGACCCCAACCACTCCGTCGTCCGCGCCCGCCGCGAAGGCCTCGCCGGCGTCCTCTTCAAACCCTTCAAAGTAGACCAGCTCATCGCCGACATCCGCCGCGCCTTCACCACCCCGGCCAGCCAACCCGCCTGACCCGCGCGGCGGCGCGTCCGTCCCTTACCCCCCAAGCCCCTTCAAAAACGCCGTCGTCCCCGCCCCAACCTCGCACTTGTGCCCCTGCGACCGCAGCGTCATCTCCATCGCCCCGATCGCCCCGAGCGTGTCCAAATCATCCACCCATCCCATGTGCGAAATCCGCACCATCTTCCCCGCCAGCTGCCCCTGCCCGTCCGCCAGTTGCACGCCGAACTTGCTCTTCATCTCCTTCCGCCACTTGTCATTGTCCACGCCCGCCGGCGTGTTGATCCCCGTCACGCTGTCGGCCGGATCCTTCGCGAACACCGTCAGCCCCATCGCCTGCGCCGCCGACCGCGTCGCCTTCGCCAGCCGCGCCGTCCGCGCCCAGATATTCTCCAGCCCTTCCTTCTTGATCATGCTCAGCGCCATCCGCAGCGCCCGCACCAGCGTGTTCGCCGGCGTCCACGGCGCATCCCAGTCCGCCAGAGACTTCCGAAACGCCTTCAGATTGTTATAGAAAATCGGCGCATCGAACGAATCAATTACCTTCCACGCCCGATCATTCACCGCCACAAACCCCAGCCCCGGCGGCAGCATCAGCGCCTTCTGCGACCCCGTGATCGCGATATCAATCCCCCACTCATCCATCTTGAACGGCAGACACCCGACCGACGTGATGCAGTCCGTCATCAGCAGGCAGTCATGCGCCCGCGTGTGCTTCGCGATCGCCGCCACGTCCGACACCGCGCACGTGCTCGTCTCCGAGTGCACCGTGATCACCGCCGCGATGTTCGCCTCCTTCTTCAGGATCTCCGCCACCCGCGCCGGGTCCGCCCCGCGCCCATACTCATACTCATATTCCACGTGCTCGATCTTGAACCGCTTGCAGACGTCGCGCCACCGCTCCGCAAACTTCCCGCCATGACAAACCAGTGCCTTCTTCCCCGGCGGAACGATCGACACGATCGCCCCCTCCGCCGCCGCCGTCCCGCTCCCCGTAATCGTCAGACACGTCCCCTTCGTCTGAAACAGGTATTGCAGGTTCTCAGTCGCCTCCTTCAGCCAGTCGCGATAAGTCTGCGTCCGGTGATGCTCGATCGGCCGCGCCATCTCCAGCAGAATCTCGTCAGGAACCATCGTCGGACCAGGCGTAAACAAGCGAAGCTTCGGCATGACATTCCTCCAGCCGTTCGAGACAAAGTTGCAAAGCGAGTATAAATCTGCACCAGACGCGTCTCAAGTTGCGCACGCTGTCCCGCTCTCTGGAGTCAACACCGTGAAGCGAGTCTCAATCACCATCGCCGCCGGGCTGATCAGCTTCGTCCCCTCCTTCGCCGCCCCAACCACCCAACCCGCCGCTTCTCAACCCACGTCCTCCCAACCCGCCGGCCCCCTCAAGTTCCTCGTCTCTTTCGACCCAACCGTCCAAAAATCCCCTTTCACCGGCCGCGTCTGGATCATGACCTCCACCATCCAGCGTCGCGACCCGCGCTTCGGCCCCGACTGGTTCTTCACCGAACCCTTCGCCTCTGTCGAAGTCAAAGACTGGAAGCCCGACACCCCGCTCGAAATCGCCGACAACGCCGTCGCCTTCCCCGTCCCCATCTCCGAGTGGCCCGCCAAGCGCTTCCGCATCCAGGCCGTCATGGACCTCGCCGGCGACGGCCGCAGACACCCCGGCGCACCCGGCAACGCCTATAGCTCCGTCGTCAACAAGCGCATCGACCCCAAAACCTCCGGCACCATCGACCTCCGCATCCGCCGCGTCGCCCCGCCCGCCAAACTCATCGAAGACGAACGCATCAAGTCCGTTGAAATCGAAAGCAAACTCCTCACCAGGTTCTTCAACAAGCCCACCAAAATCCGCGCCGCCCTCTGCCTCCCCGTCGGCTACGACCCCAAAGGCCCGCTCCGCTACCCCGCCGTCTACGACATCCCCGGATTCGGCGGCGGCCCGCGACAGGTCCTCTACTACCGCGGCATGCCCCCCAAGACCGACCAGCCCTTCGTCTTCATCGTCCCCGACCCCAACTGCCCGCTCGGCCACCACGTCTTCGCCGACTCCGCCAACAACGGCCCCTGGTCGCAGGCCCTCGTCGAAGAACTCATCCCCTACCTCGAAAAAGAATTCCGCCTGGACCCCGAGCCGCGCGCCCGCTTCCTCACCGGCCACTCCTCCGGCGGCTGGTCCAGCTTGTGGCTCATGATCACCCACCCCGACTACTTCGCCGGCGTCTGGTCCTCCGCCCCCGACCCTGTCGACTTCCGCAACTTCACCGGCATCAACCTCTACGCCTCGGGCGAGAACGCCTTCAAAGACCGCGAAAACAAAGCCCGCCCCATCGCCCGCATGAACAATGTCCCCACCCTCACCGTCCGCGACTTCGCCAAAATGGAGACCGCCCAAGGCCCCGGCGGACAACTCGGATCCTTCGAAGCCGTCTTCAGCCCGCGCGGCCCCGACGGCCAGCCGCAGGAACTCTTCGACCGCAAGACCGGCGTCATCAACCCCGAAGTCGCCAAGGCGTGGCAGGCCTACGACATCAATCTCTGTCTGCGCAAAAACTGGAAACAGCTCGCCCCCAAACTCGCCGGCAAGCTCCACATCATCGTCGGCGACAAAGACAACTTCTACCTCGACGGTGCGGTCGTGCTGCTAGCCCAGACCCTCAAGGAACTAGGCAGCGACGCCGAAGTCATCATCGTCCCCGACAAAGACCACATGACCCTCCCCCTCGCCCCCGAATCCCAATCCCGCTACCAACAAATGGCCGACAAATACCGCGCCGCAACGTCGCAGCCAGCTAGCCCCCCGTAGCGTCCGCGCTCCGCCGCGGACGTCCCCGCGCAGGAGGGCGAACCCGGCCGTCCCCGGCCGGGCAGGTGACCACCGAATAGCGTAGACATCCCCACTCAACCAGCCGCGCGCATCCAGCATCGCCCTCCCTCTGCGCCGCAGAAGGGCGCCCCACCCCTTTTCACCCGCACTCTACTTCCGCTAAACTCATCCCCCTCATCGGAAACACTCAATGACAGAACCCATCATCCGCTGCCCAAACTGCCACACCGATATCAAACTCACTGAGTCACTCGCCGCCCCGCTCATCGACGCCACCCGCCGCCAATTCCAGCAACAACTCGCACAGAAAGACGCCGACATCGCCAAGCGCGAAGCCGCCATCCTCGAAGAGCAATCCGCCCTCGCCAAGGCAAGAGAATCCATCGACGAACAAGTCGCCGCCAAACTCAAACTCGAACGCACCACCATCGCCGCCGACGAAGCCAGGAAAGCCCGGCTGGCCCTCTCCAACGACCTCGACCAGAAATCAAAGGAACTCGCCGAACTCCACGACGTCCTCAAGCAGCGCGACGTCAAACTCGCCGAAGCCCAGAAAGCCCAGGCCGACCTCATCCGCAAACAACGCGAACTCGACGACGCCAAACGCGAGATGGAACTCACCATCGAAAAACGCGTCCAGCAGACCATCACCACCGCCCGCGATCAGGCCCGCAAGGAAGCCGAAGAGTCACTCAAGCTCAAAGTCATGGAGAAAGAGCAGACCATCGCCGGCATGCAGCGCCAGATCGAGGAGCTCAAGCGCAAAGCCGAGCAGGGCTCGCAGCAGCTACAGGGCGAAGTCCAGGAACTCCAGCTCGAAGCCCTCCTCCGCGAAGCGTTCCCGCGCGACACCATCGAGCCCGTCCCCAAAGGCGAGCACGGCGGCGACGCCCTCCACCGCATCCTCGGCCCGCTCGGCCAGCCCTGCGGAACACTCCTCTGGGAGTCCAAGCGAACCCGAAACTGGAGCGACGGCTGGCTCCCCAAGCTCCGCGAAGACCAACGCGCCGCCAAAGCCGACGCGGCCATCCTCGTCTCGCAGGTCCTCCCCAAAGACGTGGAGACATTCACGCTGCTCGATGGCGTCTGGGTCACCGCCCCGCGCTGCGCCATCCCGCTGGCGATCGCGTTGCGACACTCACTGACCGAGCTGGCCGCCGCCCGCGCCGCCGGCGAAGGCCAGCAGACCAAAATGGAAATGGTCTACCACTACCTGACCGGCCCCCGCTTCCGCCACCGCGTCCAGGCCATCGTCGAAAAGTTCACCGACATGCAGGAAGACCTAGACAAAGAACGCAAGACTATGACTCGGCTGTGGGCCAAGCGCGAAGAGCAGATTCGCGGCGTGATCGATTCGACCGCCGGCATGTATGGCGACCTTCAAGGCATTGCGGGAAAGACGCTACAAGAAATCGAGGGCCTGAGCGTGAGAATGCTTGAAGCGGACTCAAGCGGCAAGGAAATGCTATGACCGCAATCACAAAAACTACCGCTACGGGATCTCCAGCTACCCAACCAGCTGCACCCGTCGCCGGAAACCCCGAATACAGCCACGACATAATTCGACAGTCCAATCTGCTCCGCGACGCGCTCCAATCTGACCGCGTTCGCATCGGCCTATTCCTCGGTGCCGGTTGTCCTCTAGGTATTTATGATGAAAAGGGAGAGAGAAGCCTGCTGTTGATTCCAGATGTAGCACAGCTCACCAAAACACTTTATGTCCGACTGAAGGCCCTTGACGAACAATTAGAGCGGGACAAACGCCATATTCCGTGCTGGGACTCGTTGGCTCTAGCATGCAAGGACGGAGGAGACACCGAACCAAACGTTGAGAGCATCCTCACCGAGCTACGCGCACTAACTGGCCGCAAGGGTCAAAAGCCTCTCGATGGAATCGGAAAGGATAGGTTAAAGTGCCTCGACGAAGCGATATGCGACCTCATCGTCGAAATCGTAGGAAAATCACTACCCGCGCATCGCTGCTCATACCATCGTCTCGCATCGTGGATTGGAGGTCTCCAGCGCGCCGCGCCGGTGGAACTATTCACTCCTAACTACGATCTCCTCATCGAGGAAGCATTCGAGCGGCAGCGCATCCCACATTTCGACGGATTCGTCGGCTCCCGAGAGCCATTCTTTGACATCGCTTCGATTGAACAGGACGCCATCCCTCGTCGTTGGGCGCGCTTGTGGAAACTCCACGGATCAATAAATTGGGAACGACGCAATGATGGCACAGTATTCAGGGCACAAGGGAGAGCTGCACATGGCAAAGCGATAATCTACCCGTCGCACCTAAAGTACGACCAAAGCCGTCGCTTGCCTTACCTCGCCATGATTGATCGACTTCGCTCTTTTTTTCGCGCCATTGGGCAAGTGCAGAGTCTTGGCCCCCCTGTCCTAGTTGTGTGCGGCTACTCGTTTTCCGACGATCACCTCAATGAAGTGTTGCTGGACGGCCTACGTGGAAACCCAGCGGCGCAGTGCTTCGTTCTCGAGTACCAGGCGCTTGGAAAAGCGAAGAATGTAGTCGATTTTGCTGGTAGTCAGCCCAACATGACTGTGCTTGCCACTGACGGCGCCGTCGTTGGGAATCGCAAAGGCCCCTATATAATCCAGCATTCCGCGACACGCCCGGAGGATGTTTGGATTTACAATGAGCTGACTGCCGGAGCTGACAAAACCGCTCCGTTGACGGCCCAATGCCGTTTGGGCGACTTCCACTATTTTTCTCTCTTCCTAGAGCAGCTCTACGGAGGAAGAGCCGAGGTAGATCATGTCGCAAATCGCGATTGATCCGACCAGACTTGGCACAGTTGAGGATGTCACCGGCTCGCGCGTAAGCGTCAAGCTCGATGCGGCAACTACCCATGGGCTGTTGTTTTATCGCGGCGAGGGTTACCGCGTAGGGCAAGTCGGCAGCTTCGTCCGGATTCCCGCAGGATACGTTGATCTTTTCGGCATTGTCGTTCAGGTCGGCGCCGGCGCTGCGCCAGGCCCTCCGGAATTAGCGGCGCAATTGGGTACTAGGTGGCTGCGGGTCGAACTAGTAGGGGAAGGGCGACGCGGAGGAAAGTTCGAACGCGGAGTATCTCAGTATCCATCGATCGGCGACGCGGTGCATGTCGTAACCGAAACAGACCTTCGCCTAGTGTACGCGCCAATGGACGCAGAGTCGCATGTGTCCATTGGTCGTGTGGCCAGCGCCGAGGGAATCCGTGCGTTTATCGACCTCAATCGTCTCGTCAGTCGGCACAGCGCAGTGGTGGGAAGCACCGGCTCCGGAAAATCAACAACCGTAGCCAGTCTCCTAGCCGCGCTCTCAGACAACAACAAGTTTCCGGCAGCTCGCGTCGTATTGCTCGATCTACATGGGGAATATGTTAGGGCATTTGGAGATCGGGCGACTGTGTTCCGAATAGGCGCGGACACATCCAAAGGGGAGAATGAGCTTAATATTCCTTTCTGGGCGCTTACAGCGGAAGAACTCATGACGGTGTCCATGGGAATCATCACCGGTACACCTCTCACGATTGCGCAAGAGTGGTTGCTGAAAGCTCGGAGAGCATCAAGACCAAGTGGTAGACCCCACGGTCTCCGAGATGCAGATGTAACGATCGACACGCCGCTTCCATTTTCAGTTCATGAACTATGGCTACATCTCTATTCTGTCCAATGCGCTACACACACCGTCAGCGAAAACCAAAATCAAAGCGAAGCGACGCGAGCCTACGAAAAGGAAGGCGATCCAGCAGCTGACTCGATTGGTGACAGCGCAACGTTAACACGCCCGAAATTCCTCGCTGTTGATCAGAGCCAAACTGCGAATCCGAAGGTTTATAAGGGGCAATACGCGGGGCAAGCGCGCACACATATCGACACTCTTGAGGTGCGCTTGCGCGACCCGCGATTGGCCTTTCTATTTCAGCCAGGCCAATGGGCGGCCCGGAAAGATGGGAGTACCGCGGCAGATCTCGATTCACTCCTAGCCTCGTGGCTGGGGGCCACAACGCCCATTTGTGTGTTCGATCTTTCGGGCATACCCAAGGCGGTTCTCGATGAACTAGTCGGGGCCATGCTGCGAATACTCTATGATGCTCTTTACTGGGGAAGATGTAAGCCGGAAGGCGGTCGCGATCGTCCGTTATTGATTGTGCTTGAAGAGGCGCACGCATACCTCGGGACCCAAGCCAAGAACAGGGCTGCGATAGCGGCTCGACAAGTGGCGAAAGAAGGTCGGAAGTACGGCGTCGGACTCATGCTTGTCAGCCAGCGCCCGTCCGAGATCGACGGCACAATTCTCTCGCAGTGCGGCACTACGGTAGCGATGCGACTAACCAATGAGGCCGATCGCGGACACGTGCGATCATGTTCGTCTGATAGCCTTGAAGGGCTGTTCAGTATGCTTCCAATACTGCGAACAGGTGAAGCCCTCGTGGTAGGCGACGCGGTCAATTTACCAGTGCGAGCGGTGATTGACTTGCCACCAGAAGGCCGACGCCCAGATAGCGAGGACCCCAAAGTTGTTGCGCAAAGAGATAAGGACGGCAAGCGGAGGCCTCGCATCGGCTGGACGGAGCAGCTTTACGCAGAGGACTATAAATTGCTCGTAAAAGCGTGGCGAGCTCAAAAGCCAACGGTCTAACCATTGGAGCAAAGGTATGGAAAGGAAAGCGGTCTCGTCATCAAACATTCGGTCGATCGGCTACGACTCCGATTCCAGCGTATTGGAGATCGAGTTCAACGACGGTTCCCTATACCAGTATTCGAACGTGCCTCAGTCAGAATACGACGGAATTATGGGTGCGACATCTCACGGCACCTATTTCAACGCGCACATTAAACGCGTGTATCCGTTTGCAAAGGTTTGACTTGAGGCGCAAGCTATCTTGAATCGCGGGTCGGGTGTCCGCGACAATCCATTTTCGGATGGCAAGATTAAAATGACATTCTACTTTTACGACTGAAGCCTAAGATAATCCTGCATCAAGGGAACGCAGCCAACCGCCCGCCCTTCCGCTTCGCGAAATATCCCGCTCGCCCACCCCCGACCGTGCCTCACCCCGCCCCACCCAATTCTCCGCCCCTCCCCCGGGATCAGGAGAGGCCCCAGCTTGCGGATCGAAATGTGGGTCGAACTCGCAAAGCCATCCCCCAATGCGACCAGTATCATCGCCCCGCGCCGAAGAGCCCAACCCGGCCGTCCCCGGCCGGGCCCCCCCCGCGTCCTCAAACCCTTGCCACCGCGCCCGCCCTCAGCCCACCACTTGCCCCATTCTGCCTCTGGGATTCAGAATCCCGACTTGACTTCCAATTTTCGCCCGACTAAACACTACCCGAACATACTCCCATGAAAAGAGCATGGGGGCAATCCGGGGTCAAACTGCGCAAAAGCCCAACGTGGGGGCCAGCGTCCATTCCCCGCCCACAATCCCCTCTCCTCATTCAGCGGAGAGGGGTCGGGGTGAGGAAGGCCGGAAGGCCTCGCGAGCGAGTGGTTCCCCCGGGCCGATCGGCCCATGATCTTTGAAAAGCAAATACGGCGTGGCAGCATCGGGCTCAAACCGGTCCGCCCCAAATCTCACGAATCTCACCTGCGTCCCCGCGAATTCGCTCAAAAACGCAGCGCATCTCAAGAATCTCACCGTCGCGTCTCAAGTCCGGGAGTCGCCTTTGGCGACAGTCTCATCGACCCGTCTCATCCGCCGAAGGGCTGCCCCTGGAACAAAGCGCCTGTCACCCAGCCAGGCAAGGGCCGACCAAACCGAATCCAAACAAACCGGACCGCCCCAAATCTCACAAATCTCACCGCGACCGGGTTCCGTCTGGGACGACACGGGCCTCAAGACCCACGACTCAAGACTCAGGACGCGCCAATTTCCGACTCCCAATATCCAATGAAATCCCACCAATCCCACAACCCGCGCCGCCGCCCGCCACCCACGGTCGCTCGCCGCCGCCCAGCGCAACAAAAAAGGGGCAGCCCGAAAAGGCCGCCCCTTCATTAGCTAATCAGTCGATGCGACTAGTAGCGTCGGCCACCGCCGCCGCCACCGTAACCGCCGCCGCCGCCGCCACCCGGCCGCGACTCCTTCGGCTTCGCTTCGTTGACCTTCATCATCCGGCCGTCGCGCTCCTTGCCGTCGAGTGCCGAGATCGCGGCTTTCGCTTCGTCATCGGTGCTCATCTCGACAAAGCCGAAGCCCTTGCTCGTCCCGGACGAGCGATCGGCGATGATCTGCGCGCTCGACACCGTGCCGTGCGCCGCAAAAAGAGTCTCGAGGTCCGAGCCGGTCACGTTGTAGCCCAGATTTCCAACATAAAGTTTCCTGCCCATAAGTTCTCCAATGCATGCAGGACTGCGACCCGTTGTTTCGCTTTCAGGGTCAAGTTGAAAGAGGCCGATCGGTTCGGCCCAAACGGCAGGACAGGCGAGAGAGCGAACGAGGTGCGGTACGAACAGAAGTGACGCAAACCCGGAAGACTCGGTCGTCAACCAACCAGAGCAGAGCATAGCCGACCCGTGCCACCCTGTCCACAGATACCAATTTGCCCCGCCAATCACGCATTCTCACTCGCCCCGCTACAATCGCCCCCGAATGAAGATCGACCTCCACACCCACATCCTCCCCCCTACCTGGCCCAACCTCCACGATCGTTATGGCTACGGCGGCTTCGTCCACCTCGACCACCACGAACCCGGCCGCGCCAAAATGATGATCGACGACCGCTGCTTCCGCGTCATCGAGCAGAACTGCTGGGACCCCGCCCGCCGCATCGAAGAGTGCGACGCCGCCGGCGTCGACGTGCAGGCCCTCTCCACCGTCCCCATCATGTTCAGCTACTGGGCCAAGCCCGACCACGCGCTCGACCTGTCGCGCCTGCTCAATGATCACATCGCGACGGTCTGCCGCGATCACCCGCAGCGCTTCGTCGGCCTCGGCACCGTTCCGCTCCACGCCCCCGACCTCGCCTGCCGCGAACTCGACCGCTGCATGAATGACCTCGGCCTGGCCGGCATCGAGATTGGCACCCACGTCAACGACTGGAACCTCGACGAGCCCGCCCTCTTCCCCGTCTTCGCCCGCGCCGCCGAGCTCGGCGCCGCCGTCTTCGTCCACCCGTGGGACATGCTCGCCCCGCAACGCATGTCGAAGTACTGGCTGCAGTGGCTGGTCGGCATGCCCACCGAGTCCGCCATTGCGATCTGCTCGCTCATCTTCGGCGGCGTCTTCGAACGGCTCCCCAACCTGCGCGTCTGCTTCGCCCACGGCGGCGGCTCTTTCCCCAGCATCGTCGGCCGCGTCGAGCACGGCTTCCTCGCCCGCCCCGACCTCTGCGCGGTAGACAACAAGCGCAACCCCCGCGACTACCTCAATCGCCTATACGTGGACTCCTGCGTCCACGACCCCGATCTACTGAGAGGCCTGATCAAGCTGGTCGGCCCAAACCGAGTGGCCCTCGGCTCCGACTACCCCTTCCCCCTGGGCGAATCCCGCCCCGGCGAGTTGATCGAATCCCTGACCGAACTAACCCCCGCTGACCGAGCCCGCCTCCTCGCCGGCACCGCCATCGAGTTCCTCGGCGAGAAAAAGATCCACGCCGCACGCTGACCGCGCGTTACCCCGGCTGCCGCCGAATCGCCCGCCCCGCCTGCAGATCCGCCTCCATCCCCGCCAGGTCGCCCGCTACCGGCGCTTGCCCACCGCGCGTTTCGCCTCGAATCAACTCCGCCAACGTCGCCCGCGCTCCCGCGAAATCCCCAGTCTCCGCCTGCGCCGCCACCAGCGCCCGCATCGCCTGGCCTTGCATCCCCCCCGGCCGCGCCGCGATCGGCTGCACCAACCGCAGCGCCTCCGCCCCATTCCGCACCGACGCCTCCGGATGCGTCGCCAGCGGCCACGCCAGCATGACCGCCAGGTACTCATCATCCGACCGCCGCTTCACCTCACCGCGCAGCGCCTCCACCGCCCGCCCCGGCTGCCCCGCCGAAAACCACGCTGAAGCAACGCCGATCACCTGATCATCCGGCAGCGGCGCGATCGACATCGCCCGCTCGAGCGTCACCGCCGCCTCGTCAAACCGCTTCTGCTGTACCGCGTTGAATCCAACCCCCAGCAATGCCCGTTGATGCGTCGGCTGCACCTCGACCGCCTGCTGAAACAAAGGCGCCGATTCCCCCCATCGCCCCATGCTCGCCAGCCCCCAGCCATAATCAGCCAACGCATCGGCATTCGCCGGCCTACACTCCGCCCCGCGCCGATAGGCCTCCAGCGATTCGGCGCCGCGACCCGACTGCCTCAGGAACACGGCGTAGTTCCGCCAGTAAAGCGGATCGCCCGGCCGCACCCGTGTCGCCTGTTCCGCCGCGCTCACTGCCGCTTCGAGGTCTCCCCGCGCCGCCGACAACGCCGAAAAGTTGGCCAACGCATGCGGCGATCTCGCAAACGGCGTGCTGACCGACACCGCCCGTTTCCAAACGGCGTAGTCATCAGCCCAAAATGACACCTGCCGAAACGTCATCGCAGCCAGAATCGCCACAACTCCACCGAGCAGCAGCTTGGGTGCGACGCCTCGCTCGCCAAGCGCTCCGCGAGCCAGCCCACCCGCGAGAATCGCGAAGCCCAGCATCGGCAGATAGGAGTATCGATCCGCCGCAATCTGAAACCCCGCCTGCGCCAATCCCGAAACCGGCGCAAGCGTGATCAGATAGAAGAGCCACGCAACAAGTAATCCGGGACAGCGTCGCCGCAACCCGAGCGCAATAACCGTCAAACCGGTGATCGCCACGCCGGAGAAGACGAACAGATAATGCGTGGGCACAAGCGGCTCAGGCCGCTCATAAAGCGGACTCAGCCCAAACGGCAGAAGCGTCTTCCAAATATAGAAAAACGACGCATAAGCCGCGATCGCCATTCGGTGTCCGATCGGCATTGAACTGACAAACATCGCCTCCATGCGCTGCCCGTGAATCGCAACCGCGGCGATCGCGATACTCACGCCAAAGAACGGCAGCTTCTCCAGAATGATCCGCCCCGCGCCCGGCACCGTTGGTTCGCGCCCGCGACCCAGCCGCCGCAATGGATAAACATCAAGGACGAGCAGCGAAAGCGGCAACGTCATCCCGGTCGCCTTGCCCAGCAGCGAGAACACAAACAGCCCAAACGCCAGCAGATACCAACCCAGGCGCGGAGCAGCCGCGTAACGCATCCAGGCAATCAACGTCAGGACAAAGAACAGCCCCGACACCACGTCGCGACGTTCAGTCACCCACGCAACAGATTCAGCCCGCAGCGGATGAATCGCAAACAGCAGTGCGGCAAAACCGGCCGACAACCGATCCGCGGTCGTGGTTACGCCGCCCGCCCGCCGTGCGACCCCAATCAATCGCAACGCCAAGAAATAGACCGCCAGAGCCGTCGCCGAGTGCAGCAAAACATTCGTGAGATGAAAGCCAGTTGGATTCAGACCCCACAACGACCAGTCGATCGCGTAACTCAACCAACTCAGCGGCTGGTACGGCCCGGTGAGAAACGTCTCAAACATCCACCGGATGTGTTCCGCACCGAGTCCGCGATAGCCGGTCGCTTCGACCAATAGCGGCTCATCGTCCCCCTTGAGAAAGCCAAAACCAATCGATGCCGCGAAGCAGCCGAATGTGATCAGCATCACGGCGACGGGAATGACAAATCGACTGGGGTGGTCCCGGACAGCGCGCTCAGCAGGAATGAATGGGCCGGGCATGAATCGCTCGAAGCCGCCGCGCTAAATGAGCTTCTCTTCCTCGCGAAGAATCCGCGCCAGCTCTTTCGCCATTTCCTCCGGCGACCCCTTCAGCATCCGCCCCGGCGGCCGCGGCGGCGGCGGCGCGAACTCGCCCATCTTCGTCGCCGAAGCGATGTCGGCCTGTGCCACGCCCACTGCCGCCAGATTCAACGTCTCGATCGGCTTTTTCTTGGCCTTCATCAAGCCCGGCAGCGATGGATACCGCGCCTCGTTCAGCCCCTTCTCGCATGTCAGCAAACACGGCAGCTTGATATTGACGACTTCTTCGGCGCCTTCGATCCGCCGCCGAACCGTCATCGACTTCATATCCGCGGCCCACTCGATCGCCACGACCGCCCCGACGTGCGGCCACCCGAGGCACTCTGCCAGCGCCGGCCCGACTTGCCCCGAGTCGTAATCAATCGCGTGTTTGCCGGCGATAATCAGATCAAACCCGCGCGATTTGATCGCCGCCGCAATCGTCCGCGCCGCCGCAATCTCGTCGATGCTGGTAAACGCGTCGTCGCAAAGGTGCACGCCCTGATCGGCCCCCATCGCATAGGCCGTGCGTACGACATCGGCCGCCGCCGCCGGCCCAAGCGTCAGCACCGTGACTTCGATCCCGGCCGCCGCGTTCTTCTCGCGAATCCGCAGGGCCTCTTCGACCGCGAACTCGCAAAACGGATTCATGACGAACTTGACGCCGACCGTCTCGATCCCCGAGCCGTCGGCCTTCACCTTGATGTTCGTCGTCGATTCCGGAACGTGCTTCGCCAGTGCGAGAATCTTCATCGATGCAACCTATTTCTTTCTCATTCCAAGCAATACGTCGGCCAATTCCGAAATGCCCTTCCCGTGCGACGCCACCGTGTGAACGATCGGTTTGTCCGCTCCGAGCGTCTGCCGGATCTGTGCATCCAGCCGATCGGCCCCGGCCAGGTCGGACTTGTTGATCACGAACACATCCGCAATCTCGGTAATGCCGGCCTTGTCGAGCTGCAGGTCGTCGCCCGCGCCCGGCATCATCACCAGCACCACCGGCGATGCGAACTTGCGAATCACCACGTCGTTCTGCCCGGCCCCGACCGTTTCGACGACCAGCATCTCAAATCCCGCGCGGCGCATCGCGTTGGTCATCGGCGATGTGGCGTCCGCAACACCGCCCATCGCCCCGCGACTCGCCGACGATCGGATGAACACGCCCGTGTCCTCGACCGACGCGGTCATCCGCGCCCGATCGCCCAAAAGCGCCCCGCCCGTGATCGGGCTGGCCGGATCGACGGCGATCACGCCCACGCTCTTTATCCGCTTTCGAAGCTCGCGCAGAAGCTGGCCAATCAGCGTCGACTTCCCAACGCCCGGCGAACCCGTCACGCCGACGCACAAAGTTCCGGCGCGATCCGGCGGCGTCGTCGTCTTGTCGTGTAATTCGAGATACGTCAGATAGCGCCCGAGCGCGGCCGTGTTGCCAGCTTCGCTGTCGCGCTTCCAGTTCTGTTGCTGATTCGCGGCATGCGCCGCCGTCCGCGCCGCCTGCGACTTCGTCCCTAACTCGCGGCAAGCCGCAATCACATCGGCCAGCGAAGACTCCGGCTCAAACACCGACGACACGCCGGCCGCCTTCATCTCGGCGAAGTCCTGCTGCGGGATGATCCCGCCCAGCACCAGCGGAATATCGAGCCGCCCGGCCTTCTCCATCGCCTGCCGGATGATCGGCACCAAGGTGCGATGTGCCGCGCTATGAAACGAAACCCCCAGCACGTCAACGTCTTCTTCGATCGCCGCCTTCACCGCCGCCGCCGGAGTCTGCCACAGCCCGGTGTAAATGACTTCCATCCCCGCGTCGCGAAAAGCGCGCGCCAGCACGCGCACGCCGCGGTCATGCCCATCAAGGCCGACCTTGGCAAGAAGAATGCGAATCGGGG
>JAATGM010000024.1 GCA_015654675.1 Planctomycetota bacterium | reverse complement strand
GGGGCGGGGGCGGGGGGAGGGGCGGGAGGGGCGATTTTGGGGGAAGGCGGCGGCGGGGGTGGATAATGGGGATGGGGGGTGGTTGAGGGGGGGGGGGGTCGAGTTTGCTTCGGCGCCCGGGTGCAATGCGCGGGCGGTTGGGGAATACGTGGTGGCGGCGTTGCTGGCGATCGGGGAGCGGCTGGGTTTGGACTGGGTGGGACGGACTTTGGGGGTGGTTGGCGTTGGGCATGTGGGGAAGATTGTTGCGGAGCTTGGGGCGGCTTTGGGGATTCGGGTTCTGAGTTGTGATCCGCCTCGGGCGCGGGCTGAAGGGGCGGGGGGGTTCGTGGGTCTGGAGGACCTGTTGAGCGAGGCGGATGTGGTGAGTCTGCATGTTCCGCTCACGCGCGCGGGTCCAGACGCGACGTTGCGAATGATCGATGCGCGGCGACTTGCGAGGATGCGGTCGGAAGCGGTTTTGATCAATGCCAGCCGAGGTGAAGTGGTCGATACGGCGGCGATGATGGCCGCGCGGCGGGCAGGAAGATTGGCCGGACTGGTGTGCGATGTTTGGGATCTGGAGCCACGTATCGACGAGGCATTAATGGATGTTGCGGATATTATGACTCCGCATATCGCCGGGTATTCGCTGGAGGGGAAGGTGGCCGGGACGCGAATGGTGATTGAGGCGCTGGGGCGGTTTGCCGGGGTGGCTGCGGAGGTTAAGTGGCCAATGTTGGGTGGAGGTGAACATGGGGTGGAGGGCTTGGAGATTCGTCTGGAGGGCCGAAGTGGGCGGCTTCCGACGCTAAATGACTGCGTCAAGATGGCTTATGATGTTTTTGCTGATTCGGCGGCGTTTCGCGAGGTCGTTCGGCGCGACGGTAGGGGTGCGGATGTGCTCGCGAAAGTGCGGAAAGAGTATCCGTTGCGTCGCGAGTTTGCGTCTTACTTAGTAGATGTGGCGTCGAGGGCTTCGGCGGAGGCACGCGGCTTGCTTGGATATCTGCGCCGGATTGGATTTGGGGTGCGAAACGTGCCCGAGAATAGCGAGGATGGCGATCGGCAGCCATAACGATCGGCTAAGAATGGAGTTAAGTTAGTAGAATGAGGAGTCGCGAGGTTCTGATCGATGTCGGTGTGCGTGCAGCGTGTGGTTTATCAGCACCATGCGTTGCGGAACTGCGACAAAAATCAGGCAGAAAGGTTTTCGGACGTGCTGCCGGGTCGGGATTTCCCGCAGGTTCGGATGCGAATTTGAGAGACCTTATATTGACATTGCCCTTGGAAATGTGGTAGCATCCGTCGTTGAGAGCGAAATCTCTCGGGATCGAAGCAACAGCAAGGGGCATGCGCGATCTCAAGCTCGATGTTTCTGGCGCCGGTAACGCCGGAGACGTGGATGGAATCGAGGATGTTCCTCGGTTCGACAGGGAAACGAAGAGCGCTTCTGAGGTCATCCGGTAGGACCAAAGGGTTCTCAAACTCAGGAACGCTTCGAGCGAATGTAGCTCGAAGGCATGGAGCCAAAGAAATGTCGAGTACCAAAAGAATGTTGATGGTGGTCGGGATCGTCGGCGGATTCGCCGCGATCGCGATGGCCCAGCAGGATGCGGCGGTTTTTGCGACCGCTCGCCAGTATCAGACGGGCGCGAACGGTTTCAAGGACATGAGCTGGGCGGCCGGCAACCAGTTTGAAGCTGCCCCTCCGAACAGTCCGATCCTTCCGGTCGCCTCGAACGACCCGAATATGAACGCGAACGTCCCGGTGATTTATCTCGAGCCGCAGAGCGCAGTGGCCCTGCCGGCACCGCTTTCAAACTCGAACTCGCCGCCCGCTACGCCGGCGAATACCTGGAACATCAACCTGTGGGTTCAGGTTGCTGCGAAATATGCCGGCGCGAACAGCGAGCAGCTGCTTAGCTCGCTCGGCCTGAATGTCACGAGCGCTTGCGACACAAGCACCGCCTCCCCGATTCCGGGCGTTGGTGCAACGTCGGCCGTGAACGGATGCCTTGCCACGATCAATCGTCGCGGGTTCATTACCCCGACACTGACGCTGTTCACCACGCCGGCCACGACCAACGGCGCGGGCTCCGCTCTCTGGGATGGCACGAACATTGTGACGCCCCCGCTGACAGACGCCCGCATGGTTACGGTTCCGGACAGCGTTGGCGATTTCGCCAATGGTGCGGTCCCGGCCGCCGGCGTTGCCACGGGTGCGGCGGGTTCGACCAACAGCACGGTGTCGTACCGCTTTGGTCAGCTTCAGATTACGGCCCAGGGCCCAGCGGTCACGTCGAACAACGGATGCCGTGGTCTCCGTCCGACCCGCTACAACCTGACGTTCGCGAACGGCAACGTCCTGACGACCCGGGTCGTCAATCCGGCCTTCGCTGGCGCTCTCTCTGCTGAGCGGATCAGCTACGGCTATGCGGCTGGCGTTCCGGATGTTGCGACCTCGGGTGGCGGCTGTGCAGGTTCGCCCTGCGGCAGCGTTGCCGGTGCGACTACAACTACGCCGGATGCGGCCGTCGAAGTTCGCTGGAAGGGTGACTTTGACGGAAACGGCGTCGTGAATAACTCGGACATTTCGGGATTCAACAATGCATTGGCTGGCTCGGCCGCTGCGTCACCTCGGGTTCGGTTTACGGGCGATTTTGATAACAACGGTGTCGTGAATAACTCCGACATCAGCGGGTTCAACGCACGTCTGTCGAACATGGGTACTGGAACGCCGATCCCGGCTTGCCCGTAAGGATTATTGGAACTCTTCCCCGGGGTGCGTGCGCACCCCGGGGCCTCATAAAAGTGGGAAAGTCCTCCGAAAGCGTCTTGAAGTTCTTGACGATAACGGAGGGGAGAGAAACGTGAACGTGGTGTCTTCGAAAAGGAGTGTGAGTATGAAGCGAGTAATGTTGGCTGCGGGCGTGGTGGCTGCTTTGGCCGCCGCTGCGAACGCCGCTCAGGTAAACCTGTTCTTCACGTCGTCGGCTGATCCGTTGGCCGCGACACCGGCGTTGGCGATCGCCAACAACCACAACCCTGTGGTTCCGGCTGGTAGCGTCCCGATCGACCTGTGGATGGCGATTCCGACGAGTGCGCTTTCCATCACTGGCGTTTCGCTCGATGCACTGGCAGCGGGCGGTTCAACGGGTAGCGCATTCCCGTATGACAATTCGACGGCGCGCTGGCAGGCAGCGATCTCGTCGAATGCTGCCGCTGGAAGCATTTGGAGCGGGTTCAATGCCGCCACGCTCGGAACGCCGGTTGGCCCGAGTGGATTGCAGCCGACGGGTGCGGGCGAAGGTACGATCGGCAACTTGCTGGTCTATCACCTCGGTTCGGGCACGATGACCGGCGTCGCTGGCGATGCTGTTTATCTGACCATCCCGGATTTCGCCTCGATCGGTAACACGCAAGGTAATGCCTTCGCCGCGTTTGGTTTCGGTGGCGTTGGCGTTGGTGGCAGCCTCTGGGATACCAGCGGTTACTACACGAACGACGGCAGCGATGCCCCGGGTTCGGGTTCGGCAAACGGTTTTGAGGCGGACGGCGCCAGCAATGGCCCGGTTTCGACCCGACTGCCGGATATTACCGTTCTTCCGGAGCCGACGACGCTGGCCCTCATGGGTCTCGCCGGTCTGCTCATCCGCCGCCGCAAGTAAGACTTGCTGGCGACAAGCCATCGTGTAATCGCGATGGAGTCGATTGATTGCATGCGGCCGGGCATCTAGCCCGGCCGCTCTTTTTTTACAGGAATGAGGCCGAACAACACTGGTTGAATGCTGCATCGCTACGCGTATACTTCCATACGTTGCTTGAGAATCTGAATGAGAGGGGCCGCGCAAATGTGCAGATCTATTCTTATTGGAATATCGCTGTGGGCAGCGTTCGCGGTTCAGGTCAGGGCCGACGCGCCGGACGTTCTGGTCGACGAAGACCCCGCGTTCGTTCGAGAAATGTTCGAATCACAAGCGAGAGACAACGCTCGTCATCTTTCGCAGGCCTACGGGTTGAACGAAACGGAATCGCAAGCGCTTGAGCGCGAGTTCCTTAGCCATGTCGATACTGAGATCGCGCTGCGACCGGCCTTTCGTGCGGCAGCGTTGCAGGTTGCCAAAGCATACGAGATCGAGGTTGCGAAGAACGGTGACGACTGGCTGGCGACTCCAGAGGAACGGAAGCGGCTCGATGCACCATTGAATGAAATTCTGGAAAAAGAGCCGCTGACTTTGGAAAACTGTCAGCGTTACGTCGAAAAGAAGCTGCCCCCGGATCGAATTGAACGTGGACGAAAGCGACTCCCGGAAGTGCAGGTCGAAGAAGTAAAGGTCGCGCAAGAGCGCGTTAAGCGAGAGCAGGAGGAGCAGGCGCAGAACACAGCGGCAATTGAGATCGCTTCGGCAGATGCGCGTCGGGCTGATGCTGAGTTGAGTCCGGCTGGCAATCCGATGCCCAAACAGGAGTTTGTCCCGCCACCGCCCACTCCAGCGCCTCAGATCCAGAAACCGGTTGTTGCTCCAGTTCCTGCGCCTATCGTGGAAAAGCCGCGGCCGCCGGTTCGGCGAGAACCTCCAGCGTCTCGCGTGGAGGCGCCAACTCCGCCACCCCAAGCGCCGGTCGAAGCACCGCGACTAACCCCCGCGCCGCCAATTGACGAGTGGGATCGGCACGTTGATAGCGTGGCGCAGAAGTACAAATTCACGGGCGATCAGAAGGGCCGGGCCCAAGCCATTTTGAAGGACTTGCGCGATCGGGCACGGCAGTATCGCAAGAGCCACCAGGCGGACTTTGACCGTCTGAAGCGAATCAATGACGCGACGGAGCGTTCGGATGAGGAGAAGCACCTGAATCAGCCGCTGGACGAGCTATTTGCCGAGCTCAAGGAGCGACTCGAAGTATTGCCGACCCAGGAGCAGCGCGAAGGGGGAGCTAGCGGACATCCGGGGAAGTGATATAATCAGGGTCTCCTGCGTCGCCTCACACTCGGAGATCCAAGATGTCGTGCTCACTCAGATTTCCAATTCGTCGGTTCGTTCTACTCGTCGTGCTGTCGTTAGTCGGCAGCGCAAACGCCGGACAATTCAATTTCTTTTTCACAAGCCCAGATGATCCAAACACCTCCACAGCCGAGCTTGCGCTACAACACAGGTCAAATCCATCTGTGCCTGCGGGTGGTATGCGCGAGATAACGCTCTGGGTGGCAGTCGACCCTTCTGTCGTTCCTTCCGGCGAAGGACTTACGGGGGCGTGGCTGAGCATTGGCCAAACGGGAAATCAAACCTATGCCAGTGATTTGGTCCCGTACAACCCGAACAATCGGTGGACGCTTCAGTCGGTGCCGGGAACCGCTGCGTCCGGCGACTACACGCACGAATGGTTGCAGTTGGGAACGCTTGGCACCTGGGTGGGACCACAAGGTGCCGCGCCGGATGCGCTGATTGATGGACTGTGGATCTATCGGCTGGCGACGGGTTCATTCAACGCCAACAACCCCGGGGGGCTCTTCATCGAGATACCGTTCTTTGGGGCGGTTGGCTACAGTGATGTTTCCAATTGGGACCCCGCGTATCCTAACTTGAATAGCGGGTCTGGTGGCGCGAGTTTTGGATTCGCCGGCGGCCAATTTGATACGACCGCGATCGCTCGAAACTACTACGATCCGTCGCAGGTGGTGTCGGTGCCGTATCGGAACGGTGATCCGGCGCAGGGCTTCCTGGCCGACACGGTGTACTACGAAGGCGCTATTCGCACGACCACTCCTGACGTCATTGTCGTTCCCGCTTCCAATCCTGAGCCGGCTACGCTGGTGCTTTTGGCGCTGGGGTCGGCGGTGGTTTCTCGGCGGCGGCGATAGACGGTTCACTTCTCTCTTGATCAGGCCATTGGGCTGATCCGACGGCTTTTCTCGGGCTTTTTCGGGCCTGGGCGGCGGCCGGCGGGTTGAGCTTGGGCGGGTTTAAGCCGATCTTTTCAAGGGGTGTCGGCGTGCCGCCGGCGGCGGGGCGTCGTATAATTACATGGGTTCGCCATCGACTTTCGGTCGTCGGCCCACGGACCCCATCCGCCTTGCATGCTGCCGAAGGGAGAACGCCATGCCTCGAACGAAACTCCTGATTCCGATTGTCTCGGGAACGGCCCTGGCATGGGCGGTCGCGGCATGGGCCCAGACACCGGTCGATGGGCGGACTTATAACGTTGATGGCCGGGTGACGCCGGCAATCACCAATCCGGGGCAGGCGCGGGACTATAACACACGGATCGGCGGCAACGGGCTCAATGCGCCGTCGACGAGCGGCTCTTACATCAATTCGACCAATGCGATTATTTCGGGCGACGTGTATGGACTGGGCGGTTTTCACTCGACGCCCAGCGCGGGCGGCTATCGGAATTCATTCAACACAACCGGGCTGGCCGGTCTGAACTCGGGTGTGATCTCGAATCCGTATCTGTTTCAGACGAACCTTCCGTCTGCCAATCTTTCGTATTTCAACCGGCGGGGCTATAGCGTCGGGGATTCGCAATACATCGGGACGGCTCCGCGCGATCCGGCGACGGTTCCGTATTACGCGCGGTCGAACACCGTGGCGAACGTCGGCGCGATCAAGCAGGGGTTGAACCAGCCGGGGTCGTCTACGTTGCAGACGCCATTCACGCCGCTGTATCAGGGGACGAATGCGACCTACGCTCCGCCGCCGAACAGCGTGAATCAACAACTGACACCGCCGGACCGCCGGATCATGGTGCCTGATACGCTGCAGCCGCTTAACACTCCCGGGACTCCGCTGGCGTACGACAGCGTGGGGACGACGAGCGTCCCGAACTGGCAGCGTGACTATATGTCGGCGGTGCAGTCGCCGCTGTTTGGGCCGACCGGATTGGATGCGCGGCTCACGCCGTCGACACTGGCGAATTCGATTCGCGGGCGGAACGCCCCGGGGAATGCGCAGCCGGATCAGGGGCAGCCGAACGCGGACCAGATGGCGTCCGTGGATGCACGCGGTGTGCTCCCCACGGACATTGCTCCGCGGACGGAGACGATCGCGCCGGAGCAAGTGGGATCTGATCGATTCGCGGACATGCTCGGGGCGGTTCACGAGGCGCAGAAGGCCGAGCCGGATTTCATCACGAAAATCAATACATCGCGCGTGACGGGCAAGGCCGGCGGGCCGCTCATGGATCGACCGCAGCAGCCGCAGAACACGCCTATGAATCCGGCGCTTTCGCCGATTTCGCCCATTCAGCCGAAGCCCGGGCAGCCGGGGACTGTGGGACCGGGTGCGGCGGGCGGACCGGCCCCCACCGAGGGACCGCAGGCGCTTCCGCGTGACTCGCGCGAGGCGCGGCAGATGGATCGTGCCCAGCGCATGAAAGACTGGGCCCGCGAGATGATCAGCCGGCCGGTGACGACGTTCGCGGGTAAGGGCCAGGACGAGCTGAATCAATATTTGATGTCGGCGGAGACGTATTTGCGGTCGGGTGAGTATTACAACGCGGCCGGGCAGTTCGGGCTGGCGTCGCAGGTTGCGCCGGGCAATCCGCTTCCGCTGATCGGTCGCGGAAACGCGTTGGCCGCGGCGGGCGACTACATCTCGGCCGTTTTGTTCCTGCAGCGCGGCATCGCTCGATTTCCGGATATCGTTGCGTTTGACCTGGACCTGCCGGCACTGGTTGGCGGGAAAGACGTGTTCGACTTGCGACGGGCTGATCTGGAAAAGCAGCTTGCGCGGGTAGACTCGTACGAGCTACGCTTCCTGTTGGGATACCTCGAGTATTATTCGGGCCTTCGCGACGTGGGTTTGAAGGAGCTGCAACGCGCCGCCGCGAAGGCGCCGGCCGGCTCGATTATTGCGAAGTTCCCGGACATGCTCACGGGGAAGATCCAGCCGGACGCCAGCGGCAAGCCGGCGGGCGGCTCGGTCAACTAGGTCCGGGGCGATCGGCTCATATGCTCTGGGGGGGGCGCAATACGCCCTCTGAAACCCTTCTTTTGGCTGGGTACAAAAAAGAAAGCACCAGGAGCCGCAAGGGCAATCCTAGTGCTTTCCGGAGGGGAAAGAAGCCGTACGAACGAATGCGACGGGTTAGGTCGCGATCCTCCTATAAATCCGTGCCGCGGGAGTGAGTGTGTCCCAAAACTCGGAAGCCATTAGATTCATATAACCTTGCACTCCCGGATTCAAGTCTTATCGTCCAAAATGGTGTCGGGCTGCACGGCGGCATGTGGAGTTTCCCGTAAATCGTTTTCCTTTGGCTGTTTATGGCGACGCACCAAGGCGTCGCACGCCGCCGGGAGTGTGGCTTTTGGGCTATCGGTCCCCTATTCCATCAGATTCTACGCCGTCAACAGGTGACAAGTTGCGGATTTTTGGAGCTTCCAGGCGGGTTGGCCGTCAGGGTTGACTTGAACCCTTTGGGCCTTATGCTCAGGCCGGGCGCTGCGGCAAGTTTGCCCGCGCGAAAGCCGGATCCCGTAGCTCAATTGGATAGAGCGTCGGCCTGCGAAGCCGGAGGTTGGTGGTTCGAACCCACTCGGGATCGTTCGTCTGCTGTGAAAGTTCTGAATGCCGGTCGAAGGGGTTCGGCCGCCGTAGTATCTCCCACCATGAAGCAACTTCGGGATCGCGTCGACGTTTCGCTGGCGGATATCGCGACGCGGGTGGAGGCCGGCGAGCGGCTTTCGTTGGAGGATGGGGTGCGGTTGTATCGCACGCCGCATGTTCACAGTCTGGGGGCGCTGGCGGATGCGGTGCGACGGCGATGGCATGGGGACGCCGCGTATTACAACGTCAACCGGCATATCAACTACACGAATTTCTGCGTGCTGCGGTGCAAGTTCTGTTCGTTCTATCGGCCTTATGAGAAGGGGGCTGGGAACGGCGCGGCAGGTGCGCGCTTGCCGATCTTCGGGGAGAGCGAAGCGCCGGCGAAACCGGACACTTATGAGTTGAGCGTCGATCAGATGGTTGCTCGAGCGCGCGAGGCGCATGCGGCGGGTGCGACGGAGGTGCATATCGTCGGCGGGTTGCACCCGAAGCTGCCTTTCTCTTACTACATCGAAATGTGTGCGGCGATCCGGGATGCCTGTCCGCGGATTCATATCAAGGCGTTCACCGCGATTGAGATTGTGCATTTCACCCGGATCAGCAAGCCACGATTGAGCATTCGCGAGGTGCTGGAGCAGCTGCGCGCGGCGGGGCTGGGGAGTCTGCCGGGCGGCGGGGCGGAGATCTTTGACGATCGGGTACACGACGAGGCGTACAAGAACAAGGTTGGTGAGCAGGGGTGGTTTGACGTGCATCGCACGGCGCATGAGCTGGGGATGTTTACAAATGCGACGATGCTCTATGGGCATGTTGAGCGGCCGGAGGAGCGGATCGGGCATTTGATCAAGCTGCGCGAGCATCAGGATGTTTCGCTGCGTGAGCGAGCGGCGCACTTCAATTGCTGCATTCCGCTGTCGTTTGTGCCGGAGGGGAGCGAGCTTGCGAGTCTGCCGGGGCCGACGGGGCTGGATGATCTGCGGACGCTGGCGGTGAGCCGGCTGATGCTGGACAACGTGCCGCACATCAAGGCGTTCTGGATCATGCAGTCGGCGAAGTTGGCGCAGGTGGCACTGCGCTGGGGCTGCGACGACATGGACGGGACGGTGGTGTATTACGACATCACGAAGCGCGAGGGTGGGTCGGGGAATACGCACCAGGAATTGACGGTGGACCGCATGCAGCGGTTGATCCTCGAGGCGGGGTGTGTGCCGGTGGAGCGCGATACGCTGTATCGGCGGGTGATTCGGGATGAGGCGGGGTGGCGCGTTGAAGGGGAGGTGGGGGCGGTTGAGGCGGCGGTGTGCAGCCCGGTTTGAACGCGCGGCCGGTGTGGGGGCGATTTGCGCCGGCTATCCTTTTGCTTGCGGTGCTTGCGGCTTATTCCAACAGTTTCAACGGGGCGTTTGTTTTTGATGATCGGGTGACGTTCGAGGATTCGCCAAATCTTCGTTCGCTGTGGCCGATCTGGCGGGCGGCGTGGGCGAATCCGAATACGGCGCCGGGCGGGCGGCCGCTGGTTTCGCTTTCGCTGGCGCTGAACTATGCGATCAGCGGGGAGCGGGCCTGGAGCTATCACGCATTCAATGTGATGGTGCACTGCGCAGCGGCGGCGGCGCTGTTGGGCGTGTTGAGGCGGGCATTTTCGCTGCCGCGGCTTGCGGGGTCATTTGGAGCGGCGGCGGATGCACTGGCGCTTGCGATCGCAATGATCTGGGCGGTGCATCCGCTTCAGACGGAGAGCGTAACGTATATCACGACTCGGACGGAGTCGATGATGGGGCTTTGCTACTTGCTGACACTCTATGGGGCTATTCGTGCGCTGGAGCCGGGGCGCGCGGCGAAGTGGAATGCGCTTGCGATGGTCGCGTGCGCGTGCGGGGTGCTTTGCAAGGAGAACATCGCGTCGGCGCCGGTGTTTGTGGTGCTGTTTGATCGCATTCTGTGCTTTGGGTCGTGGCGGGAGATGTGGCGGGCGCGCGGGCGATTGTATGCGGAGCTCATGGCTTCGTGGTTGGTACTGGGTTTGCTGTTCGCGACGGGTTCAAAGTTGCGGCTGACGCAGGGCGGGGCGGCGGACGTGACGCCGTGGCGATATGGGCTGACGCAATTCGGCGCGATTGTGCATTACCTGAAGCTGACATTCTGGCCGAGTCCGCTGCTGGTCGATTACTTCGCGTGGCCGTTGGCGAGGTCGGTGGGTGCAGTCTGGCCGCAGGTGTTGATTGTTGTCGGGCTGGTTGGGCTGACTGGATGGGCGCTGATTCGGTGCATGCCGGTGGGATTATTGGGGGCATGGTTTTTCCTGATCATCGCGCCGAGTTCGAGTGTTTTTCCGTTCTCAACAGAGCTGGCGGCAGAGCGGCGGATGTATTTGCCGTTGGCGGCGGTGGTAACGCTCGTCGTTTGCTGGGCGTATTCGATTACCGTGCTGGCGGCAGGTCGCGGCGCGGCGCGAGTTATTCTGATGGGATCGCTCGTTTGTACTGGCGCGCTGGGCGTGCTCACGTTTCGGCAGAATTGGGTGTATGCATCCGAGATTACATTTTGGACCGATCAGGTGTCGAAATGGCCGTCGAATCCTCGGGCGCACAATGCGCTGGGACGGTCGCAGGAAGCGGCCGGACGGAATGATCTGGCGCTGGCCTGCTTTGATCGGTGTCTTGAGCTGAAGCCCGATTTTCTGCTGGCGCGATACAACCGAGGGTGCGCGCTGCGCGACCTGGGGCGGCTTGATGCGGCCGTAAGCGATCTGCGGCAATGTGTTGGTGAGGAGCCGACGCGGCCGCAGTTTCAGCTTGCGTTGGGGCAGGCGCTGATCCAGACGGGGGATGGAGCGGGGGCGCGTGCCGCATTCGTCGAGACGCTCAGGGTGTCTCCGGCGTTTCCGCATGCGAGCTTCTATCTTGGGTTGATTGAGGCACAGGGCGGTCGATTGCTGGAGGCGGCAGCGTGCTTTGAGACTGAGCTGCGGCGCGCACCGGACGATTCGAATTCGCTCTGCAATCTGGCGTTTGTCCTGGATGCACTGGGACGCGGCGAGGAAGCGCGATCGCGATTAGCGGCGGCGGTTCGTGCCCGGCCAACGGATGCGACGGTGCGCGGCTGCCTGATGCAATTGGAACAGAAGAAATCGGGGCCAAATTGAGCCCAAAATCGCGGCTATGATCCGCGAGTCGGATTACGGATATCGGAGCAGTTCGATGGGAATGGCTTGCAACATCAATGGCAAAGGGCGCGTGGCGCGAGCGGTGAGCGGGGCGTTGGTGACGCTGGCCGGCGCGGCGGTTGTGTGGAGCGGCTGGCCAGAGGTCGGCGTGTGGCGATGGCTGGGCGGATCGGCGCTGGTTGTGCTCGGTGGATTTCAATTGTTTGAGGCGTGGGCGGGGTGGTGCGTGGCCCGGGCGATGGGGTATCGGACGCCGATTTAGAGTTCTGCGACTGGCGCGTGGCCGGGGCCATCCAACAAGGCGATTTCCAATGCGAGCTGAAGGGAGACGATGAGCCAAATGACTCTACGATTGGGTCGAACGATCGGACTGGCCGCGATGGCGGCTGCGTTGGGTGGATGTGCGAATCAGGATGCGCCGGCTGCGCCGTCGGCATCGACGACGACTCGCCCGAGTGACGAAGGGAAGAATATGAATCTCGAAACCGCGACGTTTGGAGCGGGATGCTTTTGGGGCGTCGAGGCCGAGTTTGCGAAAATACCGGGCGTTAAGTCGACGGCCGTCGGGTATTGCGGCGGTAAGACGACGAACCCGACGTATCGCGACGTTTGCAGCCACGAAACCGGGCATGCCGAGGTGGTGCAGATCAAGTTTGATCCGACGAAGGTGACTTACCAGGAACTGGTGGACATTTTCTTTGAGCTGCACGATCCGACGACGCTCAATCGGCAGGGGCCGGACGTGGGCGATCAGTATCGGTCGGTCGTCTTCTTCAGTTCGCCGGAACAGGAGCGGATTGCCAAGGCGACCAAGGAGCGGCTCGGGAAGTCGGGCGAGTTCAGGAATCCGATCGTGACGCAGATCGTTCCGGCGGTGACCTTCTACCCCGCTGAGGATTACCACCAGAAGTACTTCGAGAAGCACGGCATGGCCGGGTCGTGCCACCTGCGGACGCCGCGTAAGAAGTAAAAAGCAAAGCGTCCGAGCTGGTCGGACGCTTCGCGGGGGTCTTCGAAAGTATCCGTGGTCGTCAGGCGACCATTTCGACGCCTTCGTCGTCGAAGCGACGGCGGAGGCGCTCGATCACGTCTTTGTGGATCTGGCTGACGCGTGATTCGGAGAGGTTCAGGACCAATCCGATTTCGGCCATCGTCAAACCTTCGTAGTAATAAAGGACGAGGACGAGGCGTTCTTCGCGGTTGAGGCCGCGGGTGATGTACTCGGTGAGGAGTTTGCGGCTGACGCGGTTGGACGGATCGGCGCACTTCACGTCGCGGAAGTCCCAGCCGCCGCCGTTGGTGCGGCCGCGGCCATCGTCTTCGCCCTGCACGGCGGAGAGATGAACTTCTCGGCCGAGGCGCGAGAGGCGCGAAAGCTCGGAGAAGCGGTCGGCGGTGATGCCCATACCGCCGGCGAGTTCTTCCTCGGTCGGGGGGCGGCCGAGATCGGCATCCATCCGCTCGCGGACGTTCATCCGCTTCTTTTCAAAACTGCGGACCGTTCGCGACTGACCGTCGAGGGCGCGGAGCCAATCCATGACGGCGCCGTGGATGCGCTGCTGGCAGAAGGTTTCGAACTTGGCCTTGTGCTTGGGGTCGTAGGCCTCGACGGCTTCGATGAGTCCGTCGTAGCCGGCGGAGCAGATTTCGTCGTAGCTGACCTGCGCCGGAAGCTTTTGTGCGAGGCGCGCCGCGAGCATGTGGACGAGCGGGCGATAGTGGTCGACGAGCTCGTTGCGGAGCTTTACCTCCTGAGTTTTGAGATAGACTTTCCAGAGTCGATCAGGGGTTGATGATCGGACCGTCTTCATCACGAACACTCCTTTGTTCGAAAAGCACCGCTTCGCGAAAAGCGAATCCGCTTCCGTGCGGATAGAGAGATTGCGATGTTGAAGGGGAGAGAACGGCGTGATTGATTCGTCCAGCGTCCATGCCGGCTCGTGCCTTTTGGTTGCCGACGAGCAAATCCTTGCGCTCGTTGAGGCGACCGCGGATGCTAACGAACGCCTCGGCAGGTTGCCAGTGAAATCCGCCGGATTTTTCGGTCAAAAATTGCGCGTCCGAAAATTCGCGCGAGTGATCAGTGTCGCGTGACGAGCAGGACGACGTTGACGACGAGCGAGGCGATGAGCAGCGCGGCAATTCCGACGATCAGGTTCCAGCCGGGGCCAGTGGACGAGTCGTCCTTCTCGACGAGGGCGCGGCCTTCGGAGTGGGTGCCGTCGGCGAGGCCGGCGAGCAGGCCGGCGTCGTAGCGCTGGCGGGCGATCGGGGGAGCGTCGCCGCGCTGGACGGCCTCGAGGTCCTGAATCATGTCGGCCGTGCTGGCATAGCGCGCGTTAGGGTCCTTGGCCATCATGGTCTCGATCACCTCGGCGACGCCGGACGAGAGGTTCTTCACGAGGTGATCGGGGGGAATCAGGGGTTCCTTCAGGTGTTTGTGCATGACGGCGGAGGGCGTGGGGCCGTCGAAGGGGACCTTGCCGGTGACCATGTGATAGAAGGTCGCGCCGAGCGAATAGATATCAGCCCTGAAATCGATGTTGAGTTCGCCGCGGATCTGTTCGGGGGCGATGTAGTAGGGGGTTCCGTAGGCGCGGCCGGCTTCGGCGAGGGCGGCTTTTTCGTCAGATGCTTCGCGGGCGAGTCCCATGTCGGCCAGTTTGGCGACGCCCTGGGCGGCGATCATGATGTTCTTGGGCTTCACGTCGCGGTGGATGAGGCCGCGGTGGTGGGAGTGCTCCAAGGCGCGGGCGATCTGGATGACGAGATGGAGTGCGTCCTTTTCGGGGTAGCGCTTGTTCTTAATGAGATCGTCGTAGACGGTCTTGCCGTCGATGAACTCCATCACGAAGTAGTGGAAGCCGCCGTACTCGCCGACGTCGATGGCCTGGACGATGTTGGCGTGGTTGAGCTTGGCGGCGGCCTTGCCTTCCTTGTAGAAGCGCTCGACGAACTCCTGGTTTTCGCTGAGGCGCTTGGGGAGGACCTTGATGGCGACGGTGCGGTCGAGCGAGATCTGGCGGGCCTGATAGACGGTGGCCATGGCGCCGGCCCCGACACGCTTGATGATCTGGAAGCCCGGGATCTGCTGGGCCGGGCGGGTCATCGAGTCGTCCATCGAGCGGGCCAGGCGGCGGAGCTGGGACTGGGTGATGAAGCCGGCCTGGAGCATGATGTCCATCAGGCGGGCCTTGCGGCCCTGCTTTTCGAGCTCTTTCTGTTTGGTGAGGCAGAGCTGGACTTCGTCCGGGGTGGCGAGGCGCTGCTCGGAGACGACGCGGCCGAAGTAGGATTCGTCGGAGAACTCGCGGGCCAGGACGCCGGCGACGGAGTCGGCCGGGCTGGGGCCGGCGGGGTGGGGTGGAACTGGGTGGCCGGGCGTTTGGGGCGGCGATGTCTGGGTGAGCGGGGTTTGGGTTTTGGCGGCTGGTTGCAGTGGGGTCGGGCCGACGGGTTGGGCTGGACCGGCCGGTTGGCCGGGGCCGGGTGTTGGGTGGTCGGCGGCAGGGGGTTGGGGCGGGGTCATGGGTCGCAATATTACTCTATGGATGGCCGAGGGTTGAATCAATTTTTGAATGAAAGGGGCCGGTAATGGGCTCGCTGGCGCGGCAATGGACAATGGATAGTGGACAATGGACAACGGGGGCGAGACGGGGGAGGCGGGGTTCATCAATGGACAATTGATGATGGATAATGGGCGACGAAACTCGTGAGCGGGTGGCGAGCTGGGAACAGCGGGCTAAGTCTGGGGGAACTGGGAACCGGGCGGTGATAAAAGTGATAATCGGTCCGCGACCAGTGAGCAGGGACCAGGGACCAGATCGCGGGGGAACGTTGCGATGAGATTTGTGAGACGCGGCAAGTTCCTTGTTTTTCGGAAGATGCGCGGGGGCGTGGAATTGGTGGGACGATATTGGATAACGGAAATCGGAAATAGGGTTGCCGCGGCGGGCGATGAGATTGGTGAGATTCGGGGCGGCCCGATTCGCCGCAGACTACAGGCCGCCAGACCACAGGTGATAAAAGTGACCCTTCGACAAGCTCAGGGCAAGTCATCGGCTGCTGCCACTCTGGATTTACTTGTCAAAGAACGGGTGGGGAATGGGCGCTTCCCCTTTAGTCGGGCTATTGCGCACGTTGACCCCGGATTGCTCCCTCTTTGTTTCTTGCAGGAGCAATTGTTCGGATATTGTTTAGTCGGGTGGGATTGGGAAGTCAAGAGTCGCTTGGGATTTTGTTTCTGGGAGGTGTGCCGAGTGTGGTCGAGGGGGGGGCTGGCGGGATTCGTTAAGAGCGCGAATTCGACCCTCACCCCGGCCCGCTCCCTGTCCAGGGAGCGGGGGCATATTCGAATGGGGGGAATGCGTGGCGCGCGGTCAATTCGGGGAGTTAGGGCGAGGGGTGATTGGGTTTATTACGCGGCATCCTGTTTTGGATACGCTCGCGGCTTGAATCTGTTGGGATAGAATCGGGCCGGACGCCTTTCGAGCCGCGATTCTCGGATGGGCGGAGAGCATTCACGATGCTTGTCGTCATCTCGAGTGTGGTTGTCGTCGCCGGGATTGTGTCAGCGTATTTCGGGCTCGTGGGGCGGCGAATCGGCGAAGAGCCGACGTGTCCACAGTGCGAATACAACCTTGTCGCGAGCGAACCCGGTCCCTGTCCCGAATGCGGTTGCACGTGGGATCGGTCCAATGTCAGGACAGGCGTCAGACGACGGCGGTTGGGGTTATTGGCAGGTGGGCTTGTCCCGATTGTCTTCGGCTCGGCGATCCTGGCCGGAATCTTCTCGGATCCCATTCGAGCGCACGCGCTTTGGCATGGTCCAACCGGATTGTTGTCGATTCTTGCAGCCAACGACTCGATTGATGCAATGTGCATCCTTTACCAGCGCGTCGCTTCGAATCAGGTCACGACTGAATCGGCGCAAACCATCATCCGGCTCGGGCTCGGGCGGCAGCGTGAATGCAACTTGCCTCGCGCGCTTCGATGGCTCGATCTGCTCGCCAGGATTCAAAGGGCGGGCCAGATGTCCCTTGCAGACCAAGAGCGGTTCCTGTCGCAGATGGTGGACGTTGAACTGATAACGCGGCCTCGGACACTCATCGGTCGGCGAACTCCATTTGAGTTACGCCTTCGTTCTTACGCTCCCTTGTCCGGGGTTGTGCTCGCTCACATTCGGTGCGTTCAGACCACCGTTGCAGGGTCCAGCATGCCCTCGACGATCGATTTCGGTACAGCACTGCTGGAAGAAGCGAGGGTGTGGCCCCAAGGGCCTTTGAGGTGCCTCGGACGTGAGCGGGCGATGGATACGAGCGGCCTGTCACTCGGCCACCATGCGTTGGGCTGCCGGCTGGAGATGGACATGAAGCAAAGTTCAGCCGGCCGGCCGGATTCCTGGGTGCGCATCCAGCGGGACATCGCGAGTACCATCGAAATAGTTGCCAGCGACCCAACGCCGGCGACTGACGTGCGGATGCTCGATGCCGCGGAGGAAGTATGGCGTCATCTTGAAATTCATGCCATCTCAAGACCTCCATGGGTAGGTGTACGGCGACTGTTGGAGGTCCGATGGCGCATGAGATCGAAGGCGCCCTGTGACGCGGTATTGTCCGTCATAGTCGAGTCGGTGTGCCTAGAACAGCGGGGGGCGGGCGTGGTTCCGTCCGTATGCAAGTGTATATTAATCGACGACGTGCGGCTTCATGAGGGTGAAGTTCAATCGTCGTTTCGCAACTTGATGTGTCCGTCGGGATTGTTTGCAGAGGTCGGTGACAGCGTCAAAGTGCGGGTCGAATCGGTTGACCGGTACGACGAATTTGGCTGTGGCGCATTGCAGATTGATGGCGGGATTGAACTGGGTTGCAGGACGCTGAAGGTTGAAGATGCGGAAGACGTCCGCGATGCGGATTGATTCTCGATCGAATGGGGCGGGGTGATGGGGCGCGACGAGGCGTTGGTGGTTGGGGGTCGCGCGCCCGATATAGCGTTATCGATTCGTCGTTGGCACCGTACCCGGGCTTACGCCTCGGGCTCGGATTTGTTGTGCGGCGCAGTGGTGTGGGGAGGGGGCATGTGGTGTTTGAGTTGGGTTAGCTGCCGGTTGCGCGTGGGGTCGTGGGCGGGGTGTTGGGTTGAATCGGGACCTGGACCTGGCCGAGCAGGATGCCGGGTTTTAGGCGCGTGGTGCCGACTCCACTCCGGGAATTGTCTCGATCCTCGGAATAGAGCCAGAGGGTGAGTTTGTCGCCAGGGGCGAACTTGGATGACTCGAAGGAGCCGAGTTCGGTGAGGACTTCGTGTTGTACGCCCTGCGGCAGGTAGATCGTTTTGTCGAAGTCGAAGAATCCGGCCAATCTGCCGCGCCTGGGACGTGTTCGAATTTCAATCCATGCGTCGCAAGGGGCGGGGCGAGTAAGTTGCCAGTCGATAAAGAGTCTTCTTGGGTCACCGCGACCACCAGGAACTATGGTGACGGTGAATTCCAGCGAATCGATGACCCGTTGAATTGTCCTTGGGTCCCCGGTGGGCGCCACCGGCAACGGCTTTTTCGAATCGGCGATTTCGATGGTGGAGCGAAGCGTTTGCTCTCCCTCCCAAATCGGTTTGCGAGTTCGGCTGGTGAGCGGTCGAAATTCGGATCGACACTTGAACTCAATCGTGTGGCTACCCGGCGACGCAGGAGTGAAAGGGCCGACGATGAGAGGGTCGGACGCGTCATAATAACCACGACTCCCTCGGACGTTCACGTAGTTGGTGTCCTGGCCGAAAATCGTTGGCCGTAGGTGGAGCGGATGGCCGTCCAAGGTGGCCGATTTCGCCTCGAATTGCCATATCAGATAGGTTTTGTTCGGGGCTCGCCAGCGTTTGTGCACCTCGCCTTCAATGTAATCGGCGCGAGAGAGTGGGCGTCGAATCGCGAGGTCGAGCGTGACCATCTGGCTGTAATAGCGGTCGCGTTGTTGGGTGGTGAGGGTGCCGCGGGCTTCTAGGCGGGCGAGGAGTTCGATCCAGTCTTGCGTCGTTGCTCGCAGTTGCGGGTCGGCCTGGACTGACAGGGCAGCTTCGATGATTTGTGTGATGTTGGTTGGAGTGAGTTTGCCGTTGTCGAATCGATCGGCGAGGACGGTGAAGGCGTCGGTGTTGCCTCGGGCGGCGAAGGGGATGATCCAGTTGGTGGGGAGACGGGTGAACCAGTTTGTTCTTTGCAGGTAGCCGGTGGTGAGGCCGGCTGTGAGGACGCTGCCGAGCAGGAGCAGGGCGGCACCGATTGCGAGGGGGCGTTTGCGTTTGATGCGGAGGCCGCGTGCGGCGGAGTCGGGCGTCCAGGTGCGGCCGCACTCGGGGCAGGTTTTGGACTCGACGCCGGTGAGGTTGTATTTGCATTTTCGGCAGCGGGGTTCGTCGCCGATGCGGCGGCCGCGGAGACCGACGGCGAGGAGGGTGAGGCCGAGGAGCAGGAGTGTGAGGGTGAGTGCCAGCATGAGACTCCCCGGCATTGTATCGATTCGGCGGCTGGATTCGGACGCATCAGAAATAACGGGGTTGTTGATCCGGAGATGAAACGCTCGGCTCGGCGAGTCCCGGACTCACGAAGATTGGCAGACTCAACGCGATGGGACTGACGGTCGCGCGCTCAAATGTGGGATCCTCTATTCGAATGTGGCACCGTACCCGGGCTTACGCCTCGGGCTCGGATGCATCACTCACGGCGGCGAGCGCGGTCGCGTTCGATGGCTTCGAAGACGAGGGCGCGTGTGGGGCCGGGGGATTCGGGTTGCTGGGCTTCGAGCCGGACTGTGGCGCTGGTGGGGTTGAGAGACGGGCTGATGGGTGCGAGCGAGACGCGGCCGGCCCAGATGGATTGGACGTCGAGGGTTGCGGCGGCAGTGTCCGGGTCGTAGACGAGTTCGACGGCGAGTTGGGCGGTGACGTCGGACGGGAGCCAGAAGGGTTCGAAGGTTTCGAAGCGGACGGGCCAGTGGTCGGTGGTGCGGAGGACGAATCGGCCCTGGGCGCGGCGCGTGCCATCGGCCTGGATGGAGTAGACGCGGAAGGCGGCGGCGGCGGGCGGCGGTTGGTCGGCGAAGAGAGTGAGCTCGAGGCGGGTCGCGCCGCTTGGGCTGCTGATTCCGGAGGATGGGTCGGTGCGGGGCGGGATGGGGACGAGGGCCAGCCGGTAGTCGAGCTGAGTGAGGAAGAATCGGTCGAGCGTTTCGTTGCGGAGGAGTTTGACGGGCGGCTTGTTGGGCGGCAGGACGTTGACGGCGGCGGTGAGTTCGACGGTGTGTTTGGTGGCCTGCGCGACGGTTTCGCCGGCTTCGCTGTCGGCGATGTCCCAGATGCCGACGGTGCAACTCAGGGGAAGGACGGTGGGGCCGGGCGAGAGGCCGGTGGTTTCGAGGGATGAGGCGATGATCTGGTTGCCGAGGGATGGCGTGGCGTAGGTGATTTCATGGGCGTTGTCGGACGAGCCGGGGCGCTGGACGTCGACGAAGATGTTGACGTAGGAACCTCTGGGGATGCGGAAGGAGCAATCGACTTCGAGGGGGAGGTGATCTCCGCTGCGGACGGTGGGGCGGGAGCGGATGGCGATGCGGTGGATGCGCTGTTCGCGGTAGCGGCGGCGCTCGTCCGGGGTGAGGCGGTGGAGCGTGTCGAGCTGGTTGAGCAGGTCGATCCAATTCTGGTGGAGGGGGACGACGGTGTTGGATGACTGAACGACGAGTGCGGCGGCGATGATGCTGCGGAGGCGGGCGGGCGGGATGTCGTCGAAGAGGGCGCGGGCGTGGAGGGCGTCAAAGGCGCGGGGTGTGCCGGAGAGGGCGGAGTCGAGAAGCCAGCCGGTGGGGAGGAGCTGGTAGGGGTTGAAGGTTTTGGACCAAGCGATCCAGGTTGGGGCGCGGAGGGCGGCGGATGCGAGCAGGAGGACGAGGCCGGCGACGATGGTTTTGCGGTTGCGGTGGCGGATGCCGCGCGGGGTGGTGTCGCTGTTCCAGATTCGGCCGCACTCGGGGCATTTGTTGGTTTCGACGCCGGTGAGGTTGTAGTTGCATTTTCGGCAGCGGGGTTCGTCTCCGATGCGGCGTCCGCGGAGGCCGTGCGCGAGGAGGGCGAGGGCGAGGAGCAGGAGTGTGAGGGCGGTGAGGAGCATGGCGGCTTCATTGTAGCGGAGAGAGGACGGCGATCGGCGGACGGGGCGTGTGTGTCAGCCGAGGAGGTGGTCGTCGGGGAGCGGGGGTGGGGTGTAGGTGGAGATGGCAGCGAGGAAGAGGGTGTGGGCGAAGGATTTAAATTCGGGCATGAGGAGTAGGGAGAGTTCGTGGCGTTTGTCGGCGGCGTCGATGATGGCATAGCGGTCGATGAGGTTGACGAGGATTTTTGCGTCGCGGAGGGGGACGCGTTCGAGTTTTTTGACTTTGCGGCCGAAGGCGCTGAAGTGCATGACGTCGAGCCGGCCGGGGACGAGGCGGAGGTAGATGGGCCAGAGGAAGGCGCGAGTGGCCTGGGCGGCGACGATGGATATGGTGATGCAGGCAATTGTGATTCCCGGAAGTAACTGCGCGAAGCGAAACCGCACCAAGATCATGAGTGCAACGAATAGCAGGCAGCCGAAGATGACGACGGTTGCTGTTGCCGCCCAACCTGCGGTCGGCCAGACGCCGAAGCCACCGCGAACAATGGTTGGCTCAAACGGCACGTCTTCGAATGGTGGCGCGCCCATCCATATTTGCGGCTCGCCGATGCAGGCCAAGCGCGTAAGCTCTTCGGGATAAGGGGGCAACTCAGCGGCGAGCCTCGTGACCAGTCGATACTCGCGTATCCAACGAACAAGATAGAAGATCCCAGACACCAATGAGACCACGATTACCGTGGCAATGAGCGATACCACGATACTGAACCCAAGCAGCCGGAGGACGCCGATGAGCACCAGGCATGCTATGACGCGCACGCACCCTTCGACGCTCGACGCCAATCCTCGGCGCTGGGCCATGTTGAATGAAAACTCAGTTTTTTTTCGCAGTCCGCAGAAGTAGTAGATGCGGTTGGGGTCTGGGGTGAGCGGGACGGTAGTTGATGGTCGCGCGTCGGTGTGTGACACGGATGTAGTTTAATTGGGCGCGGTGGGGATTGCGCGGAGTGGCGGGCTTTGTCGCGTGGCGCGTTTTAGTTGGGGCCGATTTGAGGAGGCGCGGAGCGAATCCTGCAGCGCGACGGGAAGAATCGTGGCATTGTGAGTCGACTGGGGAGGATTGGGCGTCGCTGGTTGTCTGACGTTTTCGCGGCCCGCGCTGGCGCTTGGGGTTCGGACATATTTGCGCAAGGAGGCCCTTCCGGCGCTCTTTTAGGGCGGCCGGAAGGGGGGAGGAAAAGGAGGAGAGTTGGAAGTTTGTGAGTGTGTTGTTCTTAGCTTGTCGGCGGCCGTTGCACTGGCGTTGGGTTTGGCCCTCGCCCCTGGCCCTCTCCCGCTGGGAGAGGGGGTGGTTATCCGCCCACGAGGCGGGTTATGAAGCCGGGGATGTCCTGGCCGGTTAGTTGGTGGTCGTTGTTGAAGTCTCCGTTCTGAATGTTGCACGCATGCGTGGCGGTCCATGCGGATGGGTTTGTCAGTGCGAGGGCCATTGCGGGGGCGTCGTTGCTGTTCACTACGCCGTCGCAGTTCATGTCTCCCTGAGGTGAGGGGGCGGCGGTGGTGAAGGGTTGGAGCGTGATCGAGAACTCCCACGGTTGTTGCGGGATGCCGCTGCAATCGTTGGCGACGTGGCCCATGCCGGCGGCCGAGCATTGGGCGTCGCGGTTGGCCGACCAGAATGCGAGGCGCGACATATTTTGCTGGATGGCGAAGTCGCGGAGCATGGCGGCGTCGGCGATGCGGAAGATTTCGTCTTCGAAGTCGTTGACGCCGATCATGGGGGTGACGCCGATCTTGTGCCACGCGACGGCGTCGGAGATGGGCTGGCCGGCGGAGGCGTAGGCGGATTTGACCTGGGCCTGGGTGCTGCTCGCGGCTTGAATCGCGTAGAGGCCCATGTCAGTTCCGCCGTTGGGTGCGGGGCCCTGGCCGTAGTCCATAGCCATGACGTTGACGCACTCGACGTTGACGCCGCGGATGATGGCGCTGGAGACGACGGCGACGCCATCGGCGGTGAGGCCGGTGGGGAGGACGGGGAGGGTGAGGGAGACGGAGAGCGGTCGGCCGGCGGCGGCGAGTTCCTGCTGGAGCAGGGCGACGGCGCGGCTGCGGCGGTCGACGGAGGGCGCGTCGGTGGTGGCGGCGCCTTCGATGTCGAAGTCGATGTGGGTCAGGGCGTATTCGTTGATGACGGCGAGGTATTTGTTTTTGAGGGTGGTGATGTCGGGGGTGCAGAGGGCGAGTTCGTCGTTGGCTGCGCCGCCGAATGAGACGACGACGTCGCCGCCGGTGGTACGGATGGCGTTGATTTCATCTTTGAGGAAGCCGGAGGACATGGAGTAGTAGCCGCCCCAGCTTGGGGAGCAATCGGCCGGGTTGCCGACGATGAAGCCGAGTGAGAAGAACTTCGTGTTGGAGGCGTTGGTCGCTGCGGTGTAGTTGAGGGGCGGCCAGCCAGTCGCGTCGACGTAGGGGGCGAAGACGCGGCTGGGCCATGGGGGCGCGGGGACGACGGGAGGAGGTGGCGGCGCCGGCGAGACGCCATTGAGCAGAACGGCTGAACGATTCAGCAGTCCGCTGGTCGGGATGGATGCACCGCCGCCAGGCGTCGCGATGAATCCGAATCCCTTTGTCTCGCCGGGGGAGAGATCGCCGTCCTCCCACGAAGCATCGACGGCTGCAATGACGTACCGCGTACCCGCATGCGACACGATGCGCGCGTCCCAGATGCTTGTGATGGTCCAGTTGCAGTCGAACTCGAGCTGCCAGTTGTTGATGGCCCAGGGGGCATTGTTCGTGATAGCGCCGGCGGCCTGCCAGGCCGTGGTCCAGTCGGAGGTGTTCGTTAGAGAGAGCGTGACAGTGTTGGGTTGGGCATGAGCTATGACATTGAAGGCGAGGGGGACTGCGAAAAAAACGAGCGCGCGGAATCGGTGCGAATGGCCGGGCATCAGCGGCTCCGTGAGGCGAGAAAAGTGTCCGGCGCTTCCGGCCGGGAACGGGGGGCAGGTAGTCCAATATTTGGCACGGTGCGTGCCAAAGTCAAATCCGCTAAATGAGGTCCAGAAATCGCGTAGGCGGATTCAATTTGCGGTATTTGTGTGCCTGCGTGCACGGGGGGGTGTGCATGAATTCACTTTCATTCACCCGAGTCGGATGGGCGGCCTACGATCCGGCAAACAGTCCAACCGGAGAGGTGATCTATGGGCCGTTGTGAAGTGTGTCAGAATGAATATGACAAGTCGTTTGATGTTTTCATCGACGGCGAGACGCATACGTTTGATAGTTTTGAATGCGCGATCCATCGGCTGGCGCCGACGTGCACGGCGTGCGGATGCCGGATCATCGGGCATGGCGTGGAGGGCGAGGGGACTTATTTTTGTTGTGCGTATTGCGCGCAGCGCTCGGGGGCGCCACAGGCGGTGGACCGGGTTTAGCTGGCCGGGCCGTGGCGGCTATTCGTTGAGTCAGGGACACCCCCCAATGAGGACGCAGGCGACGAATGGGGCGGCGTCGGCGGAGGTGACTGCGCCGTTGGCGTCGATGTCGCCGTTGCTGGCGTTGCAGTCGGGATAGGTCGCGGCGTAGGTGGCGGGGGCGAGCATGGCGAGTTCGAAGGTCTGGATATCGAGGCCGTTGACGAGGCCGTCGCAGTTCATGTCACCGGGGCGGCCGCCGCAGGGCGTGCCGACAAAGTGAGTCGCGTCGTCGAGTGAGATCCAGCCGAGGTTCTCCGACCAGACCACGCCGCGGAGGCGGCAGGCGCCGATGAGCGAGTCGACGCGGGCGGGATTGGGCGGATTGGCCTGCGCGCCGGCGGCGAAGTTGATCCAGCCGACGTTCTCTCCCCAGGCATATCCGGAAAGCACTCCGCTGAAGGGTTCGAGGTTGACGCCGAAATCGGAGCTGTCGGCGTTGGCGTATTGCAATTCGACGCCGCCGGGCGCGCCGGGATCACCATCGCCGAGATTGATCCAGCCGACGTTTTCGGCCCAGATGAAACCTGAGAGAAAGCGCGTGTGGATGCGGGCGCCATGGGCGGCGGGTGGGCTGCCGGCGTCGCGCCAGTTGAGCCAGCCGGCGTTTTCCGACCAGGCCCATTTGTTGATGGTGTTGATGTTGCTGCTGGCATACGCGGCGGTCGCGGCGAGGAGCAGTACGAGCATTGAGCGGTTCAGGGCGTTCATTTGTGGCGTCTCCGATTCTGTCAGTTAAGCAATCTTGCGATGTAGAGCGGCAGGTCGGTGAGATTGACCATTCCGTCGGCGTTCATGTCGTAGGCGCAGTGGCCGGTGCTGGGTGTCGGACCGCTGATCAGCAACGTGGTCATGCCGGGCGTATCGAGTCCGTTGGCGGAACCGTCGCCATTACCGTCGCCGTTGCCTGCGGCGAGACAAGTGCCGAAGGGCTGGCTCCAGTCGATGCCTGATCCTGACACGATCGTGTAGCCGGCGATCGGTGCGCCGGCGGCGTAGACGTTTACGATTCCGTTCCAGGTCACGCCTTCATCGGAGAAGTCGAGCGTGCTGCTGCTTGGGTTGGGGAAACTGCCCTGACTTCTCTGGCCGGCGAGCGCCATGGCGTAGAAACCGACGGTGAATGACTGTCCGAAGGTGATCGGGACGGACATGTTGACCGAGCCGTCGACCGTGCGTGTCTGCTCGGCTCCGGACGAGCCGAGTCCCCACTGGGCGCGCTGGCGGTCGGTTCCGATGGGGTCGGAGTTGACCCTGCTGAAGTAGGAATTGACTTGCAGCTCGAGATTGTTCTTGTAGCCGGTTGTCAGGACCGATGCCGAACCGGTGATGCCGGTGGCGCTCAGAAAGCCGCGGACACGGACCTGGAAGACCATGAAACCGGCCTGGCCGTCAAACGATGGGTGACTGACGGTGAATGTTTCTTTCCAGCCGCCGTTGGCGACGCCGGCGACGAAGTGAGATGAATCGAGATGCGTGTTGTTTGTCGCGGCGCGAAAGCGTCCGAGGTCTGCGCTGGCTAAGACGGAGACCGTGATGGGCGGGTTTGACGTCGCGGCAGAAGCTTGCGCGGCTGAGTTACCAGCGAAGGCCTGTTCGTGAAAGTCGTTGGGGATGCCAAAGCCGGTGGATAGGTCCTGGCCGGGAATCAGGCCGGAGCTGGTCGACTGGTAGGCGCCGGCCTGGATGAAGCCGCCGGGTGGGGCGAGAGTCGACTGAGAAAAGCCGGCGTGGGTGGTGGTGGCGGTAACAAAACTCATGAGGGTTGCCGTCAGCGCGGACCGTCGTATTTGTTTCATGACTCGTGCCTCCGCGTTAGTAGCTGAGATTGGCCCAGGGGTTGGTGGTGCCGACGCCTGCGCCGCCGGTGTCGCCGCTGATGGCGAGACTGTCCGGTGCGAGGAGGATGGGGGCGACTTTGTTGTTGGCGACGATCTCGTAGTTGGTGCCGTTACCGCTGGCTGAGTTCTGGATGACGAGGTTTCCGGAGACGTCTACGTCGATGCCGCGATCGTTGTCGGTGACGTTGTTGCCCTGGATGCGGCAGTCGCTGCTGGTGATGTGGATGCCGGCGCCGTCGCCGGTGATGAAGCCGTTGTTGTCGCAGTTGTTGTCGGAGATGCGGCAGTCGCCCGAGGCCTGAATGCCATCGCCGGTATTCGACGAGGCGGTGCAGCGCGTGACGATGCAGCCGGAGCCGGCGGCGATGCCGTCGCGCGTGTTCGAGGCGGCGGTGCAGCCGTCGACGAGCGAGCCGCTGGTGACGTTGATTCCGTCGCTGGTGTTTTCGCGGGCGGTGCAGCCGGTGACGGTGCCGGCGGTGACGCTGATGCCGTGGACGTCGTTGTTCCAGGAGGAGCAGCTCACGATGGTGGAGGTCGCACCCGCGACGATTCCGGTGAGCGAGTTTTCGTCGGCGGTGGAGTTCGCGACGTGGCCGGCCTCACCGACGACGATGCCATTGGCGTTGCGATTGGCGTGGCAATGGGTGAATTGCCCGCCGTCGCCGGCGTCGATGCCGGTGGAGAGGTTCAGAGTTGCGTTCGAGTAGGAGATCGAGCCGTGTCCGCCTGAGATGATAAGGCCGGGGCCGCTGTTTGAAGTTCCTTCGCAACTGACGAGCGTGGAAGCGGTTCCGGCGGCGATGCCGGCGCCGCCGTTGTTGGTTGCGACGGTGTTATGAATGACGACGTTGTTGCTGGTGCTGATTCCGCCGGTGCTGCAGGACTGCACGCGGCAGTGTTCGATGATCGAGCCGGAGTTGACGGTGATTCCGAAGGCGCTGACGTGGTGGACGTAGAGGTGATGAAAGTGATCGGCGCCGCTCATGTCGCCGAGGATGCCACTGCCGCCCCAGCCGCTGATGTTTCCATCGTGGATGACGATGCCGAAGAAGCCGTTGATCGCGAAGCCGGAGAGCGAGCCGCCGACGCCGATGAGCGCGTGGCCGCGGAGGTCGATGGTGACGTCGTTGGCGGCGACTTCGATGCCGTGCTTGCCGGCCACGCCGGTGACGTTGCCAGTGAGGTAGTACGATCCGGATTGAGCGATGCGGTAGAGCGAGTCGGCGTCGCCGGGCGTGGTGGTCGCGGAGATCGGGATGCGTGGTTCGACTTCGGTGAGGGTCTTCATCGTCGGTGCGACGGGGCCGGGCGGCGGGTTGAGGTCGCCAGCGAGTGCGGGAATGGCGATGACGAGGAGCAGGGCGGCGGTTCGGAGTACGCGGATATGCATGGGGTTCTCCCTTGGATCGAGCGATACGGGGGCGCAACGCGCGCCGGGCCCGGTTAACATAGAGGGCGAGATTTCCGTCCCGCACCCTTGGATTTCTCTCCGGCGTACCTGGAGCAAATCCGCCTTGTCCGAACCGAGAGCCAATTCCGTTCACGGGGGTTCCAGCCAATCTCGCGGCGAGGCGGGGCAGGCGGCGGCGCTGTTTGCGGGCCTTTATGACGAGCTGCGCGGCCTTGCGGAGCGCTATCTAATCAGCGAACGCAAAGGGCACACGCTGCAACCCACGGCGCTGGTGCATGAGGCGTATCTGCGGCTGGCCGCATCGGCGGGCGATCGGATTGATCCGGTGCACTTTCGCGCGATGGCGGCGCGGGTGATGCGGCATGTGCTGGTCGACCATGCGGTGGCGAAGAAGGCCGACAAGCGCGGCGGCGGGTGCACCGTGCTCTCGCTGGACGCGGACACGCCGGATGGACTTCGGGCGGATCTGGACGTCGAAGCGCTGGATGAGGCGCTGCGGCGGCTGGCGGAACTTGATGAGCGGAAGGTTCGGGTGGTTGAGTTGCGGTTTTTTGGCGGGCTGACTTCGGAAGAGGCGGCACGCGAACTGGATATTTCGCTTTCGACGGTGGAGGCGGACTGGCGGATGGCGAAGGCGTGGCTTCGGTCGGAACTCAGCAAGGAGTGAGTGCCGTGGACCCGCAAAAATTTCGACGGATGGCGGAACTCTTTGAAGCAGCGTCGAGCCGGCCGGTAGGGGAGCGAGCGGCATACCTGAAAGCGGCTTGCGGCGCGGACGATGAGTTGCGTGGGCGGGTGCAGTCGTTGCTGATGCACTATGAGAGCGCGGCCGATCCGTTGCAGTCGGACTGGCTGGAGCGGGCGGCGGTCGCGCAACCGCGGCTGCGGGACGATCTCAAGCCGCTACTGCGCGAGACGAAGCCCGGCTCGAGCGCGGGGGCGGGGCTGGACCCGCGCGAGACGTTGAACTTTCGGCAATCGGGGATGCCGGCGCGGTTCGTTGAGGAATCGGCCGGGACGCGGATCGATCGATACGAGTTGCTGGAGCGGATTGGGGAGGGGGGATTCGGTACTGTGTATCGCGCGCGGCAGCTTGCACCGCTGGTGCGCGAGGTGGCGCTCAAAATCGTCAAGCCGGGGATGGACACGCGGCAGGTCATTGCGCGGTTCGAGGCCGAGCGGCAGACGCTGGCGCTGATGGATCATCCGGGGATCGCGCAGGTGTATGACGCGGGTGCGACCCCGGCGGGGCGGCCGTACTTTGTGATGGAGCTGGTGCGCGGCGCGGCGATCACGCAGTACGCGAACGAGCGGCGGTTGCCGCTGCGGCGGCGACTCGAGCTTTTTGTGCAAGTGTGCCAGGCGGTGCAGCACGCGCATCAGAAGGGGGTCATTCACCGGGATATCAAGCCGTCGAACGTTTTGGTGGTTGAGCACGAGGGGCGGGCCGGGCCGAAGGTGATCGACTTCGGCATTGCGAAGGCGGCGCGGCAGCGCGCGACGGCGGACTCGCTGGTGACGATGGAGGGGTTTTTCATCGGGACGCCGGCGTATATGAGTCCGGAGCAGGCGGACCTGCGCGGGGAGGATGTCGACACGCGAAGCGATGTCTATTCGCTGGGGATGTTGCTGTACGAATTGCTTACTGGGGCGACGCCCTGGGCCGGGGAAGAGTTTACGCGTCCGGGGCGGGCCGGACTGGCGGAGCTGCTGCGGACGATTCGCGAGGTTGAGCCGCGGCCGCCGAGCCGGTTTGTTCCGTCGCTGCGCGGTGACCTAGACGCAATCGTGATGAAGTGTCTGGAGAAGGATCGCACGCGGCGGTATGCGTCGGCGATTGCGCTGGCGGAGGACGTGGAGCGGTTTTTACGCGACGAGCCGGTGGAGGCGGCTCCGCCCAGCCGGGTGTATCGCCTGAAGAAGATGGTGCGACGGAACCGTGCGCTGGTTGCGGCCGGCGCGGCGATTGTGGTGCTGCTGATTGCCGCGGTGGTGGGGACGACGGTGGGCCTGATTGAGGCGCGGGCGCAGCGAAGACTGGCAGTAGCGGGTCAGGGGGAGGCCGAGCGGCAGCGGGATCTGGCAGAGGCGGTGACGATGTTTGTCACGGCGGACCTACTGGGCGGAGACGATCCGAACCGCCGGCCCGAGGAGCGGGACGCGCGGATCAGCGACGTCGTTTTGCGGGCGCAGAAGCGAATAGACGACGGAGCGCTGGAAAAGAAGCCGGCGGCCGAGGCGGCGGTGCGGCTGCAACTTGGCCAACTGGCGATGTCGTTCGGGCGATACGACGACGCGGAGAAGAACATGCGGCGGGCGCTGGAGCTTGGGAAGGCGAGCCCGTCGCCGGTCGATCCGCAGTTGTACGGGTCAATGGGGAATCTCGCGACGATTCTGCACATGAAGGGGAATTTTCCGGGGTCGGCGGCGCTGTTTCGCGAGGCGCTGGACGCGATGCAGAAAGACGGGAGGTATGTCCAGGAGGAGATCTACTCGACGCTGTGCAATAACTACGCCGAGCTGCTGCGAGCGACGGGCGACCTGGACGGGGCGGAGCGGATGTATCGGCTGGCGTTGAGCGTGCGGCCGAAGAAGCCGGTATTGGCGGGGCAGCGCGGGCGGGTTTTGAGCAACCTGGGGGAGCTGCAGCGGCAGCGCGGCGATTTCGCGGGTGCGATCGTTACGGCCGACGAGGCGCTGGCGTCGTTGCGAGCGGCGTATGGGGAGGAGCACGCGTCGATCGCGACGGTGATGAACAACAAGGCGCTGGCGCTGCGGGCGCGCAAGGAACAAGGCGAGGCGGAGACACTGCTGCGGGCTTCGCTTGCGATGAGAAAGAAGCTGTTGCCGGCGACGCACGAGAGCGTGGCGCAGAGTTTGAACAACCTGGCGTCGCTGCTGCGCGACACCGGGCGGGCGGAGGAGGCGGAGCCGCTGTATCGCGAGGCGCTGGGGATCGCGGAGAAGTCGCTTCCGGCGGGGCATTTTCAGATCGGGCTGATTCATCGGAACATCGGGAACTGCCTGATCCGGCTGGGGCGTTTTCCGGAGGCGGAGGGGGAGATTCAGTCGGCTTATGACATGTTGAAGCAGACACGCGGGCTTCCGCCGGCGCATCTGGAGCAGACGCGGGCGGCGTTTGTCGGGTTGTATGAGGCGTGGGACAAGGCCGACCCGGAGGCCGGGGCGGGCGAGAAGGCGGAGCGGTGGCGGAATGGGGGCGGGGCGGAGTGAGTGCGAGTCACTCAATATTCAATTACTAATTGGTAATTTATAATACATAATATCCAATATACGCAGTCTGCGTGATGGAGAGATCCGCGGGTTTGGATTTGTCACCCCGGGTTTCCTGGTCCAATGGGCTGGATTGGGTTGAAAGTTGGGGCCTGGCCTATGACGGTGAGTCGGGCCTGGTTAGAGGTGGCTGCGCCGCAGGCGTTGGTGATGACGCAGTCGTAGAGGCCGTTGTCGACGAGACTAACTGTAGAGATGTTGAGGGTATCGGTCAGTGCGCCGGTGATGTGGGCGTCGTCTGTGAGCGTCGCGCCGTTTTTCCGCCACTGGTAGGTTTGTGGCTGGCCGCCGAAGGTGGTGACGTGGAAGGATGCGCTGCCGCCGACAGAGATTTTTCGCGGCGCGGGTTGCTGGGCGATCGACGGGGGTTCGGGCGTGAGGCGCCAGCGAGCGAGAAAGGCGGAGTTGGAGTCGGAGGCGTGGCGGAAATCGCCGCCAACGAAGAGATCGCCGTTGAAGGAATCGATCGCCAACACGTTCGTCATTCCCGCACCCAGGGCGGACCAGCCGCCACCCGCGCTGTCTTGGCGACGAGCGATTCCGTTGGCGGGGACTCCACCGGCAAGATTGAAAGCTCCGCCGGCGATGAGATCGCCCTGATAACTGCCGAGCGCACGGACGGTTCCGTTTAGACCGCCGCCGAACAATAGACCCCGCGGGACTCCGGTTGGCGTGCAAAATTCCCCACCCACTTCAAGATGGCCGTTATGAATGACAGCCGCATACGCGATCGGGCGGGACGCCGAGGAGCAGCCGCGCGCGTCAAGACCGCTCATATTCCATTGGGACCCATCCCACCCGCGGAGGGGATCGGTATTATTGAAATAGCCAGCGCCAACCGGTCCGGCACCTTCCACGGCAAGCATGTTGAGCTGACAGCTTTCGGGCAGGCCGGCCGACATGGGTTGCCACGACGCTCCGTCCCATTGAGCGACCTGTCCGACCAAGACACCGCCGATGTTCTTGAATCCTCCGCCGGCAATGAGCTTTCCCTGGTATACGGACAAGGAAGTCACGAAACCGTCGTCCATGCCCGGGCCGAGCGGTTGCCAGGAAGCGCCGTTCCATTGCGCTATGTTCTTGGCGGGGACGCCTCCGGCAGTGCCAAAGCTGCCCGCGGCGATCAGCTTTCCGTTAAATTCGGCGAGGGCCTGAATGTAGACGTACTGCGGCTGGTCATTCAGGCGATCGAATCCTGTACCGAAGGTTTGCCATGCAGCGCCATCCCACCAAGCGATTTTGCGGGCATCGGTTCCACCGATCATGTTGAACTCACCGCCGGCGACGAGCTTGCCGTTGTAGCGGCCGAATGTGATGACGCGAGCATCGGTGCCGCGGCCGATCGAGGACCAGCTTGATAAGTCCCACTGAGCGACATTTCTGGCGGATTTGCCGCCGGCGACCGCGAAGTTGCCGCCTGCGATGAGCTTTCCGTCGTGGGTGGTGAGGCAGTAGACGGTCGCGGCGTTCGACAGGCCGCGCATGCCGATGCCAAGCGGGCGCCAAGCGGATCCGTCCCAGCGGGCCATGTCAAAGGTCAGGGTGTTTCCATCGGGGATGAAGAAGAATCCACCAATAAAGATCGAGCCGGCGTAGGAAGCGACGCCTTTGACATTCGTGAGGACGCCCAGATACTGATTGTTTGTGCCGTTAAACTGTATTGCGCCGAGGTCACCAACGATCATCAGGTTCGTATTGTGAGTGCACATGGCGCGGACGGTCGAGTCCGCGCCGCTCACGCGAGCCCAGTTTGCGCCGTCCCACTTGGCGACACGAGTTACGCTGACGCCGCCGGCGGTCAGGAAATCTCCGCCGGCCACGAGGTTGCTGTCGTAAATGGTGAGTGCAAATACACTGTTTGAAGACGTTCCGGCTCCGCTACCGAGTGGCTGCCATGTTGCGCCGTTCCAGCGGGCGATGTTCCTCATGGGGGCGCCGCCCGCGATGGCGAAATTTCCAGAGGCGATCAGCTCGCCATTGTAGACGGCGAGGGCGTTCACCACGCCTTGTTCGATTCCGCTGCCGAGAGGCACCCAGGACGAGCCGTTCCACATTGCGATCCGGTTGAGCGGCGTGCTGCCGGACAACCCGAATCTTCCGCCCGCGACGAGCATGCCATTCCAAACTGTGAGGGCCTGGACTGTTTGGTCGAAGCCGTCGCCCAAGGGCTTCCAAGCGGAGCCGTCAAAGGTGGCGACGTTGAGGGCGTTTGAGCCGCCGGCGACGCCGAATTCTCCTCCGACCACCAGCTGCGGAGGAAGCGGACCCGGGCCGTCGGGGTCCCAGGATGTCGCGGCGAGCACGGGGAAACCGTCCACACCGGGGATGCCGTCGCCGGGGCGCCAGGCGGCGGTGCAGGACACTTGATCGTTGGCGAGCGTAGTCGACGCGTGGACGACTAAGGCGACCGAAGTGAAGGCAGTGCCGAGCCGGAGGTTACGGAGCATGTGCGGTCCTCCTTTAGTGTTGAGATGAAGTGTTCCAGTTGGGATTAGTCTAAACCCGGGAATTGTTGCGTTGCAAGTATGAATCGGCTGGCTGGCGGAGTTGGGAAAAATTAGCGCAACAGGGCTTTAGTGGATGCGGGAAACGAGGGTGAAAGGGGGAGACGGGGCGGTCCGGAATTGGGTCGGATCGATCAGTTTTGGACTTCGCGCCAGGGGTTGGCACTGCGTCACGCGATTGCCGGATCGTTCATTGATAATTGGAACACGTGGCAGACGTGAATTGGCGGATTCCATTGTCTTGCATCTGGTGGTTTAGTACGATGACGACAGTCGGGAAGGTCACTCTTCTCGGAGCATGTCCTAAATCCGGAGGGAACGGTCACATGTCGAAGCCAAGATTGCTTATTGCTATCGGTGCGATGTTCGTGGTCGCTGGGTCGGCCTCGGCTGAGGCGCCGTTTATCATGGGGCTCGGGCAGCTCGATACGCGGGCGAATGGTATCTCTCCGAATGGACAATACGTGAGCGGGACGGGCGGCAACGGACTGGCTCAGGCCTTTCGCTGGACTCGATCAGGCGGGTTGCTGAATCTGGGAGTGATTGCCGGCGATGTATCGAGTACCGGAGCGGACGTTTCGAACACGGGTGTCGTCGTAGGGCAGAGCGTGGGCAACTCCAGCAACCGGCCATTCCGGTGGACGGAGGGGGCGGGGATGGTGGGATTGGGAGAGATTCCGGGATTCCCGGCGATCAGCGGCTCTGCGACGGGGATCTCGGCTGATGGGTCGGTGATCTCGGGCACGTCGGGAACGTCGCGCGATCAAGCGTTCAAGTGGACCTCGGGGACGGGAATGGTGGGGCTTGGGTTCCTGTCGGCGAATGGATTTTCGCGGGGGACCGGGATTTCGGATGACGGGTTGACGATCGGGGGCTATGCGAGTCTCGCGGGGTCTGCGAGAGATTATTTCTTCTGGCGAGGAGATACGGGCATAGTTGATGGCGGCAACATCAGCGGGAACCTGACCCGGGTGATCGCCGCTCACATTTCATCCGGCGGAGACTTTCTAGTGGGACGGTCTGAATCCAACTTTGCGGGCGTCGCGACGCGAGCAAATCGGTCCGGTGGGGTGGACAACCTGGGCGACTTGCCCGGCGGCGAACTGGACGGGACGGCGGCATGCGTGTCGGCCGATGGAATGCTGGTTCTGGGAACCGGATTTCGTGACCACTACGAAGGATCGATCTGGGATCCGGTGCATGGGATGAGAACGCTGACGGATGTTCTGACCGGCGAATACGGGCTGGATTTGTCGCACTGGGAGCAGATTTTCCCGGCCGACATGACGCCGGACGGACAGTACATCGTTGGATATGGAAATGTAGCCGGGACGAGTGGACGGACCGAGGGATTCCTGCTTCACATTCCTGAGCCGGGGACGATTTTTCTGATGGGCGTTGTTGGAGTGGGGCTGCGAATGCGGCGGCGGGGGAGATGATTGGAGGGGGCGGGCGGCTTCCGAGTTGGGGACTGCGATCGCCGATTCGTTACGCGGGTGGCGGTCGATCATTGATAATTGGTAATACATAATATCCAATATATCCATTTATATAGCAGAGTTTGTCCTTCGGGGCACGCCGTCATTTTCTAGCGGACGCCGGAGGCGGTTTTGCAGAAGTCTATGATGGACTCGGCGCAGCGGATGGCGTTTTCGCTGTCTTCGTCGCTGAGGTCGGCTTCCCATTCGGGGGCGTCCGGCTTGTGGCAGCGGACGGCGAGGTGTAGGTGGTCGACGGTTCGGGCGGCGTCGTAGATGGGATGCGGCACGGCGATACGCGGGGGTAACTCTCGGAGCAGATCCCAGACGTCGTGAGGGTCGGTGGGGCGTCCGTGAGGGTGGCCGAGGCGCTCGTGAACGGCTTTGACGGCGAGTTCGGCGGCCTGCTGGGCGGCGAAGCAGGCGGAGTCGTGCTGGCCGGTGTTGGCGGAATCGGCGGCGTAGTCGAGGTTTTTGAGGGCTTGGCGAATCCAGTAGGCGGGTCGGTCAGCCATTATCCTTATTGTAGGCACGTGCGGGGCGGAATCTGGAACGGAAAGTTGGCGGGGCAGATCGAGCGGCTTTGGTTATGGGAGCGCGGGGCTCCGATCGTGCGATTGATCTCGTGATCCACCGCCGTGCCTGCTATGAAGTGCTTCGAGTTTACGGTCGCGTCTAGGGGGCCTTGCTGATGGCGCCCAAACTGGCGATCCAGGCCTCGGTTCTGCCGTTGGGGTTGGTGCCGTAGCCGACGATGGTTTTTCCGTCGGCGGAGATGCCGGTGGCGGATTTGAGGGTCCATCCGGTGAGGTTCAGGCCAAAGTTGTTGGTCAAGACGGTTTGAAGGTTGCGCATACCAGACTTGGAGTCCCAGATGAAGGCAACTCCGCCACCGCAATCGCCAACGATGATGTTGCCGTTGGCGGAGACGGCGTTGGCGGAGCTGGTGGTGAAGCCAGATAGCAGGCCGAGGCCGGTCATGGTGTTTGCCTTCCAACGGAATGCTTCGCCGTTGGGGGCGAGGGAGCTCGAGCTGAAGCCGACGATGACTGAGCCGTCGCCGGAAATCGCGTTGGCCTGACTATTGATGGAGCCGCCGGCGAGGAAGCCGATGCCGACCATGCCGGTGGCGCTGGTCCAGCGCATGGCTTGATTGGATTTGACGCCGACAATGATGGAGCCGTCGGCGGAGATACCGGTGGCTGCACTGCGCTGGGTGATTCCGGGGGTTGGATCGAGTGCGACGGGACCGGTGGCGGCGATCCAACGCCAAGCGCGTTGCTCTTGAGAGGTGGCGGAGTACCCGGCCATCACGGCGCCATCGGCGGAGACGGCGGTCGTAGAGCTCTGTGTTTCGCCGAAGGGCAAGGGGAGTCCGATGTCGTGGACACTTGTCGTTCCGGTCCAGCGCACTCCCGACGGCTCGGTGGGGAAGTCTTCACTCTGGCCGCCGAGGATCGAACCGTCGGCCGAGGCGCACCGAGCGCCGGCGCGCCAGATGCTGGTCTGAGAGAGCGGGTTGAGGCACTCGATGGCGCAATCGCCGCGAGTCCAGCGGAAGGCCTGGGGCGAGCCATCGGAGGTTTCAAAGTCGACGCTGGCATTGCCGACGACGGTCGCGCCGTCGGCGGAGATTCCGAATGCGCGGCTGGCCGGCGCGGGGACCGGGAACCCGGAGGTGTTGTTATGGAGGAAACCGAGGCCTGAGAAACAGGTGGAGAATGGCGACGAGGGGCAGTTGATCGACGCTTGGCCGACACTGAGCACGCGGGTTTGAGTTCCGGTAACGAGACTACTGTTGCAAACTGGCGAGACATGGACCGTATAGCCGCCGGCGTCGGCGGGGCCAGCGGGGTTAATGGTGAGCGTCGGCGTTTGTGTGCCGGTGCGGTGGGCGTCGTCGGTCAGGGGCGTGATGACGGGAAGACTGAGGAAGTCGATCGTGTGTTTGTACCACTGGTAGGTAAAGGGTCCGGGGCCGGTGACGCTGACGGTGAGGACGGCGGTGCCGCCGACGCAGGCGCTGGTCGAGGCGGGCTGCTGGGTAATGACGGGGGCGGTGCATGGGCTACCGCCGAGTGCGGGAAGGGCGGTGGCGAGGAGGACAACTAGGACCGTGAGCGTGGTGCGGTTCATGGCTTCTCCTTTTCAGCGGTTTTTCTTTGCTTGAGCGGCTGGGGTCCGCGTTGTCGCCCGGTGCATGGCGTGCGGTCGCGGATTAGTTCCCTCCTGGTAATCGTGATTATAAGGAGATTGCTCTTTGGTCTGGAATAGGAAAAAGCTGCCGCCGATTGGATCAATTCAGTGTCGGGTCGGTTGTGTTAAGGGTGGATTGCGATCTTGGAATCCGGGAGTCGAGAGTCGCTCAGCCGGGGTTGGCGGGGAGGGGGCCGGCGGGCTTTCCGGGTGGTGAGACGGTTCCCAGTACGGTGAGGCGGGCGGGGTTGCTGGTGGTGCTGCCGCAGGCGTTGGTGATGACGCAGTCGTAGAGGCCGGCGTCGGAGACTCTTGCATCGGAAATTGACAGGTAGGTCGAGTCGGTGCCCCAGACTCGGACGGACGGCGGGACCGGCGCGCCATTTTTTCGCCACTGATATGTATTCTGCGGACCAAAACCTCCCGCAATGATGAGTGCCACCTGAGCACCCGCGTGCACGACCTGGCTGGCCGGCTGTTGAGTGATCACTGGCGTTGAGGTTGTGACTGAGACGTAGGCGGGGCGCGAAGTGACCTGACAGAGGGCATCGGCGACGACGCAATCGTAGGTGCCTTCTGCGTTCGGCGCGAGGTTTGTCAGCGTGAGTTGCGGCGTGGTTGCGCCGGAGATACCCGGGCCGTCTGTGAGGTTTCCGGAGTTTTTTCGCCATTGATAGGTGATCGGGGGAGTGCCGACCGCGGTGACTGAGAGGACAACTGGGGATGGGGCGCAGAAAGTGAGGACGCCGCCCGTTGCATTGACGATCGTGGGTGAATCGGGAGCGGGGTAAAGAAGCTTGGCGATGTTATGAAATGGGTAAGCGTCGATGGTGATGAAATGCCCGCCAAGGAAAAGGCCGAGCCCGTCGCCGTCGTTAAGAGGCTGCAGCGAAAACACGACTGTCTGATATATATCTGGGTCGCTGGGATCGAGTTCGACCCCAGTGCCGATGGGGCGCCAGGCGTGGCCGTCCCATCTGGCAATGTTCGAGGCGGCGGAGCCGCCCGCGCCGCTAAAGAAGCCGCCGGCATAGAGGGCCGTGCCGGAGCCGTCGTCGAAGCCCGTCAAATCCCACGCGACACCGTCAAGACCGCCGCCGACTGCGGACCAGGTGGAGCCATTCCACCGGGCGATGTGTTGCGTGGGGACGCCGCCGGCGGCTATGAACGCGCCACTCACGTAGAGCGATGCGCCTACACCATCGTCGAAGATCCCCATTCCTGTGCAGCCGTCTTCAGTAGGGAAGGTGAGGCCGGAGCCGACAGCGGACCAGGCCTTACCGTTCCAGCGGGCCAGCGCGCGGGCGTCGATGACGCCGGCAGAGAAAAATCGGCCAGCGGCATAGAGGAATGCGCCGTTCGTGTCGGCAAAGGACTTGAGTCTATAGATGACATCGTCAGTTCCATTGTCGACTGCAGACCAAAGCTTCCCATTCCATCGGGCAATGTTGCGAGCGGGCCGGCCGCCCGCGACAGCGAACGAACCAGCGGCGTAGAGGGCGGGGCCGGTGCCGTCGTCGAATGGTTCGAGTGCCCAGACGACGTCAGCGTTGGTATTGCCAATCCCGCTTCCGAGCGCGGACCAGGCGGCACCGTTCCAGCGGGCGATGCAGCGGGCGGGGATACCACCCGCAGTGAAGAAGTTTCCGCCCGCGTATAGAGCTGGTCCTGAGCCGTCGTCGAAGGTGCACAGGGAAGTGACGATACTCGACACGCCGGAGCCAACGGCTGAGAACTCCGAACCGTTCCAGCGAGCCAGGAAAGGGATATGGGCGGGTCCGGCGGTGCCGAAAGCGCCGCCGACATAGAGGGCCGGCCCAGAGCCATCGTTGTAGGCCGCCTGAGCGTAGACGCGTTCGGCACCGATCCCACCGGCGAGACCGCCGGTTGGCGGAAGGATTTCGAGGCCCCAGGTGGGCTGGCAAGGTTGTCCATTGACTAGGCCGGCGGCGGCGAGAAATATGGCGATGGTGACCATTGTTGTAGTGGCGCGCGAGATCAATGGTGGTACTCCTGCGAGGCGTTGGGCGGGAGAGTGAGGCGCGACAATATGCTAGACGAGTTGTCGGGGCGATTCAATGGTAAACGGCGCGCTGGTTGGTTGATCGTGTAGGATTCGGCTGGTTTGAGGGTGGCGCGCGTTGTCGGTGGCCGGTGGTTCCGAGTGGATGGCGGGGGACGACGCTCAACGGCGTGGCGGTGGGGTTCTGGATTCGCTGGTGATCTTTGCGATCGGGATGGTCGCATTCTGTGCGGGGCTTTCGCCGGAGTTTATTGCGTTTCAGACTCGGTTTGCGGTGTTTGCGCAGAATATGTTGCGCGACGGGCCGAGCTGGTTTCCTACTTTGTATGGGCGGCCTTATGGGGATTATCCGGGGTTGCCTACTTTTTTCATCTGGTTGATTGCGCGCGGGGTGGGGCGGGTTTCGCCTTTGGCGGCGGTGTTGCCTACGTCGATTGCTTCATCGCTGATTCTGGTGGTTACCTATTGGATCGGGGCTTTGCGGTCGCGACGGTGGGGGATTGCGGCTGCGCTCATGCTTTTTCTTACTTATGGGTTTTTGTTTTCGGCTCGGTCGATTTCGCCGGATCAGTTTACGGCGCTGGCGGCTGTCGGGTGCTTTTATGTTTGCTATTCGGCGAACGTGTTGAAGCGACGCGGCCGGTTGTGGTGGGTGGTGGTGCTGCTGGTGTTTGGGTTTGCTTGTCGCGGGCCGATTGGGTTGGTGGTGCCGGCGGCGGTGGTGGGGACTTACTACCTGGTGCGCGGCGAGTGGCGGATGCTGGGGATTGCTTCGTGTGTCATGGCCGCCGTGGGCGGGTTGTGCGTGGCGGGGTTGTTGTGGGCTGCACAGCAGCAAGGCGGGAAGGAATTCGTTCGCGACGTGATCGAGCTTCAGGCGGCGGGGCGGGTGGGTGAGGGGATCGCGCGGTCGCGGTCGAGCAGTGCGCTGGAATATTGGTTTGGGTGTTTGGGGACTTATGCGCTGAGTTATCCGATCGCGGTAGTGGTTGTTGTTGCTTGCTGGCGGCGGGCGGTGCGGCGCGAAGGGGCGGATGGGTTGCTGCTGGCTTGCCTGGCGGCGTGGGTGGTGGTGGTTTTGGCGGGGATGTCGATTCCGAGCAAGAAGGCGGTGCGGTATGTGCTGCCGATCGCGCCGGCGGCGGCGCTGATCGCGGCGTACGCGATCGTGGCGGTGAATGCGGGGGAGGTTTTGCGCCGATCGCGCGACGTGGTGGTGCGCTTGTGTCGGGTTGTGCCGTGGGCGGCGGCGGTTGGGGCCGTCGTAGTGTATTTGATTCGCGGGCGGATGACGCCGGCTCTGGAGGGGCCGTTTCTGGTGACGGCGGTTGGGCTGGCTGTGGTGGGATTTGTCGGTGAGTGGCTGCGGCGACGGACGGGGGATCGAGACTTGCTCTCGCTTGCGACGGCAGCGGTCGCGTTTGTCTTGGTGATGGCGGGTGTGGCGGGGCCGGCGGTGTTTTCTCGCGAGCGGGCCGGGCCGCTGGTGGCGAAGATCGAGGCGCTGCGGCGCGCGCGGCCGGGGCGGCTGGCATTTTATGGCGTGTTTCCGGATCAGGCGGAGATGAAGTTTGTGGTGAACCTGGAGCGGCCGGAGACGCCGCTTTTCATTCATGCGACGGATCGACTGTTGGCGGAGGGTGGTGCATACTTTGTGGCGCGCGAGGAGATGTATCGGATGATTCCGGGCGAGGTACGCGGGCAGATGGAGGAGCGGGTGCGCGGCCGGATCGGCGGGGACGAGTGGATTGTGTTTGAGAAGCGGCAAGGCACGGCGGATACGGCCGTGACACCCCGGGAGTAATGAATCGTGCGTAAGGATTTTCTGCCGTTTTCGCGGCCTTCGATCACGGATGAGGACGTGGCGGCGGTCGGCGAGGTGATGCGGTCGGGCTGGATCACGACGGGGCCGAAGGCGGCGGAGTTTGAAACGAACCTGCTGAAGTACGTCGGCAATGAGGGCGGGGCGGTGGCCGTGATGTCGGCGACGGGCGGGATGCACGTTGCGCTGGCGGCGCTGAAGATCGGGCCGGGGGACGAGGTGATTACGCCGTCGCTGACGTGGGTGTCGACGGTGAACCTGATCGTGCTGGCGGGGGCGCGGCCGGTGTTTGTGGATGTAGACAAGGATACCTTGATCGCGACGCCGGAGCGGATCGAGGCGGCGGTGACTTCGCGGACGAAGGCGATCATTCCGGTGCACTATGCGGGGGCGGCGGCGGACATGGAGCCGATCCGGAAGCTGGCGGCGGCGAAGGGGGTGGCGGTGATCGAGGACGCGGCGCACTCGATCGGGACGGAGTATCGCGGGGAGCGCGTCGGGCGGCGCGGGACGAGCGTTTTTTCGTTTCATCCGATCAAGAACATCACCACCGGGGAGGGCGGCATGGTGGTGTCGGACGACGCGGCGTTTCTGGATGAGGTGAAGCGGCTGAAGTTCCACGGGCTGGGGGTGGATGCGTTTGACCGGAAGATGCAGGGGCGGTCGCCTCAGGCGCAGGTGATGCAGCCGGGGTTCAAGTACAACCTGCCGGACATGCTGGCGGTGCTGGGGGTAAGGCAGCTGGCGCGGGTGGACGCGATGAACGAGCGGCGGCGGGCATTGGCGATGCGCTATCGCGAGAAGCTGGCGGGCGTAGATGAGGTGATGCCGCTCGGAGAGCCGAAGTATCCGTTCAAGCATGCGTGGCATCTGTTCATCGTGCGGGTGTGCGCGGAGAAGCGCGGCATTGACCGGGCGAAGTTCATGGAGGAATTGAAGAAGCGGAACATCGGGTCGGGGATTCACTTTGTGGCCGCGCATTTGCAAAAGTATTACGCGGATGTCATGGGTTTTCGGCGCGGGTCGCTGCCGAACACGGAGTGGAACTCGGATAGGATTTGCTCGCTGCCGCTGTTCCCGGATATGAAGGAGGGCGATGTGGATGAGGTGGTGGCGGCGATCAAAGAGGTGTTAACGGGCGCGGCGTGATGACGGAACTGACGGTCGAGCAGTCGGCGATGGACACGGGGGCGCGGCCGGCGGTTCGCGCGGTGGGCGGGGGGCGAGTGGGGTCGATCGTATTCTGGGCTTGCGCGGTGGGGCTGCTGTTTGGCGGGTTGGGGGCGCGCGGGCTTTGGAAGTCGGAGGCGCGGTGGGGAGAGGTCAGCCGGGAGATGATGCGGAGCGGGGATTACCTGCATCCGACGATTAATGGCGGGCCGTATTTTGATAAGCCGCTGCTGGGGTATTGGCTGATCGTCGGTGCGGCGCGGGTGCTGGGGCGGCTGGATGAGTTTGTGGTTCGCGTACCGGGGGCGGTGTGCGGGTTGATCGCGCTGGGCGCGACGATTTCGCTGGGGCGGCGGTTGTGGTCGGAGCAGGTGGGGCAGGCGGCGGGGTGGTTGTTGCTGACGTGCTATGGGTTCTTATTTTTTTCGCGGCAGGGGATGGCGGACGTTGAGCAGTTGGCGGCGACGACGGCGGCGATTGCGTGGTATTGGGCGCGGCGCGATAGGCGCTCGTTCGGGACGTATCTGGTTTTCTATCTGATTTGCGCGGTGGGGGCGCAGACGAAGGGGCTGGCTTCGTTTGTTGTGCCGGCGCTGGCGGTATTCGCGGACATTATTCGCGGCGGGCGGTGGCGGTCGCATTTGAAGTTGTCGCATGCGGCGGCGCTCGTGATCGGGCTGGCGGCGTTTGCCGCGCCGTTGGCGCTGGCAGACTGGAAGCGGCCAGCAACGTATGAACAGAGCGGGCTGATGATGGTGTATCGCGAAAACTTTACGCGGTACTCGGATGCGTTTGATCACAAGGGTGGGTGGCATACCTATTTCTGGGCGGTGCCGTTTTTGTTCCTGCCGTGGAGTCCGCTGCTGATCGTGGCGATGGCTGATGCGGTTCGGCGCTGGCGGTCGCTCGATGGCGGCATGCGCTGGGCGATGACGGCGTTTGCGATCATCTTTCTGTTTTTTACTTTGTCGGGGTCGCGGCGGGATTATTACATCCTGCCGATCGTGCCGTTGTGCGCGTGCATGTCGGCGGCGTTCCTGTTTGCGCCGGCGGATGAGAAGGCGCGGCGGCTGACGGTTCGGCTGCAGAATCTATTGATTATCATCGTGGCGGCGCTGCTGGTGATCAGCCCGCTGGCATGGCCGATCGTGCGGAGGATGACCAAGTTTGAGGCGCCGTCGGAGCTGGTCTGGCTGACGCCGGTGATCGGGCTGGTGGCGCTGTTGCCTTTTGTGCTGACGCGGTGGTCGCGGACGGTGATGGGCGGGATGGCGGGGGCGGCGTTGTCGGCGGCGATCGTGCTGGGTGGGTTCTTCTGTTTGCAGTATCCGATGGTGGATCGGTTCAGCCCGGAGAAGCCGTTTGCGCTGGCGCTGCGCGACCGGCTGGCGGCCATGCCGGAGGGGTCGTATTCACTGGCGATCTATCGGGATTGGAAGGCGGCGGCGGGGGCTTTATTTTACATGGATCGGCAGCGGCCGATGCCGCGATTGTGGTCGGAGGCGATGCTCCGGGAGTTCTTCTCGGACGTGGGCCGGACGCGTGTGCTGTTGACTTACAACGATTATCCTAGTTACCTGCGTGACGCCGGGTTGGCGGATGCGATTGTGAAGCAGCCGGACCTGATCGAGACGTCGTACCCGTGGGAGTTGAACCGGAGCGGAAAACTGGCGGTTTACATCCTCGAGCCGGGCGTTCCGGCGTCGGGGCATGGGGATCGGCGGGCGCCGTCGTGAGGCGGCCGGTGGGATGAGCATGGACTCGCGGGTTTCACTGGTTATCCCTGTATACAACGAAGAGGCGAACCTGGAGGAGCTGGTTGCGCGTTGCGTGGCGACGTGCGAGCGGCTGGGGCGGCCTTACGAGATTGTGCTGGTGGACGACGGGAGCCGGGACTCGTCGGAGCAGAAGATCGTCGCGGCGGCGGCGAAGCATCGCGGGCGGGTGGTCGGCGTCCTGCTGAATCGGAACTATGGGCAGCATTCGGCGATCATGGCTGGTTTCGCGGAGGCGACCGGGGACATCATCGTGACGCTGGACGCGGATTTGCAGAATCCGCCCGAGGAAATTCCGCGGCTGCTCGAGAAGATCGACGCGGGGTGCGACGTGGTGGGGAGCGTGCGGGTGAACCGGCGCGACTCCTTGCTGCGCACGATGCCTTCGTTGCTGATCAACAAGATGGTGCGGCAGGTGACCGGCGTCACGATGCGCGACTATGGCTGCATGTTGCGGGCTTATAAGCGCGAGATCGTTTTCGCGATGTTGCAGTGCAACGAGCGGAGCACGTTTATCCCTGTCTTGGCGAACACGTTTGCGCGGACGACGGGCGAAGTGGAGGTTCAGCACGCGGAGCGATCGGCCGGGACTTCGAAGTACAGTCCGTGGCGGCTGGTGAATCTGCTGTTTGATCTGACGACCTGCACGACCACGTTTCCGCTGCGGGTGTTGAGCGTGGTGGGCGTGTTGATTTCGATGGCGGGGTTTGCGTTTGCGGCGTTGTTGTTCGCACTTCGACTCTACTATGGTCCGAAGTGGGCGGTTGAGGGGACGTTTACGCTGTTTGCCATCTTGTTCATCTTTGTCGGTGCGCAGTTCATCGGGATGGGGCTGCTGGGCGAGTACATCGGGCGCATTTACGTGGATGTTCGGGCGCGGCCGCGGTATTTCGTGGCGAAGGTGGTCGGGCGGATGCGCGGCGGAGAAGTGACCGAGCCGGCAGCGCCGATTTCTGCGCCGGCCGTGACGGGCGGGCGGCGCGAGGCGCTGGCGACGACGGCGGCGGGAGGATGAGATGAAGGCGGTCGTACTGGCGTATCACGACATCGGGTGCGTGGGGATTGAGGCTCTGCTGCGGCACAAGTTCGAGATCGCGGCGGTGTTCACGCATCGCGATGATCCGCACGAGAATTGCTGGTTTCGCTCGGTGGCCGAGACGGCGACGGGGCGCGGGATTCCGACTTATGCGCCGGAGGACATCAACCATCCGCTGTGGGTGAAGCGGATCGCGGAGATGAAGCCGGACGTCATCTTTTCGTTTTACTATCGCAAGATGGTGGGGAAGGCGATTCTGGATATTCCGGCGAGCGGGGCGATGAACCTGCATGGGTCGCTACTGCCGAAGTATCGCGGGCGGGCACCGATCAACTGGGCGGTTTTGCATGGCGAGAAGGAGACCGGGGTTTCGCTGCATTACATGACGGTGAAGCCGGATGCGGGGGACATTGTCGCGCAGAAGCGGATTGAGATCGCGGACGAGGACACGGCCAAGACGCTGATGCACAAGGCGACCGAGGCGGCCGGCGCGATGTTGGATGAGGTGCTGCCGAAGATTCGCGCGGGCAACGCGCCGCGGACGGTGCAAGACGAGTCGAAGGCGACTTACTTCGGCGGGCGGCGGCCGGAGGATGGTGACATCGACTGGCGGAATAGCGCGACGGAGATTCGCAACCTGGTGCGGGCTGTGTCGCGGCCTTACCCGGGGGCGTACAGCCATCTGGGGATGACGAAGATCTTTTTCTGGGATGTGGCGACGCAGGCGAGCAAGGGCGAGTCGGTGCGGCCGGGGACGGTGACTTCGGTCGATCCGCTGGTGGTTTCGTGCGGGCAGGGGCAGATCGAGGTTCGCTCGGGGCAGACGGCGGACGGCGTGTTTGTGAGCGGGACGCAGCTTGGTCGCGAGCTGAACCTGGTGAAGGGGCTGACGTTTGGGCCGAACGCGGCGAAGCATTCGGCGCGGACGCGGAAGCAGAGCGTTTTGATTCTCGGTGTGAACGGGTTCATCGGCAGCGCGCTGTCGGAGCGGCTGCTGGAGAGCGATAAGTTCGAAGTCTTCGGGATGGACCTTTGGTCGAACAATCTGGCGGGGCTGCTGGATCGGCCGCGGTTTCACTTCTGCGAGGGCGATATTTCGATCCACCGCGAGTGGCTCGAGTTTCATATCAACAAGGCGGACGTGGTCGTACCGCTGGTGGCGATCGCGACGCCGATTGAGTACACGCGGAACCCGCTGCGGGTGTTCGAGCTGGATTTTGAAGAGAACCTGCGGATCGTGCGATACTGCGTGCGGCGGAAGAAGCGGATCGTGTTTCCGTCGACCAGCGAAGTTTACGGGATGTGCGACGAGGAGACTTTTGACGAGGACAAGTCGAAGCTCGTTCTGGGGCCGATCAACAAGCAGCGGTGGATTTACTCTTGCTGCAAGCAGTTGCTCGATCGTGTGATCTGGGCCTATGGCGTGAAGGAGGGGCTGAAGTTCACGCTGTTCCGGCCGTTCAACTGGATCGGGCCGCGGCTGGATAGTCTGGATGCGGCGCGGATCGGGAGTTCGCGGGCGATTACGCAGCTTATTTTGAATCTGACCGAGGGGTCACCGATTCAGCTTATCGACGGCGGGGCGCAGAAGCGGTGCTTTACCGACGTGGGCGAGGGGATCGAGTGTCTGTTCCGCATTATTGAGAACAAGGACGGCGTCTGCGACGGGCAGATTTTGAACATCGGCAATCCGACCAATGAGGCGAGCATCCGCGAACTGGCAGAAATGCTGGTTGACAAGTTCGACAAGCATCCGCTGCGGTCGCGGTTTCCGGCGTTCGCGGGGTATCGCGAGCTGGAGAGCGGGGCGTATTACGGGCAGGGCTACCAGGACGTTCAGCATCGCCGGCCGAGCATTCGCAAGGCGCAGAAGCTAGTGGGGTGGACGCCGAAGGTTCCGCTGGAGCAGTCGGTGGAGAAGACGCTGGACTTTTTTCTGCGCGAGATGGCGCGGACGTGGGCGGGTGAGTCGGCGGGCCCGCGCGGCGCGTGAGGACAGGGCGCTGGCCCGGTCAGCGCATTTTTCGAGGCCGCAGGGCGGCGGCGAGTGCGATGAGGGCGAGGGTGGCGGGTTCGGGGGCTATGAGCTGGAAGGCCTGATCGACGCCACCGCTTGGGCTTTGCAAATAGAACCAATCGGTAAAGCCGGGGTTTATTCCGGCGGCGAAGCCACTACCGGGGAACGCATTTTCCCAGTGAAAGGCGGAATCCGGGTCGCCGATCTGGGCCAACTCGATCCAATAGCGGACACCCGCGTCCAGTGGTAGCGGCTGGCTTAGGTTCACCTTGTAGCGAAATTCGTGAGGCGAGCCAGAGACGATGATCGTCCGGCCCGTCGGCGTTCGATCCGCATCAGAGAACGACTCATCGTACAACACTTCACCGGGCAATCCGTCGCTCGTCCGCGCGGAGAAAACGCGAAGTCGCAACTGCTCGACTGGTGGAGGAATGTCATTGGAATAGAAGCCCCACCATCGGACGGCGCGTAATTCGTCAGCAACCGCAAGTGTGAAGTCATCGGCGACGAGGAATCCCTGAACGTGGCCGGGAAATATTACGAATGCGGTGTCGGAGTTTTGTCCACCGAACCGCGTCGGCTGCTGGTCGACGATGAACTGGGCGGCGCAGGGAGACGCCGACGCGAGGATGACAGCGAGTAGGATGGATATTTTATTCATTTAAAGGCCCTCGTGATGGTAATCAGTGGCGGTAGCGTAAACCAAGCTCTGTGAGTCGCCACCGTGGGTTCAATCGTGACGATGGATTTTTCCCAAGCGCGCTGGTCGTTAGCCGGAGCGCCCCGCTTGTCGCACCGGGCGGCGGTGTTCTGATCGCGCGATGCTCTGGCAGTGTGCGCGAAATCCGAGAGAATGGGGATCATGTGCGACATCCAGGTTGAGGCGGGATTCAGGGAGCGCTGGCCGAGCGGCTGAGAGCGTGCTGCTCGATTCAACTATCCTATTTTCCTCGGCGAGCGAGTCAAGAGAAAAGGAACTCAGGACTTGTACCGAACTGAGCAATCGTTTAACGGTTTCGCTGGTGGTGGGGCGGGCGTGATCGTCGGTCGGGGCAGCTTGTGAGGATCGGGCTGCGGATTGATGTTGATACGTTCCGGGGGACGCGGGACGGCGTGCCTGAGCTTTGTCGCACGATGGCGCGGCATGGGATTCGGGGGACATTCTTTTTCACGGTCGGGCCGGACAATATGGGGCGGCATCTCTGGCGGATGGCGCGGCCGGCGTTTGCGTGGAAGATGCTGCGGACGCGGGCGGCGAGCACTTATGGGTGGGACATTATCCTGCGCGGGACGCTGTGGCCGGGGCCGCTGATCGGGGCGGGGCTGCGCGACGTGATCCGGGCGGCGGCGGACGCGGGGCATGAGGTGGGGATTCACGCGTGGGACCATCATGCGTGGCAGAAGCACGTGGATGACTGGAGCGCGGAGGAGGTTCGCGGGGCGATTGTTCGCGGGCTGGATGCACTGCGCGAGATTGTGGGGCGCGAGGTGACCTGCTCGGCGGTGCCGGGGTGGCGGTGCAATGATCGCGTGCTGCTGGAGAAGGAGCGGCTGGGGTTTGTGTATAACAGCGACTGTCGCGGGGCGGGGGTGTTTCGGCCGGTGGTGGGCGGGCGCGAGCTTTCGCAGCCGCAGGTTCCGGTGACTTTGCCGACGTGGGATGAGGCGGTGGGGCGGGACGGGATTGATGATTCGAATTACAACGAGCATATCCTGTCGCTGGTGCGGCCGGCGGGGCTGAACGTGCTGACGATTCATGCGGAGGTGGAAGGATGCTCGCGGGCGGGGATGTTTGAGGATTTTGTTTCGCGGGCAAAGGCGCGCGGGTGTTCGTTTTGTACGCTGGGGGAGATTGTTGGGGCATCGCGCGAGATTCCTTTGGGGCGGGTTGAGCAACGCGAGTTGGATGGTAGAGAAGGGCTTGTTGCTTGTGAAGCTCGGTTAGTCGCGCGTGGGTTGTGATTGTCATGGGGTGGTGTGAATTGCGTTTGGCGCGACTGAATTGATTAATAATTGGTAATTAGTAATACATAATATCCAATTTTCATTCTGTCGAGGCCGGTTGATTTTGCTTCATTGCAATTCTTCAAGTTGTTACCCATCTTGAGCATAGCGTCCCTAAGATTTGCTTTGTATGAATCGTTTCGCCTCTAGATGGTTACCGGCTTGGCGTTTTTCTTTCTTGCTCTGGATTATTGGGGTGGTTGGGTGCGGGCCGGCGCCTCCGCGGCGCGAGTTTTCCATTCCTGTTGCGACGCAGCCTACATCCGTCAATTCGTTGGTTGAGCCGTTCTGGTGGGGTGTTTCCGTTGCTTCTTACCAGACCGAGGAGCCGCCTGCTGCGGCCGGTTTTACTACTGACTGGGATTTGCTCAGCCGGGCGGGTAAGTGTGCGGGGCGCGATGGGCGGGTTGCGAGCTATTCGCATTTTCCGCGCGACCTGGCGGCGCTGAAGTCGCTGGGCGTTACGCATTACCGTTTCAGCATTGAGTGGGCGCGGGTTGAGCCGCGGCCGGGGCAATTCGACGAGGCGGCGATCGAGCACTACGTTGAGATGGCACGCCTGCTTCGCGAGAATGGCATTACGCCGGTTGTGTGCCTGTGGCATTTCTCGCTGCCGGACTGGCTGTGTGATTTTCAGAATCCGGAGCGGCACGGGTGGCTGAACCCTGGCGCAGGCGAGGCGTGGGCTGGCTATGTTCGCAAAGTGGTTCCGCGGCTTGCGCCGTATGTCCAGCTCTATGCGCCACAGAATGAGCCCAATGCCTATGCGCTGGGCGTGTGCTTCGGCGCGTTTCCGCCCGGGCGGCTGATGAGCGCGGCGTATTTTGATCGCATCATTCTGGCCGAGGCGGAGGCGTTCAAAACCGCGGCGGGCATCATTCGGTCGGCCGATCCGGACGCGAAGATCGTGAGCGTGCAGAACATTATTCATTGGGAGCGCGATCCGGGCGACCTGTTTGGGCAGACCTATTCCAAGGCGCTTGAATACAACCACGGCCACCTCGACGCCATCGCCGGGACGATTGATTATCTGGGGTTCAACTATTACCAGCGCGAGGTGGCTTCGATCGCGGCGCCGCTGGCGCAGGCGAGTCGGGCGCGGGCGGCTTCCGGCGGCGAGGAGGTCAGCGATTCGGGCTGGCTGATCGACCCGGATGGGTTGGAGGCCGAGATCGTGGATTTGAGCCGGCGATATGGGAAGCCGCTGGTCATTACCGAGAACGGGGTGGACGACCACGGCGACCGCAAGCGGCAGCTTTTTCTGATTCGCCATCTGCTGGCGGTGCGGCATGCGCGGCAGGCGGGTTACGACGTGCGCGGGTACTTCCATTGGACGCTGATGGACGACTATGAGTGGATGACGGGATATGAGCCGCGGATGGGGCTTTATTCGGTGGCGCCGGGGACGAAGGCGCTGGTGGCGAAGGATTCGGCGGGGCTTTATCGCTCACTCATCGCGGCGAACTTTGTGGATGCGGAACGCGGTCGGTGACCGGCTGATTGGTAATTGGTAATAAATAATACGTCATTTTCAATTTGGCGGTTTGGGGTTGAATGGTTTCGCGGTTCGTCGGGTAGGCAAGCGGGACGGGGTTAGAATGCTTTGAGGCGCGGCCGAGGCGTGGCGGGCGTCGCGTCGCTTGTTTGGTCGCGAGGAGCGTGTCTGTGTTGACGCATCGATTCGGCGCTGCTTATGCGACGCTTGTTTTGATCTTTGGTCTTGCTGGGCATTGTGGGTGTCGAAGCGCTGAGAAACCAGCAAGCGCGGCGGTGAGGCGGCCGTGGGCGTTTCTTTTGCGGGAAGGGAATTATCCTGGGGAGAAAGGCCCACGCATCGATCCAGGACTGATTTTCGCCGTTTGGGATGATGGCACGTTTGTCAGGGCGAGCGCGGCGGATGCTGTTGGGTCGTCGTACGTTCGCGGCGTGATGAATCCGCAGGACCGATCGCGGCTGCTGGAGCGCCTGGAAGCGACGGCGGCAAAACTTCCCGCGGGAGATTCCATTCCGGTCGATGGTGGTGGTTATGTTCTACGGTTTCGAAGCGAAAAGGGCGTCATTTCGCGTGTCGAGCCGATCAACGCGGCGAAGCCGGCCGCTGAGTCCGGGATGTCCGAGCTTGAGGCGTTTGTGTTTTCGATGAAGCTTACACAGGTGGAATCGTCAGCGATTATTCGTTCAGTTCCGAGCGAGTGGTATGAGTGAGTTTAGGGCCCCGGCATTATTGGGCGCGACAAGAGTTCGTGGTCAGGGCAATGCCAATGATGACAGTTCAAGAAGCCGACGATTGCGTCGAGCATGAAGCATGCTCGTACAAAACCAAGACGTACGCAGAGCTTCGGGAAATCGCCAACGGTCCCAACGGGGAATTGTCGTTCGTAGACCGAACCTGGCACGGCACTCCCGTTCGACTTACGGTTCTGGTAAACGAATTGGGGCTTCTGAGGCGACGTGTGTCCGTTGAGATTGTTGCGAGTGCCGAAGGAGACGGAGACTGGGCTTGGACACCTTGTGTGTATTTGGAACGCTTCGAGAATGGGAAACTTGTTAGCGGGGGATCGAAAGGGAGTTCGGCGCTATCGATGCGCCTTTCCGGATTCTTGATTTCCCTGGTCATTTGCCTGTTTGCCTTGATAGGTGCGATACTTGTTTTTCGGCAGCGTTGAGGGGGAAGCGTGGGCAAGCGGGCTTTGCCGGCACACTCTATCCGATCAACTGCTTGTATAGACGGGGATTGTGCTGTCGGTTTAGGTGAGAATGGATTCTCGCACAAGTGTACCGGTTTATTGCATCCTGCAGAGCTTATTGCAATCCCACAACAAACAGCCTGATGTCGCGTCCGTCGACCTTTGTGTCGTTGTTCATGTCGGCGGTGATTCGGCTTTCGCAATCCGTCGGCAGGCCCAGCAGGACGGTTACGAATTGAGGGACGTCGGCCGTGTCGAGCACGCCGTCGGCGTTCATGTCGCCGGGAAGCGGGGCTATTGGCGCGAGGACCATGGATGCGCTGGATGGCGGGCCGCTTGCGACTCCGTCGGATGGTGTCACCGTGCATGCCACCAGATCGCCGCTGCAGACACCGAAACGAGGGATGGCGTCGGCGCGGCCGGCGGTCGCTACGTTGCGAACTTCCGAGCCATTGACCGTCCAGACGTAGTGGTATCGAACAATCTCATAGTCGGGCTCGTCGAGCGTGAGCGATGTTTGCACGCGGCAGAAAATCGCGTCCTCGATGCGTGGGTGGGACGTGTCAAAGGCGACGGTGATCGGATTGGGCGGGCGATTCACAATCTGGCCGGCCGTGGCGACCACGGTGAACGGCGCTGTGATGATGGTCTGGCCGTTGAGGTCGAAGAGGATGTTCCAGGTTCCCAACGCATTCAGATCAATGTTGTATCGCCACCACGACCATGCCTCGCGATAGAACGGGTTGCCTCCGAAATCGCCGGTTCCCGAATCAAATGCAATCGACGCATTGGGACGCTGGTAGCGAACGCGCCAGGTTGTATTGGCGGGCATGTTCATGATACTCGCCCAGAACGAGACGCCCTGGACACCGCTCGGGAAAGTTCCGGTGCGCGGCATGTCGAACGGAAGGCCGGGGTAGTTCTCGAGGAGGGCATTGGTGATGTTGAAATCGCGCAGGTAGAGGGTGCGATTGATCGGGGTCTGCGTGATCCACTGGCTTTCGGCGGGCTGACATGCTCCGTGATAGGGCTCGGTCAATGAGGTGCCGGAGTTATCGTAGGTGGCGAAGTGGAGATGCGGAGCGCTGCTGCATCCGCTCGAACCGACCATGCCGATCTGCTGGCCGGCGTGGACAAATTGTAAATCGGTCACGGCTACGCTGTTGCGTCGCATGTGCCAGTAATAGCAGAAGCGCCCGCCGCCGTGATCGATGATGACAAAGTTCGCGTCTCCCACGCAACTGGTGTGCATGTCGTCTTCGCCGTCATGCGTGACGAGGACGGTGCCGTCGAGGGCGGCGAAGATGGGCACGCCGATCTGTTGCTCGCCGAAGGTGCGAAGCACGACGTCGGTGGCGTCGTGGCCGTCGTAGGTGAAGTCGGTGCAGTCCCAATCGAGGACGCCGGGGCCGGGGTCGAGGTCATTGAAGTTCGCGGTGAAGAGGTCGCGATAGAGGGTGCCGCCCATCGGGTAGAAAGGATATTTGTGCGGCGGGACCGAAGCGCCCCTGACGTGGGCCTCCTGATAGGCGTGGATGAGGTCCTGGATGTGCAGCTTTTCGGCCGGGGTGACGCAGGGCGTTGTGGTCGCAATTGGTCCGCCACCCATGCGGCCGTCGGCGACGGCCCGTTGAGATGGCACAATAGCTGCTGCGCAGATAACCAGACTGGCCACTTTAATTCGGTGATTTTGCGCCATGAAAATGATCTCCCCTAAATAGATGCTGCGGCCGGCCAAAAAATTAGACACGCTCATTGTATCCGAAGTCTGCGGGAAATCGCAGGCGCATTCCGACGCGCCCGTCGCACTGGTGAGTCGCCGCCGAAAGAGGGGAGCAGTAGAACAGGTGATCGGGCAAGCGGGAGGGATTTGGCGGTGGGTTGTCAGTCACGAATTAGTCCGTGCGTGCCTCCCACGGCCGTCGCGATGAGAATTGGCCGCGCGTGGCCGGTTGCATGGAAGTCCATAGGACGGGTTCGAGGTTGATGGTGTGGCTTCGGCCGGCGATGGCCAGGACTCGCTCGCCGCGCGCTACCAGATCCAGCATGGTGCGGGTGAAGTGGGCGTCGCGGGCCTGGTTTGATTGCGTTGCCATTTGGTTGAGCCAGGTGTCGGTGCGGCCGGGCCATAGGGCTTGCTCGGGCAGGTCACGCCATTCTTTGAACTGGGGGAATTGGGCGGCGAAGTAATTGTCGAGGGCGGGGATGTCGGGCAGGGCATCGGTCAGCGGGGCAGCGCGTTTGCTCAGCAGGCGGTTGATTTTGAAGTCGCTGACCTGGCCGCCGCGCTTGGCGCTCATAAAGCCGCTGAGGAAGCGGAAGATGGCGACTTGTTTGCGGTCGCCGATTTCGTCGAGGGCGGCGATTTCGATTTCGAGCGGGGGTTCGAGGGTGAAGAGCGGGATGTTTGCCTGCTTGGCCAGTGAGTAGACGGCTGCGCCTTCGCCGAAGACCTGGATTCCCTGTCGGGCGGTGCCGACGAAGAAGCTCATGCGGCCTTCGACGAGGGCGACGGTGGGGCGGAAGCCGGTCCATGCGCGTTGCAGGGCGGCTTGTTGCGGGTGATCGGGGTCTTTGGTGTGGCGCGATCCGAAGAAGAGCAGGGCGCCTTGCCTTTGCTGGTCCGGGGTGGGCTCGATGTGGAGGATGTACGGAGAGTCGTCGAGGAGGGAGACGCGAGCGTCGTGGCCGGCGGGTGTGAGCGGGGTGCCTTTGGGCGCGATGGTTGCAGCGGGGGTGTATTCGGCAGGGGACCACCAGCTGAAGTTCCATGCGGTGATTGCTGACGCGGCGAGGACGACGAAGAGGGCGAGCGCGATGTTGCGTCGGCGGTGCCTGCGGCGCGGTGCTGGTTCAACTTTGGTTGGCATTGATTGGAAGTCGGCGATGATTTCTTTTGCGGGTCTGCGGCTTCGGTCGGTGGAATGAGTGCGTGTCGTGGCTAATTAATAATTGATAATTAGTAATATATAATATCCAATTTACCGGTCGCCTTGCGGGATTGGGCTGGTGCGCGTCGGGCGCGGCTTATTTCTTTTCGGGGGTTTGGGCTTCCAAGACCTTCTGGATGTCTTCGGGGGACATGCCGCGGTCGATCATGCTTTGTTTGAGGGCGTTGTCGGAGCGGGTCTTTTCGATTGAGTACCAGAAGTAGCCGATGACGGAGACGATCGGCAGGCCGAAGATGAGGATGATGGTGAGGTTGCTCGTGTTCCAGATGAATTCGGACAGCATGGTTTCGGTCTCCGTCGCGGCCCTCGTGGGGCCTGAGGGGTATTGTGGCCTCGGGCGGGATTATTCCAAGTCGGGTAGCGACATCGCAATGGGGGGTGCGAGAAGGGATTCTCGCACCAGCGAGAGATCGCAATAAGGCGTGCGAGAAGGGATTCTCGCACAAGCAATTGCTGGCGTTGTAGGGCACGCCAAGTGGCGATGCGGCGGTGCGTGCATAGCACGCACCCTACTCGGGTTGTGGGGCTGCGGCTTTTCGGCGTTCTAGGGAGCGGCCGATGATGAGACCGGACTCGAAGAGGACGAACATGGGGACAGCGAGCATAAGCATGCTGGGGATGTCGGGCGAGGGGGTGATGAAGGCGGCGGCTATGACGATGCCGAGGATGATGTAGCGCCTTGCGCCGCGGAACTGGGCCGAGGTGATGATGCCGGCGTTGATGATGAAGATGACGACGATGGGGAGCTGAAAACCGAGGCCGAAGGCGAGGGCCATGCCGGTGACGAAGTCGAGATAGTCGGTGATGCTGAAGAAGGGCTGGACGAATTGCTCGCGGTTGGCGGCTTTGAGCGGGAGGGTATAGCGCTCGCCGTCGACAAAGACATTGAGGGAGTTGTCGGCGCGGCGGAACCAGGCGTCGCCCTGGCGCGGCGTGCGCGGGTCATCATTCAGGACGGGGATAGCGGCTGGAAGCGTGGTGGGCTGGGTGGTGACGGGCGTCGGGGTGTGCTGGAGGAATTTCATGAGGGAGCTGTCGGGGCCGGGGACGGGGAACCAGGCGGCGACGCTGATGAGATAGCCGAGCAGGCCGGTGAGGACGACGAGGACCATGAAGGACGCGCCGGTGATGAAGAGGACGATGGAGGCCGGCGCGAAGACGCGGATCATGCGGCGCTCGGAGGGATAGAGGCCGACGGCGACGAAGCGCCAGATCTGGTAGAGGATCCAGGGTGCGGCGACGACGAAGCCAAACTTGAGCGCGATGGTGAAGTATTGGAGGAAGGCCTCGGTGGGGTCGAGCTGGATCATCTGCGGATCGAATCCGCGGTCTTTCATGGCGGCGTAATAGGGGGCGGTGAGCACGGAGATGATGCGGTCGCCGAAGTAGAAACAGAGGATGGAGGCGATGACGAGCCCGAGGATGGCGCGGATAAGACAGCGGCGGAGTTCGTCGAGGTGATCGCCGAAGGACATTCGGACTTCGTCGGGGTCGTGGGGAAGGGAGCGGATTTTGGACATCGGGCGGCGTCGTCTCGCGGGTGGAATGGCGCGGCCCGAAAAAGCGGGCGGCGTAAGGGCACGCGGGAGGATTCTTGCGGGAAGGACGGGGCGCGGCAAGTTAGCCGGTGTGTCTGGACGCACAGCCATGCGGGAGAGCGGCTGCGATCGGGCTTTATGCGCTTTATTGGCGAGGTGGGGTATCGCTATACTTGATCAGACACATTGCGATGCGGCGCGTTGAAGGTATCGCGCCGCGTTTGTTCTGGATATCGGCTTGGGGGCTGATCGGAGCAGTTGGAAATGGGCTTTCGAGCGAAGCGCGAGGCCGCGCTGAAGATTGCGGTCGCGACGGTGGTTTTGGTTTGCGCGGGTTTTGCGGCGGCGCAGGAAGCGGCGATCTGCGAGCCGGTGTTTGGATGCGGGCACGCGCGGACGATGGCGCGGGTGATGCTCGATGAGCGCGAGGACGTTCCGTTTGCTCGCGAGGCGATGGGCGAGACGGATGTGCTGTCGTACAACCTCGATATTGAGGTGACGAACATCAGCACGGCGTCGGGCAACTGCACGCTGGCCGGCACGAACGTGATCACGATCAAGAGCAAGTCGGCGGCGCTGACGCAGTTTACCTTTCGACTTCGAAATAACTTTACGATAACCAGCGCGTTGATCAACGGGGCGACGCCGGTGAGCGTTTCGAACCCGACGACGACCACGCGCGTGGCGACGCTGGATCGCGCTTATGGCATGGACGAGGTGTTTACGCTGACGATCGCCTACACGGGGACGACCGTTTCGCGCGGATTCGGGTCGATTGATGTCGCCAATCAGTCGGGCGGGAGCACGGCGATCGTCGAGACCTTGAGCGAGGCGTATTTTGCTTATACGTGGTGGCCGGCGAAGGATGGAGATACGTTCGTTCCGGGGGACAACTCGGACAAGGCGCTGGTGAGTCTGGCGGTGACGGTTCCGAGCACGTTTGTGGTGCCGTCGAACGGCGTGCTGCAGGGCGTGGACGTGCTTTCGGGGAGCCGGAAGCGGTATCGGTGGGCGTCGAATTATCCGATCGCGACGTATCTCGTGAGCTTCGCGGCGACGAACTACAACACGTGGTCGCAGACGTACAACTATCCGGGCGGGTCGATGCCGGTGAATTTCTATATTTATCCGAACAGCGACTCGGCCGGGAACCGGTTGGCGTGGGAGAAGTGTTTGACGATGCTCGCGACTTATCGCGGGATTTATGGCGAGTATCCGTTCGTCAACGAGAAGTATGGCATTTATCAGTTCAATTTTGGCGGCGGGATGGAGCATCAGACGATCACGGGCGAGGGGACGTTTGACGAGAGCGTGACGGCGCACGAGCTGGGACACCAGTGGTGGGGCGACATGATCACGTGCAAGACGTGGAGCGACATCTGGCTGAACGAAGGGTTCGCGGATTACACGGAATGTTTGTGGGCGGAGCGGAAGACGGGGGCGCTCAATTCGGCGGCCTACTTCAGCGCGATCCAGGCGCGGAAACCTTCCGACGTGGGGCAGTCGGTGTACGTGCCGGCGGCTGACACGGCCGACATGAATCGGATCTTTTCGCAGGACACGACCTACTTCAAGGGCGGATGGGTACTGCACCAGTTGCGGCACGTGGTGGGCGACGCGATGTTTTTCCAGATTCTGGCCAACTACCGGGCCGGGTTTGCATATGGCGCGGCCGACACGGAGGACTTCAAGGCGGCGGCGAGCGCGACGACCGGGCAGGACATGAGCTGGTTCTTCCAGCAGTGGGTGTATGGGATTGGCGCGCCGGCTTACCAGTATGGGTGGCAGGCGGTGAACGTGAACGGGCAGAATTATCTGCTGGCGCGGATCGCGCAGACGCATACGACGGCGGGGTATCCGAGCGTGTTCAACGCGCCAGTGGATTTGCGGGCGACGATCGGCGGGACGCCGACGACTTACTCGGCGTGGAACAACGCGCGGGCCGAGTGGTATGTGATTCCCACGAGCGGACCGGTGACGGCGCTGGCGTTTGATCCGGATCAGTGGATCCTGCGAACCGCGGCGAGCAATGTGGCTTACGCGCCCGGGCCGCCGAAGATTATTTCGACGGTTCCCGCGCCTGGCGAGGCGGCGGCTTCGCCGAGCTCGGTGAGCGTGTGGTTCCATACGAACGTGAATGCGACCGCCGCGAACTTTACGCTGGTGGGCGACGTGACCGGGCCGCAGTCGTTTTCGCTGGCGAGCGGGAGCAACGTGAACCCGGTGGTGCTGAACCTGCCGACCGCGCTGCCGACGGACAACTACACGCTGACGGTGACGACGGGTGTGACGGCCGTGAACAGCGGACAGGGTCTGGACGGCGAGGTGGCCGTGGCGAATAGTCCGGCTTCGTTGCCGTCGGGCGACGGCGTGTCGGGCGGGAACGCGGTGATCCGATTCAGCGCGGTGACGCCGGTCATTCCGGTTGCGGGTGACATTGATCAGAGCGGAAGCGTGAATGGGACGGACCTGCAGCTGTTGATCGATGTGCTGCTGGGGGTCGACACGGACGCGGGGCATGTCGCGCGGAGCGACATCGACGGGAACGTGCTCGTGGATGGCGACGACGTTCAGGCGTTTGTCAATCTTTATCCCGGGTTCTAAGCTCGGGGGATGAATCGCGACGAATCGGAGCTGCGGGTGGGCGCGCTGGATTATCTGGGCGCGCAGTTGGGTCCGCACGCGCCGGCGGAACTTGGGGCCGCGAGCTTTTTTGATGCGTCGGTGCTGGAGGGGGAGGGGCGGGTTGCGGTTTTTCCTTTCGAGGCGTCGCCGGGGGGCGGTGAGCGCGGCGCGTATTACGTTGTCATCGGGCAGACCGAGCCGAATTATTATCCGCGCTGGACGCTGACGGCCGAGGAGCAGTTTCGCGTTCATCTGGGGACGCGGTTCATGCTGGTGGTTGGGATTGCGCAGGCCAGCGCGGCTGAAACGGGGGCTTATGATCCGCGCGCGGATGTTGAGCGGATGGCCGGGCAGGCGGCGCCGGGGGCGGCGGTGGAGGACGTGAGCGTCGCGGCGATGTTTAGGGCGGGGGAGGAGATGCACGCGGTTTGCCGGTGCCGGATCGGGGGCGAGGATGTGTACGCGCTGACGCGCGACGCGCCGCCGGGGTTCTATCGGCGATGCGAGCTGCCGCCGCACGTGGTGTATCGGCTGCATCTGGGGACGCTGCTGGAGCGCGAGCGCGGCGAGGATGAGGCGTGAGCCGGTGGTCGGCGTGCGTCGTGCTGGTGGCGCTGATTGCGCTGGGGGCGCGGCTGGCTTATCTGGGGGAGATCAGGTCGATCGGGTTCTGGGATTCGCCGATTTCGGACGCGGCGGTGTATGTGGAGCGCGGGCGGGGGATAGCGCGCGGAGAGTTGGCCGGGCCGGCGGACTTCGTGCATGCGCCGTTGTATGCGTATTTCGTCGGCGCGGTGATGCGCGTGGCGGGGCCGGAGCCGTGGTGGGCGCTGCGGGTCTTGCAGGCGGGGCTGGGGGCGGCGGCCTGCGGGTTGACAGCGGCGGCGGGGCGGCGATTTTTTTGCGGACGGGTGGGGTTGGCGGCGGGGATGTTTCTGGCGGTTTGTCCCGCGGCGATTTTTTCCGATGGGTTGATTCAGAAGACGTCGCTGGAGGTTTTTCTGGCGGCGCTTTGCATCTGGTTGCTTGCGCGGGCCGGCGAGCGGCGGACATTGGTTTCGGTTGGCGCGATCGGGATTGTCCTGGGATTGCTGTCGTTGACGCGGCAGTTAGCGCCGGTGTTGCTGCCGGTGGTGCTGGTTTGGATTAGGACGCGTGGCGGTGCGCGGCGCGGGGCTGAATGCGCGGCCTGTTTACTTGGATTTGTTTTGACTGTTGCGCCGTGGGTAATTCGGAATCGGGTGGTGCTGGGGGAGTTTGCGCTGGGCACGCCGAATGTGGGGCAGAACTTCTGGATGGGGAACTCGGCGCGGGCGAACGGGACATACGTGGAACTGCGGCGCGGCGTCGGCAATGGAGAGGATGAGCAGCGGGCGTGGACGCGCGAGGCGGAGCGCGACGAGGGGCGACGGATGACGCCGCGCGAGGTGTCGGATCACTATTTGCAGTCTGGCTGGTCGTGGGTTCAGGCGAACCCTGTTGCGTGGGCGCGGCTGCTGGCGAAGAAGTGGATAATGGTGTGGAACGCATACGAAGCTTACGACACGGAGGACTATTACCTTTATGCGGAGCGGTCGGCGCTGCTGCGGTGGCTCGATCGCGTGCTCCACTTCGGGGTTCTGTGTCCGCTGGCGGCGGCGGGAATGGTGCTGAGCTGGCGGCGATGGCGGATATTGTGGGTGCTGTATGGCTGGCTGCTCGTGAACGCGGCCGCGACGGCGGTATTCGTGGTGTTTGCGAGGTATCGGGCGGTTTCGCTGCCCGTGATCTGCTTGTTTGCGGGAGAGATCGTGGCGGTCGTCGGCGAAACTCTATGTCGGGCTCGGGCGCGCGAGAGACGGACCTCGAGCGGTAACTGGACGAAAGCCGGTGCGGGAATCGTATGGGTGGTCGCATTAATTGGGGCAAACGTACGAGTATTTGGCGAGCGACGGACTGCACCGCGATCTTACGTGAACGTGGCAACGGCACTTGGAGCGGTTGGGCGGCATGAGGATGCGCTGACGGAGGCGCAGCGGGCGCTGAACGGCTGGCCGGACGATCTGGACGCGGACGTGGCGGTTGGGGACGAGCTGGTGGAGTTGGGGCGCTTTAAAGAGGCATTGATGCACTATCGGCGCGTCGCGGCGATGGACGGGCAATTTGTGCGGGCTGAAACGGGGATTGGAAATGCGCTGATCGGGCTGGGGCGGATTTCAGAGGCAGCGGGTTCATACGAGGCGGCGTTGCGGATCTACTCGAGCGATCGGACGGCGCGGCGCGGGGTTGCGACTGCGGCGGCGCGGCAGGGGCGGTTTGAAGATGCAATTGGGCAATTTGCGGCACTCGTCACGGACGAGCCGAGTTATTTGGAGGCGTGGTTGAATTACGGGAATACGCTTCTGACGATGGGGCGAACTGAGGAGGCGGCGCGGTGTTTCGAGCGGGCGACGGCGATTCGGCCGCGGTATGGCGACGCGTGGTTCAATCTGGGCGTGACGGAATATTCGCGCGGGAATCGGACGCGGGCGGCGGAGTGTTTCGGGCGGGTGCTTGAGATTTCGCCGGGGCGCTTGGATGCGAGCGAGGCCCTGGGGGCGACGCTCAACAGTTCAACGGGTGGGACGCGCGTGCCGGACGTGCAACGTTAGACATGCGTGAAACCGCGGCCTTTCGCCCGGGCATTTTCGCTGCGTCCAGTCAGGGCGCGAGCGTTATCATGATGGCCATGTCAAAGGTTGAGCGACCAGTTGCGGCGGCTGGGCGACGGAGAGCATCGTACGGATTGGATGCTCCGGTCGTGGTTCGCAACATGCTACTGGGCGCGGCGGGCTGCATTGCGGTTGCATTCTTTGTTCCACGCGTCCGCTGGATGCTCAGTCCGGGGATCGGTTTCGCGATCGGGGCGGGACTGATGATCTGGGCCAGCTATTTTGGAAAGGTGCGCGTTCGCGATCGAATTCTGCGCTGGCGGAATTGGCGCGGCGATGAGCGCGTGCTGGACATCGGGTGCGGCCGGGGACTGTATTTGATCGGGGCCGCGAAGCGGCTGACCACCGGCAAGTCGGTGGGGATCGATTTGTGGCAGGCGTACGATTTGTCGGGGAATTCGGCGGACGCAACCCGGGCCAACGCGCGGTGCGAGGGCGTGGAGGATCGCGTTGCGATCACGACGGGCGATGCGCGCATGCTGCCATTTGGAGACGGGACGTTTGATGTGATCCTGTCGTGCCAGGCCATTCACAATGTTTATGATCGCGGCGAACGCGACCGGGTTCTGGGCGAAATCGTGCGGGTATTGAAGCCGGGGGGGACGTTGTTCATCGTCGATCATCGCAATACGGGGCAATATGCGGATTACTTTCGCAAAGCGGGGCTGCGCGACGTTCGGCGGCGGATTCCGGGCGTGGAGGTATTTCCGCCGAGTCCGGCGGTGGTGGGGACGAAGCCATGAAATCGCGCGGGTGAGGGCGCGAGCCATGTCTCATGAATGAGTGAGAAACAATTCTTCCGGGCCGCATCAGCCCGGTGCCGGCTGCCCGATCGGTTGAATGGTTGGCTTGCCGGGGACGGTCGCGATGACGCGGAGCGGCGCCGCTGCGCTGGTGGTGTTGCCGCAGGTGTTGGTCAGGATGCAATCGTATTGACCACCGTCGGCGAGGGCGACGGAGTTAATCGTCAGGTTGGCTGTTGTCGCGCCGGTGATGTGGCCACTATCCGTAAGGGCGACGCCGTTGTGTCGCCACTGGAAGGCCGTTGCGTCGGCAGATGACACGGCGAATGCGGCCGGCTGGCCGGTGCGGGCTGATTCGCGCTCGGGCTGTTGCGCAATGGCGGGGCCGATGGGCGCCCAGCGGGCGGAGCCGTTGGTGACTTGGCCGCCGGCGGTCGCGAAGTTGCCGGAAACGAACAATGAATCGCCCCAGGGGACAATGTTGCGTGCGACATTATCCAGGCCGGAACCGAAGGCGGACCAGGCGGAGCCGTTCCAGCGGGCGATGTGGCCGGCGTTCAGGCCAGCGATGTCGGGGTTGTTGCTGGAGGCGACGAGGTCGCCGTTGAATTCAGAGAGACTTGGAACGAGGCCGTCGTCGTAGGGGGCGGCGAATTGACCGATGAGCGATGTGTCCGCGCCATCCCAGGCATAGACGTTTGTGGTCAGGAAGCCGCTTTCATCCTGTCCGGCGTAGGCGGTATTGCCGACGACGCGGAATGAAAGGATTGGGCCCCAATCGATCGGGTTGATCGTCCAGGCGACGCCATTCCAACTCGCAATGAGGGGACCATTGACGCTGAAATTCCCGTTGGCGGCCAAGAGTTGGTCGTTTCGAATGCCGAGGCCGATGGGCATGTCGGCGAGGCCGCCTCCCAAGGGCGACCAGACAGCGCCATTCCAGCGGGCGATGAGGTTAGCGGGCGCGCCGCCGGCGGTGAGGAAACCGCCGCTGACGATGAGATCGCCGTGGTACTCAATCATTGATTTGATCTCGCCGCCGACGCCAGCACCGAGCGGGATCCACTGTGTGCCGGTCCAGATGGCGATGTTGGCGCAGGGCACGCCGCCGAGCGAGGTAAACCTGCCTGCGATGATGAGGTCGCCGTTGTACGAGATGGCCGCGTTGAATCGCGTGTCATTGGGAACCGGGCCACTGTTGACGGTGAGCGGCTGCCAGGCGTTGCCGTCCCAGCGTGCGAGGTCGATGTAGAAGGCACCGTCGTGTGTTAGAAATTCTCCCGCGCCGATCAGTTCGTCGTTGTGGACAGTAAGCGGTGCGACCCAACTGTGTGTTTCATTGTCGAGCGAGCGCCAGGCGACGCCATTCCAGTGGAGGGCTCCGACATAGTGATTGCCGCGGTAGATTTCGCCTACGGCAATGAGTTCTGAGTCGAAGGCAGCCAGTGAGAGGATCGGGCCACTCATACCAGGGCCGGCGGGTGGCCAGTCGGAGCCGTCGAAGCGGAGAACATAATTCGTGGCGGCGACGAACAATTCGTTATTCATCTTTCGGATCGCCGTAATTGGGGCGGGAATGCCCTGGCCGATGGGGGCGAGGGTCGTGCCGTTCCACAGTCCGATGCTGCGAAGTCCCGGGTTCGACGGGTGTGTGAAATCGCCTCCAATGATTAGGCCGTCATTGGTTGTGGCAAGCGCGGAAATTCTGCCGCCCTCCGAAAAGCCGCTCACCGGTGCGGACCAATTCGATCCGTTCCAACGGGCGAGGTACTGGGCGGGAGCACCGCCGGCGGCAGTGAAGCGTCCGGCGGCGAAAAGTTCGCCGTTAAAGGACGCAAGGGCGTTTACTCGGCCACCTGAGATTCCGCCGCCGACTGCCGACCACTGAGAACCGTTCCATCGGGCGATGTTTGCGGCGGGAACTCCCTCGACGCCGACAAATTGTCCGGCGACATACAGGTATCCGTTGTAGCCGGCGATGGCCTGCATGAAAATGAGCCGATCGGGTCCCTGCATGAATTCGCCGATGGCGACCCAGTCGTGCCCGTCCCACCTGGCGATTCGGCCGGCGTTGCCCTGGATCGCCATGAAGTCGCGGCCGGCGGCGTAGAGCGCGCCTTTGTAAATTCCGAAGGCGGAGATGTCCTGAGCGAACGCGTGGCCGACCGCCTGCCAGGTGGAGCCGTTCCAGCGGACGACGCCGTCGGCCTTGATGCGCCCGGCATGGTTGGCATGACCACCGACATAGAGGGCCGGGCCAGTGCCGTCGTCAAAAACGATGGAGGCGTTGGCGGAGCCGTCGATGCCGGGGAAGCCGTTGTCGGGAATCCAGTCGTGCGGGCATTCGGCGGAAGCAGTGGCAGCCAAAGCGACGAGTGCGAGGGCGATCAGGGCGGACGCGCTATTGAACTGCTTCATGTGATGTGCTCCTGTCGGGCTGCGGTGATTGAGCGTGATGGGGGCCCGATGCACAGATTGTAATTCGGGCGGCGACGGCCGTGCAATGGAGGGATTCCCGGGATTAGCCGGGGTTGGGTTGAGCGGGTTGCGCGGTGATTGGCTTGCCGGGGACTGTTGCGATGACTCGGAGGGCGGCGGGGTTGGTGGTTGTGGAGCTGCAGTCGTTGGTCAGGACGCAGTCGTAGTTGCCGCCGTCGGCGAGGGAGACGTGGTTGATTGTGAGCGTCGGCGTTGTCGCGCCGGTGATGTGCGCGTTGTCAGTGAGAATCTGCTGGTTGTGGCGCCATTGGTAGGACGTGGCGTGTGTGGCGGCGATGGAGAACTCGGCTGACTGGCCTTGTACTACGTTTCGGCGTGTTGGCTGAGTGTTGATGGTTGGGAGGATTGGTTTCCAGCTTGCGATGTGGGCGCTGGTGTGTCCGCCCGCCTGGGTGAAGTCGCCGGCGGCGATGAGGTCGTCTCCGAAGGCGAGCAGGGCGCTTGCGCTGCCATTAAGGCCCTGGCCAAGCGGGCTCCAGGAGGTGCCGTTCCAGCTTGCTATGTGGTTGACTTGATCTCCCTCCAGATTGCTTGCATCGGAGGATGCGACGAGTTCGTCGTTGTAGACGGCGAGGGCGTAAACGCCGTAGTCGTCGGTGGTGTCGGAGAATTCGCCGACTTCCGTCCAGTTGGGATCGTCCCAGCGATAGACGTGCGTGAAGAAGTCGAGGCCGGAGAGTTCGCCGACAAAGAGCTGGTCCTGATAGACGGCGAAGGAGGCGGCGGAGGATCCGGGGAACTGCCCGAGCGGTTCCCAGTCGGATCCGTTCCAGCGGGCGACGCCCTGGGAGAAGTAGCCGCCGGCGATCAGTTTTCCGTTGAAGATCGTGAGGGCGAGCGGGGCGGAGTTCAGTCCCGCGCCTAGGGCGGACCATTCGACGCCGTTCCAGCGGGCGACGTGGGCGGCGGGTTGGCCGTTGGCGTGAAGGAACCAGCCGGCGGCGATGAGGTCGTCTCCGAATCGGGCGAGGGCGAGGCATTGTGAGTCGAGTCCGGCGGCGAGCTCGGTCCATTCGTCGCCATTCCAGCGGGCGATGTTGGCGACGGGGAATCCACCGGCAAAGTTGAAGGTGCCGCCGGCGATGAGATCGCCTTTGTAGCTTTGGAGGGCGATGACGAGGCCTGGGTATTGTCCGTTCACGACGCCGCTTCCGAGCGCACGCCAGCCAGTCGCGTCGCGCTGGGCGACTGAGCTCGCGCTGACGCCGCCGATATTTTGGAACGAGCCGCCGGCATAGAGGTCGCCGTTGAATTCGGCGAGACAGGAGATGTTCGAATCGGCGCCTGCGGGGGTTTCCGGGAACCAGTCGTGCTGGCACTGGGCTGTTGCGGAGGCGCAGATGGAGGCCACGGTGAAGAGAGACAAGCCGAATTGAACGATTGCGCGACGCATGGACATGACCTGCGATCCTCGAAGCGTTGGATGGGCTTGCCCGTTGATGGCTCCCCGAAGTCATCACAGTAACCCTTTTGGGGTTGTCGGGTCAAAGAAATCGGTCTGACTTGGACGCGGATGATGCGATATGCTTCGCGGGCGATATGGAAATGGCCGGTTAACTGTACGGGACGAATATGAGCGCGGCGCTAATGTTGAGACGCGGGGCGGCGGGGCGGGGGTTGGTGGTGGTTGCCGTTGCGGTGGCCGCTGCGGTGATTGCGTGGTTGTACTGGCAGCAGCATCGGGCGCGGCCGTTGGTGGTGTCGGGGTTTGTCGAGGCGGATCAGATTCGGGTGGGGTCGCGCGTCGGGGGGCGGGTGAGCGAAGTGATTGCCGAGGAAGGCCGGCATGTGAAGTCGGGGGAGATTTTGTATCGGATCGATCCGTTTGATTTGCAGGAGCGACTGGCGGAGGGGAAGGCCGAGCTGGCGCGGGCAGATGCGGAGTATGCGCGGTTGAAGGCGGGGTATCGCGTCGAGGAGATCGCGGAGGCGCGGGCGAAGCGCGACCAGGCGGCGGCGACGCTGGACAAGTTGAAGGCGGGGCCGCGGAAGCAGGAGATCGAGAAGGGGCGGGCGGCGCTGGCGGCGAGAAAGGCGGATCAGGATCTGGCCGAGACTGAGTATGGGCGGGTCATGCGATTGAAGAAGGAGTCGACCGCGGCGCAGATTGAGGTGGACCGGGTCGAGCGGGCGATGAAGGCGACGCGGGCCGACGTGGACGCGGCCGAACAGGACTTGAAGTTGCTGGAAGAGGGGACGCGCAAGGAGTACATTGCGGCGGCGGTTTGGGCGCTGGCGCAGACGGCGGCGGCGGCGGCGCTGCTCGAGGCGGGGTATCGGGCGGAGGACGTGGCGCAGGCGGCGGCGATGGAGGCAGCGGCCAAGGCGAAGGTGGCGGCGCTGGAGGTGCAGGTGGGGGAGCTGGACGTGCGAGCGCCGGTGGACAGCGTGGTGGAGGCGATTGATTTGCGGCCGGGGGATTTGGTGGCGGCGAATGCGCCGTCGGCCTCGCTCTTGGACGAGGCGCGGTACTGGGTGCGGACGTATGTGCCGGAGTCGCGGCTGGGGCGGGTGCGGCTTGACCAGGTGATGATGATCACGTGCGACAGCTTTCCAGGGGAGCAGTTCAAGGGGCATGTGACGTTTGTGGCAAGCGAGGCGGAGTTTACGCCGCGGAATATTCAGACGCCGGAGGAGCGGAGCAAGCAGGTGTTTCGGCTGAAGGTGACGCTGGATGAGGGGCGGGACAAGTTGCGGGTGGGGATGCCGGTGGATGTGCATCTGCCGGAATAGTGAATAGCGAATGGTGAATAGCGAAGTGAGTGGTGACGGGGTTATTTGTGCTGAGCACCTTACTCGGCGGTTTGGGGATGTTGTTGCGCTGAATGATGTTTCTTTGTCCGTGCCGCGGTCGGCGATCTTTGGGATGCTGGGGCCGAATGGGTCGGGGAAGTCCACTCTAATTCGTATTCTGTGCGGGGTGTTGCGGCCTACTTCGGGGACGGGGTCGGTGCTGGGGATTGATGTGCGCGCTGATCCGGAGGGGATCAAGCGGCGGATCGGGTACATGTCGCAGAAGTTCAGTTTGTACGGCGATCTGTCGGTGATGGAGAACCTTGAGTTCTATGCGCGGATCTATGGGTTGACGCCGGAACGGCAGAAGGAGCGCGAGGCGGCGGTGTTGGCGCTGACCGGCGTGGGGGCGTACGCGAACCGGCTGGCGCGAAATCTGTCGGGCGGGTGGAAGCAGCGGCTGGCGCTGGCTTGCGCGATCATTCATGAGCCGGAGGTGATCTTTCTGGATGAGCCGACGGCGGGGATCGATCCGGTGGCGCGGCGCGAGTTGTGGGACCTGCTGTTTGAGTTGTCGCATCGCGGGGTGACGATGTTCGTGACCACGCACTACATGGACGAGGCGGAGCGGTGCACGCATGTGGGGTACATCTATCTGGGCAAGCTGATCGTGTCGGGGCGGCCGGATGAGTTGAAGGGGCTGGCCGAGGTAACGCCGGCGGGGACGCGGCGGTATGAGGTGAGCTGCGCGGCGCCGGCGGCGGCGCTTTCTCGGGCGCGGGCGATGGTGGGGGTGCGCGATGCGACGATGTTCGGGACGGCGCTGCATGTGATGGTGGATGAGGGGGTGAGCGAGGCGGCGCTATTGGCGGCGATCGCGCCGGGGGATGGTGCGGCGAGCGCGCGGCCGATCGCGCCGACGCTGGAGGATGTTTTCGTGTTGATGAGCCGGCGGCAGGGGGCGGCGGCGTGAACGGATTCTGGGCGGTTTTGTGGAAGGAGTTCGCGCATCTGCGACGGGAGCGGATGACGCTTTTCTTTGCGCTGATCGTGCCTTCACTGCAGCTCACCATCTTTGGCTACGCGATTCGCGTGACGATCGAGAACATTCCGACGGTGGTGCTGGACCTCGACGGGCGGCAGGACAGCCGGCGGCTGGTGGAGGCGCTGGAGGCGACGAAGACTTTCAAGGTGCGCGAGCGGGTGACGGACTTTGACAGCTTTCGGCGGTCGATCGCGGCGGGGCGGGCGAAGGTGGGGGTGCTCATTCCGGCGAATTATTCGGAGCGGCTGCTGCGGCGCGAGCAGGCGGCGGTGCAGGTGCTGATCGACGGGAGCGACTCGCAGGTTGCGACCACGGCGCAGAACACGGTGGGGCTGCTGGTGACGCAGCTTTCGATTCAGCGCGGCAAGGCGATGGCGGAGTCGATCCAGGCGGCGGTGGCGCGGACGGAGGAGGGGCGGCTGGCGATGCCGATCGACGCGCGGACGCGGCTGCTGTTCAACCCGGCGCTGGAGAGTTCGCATTTTTTCGTGCCGGGGCTGGTGGCGATCATCCTGCAACTGGTGCTTTTGTTTTTGACGAGCTTTTCGATCGTGCGCGAGCGCGAGCAGGGGACGCTGGAGCAGCTTTTCGTGACGCCGGTGGGGCGGGCGGGGCTGATGTTCGGCAAGCTGGTGCCTTACACGCTGCTGGCGATGGGGGAATTGCTGCTGGTGCTGGTTTTGATGGTCGGGCTGTTTGACGTGCCGATCCATGGGAACCTGGGATTGCTGTTCGGGCTGTCGGGGTTGTTTATCGTGACGGTGCTGGGGTTGGGGCTGCTGATTTCGACGATTGCGCAGACGCAGCTTCAGGCGCTGCAGTTTTCGTTTCTTGTGATGCTGCCGTCGGTGCTCTTAAGCGGCTTCATGTTTCCGCGGTCGGAGATGCCGCTGCCGATTTATGCGATCAGCACGGTGCTGCCGGTGACTTATTTTGTTGAGATTCTGCGGGGTGTCATTCTGCGCGGGGCGGATTTTGCGGATATTGCGCCTTCGGTGCTGGGGCTGGGGGTTTGCTGCGTAGCGATACTTACTTTTTCGCTGACTCGGTTTCGGAAGCAGCTTGATTAGGCGGTACCCGGGCCGGAAGGGGGAGGCGGGTGGATCAGGCATCCGATCAACCGAAATCCGACAACCGAAAATTGAAATTCGACAATCTAAATCAGCGGGCTCCGCGGGTCGTTAGCGTGAGACGCCGGTGAGACGGCTGGATGAGATTTGTGAGACGAGGCGCAAGTCGTTGGTATTGCGGAGTCTGCGCTTCGTGATATTTACTTTTCAAAGAACTTTGCTGGCGCGAACCTTCAGCGGGTCCCGGTTTTTCGGGATTGGCGCAGGTTCCATGCGGATCGCCCCCCGGTCGTTACCGACCTCGGTTATGTTTGGGTAGAGTTCTAGTTCCGATGTAGCGGAAGTCAAGGCGGGAAGCTGATTGTTTTTTCGGTGGGCTCGGGGTGTTGCGGGCGGCTGGGGGATGCAGGGGAGGGCTTTGCGAATTCGACCCTCACCCGGCCTCTCCCTATCTCAGGGAGAGGGGTAGAAGAATGGAGCGGATATCGGGCTGCGCCGACGAGGAGTTGCTAAGCAGAAAAGTAGAATGTCCTCTTCTTGCCGTGTGGTTCGGCCACATCTTTTTGTCTTCATCGGTAATTGTCGGAATGCGTCGCTTCATTGCCCCGTGAGCGGCAACTCCTTTATTTGGCGTTTGACTCCTGATTCGTTGTTGTGCGTGCCCGCGACAGGAGCATATGTCCGCTTCGAATACAGAACGAGTACACTTGGGAAATGGATGACGGACACAATGGAACAATCGTATTTGTGCTCGGGGCCGGGTGTTCGCAAGATTGTGGCGCGCCAGTGATGCGCGATTTCATGCGCGTGGCGGCCAATCGCCGCTTTTCTGTCGCCGAGGAACTCAAGAAGCACTATGAGGAATTATTTGCGTTCCGTCGGAGGTGTCTGAGCATTTCCTATGTATTCAACCGTTGGTGGGAGAATCTCGAAGATTTGTTCACGCAGGTTCACCTCCAATCGCTTTTGGACCCGGCGGCCGATCCAGTGCGGGAGTCGATTCAACGAGTAATTTGGGATGTCTATCGTCGGTCGAGTACCAGAGGCGATGAATCCGGCGGCTACGCGTCTCTCGCTAATTATTTGATTCGGCTTGCAAACTGGGCGCGCAAATTTAACGGACCGCGCCCGGTCGTTGTGACTAGAACCAGTTTCATAACCGCCTCAGGGTGATGATCAGGCACGCGACATGGAAAAACGCCTGGTACATGGTCAGATTCCGTTCATATCGCACGACCAGGCGGCGGAAGGTCGAGAGCCACGCAATTGTCCGTTCCACG
>JAATGM010000012.1 GCA_015654675.1 Planctomycetota bacterium | reverse complement strand
CGGCGATGGAGCTGAGTGCGACAATGATTGGGAAAATGAAACTGGGGGCCGAAATCGGCCCTCGAGCGGCAACTGCAGACATTGGGGGTCCTTTATCCCGCGGGGTTCGTTCGTTTACGGTCGCGCGGCACGGAAGTCGTGTCGGCGGCCGGCCGCAGGCGGGTGTGTCGAAAAACGTGCGGCAGTAGGAATTGGCGGCGTGGGGCCGGGATCTGCCGCGCGGGTTCTGTTCTTTCAGAGGCGGGATTTTGCTGGGGCTGGCCGGCGGAGACTAGCCGGCACGGTGCGTTGGGGCGGATAGATCGCGCCGTACGAAGTGCCTGTCAGGGCAAAAAAAAAGAACCGGCTGATGAGCCGGTCCTTATTAAGACTTTTTGATTTTGCTTCGGTCGATTACTTGCGGCGGCGGGCGGCGAGGATGCCGGCCAAGCCGAGCAGGGCCATGGTGGCCGGTTCCGGAATGGGGGAGAAACTCGGGACGGTGGCGACGAAGCCATCGATGACGGAGACGAAGTTGCCGCGGTAGGCGGGTGCATTGGTCCGGATGACCATCACGGCGCTCGTTGCGCCTGGGGTGATCAGGCCGGAACCGAGCGGTGCATCAAAGTAGGTGAATCCAACGAAGTCGGCAGTGGGACGATTGATGAGCGCTGGTGCCACGCCAGTGGTCGGAACTTGGTAGCTGACGTCAGTGAGCCAGCCGGTGAAGCCGTTCATGGTGGCGCGGCTGATCGGATGCACGGAGCCGATATCGTTGGCGACCTGATAGATAAAGGTGAGTCCGCCGAACGGATTGCTCAGATCACCAGATATGACGGTGGTGACAATCGTTCCTGTGAATGTGGGCGTGACGAACGGAGAGCTGACGGAGTCGACGACTGTGCCGGGGATTGGACCCGGATCGGAGGGTGCCGGGAAAAGCGTCCCGCCAACCGGCAACGGCACCGCGTAAGCGACCGACGCCGTTGCGACCATTGCGATGGCCGCGACCCACAGTTTCGATTTCGTGCTGCGTTGCAGCATCGACTTCATTCCCTTATCGCTGCTTCTTCCGCGTTGCGATCGTTGACGAGTGCTAGTCGTCTTCGCTCACCGCGTCATTGTAGCGGAAACCACGGGCGAAGATCAATAAAAGTCCGGACTGACGAAGAATTCCTAAGGAATCCGCTCAGTATTCACTCGGACGGCGAGAAATGGGGTGCTCCGTTTTAATTACGACGAGGACCGGTGATTAGATCCGGTGTCGCGGGGGACGAGGCGGTAGCGGGAGTTGCATGCGTGGTACCCAACGGGGATCGAGACTTCAAAGCTTCCCAATTCGGTGATTGAGCGAAAGCCGGGGGTTCGCGGGACGGCACGGAATTGGGAATTCAGTGACGAAATTGGTGGGAATGGTGGGGTAAAGGTAGCCAGTTAGAATCCGGCGAGGTCGGTGTTGGGGAGTGGAGCGCGTGGATGCCTCGACTTGGCACGGCGGGGTTTGTGGGGGTGTTGGCGGGGGCGTGGTTTCTCTCGGGGTGCGCGGGGGAGGCGAAGCGCGACGGGTTTGAGGATGTGCGGCGGATCGTGGATGAACGGTCGGGGCTGCGCGTGGTTTGGAATCGGGGGAGCCCTGAAGATTTGTCAGTCGATGTCGCAGTGAGGGGGATGCTGGGGCGGGAGATTTCGGCGGACGAGGCGGTGCAGGTCGCGCTGCTGAATAATCGCGAACTTCAGGCGACTTACGAAGAGCTGGGGATTGCGCAGGCGGACCTTGTGCAGGCGGGTCTGCTGAGGAATCCGTTTCTTTCGATGGAGATGCGGTTTCCGAAGAAGCCGGCGTTTCCGTTTGAGATCGACTTCACGCAGGACTTTCTCGATCTGTTTCTGATTCCGCTGCGGACGCGCGTGGCCGGCGCGGCGTACGAGCGGGCCAAGCTGCGCGTGGCGCATGCGGTGCTGGAGATGGCGGCGCGGGCGCGGGCGGCGGCGTTTGAGTATCAGGCGGCCGAGCAGATGCTGGAGTTGTGGGGGCTGTATGCGGCGGCGACGGAGGCGTCGGAGTATGCGGCGGAGCGACTGCACGACGCGGGGAACATGACGGACTTTGACTTCGCGAACCAGAAGGCGGCGCATGAGGGGGCGATGCTGGAGAAGACGGAGGCGGAAGGGCGCGTGGTGGACGCGCGGGCGACGCTGAGCGCGCTGATGGGCGTCTGGGGCGCGGACGGGCAGTGGCATATGGAGAAGCGGCTGGCGGACCTGCCGGCTGAGACGATCTCGGCGGATGAGCTGGAGCGGGCGGCGGTTGCGCGGCGGCTGGATTTGGCGGCGGCGCGGCGCGAGGTGCGCGTGATGGTGGCTTCGCTGGGGATGACGCGGGCGCGGGCGGCGCTGCCGGGGCTGGATCTGACCGCGCACGCCGAGGGCGAGCCGGAGGGAATTGCGACCGTGGGGCCGAGCATCGGCGTGGTGTTGCCGTTGTGGGACCAGGGGCAGGGCGCGATCGGGGCGGACGAGGCGCGGTTGCGGCAAGCGTGGCATCGATATGCGGCGCTGATGGTCGAGGTGCGGGCCGAGGTGCAGCGGGCGTGCAACCGGGTGAAGGTGGCGCGGAAGCGGGTGGAGCGGTATCGCGGCGTGTTGATGCCGCTGCGGCAGCAGATCACCGAGGATGCGCAGCTTCGGTACAACGCGATGCAGATCGGGATGTTCGACTTGCTGCGGATTCGGCAACAACAGATTGATACGGGGCGGGCGTATGTCGAGGCGCTGCGCGATTATTGGGTGGCGCGGAGTGAGCTGCAGCGGGCGGTGGGCGCGCGGATCGCCGCGAATGAGGCGGCGACGAGTCAGCCGGTTCCGGCTGTTCCGCCCGTCGTGGCGACGCAGCCGGCAGAGGCGGCGCCGATGGATCATTCGATGGAGATGCACCATCACGCGGGAGGATCACGGTGATATCGCGACGAGAGATGATTGCGGGCAGCGGTGCGCTGGCGGTGGGCGCGGCGATTTCGGGCGGGTTGCGGCAGGCACTGGCGGCGGAGGAAGGCGCGGCGAGCGCTCGCGGGGGCGCGGACGGACACCGGCCGGTGATTACGCCGAATGGAAGCTCGCTGCCGTGGAAGATGGTCGACGGGGCGAAAGAGTATCGGCTCGTCGCGAATACGTTCAAGCATGAGTTCGCGCCGGGGCTGGTGGCGAACTGCTGGGGATACAACGGGCAAACTCCCGGACCGACGATCGAGGCAGTGGAGGGAGACCGTGTTCGGATCTTTGTGACGAACGAGCTACCCGAGCCGACGACTGTGCACTGGCATGGGCTGTATCTGCCGTGCGGCATGGACGGGGTGAGCGGGCTCAACCAGCGGCCGATCCGGCCGGGCGAGACGTTTCGCTATGAGTTCACGCTGCGGCAGCATGGGACGGTGATGTATCACCCGCATCACAACGAGATGTTGCAGCAGGCGATGGGAATGATGGGGATGATCGTGATCCATCCGAAGACGCCGGATCGGGCGGCGGTGGACCGCGACTTCTCGATCATGCTGGGCGAGTGGGACATTCCGGTCGGGCAGTCGACGCCGAATCCGCGGGCGATGAACGATTTCAACATTCTGACGATGAACAGCAAGGCATTTCCGGGGACCGCGCCGCTGGTGGCGAAGCGCGGCGATCGGGTGCGGGTGCGATTTGGGAATCTGAGCGCGATGGATCATCATCCGATCCACCTGCACGGGTATCAGTTCACGGTGACGGCGCGGGACGGTGCGACGGTGCAGGAATCGGCGCGATATCTGGAGTCGACCGTGCTGGTGCCGGTGGCGACGACGCGGGATATCGAGTTCGTGGCGACGGAGCCGGGGGACTGGGCGTTTCACTGCCATATGACGCACCACGTGATGAACCAGATGGGGCATGATTTTCCGAACATGGTGGGCGTGCGCCCGGGGGAGATGGATGCGCTGACGCGGCCGCTGCTGCCGGACTACATGACGATGGGCGTGCCGGGGGAAAAGATGATGAAGATGCCGGTTCCGAAGAACAGCATTCCGATGCTGAGCATGATGGGGCCGTACGGGTCGATCGGAATGGGCGGGATGTTCACGATTTTGAAGGTGCGGGAGAACCTGGCGAGCTACGAGGATCCGGGGTGGTATGAGTATCCGGCGGGGACACAGGCGGAGTTGGTGGAGAGTGGAACTCGGTGAGGCGGACCACGGGGGCGCGCGTGCCGTAGTCGCTATTCGCCGCAGAATGTGCGGTGAATAGGGCCGTATTCACCGCACGACGGTCTGTCGCGATTCACCTTTGCCGGGCGGTGCTTGCTTTAGTCCATTGTTGCCGGCGAGACCGGAAGTGTCAGGCCGGGCGGGGTGGGCGCTGAGCCGATCACACGGAGGCGCGCGGTAGCGCTGGTTGCCGTTCCGCATTTGTTGGCGACGAGGCAGTCGTATTGACCTGCGTCGGCCATCGTCGCGGAGTTGATTGTCAGGATCGGGAATTGCGCGCCGCTGATGTTGGGGCCATTGGCGAGGTCCGCGCTGTTTCGGCGCCATTGGTAGCTCAGATCGGCATTGCCAATGGCGGCTGCACGAAATGTGGCGGCGGCGCCAGTTCGTACGGCGCTGCTGGACGGCTGTTGAACGAATTGCGGTTCAGCGGGGCCGAAGCGTCCCCAGGCGCCGGCGGTCGATCCCGTGTTGAAGGCGTCGCTGAAGATGAGTTCGCCGTGGTATTCGGCCATGCGTCCGTCTCTGTGGAAGTAGCTGAAAGACCCGCTCCACGTGGCGCCATTCCATCTGAAGAAATAGTCTTCGCCGATGGCGAACAGCTCGCTCTGATACGGAAATAGAGCCCGAATTCCATCACCGTCCGGAAGATGGGTCGATTGCCAGCTTACGCCGTCCCACCGATAAACCTGCCAAGTGGCCGCGAACAACTCGCCATTGAAGATCGTCAGCGCGCCGACGCCACCGGCCAATCCCGACGCAAATGGAGTCCAGTACTTTCCATTCCAGCGTGCCACGTTCTGGACGGACGCACCACCCGCGGACGAAAACCATCCGCCGGCGACGAGTTCGCCCTGATAGCTGGCGAGGGACAGGACAGTCGCGTCGTTGCCGGTGAGGCCGGAATCGAGCGGGCTCCATTCGGAACCGTTCCATCGGGCAATGTTGGCTGCGAGGGCTGAACCGGCGAGTTGAAACTTGCCGGCCGCGATCAGATCGGGTCCATGGACCGCGAGCGCGCGGATCTGACCTGTGATGCCCTGGGCGAGTGGATACCAGTCCGTGCCGTCCCAGCGGGCGATCGAGTTGGCGGGATTGCCGCCGGCGGCATTGAACGAACCGGCGACGATCAGGTTATCGCCGAAAACTCCCACGGCGCTGACTTCGCCGTTCACGCCGCTTCCGAGAGCTTTGTAGTCGAGACCGTCCCATCGGACGACGCGACTGGCGGAAATAGCACCGGCCTGGGTAAAGCCACCGGCGAGGACAAGTTCATCGCGAAAAGTTGTAACAGCGGTCGCTCTGCCGTTCATGCCCCTTCCGAGTGGGCGCCAGTCGGTGCCAGTCGGTGCCGTCAAAGCGGGCGACCCCTTGATTGGGCCCTGCGCTACCGCTGCTAAACCCGCCACCAGCAAACAATTCATCCTTGAAGGGAAGCACTGAGAAGACGCCGTTACTGACGCCGGGGCCGAACTCGCGCCACTGCGAACCGTTCCAAGCGGCGACTGCGCGAGCGGGAATACCGCCGGCAGTGTTGAAGTCACCTCCCACGACGAGTTCGTTGTTGAGAACGGTCAGATCCCATGCCCGTGCTCCGAGCCCATTGCCAAGAGTCGACCAGGTTGCACCATTCCAGCGGGCGATGAAGTTCGCCGGGCTGCCGCCTGCAACGGCGAACCGGCCGGCGGCAATCAGGTCGCCGCCGAAATCGGCGAAGGCCCAGACCTCGTTGTCGACGCCCGCGCCGAGCGGCTTCCATTCCGCGCCATCCCAACCGGCGATGTGACTTACCGCATCGCCACCGGAGGCAATGAAGGCGCCGCCCGCAAACAGCGCTCCGGCATGCACCGCCAAAGCGGTGACGCTGTCATTCAGGCCGGCGCCGAGCGGATGCCATTGCGTGCCATCCCAGCGCGCGATGTTCGAGCAGGGCGCGCCATCCGCCGTACCGAAAGCCCCGCCGGCGATCAGGTCTCCGTTGTAGATGGCGAGGGCGTATATATCGTTGTCCATTCCGGCACCGAGCGGATGCCATGTGGAACCATCCCAGCGAGCTACGTAGTTGGCGGATGCGCCGCCGGCCAGATTGAAGCGGCCTGCGGCGATGAGATCGCCCTGGTAGATTGCAAATGCCCAAACGGTAGGTGCGATGGGCGGAGTCGCGGAGATGCCCGATCCGAGGGACTCAAAGGTCGAGCCGTTCCAGATAGCGACGTTTTGAAGAACCGGGCCGCCCAACGACGACGCCAATTGCCCTCCCATAACGAGAACCGCGGGTTCGGAGCCTGCGCCGTCCCGATCCCATTCGATCATGGCGCGCGGACTCCCGCCGATACCGGGTCGGATGTCGCCTAGTCGCCACTCGGGAGCGCATTGGGCGAATGAAGAGCTTGCGGAGGTCGAGGCAACCAGAGTGATGACGAGACCGACGGCGCGGACCGTGTTGTGGTGCGGCATGTGCAGTTCTCCGATCTAAGGGCGACGTGGATCGGCGAACGTGAGTGCTTGTGCGCCCGAGTCGGTTCGCCGAAGCGCACGATGGCGGGATTATAAGCGCGGCGGCCTGGTCCTGTGAACCTGTTTCTTCCGTCGGGATGGGTGCCGAGTCTGGTGCGCCCTAAGGGACGGAACAGTTGACCGGGGCCTGGGTATAGACGCCGGCGGTGAAGATACTGATTTGGGAGGTTGGGGCTGAGCCGTCAAATCGCTTGTTGTCCTTCACATTGACGAGCCAACTGCTCACTTCGGCGAAGTTTGCGCCATTGCCGGTGAAACCCTGGAGGCGGAAGACGCTCGGGCCGCGGACGGTGAGGCGATAGTCCTCCTGGCCGGAGGCCGGACCCACCGTTGAGCGATTGCCGGCCAGGTTGAGGCAAACGGTGCTGTTGCCTTCGCCTGCGTTGGTCGAACCGGACTGGACGGCGATGCCTTCCTGGTTCTGGGCGTCGTTGATGTTGATGTGATTGTTCAGGATGTTGAGATTGGCCGCGCCGCCGGTACGGGCCTGGCAGTTGATGCCCGAACCGATCTGTACGCCGGTGATGTTGTTGTTCGAGATGGTAGCCGTCGCGATGGCCGAGCTGGCGGGGCCGCTGCCCTCGGCGACGAGATTGATGGCGCTGTTGCTCGGTGAACCAGTCAGGGTGTTGTTGTCTGCGATGCCCACAATTGCACCACCGGCCGAGGCGAAGAAATTGAGCGGACCGCCAGCGGCGTTGGTGATGGTGTTGTTTGAGATGTTGAACGTGATCGTGGTCGGGCCGGCGCCGGATGAGCCAGTCGGGGTGAGTGTCACGCCCGCTCCCGTTCCGCCGGTGCGGTTGATATTCGAGACGCGCGCATCCAGGCGTGCGCCGGTCGTGCCGGTGCAGTGAATGCCCGCGATGCCGTCGGCGATGTTCACGGGGCCGACCGAAGCATCGGTGACAAGCCGGGCATTCGCGCCCGAGTCAACGCTGAACAGGACGCTGTCCTGAGCGAACATGCCCGTGTGTTGGTCGAACGTGCAACCGGAGAGCGTCAGAATGTCCTGCGGCGCCGCCGGAATCGCGGCCGAAGCGATGACACTATGGACGCGAAGCTGAATCGCCGACGAGCGGCGGATGGTCGTGGCCGTGATCGAGTTGCCCGAGCCGAACAGCCCTTCGATGTTGATTCCGTGAATGCCCGGCAGGGTTCCGGAGCGATCCACGAGGCAACTGTCAGAGAGCACGAGGTTGGTCATGGAGTTTCCACGGAAGTTGTCGTTGCCGGACTGATCGAGCGTGACGCCGCTCAGACGGAGGCCGGAGGCGTTGGTCGCGTCGACGTTGTTGTCGGTGCTGTTTGAAACGAGCAACTTCGTCAGGGTCACGCCGCTCACGTTGAGCAGGCGGACTCCGTCGGTGGTCTTGTTTTGAATCGTTCCGCCCGAATTGGCGCCTGCAGCGCCGATGATGGAGAACGTGCCTGAAATATCGGTGAGCAGCAGGCCGGGGGCGCTGCCGCCGATCGACGTGATGCTGGTGAGCGAAATGGCGAGCGGCGTCCGGGCGGGCGGGCCGTCGATGTTAATGGCGGTGGCCGTGCCGGTGCTGAGCGCTCCGGACGAAACTGTGATCGTGCCGGAACTGTCAGTGGCGACCAGACCGGGCTGGTTCGAGCTGGTATTGGTGACGTTCAGCGCGCCCACACTGATCGTGGCCGAATTGTTGGCCAGCGCGACGCCGGCGGTCGGCGAATTGGTGACGGTGGTGCTGAAGATCGCGACGCTGCCGGAGCAATTGGTCAACGATAGCGCGGATGCCGTGGTTGCGTTCAGCAGAACGGAGGCGACATCGAGGCCGATGGCGTTCGAACCCGCCAGCGCGGTTGCGCCGGTCGTCGTGACATTGAGGCCGCGAACTGCCGAATTGTTGGCAAGGGTCACGGTGCTCGTGAGCGTCGGAGCGATCGATTGCGTCGGAAGATTGGCGCTGTGCGGCGCGGGGGTGAAGCCGAGCGCGGTGGCATCGAAGGCGACGCCCTGGCCGATGAGTCGCTCGGAAGCGCGGAGCGTGTAGCCGGCGGTATAGCTGCCGGCGTGGCGATAGACGAAGACGGTTCCGACGGGCGCCGCGGCGGCGTCAGCGAGACTGTTGAACGGGTTTGTGCGCCGCCCGTCGCCTGTGGCGAGCAGCGAGTTATCCACAAACCAGACGAGATTGGAGACGGTGAGGTTGACGGTGGCCTGCGACGAGCCGTACCCGTTGGTTGCTGAATATGTAATCGTGGCGGGGCCGGTGTAGCCGGCATCCGGATCGAAGGTAAACGTCCCGTTCGGGTTGAGGACGGCGGTTCCGTGCGTTGCGCCGACGAGCGCGATAGCGAGCTGGTCGCCCGAGTCGTTGCTGGTCACGCTGAATGCGGGGGCCAGCGACGTGTCGATGGCAATATTGCCGGTCACGGCGTGGGTATCGTCGGCGACGGCGAGACGGAACCCGACCGCGAGCGAAACCGTCGCGACGGTGGCCGGGTTGACGCCATTGCTCAGCGAATACTTGAACTGGTCGAGGCCGGTGAAATTGGACGCCGGCGTGTAGGTGAAGCTGCCGTCCGCGCGGACACGGAGTGTTCCGCCGCTGGCGGTTGCGCCGTCGGTGTTCGAAGCGACCGTAGTTTCGAGTCCGGTGGACGGGCCAAAACTGACGATCGACGCGACCGGGCTGCCGATGGTGTCGTTGGCCAGCAGGCCGTTCGCACCGACCGGGATGTTGAGCACGGTGTTGATGGCCGTGTGATACGGATTAGGGTTTGCGCCGGAGGGCGGCGTGCTATTCGCGGGAATTCCGCCGGGCGGATCGTCGACTGCGGCCGGGGCTTGCGTGGAACTGATGGTGACCACGGCCGTGTCGGAGCCGACGGCATTGGCCAACGTGTAAACGAACGTGTGAACGCCGGGAGTCGTGGGCGTGTAGGTGAAGCTGCCGTTCGCATTTACCGTCAGCCCTGAACCGCCGGTTGTGGAGCCGGGCTGGCCGGCGGGCGTTTCCGCGCCGGTGGACGGCCCGAAGCTGGTGATGGTTGCGACTGGGAATCCGAGATCGTCGGCCCCGGCGCCGTGATTGGCGAACAAGTCAGCGGCCGGGCGGGTCAGCGTGTTACCGAACTGGATGGTGTAGGCCGCACCGGGATTGTCGTCATTGGCAATCGGAATCTTGTTGACGGTGATGGTTACCGTCGCGGTGTCGGAGCCGACTGAGTTCGACAGTCTATAGACGAATGTGTGGATGCCGGTGGTCGTCGGCGTGTAGTTGAAGCTGCCGTTGGCGTTGACCACGAGGCCGGTGCCACCGGTCGTCGATCCGGCCTGGCCGGCTGGTGTTTCGGAACCGGTGGCGGGACCAAAGCTCGCGATCGTGGCAACCGGGAAGCCGAGATCGTCAGCGCCCGCGCCATGGTCGGCGAACAGGTCGCCGGCCGGGCGTGACAGACTGCCGCCCAGCAGGAGCGTGTAGCTCGCGCCGGGGTTGTCGTCATTCGCCGTCGGGGGCTTGTTAACCGTGATCGTGACCACGGCGGTGTCGGAGCCGACAGTGTTCGCAAGCGTGTACACAAAAGTGTGAACGCCGGTAGCGGTTGGCGTATAGACGAAGCTGCCGTTCGCGTTCACCGTGAGACCGGCGCTGCCGGAAGTTGAACCGGGTTGACCGGCCAGCGTTTCCGTGCCGGTCGTGGGGCCAAAGCTGGAGATCGTTGCGGCGGGGAAACCAAGATCATCCGCGCCGGCGCCATGATTGGCGAAGAGGTCGCCGGCCGGGCGCGTCAGCGTGTTGCCGAGGATTATGGTGTAAGTCGCGCCGGGGTTATCTTCGTTTGCCACCGGGAGCTTGTTGACCGTGATTGTGACGGTGGCCGTATCGACACCGGCCGGGTTGGTGATCTCGTAATCAAAATGATCCACGCCGGAGAAGTTCGCCGCCGGCGCGTAGGTGAACGCGCCGTTGGCGCTCATGTTGAGCGTCGCGCCACCGGCCGTGACGAACGGGTTGCCGGGCGTGGTCGCGAGCGGGCCACCGACCGGGCCGTAGTGAGTCAGCGTGGGCGTCGGGCTGCCGGTGTCGGCGACTGCGCCGGGCGAGTTGCCCTGGATGACTCCGGCCGCGGCGTTGATGTTGAGCGGGGTGTTCGCGAGGGTGGTGTACTGGTCATCATTGGCGGCCGGGCCGGTCTGGATGGTGATGCTAACGACGATGGTGTTGCTGACCGCGTTGTGCGAATCGCGCGCGTGATAGGAGAAGCTGTCGTTGCCCGCACCGGAGTTATTGTGGGTGTAGGTGAACGAGCCGTTCGGGTTAACGGTAAAGCTGGCGGCGAGCGCCGGTGGCGTGTCGAGGATGGCTGTCAGCGTGTCGCCGGTGTCGATGTCGGAATCGTTCGCAAGCAGGCCCGGCGCGCTGATGTTAAGGGTCGCGCCGTTGGTGATGGCGAACGGACCGTCCGCTGTCGCGACCGGTGCGTCGTTCGCGCCGTTGATCGTGATTGTGAGCATTGCCGTATTGCTGGCGAGCGAGCCGTCGGAGGCCGTGTAGTTAAAGACGTCGCTGAGCGTCTGGCCGAGGCCCAGCGACTGAACGGCCGGCAAGGCGTTGTTCAGCGTGTATGTGTAAGCCCCATTGGCGTTGATGGTGACCTGTCCATAGAGCCCGGCGACCGGGACGCCCACATTGGCCGGCGCAGCGTTGACCGATGCGACGGTGAGCGTGGGGTTGTCGACGTCGGTGTCGTTGGTCAGAACATTGCCATTCACGGGGCCGCCATCTTCGACGGCCGTGTTTGCATCGGCCGCAGCGACCGGGGCATCGTTGTGCCCATGAATAGTGATGGTGACCGAGGCCGTGGCGGAACCGCCGTGGCTGTCGGAGACGACGTAGGTGAACGCATCCGTGAGCGTGCCTCCGGCGTTGAGGGCGTTGACCTGCGGATTGGCGTTGTCGAGGGTATAGGTGAACGTGCCGTCGGCGTTGAGCGTGAATGAGCCGAAGCTTCCCGCCAGCGGATGGGCGACGTTGTCGACGTCGTTATTCACCTGCGTAACGGTACGCGTGTCATTATTGTCGACGTCGGTGTCGTTGCTCAGGACATTGCCGGTGGCGGTGTTCTGTGCGGCGTCTTCGGTGACGTCGGCGGAATCGTTGCTCGCGACGGGCGCGTCGTTCGCTCCGTGAATGGAGATCGTGAGTGTTGACGAGGCGGAAGCAGCACCGTCGGTGTTTGCGTATGTAAACGAATCCTGCACCGTATCGCCGGGGGCCAGGGCCTGGACGGACGGTAGAGCGTTGTTGAGCGTGTAAGTAAAGCTGCCGTCGGCGTTGATGACCACGCTGCCGAACGTGCCGGCTACCGCGACGCCGACATTGGCAGGCGTGACGTTGACCGATGCTACCGTCAGCGTGCTGTCGATGTCCGTGTCGTTCGCGAGAACGTTGCCCGTCACCGTATTGGGGGCCGCATCTTCGGTGATGTCGGCGGCATCCGGGGCCGCGCTGGGCGGATCGTTCACGGGATTAACGGTGATGCTGACGACGGCCGTAGCGCACAACGCCGGAACCGCATTGTCGCAGATCTGATAGGTAAAGCTGTCAGGCCCGTTAAAGTCCCCTGTCGGAATGTAGGTGATCTCGCCGATGGCCGGGTTAATCGTGGTCGAGCCGTGCTGCGGCGCAATGGTGACCGTCACGCTGGCCGGATTAAGGGGGCTGTCGGGGTCGGAGTCATTCGCCAGCACGTTGATGACAACTTGCGAATCTTCATCAAGCGTCGCGGTGTCGGCCACGGCGACCGGTGGATCGTTGACAGGATTGACGGTGATATTGACGCTCGCGCTTGCGCAGAGTTGCGGTGTTCCGTTGTCGCAGATTTGGTAGGTGAATGCGTCAGGGCCGTTGTAATTGTGCGCGGGTGTGTAGGTGATCTGGCCAGTCGCAAGGTTGATCTGAGCCGTGCCGTGCGCGGGCGCCGCGCTGATCGACAGACCCGTGGCCGATAGCGGCCCGTCGGCGTCGGAATCATTTGCGAGAACCGCGACGTCGGCTGGTGTGTCTTCGTTGGTGACGAGCGTGTCATTGGCTGCGACGGGCGCGTCGTTCACGGCGGTGATGAAAACGTTGACGGTCGCGGTGCCGCACAGCGGAGTCGCGTCGTTGTCGCAGACCTGATAAGTGAAAATATCTTCGCCGTTGAAATTGGCATTCGGGCTGTAGGTGATCTGGCCGGTGGCGGCGTCGATCTGGGTCGTGCCGTGCGCCGGCGGAATGGTGATCGTGACGCTGCCCGGATTGATCTGGCCGTCCGGGTCGGAATCGTTATCGAGGACGTTTACCACCACCGGCGTGTCTTCGTTGGTGAACGCGTCGTTGCGATTGACGAAGGGCGCAGCGTTAGGCGTCGGGTTTGGAACAGGCGTGGGGGTACCACAGCCGGCCAGACCCAGCATCAAAAACGCGCGCAAAATAAATGAAAGCCGCCCTCGTGTGTGCGGCTCCGAAATTTTCCAGTTACCCATCTTTTGGTTTCCGACCCGTTAGAAGACGGGCCTCCTAGACGCGGCGAGGCCCATGGATGTTAGTCCGAGCTGTCCGCAAAATGCAAGTTTTCTACGGTTTCTAGCGGAAATGTTTTCAGGCCGGGCTGGGTGCCTCGGCCCGACTTGTGCGTAGCGGCGCGTTCGCTTGTGGGACATGCGCGAAACGGGGCTGGATGGGCTTTGCGGGCGTTACAACTCGATCTCGGTCAGCGGAACTTCAACTTCGAGGGCCCCCACCGCCACCTTTACAATTTGTTTATGAAGATGGACATGAACGACTTTTCCTTCACGGTCAAATCGTTTCACCCGCACGGTTTCGCCCGGACGAAGGGAGTTGACCCGCGCTACCCAGTTCTGGAATCGCTGCTGTTCGTCGGTGAGGCGTTGTTTCTCGGTCGCTGCGGCGCGGGCCTGCTCATCGGCGGCGCGGCGGGCTTCGTCGGCGAGCTTGCGGGCCTCCTCGGCGCCGCGGCGTGATTCGATGGTGCCCGCGATGGCGCGGGCCAGGGTGCGGTCGCGATCATTCAGGTAGCGCTGCGCGAGCGAAACGAGTTCGGTGGGCATGCCGAGGCGGGCGGCGATGATGAGGGCGCTCGAGTTACCGGGCTCTCCGATGGTGAGGGCGTAGCTGGGTTGCAGGGTCTCGTAATCGAATTGAACGCATGCGTTGTCGACGCGCGGGTGTTCGTAGCCGACGGCTTTCAGCGCGCCCAAGTGGGTGGTGATCATGGTGAGGCAGCCGGTTTCGAGCAGGCGGTCGACGACGGCCCGGCCGAGGGCTGCGCCGTCGTCCGGGTCGGTGCCTGCGCCGAGTTCGTCGATGAGGACGAGGGTGTTGCGGGTGCCGCGCTGCAGGACATCGAGCACGCGGGCGAGGTGGGCCGAGAATGTGCTGAGGGATTGCTGGAGACTCTGCTCGTCGCCGATGTCCACCAGCACATCGTCAAAGACCGGCAGTGTCGAGCCGTCGGCCGCGGGAATGGGCAGCCCAGTCTGGGCCATGAGGGCGAGCAGGCCGACGGTTTTGAGGGCGGCGGTTTTTCCGCCCGTGTTGGGGCCGGTGACCATGAGCACGTCGAAGTCGTCGCCGAGACGGACGTCGATTGGCACGACATTTCGGGCGGGCCGCTTCTCGGCTTCGTCTTCGGCGGCCATGGCGAGCAGGACGGGGTGACGGGCCGCGCGAAGCTTGAGCATATGCTCGTCATTGACGGTGGGAATGGTCATGTCGAAACGGTGGGCCATGCGGAGCTTCGCGACGATGAGGTCGACGACCGCGACGGCATCAAAGGTGGCGAGCAGCGCGACCTGATTGAGATGAATTAGGTGCGTCAGCTCCCAGAGGATGCGGGCGATCTCTTCGGCTTCGTCCTGAGTGCGCTGGATGATGGCGTTGTTCAGCTCGACGGCCTGCGTCGGCTCAATGAAGAGCGTTTGGCCGGAGTCGCTGGAGCGATGGATGATGCCGGGGATGCGGCCGCGGTGGTCGGACTTGAGCGGGAGCACCATGCGATCGCCGTGGAAGGTGGCGGCCGGGTATTGCAGCAGCTTCGTAATGTGTGACTGGCGGAGGAGGCGCTCGAAGAGATCGGCGATGTCGCGGCGGAGTTGCTCGCAGTGAGAGCGGATGCGTGCGAGGCGCGGTGTGGCGTCGTCGCGGACTTTGCCGCGGCGGTCGATGACGTTGTCGATGCGTTCGGCGAGGTGGGAGAAGTCGCCGATGCGGGCGGCTAGCGCGGCGATCGGGCCGGTGAGGGGTGTGGGCTCGGGGACCGGCGTCCGGGGCGCGGCGGCTGTACGCGTTGGGGAATTCGTGGCGCCTTCGGCAAACCAGCGGCGGAGCGAGGCGACGCCGCGGAGCGCGTCGGCGATGGCGGAGAAGTTTTCGGGTTCGAGGTTGGCGGGTGGGACGGCACGTTTGATCAGCGGGCGGACATCGGTGATTCCGCCGAAGGGCGGGAGACCGCGGACGGCGACCAGATCGCGGAGGTTGCGGAGCTCATCGAGGCGGCGGGCGATGCGTGCTACATCGGGCGACGGTTCGAGCGAGGAAGCGAGTTCGCGCCCGAGGGAGCACTGGGCATGCGCCGCGAGCAGTTTGCGGATGCGGTCGAATTCGAGGATGTCGAGGGAATGGCGGTCCACTTGGGGATGATATCCCTTGGGCGGAGTGGCGGATAGGAAGCGACGATCAATCGCCTACAGGCGAGGGCGCTTAATGCGCCAGTGGGGAGCGAGCCAGAGGGAGTCTGGGATTGGGGTTGATTCGGAGTAGATGAGTTCGTCACCCCAAAACGTGAAGTTGTTCCCGGGGTCGACGCGGACGGCGCTGACATCGAAGGCGCCGACTCGCTTGTTCAGCACGACGAAACCGGGCGTGCCGTATGGCACGCGAGTGCGGATCGACGCAATTTCACGCTCAAGGGCCGGTCGGCTGAATTGGAAGGCCACGAGCAGCGGGATGTTTATGCCGACTATGCTGGTCAGTAAGACCAACGCAATGACCGTCCATGCAATCGGCATTAGCCGGTGGCGATCGTCCGGCCAAGAGTCTTGATGTTGCGTATTGTCAGGGGCTTGGCGCCGAATCTCATTTCGGGCGTGCTTACGCGCTAACGTGTCGAGTCCCAGCGCGAGCCCGATGGCAAGCAACGCGATTGCCAGGAAGCGGTCGAATTCGCGTGAGCCGCGCGCGGCATACTGCAGTGTGACGGCGAAGACTGCGACGATCGGCGGGACGATTCTGCTTGCCGGACGTACCCAGCGGTAGATATGTGCTGGGATTTGGGGCTCGCGATACGTCGTGGGATTGGCGGGATCGAAGTTTGCTCCGCACTCGGGGCATTTGTTTTCATTCAGTCCGCGCAGAAGGTAATCGCACTGGAGGCAGCGGGCGTTGTCTGGGAGTTGAGCGGGCATCCGCCCATTGTACGAATGCGGATGGCTTGTGGTTTGGCGGCGATTCGATACAGACCACTAAGCGAGCGAATTGCGGGAGAGAGCGCCTCCAGTGAGCCGACTCATTGCCGCTGAGTCCTTACGGAGCGATTGGTTATCGAATGGTGCGGAAGAATCACGGCCGAATGTCGGCGGATGCGTACCATGGGCGCGGAAGACCGACGTCCGTGATTTCGGTAAATGGCGGCAGAGAGCCGGGGCCGTTTGCAGTTCTCGCGAATCCCCATGCGCCGCGAAAGAAGCTAGTGGTCACAAATAAGATGGTGCGACTCCCCGGCCCGGCATCGGAGACGATGATTCGATCGACATAGTAAAGACCGATCCGGCGCGAGTTGCTTGATTGTGTTACCCCCGAAGATGGTTGCGAGGACTGATACCTTGCAGCTTCGGCTTCGAACGCGGCGTGGCTGAGTTTGAAGCGAATCTGGAGCGGCCAATTGGTGAGCTCAGTTGAGGCGAGGACCGCGATGCAGACCGGGAATAGCCACCATCGCCAGTGTGCGAGACGCGCCTTGCGAATTGTGCCGGCGCGCCCGTGATCGGTGATGGCGAAACAGAAACTGGCGGCGAGGCGAACGACGTAGGCAATCAGGAGTGCGATCGAGAGTAAGTAAAGGGCGCATGTGAGCAGCGGTATGGAGGCAGCGCCGCCGGGGTCGCTGCTTTCGAATAGCAGGAGAAAAGCGACAATCAGCGATAGGCGAGTATGCAGCGGGCCGGGTGGGAGCGCTAGTCGAACGAGGCGACGGCGCTTGGCGTCAATGCGGAAAGAATCGGTGTTGGCCGGATCGAATGTATGGCCGCATTCGGGGCATTTGTTTTCGGGGAGGCCCTTGAGGAGATAGTTGCAGTGGAGGCAACGGGCGTTTTCGGGGAGTTGAGTGGGCATGCGTTCATTGTACGAACGGGGATTCGGGTGAGTGCGGGGCCTGAGTGAGAATCCTTAGCGAGTGTGAATGCGCCAATTCGTGCAGTTGGGGGCCATGCCGGCGCGGATTAGCGGAAAATAGCATCCGAACAGCCGGGAGTGACGCCTGCTACCGTGATTTCGCCTCCAGCTCTCGAATGCGCTCCTTGAGCTTCTCGACGGCCGGAGCAATCTCGCGCTCGGAGAACCGCGGGGTTATGTGTTGCGGGCAGTTCATGTCCCACGCCTCGACGGCGAACAGAATCGCCCGTTCGACTTTCCCGGAGTAGCTCGGATCGCTCAGTTGCTCGAGCAACCCGGCGTCTTCCTCCACCACGCGGGCCGTCCCCCAGAGCTTCACCCGCCGGCTGTTTGCATAATCCATCAGGAAGATGAACGCCTTCGGATTCTCCGCGAGGTTGCCGACCGTGATGAACTGCCGGTTGCCGCCAAAGTCGGCGAAGCCGAGTGTTCTGTCGTCGATCACCTTCAGGAAGCCGGGCGGGCCTCCGCGGTGTTGAATGTAGGGCTGGGCGTCGGCGCTGGCCGTGCCGAGGTAGAACATGTCCAGCCCGGCGATGAACTCGGCCAGGTCGGGCGTGATCGTGGTCTGCCAGCCCTCGCCCCGCTCCATGCGGGCATAACCCTGCCGCGACCCCAATCGCTGTTGAACCGATTTCACGGCCGGCGTAAATGCAATGTCGCTCGGAACCGCTGGCATGGACGCTGTCTCCGGCCGCTACTTTCGCGGCACGTACTTGCCCAGAAACTCCCGCATCAGCTTCGCGATCGTGTCGCCCTCGCCCTCCAGCGCGAAATGCCCCGTGTCGAGCAGATGAAAATCCAGGGTTTTCAGATCGCGCTTGTAGGGCTCGGCCCCGGCCGCGGGAAAGATCTGGTCGTTCTTGCCCCACACGATCAGCATGGGCGGTTGATTTTTGCGGAAATATTCCTGCCAGCTCTGATAGAGCGGAGGGTTGCTTCCGTAGCTGAGAAACAAGTCGAGCTGAATCTCGTCGTTGCCCTTGCGGTCGAGCAGAAACTGGTCGTGGGCGGCCCCATCCGGGCTGACGAGTTCGGGATCCTTCATGCCCTCGGTGTATTGCCATTTGGTTGCGTCATAGGTGACCAGCCCGCGAATGGCGTCGCGCTTTTCCTTGCTGTTCGGTTCCTTCCAATACTCCTTGATCGGCTTCCAGAACTTGTTGTCGAGCCCCTCATCGTAGGCGTTGCCGTTTTGCACCACGATGGCCGTGATGCGATCCGGGTGTTTGGCCGCCAGCCGGTAGCCGATCGGCGCGCCGTAGTCCTGCACATAGAGCGCGTATTTCTTCAGCCCGAGTTTGTCGGTGAACTCGTCGATCACTTTCGCCAGGTTGTCGAAGGTGTAAATGAACTTGTCGTGCGGAGGCATGGAGCTGTGCCCGAAGCCGGGATAGTCCGGCGCGATCAGATGGTATTGATCCGCCAGGGCCGGGATCAGGTTGCGGAACATCTGCGAGCTGGTCGGGAAACCGTGCAACAGCAGAATCGTTGGGGCGTCCTTCGGCCCGGCCTCGCGATAGAAGATGTCGAGGTCCCCCACTTTCACGGTCTTGTACCGGACTCTGGTTGCGTCTCCGCCGGCATTCGTGACAGCAGTTGCCGGCTTTTCGTCCGCCCCGGCGCGGTTCACGCCCCCCACCAACCCGGCCGCGGCCAGACAGACGACCACCCTGAACTTTGTCGCGAGGTTCATACCGTTGTCTCCAAGAAATGAATTAGACGCCTGTCCGCCGTTCGGGGTTACGCCATGGCCTGCACGGCCTCGTCCGTCGACAGAACTGCATTTGCCAGATAGCGGTAGTTGATAATGGCCGCGGCGTAGCCGTCGCCCAGCTCGGGATGCCGCGGCGCTGCGGTCGCATCCTTCACCACGGCAACTTCGAAACCCTGCTCGAGCAATTCGCGCAGATGACTCTCCACACAAAGATTAGCCAGCATGCCGGATAGGATGATCCGATTGATGCCACGCTTGCGGAGCTGGAGCACCAGATCGTTGGTCTGCGGCCCCCACATTTTGTGCGGACTGACCACCACCGTCTTACCATCCTCGATGTAGGGTTTGTAGCGTTCGAGCCAATCCGCCCCGGACCCGGCGAAACCATCGAGCTTGAGCGGATCGGGCCGGAAAAACTCTTTGGTGTCGAGCATCATCTTCTCGACCACTCCGCCATACAGCCACGCCTGGTCGGCCGGGAAAAGATAATGCGGCGAAATGAAGACCCCGAACCCGCGTTCCTTCGCGCCCACGAAGAGCCGCTCAAGATTCACGACCGTGTTGTTTTCTTTGGCGCTCGCGCCCACCAGACCCCACGAGACGCCCTTCTCGCTCAAGACATCATTCTGCGGATCGATGACTACCAGTGCAGTATCGCGCCGATCGTATTTCATAAATCCACTCCGACGTCGTTGTCATCGCCCGGCAGTTAAGCCGCATTCCCAGTCTCGACCGCCTAATCCGGTGCAATCATAGTCGCACGCGAGAAAACGACCGCCGACCCGTCGTCGTGCGGTCCCGAGGCCACCTGACTTTTGCGGAGGCAATCAAGTCCGTTACACGGTCGACTCCCGCCGATATTATCCGCGCTGGACATGCATCACGAACTCACTGCCGTCATCGACCCCGCCGCACTCGCCCACAATCTCCGTTTGCTCGCAGCCCGATGCAGGCCCAACACGAGAGTCTGCGTGGCCCTGAAGGCCGACGCCTACGGCCATGGTCTTGCGCAGGTAGCCCCGATCCTGCTTCAGGCCGGGGCCGATCACGCGGCGGTCGCCACGCTGGCTGAAGCGGTCGACCTTCGCCGGATCGGCTGGACGCGACCTATCCTGATCCTCGGCAACGTGCTCGCGGGGCTGCGCGATGCCGAACGCCGCGAACGCATCGCCGCCATCATCGACCAGAATCTTACGCCGACCGTCACCGATGCGGCCGTGGTTGCTGCGCTGGGTGCTGCCGCGAACGCCGCTACTCACAAAATCGACATCCATATCAAACTGGACACGGGCATGGGTCGGCAGGGTCTCATTCCCGCAGAGCTTCCCGCCATCGTGGAAGCGGTCCGCGCTCAGCCCACGCTGCGAATGGCAGGACTCTATTCGCACTTCGCCACCGCCGATCTTTCGGCCCACGACCTGGCCGTCCATCAACTCGAACTCTTCAAGCGACTAATGACGGAACTGTCCGACCGTCTGCCGACCGGCGTGATTCGGCACATGTCCAACACCGCTGCAACGCTTGCCTGGCCCGACGCCCAATTCGACATGGTCCGCCCGGGTGTCGGACTTTACGGCTACGCCCCCTCCGACGCTCTGCGGCAACAGCATGATCTCCGTCCGTGCCTTCGCCTTCTCTCGCGCGTCACGCTGGTGAAGCAGCTCCCGGCCGGGCACTGCGTCGGGTACGGACAGATCTTCACCACCGAGCGAGCGACGCGGCTCGGGATCGTCCCTGCCGGCTATGCGGACGGACTGCTTCGCGGATTATCGAATCGAGCCATTGTCGGAACGCCGGCCGGCGATGCGCCGATCATCGGACGGATTAGCATGGACCAACTCGCCATCGACCTCACCGACCTGCCGGCCGTCAACGTCGGCGCAGAGATTGTGCTGATCGATGATCGCCACGACCGGCCCAACTCTGTCGAGCAAATCGCCAAAAAGCTGAACACCATCCCCTACGAAGTGACCTGTCTGCTCGGCTCGCGCGTCAATCGGGTTGTCCGCCCGGCGTAGCCGCTCCCCAGCGGTCGGCGCCGCGTCATCCGATCGATCAGCGGCACGAATGTGTTCATGATGAGAATGGCCCAGTAGGCGGCCGTGTCCACCGGCCCGAACGACTGCATCGCGATGGTGAGCGCGCCAATCCCGGCCGCGAACAGGGCCTGGCCGCGCGCCGTCAGCGGTCGCGACAACACGTCCCCCGCCAGTAGAAAAAGCCCCAGCATCAGCCCCCCGCTGGTCAGGCAAAACAGCACGTACAACGCGCCGACCGGCCACTCGCGCTCCACGATCGATCCCGGCAACCAGCGCACGTCAAACTGGCCGTTGCCGAGTGGAACACGAATGGGCAGGATGGCTGCGGCGATTGCCGCGGCGGCGACTCCGAAGATCGGGATTTGCCACCGCAGGTATCCGCGATAGACCAAATACAACCCGACGACGATCAAAGCGATCGTGCAGGTTTCACCGATCCCGCCCGGTACGCTTCCCACGACGGTGTCCTCCCACGGCGGGAGGAAGTCGCGCGTCAGTGTTGTCAGCGGCGCGGTGCTTCCCACGGGCAGGTCGCCCGACGCCAGGCGGCGCGCCGTCCAGATCGGCCGGTCGATCGCAAAGGCCTCCGTGCGTGGTCCGCGCGTCGTCTCGGCCCAGCCGCGATATTGCCCCGGCGCGATCATCTCGATTGACGCCGGCTCCGTGACGCTTCCCACCAGCAGTCGCCCGGGCGACAACACGGGCCCGGATGTCGCTGACAGCGTCCCGGCGAACAGAAACTGGGCAAGCACGCGCCCCACTACCGCCGGCTGCCAGAGACAATGTCCGAATCCGCCGAACATCCACGTCGCCGGAACGACCGCGGCGAACGCCGCCACGCATGGCACGTACCACGGCACGGTCGCTGGAAGCGTCAGCCCGACCAGCAGGCCGGTCAGCGCTGCATAGCGCGCTCCGATCCCGCTGCGCTCGAGCGTCACCAGTGACAGCAACCCCTCGCAGGCGGAGGCCGACGCAACTGCCAACACGATGACGCGCAGCGCCGCGAAGCCAAACAAGACGACCCCGCAACAGGCCACCAGCCCGGCCGCCAGCGTCCATGCCGAAACGATCTGCCGATCGCTGTGCTGCGAGTGAATGTGCGGACTCGTGCCTTCCGCCCACAGCGTTAGGCGCCCGGCCTCGCCGCCCCGGTCCGCCGACCCTAGAACGGTATCGCTCACGCTGAACCCGCCGCTGATTCTTCCAGCCGTCCGCGACATTGCCGAATCGCCTCGGCCAGCGGTAATTGGCTCGGGCAGACGTAGGTGCAAATGCCGCACTCGATACAGGCCGCGAGCGAGTAACGCTCTGAGTCTGAGAAATCCTCCTTCAATTCGAGTTGCGACAGAGCGCGAGGATCGATCCCGGCGGGACAGTCTTCGACGCACCATCCGCAGCGCACGCACGCAATCGGCGCACCGCGCGGCAGTCGTGATAACAGCGTCAGGCCGGCCATGTCGGGCGTCGTGACCGCGCGGACGTCTGGCAGCGGAATCCCGGTCATCGGCCCGCCCGCCAGCGCCACGAGGGGCCGCCTGCGGAGCCCGACGTGTTCAATGAGGCGCTGAATCGGTGTTCCGAACGGAACGTTCAAGTTCCCGGGCTGCTCGACCGCGTCGCCGCTGACTGTGAGCACGCGCGAAACGCACGGACGGCCTTCACACGCCTCCGCCAGTGCCGCAAGCGTGGCGAGTGGAACAATTAGCGCTCCAAGCTCGCGGGCATCACTGCCCGGCCCCGGCTCGCGCCCGAGAAGCACTTTGCAAATCAATGACGGATGACACTGCGGATACTTGTCCTCCAGTGCCACCACCCGAATTCTGCGCGAGGCGGCGGCCGCGCGGCGGTGAAGCTGGCGCACGATTCGCCCATGCCGCAACGCAACGGCCAGGATCACGTTTCGAAACACTTCCCCTGATTCAATGCCCGCGAGCCAATCGATTGTTGCAACCAGATCCGCTGAACGTTCGACCAACAGCCGAAGATCGCAAGTCAGGTTTGGCTCCGTCTCCATGGCGTTTACGATCAACGTGTCAATTCGATCATCGCGCGCGGTACCGAGCGACACGTGCAAGGGCGCGCCGTCGAGGCCCACTACACCAGCCGAGCGCGCGAGTTCCGCGACGTCGCGCAGGGTTGAGCCGCCAGATGCGAGCGGCGCGAGCGCTCGTCTTGGCTCACGAGCGCCGGCGGGTTCAATTCTGATGGAGGGGGCAAATCCGCCACGGGCTGTCCACGCCCTTCCGATTTCGACTATGCGACCATCGACCGGCGACCGCACCGATAGCGATTCGTCGGACGCGGCCTCCGCCAGTATCTCGCCCATCGCCACAATCTGCCCGGCGTGGACGAGGATGCGCGTCGGCAGTCCGGGCGAGAGCTGTGCCGGCACATCGAGCGGCGCGTCGGTCGGCAGTTGCTCGATCGGCTTGCGGGCGGTCAGTGCCTTTTCATCCGGTAGAAAGAGCCCGCCTTGAAATGTCCGCCGTTGTCGCAGCTTCCAGACCAATCGATCCATCTCCGAAGTCCGTGCTGAAAAAGTCGCGCGGGCCATCATACGGCCACCCCCGAGCGCCGCCACCCAGTCGCGACTGTCTGCCATGCTGACAGAAGGCAGCCGACCACGGCCGACGATTGAACCAAAACGCCACTCAACCCGCTTGGCACGCCCTTTGCATAAATGAGGCCCGTTACCAAACAGGGGATGGCGCGCTGGCGGCTGATCTGAGTCGCGAGCGCGAGATCACGCATAGGAGGAAAAACATGTTTGGACGAATCGCGAGCGGAAACAGTGCTTTGAGTCATTTGCGGGATGAAGTCGATCGGCTCGTTGGCCACATGGTTGATGGCTCCGTGAACTGGACGCCACTGGCGTTCAACGTGGCGCCGACCTACCCCGCCCTCAATGTCTGGGAGACCGAGGAAGCCCTGGCTGTCGAGGCCGAACTCCCCGGGTTCAAAATGGAGAACATCGAGCTTTCGGTCATGGGACGCGAGCTAACGATCAAGGGCGAGCGATCGCAGGAGAGCGCGACGGATGCGACCTGGCATCGCCGCGAGCGGAGCGCCGGCACGTTTGCCCGCGTTCTGCGGCTGCCGTTTGACGTGGACGCCGAGAAGATCGCCGCGTCATTCAAGGATGGCGTGCTGCATGTCACACTGCCGAAGGCCGAGGCGGCTCGCCCACGACGCATTGAGGTGAAAACCGGAAATCAATGACTCAGCGCATGAGTCTGGAGGAATAATTCATGAGTGCACAAGCAACGATTGAGAAGCAGTCGACGTGCGCGGCCGGGAGTTGCTGCGGCGAAGGGACTTTCGCACCGGCAGTCGACATTGTCGAAGCGGGCGACCATCTCGCCATATTCGCCGACATGCCGGGCATCGCGCCGAAAGACATCGACATCCAATTTGAGCAGGGTACGTTGACGATTCACGGCCGGGCCCAGCCGACGGCCGCACCCGGAGCGAGATTCCTGCTTCAGGAATATGGCGTCGGGGACTTCCACCGGACGTTCGAGATTGGAGAAATGATCAACGCAAGTCGCATCAGTGCCGAGTACGCCAACGGCGTCCTCACGCTGCGGCTCCCGAAGGTCGCCGCGGCGCAACCGCGCCGGATCGACGTCAAGACAGCGACCTGATCGGCGCAGTCTTGGAAAAAGGACGAGGCCCGCGATGAAGGAGATCGCGGGCCTTTTTCGTGCGCTGATTTCCGAGAAATAGATTTAGCCGCCCACGCACTGAACCAGATCATCCTGATCGCACTCATCGACGACCGAATCGCCGTTGACGTCGTTTGAGCAGACCGCATCGCAGTTGGGAAAACGGTCGGCATATTCTTCCGGACGATGGACCGCGAATCCGAGGGCGGTCAGATCGGAGCTATCGACGACACCGTCGCAATTGGAGTCGCCGGGAATGCAAATCAGCAGACTCGTGGCGGCCGCGGTCACCGGGGTTTCAGTGGTCGCAATCGATGCGATGGGCCCGCGGCCGGATACGGTGGCATTGGGTTGGGAAGGTCGCGATGAGATCGTGAACAACGCCGCAAAGCATGCCGCCGCCGCCGTCAGGCCGGTTGCATAGCGATACCAGCGCGATGGACCGGTCGGCTGAGCCGGAACCGGACGCGACGCGAGCATCGCCTTCCAACGCGGGCCGCAAACCGCGCATGCCCGAATGTGATCCTGCTCCAGCGACGAAAGCGAGTCAGCGGAATCGGCCCGCGATTGCAATTGGGCCATGCCCACGCAGCCATCCAAGCGGCGACGCGATCGGTCGCCCACCTGGTCGAGTGCGTCCGCCTCGGCGGACATTCGAATCAAGCGCTGCATCAGTTCATCATTCACGACCAAATCTCCGAACGGAGGCCGCCCCCTCTTGTGATTCGTTCATCATGCCCGCCGCGCTCGCATCCGGCCCGGCAAAACCCCGCTTCGCCAGAAACCGCCGGAGCTTGTCAAATGCCGCAACCTTGCGTGTGTGAACGGTGCTCGCGGCGACGCCAAGCCGATCGGCCAAGCCCCGCTCAGAGTGCCCGGCCTGCAGTCCGCGCACCACTTCGCGTTCGGCGCTGGTCAGGGCGTCTTCATGCTCATTCGAGCGGATGCCTTCGAGTAACGCCTCCAGCAGCTCGGCCGCGGCGAGTTCGCCAGCGGGGTCTTCGATCGTCGCCGAGACCAGCCCGGAAAAATCGTCGAAGTCGCCGCTGACGAGCGCGGCCGAAGCCGCCGAACGGCGATGCTGCAGCCAGACGTTCTGGCCAACCGCATAGATGAATGTCGAAATTGCCGCCCGGGCAGGGTCGTATCGGCCCGCCTGAAGCGCCCGCCACACCAGGACCCATGTCTTCTGGGACAGCTCGTCGGCCAGGTCGATTCGCCCGATCGTCCGTTTCATGAAAAAGCGAGCGAGCCCGTGGCAGTAACGTTCGTGTAGGGCTTCGAAACTCGCCCCGTTACCAGACATTGCCTCGGCGACGCATGCCGCGACGGAACGGCTCGCGACACTTGAAGCGTGATCATCCTCGGAATCGCTTGAATGCATCAAACATAGCTGTAACCGATTGGCACCGGCCCCGAAATCAGAGCGGCCGGCGACCCGATCGACGGCGACTTCCCGACCTGCCCCAATTGCGATGGCCATACCTTCAATTCTTCGCTTGAAATGTGCCGAGCGCTCCGCAAAATGCCGCAAATAAGTGGATACAAAGTCGGGCCTCTTCGGGTGACCGCCCGGCTGTTCTTTATTAGGATAACGCGTTCGGACTGAGGTCCAACCCCGCTAGTCACGGTCGACCGGGGCTGAACGGAACACCGTCTAACTTAACCACGTCTTTGGAGCGAGTGACATGTATCGACCCTCAATGAACCGGCTGGGCAAGGTTGCCATCTTCGCCCTGGTTTCGTCCCTCTCATCCGCTGGCATCGCCCTGGCCGACCCGCCCGGCGCTCCGGCCCAAGCCGCTCCGGCGCAAACAACCCCGCAGCCGGTTCCGACTGCACCGCACGGCGGTGCACCCGTTCCGGGAACGCCGGCTGTCGGCATTTCCGCTGCTTCGCAGCCCGGCCAGGGGCCGCAAATGGTTTTCGATACGCCCAGTTTTGACTTCGGCAAGCAGATGGCCGGCGAGCCGATTCGGCATGACTTCTGGTTTACCAATCGCGGCAACGCGGTTCTCGAAGTCAGTGCTGTTCGCCCCGGCTGCGGTTGCACCGTGGCGGGCGACTGGGACCGCCGCGTCGAGCCCGGAAAGACCGGCAAGATTCCGGTCATGCTGCGAACCGAGAAGATGAACGGCGCGGTTCAGAAGAACATCAGCGTGACGACCAACATCCAGGGCCAGCCCGAGACGGTGCTCTGGCTGAAGGGCACCATTTGGACGCCGATTGACGTCCAGCCCGCCTACGTCAACTTCGGGGCCATCACCGACACCGACCATCCGAAGGAGCAGATCGTCAAGATCACGAACAAGCTCGACGACAAGATCTCGATCAAGAACGTCAAGAGCAGCAATCCGATGTTCCGCGTCGAGGTGAAGCCGATCACCGAAGGCAAGGAATACGAGATGAAGGTCACCGTGCTTCCTCCGATGCCGACTGGATCGCAGGTCGCCAACATCACGGCCGATACCGGCAACGCGAAGATGCCGAACCTGACCGTGAACGCGACCGCTTATGTCCCGGCCCGCGTTGAGGTTCAGCCCGCCAAGATTCTCATCCCGAAGCCGCTGACTGTTGAGCTCGAGCGCGCTGTTTATGTCACCTTCAATGCCGGCACAGACCTGAAGGTGTCGGATGTCGCCATGAGTGATTCGAAGATCGCGGCCAAACTCGTCGAGGACGCTCCCGGCAAGCGCTTCCGCATCGTCGTGAAGTTCCCGGCGGGCTACGAGCTTCCGAACGGAACTCCGGCCAAGATCACGTTCAAGACGAGCGACAAGGCCTTCGCGGAGGTTTCGGTACCGGTTGAAGCCGTCGGAACGCAGGTTACGGCTCAGCCGACCGGCACGCCGCAACAGCCGATCCGCGTCCCAATGAACCAGGCGACGCCCCCCACCATCAACATGACCAAGACGCCGACGACGCAGCCCGCGGGGCACTAATAGCGCCAACGGCAATACAAGCCAACCCGGTGGGCGGACGTCGATCCGCCCACCTCTCTTTCCGGAGGTGATCTCATGGAGCGAACGGCTCTTAGAATTGTGGTGCTGCTGGTCGCCTCCAGCGCTGCGGCGGTGTTCGCAAATGCCGTGCGGCCGCGCATACCCTGGGTCATCAAGCCCGACGAAAGCACCAATCCGAAAGAAAACCCGAAACTCTTCGATGAGGTCCGTGTCACCCCAGAAAAATTCCGGAACTACATTGCCACGGGTACGGCCACCATCATCGACGCCCGGAAGCCGGAAGAGTTCGCCGAGGGGCACGTCGCCGGCGCGATCAACATTCCATCGACGATGAAGGAGCAATACATCGGGACCGTTTTCTCGCGGTTGCCGCCCGACTCGCTCATCGTCATTTACTGCGGCGGCGGCAAGTGCGAGGCCAGCGCGGAAGTCTTTGAGTTTCTGATCGGCGCAAAATTCAAAAAGGAAAACCTGCGCATTTTTGAAGACGGGTGGGAGTGGATCGGCAAGCAAACCGACATCCCCATCATGCACGGGGCGGAGTGATCATGAGCGCGCGACTCTGGAATACCCTGAGCACGCTGCTGGCGTGGGTTCTCGGCCTGCTGTTCATTTACGCCGGCGTCGAGAAAATCATCGATCCGAAACAGTTCGCCCAGAGCATCAAGTATTTTCAGATGGTCCCGCTGTCGCTCGTGAACGCGGTGGCCCTGATTCTTCCGTGGTGGGAAGTCGCGGCCGGCGTGGCCATCCTCACGCGAAGCTGGCGGCGAGTCGGCGGTTGGCTCATTTTCCTGATGCTGATCGTCTTCACTGCCGGCATCGCTTCGGCCGTTTCGCGCGGCCTTAACATCTCGTGCGGTTGCTTCGGAAAGGGAAGCGGCCATGCGGGTTATCCGAAGCTCGCCGAGAACTTCGGACTGATCGCCGCCGCCGCGTTGGTTCTATGGTATCAGCCGCGCGCTCGCACGGAGGCCTTGCCCTTTGCCGAAGCGCCTGAGCCCGCTGCCTGAATCACGCAGTCAAAGGAGCGCGGCCGATCACCAGCCATCAAAAAACCCGAATCCGAAGTCGAAATTCCAGCTGCCGCAGTCGCCGTAATAGCAATCGTCGTAGTACCAGTCGCCGCAATCATCGCAGTCGTCGCAGTCATCACAGCAGCAGCCGTTGATCGCGTCGGTGAAGTCCTGATAGATCCCCGTTCCGCAACCCGTCGCGCCGGCACCGGCTCCAATTGCAGCCATGCCGAGCGCCGCGAGTACCACCGTTCGGTACACAGTCCGAGAAAGCAAGCCAACATTTCGCATGCGTTTTTCCGCCAACATTGCCATCGATCCTCCACCGTCGCGATCCGCGATTCCGCGGCCTTGCAGACCCTTAGACACCCTCAAAAACCCGAGGTTAGTGGCGGCCGGCGGGGCGATTTGCAAACGCGTCAAAATCGCGTATACTGTCCCGCTTGAATTAGATGAGCGTGAGGAGCAACGAGATCATGCAGCCAGATATCAAACCCGGTTCAGTCGTCCACATCGAAGTGACCAAGAAACCCGCGAGTGAGCGCGCGGCAAAGACACTTTCGCGTCTCTTCAAGAAGGACCCCACCAACGCCCGCGCCGACCGGCTTCGTACGAAGACGCGTACGCGGCGTTTTGAAGATCGACGTCGCGGCGGACGAATCTGGGTCGTGCGCCCCTCGGCGCCGCGGTTCGTGCAGCCCGAAAAAGGAGCGACCTGCAAGATCCGAGCAACGACCGACATTCTGCGCGACCTCGGAAGCGTGGCTCGGTTCGTCAAAGTGACCACCGCCAGCTGATCACGCACGTGCGTCGCGCAGTCCGCGCGGCGCATTCAGTTTCTCCACGGAACCCGCCCCATGGCCAGCGATCTGCCGGCCGACGTCGATGGCCGGCCCCCCATCATGGCTCAACCGGTGTTCGCCGCTCCGCTGGCGGGCGCGCCGCTTCGACCCTGGAAAGTGCGCGTGGGCGCGGCGGCGATCGCGATTACCGCAACTGCGGTTCTCATTACGGCGATCAGCTTAAGACCGTCGCCGTCCGGCGTCGGGACGCATACGGCGATGGGCCTGCCGCCCTGCGGCTTTCTCGAAATGACCGGACTGCCTTGCCCCACCTGCGGCATGACGACCGCTTTTAGTCTCATGGCGCATGGCCGGCCGCTTGCCGCCTTTCGGTCGCAACCGGCTGGCGCCATTCTGTTCCTCCTGACGCTCGCGGCCCTGGTCGCCAGCTGGCGAGCTGCCTGGACAGGGCGGCTTCCACGAATAAACTGGGACTGGTTGGGGACCGGCCGGGGACTCGCGACGCTTGGAGTCGTGTTTTTCGGCGCCTGGGCCTGGAAAATCACCCTCCACCTGCTCCAGCCGCATTGAGAAATCCCGCAGTACCGCGGCGCAACCCGCCGACAAAACTGAGAGAAAAGGTCATCCGAGCACGATTGCCATGCGCCGACGATACACTGCCCCGCTGTTCCTGATCTGCCTCGCCGCGCTTCTGCCGATCCACTCGGCGTGCCAGAATGCCTACTTCCTCGCGATGCTCAATGAGCCGAAGAAGAAAATTGCCCCCGAGTTCGACAAGCTGGGCGGCAAGCCGGTAGCGATCGTCGTCTGGGCCGACCAGGCCACGCTGGATGAAGATTACGCCGCCCGCTATCGCACGGCTGACGCCGTTCGATACCACCTCACCCAGAAAATCAAAGACGCCAAACTCGTCGATATCCGCGAGATCACCCGCTTCCAGGAATCCAGCGGCAACGATTGGGAAGGCATGACCAATGCCGAGCTGGGCAAGGAGTTCAAGGCCGACTTTGTTCTCCGCGTTGACCTGCTTGAGTACACGGTTCGAGCGCGCGACTCGCGCGAAGTCCGCAAGGGTCGCGTTCGCGCGACAGTCAGCGTCTACGACGTCACCAAGCCAGGCGCAGACCATCCGGTTTACGGCAAGGAAATCAGCGCCGTCTATCCGCCGGACGGCAAGACCGACGTGATGAACGCCAGCGACAGTTCCATCCTCAACGGCGCGCTCGCAATCTTTGGCGAAAAGGTGGCGCAGAAGTTCGTCGAGCACGAGGAATCGTACTGATGTCCCCGCGCTCGCGCTTCGTCGTTGCCGTTCTCCTGCTCGCGCCCGCGTTCGCGTGCAACCCCACGCAGATGGCGATTCTCTGGCACCACCTGACCGGCGGCGAAACCATCGAGGCGAAATTCAAGCTGACCAAAGGCAAGCTGGCCGTCATCGTTGACGACCCGCAGGGCTTCGTCGTGACGCCGGTCACGTTTCGCGAGTTCCACGACAAGTTCGTCGAAGCGCTGCGAGCCAACGGGATCGAGTCGAAGGTCATTCCGTTTGAAGAATGGCAGCAGCTCCGCCAGCGCGATCCTGACTACAACACCGACAAGATGACCCGCCGCCTCATCGGCGAAAAGCTCGGCGCCGACCAGGTGCTGTTCCTCAATGTCACCGACTTCCGGCTCAAGAAGGAACCGGCCGCCCCAATCTATGAGGGTCGCTTCGCCGTGCGCGTGGCGATTTACTCCACTGAACGAAAGCGCGACGTTCGCCTCTGGCCGCTGCAATCCGACGGCGAAGATGTGGTCGTCACCACCAAGCCCGGCCCCAGCGACGCCGACGACTCGGCCGGCGACATTTCCCGCCAGCTTGCCGACGAAATGGCCGACAGCGTCGCCAAGCTGTTCTACGACCACAAGGAAAAGGATTGATCCGTCTTCTGCACGTCCTCGACGCCGCCGCCGGCGAGCCCGAGTTCCGCGCTATCCGTCTGCTGCTCGATCGCCTTCCGCCGGAATCGTTTGCGCATGAGGTAGCGGCGACTGACTCACGCCCTGCGATTGCGGCGACGAGCTTTCTGCGCCGACTGATTCATCGCGCTGATCAACGGATATGGATTGGTTCCTCGGCCGGGCCGGCCCTGCGATCGCTGGTCCGCTCGCGCCGAATCGACATGATTCATACCTGGGGACCCGACGCGCTGGCAGCAAGCAAAGCCGCGAGCGAGGGACAGCCGCTCGTCGTCTCGGGAATTCGCATCGAGGACGCTGACAAAGCGGCCGCATGGCTGCGACAGATTCGACCGACACCGGCCGTGGTGGCGGCCAGCCAGGTCGCGCGGGCCCAACTGGCCGGGTTTGGAGTTCGTGCCGACCACATTGCCGTAGTCCGCGACGCCGTCGACTTTGGCGAGATCAACGCGGCGCGGAACGCTGATGCGCGGCGACGCATTGCGGGCGACGCGGCCCCCGTCATATTGACGCCCACGACCGCAGAGCGCGACGGAGGGCAATTCGAGACGCTCTGGGCCTGCGCCATGCTGCAGCAGATCTTTCCCGCCATTCGCGTGGTTGTCCCCGGTGCGTCGCCCGAGACCGATCGGCTTCGCCGCATGGCGCAGTCGCTCGAACTTCCGGACATGCTGCTGACGACTGGTTCGCGCTTCAACATGGCTGAACTCGCCGCAGCCGCGGACGTGTTCGTCGTCGCACCGAAAAGCGAAGCTGATTGCCACGCCGTCGGATGGGCCATGGCGGCCGGGGCCGCCATTGTCGGGGTTGCGCGGCGCTCGGTCGCCGAACTGATAGCCGATCGAAGCAATGGCCTGCTGTGCATAAACAACCAGCCGAGGCGTCTGGCAGCGGCACTATTACGCGTGTTAGAGGACGCACCGCTGAAGACGAAGCTGACCGACACCGCACGCGGGCAGGCATTCGAGGTATTCAGTTCGCGAGGCCTGCTCGACAATATGGGGGCACTCTATTCGAACGTTGCCAACCGGCGTCCCGTGACCGATGGCGTTCATGATGCCGCCATGGTGGCCTAGCGCTGGTTCCGAGAATCCGGGTCGGTTTTCACTTCATTTTGGCCGATCCCGGCCGTAGAATTGTGAATCGGTTTCAGGATCAGTTATCACACGGTCCGGGCATCGGTGCATTTGTGGGGGCGGGCCGGCATTTTCGAAAATTGGTAATCCGGAAAGGAGTTGGCGCGTGCCTCGTCGGGTTTGCTTCGCCTCAATTGTCGTTTCCATTTTCCTCGGATCCAACTTCGCGCTCGCGCAAATTATCGCGACGCCGATCATCGCGGCCCCCACGCCGCTAGAGTCCGACGCGCTCCATCTCCGCGCCGGGAAATTCACGCTGAAGACAGAGACCTCGCTGCTCTCCACGCAAGGCGAACCCTTGCGCGCCGCGACGCGGGCGCTCATTCAACTTACCGGGCCCATGACGCCGCAACGGCGTGCCCAGCTTGCCGCCGCCGGCGTCGACGTCGGCGCGTACATGCCATCGAATGCCTTCATTGTGCAGTTGCCGGCCGGCTTTCAATCGCGAACCAAGCTTGCGAATCTGTCCTACGTCCGCTGGGTTGGTCCATTCGAAAAGGCGTGGAAGCTCGATCCTGAAATCGGCACGCGCACCTATTCGTCTGCCGAGCGAACCGCGCTGGCCCAAAGCGGCCGCGTGAAGCTCACCGTGGCGCTATTCGACAATGAGAACCTGCAAGCCGCCGCCGCGAGAATCGGCGCCCTTCCGAACGTTACGATCACCGACCAGCAGCAAAATGGTGAACACCCCTTGATCGAACTCACCATGCCGGCCGCCGCCTATCCGCAACTGGCCGATCTAGATTCCGTTCAGTGGGTCGAAGACGCCCCCGAACTCACCCTGCGAAACAACAGCAACGCGTGGATCCTTCAGAGCAATGTCTCCAACTCGACGCCCGTCTGGGACCACGGCATCACCGGCGTCGGCCAGATCGGCGGCCACATCGACGGTGGCGTGAATCAGAATCACTGCATGTTCCGCGACCCGAACGGCAATCCGATCGGCCCGACGCATCGCAAGCTGGTCGGCTATTTCGGCAGCACCACATACGATTCGCACGGAACTCACACGGCCGGCACATTTGCGGGCGATCCCGTTCCGGCCGGCGGCGCTGCAACCTATCGCGGGCTCGCCTACGACGCGAAGATCTCGTTCACCAATCTCAGCTCCGTCTCCTCGACCAACCTGCTTTCAAAGCTCGTGCAGAATGCGGGCGTGGGGGCACGCGTTCACACCAACAGCTGGGGCAATGACAACACGGTCAACTACATCTCATGGACGCAGTCGGTCGATCAATTCTCGTTCGAGAATGAAGACAATCTCGTCTGCTTTGCCGTGACCAATCTCAGCTCGGCGATCAAGACACCGGAAAACGCCAAGAACTGCCTGGCCGTCGCCGCGTCGCAGGACACCCCCAACCAGGGCAGCTTCTGCTCGGGCGGAACCTGGTATACCCAGGACGGCCGACGCAAGCCCGAAGTGATGGCCCCGGGATGCAACACCGTCTCGGCCGGCGGCAGCGGCACTGTCTGCACGACGGCCAGCATGACCGGCACCTCGATGGCCAGTCCGGCCGTTGCGGGCGCCGGACTGCTCGTCCGCGAGTATTACACCGACGGGT
>JAATGM010000047.1 GCA_015654675.1 Planctomycetota bacterium | reverse complement strand
CGGGCGTAACGATAGAAGGTGGCGCGCGAGACGCGGCGGGCAGCCAGGGCGTGTTGATCGAAGATGGACTGGATGGTCGCGGCGGGCTGCGCGAGGATGTCGTCGTCGATCTGGCGGCGCAGGGAGCTGTGGAGTTCTTCGATGGCGGTCGGACGTGAGATGGCCTCGGCGATCTGTTCACTGGTCAGCATGAGTGGTTGCCCCCTTTTTTGATTCCTGACACTGCGTGAGATTCGTGAGATTTGTCTCCCGATCCCTGTTTTTGATTGCGAGATCGCGGTTCTCCCGATGAGACGGATGAGATTCGAGGTCCGGCTCAGCGGGTGCGCACCTCTTGCGCTTCGCGATTTGGCTAGCGTTTTCGATTGATCGACCCTTATCTTGGCCGCGCGCTTTACTCCTGCTTCGCGGTTGAACCTCACCCCTCCTCTCCCTTCCACGGAGAGGAGGGCACGCACGCCACTGCTCACAGAGCAGTGGCACACCGGCCTCCTGACTATCAAGCTGGATCAGCGTTCCACCTGAGAGGGTGAAAATCGCGAATAAGCGGTGGGCTCGTCGCTGGTTATGGAAAAAATAAAATGCGCAGTATCTGGGTTTTTACGGCGATTTTGGGGGTCGCGCGTATGCGTTCCTCCGCCCCTGCCGGGGCGGGCTGACGGGGTCGGGTCGGGTTCCACGGGTTGCGCGACTCTTTGCGTCCACGGGTTGCGCGAGGCCAGGGGCCTCGCTCCACCGCGTGGCTACAGTCCTTCGCCCCCTTGGGGCGAATTGGGCTGGCGCTCCTTTTCGGATGCCTTAGCAAGCTGGGCGATGACGCGCGTACACGGTAGTCGCGCGCCGCTTACTCACGTGCGCGGCTCTGAATGGACCTTTCCGGTCACCGCGGAGCGGGTGGTTCGAGAGTCAGGAATTCTGAATTTCTGAAATTCAGTATTTCTGAATTACTGAATTTTAGATTGCGGTTCGGCGGCTGGCGGGGTGCGGGCGGTTGAGCGCGGCACTCGCGCCCCCCCATTTAGTTGGTTGCGGAGGTGTGATCGAGTACGGTGAGGGGGCATGCTGGAGCGGCGGGCGGACAGGTTGGTGGTGCTGACGGCGGCGGCGTTTTTCGCGGCGGGGCCGCTTAGCTGGTTCGCTGTCAGTTGGTGGTATCGGGCGAATCAGGCCACGTATTCGTTGCACTATCCGCATCCCTGGTGGAGTGCGGCCAGCGCAAGTATTTTCGATCGGCCGATTCCAGATCGATCATGGAGCGATCACTGCATGGTCGCGCGGTGCTTCCTGCAGGGCGCGGGGACGCTGCTGCCATTTCTGGCAAGCTTGTTCGCAATCACAGCGGTTGGTCGGCGATGGGCATTGCTTGTTCCGCTGCTCTACTCGATTCTGCTCGTGCTCTTGCTCTGGGAGTGGGCGATTCCGGGTGTGTTGGAGAATTATCGCTCCGGCGCGGGGAGTTTTCAGGATGATCCAATCTTCTGGCTGCTGACCAGCACGGTTGGCGTTGCTGCGAATGTCCTGATGGCCGCTATTTTCTGGAAGGCGGGAAGTCGAAGCGAATCGCGTGCGCGGACCACTCCAGCGGGCGGGACGGCGCCGATCTTTGGGCGTGAGTCGATCGCCGTAACAACTCAGCTTCTATGGGGGCTTGGATTGTTTTCGATCATGCGCGGCGTACCCTTGACGCGACTTTCACTTGCGAAACTCGTTCCGATGCGCCACTTGCTGGATTGGGCCATGCCTATGCTGGTTGCGCTCGCGTGGGGAACCTGCGCGATCTGGATCGGCCGACAATTGAAGCGCGATCCAAAAAAGTTAGTTCGCCTTCTGATTGTCGCCTGCATTTCGAGCGGCGTCGCGGCGGGAGGTGTATTCGGACTCGAAACCCTGTATTGGGCGCGAATGGGCGATCCGGCACAGCTGAGCCGGAACCTGCTGTGGTGCGCGAGCAATGCGATTCCCTGGCTGGGGTGCTTTTTTGCTTCCTGCATGATGGTTTGGTATTGGCGGCCGGTGATTCGAGGGCGAGACGCGATTGATTGGGCGGATTTTGAGCATATTTGCCTTCGTTGCGGGTATGACCTGACGGGGAATCTGAGCGGGGTTTGTCCGGAGTGTGGGGCGGAGCGGGCGAGTGGGCCGCAGAATGAGTGCGTGCGGTGAGCGCGGGACTTCACGAGATTGGTGTTTTGCCGTGATTGGATTTTTTCCACCTTCCTGGTCGTTTGCATTCATCGCGATGGTGCTCGGTGTGCCGCTTGTCTTGCTCTTGATGTTGTGGGTCGCGGTGTACGTGGGTTTTCTGCCTAAGCCGCCGCCGAAGCCGCTGGTTGGGCGGTGTCGGATGTGCGGGTATGACCTTTCCGGGAATGTGAGCGGGGTTTGTTCGGAGTGTGGGGCAGAGACCGGTGGTGATCGTCGGTAGTGATCAGCAATTATCGATTCGTAATTAGTAATTGGTAATTAGTAATTAGTAATTAGTAATTAATAATATACAATATCCAATATAACTTATCTAGCACAGCGGGGCGAGCTTCCCAATATCCAGGCGATTGCTCACTGTGTTGCCGCTACTTGCTTGCCAGGTCCTGGAGCGCTTGTCCGGTCAGGCGATAGACGGTCCATTCGTTCATGGGGAGTGCGCCCAATTGTTTGTAGAAGTTGATGGCCGGTTCGTTCCAGTTCAGGACGGCCCATTCGAGGCGGCCGCAGTTTCGTTCTGTCGCGATAGCGGCGAGGCGCTGGAGGAGGGCGCGGCCTATACCGTGGCGGCGGAGATTTGGGCGGACGTAGAGGTCTTCGAGATAAATGCCGGGGCGGGCTAAGAAGGTGGAGTAGTTGTGGAAGAAAAGGGCGAAGCCGGCGGGTTGGGCTTCGAACTCGGCGATGAGGGCTTCGGCGACGGGTTTGGGGCCGAAGAGGCCGGCGTGGAGGTTGGCTTCGGTTGCGACGCACTGGTCGGCGAGGCGTTCAAACTCGGCGAGTTCGCGGATGAGGGCGAGGATGGTGGGGACGTCGGCGGGATTCGCGGGGCGGATCGTGTGAGACATGCCGGCACGTTAGCGTCGCGGCGGCGCGGGCGGAAGGCAGTAGAATCGGGCGGCCTCGGTTTCATTGAGGAGACGCGCGATGATTTCTCGGTATATGGATGTTTCGCCCGGGACGGATCTGCCCTCGGTGGTGAATGCGATCGTGGAGATTCCGAAGGGCAGCCGGAACAAGTTTGAAGTGGACAAGGCGACCGGGCTGCTGAAGCTGGACCGGTATTTGTATTCGTCGAGCCATTATCCGGGGGATTATGGATTCATTCCGCAGACGCTGGCCGATGACGGCGATGCGCTGGACGTTTTGGTGATGGTGAATGAGGCGACGTTCAGCGGGTGTTTGATTCAGGTGCGCGTGGTGGGGATTTTCCGGATGACGGATCGCGGGGCGAATGATTTCAAGGTGCTGGGCGTGCCGCATGGCGACCCTTTGTTTGATGAGATTCGAGCTTTGGAGAATGTGCCGCGGCATTATCTTCGCGAGGTCGAGCAGTTCTTTTTGACGTACAAGCAGCTGGAAGGCGTGCAGGTGAAGGCGCTGGGGTGGGGACCGGCGGCGGATGCTGCCGTGGAGGTTCAGGCGTCGATTGCGCGATTCAGGGCGGGTGGGCGGAAATAAGCGGGCTCATTAATAATTAGTACTTCGTAATATATAATATCCAATTTGTTGCCATTGTGGCGGGATGCATTTGCTCTTCGTGCGCTCAGCCCCCCTACCGGCCGGCTAGTTTTGTCAGGCGGGATTCCAGTTTTTCCAGGCGGGATTTTAGTTCGGCGTTTTCGGATTCGAGGCGGGCCAGTCGCTGGTCGCGCTCGCTTAGTTTGCAGTCGTTGTCGAGGCGGAGTTCGCGGAGGGCTTCGACGATGATGGGCGTGAGGCGGGCGTAGTCGAGCGAGAGGTAGCCGTCGCTGCCTTTGGCGACGAGTTGGGGCACAACCTTTGCGACTTCCTGGGCGATGAAGCCGATTTGCTGGCCGGCGGCGAATTGGTGGTCGGGAAAGGTGTCGCGCTGCCACTCGAAGTTGACGCCGTGAAGTTGGTCGAGGCGGCTCAGGGCGCTCTGGATCGGAGTGATGTTTTTCTTGAAGCGGGCGTCGGAGCAGGCGCCGATTGAGCCGGTGGCGCAGATGTTTCCGGCGACCTGCAGGCGCTCGGACGGGGTGGTGGTGTTGATTCCGACGAAGCCGTTCGGGGCAATGCGCATGCGCTCGAAATTATTAATTGAGCCGATGTTGGTGGTGTGGAAGGCGATGCGCGTGCCGTGGGCACCGACGGCCCAGGTTTCGTCGGCGGTGACCAGGATGCTGCCGCCCTCGTCGTAGGAACTGCCGTCAAAGCCCTCGCAGGCGATGCGGAGCATGGAGACGTTGGCGGTGATTGTGGTCGGCGCTGCCTGCGTGCCCTGAGCGCGGCGAGTTCGAAATTCGGGCTGGGCCATGAAGCAATCGATGAGAATGTCACCCGACGTGTGAATCGGCGCGGTCGGACTCAAGACGCCGAAGCCGGTGTTGCCTTCGAAGTAATTGCGGCCGCCCTTGAAGTAGCCGGCGTAGCCGGAGATGGAGGTGGCGATGCCTTTGACTCCGGTGGAAGTTCCGGTGGCAGAAGAGGCGATGCCGATGACGCCGGTTCCGGAAATGCTGGCGCTCTGGCCCCAGACGCCGAAGGTTTCGGCGGTTGGGGCGCTGGCGAGATAGAGAGCCGCGCGGGCGCCGTTCTGCGCGAGGGACATTTCGGTGAAGAGGATGTCGGGGAGCGGGCCGCGGATGACGACGGATGAAGGGCCGGTGTTGGTTGTGCCGTTGGGGAAGGTGAGGGTGTTTTGTGCTATGGCCGATGCGGTGGTCAGGAGGGTGAGTGCGAGGCCGGCGAGTCGAGGTCGAACGGGCGAAATGGTCAGAGCGGACATGCTTCGATCCTTTCCAAGACTTGTTTGCGGGGCTTTTTGCGAGGGGAGGGCATGAAGATTCATGGGAGCTATGTTAGGGGTGTGGCGAGACGAGCCGCAACCGGCTGGAAGCGACGCTGTAGACAAGGATGGGGGAAGTTCTGCCCCACGTCCGGCCTGGGGGTGGCTTGATGCGCTAAGGCCTTTGGCTTAGCGTTGTTAGAGGAAATTGCGGCGGAGCCGCGGGAGCTTGTTGGTGAGTCTCGGCGACACCCTGGTACAGCGCGGCAAGATCACGGCGGATCAGTTGCAGCAGGCGACGACCTCGAAGCGCGACCCGGCCGAGCGGCTGGATCGGGTGCTGGTGCGGATGGGGTTCATCGGGGAGCGGGAAGTTCTGGAGGTTTTGGGCGAGCAGCTTCACTTTCCGGTGGTGGACCTGACCAAGGCGGCGATCGACGTTGAGACGCTGAAGCAGATGCCGGCGAAGCTGGTGCACAAGCGGAAGCTGATTCCGCTGGAGAAGACGAACGGCAAGCTGCGGGTGGCGACGTGCGATCCGTTTGATCTGTACGGCTTTGATGAGCTGCGGATGATCACGGGGCTGGACGTCACGCCGGTGCTGGCGGCTGAGACTGAGATCAACAACGTTATCAAGAAGTATTTCGGTGTCGGCGGGGACACGATCAGCCAGCTGGTGGATGACGACGGGATCGAGGTCGTCAGCGAGGTGAACGAGGATGCGAGCGACCTGGCGGAGATGGCGCAGGACGCGAGCGTTGTCCGGCTGGTGAACGACCTGCTGGTGGAGGCGATCAACGAGCGGGCGAGCGATATTCACATCGAGCCGTACGAGAATGAGCTGAAGATCCGGTATCGGATCGACGGCGTGTTGCAGGCGACGAACGTGCCGCCGCAGATCCGACGGTTTCAGGCGGCGATCATCAGCCGCATCAAGATTCTTTCGAACCTGAACATCGCCGAGAAGCGGCTGCCGCAGGACGGTTCGTTCAAGATCCGGGTGCATGGGCGCGAGGTGGATATCCGCGTCAGCGTTATCCCGATGGTGTTCGGCGAAGGCATCGTCATGCGTATTCTCGACAAGCAGGCGGTGCTGCTGTCTTTGACGGACATCGGGTTTGCGCCGGACATGCTGCCGCGGTTCGAGCATGTCATCAATCAGCCGCATGGGATTTTGCTGGTGACGGGGCCGACCGGGTCTGGAAAGACGACCACGCTTTACTCGTCGTTGAATAAGATCGTGTCGGATGAGATCAAGGTTTTGACGGTTGAGGACCCGGTGGAATATCACCTGGGCGGGATCAACCAGGTGGGCGTCAATTTGAAGTCGGGGTTGACGTTTGCAAAGGGGATGCGGGCGTTCTTGCGGCATGATCCGGATGTGATCATGGTTGGTGAAATTCGAGACTTGGAGACGGCGGAGACGGCGATTCAGGCGTCTTTGACGGGTCACTTTGTGCTGAGCACGCTGCACACGAACGATGCCTGTAGCGCGACGACGCGATTGCTGGATATGGGCGTGGAGCCGTTTTTGGTGGCGAGCTCGCTGGAGGCGGTGCTGGCGCAGCGGCTGATTCGGTGCATCTGCAAGAAGTGTCGCGAGGAATACACGCCGAAGGCGACGGAGGTGCCGCCGGACTTTGGGTGGAAGGGCGACAAGCTGTTTCGCGGGAAGGGCTGCCGTGAGTGTCGGAACACGGGGTATTCGGGGCGGAAAGGCATTTTTGAGTTGCTGATTCTGGATGATGATCTGCGCGAGCTGGTATTGCAGCGGTCGTCGTCGAGCAAGATTCTGAATATGGCGCGGCAGAAGGGGCTGACCTTGCTGCGGGAGGATGGGTTCGACAAGGTGCGGACGGGGATTACGACGATCGACGAAGTCGTTCGCGCGACGAAGCTGTAACGTTTATCCAATCGAGACATGCAAAGGATTCCTGACGCAGTTTGCGATTGGGCCGCGCGCACGCATAATTGAGCTATGTCCCTGGTAGTGCAGAAATTTGGCGGGTCGAGCGTGGCGAATGCCGAGCGGATTCATCGCGCGGCGCGGCGGGCCATTGTTGCGCAAGAGGCGGGGAAGCGCGTGATCGTGGTCGTTTCGGCCATGGGGGATGAGACGGACCGGCTGCTGGAGCTGGCGCGGCAGATCAACGCGAACCCTTCGCGGCGCGAGCTCGATCAACTGCTGGCGACGGGCGAGCAGGTTTCGATTGCGCTGATGGCGATGGCGATTCACCAGGCGGGACGCGAGGCGACGAGTCTGACCGGCGGGCAGATTGAGATGCGGACGAATCGGGCGTTTGGCCGGGCGCGGATTCGGGAGATTGCGCAGCGCGAGCGGATCGACAAGCTGTTGGACGGCGGGCATATCGTGATCGTGGCGGGGTTTCAGGGGATTGATGAAGAGTCGAACGTGACGACGCTGGGGCGCGGCGGGTCGGACACGACGGCCGTGGCGCTGGCGGCGGCGCTGGGGGCGGACGAGTGCGAGATTTACACGGACGTCGACGGGATTTACACGGCTGATCCGCGGATTGTGCCGAACGCGCGGAAGCTGGGCGAGATCGCGTATGACGAGATGCTGGAGCTGGCGGCGCTGGGGGCGCAGGTGATGCACTCGCGGTCAATCGAGCTGGCGAACAACTACAACGTGGTGGTGCATGTGCGGAGCAGCTTCAGCGACGCGAAAGGAACGCTCATCGTGAAAGAGACACAGGAGATGGAGAAGGTGGTGGTGCGCGGGGCGGCGCTGAAGAAGAACCTTGCGCGGGTTTCGCTGCTGGGTGCGCCGGTGGGCGGCGGGCTGGCGGCGGGGGTTTTTGCGAAGGTGGCCGAGGCGGGGCTGGTGGTGGATGACATTATTCAGAACGTGCAGCACGGGGATGGGACGACGAATATCAGCTTCACGACTTCGGCGGATGACATTGCCGAGGCGCGGAGCATTGCGCAGGCGCTGGCGCGTGAGTTGAAGTTCCGGGCGGTGGAGATCGACCAGGAGGTCGCGAAGATCAGCGTGGTGGGGATCGGGATGCGGTCACACACGGGCGTGGCGGCGAAGATGTTTGATACGCTGGCGGCGGCGGGCGTGGTGATCGAGAACATCAGCACGAGCGAGATTGTGATCGGGTGCATCATTCGACGGGCGGATGGGGACAAGGCGCTGCGGGCGGTGCATGAGGCGTTTCATCTGGATCGGGATGGGACGGTTGGCGCTGGCTAGCGCTAGCTATGAGTTGCAAGCCGGTTAGCGGTTAGCTTGGAGTGGTTGGGGGTGTGCGGCGGCGGGGAAACGCCAAGACGTCAACAAGTCAAAACGCCAAAACTTTGATACTCCGAATTGCGGCGGGTCAATTCGCGGCGGCGATGTGCGGGAGTTGGGATTATGTTTTATTGGTGACTGTCCGGGTTTCTCGGGTTTCTCGCCGGTTGCCGGCGGGGTCGTAGGCGTATGCGCGGGCGTCGAGAACGGGGGGTCGATGCCGGCGCACAATTAGATCCTCTAAATTGGAACACCCACTGCGCACAGGAGAAATTGCTTGATCTCAATTATGTCTTCCTGAGATAGACGTGAAGGAAGAACTTTCCACAGGTTTGTATCGTCAATTACGGCTATTAGGACATGTTCCGAGCCGACGAATCCAAGCGAATTTCGGATGCTGATCATAAGAGCCCGCCCAATCAGAATCGTCGCACCGTCGCTTAGCGGCAGCAGGAGTTTATCCCAGTTAGCGCTAGCCGCGCTCGGCACCGCGGGCCTTAGTTCATCAGCATGCCAACTTTCCAGAGTCCGAGCGGCGAGACTCTCGGAGAGGTGAGCAATTGCCTCGACGACGTGGGATGCTTCAATTTCAGTTGCCCCACTAAGTGAAGCAATCCTCGAGCTTTCCTGCACAATCTGTATGAAATCATCAGTTATGCGAATCACCAATTAACCCTCAATCTACCACGGCGGGGTCGGCGGAGCCTTCGGTGGATTTTGGAGTGGTTTGCCTCCTTGAGAAATATAGTTTAGGTATCGCATATATCGCTTGCAATCCGCGCCTTTTTGAAAGCACTGCTGCTCGCAGTCCTTTCTGTAGTCCTTATTATCGCCGCAGACCAAGCTGTCGTTGCCCGTTGGATACAGGTTACTGCATTTCGAATTGCAATCTTTCACCAATGAATCGCAAAACGCGATTGCCAAACGTGTGAGCGTAGTCCATCGCTCAAGACTTGATATTGGAATCTCCGCCGCGTCTGCCTCTGAGTCTGGAATGCCAAAAAAAAGGCTAGTATTGCACCCCCGCCCCCCCACCACCGAGGGGGCGTGGCGATCGAGAACATCAGCACGAGCGAGATTGTGATCGGGTGCATCATCCGGCGGGCGGACGGGGACAAGGCGCTGCGGGCGGTGCATGAGGCGTTTCATCTGGATCGGGATGGGACGGTGGGCGCGGGGTAGCGCTGCCGTGAGTTGCAGGCCGGTTAGCTGTTGGCTACTAGCGGCTAGCTGGTGTCAATCGGACGCGAACGGCGTGGGCGAAGTTAGCGGGACAGTGCCGACGTCATTAAGTGGTAAGCCCCTTTTCCTTTGATTCATGAGCTTTGACTTCCTTGTCTTTCGCTATCGCTCAAGGTGTCCGAATGGGGTCGTGCCAATCGCCACTTCTCGAGGACAATACCCGCGAGGTAAGCCCATAACGGAGTCGCGAACATGAAATCGTTGATCAGATCTGCAACCCCGAACGAATGGCTCTCGTCACTGCGGTAGCTGAATTGACCGATGCGGGAGGCGCTGACTGTGATGGGTGACATGCAAAATAGTAGAAAACCAATCGCAAGTTCAACGATAAGGATGACGCTAAGTGCAACGAGTGTCCATGTGATTCCCGCCATCGCGGCACGATCGTTCGCGTAACGGAAGGCCATCCACGTTGCCAGCGCGCCGGCCACTGCCCAAGGTAAGCCTGAGTCGAAGACTCCACTCAGGAACAGGACCGTGGTGACATGCGGCGATAATCCCGGCCAAAGTCCCCAGCTATTGCGATCCATGAGGGTGACTTTGTACGCCGATCCAATGCACAGGATTGTTGCATAGCACAAAAGAATCCTGGCAATCCATCTCCAGTGCGTTCTCGTGGCCCCGGCGTACGTCGCATAGGGCAGTTCCAAAACTTGGCTTTCTGGCGTTTCGTTCAACGGTTGCTATTCCATCGAACAAACGCGAGCGACGCGCTGACAATGATGATTAGGAACCAGATTAACATTTGTTTCGTGGTCTTCTTTCCGGTCTCAATCCAATTCGGGGACAGGGTACAAAGGGGACAGGGTGGATTGTAGGCCGAGGCGATCGGGGATGCGCGCTGTCGGGGGCATGGGGCGAGAGTGGCGAAGCGCTGCCGGTATGCCATAAAGCAGAGTGTCCGCAAGGGACCGTCCGCACAGGGAACGGAATCCAATTATTCGCAGGGGTCCCAGCCCGGTTCACGGGGCTTTCCCGAAGGAAACATCTATTCTGAGGGTGGATCATGGTATCATGCGCGGTGGCTGGTTCTACCTGGCGGGGGTGAACTCCGTCAGCGAGAACGTCTGAGTGCGACTGGTCGACGGCGGCGGAGTCTGGCGTCCGTTGGACTTGGGCCGACACCAGTGGAGGGGAATAGCATGCGGGCAATTCGACTGGCTGTGGCGTGCGCAGCGGTGCTGACTCTGGCGGGCGGGTCGGCTGAGGCAATTCCGATCGTAAACGGTTCGTTTGAGGTTCCGACCGTCCCCTCCGGCGGGTTCATCAATTATGCGGCCGGGTCAACAGCGATCACGGGTTGGACCGTGGTGGGCGTCGACTCATCCGTGGTCAGCGGAAGCTTCACGCAGAGCGGCATCGTGTTCGAGGCCCGAGACGGGAACCAATGGATTGACCTGGCGGGCGTCACTTCGAATTCGAGTTCCAGTGGGGTGACGCAGAACGTCGCGACGACGATCGGCGGGGTCTATGACCTCAGCTTCTACGTCGGCTCGGCCACCGGTGGCGGCATCTTCTTCCCGTCTACCGTGGATCTCAGCATCGACGGCGGCCCCCGCGTGGGTTTCACCAACCCAACCGGCCCGTCGAACATGCTGAATTGGAAATTGTTTACCGTGCAATTCACCGCGACGAGCACCACGACCAATATCACGTTCTTGAACGGAAGCGCGGCGAACAACTTCCTGTGCGCGCTCGATAACGTGTCGATCACGGGGGTTATCTGCCCATGCCCGGGCGACATGAACGGAGATGGACTCAAGAACGGCCGCGACATTCAACAGTTCGTCGGCTGCATCTTCGCGCCGGGCGCGGGCGCGTGCGCGTGCGCGAACATGGATGGCGTGGGCGGCGTTGACTCGAACGATCTCAATATGTTCGTGAGCGACCTGCTGAACGGCGTGACCTGCCCATGACCAGGGGCGACTATGGAGCGGGACATTCTTAGAATGCCTCGCTCTGCTAGCTGTCCGACGAATCAGTGCGAGGCCCCACTTACCGGAGTTCCGGCGACGGCGATAACTTCCGCGACGTCGAAATAGCCACTACCGTGCAACTGAAAGTGAATGACGACCGCGTCCGTCCCGCGCGGGAGTCGGATGCGAATTGGTGCCTTTATCCAGCCGTCGGAATTACCAGTTTGTGTGAACTCGAAATTTGCTAGGTCACCGTACGTGTGTTCATCGTTGGCGGCTGAGGAGTCCATGCACTCGATGAGAATGCGCATGCTTCCGGAAGTCAGCGCGTGCCGAGTGACGATGTCCAACTCCATCTCGTCGGAATCGCGCACGCTCGCAAACATGATCCGCCGCGAGAATCCTGCGTCGGCATTCTGTCTAGCACCGAAGCGAAGATAGCGCTGTGGGCCCGAATCCGAGTTGCCGCGAACGCCTTCCTTGAGAATGGCTCCATTTCCGTAGGTCTTCCAAGGCGGTGCCGAATCCGTATGGAAGGCCAGCGCCTGCGCCGCTGAGGGCGCGTGTGGCGAGCCGCTGACTGCCAGCCACCAAACTCCGGCCCCCGTTACGATTGCGGCCGCAGCGATAAGAATTCGCCGCAATCTCTCCTTATTAGGGCCATGGTTAGATTGCATTTGTGTGTGCATTCGCCGGACTCAATGGCTTGATCTTCATGGCCGAGGGGCGTTCGGAATAATTCGCAACGCAATGCACGCTCAGGCGGATTTCTTTTCCGTTAGCGCGCGGGTTGCGTCTATGGGGGTCATTTTTCGGATGTCGATGTTGGATGGGGCTGAGGCGCCGCCGGAGAGGATGGCGCTGAGGGCCTGGTCCATGGTCCAGTCGGTGATTTCGACCTTCTCGATGGGGACGAGCTCCATATAGCCGCTGGTGGGGTTGGGGGTGGTGGGGATGTAGACGGCGGCATATTTCCGGTTGGTGCGGGAGTCGGTGATGGTGTTGGTCATGAAGCCGAGGGCCTTCATGTCGGGCGAGGGGAACTCGACCAGGACGACGACCTGCTTGGCGGAATCGGAACCGGGCGGGCCGGAGAGGGCGTGGAGGGTGCGCTTCACGGCGTTGTAGACCGTATCGATGAAGGGGATGCGGACGAGGAGCGACTCGGCCACGGCGATGAGGCGCTGGCCGACGACGTTGGAGCCGAGCGCCCCCAAGATGTAGAGCATGGCGGCGGTGAGGAGGACGGCGACGATGTTGGTGGCGCGGCCGAGGGTGACGGGCTGGCCGGCGTCGAGGTTGAAGAGGACGCGCAGGCCGCGCATGGTCCAATCGACGAGCGGGCGGCCCATCCAGAGGGCGGCATCGAAGACGCCGCGGACGACGAAGACGGTGATGACGAGCGGGGTGATGATGAGGAGGCCGGCGATGAGGCGACCGCGGATGGAGCGCGGGCCGAGGCGCTTGCGCTTTTTCTGCTGGGCGGTCGGATTGGGGAGCTGCGCTGAATCCATGGTTAACGACTCGGACTATGCGCGGGCGATTGGGGGCACGCAAGGAGAAAGCGGGCGGTCAGGTTTTCATGCGGAAGGCAGCGACCCCCAGCGCCACCCAACCCACGAGAAAGGCGACGCCGCCGATGGGCGTGATTGCGCCGAGTTTTGAGATGCCGGTGAGGCACAGGGCGTAGAGACTTCCTGAAAAGAGGACAATGCCGACGGCGAAGGCCCAGCCGGCGACGTTGGCTGCGGCGACGGCGTTGGCCGGTCCGCCGGGACCACGGGCCGCGACCCAGGCGACTGCCAGGAGCGCGAGGGCGTGGTACATCTGATACCTGACGGCGGTTTCGAAGATGCGGAGGCCGTCGGGGGACATGCGTTTGTTAAGGGCGTGGGCTGCAAAGGCACCGGCGGCGACGGCAATGAAGCCGTTTACGGCGGCGGTCAGGATCCAATTGGGGGGCATTGGGTACACCTCATGGCAGCATTGCGGGGGGCAAATCCCATAAGCGGGAAGATTTACCCAGCTTGGCCGGCCGGCCTCGATTATTGGAGTGTAACGCGGGGTTCGAGTGGTGGCACGGGGAATGGATAAGCGTCAGTCGTGATGAAGACGGGCAGTAAAAACTCGCGATGCCGCACGGCGGCCTCTCTCCCCGGAGGTTTGAAAGCCATGTTTACGCTCGACACGATCGATCCGGTTGCCTCGACTTTGCTGCTGGGATTTCTGGCGCTGGCGAGCGGCGACGCGCTGATCGAACACGTCCGGCAGCACGTTCCGACGTGGCTGGGTGGAACGGCCGCTCACTGATTTCCAAACACAACTTTGAAAATAACGGGCTCGCATGGTGATGCGAGAACCCTTGACCGCGGGCCGCGTGGCGCCCCGGGGGACGGGAACACGCGGCCCCGTATTTGCAGAGAGTTTTTGTCTGAAAGGAGTTGTGCGATGATTGCTTTGTTTCTGAAAATCCTCATCAACCAGATCCCGAACCAGTTTCCGTGGTCGATGGCGGTGGACATGTTGAGTGTGCCGTACAACGTCGTGTCGTCGATGGGGCTCTAATTCCGAAGGGGAAAGCGAGCCAGTGACGGGGCCCGTGGATGACATCCGCGGGCCCCATTCTGTTTGGGAGAGAACCGAGCGTGGAGGCGAAGATCGGGTTGAAACGAAGAAGGCCCGTCGATTGGTGATCGACGGGCCTTCAGGTTCTTTAGGACTGGATCGTCAGAGCTTGATGGTGACCGTTTTGATTTCGCTGTACTGCTGCAAGCCGTATTCACCGAGTTCGCGGCCAATGCCGGATTGTTTGAAGCCGCCGAAGGGGGCGGCGGCGTCGAAGACGTCGTAGCAGTTGACCCAGACGGTGCCGGCGCGGACGCCGTTGGCGATGGCGTGGGCCTTGCCGATGTCGCGCGTCCAGACGGCGGCGGCGAGGCCGTAGATGGACTTGTTGGCGCGCTGGATGACGTCGTTCAGATCCTTGAACTTGATGATGCTGAGGACGGGGCCGAAAATTTCCTCCTGGGCGATCTTCATTTCGTCCTTCACGTCGCCGAAGACGGTCGGCTCAATAAAGAAACCTTTTTCGCCCTTGCGGCCGCCGCCGGCGAGGAGCTTGGCGCCTTCCCGCTTGCCGGCGTCGATGTAGCTCATGACCTTGTCGAACTGGGCTTTGTCCACCTGGGGGCCCTGCTCGGTCTTGGGGTCGAACGGGTCGCCGACGGTGCGTTTCTTGGCGCGCTCGACGCTCTTGGCGACGAACTCGTCGTAGACTTTTTCCTCGACGAAGAGGCGGCTGCCGGCGCAGCAGCACTGGCCCTGGTTGAAGAAGAGGGCGAAGTGCGAGCCCTCGACGGCGGCGTCGAGGTCGGCGTCGGCGAATACGATGTTGGGGCTCTTGCCGCCGAGTTCGAGCGTGATTCGCTTGAGGTTGCTCTTGGCGGCGGCCTCCATGATGAGCTTGCCGACCTCGGTCGAGCCGGTGAAGGCGACTTTGTCGATGTCCATGTGGCCGGAGATTGCGGCGCCAGCCGTGGGGCCGAAGCCGGGGAGGATGTTGACGACGCCGGCGGGGAAGCCGGCTTCGACGATGAGCTCGCCGATGCGGAGGGCGGTGAGCGGCGTCTGCTCGGCGGGCTTAAGGATGATAGTGTTGCCACAGGCGAGCGCGGGGGCGAGCTTCCAGGCCTGCATGAGGAGCGGGAAGTTCCATGGAATGATCTGGCCGCAGACGCCGACGGGTTCGGGGCGGGTGTAGCAGAAGTAGGGGCCGCCGATGGGGATGGTCTTGCCGTGAATTTTGTCGGCCCAGCCGGCGAAGTATTTGTAGCAGGCGATGGTGAGCGGGAGATCGGCGGCCTTGGCGACGGCGTAGGGTTTGCCGTTGTCGATGGATTCGAGCTTGGCGAGCTCGTCGATGTTGGCTTCGATGAGCGCGGCGAGCTTGTAGAGGAGTTCGCCGCGGCGGGTGGCGGACATTTTGCGCCACTTGCTGCCCGGCTCGAAGGCGGCGCGGGCGGCCTTGACGGCCTTGTGGACATCGGCTTCGTCGGCCTCGGCGACGTGGCAGATGACCTCGCCGTTGGTCGGGTCGATGGATTCGAAGGTGCGGCCGGACTCGGCGCCGACCCATTCGTTGTTGATCAGCAGCTTGGTGGCGCCGATTTTGATTTTGCGGTCTGAAACGGGCATGGTGGCGGTGGACATGGTTTGCTCCCTTCGTTTGTGTCCTGGTGGCTCTGCTACTTCTGGTTGGGGGCATTTTAGCGGGGATTGGGCGGGCGGGAAGGCGGGACGGAAGGGATAGCGGTGGCTGGAGTTGGGGAATCGCGTGTCCGGGGCGCGGGGATCAGCCGTCATACTTTGAGAGGCCTCGCGGCATCGGAGATGGTTCATGCGGACGATTGCATCAGTTCCCGCGCCGTTTTGTTGGTTGATTGCCGTTGCGGCGATTGTGCTTCTTACGGGGCCGGCCTTTGGGCAGACGACGTATGTGGTGAACGTGTTTTCTGATTCGGTGGATTCGTTGCCGGGGGATGGGGTTTGCTCGGACGCGAACGGGAACTGCTCTTTGCGGGCGGCGGTGATGGAGGCGACGGCTACGGCGGGATTGGTGCAGGTCGTTTTGCCGAGTTCGGGGAACTACGTGCTTTCGATCGGCGGTGTTGGCGGTGCGGCTGTGGGTGATATCGATATCGATCCGATTCCGGCGATGACGGAGTTGCAGATTCTGGGGACGGGTGCCGGGGCAACTTTCGTCATGGCGAATGGGTTTCCGGCCGGGCAGGCAGATCGCGTGTTTCGAATTCGGAATACGCTGGCGGCGACGACGCCGGTGCTGCTTTCGGGACTGACGCTTCAATTCGGACAGGCGACGGGGTTCAACGGGACGACGGGCGGGACGATTTTGCATGAGGGCGGCATCTTGCGATTTCGCGACGTGCAGCTTGAGGGGGGCATGGCGACGACCGGCGCGGGGCTTTGGTCGTCGAAGAAAGTTGAGGCGACTAACTTTGGGGCGTCGGGGTGCATTGCGAGCGGCGATGGCGGCGGGATTTTTCTGGCGATTGGGGCGCAGTTTGATGGGACCAATGTCGGCGGGATTTTTGACCAGGCGAATCGCGGTGGGTTCATGCATGTTGCGGGTGGCGCGTCGGTGAAGATTCAGAGCGGGCTGGTTCAGAGTAATCAGGCTACGCAGGGCGGAGCATTTCGGAATCTCGGGTCGTTGACAATCGCCGACGTGCCGATTGTCGCGAATCGTGCGATCGGCGGCGGAAATGGCGGCGGCATCGCGAACCAGACGCCGGGGTCGGTAACGCTGGAGCGCGTCAGGTTCGAGTCGAACACGGCCGACAATGGCGGCGGCGCGATCAATAACCAGTTTGGTTCGACGTTGCGGGCGAGCGAGTGCTTCTTTCGACTTAACGCGGCGACCAACCTGGGCGGTGCGATCAACAATGCGGGCGACGTGACGCTGACGCGGTGCGGGATTTCGAACAATCGGTCGGATGGGCTGGTGGTCAATGCGGCCGGCGGCGGGGCGATTTACAACCAGAATCCGGCGGGGATTGTGCGGGCGGTAAATTGCACGATTGATGGGAATACGGCGGTGCAGGGCGTCGGCGGCGGGATTGCGAATGATTTCAGCGGAACGGTTGAGCTGAGCGCTTGCACGATGGTGTTCAACGGGGCAGCGCCCGGATTTGGGAACAGCATTTACAACGGGAACACGCTGGGGACGGTGGCGACGCTGCGGATCATCGGGACGATCGTGGATGACAACGGCTCGCCGCCGGGGATTTTTGCGAACATTCTCGCGGCTTCGCCGGTGACGTCGTTGGGGCACAACATTGATGTGGACGGGAGCGGCGGACTTGGGGCGGCGAGTGATCAGTCGGGGACGATGGCGGTGCCGATCAACACGATGCTTTCGCCTCCGACTCCTTGTGGTATCGCGCCGGCGTTTACCCCCCTACCCGGGAGTCCGGCGATTGATCGCGGGTTCTGTGCGGATGTGGCGGGGAATGTGCTGACGGTCGATCAGTGTGGCAACCTGCGGCCTGTGGATGGGGATGGGAACGGGATTGCGGAATGCGATGTGGGGGCTATTGAGGCACCGGCGGCGGTGCTGCTGTGCGGAACTTGTCCGGGCGATGTGAACGGGGACAACTTTGTGGATGGGCGGGATGTGCAACGATTTACGGCGTGTTGGATGGGCGGGACGCCGGCTGCGCCGGGGTGCGGGTGTTCGGATATGAATGGGGATGGGTTGTTTGATCCGGCGTTGCCGGATTGGCCGGTGTTTGTCGCGAAGCTCCTGAACGACCCGAACCCAATGTGCCCGTAGGAAAGCGAGTGGCGAAATGCGCTCGCCACAACGAGCACGACCTCGCGCTGAAGAACCGCTGGGCCGGCACTGCGACGCCGGACCCACGCGCCCTTCACCGCCCCTCGGGCCGGTTGGAGACGAGCACGAGCGTGGGACCGCCCTGGTTGAGCAGCTCCAGACGCAGGGCCTTCTTGTCCGGCCCGTCGAAAGCCGCCTTGGCCTTGCCGTTCTCGATCTTGCCCGTGCCGGGACGCAGCGACCAGCCCAGAGCGGGCAGCTCCTTGCGGTAAAACTCGAGCACGGCGTTCGGCGGCGATGGCGTCGCGTAGCCCAGGTGAAGATACGGCGCTTCGCAATGCTCAATGCGGCCCTTTGCATCGGGCATGATCGGCACTCCCACCTGGAGCAGGCCGGCATCGTACATGACCTCGGTCTTCCCATCCTTGACCTGCATATTCGCGCCGATGTGCACGCCGCGCTGGATGAAGCTCACGTAGCCGGAATCATCCTGCTCCTCGTCAGCCGGCATGTCGGGGTTCACGGCCTCGCGCCAGCCGAGGCGCTTCAGTTCGGTCCGCAGAAAGCGCGCGACCTCGGCCGGCTTTGAACCAGTGCGGAAGATCGCCACGTTGGATTGCGCTTGCGTGACATCGGCGCCTGCCGGCCGCGGGATTGCGCGGGCATCGACATTGCCCTGGTTCTCCAGCGATACCTGCATTTTCTTGTTGCCGGGGTTCTGGAAGATGGTCACATCCACGACGAACCCCTGTTTCGAGCAGCGAAACGTACCGAACGAAAGTTTGGGGTCGACCTTGTCGTAGTCGATCTTCCAGCCCGCGGCGGTGAACTTGTCGCGGTAGAACTGCATGTCTTTGGAAAGGTCCGGTTGGGCGAGGGTGTAAACGAACTTTGTTGCGGACTGCTGCACGAATTCGTCGCGCTTTAGCGCGGGAAACGTGCGAAAGTCGATGACCTTCGCGGCCTCGTGCAAGGATGCGGGTGCATTCAGTCGTCCGGGCGCAACCGAGTCCAAGGCGCCGGCCTGCGTGGTTTGTGCATTCGACGCAGGTGGCGCCGCCAGCTCGGCTAGACCACACACACACGTCAGAAGCAGCAGCGGCACGACGCCGCGCCAGCCAGCGGTTCGATTTGGTTTGAACATCGGTTCCTCCAGCCGATGGCATAGCTTACGGTCTAGGCGGGCAGAAATCTCGAATGGACGACAGCGACGCGGTTCCCGGATGATTCGGCGCGAAGTTGTTGAATGATTCGATGACGGCTTGTCCGTAGACGGTTCGTCGTCAATCAAAGACCCTCAAGCAGGGCTGCGACAGCAAATCCAAGCGCGGCAGAGATCGCGCCAAGGAGCCAGAAAACAACCCCTGCAACCAAGGCTGTACCTGCGACGCATGCGACCGACTTTGCAACAATTGCCGCGCCCTGCTCCCACTGCCTGGCCATGGTCACGACCGCCGCGAACCACCACCCGACGACTGCGATGCTGAGCAGCCATGAAGCGGTAAGCAGATGAGGTGCGACACTGGAAGTTCGTGGACCTCCGAACACTTGAAGCCCCACACAAGCGCAAGCGACGAGGAGCGGCTTGAAGCCTCCAAGATATTGGAGAAGTCCTTGCCAAAACCAGTATGCCGTCGGGTCGCGCTGGTGAGGTGGACGAGCGACGTTTGAGAGCAATTCGGCCAGGAGTGATTCGCAGGTCTCGTATGCGAAGATCGATCCGATGGTGAATCCGAGTAGGGTGGGAAAGAGTGATTCCGGGCGGAGCCAGAACAATCGTAGATTGCAGACGACGAACATCAGGATGGCGGCAATGGTGCTTATGCGGGCGTAGCGGCGAGCGTTCTCGGAAATCGGAACCGCGGGAAAGCCGCGCGCGGTTCGGCCAGGGGAGGTCGCAACCTGCCACCAGGTTTTCAGATAAGACACGATTCCCGCATGCCGGTCCCAGGGCATTGCCGGTCGGGGAACCGGTCGGTCGAAGTCCGAGAGTTGTTCGTCCGTAAGTACGTCACCGCATTCGGGGCAGCGCGGCTCGGGGAGGCCACGCAAGCTATATTCGCAGACGGGGCAGAGAAGATTGTCCCAGATGTTTGTCGTGTTTGGGGCGGGTGGGTCGGGTTTGGGCATGCGAAAACGATTCTAGCAAAACCCGCGAGTCGGTGATGGGGGCTTCGTCCGCCCTCCGGGCGGCCCAACTTGAAAGGGACCCTTTCCAGGGACTGAAGTCCCTGGCAACAATCGTTCGCCCTCCGGGCGAATTGCGGCATGCTCTGAAAATCGGCTCCCTTATTGAGCGGTCTCCGTGTTCTATGCAGCGATCAATAAATGAAGCACGCCCGGATTTACCGGGCGTGCCTGCTTCCCCCTCCGACCGTATATCCTTGATCCCGGGACGACGGGTGCGACCCTCCCCTCTTGGCAGTAGTTCGGACCGCGTCCCCCCCATTCCATCCCCGAGATCACTTCGAGACTATTGATTGCCTTCCTGCTGCTCGGGGCCTTCCTCCAACATCTTGCGGAGGTAGCCGTTTTCGCGGCGAGTGGCCTCGAGATCGAAGAGCAGGTATTTGATGGCGAGTCGCAGGTAGTCCATGTTCTCCTGCAGACTGTTGACGGTTTTCTTGAGCTTCTCGTGGCGGGCCTTGGTTTCCTCGGCCATCAGCTCGAGTTTGGCCCGCTCGTCGGCCGGGAGGGTCGAGATTTCGGCGACCAGTTCGGCCAGCTTTGACTGAAACAAGTTCTCGTCCACTGTCCCCTCGCTTCCTATTTGAGCTGCCGATCGCCCGTTTCGGGTGCGTTCGGCGCTTCCCGTTTTCCGCTGACGAGCGGTACTAGAGCAAGGCCTGTGCCAGCGATCGTCAGGAACCCGAGAGCGGCGCGGCCCGCCTAATTCATGCTATTCCACGCGGTGTTTTCCGGTCCATCATTGAATTCGACACGCGGCGCGATCGAACGATGGATGGCCGAATATTCGACGACGTTGACGGCGTGCAACATCGCCTTGCGAGCGAGCGCGCGTTTGGGGCGGCCGGGCGTCGTGTCTGACAGGACTTACGCTCGCGATCGCGAAAAGTGCGGCGGAGGGCGCGATGTTGTTTGCGCGCGACACGAAAGGCAGCTTGTACGGCGGGCGTGCGGTCCTAGAATTGCGGCCGCTCCGGCGATGTCCGGGCAAGGATGGTCATGGATGAGCGAACACGCATACAGCTTTTCGGCGGTTGAGCCCAAGTGGCAGGCGTACTGGAAGGAGAAGGCGACGTTCCGGGCGGCGAACCCGGGCGAGGCGGGCTTCGATGCGAGCCGGGCGAAGTATTACGTGCTCGACTTCTTTCCTTACCCCAGCGGGGCCGGGCTGCACGTGGGCCATCCCGAGGGATACACGGCGACCGATATCCTGGCGCGGTGGGAACGCATGCGCGGGCGGAACGTGTTGCACCCAATGGGGTGGGACGCGTTCGGGCTGCCGGCCGAGCAGTACGCGGTTGAGACAAATACGCATCCGCGGATCACGACGGAGCGGAACATCGCGCGGTTTCGCGAGCAGCTTCAGCGGCTGGGGTTTTCGTATGACTGGTCGCGCGAGATCTCGACGACCGACCCGAATTACTATCGCTGGACGCAGTGGATCTTTCTGCAGCTCTTCAATCATTACTATGACGCGGCCGAGGGGAAGGCGATGCCGATCGGGGTGCTGGAGCAGCACCTGGAGGCGGAGCGGCTGGTGGTTCGCTTCAACGGAGAACTCGTAGCGGGGTCTGCAATCGGGTTTCAGCAGACAGGTGGCATCGAGCCGGGGACGCGATTCTGGCATGAGTTGAGCGAAGAGGAGCGGCGCGAGGTCATCGATGATCATCGGCTGGCTTACCTGGCGGAGGTGCCGGTGAACTGGTGCCCGGCGCTGGGGACCGTGCTGGCGAATGAGGAGGTGACTTCCGAGGGGCGGAGCGAGCGCGGGAACCATCCGGTTTTCCGACGGCCGCTGAAGCAGTGGATGCTGCGGATTACGGCGTATGCTGATCGGCTTGAGCGCGACCTGGATCCGCTCGACTGGCCGGAGTCGGTCAAGAGCATGCAGCGGAACTGGATCGGGCGGAGCCACGGGGCCGAGGTGGTGTTCGGCGTTGAGGGGTCGGACGAGACGATCGGGATTTTTACGACGCGGCCGGACACGTTGTTTGGTGCGACGTACATGGTGCTTGCGCCGGAGCATTCGCTGGTCGAGCAGCTCACGACGGATGGGCAGCGCGAGGCGGTGCGGAAGTATGTCGCCGAGGCGGTGAAGAAGAGCGAGCTGAGCCGGACGGCGGAGGCGAAGGAAAAGACGGGCGTGTTTACGGGGGCGTATGCGCTCAATCCGGTTTGGGCGGAGGGCGAGGGGCGGGCGCGGATTCCAATCTGGGTGGCGGACTATGTGCTGATGGGCTACGGGACCGGGGCAATCATGGCCGTGCCGGGGCATGACACGCGCGATCTGGAGTTCGCGACGCAGTTTGGGCTGCCGGTTGTGCAGGTTGTGCAGCCGTCGGGCGGCGAGGAGTGGCGCGGGTTTGTCGGCGATGGGACGGCGGTGAATTCGCCGCCGGCCGGTGCGCGGGCGGAGTGCGAGCTGAACGGGCTGGCGACTCCGGAGGCGAAGAAGAAGATTACCGGGTGGCTGGAGGGCGAAGGGCTGGGGCGCGGACGGGTGCAGTACAAGCTGCGCGACTGGCTGTTTTCGCGGCAGCGGTATTGGGGCGAGCCGTTCCCGATCATTCATTGCGGGAAATGCGGGCCGGTGGGCGTGCCGGAGGATCAGCTTCCGGTGCAGTTGCCTGATCTGGATAACTTTCAGCCGACGGCGCAGGCGGATGACGCGCGGACGGAACCGGAGCCGCCGCTGCATCGAGCGAAAGACTGGGTGCGGACGACGTGTCCGCAGTGCGGGGGCGAAGGGCGGCGCGAACTGAACACGATGCCGAACTGGGCGGGGTCGTGCTGGTATTACCTGCGGTTCTGCGATCCGACGAATCGAAAGGCGCCGGTTTCGAAGGAGGCGGAGAAGTATTGGATGGTGTCGCATAAGCGCGACGGGAAGCCGCATTTTGGCGGCGTGGATCTGTACGTGGGCGGGGCCGAGCATGCGGTGCTGCACCTGTTGTATGCGCGGTTCTGGCACAAGGTGTTGTTTGACCTTGGATATGTCAGCACGCCGGAGCCGTTTGGGAAGCTGTTCAACCAGGGGATGATCCGGGCTTTTGCGTATCGCGACGCGCGCGGCGTGCCGATCGGCTACGACGAGATCGACTTTCGCGAGGACGGGGCTTATCAGCGATCGAGCGGCGAGAAGCTGGTCGGCGCGGTCGAGAAGATGAGCAAGAGTTTGAAGAACGTCATCAATCCGGATGACGTGGTGAAGGAGTACGGGGCGGACTCGCTGCGGCTGTATGAGATGTTCATGGGGCCACTGGAGGCGAGCAAGCCGTGGAACCCGCGCGACGTGCCGGGGGTGTTTCGGTTTTTGCAGCGGGCGTGGCGGCTGGTGGTTGATCCGGAGACGGGGCAACTTTCCGTAAAGATCGGAGCGGCGGGAGCGACCGAGGCGATCGAGAAGGCGCTGCACAAGACGATCAAGAAGGTTACGGAAGACCTGGCGATCATGCAGTTCAATACGGCCATCTCGGCGATGATGGAGTTTGTGAACGAGGCGACGCGGGCGGAGGCGGTGCGGCGCGATCAGTTGGAGCGGTTCCTGCTGTTGCTGGCGCCGTTTGCGCCGCACATTGCCGAAGAGCTTTGGCAGCGGTTGCGCGGGGCGGATTGGACTGGCAGTCTGGCTTATGAGGCGTGGCCGAGCTTTGACGCGGCGCTGCTGACCGAGAGCGAGATTGAGATGGCGGTGCAGGTGAACGGGAAATTGGCGGGGACGGTGCGCGTGCCGGCCGGTGCGAACCAGGAGCTTTGCGAATCGACCGCGCTGAGGGATGCGAAGGTTCAGGCGAAGATGGCGGGGAAGCAGGTGCGGAAGGTGATTGTGATTGCGGGGAAGATTGTGAACATTGTCGTCGGGTAGCGGCTGGGACGGGACGGGGCGAGCATGGCAGCGGGTCCGCTTGAGATTGAGGCGAAGTACGCGGTTGCCGAGCATGAGCCCGTGCGGGCGAAGCTGCGGTCGGCGGGGGCAGCGCGCGTTGGATGTGTGATTGAGACGAACCGATTTTTTGATCGGGCGGATGGGGCATTGCGAGATGCGGGGTGTGGGTTGCGGGTGCGGGCTGCGGCGGCGATCGACGGTGAGCCGGTCGCGGCGACGATGACATTCAAGGGGCCGATTCAGGCCGGGGCGATGAAGGTGCGGCCGGAGTTTGAGGTGACGGTGGGCGACGCGGAGAAGGCGGCGGCGTTGCTGACGCAACTTGGGTTCGCGGAGTTTTTCGCGTTTGAGAAGCGGCGCGAGACGTGGCGGCTGCGGGATTGCTCAGTGGAGCTGGACGAGCTGCCGGTGATCGGGCGGTTTGTGGAGATTGAGGGGCCGGGGGAAGCGGCGGTGAACGCGGTTGCGGCGACACTGGGGTTTGCGGGGGCGACGGTGGAGCGGACGAGTTATCTGGGGCTGCTGGTTCGCGGGGTGGATTTGTCGGATGGGACGCGGCATCTGCGGCTGACGTGAGTCGCTCGGTTCAGCACTCGCTTGACGGCTTGTGCGGCATTTCTTAGTGTTTCCTCACGAAAGCGAGCGAATTGATGAATCTTGTGACCGGGGCCACGGGCCTTTTGGGAAGTCATATTGTCGAGCAGCTTCGGCGGAGGAACCGGCCGGTGCGGGTGCTGGTGCGGCGCGGGGCGGATACGAGCTGGCTGGATACGCAGAATGTTGAATATGCCTACGGCGATCTGACGGATCGGGCTTCGCTGGATGCGGCTTTGCGCGGGGTGACGTGCGTGTATCACGCGGCTGCTCGCGTCGGCGACTGGGGGCCGTGGAGCGAGTTTCAGCGGATCACGATCGACGGGAGCAAGAACCTGTTTGACGCGATCGAGGCGGCCAAAGTGCCGCGGATGATTCATATCAGCTCGATCAGTGTGTATGGGCATGTGAACGGCGAGGGGCTGGTGCTGGATGAGACGGCGCCGCTCGGGCAGAACGTTCACAAGTGGTCGTATTACACGCGGGCCAAGGTGGTCGTTGAGCACGAGCTTTGGTCGCGCAAGGGGCGGATCAACTTCACCATCATCCGGCCGAGCTGGCTGTATGGGCCGCGCGACCGGGCGACCGTGGCGCGAATGGTGAACATGGTGCGGGCGCGGAAGGCGAAGTTTCTGGGCGATGGCGAGAACCGCATGAACATGGTTTACGCGGGGAACGTGGCCGAGGCGTGCATTCTGGCGGCGGACAAACCCGAGGCCATTCACGAGGCGTTTAACGTCAGCAATGACGGGCCGCTGACGCCGAAGCGGTATTACGAGCTGCTGTGCAAGGCGGCGGGCGCGCCGCCGGTGACGAAGCATGTGCCGTACAGCGTGGCGTACAACGCGGCGTTTTTGTTTGAGATCTTTGGTCACCTTTTCAAGACGAAGAAACCGCCGCTGGTGACGCGATACGCGGTCTGGCTGATGGGCCGGCGGGCGTTTTTCTCGGCTGAGAAGGCACGCGAAAAGCTGGGGTGGAAGAGCACGGTTTCGTATGAGGCCGGGATTCCGGCGACAATTCGGTGGTATCTGGAGCAGCGCGAGAAGCCGCGATCGGAGAAACCGGCCGGGGAGTTGGTTGGCGCGGGGCGATAGCGAATGATGCGGGGGCGAATACTGCTGGCGTGGGTGGCGGCGCTGGTCGTGGCGGGAAGCTCGACGGCGAATGGCGGGACGACCTGCGACTCGTGCGACTTGAATTGCGACGCGGTGCATGACGCGGCCGACATCGGGCCGTTTGTGGCGGCGCTGCTGGGCGGCGGCTCAGGATGCTCCGCGTGCGCGGGCGACCTTGATGCGAGCGGGGGCGTGGATGGGCGCGATATTCAGGGATTTGTTGGGTGTTTGCTGGCGCCGGTGCCGGTCGGGGCTTGCTGCATCGGAGCCGCCGCGTGTGCCCTGAGCTCGGAGGCAGCGTGCGCGGGGCTTTGGCTTGGGGCGGGCGCGGTGTGCGATCCTGGGGCATGTGCCTTTGGCAATCTGACGGCCTATCGGCCGCAGCACGGCGCGGGGTATTTTCCGTTTTCAAAGACGGCGGTGGGTGAGGCGGACGAAGAAGACGCCGTTCTCGGGCCCGGCATCCGGATTAATGCGCCGGGGGACGTCGATCCGGCCGGGGAAGACGATTTGATTGAGTTGCTGGTTGAGACGACGCGGCCGGGCGTGCCGATCGCGCTGCGGCGCGAGTCCGGTGCGCTTCGCGTTTGGACGACTCGCAACAAGGCGGCCGGGACGGAAATTGCGTTCGTGAATGACAAGACGACCGCCCTACCGATGGCCGGTTCGTCGCTCACGCTGTGGGTTGAGTGGGGGATGGCCGCGCACGGCACGGCTGAGCTGCAATTGCAGCCGCTGGCGGCGGAGTACGCACTTGATACGCTTCGGTTTCATACGTTTCATCACATTGTGATGGCGCTGGGGGGCGAGAGCCAGGTGCCTTCGGTGCCGGTTGATCCGAATCATGGGACGTTTGTGCTTGGGATCGCGCTTTATCAGCGCGGGTTTGACGTGCACATGCATGATGAGGATGACGTGACGGCGGATGGCTCGGGGCCGGTTTATGACGAGGTGGTGAACGCGGTGCGGAACCGGATGGTCGATGAGGTTTCGAGCTTTGGCTACAGCCATGGCGGCGGATCGACTCACGACCTGGCCGAGCGGCTGGATAATGACCGGGCAGGAATCGGCGTGTTTGAGATCGTAGCGACATCGTATGTCGATGGGGTGCAGAACGACTCGGACTTCGACGTGGACCAGGAGACGCGACGGCCACCGAGCACGGTTTATCACGCGAACCAATATCAAGTCGGGACGCTGAGCGATTTCTTTCTGGATGGCGGGCCGGTGCTGAACTCTGATCCGCCGCCGACTGGATTGAATGTGGAGACGACGCCGTGGGGCGTGGGAGCGACGCACTTCACGGTGGATGATTTCGTGCAAGTGCGGAGCTTTGTCGAGACGAATCTCGCGGCAAGGTTGACGCCGTGATGAGGTGCGGACTGTGAAGCTCGGGATCAGCAAGGTTTTTATTGTCGGCGTGTTCTGCGTGCCGAGCTTTGCTGCGCCGGCGGCATCGGCGCCTGATCTTTCTCCGGACGGCGTGATTCAGGCGGCGATTGGCCGAGTCGAACGGGCGGCGAACGCGGATGATGCGCGGCGGCAGATGGATGAACTGGTTGCGCTCGGGGAGCGCGAACCGGCTGAGCTGGTCGGGCAACTGGTTTGGTATTCGGCGCAGCATCAGGGTGATCGTCGGGCGCGGGCGATTGTCGGGCGGGCTTTCAGCCGGCTGGGTGCGCCGAAGGATGTGGTGGTGACGGCGCTGGTGACGCATCTGGATGATCGGGACGCGGCGGTTCGCGGCGATGTGCGCGAGTTGTTGAAGGGTTATGAGGATCGGTCGGCGACGCGGCCGCCGGACTTTTCGACTTACCGCGCCATTATTGAGGATGATGTGCGGCATGGGCGCGAGCCGCGGGCTTCGCTGGTTGAGTTGATGTATCAGTCGGATGCGGGGACGGCGCTGCTGACAATGGTGCGGGCTTATCAGCTCCGCGAGCCGGGTGAGATCAAGCCGATTCTGTGGGCCGAGCATGTCGTGAGCGATTTGTTGTGGAAGCGTCGGTATGGATTCGCTGGGGCGAACGCGGTTGATGCGGCGGCATTGCAGCAGGTGGAACTGATGTCGCGGCATCCGCGCTGGTGGGCGCGACTCTACGCGGCCGAGGTCGTTCGGACGCATCCTGAGCTTGGCGCGGCGGGCATGGTTGATCGGCTTGCGGGGGATGGGAATGGGCTGGTGCGGGCGGCCGGGCTGGCGGCTAAGGCGAAGCAATCCAATAGTAAGGCAACCCAATAATCGAAAAGCGGACCGGCGACGGGTGTGCGTCGTCAGCGAGCGCGGGCGTGGCGGTCTTCGGTTAGCGCGCTGATGTCGGGATCGTTGGGCAGCAGCTGCTTCACGATCCGTACAAATTCTGGGCGCGAAGGGTCGATATCGAGCGCGGCGACATACTTCTGATCACGATAGATTTGAAGCTGATCGCACTCGAAACAGAAGAGCACGTCGATTGTGTGTCCCTCAGCTTCGAATAAAGTCCTGACTCCGGGGTCGAACGTGCACTCCTTATATGCAGCTTTCCAGGAATAGGACTTGGGGCGCAAGAGCAAGTCGCGAAGAGGTGCGACCGTTTCCGGCGCGACGGAGACCGGACCCGTGATGATGGGGTAAGCGGCCGGGAAGACTTCGGGTAATTGCTGCTTGCGATCAGGGGGATGGATTCGGTATGCTTGGGCGGTCTTTGCCGCGCGGATAAGTCGAATGACCTCGTCGCCACCCATGGCAGCCATGAATTCGGCAGTAGTCGGACGCCACGGCTGCCAGTACCAGAGCACGGCGATCAGGGCCAGCACGGCGCCTATCGCGATCGCTCGAGCGTTGCGCCGAGACGTGGCGGTTCGTGTCATGGGAGCGATTGTATCGCGATTGGCGAGGTGACAATTCGCTCAGGGGCGGCGCTTGCGAGTTTTGTTGACTTCGACTTCGGTCTGCATGTCCTGGCGGTGGATGCGGATGAGGAGGATGAGTCCGCCCATGGTCGCGGCCATGAAGAGCAGCATGGCGAAGCCGGGGTAGCCCCAGAGGCGGAACGGTGTTTCGACGCGCGTCAGCAGGGCCGCGCCGAGGATGAGGGCGGCGAGCACGAGGCCGGCGGTGATGCGGTTGGCGATTTTGTGCAGGCCTTTGAGCAGGTGGTTTTCGTCGAAGGCGTCGACGCGGATTTTGAGCTCTTTGGTGGCGAGCGAGTCGAGCACCTGATTGAGGCGCTGTGGGAGGCGCTGGACGAACTCGTTGGCTTCGAGCGTGGTCTGCAGGATGTTGCCGAGGGTGAAGCTCTTGCCGACGCGAGTCTTCATGAGCTTGATGGCTTCGTTTCGGATGGCGGCGTTGGGGTCGAAGCCGGCGTCGAGGACCTTTCCGATGCGATCGAGGTTGAGGAGCATTTTGCCGATCATTGTGAACGAAGCGTGCAGGCGGTAGCCGCAGGCGCCGGCGATGGATTGAATCTGCAGGAGCAGGCGGCCGACGTGCAGCTCGCCGACGGACTGGGTGGCGTGGACGCCGACGACATCGGCGATTTCGCGGTGGAATTTCTGCGGATCGGCGTCGGCGGTGGACTCGGCCAGGCGGACGGCTTCGTCGGAGGCGCTTTCGCCGCGGCCTTCGCTGATGGCGAGCAGCATTTTGAGCAGACCCTGCTGCGTGTCAGGGGTGAGGCGGCCGACGAGACCGAGGTCGAGCATGGCGAGCTTACGGTCGTCGGTCAGCAGGATGTTGCCGGGATGCGGGTCGGCGTGGAAAAAGCCATCAACCAAAAGCTGTTTGAGATAAGCGCGGAAGAGTTCGCGGGCGAGAACGGCGCCATCTACCTCGAGGAGAACGGCCGGGCTTAGCGTCGGGATTTTCGAGCCGCGGATGTGCTGCATGGTCAGTACGCGCGAGGAGCAGAAGCCGTCGATGGGGCGGGGCACGACGATGGTTTCGAACTCGGCGAGATTGTCTGCGAGCGTGACGAGATTGGCGGCTTCGCGGTGGTAGTCGAGCTCGGCGATGACATTTTTCTTAAGCTCGGCGAGGTGGCGGGTGACGGCGTGGGCCTTGCCGAACTCGGTGTGCTGGTCGATGAACTCGGCGATGGATTCGAGGGCCTCGAAGTCGAGCATGACCTGTTCGCGGACACCGGGCCGCTGGACCTTTACGGCGACGGCGCGACCGTCCCGCAATTGGGCGGCGTGGACCTGGCCGAGCGAGGCGGCGGCGATGGGCTTGGGATCGAACTCGGAAAAGGCGCGCGAGATCCGCACGCCGAGCTCGGCGGATACGATCTTTTCGACCTCTTCGAATGGGAACGGGGCGGTGTCGTCCTGCAGGCGGCTCAACGCTTCGAGATATTGAGGCGGCAGCAGGTCGGCGCGGCCGGAGAGCAACTGGCCGAGCTTGACGAAGGTCGGGCCGAGTTGCTCAAGATCGGCGGCGAGCTCCTCGGCTTTGGCCTTCACTTCGGGGGTGGCATCCGTGCCGGACTCGCGCAAGGCGGCGTCGAGGCCCATCTGCTGGACCCAGTCGGCCCGGCCGTGGCGCACGAGGAGCATGGCGATCGATGCGTAACGCTTCAGGTGTTCGGGGCGCAATGAGATGCTCAAGGTCAGTGGTCTCCGACAAAACGCACTTCAAACGATGTGGGACTATATGGAGCTAGTTGGGCGGGGCGGGATGAACTCCAGTTCACGGCGAATTTAGCGGTTAGCACCAATCGGCCCCGAAAGCTCCCTACATGGTCCTGCCACCCCGGCGGGGCACAGTCGGAGACATATCATGATTTCCACCGTGCTGCTCATTGTGTTGATTTTGTTGCTGCTGGGAGCGATTCCGGCATGGCCGCACAGCCGGAACTGGGGATACGGGCCGAGCGGCGGACTCGGGACCATTTTGATTATCCTGGTCATCCTGATGTTATTGGGATATCGGTTCTAAGGAACGTTTCATCACTTCTTTTGAAAGAGGAAACCACCATGTTAGCGCATGCAATGATGCTAGCGGCGATTGGGTATTCGATTATTTACCTGCTGCTGGGCGGCGGGTTGTTTGGCGCGATCATTGTTTTCATCGCGGCGAAGGCGCTGCGGAAATAGTCAATCGGTGACGAGCTGGCCAGTATAGACGACCTCGAAATCGTGACCCTTCACGTTTCGAAGCTGGCCAAGCTCGTCGTCGTTCCAACGCGAGTCGGGTGCGCCCGAGACGTACCAGTTTGAGCCATTGTCGGCGACGATCATGCCGTAGCGCTTCAGGCCGCGGAGGATGACCTGGACGCACGGCGGATAAGGCGAGACGTCGAAGCTTGCCTTGAGCCGGACGCGCAGGCCCATTGGCGGGCGATTCGGATCGGTCGATGAACTGGCCTCGTGCGTGGCGGGCGGAATATAGGCGCTCTGGCTTTGCGACACGGTGAAACGCAGGGCGTGGCGCAGCTCGCCTTGTTCGACGATTTCGTCGTAGCGGGCGAGGCCGGGGAAGATCGGCAGGCCGGCGGCGTCGGCCGAGGTCCAGCCGGCGGGACGCAACGCGTTGGACGTCAGATCAAAGACGGCGCCTGAGCCGGCCGTCCAACCGTTGCCGGATGGGTGGGCGTCGTACAATTCGTACAACATTCGATTGTCGCTATCGATGACGAGGATGTGGCGGTCGCCGTCGGCGTTCGGGCCGCCTTCGATCGGGGCATCGGGCGGGATCGGGTACGGGCCGGGGTCGCTCTCGTCGTCGTAGTCGAAGCTGACGGGGACGCGCGTCTGGTCGCCGTGGACGACGACGTAAGGGATGCCGATTGGCGCGCCTTCCCAGACGGTGCCGAAGTCGGGGTGCAGGCCGCGCTCTAGGCCGATGGTTGCGAGATAGTTGGCGGAGTTGGGGTGGACGGGCAGGCCGGAGACGTCCTGATTCCAGGGGTTGTCGGCTGGGAAAATCTGGAGCGTGCCGAGCGATGGCGGCGGCGGTGCATCCTGTGAGGCGTTGCTTACGCCGCCAATCGATGGATCCGGCGGCGGCTGCCATCCGCCATCAGGAATGGAAGGCGCACCGCAGCCGACGAGGATTACGACGGCGAATATAAGGGCCGAAATGAGTCGAGATCGCGCCGCTTGCGACGATGTGGGGCGTTGTGGATGCATACCGACTCCCGTGCCGGATTGCCCCCCTGCTCTAGTGCTATCGCATATAACCCGCGCCCGGGCAAATTCAGCGTTGGCGAATTCGACCGCTGCCGTAATTCCGGATGGCAGCCGCGGTGGCCAGCAAGACTAGCGTTGCGCTGGCCGGTTCGGGCGTGACGGCGATGTTGTCGTAGTCGGCGTAGTTGCCGATGGTGAAGAACTGGGCCTGGTTGTCGGCGATGGCGAGTTGATCGAGCTGGGGGCCGTTGCAGGTGAGGCCGGTGGCGTCGTTGAAGAGCGTTGAGCCGGTGAAGATCAACTCGCCGCCGTAGTAATACTTGATCTGGTTGTTTCCGACAAAGTCGATGCGAACGTCGCGTTCCTGTCCGGGGGCGTAGTTTCGGCTGGTGGGGACGAAGGCGATTCCGCCGGGGGCGGGGCCGTTTGAGTCGTTGAGGATTTCGATGTCGCCCGGGGTTCCGTCGCCGTTCGGGTCGCGGCCGGCGAATTTGACGCGGGCGCAGGCGAGATTGAGGGCGACGGACTGCGGACTGATGAAGTAATCGGCGCCGCCGAGATTTGAAATATAAACGCGGGCTGAGACGCTGCGCGGGCCGGGGGCTCCAACGAAGAGCGGGCTGAGGTAGAGCGCGCCGGGGAAGCCGGGGCCGATGCGCGGGTCGTCTTCGACGCGAAGCGACTGCGAACCCGTGCGGGCGAAACTGGCGCCGGAGATATACGGCATGTCCGGGCTGACCGCGTTTTGCCAACCGTTTTGCGCGGCGGAGCCAGCGTGCCAGCGCGGCTCCTCGAAGTCTTCCGCGAATGGCAGGGTGATGGTGGATGGGCCCGGTCCGGCGGATGACCTGAAGGGGTCAATTGAAGCGAAGTCGGCCGGGACTGGGCTGGTCAGTGCGAAGAGCGACAATACGCCAAGTGAGAAATGTGCTGCGCGGAACATGGATGCCTCCCCGTTCGATTGAGGTTTAGTCAGCTCGTCCCCTTGAGGCACGTTTTATCGTATGGGACTGGCGGGTGCGGATCAAGCCCAAAGCGAGGTTTCAGGCCTTTACCAGACGGCGTTGGCCGAGCGTCGTGCTGAATCGGTCGAGGACGACGGCGACGATGATGACGGCACCCTTGATGATTTCGGTGTAGTTGGAGTCGATGTCGAGGATGACGATACCGTTAGCGATGAGCTGTATGACGATCGCGCCGAGGATGGCGCCAAGGGCGGTACCACGGCCGCCGGAGAGACTGGCCCCCCCCACCACTGCGGCGGCGATCACGTCGAGTTCGTAGCCGCGGCCGGTGGACGAGTCGGCTGAGCCGAAGACGCCAAGCGTGATGACGGCGGCTACGCCGGCGGTGAGGCCGGCGAGGGTGAAGACGGCGAGCTTCACGCGACCGACGCGGATGCCGGAGAAGAGGCAGGCGGTTTCGTTTCCGCCGACGGCGTAAATTTCGCGGCCGAGGGCGGTGTGCATGAGGAGGACGTATCCGACGGCGGCGGTGAGAAGGACGACCATGATGGGGAGCGGGGTGATGTCGCCGACGGACCAGCGGACCAGTTCGCCGAAGACAGGCGGATAGTCGGTGACGGCCTGGGCCTTCGTAATGACGAAGGCGACACCGCGGTACATAGACATCGTGCCGAGCGTGATGATGAAGGGGTGGACGCGGAGCAGCACGACCATCAGGCCGTTGCCGACACCGGCTAAGGTTCCGACTGCGCCGGCGGCGAGTATGCCGAGGGCGATGGCGACGAATGCGGGCGTGTTGGGGTGGTCACCCGAGGGGCCGAGCGCGCGGAGGACCATTGCGCCGGCGACGGCCGCGAGGCAGTAGATGGAACCGACGGAGAGATCGATGCCGCCGGAGATGATGAGGATGGTCGCGCCGACGGCCATGACGGCGGTCCACGAGCAACTCTTAAGGATGTTGTCGATGTTGGCGGGCTGCAGGAATTTGTTGACCTGGGTCTGACCGATGACGCGGCCGGTGGCGGCGTCGCGTTGCTTGACGGTGACGGAGCCACCGAAGAAGGCGAGCAGTCCTCCGAGGACGAGGATGACGGCCACGAGGCCGGTTTCTTTGGCGCGGAGGAGTCGGGCCATGCGAGTCCTGATGACGCGGCGATGCGTCTGGAATCAGTGGAAGGCGGAGACGCGGGGCTGTCAAGCAAATCGGGCGGGAGAACCGCGCGGATGATCGGGTTGGGAGCGATGTTCGATCGGCGGGAATCGATGCGCGCGGTATAGTGGGCGGCGTGGTTCGGCGGCTCAAACTGATATTGATGTTCGCGCGCGTCAGCATTCAGAATGACGCGGCGTATCGGTTCGATTTCCTGATGCGGATCGGCGTGGCGGTGCTGCATCTGGCGGCCGAGCTGATGGGCGTATGGGTGATCTATTCGAACACGAAGTCGCTGAATGGGTGGGGAGTGTGGGAATCGCTCACTTTATTGGGGGTTTATCGGGCGATCGTCGGGTCGATTCGAATCTTCATCGCGCCCAACATGCGGCAGACGATGGAGGACATTCGGACCGGGACGCTTGACTATGTATTGATGCGGCCGGTGGGAAACCAGTTCCTGGCGAGTGTGCGGCGCGTGGTGCTCTACGAACTGTTTGACGTGATGCTGGGGGTGGGACTGGCGACGTTTGCGACCGTGAAACTGTTACACAAGATGCCGATCGGGCAGGTGGCGGCGTTTTTGTTTTACCTCGCGCTGGGGGTGATGATCGTTTATTCGATCTGGTTGGCGCTGGCGACGACGTCGTTCTGGTTTACGCGCGTGGCGAACATTGAGATGGTGTTCTGGAACCTGTTTGAGGTTTCGCGGTATCCGGTGGCGGTTTATCCGGCGGCGGTTCGCTGGTTTTTCACGTTCGTCGTTCCGGTGATGTTCATCACGAATGTGCCGGCACAGGCGTTTTTCGGAAAGCTGCCCTCGGGATGGGTGCTGGCGGTGGGCGTGGTGACCGCGCCGGTGATGTTTTTGCTGGCGAGCGCATTCTGGCGATATGGGGTGCGGCGGTATAGCGGGGCGAGTGCTTAGCGAGCGAGTCTGAGTCTTCGATCTTGGGTCGTGAGATGACGCGCGGCGCGTTCATCGGACGGTTTATTCATACATTCCTCTTTCTGGGGACGCTGCTCAGTATTGCCGTCCACTATGTTTCAGGGGGATTGGGGCGGGGCGAGACGGCGATTGTTGAGATCACCAAGTGGGCCATTGTGACCGGCGGCTCGTTTGCTTCGGCGCAAAGTTATTGGAAACGAAACCGATCATCCTAGAACCGACGAGAAACTCATGGTGGAGTTATTGCACTTCTTCTCGTTTGAAGTGCGGGTTTTCGATCACTCCGAATAGGTTTCCGAAGGGGTCCCAGACGGAGGCGACTTTGATGCCGCCGCCGACATCCTTCACGTCTTCGTGGATTTTTGCGCCGAGCGTGACGAGCTTTTGGACTGCCGCCGTCGCATCGGCGACACCCCAGAAGACCTGCGTGCCGGCGCTACCCGGTTCGCCGTCGGGGACCAGGCCGAGCTCGAAACCGCCGACTGAGAAGCCGACATAGTATGGCTCGTCGAAGTAGGGCTGGCGCTCCAGCACCGAGCTGTACCAGGCCTTGCCGCGAGCGAGGTCGGGCGTGGGGTACATGGCAGTTCTAAGTCCTTGGATCATGGAAGCTCCCTCCTCCTTGTAATTCTGAGTGATGATAATCGCCTGGTGGCAAGACACCGAGCACGTGGGGCCGCGTGGGCCTGAGGTCGCGCCTTATTATGGTTTCGGTTGCATTTCTCGTTCGGCGTCCGCGAGCTGTTTGGAGACCGACTCCTCCCAGGGCGTGCCCTTCAGAACTTCCGTCCAGTGCCGCATTTCGTCGAGCCGGCCCTGGGCCTTGGCGAGGTCGAATTTCAACGTGATTGCCTGAAGTGTGTTGGGATGTTTTGCGCCGAATTCCCGCAGGCAAAGGTCGTTTTGCTCGTCCACCAGAGGTTGAGCTTCGGCGAGGCGCTTTTGCTCGATCAGCGATGAGGCGAGCAGGCCGCGGTATTTCAGCACGTCCTGATGAGTGGGGCCGAGCCGGGCAGCCGCGACCATCGCCCGCCGCGCGTATCGCTCGGCGTCCTCCCAGCGACCGAGCTGGGCGTTGAGCGTGCCAAGGGTATTGGCGTAACGGCAGGTGCGCGGATGACCGGGACCGAGGATGCGATCGGCGCGTTCCAAGACCTGGAGGGAGAGTTCGCGAGCACCGGGTACGTCGTCGCGCCAGTCGAGAATGCTGGCGAGGTTGTGCAGCGAGATGATCAGATCCGGATGATCGGGGCCCAGTTGACGCTGCCGCGCATCGAGCACATATCGAAACAACTTCTCGGCTTCGTCCAACTGCTGCGAGTTCATCAGGGTGACGCCGAGGTCAGTCGCGGCCCGCAGCGTGTGCGGATCGTCCCGGCCGAAGGCGTCGATGGACCGCTCGTAGCCCTCACGGGTCCAGCGGATGACCTCGGCCTGGTCGGGTGAAGGGGTGAATGCGAGAACGAACGCGTAGTTAATCGCGAGCCCGATGGAGGCGGGGTGACTCGGTCCGAGATCGGCCCGGGCGGTGTCGAGGGCGTCACGGCAGATTCGCTGCGCTTCGTCGTCGCGGTCGAGGCGCGAGAGGATGCGGGCGAGGGTGCCGGCGGCTTGCAGCGTGTCGGGGTGGCGCGGCCCCTGATGGTTGGAGCGAAGTTTGAAAGCCCGGCGGGCGTGGACTTCGGCTCGGGCATACTCGCCGAGGGAGTCGTAGGCGTCGGCCAGGGTTTCGTGAGTGTCGGCGGCTACTAGCGATTGGATTGAGCCGTTGTTTGCCAAGTCCAGCGAGGCCGCATCGAGCATCTCGCGCACGGTCGGGCTTGCGCCCTGTGCCATTTCCGGCGTCGCGGAACGGATCATGCGTTTAAGTAGCTCGGCGGTTTCGGTGGCCCGCAGGGCCTGCGCGGCGGCCTGGTCACGTTCGCGTGAGGCGCGAATGGCCTGCCAAGTCGTGCCCGTGACTCCGATCGCCAAGGCGAGCATGACCGCGCCCGCCGCCGCGACAATGCCGCGACGGCGGCTCAACGTTTTCTTAAGAACATACCAGCCGCTGTCACGGCGGGCGTCGATCGGTTCACCGGCCAGATGGTGGCGGAGATCGCGGGCGACTTCTCCGGCCGATGCGTAGCGCCGCGAGCGGTCCTTTTCGATGGCCTTCATCACGATCCAGTCGATTTCGCCGCGCAGCCGGGCATCGTGGGCACTGGGCGGCGGCGGTTCGTCGTCGCGAATGCGGCGGGCCGCCTCGGCGAGCGCCAGTCCGCTCACGTCGTGGGGCAGCCGGCCTGCGAGGAGATCGTAGAGAATCACGCCCAGCGAATAGACGTCGGAGCGTGTGTCGACCTCTGACGAATTTCCGGCGAGTTGCTCAGGACTCATGTAGGCGAGCGTGCCGACGATTTCGCCCGCGCGGGTATGTAATGTTCGCAGTTCGGCGTCCGAGCCGACGAGGCGCGCCACGCCGAAATCGAGGATTCTCGGTTGGCCGGTCGCCTCGATCAGAATGTTGTCCGACTTCAGATCGCGGTGGATTACTCCCTTTTCGTGAGCATGCTGGACGGCCTCGCATACGAGGGTCATCAGCTCCAGCCGCTGCCGGATATTCAGTGTTCGGCTGTCTGCAAACGCTCGGAGGGACGGGCCCTCGACCAGTTCCATCGCGAAATAGGGCTGCGATGATTGAATGCCGTCGCCCAGACTGACTTGCGCTACGGCCGCTTCGTAGATGTGAGCGATTCCGGGGTGTCGCAGCTGGGCGAGGATGTTGGCCTCATGCCGAAAGCGCGAAAGCATCTCGCTGGACGGCAGAGCCGAGCGAAGCACCTTTAGGGCGACCGTGCGGCGCGGATTGGACTGCCGCGCCTCATACACCACACCCATGCCACCCTCGCCGATGCAGCGAATTATTTGGTAACCGCCGATTGATATCGGAAGCGTCGATGCCTCTTTGGGCGAAAGGCCCTCGGCCGGAACGAAGGCCGGGAATTGCAGGAAGTTGCCCATGCCGGAATCGTCGTTTGCCAGCAAGTGCTCGACGAGCAAGTGAAGTTCATGGTCGCCCGCGCAGCGCGTCGCGAGCTTGGAAGCGCGCGAGGCCTTCGCGAGACCGGCGAGGTCGTTAAAGATCGACTCGGCCTTGATCAGTCGTGCTGGGTCCATGGGCGTCCGGAGATCAGTACGAAGTTGCGGCTTCGGTGCCGTCAGGATTTGTCATTCTTTTCGCGAATTTGAGTAAACAGGAGTGCCCGGGCGAAACGCCACTCGCGTTCCGCGGTCGAGACTGATATGCCCATTGCGGCCGCCGCTTCCGGCATGGTCAAGCCGGCGAAGTGGTGCAGCAATACCAGACGGGCCTTGCGAGGGTCGGCCTGCTCCAATTCGGTCAGTGCTTCGTTCAGCGCAAGGACGTCGTCCGACGGCGGTTGGACTTCCGGTTCGACGGCGTCGAGGTTGACGCGGCGAGCATCGCCGCCATGTTTTAGCGCGGCCTTGCGCCGGGCCTGCTCGATCAGGATCTGCCGCATTGCTTGCGCGGCTGCGGCGAAGAAATGGCCGCGCCCGTTCCAGCCGGGGTCGGCATTGCCCACGAGCCGGACATACGCTTCGTGGACCAACGCCGTTGTTTGCAACGTTTGCCCGTCGGATTGGCGGTTCATATAGGAGTGGGCCAAGCGACGCAGCTCGTCGTAGAGCAGCGGCAGCAACTGCTCGGCCGCGCGCGGATCGCCCTGAGCGGCTGCGTCGAGCAGACACGTCAGATTCGCCGGCCCCGGGCTCTCCATTCGGACTTTCCTCAATTTCGATGAAGGGAATCGCGCGTCTTTTTCGTACGGGCTATTGAGGCCGGTACGAGGCGGAACGCTTCTCGGCTCGGCGGCCAGAAGTGTCCGCCATCATACCGCCGCCGGTTGTCTCGACGCGAAAGCGGTCCTGGCCGGAATTGGGCGTGGTTTTGGGCTCAAGGGTGAGGACGAACGATGAACCGATTCTCTATTCGCCTGGATCGTTGTGGGTTGCGGCGCGGCATTACGGTGGCGTGCGGATTGCTCGTGGTTGTCGCAGCGGGCACGCCGGTGCGGGGGCAGTGTAACCCGCAGGAGATGGGCAAGCTTACATCTTCCGACGCGGCGGCGGATGACTGGTTCGGCAATGTCGCGATTAACGGGAACACGATCGTGGTCGGGGCGCGGCAAGACGACAACGCGACCGGCGTCGATGCCGGCGCGGCGTATGTCTATGTCCGCTCCGGTCCGCCCGGAAGCGGCGTCTGGACGCAACAGGCCAAGCTGATCGGCACCGAACCCGTGTTCGGGCTGGAAACGGGCGACCAGTCCGGCATCTCGGTTGCAGTCTCGGGTAACACGGCCCTGGTCGGTGCGTGGCTGTGGCCCAATGGGAATGCCACGGGCCTGATTTACATCTTCGTCCGGTCCGGCCCTCCGGGCAGCGAGGAATGGACTCAGCAAGCGGCAATTGAGTGCCCGCAATTCGGCTCGTTTCAGTACTTTGGCGTTTCGGTGGCGCTGGAGGGTGACACGGCCGTGGTCGGGGCCCACGTCGCTCCGGGCGGCTACGGTGGTTCGGCATTCTTCTATGCGCGCACCGCCCCTTCGGGAATTGTGCAGTGGGTGCCGCAGCAAGTGCATCCCTCGGACGGGGTGTCGGGCGACCAGTTCGGAATTTCAGTCGCGATGTCGCCTTCGCAAGACACGGCTGTGGTCGGGGCGTCTGCCGAAGACAACGCCGGCGGGACTGATGCAGGCTCGGCGTACGTTTTCGTCAAATCGGGTAACTCCTGGGTTGAGCAGGCCAAGCTGACGGCTTCCGACGGCGCGGCGATGGACGAGTTCGGCCGTCAGGTCGCGATCGACGGTGACACGATCGTCGTCGGCTCGCGATGGGATGACCACGCGGGCGGAGCCAACGCGGGCTCGGCTTATGTCTTCACTCGGTCCGGAACCGTCTGGACCCAACAAGCCAAACTGACGGCCTCCGACGCGGCGGCGGGCGACGAGTTCGGCTTCGCGCTGGCGCTATCGGGCAACACAGTCATCGTCGGGGCTTATTCGGACGACCATGCCAGCGGGGTGGACGCCGGTTAGGCTTACGTCTTCACGCGCGCCGGGACCGTGTGGACCGAGCAACACAAACTGACGGCGGCCGACGGTGCGGCGGGCGACGTCTTCGGCGGATCGCTGGCGCTCTCGGGCGACACGGCGGTGATCGGGGCGATCTTTGACAACACGGTCGGCGGGGCCGACGCCGGCTCGGCCTATGTTTTCGAACTCGGCTGCGCGGCCGTTGCGTGTTGCTCCGGTGACTTCGACGCGAGCGGCGTCGTCAGCAATGGGGATATTCCGGGATTTGTCGCACAGTTGATTGCAGGCGGCGGGTGCCCGGCGGCACCGGCTTGTTGCCCGGGCGATTTTGGTGGCGATGGATTGGTGAACGGCCGCGATGTTCAGGGATTTGTTGGGAAGCTCATCGCCGGCGGTGCTTGTCCATGATTGCGGGCGGATGCAGGTACTCGCCGGAAGCCGAGTGGGCGCACTTCTTTTTTGCGCGCCATCAAAGGCACGTCTTCCGGACGTTCATTGAGGGATTTTCCATCCGCATTCGGGGCAGCGATTGGCGGTGAGGTTTTTCAACTCGTAGTCGCAATCAGGGCAGCGGACGGGGCGCGGGTAGAGCTGTTTGTTGTTGCGGAAGCGGGCAGCACAGTTTTTGCAGATGTACTCGTAGTCTGAGAAGAAGCGAGAGCTGATGGCGCCCCCGTCCAGGATGATCAGGGGGAAAATGATGATGGAAATGATCCAGTTCTGGATTCTGCGCGTATCGTTCTCGGGGGTTTCGGCGACTTCGGAGACGAGACAATCGCAATTGGGGCACGGCGGGCTGAAGTGACATTTGCGGCGGAAGAAGGCGGACATTGAGTCTTTGCGGCGAGGCGGTGTGGACTGCGGCGCTTCATTCGGATCGACCACTGCCCTACTCCAGCCCGAACAGCGACACGTCGTTCGCCGAATTTTCAAGCATAGAGCTTGAATGTGCGCTGGATCACGGTCCATTTGCCGTTGGTCTTACGAAGCAGGAACTCCGCGGATGCGGAATGTGCCGCGCTCCAGCGATAGCCCAGCTCGAGATAGGCGCTCGTCGCGTCGCCGAGGTAGCACGGCAGGCAGGCACGGACCACGCCCCGCGTTCCGGGATTCTGAAGGCAGTACTCCCTTTCGTCCGGGGAGTAAACATACTGATTTCTTGGAATATCAACTTCCTTGATGACGCGAATCTGCGCACCCCAGCCGGTGGCGTCGATCGGAGCTGGCTGTTTATTGCGCTCTGCGAATGCGCGGATTGCGTCGGGACTGAGGCCGCCCGGCATCGGGCAGTGCTCATATTCCTCTTCCAGGCGATGGGTTGCTCTTTGCGTCTCGTTGATCAAGGCGATCGAATTACAGTGCCCGCTCTCCGCGCCGTAGACACGGAATTGCGGATCGTTGATCAACGAGAGCAGCACGGCCTCGATTACTTGCCGGTCTTCGTCGGTGAATTCGGCGGGTTGGGATGCGGCGGGCAGCTTGTGCGCGGACGGGAGATGATTGGACTGGCTACATGCTGCCAGCGCTGACATGCCGACGATGGACAGCGCGAGTATTGCCCGGCTCGTGAAGGAGTGTGATGCGTGCATGACGATGGATCGTACCGCGCGGTCAGAGATTGAGAAGGCGTTTGAGGTCGGGCCAGTAGGTTGGGGAGCCCTGCATAAGCGATGGGTCGCGGGAGGCGATTTCGGCGGCTCGCCGGTGGAGCGTTTCGTCGGAGAGAATCGTGAGTGTCGGACCTTTGCGAATTCTGCATCTTGGCGAGTATCGGATGCCGGCGAGTTCCAAGAACCAGGCGGATTGGGTCGGAGTGGCGTCCGGCCGGGAGAGCTCGGCGACGAAGGCGTCGGCCACGGCGGCATCAGTGCGACGGTCGACGAGATCCTGAATTACGCCGAGCGCATAGTCGCAATTTTGAACAATGTCCTGGTAGCGCAAGCGGGAACCGCCTAGCTCAGGTGCGTTATGACCGTAATGAACAATCTCGAACCTGGCGGTCCAGGCGCGGAGGCAGTCTGCGAACGCGCGATGCACTTCGGCAAGCAGGCCGGCGGACGACAGGAATGCGTTTGCCGTTCGCACAAAGCTCACTACATCGCCGTGAATCTCGAAGGAGTCGGACGGCGCGTCGCGCATGAAGGCGAAGACCGATGGGAGAAAGTATGCGGCGCCCGGAAAAAGCACTTCGTCGGGCCAGTCCAGCAAATCGTAGTCAAAGATGAAACGGTACTCGTGCCAACTTAGGTCGGCGTCGCGCGAGTCCAGAATTCGCTCCGTGATCTCCGGAAAGATTTCGCATAACCGTGGAGAGAATTCGGTCGGGCGTGGGAACGGGGTTGTGAAGGGAAGTTGCGTCATAGTATAGGGGGTGCGGCTGTGGGTGCTGCGGAGATGCTTCGACTCGAAAATTACAGCGACGAGCGCATCGCTCCATCGACCTTCACTCCTACCCTCTCCCTTCCAGGGAGAGGGGGCATCATACGTGTTGCGGGGGTTGGATTTTTTCCATTTTTCCTTCGGCGAGCAGCTTTTGGTAGTCGCGCCAGCTCATTTTGGGTTTGCCGGTGTCGATCTGGCGCATCGTGATGCATTCGTCGACGGGGCAGACCAGCGAGCACATGTTGCAGCCGACGCAGGTGTTCTGGTTGATGGTGTAGAGGTTGACGTAGCCGTCGCCGGCGCCGTGGACGTAGCGGTCGGTGCCGCTGACGAAGGTGCGCAGGTTGGGGGGCGGGGTTCGGGCGTGGGTCTTGTGATTGTCGGGCATGCGCACGGCCGAGCCGCCAGCGACGGACGTCGGGGCCTGGGAACCGACCATGGCCGGCTGGCGGCCGGCGCGGGCGACGAACTCTTCTTCGGTGACTTTGTCGCGCTTGATGGACTGGTGGCAGCCGTCTTCGCAGGCGATGTAGCAGAGGCCGCAATTGATGCACTTGGCCTGGTCGATCTGGGCGACGACTTTGTAGTTGAGGTCGAGGTCGCCCCAGTCGCGAACGCGATCGACGGATGCGCCGATGAAGTCGGTCACGCGGGTGTAATTCTTCTGACGCATCCAACTGGACAGACCATCGATGAGCTGCTGGACGATGCGGAAGCCGTAGTGCATGACGGCGGTGCAGACCTGGGTGGTGGTTGCGCCGAGGAGCATGTGTTCGACGGCGTCCTGCCAGGCCTGAATGCCGCCGATGCCGCTGATGGGCAGGCGGATGTCCGGGTCGGAGGCGATCTGCGAGACCATGTTGAGGGCGATGGGCTTGACGGCCGGGCCGCAGTAGCCGCCGTGCGAGCCGAAGCCAGCGACCTGCGGCTTGGGGGCGAGGGTTTCGAGGTCGACGCCCATGATGGAGTTGATGGTGTTAATGAGACTGATGGCGTCGGCGCCGCCGCGCTTGGCGGCGCGGCCGGCGGCGCGGATGTCGGAGATGTTGGGGGTGAGCTTGACGATGACGGGGATGCGGGCGGCCGCTTTGACCCACTCGACGATCATGCAGGTGTATTCGGGGACCTGGCCGACGGCGGCGCCCATGCCGCGCTCGGACATTCCGTGGGGGCAGCCGAAGTTGAGTTCGATGCCGTCTGCGCCGGCGTCCTGAGTTTGCTTGACGACGTCTTGCCAGACTTCCTTTTTCGACTCGACCATGAGGGAGACGAAGAGGGCGTGTTTCGGGAAGTCGCGCTTCACCCGGGTGACTTCGGCGAGGTTGTCTTCGAGGGTGCGGTCGGTGATGAGCTCGATGTTGTTCAGGCCCATTACCTTGCGGCCGTCGTAATCGACGCCGCCGTAGCGCGAGGAGACATTGACGATGGGCTCGTTGGTGAGGGTTTTCCAGACGGCGCCGCCCCAGCCGGCCTCGAAGGCGCGGCGGACCTGGTATTCGGAGTTGGTGGGCGGCGCGGAGGCGAGCCAGAAGGGGTTGGGCGAGTGGACGCCGCAGAAGGAGACGGAGAGGTCGATGGGTTGGTAGGCGGTGGCGGCGGGTTTGGGATTGCCGTTGGATCGGGGCTTGCCGTTGCGATTGGGTTTCATCATGGCCTCCGTCGGAAATAGACGAACGGCATTGTAACGCGAGGGGGCGTGCGAGAAACGGGGATTGCGACGGTGGGCGTTGGTGGAATGGAGGGCGGGCGGCGAATAGAGTGTGAGGCGATGAATCCATTCCTGCGGGTGATTGAATCGCTGAACCGGCATGGCGTGCGGTATGTCATAGTTGGGGGGTTTGCCGCAGTCATGCACGGGCACAATCGGGCGACTCGGGACCTGGACATTGTCGTGGACCTTTCGCCGGGCGAGGCGCGGAAGGCGATTGAGGCGCTGGTCGGATTGGAGATGAAGCCGCGTGCGCCGGTTGATCCATTTGGGTTTGCGGACGAGAAGGAACGCCAGCGCTGGCTAGCCGAAAAGGGCGCGGTGGTATTTACGATGATCGATTCGCTGAGTCCGACATTCGCGGTCGATTTGTTTGTGGAGTCGCCGATTGAATGGGAAACGTTTCATGCACGGGCGGCAACCATGTCCGCCGGTGGGCAGACGTTCAGGGTCTGCGCGATCGACGATCTGATCGATATGAAGACTCGCACCGGCCGGCCGCAAGACCTGATGGACGTCCAGGCGCTCCACGTAATAAAATCTCGTGGAGGAATTAGACTTTGAGCTCTCCCGACGACAGCAATTCGGTTCCGTCGCCGACCATGACGTTTGACGAGGCGAGCGCGTGGCATCGGGAGGAGTTTCTCAAGCTGAGCATCGAGGAACGAGTACGGTGGCTGGGGGAGATGTTGGAAGTGATGGACTTGGCGCATGAAGCGCGGGCGCGACGCGACGCGGAAGCGCGGCATTGCCCCCCTACCGACTGAGAGCGGTGTTGATTCCTGCCGCCGCCTGCTTACCGTCCTGCACTGCGTTGACTACTTCTTCTCCCGCGCCGTGGCGGCAGTCACCACCAGCGTAAAGACCTGAGACGGATGTTGCATGGGTGTCGGCGTCGGCGATGATTCGACCCTTGGGGGTGAACTTCAGCTTTGGCAGTGCCTTCGCGATATCGAGCAGCGGCTCCTGGCCTAGTGCGCGGATGACGGTGTCGGCGGGCACGTCGAAATCGCTGCCGCGGACGGGCTTGAGCGTTGCCTTGCGGCCTTTGCCTTGCATTTTCACGCGGGCGAAGCGGACGCCTGAGACGCGGCCGGACTTGCCGAGGATGCGCGTTGGCGCGGCCAAGAATTCGATTTTGACGCCTTCGGCGAGAGCGCCTTCCTGTTCGTGCTGGAAGGCGGACATGGAAGCGGCGTCGCGGCGGTAGGCGATGGTTACTTCTTCGGCGCCGAGGTGGCGGGCCGTGCGGGCCACGTCGATCGCGGTGTTACCTCCGCCGATCACCACGACACGATTGCCGACTCTCAGCTTCTTCATTGGCTCGGTATGGGCGCGGTAGATGAACTCCAGACTTTCGATGAAGCCCTTTAGGTTCTCGCCGGGAATGCCGAGCGGAGCCGTGCGGCCGAGGCCGATGGCGAGGAAGACAGCGTCGAAATCGCCGAGCAGTTTGGCGAGTTTTTTGCCGTCGATGGCCTGCTTGAGGCGGAGGTCGATGCCCAGCTGGAGAATTCGATCGGTTTCGCTCAGGGCGAACTGGGTTGAGAGCTTGTAGGGGGCGATGCCGTGGGTGTTGAGGCCGCCAGGGTGTTTGGCGGCATCGAACATGGTGACGGCGTGGCCACGCTTGCGGAGCTCGTGGGCGCAGGTGAGGCCGGCGGGCCCTGCGCCGACGATGGCGACGCGGCGGCCTGTGTCCGGGCCGGGCTGATAGAACTCGAAGCTGATGTCGTGAGCGGTGTCGCAGGCGAAGCGCTGCAGGCGGCCGATCTGGACGGGGGCCTTGAGCATGGTGTTGTCGACGCAGGCGCCTTCGCAGAGGACTTCGGTCGGGCAGACGCGGGCGCAGGAGCCGCCGAAGATGTTGGAATCGAGGATGGTCTTGGCGGCGCCGACCGGGTCGCGGTGCATGATCTGGCGGATGAAGCGCGGGATGTCGATGTGGGTCGGGCAGGCGCGGGTGCAGGGGGCGTCGAAGCAGTAGAGGCAGCGGGTGGCCTCGGCGATGGCCTCGGAGGAGGTGAGCGGCGGGTGGATGTCGTTGAAGCCGGGGTGGGCGGATGCGAGGAGGGGATTTGTGTCTGGCATATTTCGTGCTCTACGTGGGCCTTCTTCCAGAATTACGGTTCGCCCTCACCCCTGCCCTCTCCCGCCGGGAGAGGGGGAGTTTGTTGCACGCCGATCTAGGCGGTGCCTACGTGGTCGCGCGGGATGAAGCGGCCGTAGCCGTTTTTTCCGACGAACTTGTAATTGTCTATCACCTGGCGGCCACGGCAGAAGGTGTGTTCGGCGAAGCCGGCGAGGTTCCAGCCCTGGAACGGGGACCAGTCGCAATTGGTCTGCATAGTTTTGTAGTCGACCTTCGTCTTGCGCGTCGGGTGGAAAACGGTGATGTCGGCGTCGCTTCCTACTTTGAGCACGCCCTTGCGCGGGAAGAGGCCCATGATTTTCGCGGGCGCGGTGCAGAGGCGGTTAACGTAGTCGTGGATGGAGAGGCGGTTCTTGAGGACGCCGTGCGTGTAGACGATGGGCATGAGGGTTTCGAGGCCGGGCATACCCATGGGGATTTTGGTCCAGTCGCCGTTCCACATGGCTTTCTGCGTGCGGGTGAAGGTGCAGGTGTCGGTCGAGACGTTGCAGACCTCGCCGCGCTTGATGCCCTGCCAGAGGCGCTTCTGGTCGGTTGGGCGCTTGAGCTGCGGGCAGGTGGCGAAGAGGTGGCCGTCTTCGCCTTTGAACTTTTCGTCGTCGAGGACGAGGTACTGGGCGCAGGTTTCGGCGAGGATGTCGACGCCGTCGTCCTGGGCGTTTTTGATGAGGTCGGCGCCTTCGCCAGTGCTCATGTGGACGATGAAGGAGCGGCCCTTGGTGACGCGAGTCCAGTGGATGACGCGCTCGATGGCTTCGGCCTCGATGAAGTTGGGGCGGGTCATGGTGTGGAGATAAGCGCCGTACTTACGCATCAGCTCGGGCGTGTGGTTCTGATTGATGAGGAAGTCGAGGACGCGGCTGGATTCGGCGTGAATGAGGAGCAGGCCACCGAGGTCTTTCAGTTCCCGGAGGGCGGCGTAGATGGCAGCGTCGTCGGACTGCCAGCCCTGCGATTCGTAAATCATGAATTGCTTATATGTGGGGATGCCCTGGCGGAAGATGTCCTTGATCTGCGGGCCATGGCGGGCCCAGTTGGTGATGGCGCAGTGGAAGGTGTAATCGACGCAGGCCTTGTCGGCGGCGCGCTTCATCCAATTATCGACGGCTTGTTGTAGCGATTCTTCGCCGTAAGGGATCGCGAAGTCGATGACGGTGGTGACGCCGCCGGCGGCCGCGGCGCGGGTGCCAGAGTCGTAGTCGTCGGCGGAGACCGTGCCGCAGAACGGGAGGGCAAGGTGGACGTGGACGTCGATGCCGCCGGGGATGACGTAGCGGCCTTTGGCGTCGATGGTGGGAACGCCTTTGTGCTTTTTCGCGAGGCCCTTGCCGATGGCGGCGATTTTTTCGCCTTTGATGGCGATGTCGGCCTGGGTGGTTTTTGTGTCGGAGATGAGTTTGCCGTTGGCGATGATGGTGTCGTAGGACATGGGTTCCCTCCGGATTTCGGATTCAATCCCGATCCGATTCGATACGTCGGATTTCACGGGGGAAGGGCGCGGTCGTCAAGATGGCGAATGAATCAGGCGGAGAGACGCTGAACGCGCTGAACGGCGAGTTGGCGTCGGGCTTCGTCAACCGTTGTTTTGGCCAATCGGTCACGAATCGTTTGCGGTTCGGCCAAACGATGTCGCAGGAGCGCACCGACAAAATCGAGGTCTTTCTCGCGGCCTGCGATTAGTTTGGAGACGGCGAGGTCGTGGACTTCGAGGCAGAGGCCGGTGGCACCGGCAGTTTGGGCGGAGCGAAGGGGCACGAGCCGATCTTTCCAACCAAGTGGAAGTACGGCCGTCTCTTCGCCTACGCCGTGAGCGTAGTAGCCGAAGGTTTGATGGAAAGGTGACCCTTCGCCGATGCTGCCATCGATCAGATTCGCATCATCGGGGCTGCGGAATGAGAAGACGTCGGCCTCGATTGAATTGACCAGCTCAGCCGGCGGCTCTTTGAACTCGCCGTAGATGGCCTGAGAGCCAATGACGACAAACTGGTCGGTACCAGTGATGGCGGCGGCGGCGCGCAAAATGTGCTCAAGTTCCTGTCGCTTCATTTCGTACGCGATGCTTGATTTCCCAGACTTCGGATGGTGAGAGCACGCCGACGAAGGGCGAATTCTGACGCAGGCGCTGACCTTCGTCCGTGCCTTCGGTCAGAACAGCCCGGATTTCGTCGAGCGACCGATCGAGAATTGCGAACCACTCTCGATAGCAGCGGATCAGGCCTGGGGAATCGGCGTTTCGATGCAACCAACGTCGCAGATTCTCCCGTGCGAGATCGAGCCATTCTGGATGCATCGGCAATCCGTCCGCGACGCGCTTTGCCAATTCGACACTCACGAGATCGTGCACAGCGTGCTGCATTACTAGAGTGTATCCACCGGCGCGGCGCGGTCCAAGCAGATCTGTTACGGCGTTCGGGGACGGCAGGCGGACATGAGGGCTGCGTATATGACAAAACTGATCGCAAAGCTGATGAACCAGGCGTAGCCGTACATGTCTACCCAGACGTGCGGGATGTGGGGCTTCATTCGGTCGCTGACGGTCGCGAGGAAGCCGGGGACGCAGGGGGCGATTCCGAGGATCAGGGCGATGATGGCGCAAGGGTTGAAACCGCCCCGATACCAATAGGGTCCGCTTTTTTGATAGAGGCCGGCGAGGTCGAGCTTGGCGCGACGAATTATGAAGTAGTCGGCGATCAGGATTCCGCCGACTGAGCCGAGCAGGGCCGAGTAGGCGACGAGCCATTTGAATATATAGCCGGTCGGGTCGGCGAGGAGCTTCCAGGGCTGCATGAGAATGCCGACGATGCCGGTGATGAAGCCGCCGGTGCGGAAGCTGATCAGCCGCGGGGCGACGTGGGCGAAGTCGTTGGCGGGGCTGACGACGTTGGCGGCGATATTCGTCGCGAGCGTGGCGATGCAGAGCGAGATCATGGCGATGATGAGGACGGCGTGGCTCTTGAACATCGAGAGCAGCTCGATCGGGTCCCAGATGGCCTTGCCGTAGATGACGACCGTGGCCGACGTGACCGCGACTCCGATGAACGAGTAAAGGGCCATGGTGGTCGGGAGGCCGAGGGCCTGGCCGACGACCTGATCGCGTTGCGAGTAGGCGTAGCGGGTGAAATCGGGAATGTTGAGCGAGAGCGTGGCCCAGAAGCCGACGTTGGCGGTGAGGGCCGGAATGAAAAAGGCCCAGAACTGGCCGGCTTTGGGCTGACCTGGCGCGAAGGCCGAGGGCTGCGTGAGCATCGGGCCAAATCCGCCGGCGCGGCGATAGGCCCAGCCGAGCAGGAGGAGACCGAGGATGATGAGGAGCGGGGCCTTGATATTGAGCAGAACTCGGATTGACTCGATGCCCTTGTAGATGACGAGCATGTTGATGGACCAGAACAAAAGGAAGCAGAGGAGCTGGGGGGCGTTGATGCCGGCGAACGAAGCGGGGAGCGATTGCCACTGCGGAAAGTAGACCTTGAGAATGGTGTAAATGGCGTTACCACCGATCCAGGACTGGATGCCGAACCAACCGCAGGCGACGAGGGCGCGGAGCAGCGCGGGGATGTTGGCACCGAGCAGGCCGAACGACGGGCGGCAATAGACCGGGAACGGGATGCCGTAGCGGGTGCCGGCGTGGGCGTTCAGGACCATCGGGATCAGGACGATGACGTTGCCGAGGAAGATGGTGACGATGGCCTGCCACCAGTTCATGCCTTCGGAAATGAGGCCGGAGGCGAGCTGATAGGTCGGGACGCAGGCGGCCATGGAGATCCAGAGGGCGGCGATGTCCTTCATGGCCCACTTGCGGTCGGCGCGGCGCGTGGGGGCCATGTCGTGGCTGTAGTAGTGTGAGTCTTGAAGGTTTACGTTTAGCTCTTCGATTCCGTTGATGACGGAGGTGGCGGGCGCGTAGGGCAGGTCGCTCATGGAGGCAGGACACTAACAAAATGCGATGCGGGCGTACAGCGACGGGCTTGTGAACGCGGCGGCGGGCGCGCTAGACTCTGGCTGGCGAGCAACCTGGGCGGCGATCGATATGAGCGGCGGGATCGGGCGGCGGGGGTTTGTGCAGGCGTCGGCGGCGGCGCTCGCGACCATGCTGCATGGGGATGAGTTGTTTGCCGCTGAGGGCGTCGGCCGTCGGCAAACCGATGGAGAGCCGCTGATTCAGTCGCTTCGACTGCGGACTCTCGGATCGCTTGGCGAGTTGAAAGACTTCTACTCGAACAAGCTGGGGCTGCGGGTATTGGCGGAGACGCCGACCGAGCTGACCATGGCCGGTGGGGCTACGCCGATCACCTTTGTGCGTACGGAGAGCGCGACGGAGCGGCCGTTCTATCACTTCGCGTTCAATATTCCGGAGAACAAGATTCGAGCGGCGCGGGCCTGGCAACTGAAACGATCGGCGTTGATCACCACTCCCCCACCGCTGCGGGATGCCGCTTATCCGGATGACGTGCGGCACTTTTCGAATTGGAACGCGCACTCGGTGTTCTTCTGGGATCCGGCGGGGAACCTGGTGGAGTACATCGCGCGGCATGATCTCGGCAATGGAGCGGATGGGGAGTTCACGAGCCGCGACATTCTGTATGCGAGCGAGATTGGACTGATTATCGCCGATGAAGAGCGGGCGGCGCTGGCGCGTCGGCTGGGGAGCGAACTCGGGCTTGGCGGATACAAGCCGGAGGCGGGCGGGTTTTTCTGGGCACTAGGCGACGGGCGCGGATTGGTGTTGCTGTTGCCGCGCGGACTTCGCGGGAACGTCGATCCGAATCGGCGGGTTGAGTTTGGGGTGTTTCCGACTGAGGCGACGCTGCGCGGGGGCGGGTCATCAAAACATGCGATAGCCGGATATCCGTATTCGATCAACGTGGAGCGGCGGGCGTAACCTGGCGGCTTGGCTGGTCTGAGGCCGCAGTGGATCGCGAACTCGCCTGTTGGGCGGCAGTGCGGGCTCCGCCGCGCGGTTGCAGCAGCTTGGCGATGAGGCCGGTCCAGCCGGTCTGGCGGGCTGCGCCGAGGCCGCGTCCGTTGTCGCCGTGGAAGTATTCGTTGAAGAAGAGATAGTCGCGGAAGTGGGGATCATTCTGAAACTTTTCGGAATTGCCGAAGAGCGGGCGCTTGCCGTGTTCGTCGCGGAGAAAAATGCGGGCGAGGCGCCGCGTGAGTTCGTCGGCGACCTCGACGATGGAGATGAACTTTCCGGAACCGGTCGGGCATTCGATTTTGAACTCGTCTCCGTAGTAGTGGTGGAACTTCTGGAGCGATTCGATGACGAGATAATTGACCGGGAACCAGATCGGGCCGCGCCAGTTCGAATTTCCGCCGAAAACGGCGGAGTCGGAGTCGCCGGGTTGGTAGTGGACGCTGAGGTTGTTCGGGCCGAGCTGGAAGACATAGGGCTGCTTCTCGTAGCACTTTGAGAGCGAGCGGACGCCGAAATCGGACAAGAAGCGCGTTTGATCGAGCATCTTGTTGAGCACGAGCTTCATGCGATGGCCGCGCATGAGCGAGAGCAGGCGGCGTTCGCCGCGGCCGGGCTCGTTCCAGCGTGAGACGAGGGCGGCGACTTCGGGGCGATAGTTGAGATACCACTCCAGCCGCGCGGCGAAATTGGGGAGGGCCTTGAGCGTTTCGGGTTCGATGGTTTCGACTGCGAAGAGCGGGATGAGGCCGACCATTGAGCGGAGGCGCATGGGGACCATGTTGCCGCCGGGGACGTGCAGGACGTCGTAATAGAAGCCGTCCTGATCGTCCCAGAGGCCGTAGCCCTTGCCGGCCACGTCGGTCATGGCGTGGGCGATGTCGAGGAAGTGCTCGAAGAACTTGGTGGCGATGTCTTCATAGACGCGGTTGTGGACGGCGAGTTCGAGGGCGATGCGGAGCATGTTGAGGCAGTACATGGCCATCCAGGCGGTGCCATCGGCCTGATTAAGGTAGACGCCAGGCGGGAGCTTGGTGTTGCGGTCGAAGACGCCGATGTTGTCCATGCCGAGGAAGCCGCCCTGGAAGAGATTGAGGCCGAGGGCGTCTTTGCGATTGACCCACCAGGTGAAATTGAGAAGCAGCTTGTGGAAGACGCGCTCGAGGAAGGCGTAGTCGGTGCGGCCGTGATGCTTTTGCTCGATTTGAAAGACGCGCCAAGCGGCCCAGGCGTGGACGGGCGGGTTTACGTCGCTGAAGGCCCACTCGTAGGCGGGGAGCTGGCCGTTGGGGTGCATGTACCATTCGCGCGTGAGGAGGATGAGCTGATCCTTCGCGAAGTCCGGGTCGATCATGGCGAGCGGTATGCAGTGGAAGGCGAGATCCCAGGCGGCGTACCACGGGTACTCCCACTTGTCGGGCATCGAGATGATGTCGGCGTTGTTGACGTGCTTCCAGTCGGAGTTGCGGCCGTGGAGGCGCTGCGGTGGCGGCGCGGGCTGAGTCGGATCGCCCTTCAGCCAGATGGGGATGTCGTAGTGATAGTACTGCTGATTCCAGATCATGCCGGCGAGGGCCTGGCGCTGAATGAGGCGAGCGTCGGAGTTGGTCTGGGCGTGCTGGACGACGGCGAAGAAACTGTCGGCCTCGTCGCGGCGGCGCTGGACGGTTGCGTCGGCATCGGCAAAGGGGTTTCGCTGGGCGGCCGGACAGATGCGAACGCGCACGCTGGCGCTGCCGCCGGACGGGATGTGAAGTTGATATAGAAAGCCGGCCTTGGTGCCGCGCTCGGCGGAATTTACGGCGTCATGCTGGACGTGGACGATGTAGTCGTTGAAAGCATCCTTGAAATGGCCGGTTGCGTGCTCTACTCCGCACAGGCGCCGGACGTTTGAATCGTTCTCACAGAAGAGAAGCTTGGGCGTGCCGTCGGCGTAGATGCGATAGTCGCCGAGTTCTGAGTGTTGCGCGGCGAGGCCGCCATCGTCGGCGACCTCGAGGGAGGGTTTGACGGCCGTCGCGGACCAGGTCCAGATGTTTCGAAACCAGATTTGCGGGAGCAGGACGAGGTCGGCCGCATCGGGTCCGCGATTGTGGACGGTGATGCAGGCGAAGGCATCGTCGGGGGCGGCCTTGGCGTATTCGACGAAGACGTCGAAGTAGCGATCGTCGTTGAAGATGCCGGTGTCGATCAGCTCGTACTCAGGTTGTCCGACGCCGCGCTCGCGGTTGCGAACGACGAGATCGTCGTACGGAAATGCGGCCTGCGGGTATTTGTAGAGCGTCTTCAGGTATGAGTGGGTCGGCGTCGCATCGAGGTAGTAATAGAGCTCCTTCACGTCTTCGCCGTGATTGCCCTCGCTGTTGGTCAGGCCGAAGAGACGCTCCTTGAGAATTGGGTCGCGGCCATTCCAGAGGGCGATTCCGAAGCAGATGCGCTGGTGGGTGTCGCTGAAGCCGGCGAGGCCGTCTTCGCCCCAACGATAGGCGCGGCTGCGGGCGTGGTCGTGTGGGAAGTAATCCCACGCGGCACCATCGGGGCTGTAGTCTTCGCGGACGGTGCCCCATTGGCGTTCGCTGAGATAGGCCCCCCACTTCCGCCAGTCGACGTGGCCGGCGCGCTGCTCGGCGAGGCGCTGGTGCTCGGGGGTGGCGGCGTCGAGATCGGCGATGTGCGGAGTTTTCTGCGGGGAGTCTGCCATGGGGATTGGGCAGCCCTTCGTCGGCGGTGTTGGCGGCGAGACCGGACGCCGACACTGGGATGCGTCCTTTGGGTGGTACGTTACACGGGAATTGCGACGAAGCTCAATGCGCGTTTTTGCGGGAATTGAGAATGGCCTGAACCAACTGCTCGGGAATGGAATCGGATACGCGCGGATCAGGAGGTTGAATTGCGAGTTGGCCGAGCCAATCGGATCCCTAGTGGGTCCGTAAATAATCGAGGCCGGGATGGCAAATGGCCGGTGGCAGTCGAATTCCGAGCAAGTAGATCGCCGGCGATGTGAGCGGTGAGGGACTGATTTGCAGCGCGATTATGGGTGCGTGCGGTAGATCTCGGCCATTTTCGGTTGGCCGGAGGCGTCGAAGTAATCAATCAGGCGCTGGCGGGCTTCCATGACGTCGGGCCCGAAGGGTGGCAGGTTGCTCATCAACGTATCGAGTGATTTGCGCAGGAGCGGCTCGGCTTCCTTGAAGCGACTCAGCTTGGTGAGCGCTTCTCCCAGAGCGCTGCGGGTGCGTGCGATGCGCAAGTCGTCCGTGGGAAATCGAGTCTGCTGGATGTCGAGCGCTTCGAGAAGCAGCGGTTCGGCGGCGACGGCGGTGCCAAATTCCAGCTCCAGCCGGCCGAGGGCGTAGAGATCGGCAGCGAGCTGCGGATGCTTCTGGCGCGGAAGGGCGCGCTCCGCCGCAATCGCCGATTGAAGCAGTGTGCGGCTGCGATCCGGCGTTATCTCGGCAACGGATGCGCCGAACACGCCGAGAGCGAAGGCGTAGTCGGGGTGGCGCTCGCCGCGCGAACGCCGGACGCGATCGAGCGATTGCTCGAATAGTTTGATGGCGTCCTGGCGGCCCTCTATGCGATAGACGTCAGCCAAGACTACTTCGCCTACGGTCGTCCTGGGGTCGTCTGGGCCGAACGCTGCCTTTCGAATTTCTACCGCTTCATGGCAATTCCGTTCGGCGGTGTCCCAGTCGCTTTTGTCGCGGAGCACGGCGCCAAACGCGAGCAGTGCATCGGCCAGGCGGAGATCGGCGTTCTTGGCGCAACGACGAAAGTCGGCGATCGATTTCTGAAACTGAGTGGTGGCTTCGTCGATCTGGCCAAGATCGGCCAGGATGCCGGCGAGTTCGGCGGCGGCGGCGGCACGATCGCAGGGCGTCGAATTGGGATTTCGTTCGCGGCGATCAACGATGAGCCGGAAGAGCGGCTCGGCTTCACGGCTGGCGCCCTGCTCGCGGAGCATGCGTGCAACGACCGCCAGCTGGTCCATCGCGAGCGCTTCAGCGAATTGAGAATCTGGCGGGGCGTTGATGACCGCGCTGTTCGCGGTTGGAGCGAGCGTCAGTACTGCGAAGCTCAGACTGATTGCGATCCGAAATGAGCCGGGGGATCGGAGTCGGAATTGTGCGCGGAAGTCATGCACGCGGAATAGTTTAGCCGCAAGCAGCGGTCGACGCGTTCAGCCGGGACGAGCATTTTCAGCGAATATTCAGTGGCCGGTTCGAGGTTAGATACGTCTACAGGGGGGAACAACAGAGCGACCTGGCCGGGGCGTCAAACGGGGAGCGCCCCGGCCAGCGTTCCTACGCTGCATTCGCATATCGAACGGTAGGACAATTCGAAACAGGCAGATCGATGGCGACCGGTCGGCGTATGCAGGCAGCGCGGCAGCGGACATTCCTTCACCACTTTGACGAAAATTGTGGACGCATCAAGTCGAACGCGAGCTTGGCCGGGGCGGCATGGGAATGGTCCAAGTTGCATGGGCCCTTCCCAAATGCAGAAAAGTGGATATCGTCTGTGGTCGCCTTGCGGATGCAGCGCGATCGGCGCTGTGATTGCGATGGAGAATGCGGGCTGTAAGTTATTATTGATGATCAAATTGCGGGCGTAATTCAGTGGTAGAATGCCAGCTTCCCAAGCTGGACGTCGTGGGTTCGAATCCCATCGCCCGCTTTCCTAAAGCATGTCGGGACAATAATTTTTCAAATCTCGACCCGATGTTCATTTGCGTAGATCGATTATTGCATCGAGCGTGGTATTCGATCGCCACTCTGCATCACGGACATGTCTGTCCCGCCAAAGAGGGCATTCACGAATCCTTGCGCGTCCTGGCCATTGAATTATCCATCGAGGTTGAGGTCGCCGCAGCAGAAGCCGACGGGCTTGCACAACCCCCTCTCCCTCCCCATGAAGAGGTCAAGGCCCCAACAGAACTGTGACGAATCCTGCGATGTCGTTGATATCGACGACGCTGTCCGCATTCATGTCATACGCGCAATACGTCGCGGACGGCAACCCGCCCTGAAGCAATGCGTTCACACATCCCTGAATGTCGTCGCCGTTGACCGTGCCGCTGGCGTTTCCGTCGCCGCTACCTCCGGGAAAGAGCGTCAGCGTGATCGCATTGCTGGTCGCGGTCGGCGTGCAAGCGCCCGATACGACAACGTCGTAGCTTCCTGCGACACCCGTCGTCAGCGTGTTCTGATCAGCCGCGCCTAACGACGAACCGCCTCTGCGCCAGTTGTAGTGAAGCGGGCCGGTCCCACCGGCCGTCGCCGTAAAGGTCGTAGAGCCCCCCGCGCAGATCGTCGCCGGACCTGGATTCGAAATAATGGACACGGCCGGAGGAGTATTCACCGTCACGGTCACGTCGGCGTGTGTTGTGCAGATGGAATTCGTGTTGGTCCAGCGCAGTATGATCGGGCCGCTGCCGCTGACATGCGTGAACGTGGCGTTGGGTAGACCGAAAAACGGGTTGAACGTGCCGGTCCCGCCGCTGACGACCGACCATTGACTCGTGCCATCGACAGGGGCGTTGCCCCCCAGTCCAGCCGTTGTCCCGCCGCTGCAGATCGCCTGCGGCCCGCCAACGGTCGCCGGAGAGGGGCACTGGTTTTGAGACCATGTGCCACCCAGGCTGTTGCATTGGGCTATCGTGATAAATTGGCACCCGGCGCCGCCGGGGAGACAGCATGCGCCGGAAAGCGCGGTCTGGCAGAGCACGCCACTGTATCCAGTCAGGCAGGAGCAAAAGGCAAAGGTGCTGCAGGGGTTGTGGACGCATATCCCGCCGTTCTGGCAGGAGAATATCGATACCGTCAGCGTCGAGGAGGCATCCGGGCCACACGGGCTGGAGACCGTCCACTTCAGCACGATGCTCGTGCCGCTGGTGGGCGTGAAGTTGGAATCGCCGCTGGTGGCATGGTTGAACGTGCCGGTCCCGCCGCTGTCCACGGTCCACAGGCCCGAGCCGCCGCTGGGGGGTGTGTTACCGCCCAGAGGGCAGGTTTGTTGGCCGATGCATTCAATTCTATCCCCGCCATTCGTCGACACCGTGATGTTAGTGGGCACGTTGGTGTTGCATGTGATGGAGCATCCCGTCGAGTTCGCGACCGTGACGCTAAGCCCTACGCTGCCACTGGCCCCGGCGGTGTAAATGATCGAGTTTGTCCCGGCTCCCGCCGTGATCGTGGCGTTGGTCAGTATCCACGAGTAAGTCGCCCCGACGCCTGCATCCGGCACCGAGGCGGTATTGCCCGTCGAGTTGGCGATAGCGCACGATGCCGCTGTGATGGTGCAGGTCGGCAGTGTGTTAAAAGTAGACGCCGTATTGCGCGGACTAGGTGCCCCAGCAGCGAAGTCGGCGCTATTGTTATTTGTGTCCGTGCAGCCGCTGTTTGCGCGGAGATCGGCAGTCGTCGCGCTAGGAGCAGGTGCCGGGTTGCCATCGAAGCAGTTCGCGGTGAAACCGTAGCCGACAAGGTCCAATATCGTCGCCCCGGGTGGAGCGTTACATACAGAGGTGACGGCGGCTGTGGAATTGACCAGCGCGACCTTTCCAGCCGTCGCAGACAAGTTGGTCGCGCCACTCGCATCAGCAGTTGGGAGCAATGCGCCCACCGCGCCACCGCTCGCCTCCTTCACCAGATAGTATTGTCCTGGCTGAAGCATGACCGAAGTCAACGGCGTCACCGACCAGCTTGAGCTGGTTGCATCTGCGTATTGCACAGACCAGCCGGTGAGGCTCTGGGGCGTTGGCCCGCGGTTGTATATCTCGATAAAGTCATTTTGGTAAGGTGCGCCACTGTTGCCGCCACCGCCATACACCTGGCTAATCACTACCGAAGCCGAAGCGCCAGGCGCAGGGAGAAGGGCGGTCCCCAACAGTCCCAGGCAAACCGCCAGATGCCGGACGCTCTTACAACGGACTGAGCTCGACATGGATCCTGCACTTCGTTGATCCTGCGTTGATGAAGTTGCCTCTCGCGCGTGACCACTGGACCGGCCGGCTGCCACCGCGACCGGCATCATCGCGCCACCAAGCCGTGGTACAAAACGGTCGGCGGCCCGCAAGGATTGACATTGAACCGGTACGAGTTGATCGGAATCACTCACGTTTCACTTCTCCCTGATTTCCTATCCTCATGAAGCGTGGCAGGCTCTGTCCGTGACGGACCGCGACATTCATCTCTTGCGAGACTTGAATTCTTGAATCAAGCCGAGATGGGTATGGCGATCATACTCGATCCGGGCTCTTCAAATCGAAGAAATGACGTCAAAACAACCCTCCGGCCTCTCTAGTTGCAGTGATTATTGCGTCTGGAGGCCCGAATCGTTTCTTTCAAAGGGATCTGATTGAGTCGCCCGCTGGACGACGACGTGCAAATCAAATCCCAAATGGATTGTCAGTGATTTGCTGTTCAGGGCGAGAGTTGCTCGCGGCAGAGGGCCGCCTTCGTGTCGTTTCCAGCGCCGGGCGATGCAATGTTCAATTCGTCGTAGCAGCGGGCGAGCTGTTCGATCGCGCGGCGTCGGCGGCGCGGCGCTACCAGCGAAGTGGTCTTCAGCCCGTCGACGCCCTCCTTCAATAGAAGCTCGGCCTCAGCCCACTGACCCTGGGCCATTCGAATTTCGCCCAGCAGCGATTTGGCATGGAAGAAGCACCACTTGGTGAGGACTGAATCAGCGTCCGAATTCATGATTTGCTCTTCCAGCAGCGCCTGGGCTTCGTCATAGCGACCGGCATCTACCAGCAGGATCGCGAGATTCGACCTTACGATGCACGCGGTGATATGCCTTTCCACATTGAGGCGAGCGGCATTTTCCAGCGCCGCGCGATAGTGGGCTTCCGCGCCGGGCAGGTCCGGAATCCGTTCTCGAATTTCACCGAGCGTCTGTTCATGGCCGAGAATTCGCGGATTGTCTGGCCCGAAGATGCGCAACTCGGCGTCGTGGACCTGGTACGCGAGGACTTCCGCCTCCGCGAGCCGGTTGTTGCGGATGTACAAGGTTACAAGGTTGGCCTCGGGTACTACCACATCCGGGTGGTCGGGGCCAAAGACCTCGCGCCCCAGCGCGATGGCTTCAAGATAGCGCGACTCCGCGTCCACGTCGTTTTTGTTTGCAGCGAGAATATTCGCGAGAGCGGTCAGATTCTGCACCATGTCGGCATGCTTGCCCCCAAAACGCCGGCGATTAATGGCCAGTGCGTCCTCGAGGATACGCAGCGACTCATCCACTTTGGAGCGGTCGTGCAGCATGGCCCGCGCGAGGTTGACGAGCCCGCGTGAGACGCGAAGACTGTCCTCCCCTTCGAGCCGGCCATACAGGGCGATTGCCTCCTGTATCAGCGGCTCTGCCTCTGCTGGTTTTCCCTGTTCGATCAGGGCTTTTGCCATGCACTCCAGGGCAATGCCTTTCTGTACGTCATCGCCCGGATAGAGGCGCCGCGACATGTCCAGGCAGCGGCGGGCCAGCGATTCTGCCTCGTTCCGGTCACCTTCCACCAGTCGCACCAGTGACAGCAATCCAAGTGTTTCGACAATCTCCGGAGATTCGTTCCCGCGTATGTCAGTCCACATTTTCAGGGCGATTGTCAGTTGTTGGGCAGCCTCCTTCGGATGCCCAATACCAAAAAACGCCGCTCCCAGCGTGATGCGAGCCCGCGCCTCCACCTCCGGTTGGTCCGCCGCGCCGACTTCAAGTTTTCTCGCCGCACTTTCAAGCAGTTCGCGGGCGGTCACCTCCCGATTGGAGTTGTGATAAGGGCTTGAACCGGTCAGTAATTGTTGCAGCAGCGAATTAACCGATCTCGCGTGGGCCGCCTCCGACTCAGCCCGGGCGCGCTGCCGAGTCTGCTCCTGTTCGGACGCCAGCGTTCGATCCCGCTCGCGCAGTGCAGTCTTTTCGGCATCGGCCGCGACGCGCCAGAGCCAGACAGACACGATCAGGGCACTGACCACGAGAACCATAAATGTCGCCGCGATCCCCAGCGGCATTGCGTAGCGGCGCGCGGCCTTTTTGATCAGATACGGCAGCGCGTCGCGCTTGGCGGCAATGGGTTCGCCAGCCTGGTGCCGGCGCAAATCCTCGGAGAGTTCACCGGCGGATTGATAGCGGCGCGACGGATCCTTCTGGAGACACTTGTGGACGATCGTTTCCAGTTCATCGTCTATGAGAGCATTGCGCGAACGGATGCGCGTGGGTTCCACGTTCTGAATGACGTACAACACCTGCGCCGGTCCCCCGTCGAGCGAATAGGGAAACGTGCCGCTGAGCATCTGGTAAAGGATGACACCCAGCGCATAGACGTCGCTGCGGACATCCACCTCGGTGAATCGCCCGGCCGCCTGCTCCGGCGATGCCCAGGGCAGCGAACCAAAGAAGCGGCCGCTCTGAGTCATGGCCGAGGCGCTGCTGCCGCCGCCGACGTCATCGACCTTGGCCATTCCGAAATCCAGAATGTGCGGCTCGCCCGCTGAATCGACGTGAATGTTGCCCGGTTTGAGATCGCGGTGAATGACGCCGCGCAGATGGGCTGCGTGAATGGCGTTGGCAACCTTAAGAAACAACTTCAGGATGTCGTTCAGATCTTCACGGCCCCGGCCGGTAGCGCGACTAAAACGGAACGAGCGGCGCGAAGACGACCGTTCCCGTTTTGCCTGCGAAAGTGATTCGGCCCGGGTGCTCATCCACGAGCTGAGCGGTTCGCCTTCCACGAAGTCCATGACGAAGTAGAAGAGTCCGCGTGACAGCCCGCTGTCGATGATGCCCACGATGTTGGGGTGATCGAGCTGCGCGAGAATTCGCGCTTCGCGCTCGAAGCGCAGGCAATCCTCGCGGTCCGAGAAGGGCCCGTCGCGCATGACTTTGATTGCGACCCGGCGTCCCGTTGATTTCTGCACCGCCACGCAAACGAAGCCCTGACCGCCCCGATAGACCTGGCCGGTGAGCCGGAATTGTTCGAGCAGTTCCTTCGGCAGGGCGTCGGAATCGAAATGCCCGCTGCTCTGGGAGTCGGCGACCGCCAAGGTGGCCCGCACCGCGGCGATTCGATCACCTCGACCGGGAAGGTCGCGGGCCGCCTCTGCCTGGCTCCGGGCGCCGGCTATGAGGTCTCGAACGTTTGAGTGGCCGGAAGCTGGGCGGCTGTTGTTCATGCCAATTCACGGACCGGCGGCGGTTCGCTCCGGGGGTTAAGCGTCAATGACCACCTGGCATTTACGCGCATTGCGAAAAAAACGCGGTGTCGGAGCCGAGAATCTCCCGAAGGTGTTCGTGGGCCCGCGTGCGAAGCATGTGGACGGCCCCGGCGGTCCGTCCCATAGCGACGGCGACATCCCCGATCGACTTGCCTTCAAGGTCGTAGAGCCGGACCACCGTGCCGTAATCCGGCGGCATCAATGCAATCGCGCTGTTGATGGCGGCGCTGACTTCCGCGCTCGCAGCGCTGCGGCTGGGCGTTGTGGTCGTCATCCCCAGGTTGGCGAGCAGATGCAGGGCCGAGTCTTGCTGTCCGCCGGCCCCGATACGCTGCCCGGGCGGCGATCGCTTGACGGCGGACAATTCGCGAACCGCATCGCGGAGGTTGTTCTGGGCTATTCGATTTAACCAACCGAGAAAGGCCCCAGAGCCCTCGGCCTTGAATTTGCCGATTTGCAGAAACGCCTCCAGGAATGTCACCTGCAGCACGTCATCCGGATCAAGCACGCTGGCCCATTTCTTATCGATATTCAGCATGGCTCGCAGTGCTTCGCAGTTGTGCTCCAGCAGCGTCGTCAAGGCGGACATATCCCCGCCAATTGCGCGCTTCAACAATTCGCCCTCGGAGTCGATCATAGGAGAATGCGTCCTCGCGCGAGCCTGCGGTTTCGCGTCGCCGATCAACCCCATTTTAGCAGAATTTGACCGTCCCTTGGCTGGAGAAGCGGGTATCCCCACTTGGCCAAGAGGGGCTCGCCGTTGACGCCGCCTGAAGCGAGGGCAGCGTCCGTCGCCAAAAACGCGCTTACCGAGGCAGCCCTCTCATTTGCCCTAAATAAGGCCATTCGGCGTGTATGCGAATCGGCATTTCCCGCTTCTTTCCATATCCAGACGGATACCGGCTCACGGGGCTCAGTTCTTAGGATCGACAAGGAGATTGGGATGTTCAACATACGAGTGTGCGAGGCCCGACTGGCCGTAGCCTGTGTGGCCGTGCTGACTCTGGCGGTCGCGCCGGTTGAGGCGAATCTGATCGTCAATGGATCGTTCGAGGTTCCGATTGTCCCCTCCGGCGGATACATCAATTATGCGGGCGGATCAACGGCCATCACGGGCTGGACCGTGGTGGGCGTCGACTCATCGGTGATCAGCGGAACCTTCACGCAGAGCGGCATCGTATTCCAGGCCCAAAACGGGAATCAATGGACCGACCTCGCGGGCATCACTTCCAATTCGAGTACCAGTGGGGTGAGACAGAACGTCGCGACGACGATCGGCGCAGTCTATCAACTCAGCTTCTACGTCGGCTCGGCCACGGGCGGCGGCATCTTCTTCCCCGCTACGGTGGATCTCAGCATCGACGGCGGCGCCCGCGTGGGTTACTTCAACCCTACCGGCCCGTCCAACATGCTGAATTGGAAGTTGTTTACCGTGCAATTCACCGCGACTGGCTCCACGACCAGTATCACGTTCTTCAACGGGAGCGCGGCGAACAACTACCTGAGTGCGCTCGATAACGTGTCGATGACGGAGGTCCTCTGCGCATGCCCGGGCGACATGAACGCCGACGGTCTCAAGAACGGCGGTGACATTCAACAGTTCACCAACTGCATAATCTTTGGCGGGGGCTGCACGTGTGCGGAAATGGACGGCGCTGCGGGTCTCACCCACGCCGATGTCACCGTCTTCGTTGCTGACCTGCTGAACGCTGCGACGTGTCCATGACGAAGCTGCGCCGGGGCCGTGCGTGAAGTCCAGATCAGCGATTGGAGTAGTCTCCACCCTTCCTAAAGAGTGGCTCGCCGTTGGCGACCGTGTCGGGCGCAACCGCGTGTCAGGCTGGACGACGCCGTGGACGCTTCTTGGCCTGCGTCGAACGAATGACTACCGGACCGCGGCCGGCACGCGGGAACGGCACACGATTGCGAGCGATGGCCTCGTCGATCAGGCGTGCGACCGCCGGACGAGCGAGTGTGGATGCGGCCTCCACGCCAATCGAGCGCACTTGGGCGGACCCCTTCAACAGTTTCTCAGGATCGGGCAGATCCTTACCGTGATTGAAGTAGAGCTTCACGCCGTCTGCATCGCCGCGGATGCCGAAAACGCCCTCGTACCCTTGCTCGCTCGGCGAAATGCTGATGACGAACCAGCTGCGATATTCATACACCACCTCATAGGCGGTGGGCAGACGCTTTCGCAGCGACTTGCGCACGGCGGTTACGAGCCGCAGATGGTCGGGCGCAAACTTGGTGATGAACGTACGCAACTCGGCTTCTGCCGCTCGCCGCTCCGCCGCAGTTTGGGGTGGGGTGCTTAGCTGTGAAGTGCTCATGGCTTGAAGCTCCGACTAACGACCGAGGATCACCTAAGAAGACGCGCGCGAGTAGCCGACCGTCGGCCCACCACGGCTCTCGAAAGTGAGCATAAGAGTATACTCAACTTCCAATTTCTGCATCATTGAGTCTGCGCAATTGTTCGTCATTCTCAAAGACTCATGGCAGAATTGAAAAAGCACCTCAAAACGCAGATGCCATTCAGGGGATCAGTCCCGTGGAACGGTGCAACTCCATGGCATTCGGTGTTGTTCCGGGGGGTTGACCTTCGCCTTAATGATGCCAGAACCACGCGAAGATGGCGCCGGTGATGCAGCCGAAGACGATGCCGTCGACTAACGACGCGACGAGCGAGCGTTTGTACGCGCCGAACCAGATGCCGTTGGGAATGAACGAGAAGCTGTACGCGAGTATGCCGGCGGTCGCGGCGATCTGGAAGACTTTCGCGAAGGGCGCCGGGCCGGGGAGGGCGACGCGCGTGAGGTACGCGATCAGCGTGCTCACTACGAAGTAGACGAAAAACGTGGCGATCAATTTGCTGCCCATTGTCAGCGGCGACTGCCAGACGCTGAGGTGGCCGACCGGGCCTTGCTCCAGAATTTTGGTGATCTTCTCTGATTTCATCGCCTCTCGACCGCGGAAATCGGGGAAGACAAAGTTGCCGGGCTTGATGCCGCTTCTGCGGATGAACTCGATGAACGCGTCTTCGTCGGGGAGGGCGATGAAGTCCTGCTTGTGATGGGGCAGCGCTACCCAGGCGATGGTGGCGAGAATCCAGACGGCGGCGGCGGAGAGGAGAATCGGGAGCCAGAGGAGGAGCAGGAGTTGCATCGCGTTTCCTTCAAGTTCGCGGGACTAAATCACATTCCGAGAATCGCAAGCGGGAGTTTGCGGCCGGTCTCAACCAGTGCGCTTTACCATTGCATCGACCCAGACCGGGACGTACGGCGGCGTGCAGCCCTTTGACACGGGCCAGTCGCGATAGAGGCCGATTTTCTCGCCGATGGCGATGGCGCGCTTGCGGTGCTGCGCGTGCTTGATGCCGATCGCGGCGAGCGTGTTGTTCATGGTCCACTGCACTTCGGGCTTTGCCTTGGACAGTTCTTTCTCGATGCGGTCGAGCAGGGCGACTGGGTCGAGACCGTCGGCTTGCCCCTTTGCACCCTTGTTCACGCGGCTGGCGGTGAGATGCCAGCCGGCGCGGGCGGCCCAGCGATCCTTGTCCTTCATCCACTTCTCGCGCAGCGCATCCTTCTCGGGATGTATCGCGACGACATAAGAGTTCAGCCACTCTGCCACCTGCGTGCAGGTGGTGGTGCGCGTCATCTTGTCGATGTCACTCGCGGAAAGTGATTGCGGCTTGAGGATGAGCGTGGCCATGAGCTGGGCTTCGACGTTGCCGGTGTCCCAGAGTTTGCGGGCGAGTTCGTGGTCGGATTTGATCTTCTTGCCGATCGCGCGGATGTCACCGAGCTTTACGCCGAACTGGTTGTCGGGCGCGCCGGCCTTGATGTTGTGCTTGCGGCGAGCGTCGTCGCCACGGGACTTGAGCTGTGCGAGGACTTCTTTGACGGTCATGGCGGCGATTATACAGCGTTTTTTCGCTTTCCGAGGTCGCTCGATGACGGGAGAAGCGAGCCGTCGCGATCGATTGACAGCACGCCAGAAGCAAGGCACCTTCCGTGTGAAAGGAGCTCAGCATGGCATTCGACAAGATCATCTACACCGCGAAGGCACACACGACGGGCGGCCGGGACGGGGCATCGCGGACATCGGATGGCCGACTGGACGTCAAACTATCGTCGCCCGGCGGCCCCGGCACGGGCACCAACCCGGAGCAGCTGTTCGCCGTGGGTTGGTCGGCGTGTTTCATCGGCGCGATGAAAGTGGCGGCCGGGAAGATGAAGCTGACGCTTCCGCCGGATACAGCCATTGACGCGGAAGTGGACCTGGGGCTGGTTGGCGGCAATTACACGCTGGCCGCGCGATTGAACGTCCAGCTGCCGGGAGTGGATCGCGATACGGCGCGGTCGATCGTCGACGCTGCGCACCAGATCTGTCCGTATTCGCGGGCCACGCGCGGAAACATTGATGTCACGCTGAATGTGGTGTGATCGGGGAATAGCAGTCATCGCCAGCATCGCGCATTAGATCAGCTCGATGATAGATAGACCGGGATAGGCGCGGACTCGGTCTGTTGATCGGGCGTGATTGGTCCGGCCGGTGTCGATTCTTGCGACACCGGATTTTTCCGCGGATCGCAGGTATGGGTGCGGCTCGGGCGAGTCGTAGGACGAGTTAACGAAGGCGCGACACGGCCGTTTGGCACTGGCGGCGATCTGACGCAGCAATTCGAGAAACCGGGCTTCAGGCAGGTAGTCGATGATGTTCGACAAGTAGACCTTGTTGCAGCCGTGTCCGGCCGGGAGTTGATCGATGAGTTGGATGCGGTTGAGGTCGGATCGAATGGATTCCTGGCCATGCAGTGAGAGGTATTGGAAGGTTGCGTAGGGGATCAGCTTTTCCAGATTGCGGTCGGCGCGACTTGTGAACCTGTTTAGCATCGATTGCGGGGCTTGCATCAACTGGCGATAGCCGAGCGAAAATTCCCGCTCTTCACGCGGGAAGTAGAACGGGGCGAGACAGCGGCCGGCGAATAGTGAAGCGATCTGGAGCGGGCGCGGGAGTTTTTCGTAGACCGCGAGGAATTTAGCGAGGGTGCGGCACCAGGCAGCGGTGCTGTCGTTGCGGCCCATTCCCGCACGGACGCAGGCGCGGCGGGGATGCCAGAACTCATGGCACGGTGGCGGGAGTTCGCGCAGCGCTTCGTCCAGAATTGCGAGGCGATCGATTGGTTGCCTGCCCTCGTCGATGGCGAGGAATGTTCGCAGCTTTTCATTATCGAGATGGCGAAAGAGCCACTGCTTCAACTGAAATTGCGACGTCAGGGATTCATGATCGAACAGGTCGTGCATGAATACGACCGTTGGACCGGCTTGGAGCAGGGCCAAGCCGGCGTCGCCGTTGCCACGAGCGAAGAGGGCGAGCACACGATCATTCGCCGACGGTTCGAGCGCGTGCAGCAGGACCGCTTCATCTTCGGTCAGCAATGCGTGAGTCAGGGATGCCATGCGCTCAGGCGTGGATCGGCAGTCCGCGATTGAGATTCGAGTGGACGACGTAGCCGCCGAAGGCCGAGAAGGCGGCGGATGACAGGCCGAGCGGCTGTACGGCGCTCACGAACCGGCGGCAGACGCGGCGGATGGAATAGAACTCGCGGACGACGCGATTGAAGCCCTCCTGCAGTTGATCGGGTGACATCTGCAGCGGCTGGAAGACGACTTCGTAGGTGCTGTAGCGGCTGAGATCGTCGGTCAGGATGCGGCCTTCGCGCTTCAGTTGCTCATGGAACGGGAGACCGGGATAGGGCGTCAGGATGTGGCAGGCGGCGAAGTCGAGCTTGCTGCGGGCCATGAAATCGAGCGAGCGGTCAAATACGGTGACGTCGTCCTGATCGAAGCCGAAGATGAAGCCGCCGGAGACGCAGATGCCATGGTCGTGAAGCCGCTGGATGGCGGCGGTGAGTTCGCAACTGAAGTTCTGGCGCTTGTTTTGCTGCTCCCAGATGGCGGAGTTGATGGTCTCGATGCCAATGTTGACGCCGACGCAGCCCGCCTCGGACATGAGGGCGACGAGCGCCGGGTCGCGGGCGACGTTCAGCGTGGCCTGGCAGAACCAGCGCTTTCCCATGCCGCGCAGACCGGCGAAAAGCTGACGGGCGAAGACGAGGTTGCCGATCAGGTTGTCGTCGACGAATGCGAGCAGCCGGGCTTCGGTCGAGGCGATGGCAGCGAGGGCCTGCTCGACGGACGGGGCGACGAAGCGCTCTTCGTAGAGACTGGGGATGACGCAAAAGCTGCACTTGAAGTTGCAGCCCTGGGTAATCTGGACGAGGGCGGTCGATGGACGATAGGGGCCGGTGGGTGCGGCGACGTGGCTGATGGTGACGCCGGCCTGAGCTTTGCCTTCGTAGACTCGCTGCGCGCGATTTGCCTCGATATCGGCGAGCAGGTCGTTCCATGCGCCGACGGCTGGTCCGCGGACCACGCAGCGGACGGCCGGGTCGGCGAGGGCTAGGTCTGGCGTGAGGGTTGTATAGGGGCCGCCAAAGACGACCGAAATGCCGCGTTGGTGGAAGACACGGGCGAGTTCGTGGGCGCGCGGCGCCAGGCCGGTTCGCACGGTGATACCGACCAAGTCGGCTTCGAGCGATGCGGGATCGAATCGTTCGAGGCGCTCGTCGATGATGCGGACTTCGCGGCTCGGCGAGGCGCCGGCCAACGCCTGCAGACCGAGGTGCGGGCAGTAGCGGAATCGGCGCAGGCCATCGAGCTGCCCGCGATGCGCGAGCACCTGACGGGTGGCGGGATCGATTAGAACGATCTTACGCACCACAACGCACTCCAATGAAACGGTAAAGGCCAACCGTATCGGCGCGAGTGAGCGATTGCTCGACGTCGTTGCATCGCGCAAAGGGGATCGGCACACCGCAGCATTCGAACGGGCATTGCGAGTCGAGCGAAAGATAGAAGACGCGGGCTCCGGGGCGGGAGGCGCGCGATAGTGCGTCGGACAGGGAACGCAGGCCGTCGGGACGGAGGTAGTCGGGCGCGTTGGAGAGGTAGAACGCGTCGGTCGAGCACGGACTCAGTTCGAGCAAGCCCTGGGTGATGGGCAATGTTTCGAAACTGATGTCGCCGATGCGCTGCCTGAGCACCGGCCAGGCCTCGTCGGAATAAAGCTGGCGGACTTGCTCATCGGGAACGCGGCCAGTCATGAAGCGTTCGAAGACGGGGTTCTCGGCCAGTCCGACTTCGAAGAGCCGCGAGTAGCTCTCGAGGATGTCGTTGAGAGCCCGCTGCGGGTGATCGGAGTTACTGCACAGTGCGGGCGGGTAGAGGAAATGCTGGAAGGGGCGGCGGCCGGCGGCGAGGGTCGGGCGGATGAGCCAGCGGTAGATGCCGCGCTGGCGAGCTTCGTTGAGCAGCTGCATGCGCGAGGCGGGCGTCGAGTCGGGACTGACGAGGCGGCGAAAGCCGTCGCTTCCGAGGCAGAGGCGGAGGCCGAGCACGGTCAGCCGGAATAGCTTGCGCGTCGTTCCACAATTGAGGAGGCCGGCGCCGATGTCGAATCGCTCGAGCAGGTCGCCGGCCGGTCCCAGGCGCGGCTTGAGGGCGTGCCATTTTCTGAGTCGTTGGTCGGGCGGTTCGGCGGTGAGGCCGAGAAACGACATGGCTTCGTCCACCGGCATGTCGGTACAGAGTTCGCGCTTGAGGCGCGCGAGGGCTGTCTGGGTGGGATTGGCGTCAAAGCCGTGAATGCGTTTGGGATTGCTCGCGAGGAGTGAGAGCAGGACATCGCCGGAGCTGGTAATGCCGGCGACCGTATCGCCGGGCTGAACGCGCAGACCGCGCTGCACGAGTTCGATCGATTCTGCGGTTTCGGCAAAGGCGAGCGGGCTATAGACAAACGCGTCGCGGAATCGGGAACGGAGGGTACGCGCCGATCCGTTGCCGCCACTCGGCGACACCGCGTCATTGGAGAATCGTTGCAACCAGATCCTCGCTTTCAGCCCGTAGGAAACGGCGAATGCGCCGGCGAGTATCACAATCATACCCCTGTCGGAGTGGTGAAACCATTGTTTTTCCGTTCTGTGGGCACGATGGTAGAGTTCGGCGGAATAACATTGTCCAAAGTGGAGTCGGAATGCCGCTTCGGCTGGTCTACATCCTCCGCAATCTCACTCGAAACCGACTCCGCATGGCACTTACCTGCGTGGCCGTCGGGCTGCCCATCACGATTTACGTGTTGTCGACGGCCGTCATTGACGGGATCGACGGCTTCATGAACAGCTCGGCGCAGCAACTGCGGCTGGTGGTGGCGAACAGCGCTTCGGTGATCTACCCGCTCCCATCGGGGTATCGCGCGAGAATTGAGGCATTGGACCCCACAGGGAAAAAGATTCTTTCCGTTTGCGGGATGCGCTGGATCGGCGGACAGGTGGAGAACGATCCACGCCCGCTGACGACGCTTGCGGCGGATGTCGACACTTTCGTGAAGACCTTTCCCGATCAGCAACTGACGACCGAAGAAGCGGCACAATGGCGGAGCAATCGACAATCGATTCTGATCGGTCCGGCCACGGCGGCCAACTTCGGCCTGAAGCCCGGCGATCGGGTCAATATTCGATCGTCGCTGCCCCCCTACCTGTTGCTCGAGTTTCGGGTTGTTGCGACGGCGGCGCGGCCGGGGCGGGACCCAGTCACGAATTACTGCCGGCTCGACTATCTCGAGGAGTCGATCAAGGCGACGCCTTCGGCGGCGGAGTGGAACTCAATCGACTGGGTTTCGTTTTTCTATGTTCGGTGTGGGTCGAAGGGTGATCTGGATCATTTTCGCACGACAATCGATGCGCACTTCGCTGCGTTTCCCGATCCGACGAAGACAGAAGATGAGAAGGCCTTTCTCAATGAGTTCATCACGCAGTTTTTCGACATGCCGCGCAACCTGAGCCGGCTTTCGGCCATCACGATTATCGTGGCGGTGATTGCCGCTACTAACACGATGAACATGAATCTGCGCGACCGACGCAGCGAAATCGCGATCCTGCGATCGATCGGCTTCTCCCCCGCCGCCATTTTCGGGCTCATTCAGATGGAGAGTCTGAGCTTGTGCATGCTGGGCGGATTGATCGGGGCGGCGGTGCCGTTCATCGGATTCGGGTACACGCCGCTGGGCGATGTGAGCGTTCCGCTGATTCAGCATCTGACGATCCCGCTGTCGACTTGCATCAAGGCGCAAACGATGGCGCTGATCGTGGGCGTGCTGGCGGCGGCGTGGCCGGCATGGAACGCTTCGCGCGCGACGGTTGTGGGTGCCTTGCGAAATCTGGAGTGAGGCAGTTCGGCCGCCATGGTCGCTGCTTGGAAGTGAATTGTGCGTCTACCGCTGTATTACACATGGCATAGTCTGCTGCGGCAGAAGCTGAACAGTCTGCTCACGTTTGTCGTGGTGACGATCGTCGTGTTCGTGCTGTGCGTGCTGCTTTCATTCGCGGCAGGGATTCGGGCATCGCTGGCGGCGACGGGTTCGGCGGCCAATCTGCTGGTGCTCAAGCCGGGGTCGAAGGCGGAGAGCACGAGCTTGATCATGCCGGAAGAGTCGGCGCGGCTGATGCAGACGCCGGGCATTTCGCGCGATGCGGCGGGCGAACTGCTGATCAGTCCGGAGTTGTGCGTTCAGGCGTCGATTCCACGACGAGGGGCGAATGGGGCCCGATCCAATGTGGCCATCCGTGGCATCGATCCGGTTGGATGGGTTGTGCACAACGAGGTGCAGACCGTTGAGGGGCGGAAGATGGCGCCGGGGGCGTTGGAACTCGTCGTCGGCAAGGCGGCGCGCGATCGGTATGCCAATCTGCAGATCGGGGATGAGGTTCTGCTCGGGCGTTCGCATAACCGTCGATTCCGCGTGGTCGGTGTGTTCGAGGCGGGCGGCGGCGCTTTGGAAAACGAGATCTGGGCGCCGCGGACGATCCTGAGCGATGCATACGGCCGGCGGTTCGTGTCGAGTGCGGCCATGCGACTGGCGAATCCGGAGCAGGCCGACGAAGCCATTCGCTACATCATGGGCTCGTCGGTTCGACTCGATGCGCGGCGCGAACCGGAGTACTACGCCGAACTCTCGGCGCGGATGCGCGAGATTGTTCTGCTGGTGTCGATCCTGATCGGGGTCATGGCGTTTGGGGCAATCTTCGCCGTCGCGAACACGCTCTATGCGGCCGTGGACGGGCGGCGGCGCGAGATCGCGATGCTGCGGACAGTTGGGTTCCGACGAACCGCGATCGTGCTGGCGTTTCTCATCGAGTCGTTTGCCATGTGCGGACTGGCCTGCGCAACCGGGCTGATTGCCAGTGTGCTCTACCAGCGGCCGCGGCAGGAGTATCTGTCGGACATCACCTGGACCGCATACGCGTATGATCCGAAGCTCACGCCGGGGGTGGTGTTGATCGCAATCGGGCTTTCCATGTTGGTGGGTGTGGTGGGCGGGATCGCGCCGGCGTTCAAGGCGGCGCGGACGAACATCATCGAAGCACTTCGCAAAGTCTGAAAGAGCCCTGTTTTTCGCTTGGAAATATTGTCGCTTGACATATTCCCATATAGGAATATGATACCGGCATGCCAAGAGCAGCCACGACCACGGACGTATTCAACGCCATCGCCGAGCCGCGGCGGCGACAGATTGTCGATCTGCTGGCCCGTCACGGGGCACTCGCAGTCGGGACGATTGTCGTGGCCCTCGGGCTGCCGCAGCCGGCCGTGTCGAAGCATTTGGGCGTACTGCGCGAGGTTGGAATCGTGACGGCGGCCAAAGACGGGCGGCAACGGCTGTACGAACTTCAGGCGAGCCAGTTGAAGCCGGTGCACGACTGGGTGAAGGCGTATGAGCGATTCTGGACGCAGCAGCTTGATCGAATCAAGCGGCGGGCGGAACGCAAGGCGAAAGAGCGGGCTAATAATCCGGATGAGAAGGCATAAAGGAGAATTGTGATGACGACGAGCACCCTGGAGCAGGAAGCGGTCCAGACGCTGGAAATCCGCAAGGAGACGGAGATTGCCGCGCCGATCGAAGTGACATTCGAGGTGGTGCTGGAAGAGCTGGGGCCGGGCAGCCAACTGCCGGACGGCAAGCCGTTTCCGATGAAGGTCGAGCCGTGGCCGGGCGGGCGGTGGTATCGCGACCTCGGCAACAACACGGGGCACCTGTGGGGACACGTTCAGGTGATCAAACCGCCGAATTTGCTGGAGCTTTACGGGCCGATGCCGATGTCGTTTCCGGCGATCAACCACGTGCAATATCGCCTGAAGGCCGAAGGCGGCGTGACGCGGCTGACACTCGTGCACCGGGCGATGGGATTGATTCCGCCCGAGATGCGCGACGGCATGCCGGATGGTTGGGCGCACGGGTTGAAGCGGATTCGTGAACTGGCGGAACGCAAGGCGGGCGGGGCGACTCGCAATGAACGGAAGGATGGAAAGCGATGAGCGCGAATACATTGCAGGCATCCGGGCACAGGGTTGTTGGCCACGACGAGTGGCTGAAAGCGCGGGTCGCGCTTCTGGCCAAAGAGAAGGAATTGACGCGGCAGCACGACGAGCTCGCGCTGGCGCGGCGCGAGTTGCCCTGGAAACCCGTCACAAAGGACTACGTGTTCGATTCTTCGGACGGGAAAGCGACGCTCGGCGACCTGTTCGGCGGCTGCAGCCAGCTCGCCATCTATCACTTCATGTTCGGCCCGGCATGGGCCGAGGGCTGTCCAAGCTGCTCCTTCGTGGTCGATCACATCGACGGCGCGGTTCCGCACCTTCAAGCGCGGGACGTGGCGCTGGTCATGGTCTCGCGAGCGCCGCTGGCGAAGATCGAGGCCTTCAAGAAACGCATGGGCTGGCGATTCCGGTGGGTTTCGTCTTTCGGAAGCGATTTCAATTACGACTTCCACGCGTCGTTTACGCCGCAGCAGCGGGACACCGGAGCGGTGGACTACAACTATGCCATGCAGGAATTTCCGAGCGAGGAAGCGCCGGGGGCAAGTGTGTTCGCCAAAGATCCGAGTGGCCGTCTCTTTCATAGCTACTCGACCTATGGGCGCGGCCTTGATGCTTTGATCGGGACATACACGCTGCTCGATCTGGTTCCGAAGGGGCGAAATGAAGGAGAGCTTCCGTTCGGCATGGCGTGGGTCCGGCACCACGATCGTTACGACGGCGGCGGCTTCGCTGACGCCGATAAGCCGTACTGGCCGGACGTCGCCAAGACGGCGGTCGCGGCATCTGAGCACGGTTGCTGCGGAGCGGGGAAACAGACGTGAGTCGGTCGTGTTGCAGCATCGGACGACAGGGCCGGCATGCGGCCGGGTGGATTATTCCGGGGCTGACGCTGGCGCTGCTTCCCAAGTGCCCGGTTTGCGTGGCGGGATATGTGGCGCTGGCAACGGGCATTGGCATCTCGATATCGGCCGCGTCATCCATACGAATGGCGCTCATTGTTATCTGCACGGCATCCCTCGCATTTCTGGCGATGCGCCGCGTGCGCGGGTTCATTCAAAACCAAATTCATGAATAAGCAGGAGCCAATATGACTACCCAATCAGCTCAACATCCCACAATTCGGCAGGGCCACGAACGCGCCGATTGCGCCATCGGGCGAGTCATGCTCGAGGAATTCGAGCGAGAGCTCGCGACCACTCGGAGGTTTCTGGAGCGATTGCCCGAAGGAAGCATTGCGTGGCGACCGCACCCAAAATCGATGACGGCCGGTCAGCTCGCGTTGCACCTGGCCGAAATTCCGGAACGCGTACTGGCGATGGCGCTGGCGGATGAAGTGACGCCGCCGGAGTTTCGCGAGCGCCAGCAGGCGAAATCGGTGCGCGAGATACTCGAACTACTCGACCGCGGCGCGGCGTATGTACGGAAAACGCTGCCGACCATCGACGACGAGCGCATGCGGGCGACCATCCGCTTTATTCGCGGCGGCCGGGAGCTGATGGCATTGCCTCGCGGCGTGTTCCTGCGCAACGTCCTGCTCAATCACTGGTATCAGCATCGCGGGCAGTTCGGCGTCTATCTGCGGATGATCGGCGCTGCGGTGCCGTGGAGCTATGGGCCCAGCGGCGACGAGTCGCCGTTCTAGCCCCCCTGCCGCTTTCGCCACTCCTCCGCCCGGGCGGCGTGCTTGTGGCCGGCGGCGGATTTGTCCCACAACTCGTAAAGCGTGACGATCGCCTCGGCGCACTGCTTTCGGGCGGCCTTGTCGGACACGGCCTCGTCGGCGTTCAGCTCATCGCTCGCTTCGAGCAGGAGCGACTCGGCGTCCGCGAATCGGCCCTCGTCGCGCAGCACCGCGCCGAGCTCGCAGCGCGCCCGGGCGGTCTGGAAATGCTTCTCGCCGTCCTTCTTTGCATAGAGGCGCATGGCCTGGCGAAAGGTCGCTTCGGAATCCTGCAGTTTTCCCTGAGCGGCCTGCAGCCGACCCATGGCCATCAGCGATTCGAGCGTGTCCGGATGTTCGTCACCGAGCGCCGCGCGGCGGCCATCGAGCGCGGCACGGAGCAGCGGTTCGGCATCGGCCAGGCGGCCCTGCTCACGGAAGAACACACCCAGCGAGCAGAGTGATTGAAGCGTGGCCGCGCTCTTCTCGCCCAGGACTTGGCGCCGCCGATCGACGGCCTCGCGAAAGAACTTTTCGGCTTCGTCCGGCTTTCCCGTCGCCTGGCGCAGCAGGCCCATATTGTGGATGGATTGCAGCGTATCGTAGTGATCGTTGCCGAGCACGCGACGGCGTCGATCGAGTGTGTCGCGGGCGAACACTTCTGATTCGTCGTACTTGCCGGCCAGATAGAGCACGAAGCCGACATTGTTAGCCAACTGCAACGTGGTCGGATGCTCCTCGCCGTCGGTGCGGCGGGCAATAGAGAGTGCGTCGCGAAACAACTTCTCGGCTTCAGCGAGCTTGCCCTCGCGTTGCAGGATCGAAGCGAGATTATTCGCCGCCGCGCGCGTCCCGGCGTGTTCGTCGCCCACCGTGCGGCGAAACGCATCAAGCGAGCGCCGAAAACTCGCCTCGGCGTCCTTCAACTTGCCCTGCCCGAATTGAACGAATCCCAGATTGTTGATCGCGCTGATCGAATCGATGTGATCCGGGCCGAGCAGTTTTTGTGATTGTTCAATCGAGTCGCGACAGCAGGACTCCGCCTCGGCCAGCTTGCCCAGCATCTGCAACACGGATGCGAGGTTAATCGTCGCCTCGAGGCGCGATTCAGGGGGACAGTCGGGAACGAGCATCGCGAGGCGCGCGGCCTCGCGAAGTTTTGCCTCCGCATCCGGCAACTTCCCCTGTTGCTGGGCGAGGATGCCTACCGCGACGAGCGTGTCGATCGTATCTCGATGCAGATCGCCGAGCGATTCACGCCGTATCGCCAGGGCCTGCGCGAGTGGTGAATCGGCGGATTCGAGCAATCCGAGATTGGACATCGTTTCGCCAAGTGTGTGCAGCAGGCGCGCCCGGATCAGCGGCTGATCCTTGAATTGTTTGTCGACCGCGGCGAGCGCGCGGGCGAAGATGTTTTCATCGAGCGTTTTGAGCGCGACGTTGGTCGGGTTTACGTCGGCGAGCATTTTGTTCAGTTCGGCCTGGCGGGTGGCGATCTCGGTGGCCTGCAACCCGGCGCGCTGCATCGCCGATTTGGCGTCGATCAGCAAGGCCGCGCAGATTTGCTTGCCCATCTGCTCCGGATCGACCCCGCGAAGCTCCGCCGCCTGAAACTGGGCCACGCGCTCCATCTCCTGGCGGCGCGCCTCGGCATCAGCGCGGGCCTTCTCGGCTTCGGCGGCCGAACGCCGGGCGGAATCGCGGTCGCGGGCCGCGACGCGGGCTTCCCAGACGGCCACACCGAACCCGAGCACGAGGGCCGCGGTCACGATGGCGGTGACGGCCACGCCGACACGATGGCGGCGCGCCAGCTTTCTTAGCCGGTAGGAAGTGCTGGGCGGCGCGGCCTGCACGGGTTCGCCGGCGAGGCACCGTTCGACATCTGCCGCGAGATCGCCGGGGGACTCATAGCGCCGGGCGCGATCCTTATCGAGGGCGCGCATGACGATCCAGTCGAGTTCGCCACGGAGGGTGCGGACGAGCAGTCGCGGGTCGCTGCGGCGCACGGCGGCGACCGTTGCCGCCGTTTGACCGGAACCGGATGACTTGGCGCTGCTTGAGGCCGGCTTTGGCAGGACGGAAGCCGCCGTCATCGCGCTGACGCGCGTGCTTGGCTTGGGCGGATCGACATCGCGAATGATGCGCTGCATTTCTTCAAACGCGGCCGAGCGGAGCCGATGCGCCTCGAATGGCGTCTGGCCGGTGAGCAGTTCGTAGAGCAGGACGCCGAGCGAATAAACATCGGTGCGGGTGTCAATGTCGAGACTGCCGGTGGCCTGCTCGGGGCTCATGTAGACGGGTGTGCCAATGAGCTGGCGAAACTCGGTGAAGATTGTTTTGTCGACCAGTGGGCGCTGGATGGCTTTGGCCACGCCGAAGTCGATGATTTTGCAGTGCGGCCGACCGTCCTGCGTGCGAACGAGGATGTTGCCCGGCTTGATGTCGCGATGGATGACACCCTTCGTGTGGGCGTGCTGGACGGCGCGGCACACCTGGGTGAATAACTGAAGCCGATCAGCGATGGAGAGATTTTCGGTGTCGCAGTATTCGGTGATGGGCTGGCCTTTGACCAGCTCCATGACGAAATACGGCCGGCCGGCCTGAGTCGCACCGGCGTCGAGGACCTTGGCGATGTGGGCATGGTCCATGAGTGCCAGCGCCTGGCGTTCCTGCTCGAAGCGGGCGACGACGGCGCGGGTGTCCATGCCGAGTTTGATGATCTTGAGTGCGACGCGGCGATTGAGTGGAACGAACTGTTCGGCCATGAAGACCGAGCCGAATCCGCCTTCACCGATGAGTTCGAGAAGTTTGTAGGGACCGATCCGGCCGCCAACCTGTTCGACGGTGGCGGCCGTGTCGAGCGGCGGGACACTGACCTCCGGTTCGCTGAGGAATGTGTCTTCGGTCTGCATCGCGGCGAGCAAGGCATCCACGCGATTGCGCAACTGGGTGTCGGCGCCGCAGGCGCGCTGGATGCAGGCCTCGCGCTCGGCGCCAGAGAGTTCGACGGCCGCGTCGATGATGCGCTTTGCCCGGACGTCGAGAGATTCCGGCATCTGATTACCTACTCGCTATGACGCTCCAGGGCATCTCGGAGCCAGCCGCGGGCGAACGACCAATCGCGGCGGACAGTGCGCTCCGAGATGCCGAGGGACTCGGCGACCGCGGGCCCGTCGAGGCCGGCGAAGAACCTCAGCCGCACAACCTCGGCCGCCTGTTGGTCCACCTGCTGTAGGCGCAGAATGGCTTCGTCCAAGGCCAGAATTCCGGCGGCATCGGTGTCGGGAGCGATGGACGCAATGCCCATGATCGAGAGGGCCGCCTTGCCGCCGCCGCGCTTATCGGCGTTTCGGGCGCGAGCGTGGTCGATCAGGATTTTTCGCATGGCCTCGGCCGCAGCGCGGAAGAAATGGGCGCGGCCGGCCCATTGGGCGTCGGGCTTTCCGAGCAGGCGGACGTAGGCCTCGTGAACGAGGGCGGTTGCCTGAAGCGTATGGTTGGCGCGCTCGCCGGCCATGCGCTGCCGGGCGATGCCGCGGAGGCAGTCGTAGATCAGACCGAATGCTTCGTTCGGTGCGCTGGCGTCTCCAGCCGCGGCGGCGTTAAGCAGGCGCGTCACGTCGTCGCCCTCCACGGGCGGATTAGCGGGGATCGCCCCGGACGGAGCTTGGTTGTCGAGCATGCTCGAATTATACGGAAAGTAGCGATTCTTCGGATGTCGCATGGGAAATCAGGGCGACTGGTGTGGAACTGTCGCCGCATGCGAACAGGCATTTCGCCTCTATTGGAGCCGTTTTGGCGTGCTCTTCAGGCATCCGCTGCCGGGATAAAAGTGAGCAAGCGTGCTAATCCTTCGCCGGCTGGGTCGTTGCGTGGCCGTCGGCGTACATTGGGAGGTATCGGTAGTAGACCTCGAGCATGAGCGTGCAGAGGGCGGTCTGGTAGACGCGTCCGGCGGCCGGGGCCCATTCGCCTTCCGGGTCCCAGCTTCCGGCGGCCGCGCCGCGTTTCTGTTGGTGGGCGAGCAATTCGCGCACGAGGCGGCGATTCCAGCGCGGCCACTCGTCGCCCTGGCGCTGAAAAAGGGCGAGGGTCGCGTAGTACCAGTAGTAGGTGTTGGCACCGCCATCCCAATCGGGTCGATTGCGGCTGATCAGCGCTGAGGCGGCGTCCATGCGCGCGTCATCGCGCGAAACGCCCGTGATCTGAAGAACAAACATTCCCTCGGCTGTCATGGATGGCGTGACCGCCCGACCGGGTTGATAGGCGTAGAGGCCGGGGCGCGAGCGCGACGAGACGAGTTGCAGCCAGTGCTGGGCCATTTCGAACGCGCCATCGGGCACGTCGACGCCGGCTCGCTTCGCACTGCGCAGCGCCATCACCTGCCAGCCGAGCACCGATGTGTCGCCGAACTCGCCGGGTTCGTAGCGCCAGCCGGCTCCCCGGCGGTTTCGAGCGTTCCAGATGAACTCAGTCGCGCGGCGTACGGCGGTGTGCAACTGCTCGTCGCGCGTCATTCCGTAGGCCTCGGCCAGCGCGATCGTCGCGATGCCGTGGCTGTACATGCTTTCGCCGTTGCGGAGATCGCCGTCGGGGTCCTGGTGTTTGCGGAGCCAGCGGATGGCGCGGCGGACATTGTCGCGGTATGGGCCGTCCTTCGCATGCGTGTGATCGGCGCCGAGGAAACAGAGCACTGAGAGGCCGGTCATGGCAACGTCGGCTTCGATCTGCGCGGCGCCGTCGCACTCGCCGCACTCGCTGTCGAAACCGGTGCTGCTCCAGTGTCCGTCGGAATTCTGATGTCGCGCGAGCCATTTGAGCGAACGGCTGACGGCGGCTTCCGTGCGGTCGCTGCCTCCCATGCGGCGAACCAGGTCTTCGCGCTGTTCGGGAGCACGTTGGACGTACGGGTTCTCGGGCGCGAGGTGCTCGGTGGGAACGCGAAGCGAGAGTCCCAGTGCGTCCGGTGCGGAACCGGTCTGCTGTGAAAGCCCGGTGAGCAAGTCGTCCGACGGGCGGCCGGGTGTTGGAGCGTCGGTCGGGTTGGAGTGCACAAGACTGTCGCCGGTGCCGTCTCCACCGCCAGCCCCGCCGCCACCAGCGCCATTTCCGACTTCGCCGCTGCCGCCGCCCTGTCCGCCTGTTCCACGGCCGAATGCAGGCAGCGGAGAAGTGATCGATGATCCGCGCGATTCGGGGAGGTCACCCGTTCCTGTTGCTGCCCGTCCCAGCGGGGCCGGTTTTGCCGAGAGTGATACTTCCGCGACGCCTCCGCCGCCTGCTCCGCCGCCGCCTTGATGAGGCGATTCTTCCAGTGGTCGAAGCGCGGTCGCGATCGAGGGCGAGCCGGTCGGGACATCAACTCTAAATCCTGGAGCGGTTCGAATCGGCGTGGCGTCGCGGGCCGCGCCGGTCGATGCTGTCACGAGCGACGCATCACCGCCGCCTGCTAGCGCGGTACCGCCTGTCGGTAGTCGATCGACGTGAGCCAATTGCGGTGGATCAACTCCCTCCGTGGCTCGGCCTCGAGCGGCTCTTTCGGTGGAGGGCTGCGCCATGGGCAAGTCTTCGGTCGTCGTTGCTGACGGCGCGGTCTCTTTGGGGGTTGCTAGATTTGCCAATATGGAAGAGGTCGGCGTCGGCGCGACACCTGCTTCGGCACCCGATGACGATGACAGCGTGCTTGCGGTCGATCGCGGGCTGGCGTCGGTCGGACGACCGAGCGAGACCACGGTCTGATCGGGCGCTCCCTCCCTTGAACCGGGTGGAAGATCGACTCGCTCAATCGGCTGCGTGGCTGCAATGAGTGCGATGCGGTTACCGCGCTGCGTCGTGTCGGGGGCCACGGTCGGCAGATTAGTCTCGCCGTAGGCGACGGGTTGTTCGTCGTGCGGCAGATTGACATCGAGCCCCAGACTCGCCTCTGGCGCCGTTCGCGATTCGACGGCACGCGAATGGTTCACGGCGGGCGCCGGTGAGTCGTCGAGATTTACAGCGGGGCGTGGCTGCGGGTCGTTTACGACTTCGGTTCGCGGTGCAGCCGTTGCGACACGTTCTGCCCGCGTAACCGGTTCGTCCAGCGCGCCTGACTTTGTTACCGGTGCGAACTTTGGCGCGATCGGGTCGATTTGAGTCAGGTTTCCGCGGACCTGGCCGGCGAGTGAGTCGCCCGCCGAGGATGAGACGAACGCGACCCTGATTCCGCCGCGCCGCCCTACCTCCTGCGCGAGCGTCGAGCCCACTCGCCACGCGTTGAAGAGCAGCATGAGGAGGAAATGGATGAAGAGCGAGAACAGCAGGCAGCGCGTGAGCAACCCGAGCTTGCGGCGCTGGACATCGCGAATGCCGGCCAGCAGGAGAAGCATCGCGAGCAGGGCGAGCAGCGACCAAAGCAGGTTGGGAGCGAGTCGCCGCCAGAGCGATCGCCAGTCGATGGTCGGGCGAGAGACCAGGACGTCGCGATAGACCTCGCGCGAGGCGGTGTAATAGAGCTTGTACTCGCCGGGGGCATCGGGGTGTGCCGGATCGCGCGCTCGATCGGAACTGAAATAGAGCCCGAAGCCGCCGAGGGCGAGGGCCGGGTCGAGCTCATTGGCCGGCGTGTTGACGGCCGGACCGAGGTTGGTTGCGTGCTCGAAGCGGTCGGCGATTCGGCGGGCGCGATAGAGATCGAAGCCGCCCTGCCCGCCCGACCTGTCCGAGCCGAAGTAGAGAAAATCGCCGAATGGACTGACGCACGGCGCGCCTTCGTTCGCGGGCGTGTTGAGGGCGACGAGCGGCTGGGCCTCGCCCGCGCCGGCTTCGTCGATCGGCGCCACGAACAGGTCGTAATCGTAATGCGACTGGTCCTCGCGAATCGTCGCGCTCCATCGGCCGGCCTGCGGGGCGACGCGCTCATTCGGTCGCGGCCGGTTGGAAGCGAAATAAAGCGATCGGCCATCCGGCGATGGCGACGGGCCGTACTCGTTAAATTCGCTGTTCACACCCCGGCCGAGGTTGACCGGCGGGGACCATTCGTCATCCTCCAGCTTCGTGCACCAGAGATCGAAGCCGCCGCTGCCGCCGGGGCGGTCGCTGTAGAAATAGAGCGATCGGCCGTCCGGTGATGGATGCGGCCCGAGTTCGTCATAGTCGCTGTTGACGGCTTCGATGGCCTCCGGCTCGGTCCAGCCCTCGAAGGTTCGACGGCATTCGAAAAGGTCGGCGTTGCGCCCGGCGCGGCCGCGAACGAAGAAGAGCGTCTGGCCGTCGCGGCTGATGCACGGCTCGTAAACGTCAGCCGGGGCCTGGACATCGGAGGGTGTGTTGATGTGGCGATCGAGCGGGATCGGCGGTTCCCAGAGGATCTCGCGAACGCTCGCGACGGATGCGAGCTCGCGAATTGAATCGCCGTTGGTGAGAAAGATCGACTCGCGCGGTCGCAGTCGCCAAGCGATTGTGCCCGCCGCGGCGACGGCAGCGATGCCTGCCAGTAAGAGCGCGCGCACCCACCAGCGCTTCATGGCAGTCGCCCCGCGAGACCGGCGTCAGCGATCGAGGACCGTGTCAAGATACGGCTCCTGCACGCCGGCGGCCTTGGCCACATCGAGGACGCGTACGACGTTTGAATAAGCCGTGGTGCGATCGCCGCGGACCGTGACTTTCTGCTGCGGATTCTGCTTCACCGCTTCGCTGATGATTGCGCGCAGGTCATCGACGTTTCGGTCACTTCCGGCGACGACGATGCGACCGTCGGCCGCGACGTTCACGACAATTTCCCGCAAGACGGTGCTGATCGGCCCGGCCGCCGACGCAATCGGAAGCGCGACCTTCATTTCGCGCTCGGTCTGCTTGATGGTGGTGGCCAGCAGGAAGAAAATGAGAAGATTAAAGAGCGTGTCGATCATCGGGACGAAGTCGATGTGGAGACTCGCCTCGGTTTCGGGTTCGCGAATAATCAATGTAGTGCCTCCCTGCGACTAGGACGCGGCGATGGGCGCCTGGGACAAGGCGTTGGCCGGAACTTCGACAAGGGCTTCGCTATCGCTCCGGGACGCTGCTGGAGATCGTGCTTCGCCCCGCTGCCGCTCGACCCAGTCGACCGCGGCACGGTCGAGCTCGGCGACGCTTGCATCGATCCGTGACATGATGACGTGGTAGGCCACCAGCACGGGAATCGCGACCAATAGGCCGGATGCGGTCGTGGTCCATGCCTCGTAGATTCCCTTCGCCAACATTTCGGTCTTGCCGATCGACTCGCCCGACGCGGCCACAGATTGAAAGGTTTTGATCATGCCGAAGATCGTGCCCAGCAGGCCGAGCATGGTGGAGACCTGCGGCAAAGCCGACATCAGCCGCATGTGTTTGCGGAGGCGGATCAGCTCGCGATAGCCGGCTTCTTCGACGGCGCGGTCCATTTTCTCGGAGGAATCAGTCCAGTGCCGCAACGCGGCCGCAAGCACGTTGGCTAGCGGGCTGCCGTTGGCCTTGCAAAACTCCATGGCGCGGCGGCGATCGCGCGAGACGGCATCGAGGCCGGTGAGAAACTCGGGCGGGGCGATGTTCTTTTTTCGCAGGACGATCAGCCGTTCGACCGTGACCGCCAGGGCGACGAGCGAGACGAGGACGATGGGAATCATCGTCGGGCCGCCCTTGACGACGAAGTCCCACACGGAGTCGATCCGCAGCGTGTCGGCCGGCGCGCTGGTCGTTTGCGCGAGGATCGAGCACATCAGTAGCTTTGCGACTATCGGCACATCCATGCTCCTATCCCTCGATCAGGATTGATTCTCAGCGGCCCGGGACACGGGCGGTCGCCGTGGCGGAGAGCCGCTCGTCGGCCATTGCCGCCCAACGAGTCTGTGCATACTTGTCGTGAACGGATTTGAATTGCTGCCGGGCCTCGGCTGTTTTGCCGAGTTGCTCGAAGCAGCGGCCCGCTTCATATAGCGCCGCGGCGCTCCACTCCGGGTATGCGTAGAGGATGTCTACCTTCAGTAGCTCGCCGGCCGCGTCGTCGTACTTTTTCTGCGCGAAGAGGCATTCGCCGATCTGGAACTGGGCCCGCGCGGCGGTCGGGCCCTGATGCGACTCGACGACTTTGCGGTAGGCGGCGATCGCACGACGGTGCTGGCCCTGGTTTTCGAGCGCCCATCCGAGGCCGAATTTGGCCTGGAACCAGGCCTCATCCTTTGGAAATCGTTCGAGCCAACTTGAGAATGCCTGCTCACTTTCGGACCAGCGTTGCAGCGCCGCGGCTGTTTCGCCGAGGCGAAGCTGGGCCGGCTTCGCGACGTCGCTCTCTGGGGCGTCCTTCTCGACGCTCGAAAGGAATCGAAACGCGTCGGAATGACGCCCGGCCTGGAATGCGCATTCGCCGGCGAAGTAGGTGGCCGACGCGGCCAGTTGACTCGCGGGGTAATCCGTTACGAACTCCGCGAAACCCCTGGCGGCGTCGGCAATGTGCTTCAGCTGAAAATTGCAGACCGCCACGCGGTATGCGGCCTGCTCGCGGATGTCGGCGGGCACATGCTCGGGATCGGCGGCGATTCGCTCGCCCAGCCGTTTGAGCAGCTTGAGCGCCGCGTCGGGGCGACCGGCGGCGAGGTCGATTTCGGCCGATTCGAGCATGGCTGACAGCGCGAGCGGACCATCACCGCGATCGATGAGCGGCTTGTAGGCGGCGGCGGCTTCGTCGTTGCGAACGAGCGAACGCAGACACCAGGCCTTTTCATATTGAAGGGAATCGACCAGCGCGGGGCCGAGGCCGGCCGCGCCATCGCTCAGCGCCGCGTCGATACGGCGCAAACCGTCTTCGCAGCGATTTTGACGGGCGATGGCGACGGCGAGCCGCGCCCGCGCGATTGGAAGCCGCGCATCTCCCGCAAACTCCTTGAGAAACTTGTTCAGGGCGGCCTCGGCATCGGCGTCCCGGCCGGCCGCGGCGAGCGTCTGGGCCTGCCGCAGGATGGCGTCGCCGCGAACTTTGGGGTCGCTCGAATCGGTGGCGACTTCGCCGAACAACTCGGCCGCGCGGCGCGAATCGCCATTGCGGGCCGCGATGGTGGCCAGATGATTTCTGGCGAAGGCCGCAAAAGGCGAACCGCTCTCGCTCGCCAGTACACGCTCGAATGACGCCTTGGCACCGGCGTCGTCGCCCGACTCGAGCAGGGCCTGTCCGCGCTCGAACTCGGCCTGAAGGCGGTACGGGCTGGTCTCGAATCGTTTGAGTAATTCATCGTAGGCCACGATGGCGTCCTTCCAGCGTTCCTGCCGGGCGCGGGACAGGCCCAGTGTCAGCAAGGCCTGATCGGCGGTTGGGCCGGATCGATCGGCGGCCAGGAACTGATCGATGAACTCCTCCGACGACTTCCACTCGCTGCGTTGAAAGGCGATCTCGGCCAGTATCTGCAGAGCCGGGCGGACGGTCGCATCATCGGGCGCGGCTTTGGCGAGCGGAGCGAGGGTGGCCTTCGCGTCGTCCAGTTTGGCCTGGCGGAACTGGGCGACGCCGAGACGAAATCGGGCCTTGGATACATTGGCGTCGTCGGCATGCGCCTGGATGAAGGCCGAAAACGCGTCGGCGGCGCGCGGCATGTCGCCGGCGAGGAAGAGACTTTCGGCCAGGAGGAACTCCAGCGCGGGACGATCGGCACTATCGGCATAGGTATCCAGATAAGCGCGACACGCAGCAATGCAGCGGTCAAAGTGTTTTTGCTGATGCTGAAGCTCGGCGGTTAGTCGCAGGGCTGCGGGGCTGAGCGCATGCTTTGGGAATCGCTTCTGAAACTCGCCCAAGGCGGCCAACGCATCATCGGTGCGGTCGGCGCGGGCGAGTGCGACGCCAAGATCGTAGGACATTTCGGGCAGCAGCTCGCTTTCGGCATGATCGCGAATGGCTGCGCGGAGTTTTTCGGCGGCATCTTTCGGTCGATCGAGGCGAAGCAGGCATTTTGCCGCCCAATAAGCACCCGACGGCGACGAGTCGGATGTCGACTCGGCGACCGCAGCAAATTCCTTCAGGGCCTTGCCGTAGTCCTTGATTGCGAAGAGCGCCTGGCCGCGTTGCAGACGGATCGCCCAGGCATCGCGACCGGGTGTGTCCTTGGTGAGCAAGTTATCGTAAAGACCCAGCGCGTCCTGCGGTTTGCCGCCGTCGAGCAACGCTGCGGCGAGGCCGGCCTGCGCCTCGGCGGCAAGCGGTGACTCGGGCTTTTCGAGCACGGACCGGAAGTGTTTTGCGGCCTTTTCCGGTTGATGCAGGCGAACGCAGCACTGTGCGAGGAGGAGCGTGGCGCGCTCCGTGGTCTCGGCATCGCCGCCTTGAGCGATCACGTTTTCGAAGGTCGCGGCCGCCGCTGCGTCGTCATGTTTGGCGATCTGCGCGAGTCCGATGAAGAGATCGACGCGCTGCCTGGCGGGTCCGGCCTTTGGCGCGGCGCGGGCCTCGCGCATTGCGTCGTCGTATCGCCCCGCGCGATAGAGCGATTCGACCAGCCCGGCCGATGCTGCGCCGGACAGCGATTCGGCCGGCTTGCGCTGCAACACCTTCCGGAAGCAATCCGCGGCGGCTTCGTACTGCTTCTGGGCGAGCGCGCATTGGCCGAGGATGGCCTGAACCTCAGGGGCGAACTCAAATGAAGCGTCGGCCGAGAGTTGTTTGAGCTCGGTCGCGGCTTCGTCGAGGCGTTGGAGGCGAAAGAGCGCCACACCGAGTCCGTAGCGGGCCAACGAGGCGCGCGGATGGTCGGCGTGGCCGGTCAGGAATTTGCGGTATTCCTTGCAGGCCAGTTCGTTCAGTCCGCGATTGAGAAGCCCGTTGGCACTGAGGTATTCGCGAAGAGCCGGATCGTCGTTGGCCGGCGCGGACGCCGGTCCGGCCCCGATGCATAGTGCGCCCGCCAGCGCCGCACCAAGCAGCGCCGTCCGCATTCGACCGAGTGGCTCCATCATTCGCGGCTCCGGCGACGGCGCGGACTGGGCGCAAGCGCTGTAACAACGCCGTCAAAATCAGACTCTATTGGTCAGGGCGCTTCGTTCTTCGACTCGAGCAACGAATTGAATCGCGGATCGTTTCGCAGACTCGCGAGATCGTCATCATTTTTGTACTGATCCGGGTCGGTGAAGCCTGCATCCCAGGCCTTCTTGAGCCAGACCATGGCTTGATCGGAATCGCCCGAGCGGGCGTAACCGCAGGCGACGTTGTAGAGCGACTGCATCTTGTTGTAGTCGAGGTCGGCGGAGCGCTCGAAGGCCTTGCGGGCCTCGTCGTACTTGCCGGCGCTGTGAAGGGCAAAGCCCAGCTTGAACCAGGTCGAGCCGTCCTTCTCATTTGACTCGGCCTTGGCGCGCAGGTCGGAGATCACGTCTTCGCCGTCATCGTTGTCCTTGTCGTCTGATGAGGATGCTTCGATCGCTTCGGTCGCGTCGCTGACGGCATCGAGCTGGCTCTCGACCTCGGCCAACTGCTTTTCGCGCATCTCGGCCTCGGTCGCCATGGCCAGCGACTTCTGATGGAGTTCCTGGATCTTCGGGCCGGCGTCCGAACGAGCGTCATTCTTCAGTTCGTCGGCGCGCTCCTGAAGCTTTTCGCTTTGCTCGCGGAGCTTTTCGGCCTGCTTCTCGAGGGCGCGGCGCTGGGCTTCAAGTGCCTTGGCGGCCGCTTTGGTGGCTTTGGCATGGGCCTTCATGTCGGGAACGACAAATCCCTGCGGGGCCACCCAGTTCGAAGACGAATTGCCATTACCGGCGGAGCGTGCCCGCGGGGCGACAATCACGCCGCCGCTCTGCGACGGATCGATGATGGCGATGAAGCCGGCCAGCGCCTGGTGCTGTCCCGGCGTGGCGAAGATCTCAATGGCATCGCCCATCGGACGCACCTTGATGGGCACATCCTCGCGAATCATGAGCTGGGTGAGTGGTTCGAGTTTGCCGCCGCTCAGGCGATAGACCTTTCCGACCACCGGGCCGTCGGCGCTGCGCGCGATGGCGACGGGCGCGGCGCCGCGCATTGCGGTCGCAACGGGTGGCGTGGGTCCGCGAGCGCTGCCCATTGATTCGAGACGCCGACTGAGCGCGTCAAGCTGGCGTTCGAGTCGATCCAGCCGTGCTTCGAGGTTGTCGCGGTCGCCGCCGGCGCGCGGCCGGGGCTGCTGCATCGTCCCGAGGGTGCTTCCGACGAGCTGCGAATACAGGTTCGACACCAGATTCGGGATCGGTCGCGGAGTTTGGGTCTGGAGGTAGGACTGATAAGACTGGTAGGGGCCGCCCATCGCCGATGGGGTCGGTGTTGCCTCGGGGCACGGCGCCGGTGCCGGGCTGGGCTCCATCGCGGCCGTGGCGTCGGACTCGGGAGTTGCCTTGGGCGGGCACGAGAGCACCGGGGCGGCAGCCCATGCGAGCAATACAGGAACGAACGCAAGCAATACTGCCAGCGGGGAAAGTCGCGGTTTGCCGCTGTCTGACATAACCATGGTTAATCTCCTAGCAAAACGTCTCGCTCGCACGCTTACGACCCCGATTCCCGACCCGGAGCTCGGAGCCGCACTATTTCCAACAAATGTCTGCGTCTTGAGCAACGCCGTGGCGTAGGCGCGCCGTCCATGCGGCAGCAGCCATGTCACCCAGGCGTCGCAACAGACTTCAGCTTCTTCGCGAACCCGCCGTCGCGCCCACCAGATGGCCGGGTGCCACCAGAAAACCGCGATGACGGCAGATTCGATGGCCCGCACCCAATGATCGCGGCGATGAAGGTGAGCCAGTTCGTGCACCAGAATCGCGCGGCGGCCCGGCTGATCCAGTTGGGCCCAGAGCGGCGCAGGAAAGATCAGGCGAGGGAAGATCAGCCCCCCCACCATCGGGGAAACCTGATCGTCACTCAGCCAGGCCGACGGCACGCGCCGCAGGCCGAGGGCCGCGGCGGACTCGGCGACCATGTTTGAAATTTCAGCACCCGCGGGACGCGCGCGGCGCCGCAGGCGATCGAAGCGAAGAACACCGATGACGTGCATCATCAGCAGCAGACCGCCGCCTACCAGCCAAAGTCGAACCGGCGCGGGCGGCATGACGCGCTGCAATTGTTGAATGGCTGTCTCGGCGATGGTTTTTACACTTTGCAGTCCGGTCGCCAAGCCGAGACGAAGGGTGCGAGTCGCATTTCCCCAGAGTGCGGTCACAGACTCGCCGCGGGGCGAATCAAGCGTACTAACGCCTGGGAACGCGGCAAACGCTTCGCCGCCGCCGGTCGAATCGGAGGACGGTTCGATTTCGATCGAGGTGGGTTGTGACGGACGTTCGGCCGGCGCCGGCCCGCGTGCGAGCACAAGCGGCCGGTTCGATCCGGCGCGAACATCCGTCAACTCCCGTTCGGTACGCGGCTCGTCCGCGGGCCCAGCAGCGCTGGGGACCGCTTCGTCGTCTGATTCGGCAGCGGGTTGCGGTTCGCCTGGGAGCGTCGCAACTTCATGATCCACCGGCTCAATCGAATTGGTCGGTTCGGGCGATGCAGGCGGTTCGGGCGATTCGATGGCGACCTGCTCAACTTCCGGAGCGGGCTCGTCGACGACATCGGGGATTGGTTGCGGGCGTGCGGTTGGAGCATCAATCAGTGTGAGAAATGGCAATGCGGCCGGCATCAATAAGACGACTAGCCAGAGCAAGTGCCGGGTTGCCGGGCGACAGCCGCCCCATCGGCAGATTCCGGCGACGAGCAATGCCGGCGGGATGACCGTCAGGGCGCTTCGCCACATGACTTCCATCGCCGACAGGACCCAGGTCGTCGCAATCATGATTGCCTTATTTCTCCGCTTCCGGGTTTTGGAGATCCAGGCGTTCGATCAGTTTTTGAAGGGTTTCGATTTCCTCGGGGGTCAGGCGTTCGCTTTGGACGAGCTGCAGCACGAGCGGCCCCGCCGCACCGTCGTACAACTGTTCTATTAACGAGCGCAAACGCGAGCGACTCACGCGCTCGCGCGAAAGTTTCGCGCGATAGACGTAGGCCAGCTCGGACTTGTCGCTGCGGACATAGCCCTTTTGTTCCAGTCGGGTCAGGAAAGTGAGGACGGTGGTGTAGGCGACACGCCGGCCGCGCTCGTGCAGGTGATGCATGACCTGCCGCACCGTGGCCGAGCCAAGATCCCAGAGAGCTCGGAGCACATCGAGCTCGGCCGGAGCCAGTTCGAGTTCCTTGTCGCTCATGGGCGTCGGCAATCTCCGGGCGGCCAACTACAGGTGTCGGAGGCATCCTACTACTTATGTAGGAGATCGTCAAGGGGTTCGAGCGTTTTCGAAGATTTTTTCTTTGAATGCGCGCGGCCCCCTGAGCGGGGGACCGCGAAATTCAATTCTTAAGATATGCCTGACCGGGGGTTAGCGCTCAGCCGCGAGTGGCGCCGTCTGTTGCAGCAGGCGATCGAACGCCGGCAGCAGCTTCAAACGATTGCGCATCGCGAAGAGCCGGATGTCGGCCGAATCGATGACACCGTCCGCGTTCTGATCTGCGAGCGCCGCGTTTGGCACGCGATTCGCAATCTCTGAGACACGCACACGCATCATCCGGGCCGACTGCAGCGGGCCATCGACGCCGATGGGCCGCTTGGCTTGCACGCCCGGCGGGCAGGCGTCGTCCGAGTCGCCCGTGGCGAAGAAGTTGATCTGCAACGCGGTGAAGTCGATCGTGCCCTGTTGTCCGTCGCCATTGACGTCGGCCCCGCGCGAACACTCAGCGGGCAGTCCGCCGACGCAATCGCCGACCACCGTGTTCCAGCGAGCAGCCAGGATGGCAAAGTCGATCACGTCGACCAGGTTGTCCTGACTTGAAGCAGGCGTTTGCAGGTCACCCGCCAGAAGCTTGTTACTCCCGGTGAAGTCGACCGAGGCCGAGAGGGTCGGCGGGAAGCTGACCGGCAGGCGGCGACGCAGCGTGTGACCCTCGCGGGCGCTGAGCCAGGCCGTGTTTGCGTTGACGTTGGAGAGCGTCACGCTACCGATGCCATAACCCTGTCCGCTCGGTGCAAATGAGACCGGCAGGACGCGCGTCTCGGGCGTACCGCCGCAGGGCGTCAGCACGAATGTCACGCTGCGCGTCACGGCATGGCCGAGGCCATCGACATGGAGCGTGACGTTGATGCAATTGAGCGGCGTGTGGACGCATGCGCCGGCTGAACAGGTGTCCGCCGTACACGGATTGTTGTCGTCGCACTCGGCCGCGCTGACGCACTGATTGCAAGAGTCAGTCGCCTCATTGCAGTGCGCCAGATCGACGCATGGATCGAGGCCATCAGCACAGACGCCGCCCTGGCAGGTTTCAGCGCCGTTGCAATAGAGGCCGTCCGAACAGGACGTGCCGTTGGTCTTTGGCGGATGGGTGCACTGCCCGGCGGAGCAGACTTCGTCGGTGCAGGGATTGCCATCGTCGGCGCACTCGGCGTCGCTGATGCACTGGGCGCAGGTGTCGCTGGCCTCGTTGCAGTGTGCCGAGTCGCATGGCGGCGTGCCGGGCTGGCAGGCGCCGCTCATACAGGTTTCGGCTCCGTCGCAGAACTGGCCGTTTGAGCAACTGGTTCCGTCGGAGGCGTTCTGGTGATGGCAGCCGGTCTGCGAATTGCAGGAGTCGACCGTGCAAGGATTGCCGTCGTCGCAGTTCACGGCCACATGATGACAGCCGGTCTGCGTATCGCAGGAATCGGTGGTGCAGGCATCGCCATCGTCGCAGGTGAGCGGCGTGTTGGAGCAGACGCCATTCGTGCACGTGTCGGCGGTGCAGGCGTTGCCGTCGTCGCAATTCACCTGGCTGCATGAGCAACCCTGGGCGTTCGGCGTCTGGCCGGACGGCGTGTCTGAGCAGATGTCGTGGCAATCGGCCACGCCATCGGCATCGCTATCAGTGTCGGCGACTCCGCAGCCGCAGACGCCGGCCGCAATTTTGTTCGGATCATTCGGGCAGCCGTCGTTGCAGTTGGCCGTGCCGTCGTGATCGTCGTCAGTGTCGGCAATGCCGCAGCCGCACTGGCCGGCGGCGGTCTTGTCGGGATCGGTCGGGCAGCCGTCGTTGCAGTTTGCGGTGCCATCCTTGTCCGTATCGATGTCGGCAACTCCGCAGCCGCACTGGCCTGGATCGGACTTGTTCGGGTCGTTCGGGCAGCCATCGCTGCAATCGAGGACGCCGTCGCCATCGGAATCGACGTCGGCCGATCCGGGGCAATGGTCGTTGCAATCGGGGATGCCATCGTTGTCGGAATCAGTGTCGGCCACGCCGCAGCCGCAGATGCCGGGGCTGGTCTTGTTCGGGTCGGACGGGCAGCCGTCGTGACAATTTGGTGTACCGTCGTGGTCGGAGTCGGCATCGGAGACGCCGCAGCCGCAGGCACCCGGGGCGATCTTGTTGGGATCGTTCGGGCAGCCATCGATGCAATTCGGCGTGCCATCGTTGTCGTTGTCGGTCTCGGCCACGTTGCAGCCGCACAGGCCGGGCGCGATCTTGTTCGGATCGGTCGGGCAACCGTCGATGCAGTCGGCCGTGCCGTCGCTGTCGGTATCCGTTTCGGCATTACCGCAGCCGCACTGGCCCGGGGCCGTCTTCAGCGGATCGGCCGGGCACAGGTCGTGACAGTCGGGCGTGCCGTCGGTGTCGGTGTCGGTGTCGGCAACACCGCAGCCGCAAGCACCCGGACTGATCTTGGCCGGGTCGTTGGGGCAGCCGTCGATGCAGTTGGCCGTGCCGTCGCCGTCTGAATCTGTCTCGGGATTGCCGCAGCCGCACTGGCCGGGCGTTGTCTTGGCCGGATCGTTGGGGCAACTGTCGATGCAGTCGGCTGTGCCATCGTGATCGGAATCGGTTTCCGGATTTCCGCAACCGCACTGGCCGGCAACCACCTTGTTCGGGTCATTCGGGCAGGCGTCGTGGCAGTTGGCCGTGCCGTCGCCGTCTGAATCGGTGTCGGGAGTACCGCAGCCGCACTGGCCCGGCGTCGTCTTGGCCGGATCGTTGGGGCAACCATCGGTGCAATCGAGGACGCCGTCGCCGTCAGAGTCGATGTCGGCCGTACCGGGGCAATGATCGTTGCAGTCCGGGATGCCGTCGTGATCGGAGTCGGTGTCGGGCGTTCCGCAGCCGCAGACGCCCGGGTTGATCTTGTTCGGATCAGTCGGGCAGCCGTCGATGCAGTTGGGCGTGCCGTCGTTGTCGGAATCGGCATCGGACATGCCGCAACCGCAGACGCCGGGGGCGGTCTTGGTCGAATCGAGCGGGCAGCCGTCGTGACAGTCGGCGGTACCGTCGCCGTCGGTGTCCGTATCCAGATTGCCGCAGCCGCACTGGCCGGGAACCGTCTTGAGCGGATCGGCGGGACAGCCGTCATGGCAGTCCAACGTGCCGTCGCCATCGGTATCGATGTCGGGCGCTCCGGGGCAAACGTCGTGACAATCGGGGACGCCGTCATTGTCGCTGTCGGTGTCCGCGACTCCGCAACCGCAGGCGCCCGGGGCGATCTTGTTCGGATCGGTCGGGCAACTGTCGTTGCAGTTCGCCGTTCCGTCGTTGTCCGTATCGGTGTCTGCAATTCCGCAACCGCACTGGCCCGGCGCCGTCTTCAGCGGATCGGCCGGACAGCCGTCGTGACAATTTGGCGTACCGTCGCCATCGGTGTCGGCGTCTGAGAAGCCGCAACCGCAGAGGCCGGGAGCAATCTTGTCGGGATCATTCGGACAGCCGTCGTTGCAGTTGGCCGTGCCGTCGTTGTCGGAATCGGTATCGGGATGGCCGCATCCGCACTGGCCTGCGACCGTCTTGAGCGGATCGTTGGGGCAGCCGTCGTTGCAGTTGGCGGTACCGTCGCCGTCGGTATCCGTTTCCGGATTGCCGCAGCCGCACTGGCCGGGATTGATCTTGCTCGGATCGTTCGGGCAATTGTCGTGGCAGTTGGCGGTGCCGTCGTTGTCTGAATCTGTGTCGGGTAAGCCGCAGCCGCACTGGCCCGGCGACGACTTATTCGGATCGTTCGGGCAGCCATCAGTGCAGTCGTAGACGCCGTCGCCGTCGGTATCGACGTCGGTCGTTCCGGGGCAATGGTCGTTGCAATCTGGGATGCCGTCGTGATCGGAGTCGGTGTCGGGCGTGCCGCAGCCGCAGATGCCCGGGTTGATCTTGTTCGGATCGGTCGGGCAGCCGTCGATGCAGTTGGGAGTACCGTCGCCATCGGCGTCGACATCGGAAACGCCGCAGCCGCAGACGCCGGGGGCGATCTTGTTGGCATCGGTCGGACAACCGTCGTGACAGTTCGGAGTGCCGTCCCCATCCGTGTCGGTGTCGGCCGTTCCGCAACCGCACTGACCCGGCGCGATCTTGTTGGGATCGTTCGGGCAGCCGTCGATGCAGTTGGCGGTTCCGTCGCCGTCGCTATCGGTGTCAGCCACGCCGCAACCGCAGATTCCGGGGGCGGTCTTGTTCGGATCGTTCGGGCAGCCGTCATGGCAGTTCGGGGTACCGTCGCCGTCGCTGTCGGTATCGGCCACACCGCAACCGCAAATACCCGGAGCGAGCTTGTTCGCGTCATTCGGGCAGCCGTCGTTGCAGTTTGCAGTTCCGTCGCCGTCAGAATCCGTGTCGGCGATTCCGCAACCACACTGACCTGGCGCGATCTTGTTGGGATCGTTGGGGCAGCCGTCGTTTGCATTGCACACGCCGTCGCCGTCCGAATCCTGGACGACGTGCGTGCAGCCACCGCCGACATTCGGCAAGGACGTGGTCGCCCAGGTCGGACCGTTGGTCAGCGTGCCATTCGGACCTACCGATGCCGTCGCGGTTGATCCCGATGCGTCGTTCAATCCCCAGCGGCCGATGAGGCCCGTGGCCGAGGTGATTTGGCCGTTCATGTTTGACGAGACTTCGCCAGCCGCGCGGGCGACGTTCCAAACGCGGACTTCATCGAGCACGCCGGCAAAGTAGGCCGCGCTGGGATTGGCGGCGGCGGTGCCGTCGGTCTTGAGCATGGTGCCGAGGGCAAAATGCTGGCCGCTGTTGGGCTCGGGCACGGCGCTGACGAGCAGCGTGTGGATCAGATTTCCGTTGAGGTAGATGCGCCAGTTGGTTCCGTCGTAGGTCGCGGCGGCGTGATACCAGACATTGTTGGCGATGACGTTGGCGTTTGCGGCGCCAACCGGTGATGTGGCCGGATGATTGAGGCCGGTATTCGCGCCGGTCGCTTCCTCGAAGTCCACCGCCAGCGTGTTCGTGGAGGTGTCGATTCCGAGGACGTAGTTCATGTTGTTGGCGGCGGTCTCATCCTGCGGACCGCCCTTGCTGATCAGCGGAACCAGACTTGCGATACCGTTCGTGCCGGTGTTGGTCGGGACGCCGGTGCCGGTTCGCTTGAACCAGCATTCGAGGGTGAAGGCCGGCGAGGCATTCAGTGCGGCCGCGGCGCCCATGGTGACGTAGTCGTTCGTTCCGTCGAAGACGAGGGCGGCGGTGTTGCCCGGAGCACAGCTATCGAGCGTGCAGGGGTTGCCGTCGTCACAGTTGACGACGTGCTGGCAGGAGCCGCCCGAGCAGGAGTCCACGGTGCAGGAGTCGCCGTCGTCGCAGCTCAGCGGGGTATGGGCGCAGCCGGTGGCGGGGTTGCATGAGTCGGTGGTGCAGCCATTGCCGTCGTCGCAACTGATGGCGGTGTGCGTGCAGGTTCCGCTGTTGCAGGCGTCGGTCGTGCAGGCGTTGTTGTCGTTGCAGTCGGCCGCGACCACGCACTCGACCGCGGTGGCGCTCAGAGCGGGAATCAGCGAAAAGTCCGAGCTTCCGATGGTGTTGTTGTGGCATTGGATGGCGATCACGTTTGCGCCGGCCACCAGGACACTGGGTGACGGATGAGTGACTTCGACGGGTTGAGGACTCGAGTCTCCTCCGGAGGCCTCGTGACTGCCGGTCGCCAGCGCGTTAAACGCAGGTGGCGTTCCGACGGTTCCACCCATGCTCGCACTACGTGCGACTTCGACTCCGTTGATGTAGGCGACGTAGCCGTCGTCGTAATCGACTGACAGCGTGAGTTGGGTGACAGTCGCCGGATTTGTGATGTTGAATTTGCGGCGGATGAAGACAGCCGAGTATGTGTTGATCATATCGCTCAGCACGGTCGCGTCGTCGTTGTCGGCATAGCCGAAACCGCTGGGACCGGAGAGCCAGGTCGAGTCATCGAAGCCGACGGCCCGCCACGTCGAAGGCGGCGCGACGGTGCCCTTGAAGTACTTCCAGGTGTTGCCGGCCACGATGGGCAGCGGCGGCTCGAGCGGGATGAGTTCGCATTGGCCGTTGGTCGCGTTGCAGGTTTGGCCGGATGGGCAACTGACCGGGGTATGGCCGCAGGTGCCGCTATTGCATGTGTCGGTGGTGCAAGGGTTGTTGTCGTTGCATTGAGCAGCGCTCGAACAGCAATTTGCGATGGGCGTATGGACGCAGCCGCCGGAGCCCATGTTCACGAGGTTGGCCGCGCCAGTGATCCACGTTGCGCCGCCAGTCAGGGTACCGGAATTGCCACCGACTGAGTCGGCCGCGCTGGTTCCGGTGCCTTCGTTGAAGGCCCAGTGCGCGATGAGACCCGACGCCGACGAGAGCTGCGAATTCATGTTGGTTTGAATTTGGGTCTGGGTGCGGATCGTGTTCCAAAGCCGGATTTCGTCGAGCGCTCCGCTGTAGAAAGCGTTCAGGGTGCCGTCCGCCGCCCGGGCAGCTCCGAAAATGGTGGGGTCGGTGCTTGAGATCGCATTCGTACTCCAAACCGAGGCATCGACGTCGCTGACCAGCGATCCATTGACGTAGAGACGCAGCCGCTGCGCGCCCGCCGTGCGATCGGCCACGGCCGCGAAGTGCGTCCATGTATTCAACGTGAATGTGATTCCCGTCGCCGTGTCGGCCTGGCTTGGCGAAGTATTCGTTTCGACCGAGGCCGCGATGGTATTGGTGTTGGCAAGAATCTGAACGACGGCCTGCGGGAAATTGCCCGAGCGTCCCATGCGGAACAAGCTCACATTGGCCGTCGGCGTGGCAGTTGCCTTGAACCAGCCCTCGATGGTGAAGCTGCCTGTACCGAAGTTTGCAACCGCCGCGCCGGTTCCGATACTCACGTATTGGCTCGATCCGTTCATCGAGACCGCGGCGGTGTTGGCGGGCTGACACGAATCGGCCGTACAAGGATCGTTGTCGTTGCAATCGACCGGCGTGTGCGTGCAGCCCGTCGCGGCCACACAGCCGTCGGTGGTGCAGCCATCGCCGTCGTCGCAACTGATCGCGGTATAGACGCACCCGGTGGCCGGGTTGCAGGTGTCGGTCGTGCACGCGCTGTTGTCGTTACAAGTGATTGGCGTATAGACGCATGTGCCGCTGTTGCAGGTGTCGGTGGTGCAGGCGTTACCGTCGTTGCAATCGCCATTGACCTGGCATGGCGGCGGCGGCAAATAGGTCACGGTCAGTTTGGGACGGTTGGCAACGGTCGCCCCCTCGGCGGAATCAAACGTCACGGAATCATCAACCGTCTCGTTCAGAACCCAGCCAAAGTTGCTTGACGGACTGGCGTACCATGCCTGCACGCTCGATGTCACGGTGATGACGTTCACGCCGTCGGGAATGGTGGTGGACGCATCCGGCGAGGTATTCGCCTCGACGTTGTCGAGTTGGATGCCGGCGGTGGAATTCCACGGCGTAGTGCCGAACGTGTTCCAGTTGTCGCTGGCGGACCATGCCGCTTTCATTCGATGGAAACCGACCTGCTGGACAGTACCTGCCCCGGCGCCGACGTTTACCGTCAGCGTGGCAGACATGATCGTCGCACCGGCTGGAATCGGGCCGCCCTCGGACGCGAAGAGATTTCCAAATCGGAGCAGGGCCTGTTTCACACTGGGCGCGAGATCGACAACCAGCGCTGCTGCCGCGCCGTTATTCGCGGTCGCCGCACCGGCGTCGATATAGGTATCGACTTCACCCGAATACCCGGCAGTTCCCTGCTGGAATGTGACGGTTACCGGCTGCGACTCGCACAGACCGTTGGCCGGGTTGCAGCTCGTTCCGGGCAGGCAGTTTGTTGGTGTTCCCGCGCAGACGCCTCCGCTGCACACATCGCCGGTCGTACAGTTGTTCCCGTCATTGCAACTATTGGTGTTATTCGTATGGGTGCAAGCGCCGTTATCGCAAACGTCGGTCGTGCAGGGGTTGCCGTCGTCGCAGGCGGCGTTGCCGGTGCACTGGGTCTGGAAGTTCCAAGTTGGGCCGTTGGTGGTCGAAGTGCCGTCCGAGACGGTCACCTTCCATTCGTAGATTAAATTGGCGGTGAGGCCGGGCCAGGACACGCTTGTATTGCTTCCGCTGGCCACGCCGGTCTGCGTGCTGCCGATCTGAGCGAACGCCGGTGCGCTGTTGCTCATCGAATAGGTCAGCGTGAAATCGTTGAGAGCGGTGCCGGCGTTGTCGGCGTGGCTATTGATCAGCTGTTCCTGTTTGGGAGTTGTCGGATAGTTTGCCCACGGCGAAAACGTCTCAACGTGAATGGTGTTGTTGGCCGGCGAGAAGAGCAGGCGGCGCATCCAGCCGCGACCGCCAGTCGGGCGAGACTGGTAGTCGGACAGGAGCGTGTTCACGGTGTTGCCGCCGAAGGTATCGGAGCGGCGATTGGCCTGGTCGAGGTGTCCGCACAGCATCAGGAAGAGATTGGCGTTTCCCTTCAGGGCGTCGTAAATGGCCTGTCCCTGATTTCCAAATGTTCCGTCCGGATTGAGGATGTAGTGCGAGGTGATGATGGCGCGGCGATTGCTGTGGGTCTGAAGCAATCCGTTCGCCCAATTCAGCACCGCCGTGCGCGTGGTGTTGGCCGTGTCGTCGTACTCAAGATGGATGATGATGAAATCCAGCCCGCTGGCGCTGAACAGCTCATAGTGGTTGTCGTTGTTGTTGGGGTAGGAGGCCGGTGCGCCGAAATCGTATCGCCCGCCGTAGTAGGATCGGCCGAGAAATCGACTGACGCCGAAGGTGTTGTTGTATCGCGTGGTCGTGGCGCCTTCGTCGGAGCCGTTGCGCGGCGAGTTGATCGGGGTCTGGTCGTGGTTGCCGACTGCGATGCCAAAGGGGATGCCGTAGGTGAGCAGGGTCGTCGCGGGGTTCTCGATCAGCTGATAGGCGGCATTGGCCACATCCCACTCGGCGTTGACGCCATTGGCGTTGCCGTCGTTCCCGTGCTCCACGCAATCGCCAAGTTGGGTCACGAAGGCAATGTTGCGGCTGGCCTTGTTGTCCACGATCCACTGAAGCTGGGCGTTGAGCAATCCGTTGTCCGAGCTGCAGGGCACGCCGCAGGCATAAAACTGCGTATCGGGTAGAGCGATGATGCTGAAGTCCGGCCCGGGCGGCGGAATGGTGTTCGCCCGACCAAAGAACGTCACCGTCATCGGGTTGCTTTCGGGGTCGGTTACGTTGACGGTCAGAGTCGGCGACGTACTCACGCCCGACGCCCCATTTGCGGGAGTCACGAGCGTCGGTTGATTGGGCGGCTGATTGTTGAGCGCGGGCGCGCCTGTGACCCAGGTCGGGGTGTTGGTCAGCGTGCCGGCCGGCGATCCAGCGATTGAATTTGTGGCGGAAGATCCGGACCCATCGTTGAATCCCCAACGGCCGATGAGTCCGGTACCGGACGTCAGCTGCTGGTTCATAGCTCCTTGGATTTCGGCCAGGGTACGAACGACGTTCCAGACGCGAACCTCGTCGATCGAGCCGTTGAAGAACCCATCGGCCACGCCGGTCGAGGTCAAAGCACTGGCGATACCGAAGTGCTGAATGCTGTCGCTTCTAGGAGCAACACCGGGGCTGACGAGGCAGTTGTTCGGAGCGGTTGTCTGGCAATTCGTGCAAGCGGTCGCGACGGTCTGAGCGACTCCATCGAGATAGAGACTCCATCCCGCTGCGGTGCTGTAGGTGGCGGCGGCGTGGTGCCAGTTTGTGTCCGCTATGGCAGTGGAGCCGCAAATCGGGTGATTGAGGCCCGGATTCGGGCCGGTGCCGGCTTCTTCGAAATCGGCAACCAGCAGGTTGCTTGTGGTCTGTATTCCCAGGATGTAGTTGCAATCGACGTTGGTCGCGTCGGCTTCGCCGCGGCCCTTCGATACCAGCGGGATAATGCTTCCGTTGAATCCGTTTCCACCCGTCACCGTCCCCAAGCCGGCGTTGCCCGACGCACTCGCGCGTTTGAACCAGCACTCAAGTGTGAAGGTGGCGGTGCCGAGACCGGAGGCAGTCCCCATGGTGACATACTGATTTGTGCCGTTGAACTGGAGGGCGGTCTGCCCCTGTGCCGCGGCGGTCGCGAGACATCCCGCGAGAAGGCAGGCCAGATGGACGTGTGCGCGCTTCATGGGCTTTCCTCTTCCAAACGACGTTCGTCATCCTGAGAAGGATGACGATCCGCCATGTCCTTTTTCCTATACACCGCGACAGCGGCCGCTTGCCTATAGCCCGAGCAGCGCCGCCACCATTCCCGGCACGTCGGCCGAGTCAATCACATGATTTCCGCTGAAGTCGCCGGGGCAGACGTCGACCGCGAGGGTCGAGCTTGCCGACAGGGCCGCGACGAAGGCCTGCACGTCGTCACCGTTGGTCGTTCCGCTGGCGTTCATGTCGCCATTGGCGGCCAGGGCGCAGACCGCGACGTTCGCCGTGCCGCGCGTGCCCGTGATGTCTTCGCCCGGGAACGCATTGCCATAGACGGCCGTGCGCGAGTTCGCGCCGAGCGTCAGGGGAATTGAAATGGTCGTGCCGGGCGTCGCGGCGAGGGCCTTGAACTGCAAGGTCGTCACGAGCAGGCCGGCCGGAATGGCCTGTGCCGTGGCCGAAAAATTCGCCAGCGCGGTGTATTTCGCGTTGCCGTCAGCAAAGGTGTTGTTCAGGCCGTCGAGGCCGCTATCCGGTGGAAAATTGGATTGCAGCCACGAATAGGGGCCGTTGTTTACATTGCCGAGCAATTGGATTTTCGTGGCGTCCCACTGAAGCAGGACGTCCATGGCCGAAATGTTGCTCGATCCTGATCCGGTATAGACCGCGTAGAGCCCGACCGAGACCGTGTCGTTGATGCGGGCCACCTGCGACGCGGCCCGGAACTCCAGATTTACGCCGGCCAGCGCGGGCGCTGCAAGCGAAATGACCGCGACTGCGGCCGAGAGAATTCGACGATTCAGCATCACATCCACCTCCAATGGCTGCGCGCCCATCGGCGCGGGCCGGAAAACATCTCTGAATGTGTGCTTACGGGCATGTACAATTCCCCGTTAACAAACAATCGATAAACAGCGGTACGTCCGGGATGGGTTGGACATTGCCGTCGCCGCTCATGTCGGCGGCGCAGCGCTCGGCTGGCGGCGCAGTCCCGGGCGAGAACAGCACGACGACGAATGATTGCACGTCGTCGCCATTCCGCAGGCCATCACCGTTCACATCACCCTTTGAACGCGTTCCCACGATGATCGAGCCGGAGCCCTCCTTGGCCGGCAGAATGGTGCTGTTGTTGGACGCCACTGTTACCTTGGTGAACTGCGGTGGGTCGTCCGGCCGGAAATTGACGTCGGTGGTTCCGGACCCGGCGGCGGTGAAATGCAGCGTGGCCACCGTCGCGTCGGCGATTGACTGTCCGCCGTTTAGCACGAGGGCGACCGTTGCGATGCCGGCGTTGTCCTGAACCGCGACGATCATCGCGGGATCCCAGGGTGAGCCGGCTCCGTCGCCGGGCGTGACAGACGACAACGTCATGACTGACGGGTTGTAGGCGAAGAGGGCCTGCACGCCGTTGATGGCAGAGGTGAGCTGCGAAACTTTGAGCGCGACCTGAGCCGTTCCGGGAGCGCGGACGCATTCGGAGCAGATATCACTCACGAATGTCAGCTTGGGGCCGACAATTGTGAGGACGGTTGGCGCGGCGACCGTGAACGGGATGGCATTGCTCGACGAATCGATCAAAGCAGAGGCCGGCGCGGCCAGAATGGCCATTTCGAACGTACTGCCGGAGATCGCGTCATTGGAGACACTTAGTGTGTATTCGGAGAGGTATTTCTGACCGCCACCGGTCGACACGCCGCCCGAGAGCAGCGAGCAGGCGGCCAGGAGCTGCGGACAGTTGATGGCCGGAAACTGACCCGACTGCCCGAGGAACAGATAGTCGGCGCGGGCCTGGTCGATCGAGATGCCGCCGGGACAGGTCACGCTGACCGTACCGGTTCCCGAGGTGCGCGTGATCGAGATGCGCGTCTGGTAGGCGCGCACGTTGGACGCGTTGCTCAGGAACAGGCGCAGGGTGGCCGATCCGTTCGGGGCGGCGGTGGCCGACGAAAGCTGGCCGCTGATCTGAGCCTGCCCGAGCGCCGAAATGGCGCCGGGACCGGCCAGGGTCAGCATTGAAACGATCGCAAAGAGTATGCGTTTTCTCACGTCATTCGCCCTTTAGTTTCCGGCCGCCGGCCGATCGGTCGCGATCGGTCCCAGTTTCGCTTCAAATTCCGGCCTGAGTACGAGGCCGTTCGCACGCGCGAATGCCCGCACATCGCGAGCATCGACGACGCCGTCGCCCGTGAGGTCGGCGCGACCCACGCGGCTGACAAATGCTGAGAGCTCCAGGACCGGCACGGAACTCCTTCCGCGCTGAGTCACTCCCCCCGAGACTGAAATAGGTCGCGACGGCCCGGTTGGCCGCGTTCCGCCCGGCTTGTCGTGCAGCGGAGGCGGGCAGTTGTCCTGGGCGTCGCTGGTTTGGAAATAATTGATCTGGATCGCGGTGAAGTCCACCGTATTCTGGATGCCGTCGCCGTTGGCATCAGCGCCGAGCGAGCAATCCTCCGGATCGCCCGATCCGCAGTCCGATACAACCGTGTTCCAGCGCGAGGCGAGAATTGAGAAGTCGACAATATCGACCACGCCATCCTGGTTGATGGATGACGTCTGGAAATCGCCGGATTTCAGACTCACGCTGACGGTGTCGTTCGCGTCGCCTGAAAGATCGACGGCCGCGAGCTTCCGCAGCGTGTGAGCTTCGCGGACGCTGAGCCAACTGGTCGTTGGATTGATATTGGTCAGTTGGATCTGGGCTGTGCCGCTTGAACCGGTCCGAGTAAACGAAACGGTCTGATTCCGCGTTTCCGTCGTGGCCGGACAGGCGGTCAGCACGAACTCAACGCTGCGATCGGCTACATGACCGCCCTCCGAGGCGGAGCCGATGAGGCCCGGGATATCGATGTTCACCGTCAGGCAGGCCTGAATCGTAATCGTCATCGTGTCCACCGCCGTGCCACAGGGGCTGTTGCCCGTGGCGGTGAGCGTCAGGGTCACCGTGCCGGCGGCGATCTCGGCGGCGCTGGGGGTGTACTGGGCATTCAATGCCGACGCGTTCGGAACGAAAGTGCCCGATCCGCCCGACCAGCTCGCGCTAACCGCGTTCGTCGTCGAGCCGGCCAGGGTTACGCTGCCGCCGCCGCAGATGGTCTGATTGCTACCGGCTTCGGCCGTCGGGGCTGCGACGATGGTGATCGTCATCGAGTCCGACGCGCTGCCTGAGCAGGGCGAGATCGCGTTGCCGCTGAGCGTCAGGGTGACCGTGCCGGCCGTCACTTCGGTCGGGCTGGGTGTGTACTGAGCGTTCAGCGTCGTATTGTTCGGATTGAAGGTTCCCGTTCCACCCGACCAGGCCACGCCGGTCGCGTTGCTGGCCGAGCCGGCCAGCGTCACCGGGTTGCCCGCGCAGACCGACTGGTCGGTGCCGGCGTTCACTGTCGGGACGCCCTGGATCGTGATCGTCATTGAATCAACTGCATTGCCACAGGGCGGATTGCCGGTGGCGGTCAATGTCAGCGTTACGGTTCCGGCCGTTACTTCGGCCGCGCTCGGCGTGTACTGAGCATTGAGCGTCGTGTTGTTCGGATTGAAGGTTCCCGCTCCGCCTGACCAGGTCACGCCGGACATGTGCGTGGCCGAGCCGGCCAGCGTCACCGCGGCACCGCCGCAGCTCGACTGATCCGGGCCGGCATTCGCCGTCGCGGCGGCGACGATCGTGATCGTCGTCGAATCAGCCGCGTTGCCGCAGGGGCTGTTGCCCGTTGCGGTCAGCGTCAGCGTTACGGTTCCAGCCGTCACTTCGGCCGCGCTCGGCGTGTACTGAGCATTGAGCGTCGTGTTGTTCGGATTGAAGGTTCCCGCTCCGCCTGACCAGGCCACGCTCGCGGCATTGGTCGCTGAACCGGCCAGCGTTACCGCGGCGGCGCCGCAGCTCGACTGATCCGGGCCGGCATTCGCCGTCGCGGCGGCGACGATTGTGATCGTCATCGAGTCGGCGGCGTTGCCGCACGGGCTGTTGCCCGTTGCGGTCAGTGTCAGTGTCACTGTGCCGGCCGTTACTTCGGCCGCGCTCGGCGTGTACTGAGCATTGAGCGTCGTATTGTTTGGATTGAACGTTCCCGTTCCGCCCGACCAGGCCACGCTTGCGGCATTGGTCGCTGAACCGGCCAGCGTTACCGCGGCGGCGCCGCAGCTCGACTGATCCGGGCCAGCATTGGCCGCCGCGGCGGCGACGATTGTGATCGTCATCGAGTCAACTGCGTTGCCGCAGGGACTATTACCAGTTGCGGTCAGCGTCAGCGTGACCGTGCCAGCCGTTACTTCGGCTGCGCTCGGCGTGTACTGAGCATTCAGCGTCGTGTTGTTCGGATTGAAGGTTCCCGTTCCGCCCGACCAGGCCACACTCGCGGCATTGGTTGCCGAGCCAGCCAGCGTTACCGCAGCAGCGCCACAGCTCGACTGATCGGATCCTGCGTTAGCCGTCGGAGCCGCGATGATTGTGACCGTCATCTGGTCGGATGCGCTTCCGGTGCAGGGTGATACCGCGCTTACCGTCAGAGTCAGCGTCACGGTTCCGGCAACGACCTCTGCGGGGCTGGGGGTATAGACCGCATTCAGGGTCGTATTGTCCGGATTGAATGTCCCCGAACCGCCGGACCAGCTCGCTCCGGCCGGATTGCTGGCCGTGCCCGCGAGTTGCACTGTGCTGCCGGCACAAATGCTCTGATCGGGACCGGCATTCGCGCTGGCCGTCGTCGTGATCGTGATCGTTAATTGATCCGACGCGCTGCCTGAGCAGGGCGAGATCGCGTTGCCGCTGAGCGTCAGCGTGACCGTGCCGGCCGTCACTTCAGCCGGGCTCGGCGTGTACTGAGCGTTCAACGTCGTGTTGTTCGGATTGAAGGTTCCCGCTCCGCCTGACCAGGCCACGCCGGTGGCGTTACTGGCCGAGCCGGCCAGCGTCACCGAGTTGCCTGCACAAACCGACTGGTCGGTGCCGGCATTTACGGTCGGGACGCCCTGGATCGTGATCGTCATTGAATCAACTGCATTGCCGCACGGGCTGTTGCCGGTGGCGGTCAACGTCAGCGTCACCGTGCCGGCCGTTACTTCGGCTGCACTGGGTGTGTATTGAGCATTCAGTGTTGTGTTGTTGGGATTGAATGAACCCGCTCCGCCTGACCAGGCCACACCTGCGGCATTGGTCGCCGAACCGGCCAGCGTCACCGCGGCAGCGCCGCAGCTCGATTGATCAGGGCCGGCGTTGGATGTCGCGGCGGCGACGATCGTAATCGTCATCGAGTCAACCGCGTTGCCGCACGGGCTGTTGCCCGTCGCGGTCAGTGTCAGCGTCACTGTGCCAGCCGTCACTTCGGCTGCGCTGGGTGTGTACTGAGCATTCAGCGTTGTATTGTTGGGATTGAACGAACCTGCTCCGCCTGACCAGGCCACGCTCGCGGCGTTGGTTGCCGAGCCGGCCAGCGTCACCGCGGCAGCGCCACAGCTCGACTGATCCGGGCCGGCGTTCGCCGTCGCGACGGCGACGATCGTAATCGTCATCGAATCGGCCGCATTGCCGCACGGGCTGTTACCCGTGGCCGTCAGCGTCAATGTCACCGTGCCGGCCGTTACTTCGGCTGCACTCGGTGTGTATTGAGCATTCAGCGTTGTGTTGTTCGGAGTGAAGGTTCCGGTTCCACCCGACCAAGCCACGCTCGCGGCGTTGGTTGCCGAGCCGGCCAGCGTCACCGCAGCAGCGCCGCAGCTCGACTGATCCGGGCCGGCGTTGGCTGTTGGCGCCCCGACGATTGTGATGGTCATTGAATCCACGGCATTGCCGCACGGGCTGTTGCCCGTCGCCGTGAGCGTCAGCGTGACCGTACCGGCCGTTACTTCGGCCGGGCTGGGCGTGTACTGGGGATTTAGCGTCGTGTTGCTCGGATTGAACGAACCTGTTCCGCCCGACCAGGCCACGCCCGCGGCGTTGGTCGCCGAACCGGCCAGCGTCACCGCCGCGGCACCGCAGCTCGACTGATCCGGGCCGGCATTCGCCGTCGCGGCCGCGACGGTCGAAACCGACGTCTGGGCCGAACCCTGGCAGCCGTTCGAATCGGTCACGGTGAGGGTGTACGTTCCCGCCGCTGCGGCAGAAACGTTTGAGATGCTCGGACTCTGCGAGATGGATGTAAAGCTATTCGGGCCGGTCCAACTGTAGCTGGTCATGCCGCCCGGACCACCAATGAGATTCAGCGTTCCGCCGGTGCAAACCGGACTATTGCTGGATGCGGTCGCAGTCGGATTGGAGTTGATCGTGACTGAAGTTTGGGCAGTGCCCTGGCAACCGTTGGAGTCGGTCACGGTCAGGGTGTAGGTGCCGGACGCCGCTCCAGTCACAGCGGGGATACTCGGATTCCGGTCGCTTGAAGCGAAGCTGTTAGGGCCGGTCCAACTGTAGCCGGTCATGCCGCCTGGTCCGCCCAGCAGGTTCAGCGTTCCGCCGGCGCAAACCGGACTGTTGCTGGATGCGGTGGCGGTCGGATTTGGATTGATCGTGACGGATGTCTGGGCAGTGCCCTGACAGCCGTTCGAGTCGGTGACGGTCAGGGTGTAGGTACCCGAGGCCGCACCAGTAGCATTCGTGATGGTCGGGTTCTGCGCAATCGAGGTGAAGCTGTTCGGGCCGGTCCAGCTGTAGCTGGTCATGCCGCCCGGTCCGCCGAGCAGGTTCAGCGTTCCGCCGGCGCAGAGCGGGCTGTTGCTGGAGGCAGTCGCTGTCGGGCTGGTGTTGATCGTCACCGTCGTCTGGGCTGTCTTCTGGCAACCGTTCGAGTCGGTCACCGTCAGCGTGTAGGTGCCGGCTGCGGCAGGCGTGACGTTGCTGATGCTCGGGCTCTGCATGATCGACGAGAAGCTGTTCGGACCGGACCAGCTGTAGCCAGACATGCCATTGGGGCCGCCGGTGAGACTGAGGGTCGCGCCGCTGCAGACCGGGCTGTTGCTGGATGCTGTTGCAGTGGGCGAGTTGACCACGATCAGGCCGGAAGGCGACTTGGTAAGATTGGCGCCACTGATGGTGGTCGGATCATTCCCGGCCGTGGTGAGCTTTGTTACAAAAAGGCCGTCATCCGGCTGGAACGCAATTGAGCTGCTGCCCTGCGCGGCTGTTGCGGAAAAGACGAGGTTGGCGACCGTGAATGGTCCGGCGCCTGGGCCGACAGAGCCGCCATTGTTGATGGCAGCGCAGGTTACAAGCCCGGAAGCATCAGTCAGGGCGACTATGGTCCAGCCCGGCGCGGCCGTCGAGCTGCCAATGTTCAATGTCAGAAGCGACGTGTTGTAGCTGATTCGCGCCTGGGCGCCGTTAACCGCGTCGCTGAGCGAGGCGACCTGGATCGACACGCCTATGGAGTTGGGCGAGGCCAGACAGGCCGCCGCCGGCTCGTTGCCGGTGCGAACGCGAATTTCACCTGTTGCCGCGAGCAGCGACCCTGCGCTGCCGAGGCAGAGTAGTGCAGTGAGTTTTGCGATAGTGTGCGAGCGCCCCGGCATCTAATTCTCCTTTTCCTTCGACTGTATATTCGTCCCAATTCCCATTTACTGTCCGGCGGCGGGCGCCAGTGCACCCGATGTCGGCAATTGATTCAGCTTCTGCTCGAACTCGGGCAGGAGCGTCAATCCGTGCTGTTGTGCGAAGAGTCGAACGTCGGCCGCGTCGATGACCGAATCACGATTGACGTCGACACTCATGACACCCGGAACCATTCGCAGGTCTGCTACGCGGACGCGACTGCGCAAGCCCGCCGCGGGGACGGCCGGCGCCTTGGTGATCGGTCCCGTCACCGGCTTGGTCGGCTTGCGTCCATCGGTGAGTGGCGGCGGGCAGCCGTCGATCGAATCGCCGACCGCGAAGAAATTGATCTGCACGGCGGTGAAGTCCGGGGTGTCCTGCAGACCGTCGCCGGTCACGTCGGCTCCGAGCGAACAGTTCTGCGGGGACGGATCGGCAACCATGCAATCCGAGACGGCCGTGTTGAAGCGGGCCGCGAGAATCGCGAAGTCGGTGATGTCGACCATGCCATCCTGCGGGACGCCGGACGTCTGGAAGTCGCCCATCGTCAGCGTAATGTTGGCCGTGTCGAGATGGTCGCCGGTCAGATCGATCGGTACGCGTTTCCGCAAGGAATGTCCTTCGCGAACGGCCAGCCAGGTGGCCTGCGTGTCGATGCTATTGAGCACGGCCTGTCCGACACCATTTCCACCCTGTCGCGTGAACGTCACGGGCACCGAGCGGGCGTCCATGCCGCCGGAGCAGCTGGTGAACAGGAACTCAACCGATCGCTGCGCCACGGTCTGGCCGTTCGAGACCGACGGGCCGCCGGTCAATCCTGGAATCGTCAGGTTGACGGTGACAGAGCCGATCTTGCCCGAGGCGACCGACAGCGTGCAGGGCGAGGAAACGGTAAACGGAATCGGCTGGTTGCTTGCATCGGTTAGAGCCGAGTCCGGTGTGGCCATGATCGATACGTCGAACGTGCTGCCGGCGGCGGCGTCGTTCGAGACGGTCAGGACGTAAGTCGCCAGGTATTTCGGCGAGTTGACGGTGGCCGAGCCACTGAGCAGAGCGGACGCCGCCCGGCGCTGGGCACAGTTCGTGACCGGGAACGTCGTGCCAAGTCCGGCGAAGACATAATCCGGACGCGACTCGTTGATGGACACTCCACCCGGACAATTGACACTGACGGTGCCGGAGCCCGAGGTGGGTGTGATCGCGATACGCGTCTGGTATCCGCGGACATTGCGAACGTCTTCGAGGAAGACCGTCATCGTGACAGTGGTGCCGGCGTCGGCCGTAGAGGACGAAAGCTGGCACGATATCCGCGGATTGCGGCACTGATCAATGGCCTCGTCACACTGCTGCAGACCGGAGCACGGCGGCGTACCCGGCTGGCAGCCAGTGCCAGCGTTGCAGCTTTCGGCGCCATTGCAGAACAGGCCGTCGTCGCAGGTCAGTGCCGTGCCGGCCGTTGGGACACCGTTCTGGCAGGTCTCAGCGCCGTCGCACACCGTTCCATTAGGACACGGCGTGCCATTGGCGATGGCCACATGCTGGCAGCCGTTGATGTTGTCGCACGAATCGATCGTGCAAGGATTGTTGTCGTTGCAGTTCGGCGGCGTACCGGGCGTGCAGGCGCCGGCCTGGCACGTCTCGGCGCCATTGCAGGCGTTACCGTCGCTGCAACCTGTGCCGTTGGCTACCGGCGTGAACTGGCACGAGCCGCCCACGCAGGTATCCGTCGTGCAGGGGTTGGTGTCGTTGCAGACGATCGGGGTATGCGAGCAACCGTTGACCGAGTCGCAGGCATCGACCGTACAGGGATTGCCATCGTCGCAACTGACGGGCGTATTGACGCACGATCCAGCATTGCAGGCATCGGTCGTGCAGGCGTTGTTATCGTTGCAGTCGCTCGCATTTTGGCAGCCGGCGATGAAGGTCACCGTCAGCTTGGGCCGCTCGCTCGGGGTGGTCGCGTATTCGCGCGACCGTACCTGAACGCCGTTCGTGTTGGTGGGCAGTACGATCCAGCCATGATTGTTTGCCGGCGCGGCGCTCCAGGCCTGCAGACTGCTCAGGACGCTGACGGAATGCGATCCAAGCGTCCCTCCGGCCATCGTCGCGAGACTCGATCCGCTGTATTCATCGGACTGAACGCCCGCGTCACCGCCGAAGCTGTTGTAGGTCTCGCTCTCACTCCACGTGGTCAGCGCCTCACGCAGGTCGCCGTCGTCGCCAATCGCATTGGCGTCGCCGCCGACTGTGTACTGAAGCGTCGCAGTTTGAATCGTCGAACCGGGCGGGACCTGGCCCGCACCAGCGCCGAAAATATTGTCAAACCTGAGTAAGAGGTAAACCGGGCCGGCCGGCGAGCCGTCCGATGAATCCCACTTGATCGGATCCACGGTTCCCAGAGCAGTCGTCGGCGTGGCTGACTCGATGTAAGTGTCGACCGTGCCGGAATAACTATTGAAACCGTCCTGGAACGAGACCGTCTGGGGAGCAGTTTCGCACAAGCCGTTGGTGCCGTTGCAGGTCTGGCCCGGCGGGCAGCTTACCGGCGTGCCGGCGCAAGCGCCGCCTGAGCAGACGTCGCCGTTCGTGCAGAGGTTGCCGTCGTTGCAGGAGTCATTGTTATTCGTATGCGAGCACGTACCGCTGTTGCACGTGTCGGTCGTGCAGGGATTGCCGTCGTCGCACTGAGCGTTGGTCGTGCAACCCGCGGCTGGAACGTAGGTGACGCTGAGCTTGGGTCGCAATGAAGCAGTTGCGCCTTCGGCCGAATCGAACTGCCAAGAATCGTCAACGGCCGGTGGCAGCCAGGCCCAACCGTGGTTGGTTGCTGGATTGGCCAGCCATGCCTGCAAGCTGTTCGTCACGGTGATCGTGTGCGTACCAGTCGCGTTCAGCAGACTTGAAACGTCGGCCGATGCGAGGCACTCGGTCCCCGCCTGGATGCCGTTGCCGCCGGTGCTGAACGTGTTCCAGGTGTCAGTATCGTTCCACGATTGCGTCATGCGATACAGACCGGCGCCTGCCGCGCTCGCATTGGTAATGTCGATCGTCAGAGTGGCCGACTGAATTGTCGCGCCAGCCGGGATTTGTCCGGCGCCGTTTCCGAAGATATTGTCGAACCGCAGAAGAATCTGGTTGACGTTTGGAGCCAGGTCGACGATCAACGGCGTCGTCGTGGCATGACTGGTTGTCGGGGCGCCGGCGTCCAGATAGGTATCGACTTCGCCGGTGTAGCCGCTGACGCCCTGCTGGAACGTGACGGTTACGGGCGTCGATTCGCACTGGCCGTTGGATGAGTTGCAGGTCTGCCCGCCCGGACAGCTCACCGGCGTGTGAACGCAGGAGCCCGAGCTGCACGAATCGACCGTGCAAGGATTGTTGTCGTTGCAGTCGCCGGCGCCGGTGCACTGCACGCTCGATGCCGACAGCGACGGAATCAGCGACAGGTCGCTGCTGCCGATCGTCTGGTTGAATCCAATAATCGCGAGGACATTGGTCCCGGCCTGAAGCTGCGAGATAAAGGAATTGATGTTGATCACATCGGCCGGCTGAGGAGTTGAATCGCCGACGGAACACTCGTGCCCGGAAGCGGCCGTGGCATTGAACGCCGGTTGAACACCGACGGTTCCGCCCATGCTTGCACTGCGCGCGACTTCCACGCCGTTCAGGTACGCGACGAACGCGTCGTCATAGTCGACGGTCAACGTCAGGCCGGTGATGGTCGCGGGGTTGGCGATGCTGAACGTCCTGCGAACATAGACGCTCGTGTAGCTGTTGATCATGTCGCTCAGGACGGTGGCGTCATCGTTGTCGCCATAACCAAAGCCGCTGTTTCCAGAGGCCCAACTGCTGTCGTCGAATCCGGTCGTGCGCCACTCGGTCGGCGGCGCGACCGTGCCCTTGAAGTATTTCCACGCGTTGCCCGCCACGATGGGCAGCGGACCGGCGGCCGGCGGCGGACCGCCATTGGTCGCGCCCGGCGTCGGCGACGCAAGGACTCCGATCGGACCGGTGCCGTTCGGGAAGCGCCCCGAAGTGACGTCGGTCGTCTGGGTCGGGAACGTGAATCCGTCGAGCATCTGGTTGCCGTTCGCAATCGTGTCGAAAAGGCCCAGGTCCTCGCCGGTGCGCGAGATGTTGAAGTTTGTATGCAGCGGACCCTGGCCCGGCGTCGTGTCGCACCAGAAGACCAGGTAGCCACCGGCCGGGATCGTGACGCCCGCGGGAATCTGATACTGCGTCGGGAAGTCGAGATCGTCCGTCAGGAACATGCCGGCCATATTCACGGCCTGCGAGCCCGGATTGTAGATTTCGAGCCAGTCGTCGAAGCTGCCATCGGCCGGATCGGAGTTCACGGAGTTGTTTGAGGCGAGGAACTCGTTAATGACGAGCTGCGCCTTGAGCGTGTAGCTCCAACTGTCGCCGACGAAGTGCAAGCCCAGCCCGTTCACTTCGACGATCGCCCCGGCCGCCAAGACCACGCTCACGGCGCCTTCGGTCGGCGTTGTATACCCGGAGAAGATGTACGGACCAGCCGTGCCCGCTACGCCCGAAAGGGTCGTGGCCGGCGATCCGCCGACGGTCATGTTGCTCGCAACGACGCCCATCACCGGCTTACTGAAGGTGACGCTGACGTTGCTCAATTGGCTGACGGTTCCGTTCCGCGGCGGCGATACGCCCGTGACGACGGGCGCGTTGGTATCGATGGTGTAAGTCCACGAATCGCCGTCAAACGCCAGATTGGGCGCGCCGGTGTCCTGAATGCCGCCGGTTGCGACGACGACGTTGACCACGCCGGTGCTCGGAGTGGCGTATCCCGTGAACGTGTAGGGCCCTGCTCCCGATCCGGAAACGTTTGTCGCGGGCGAGTTGTTCACGGTCAGATCGTCCGGCGAAACGCCTGAGACCGGCCGCGAGAACGTTACGGCGACGGACGACAGCAGACTCAGCGTTGAGTCGCGTGTCGGCGTTACGGCCGTGATTCGCGGCGGAACCTGGCCCTTGAGGATCTTGAAAGTGTCCGAAACCGTGCCGGTGTCACGGACATTACGAAGCGTCAGCTCGGCGCCGTTAATGTCCACGATGCACGACCCGTGGTCGACTTCCGAGTAGTACATGACCGGGTGATTGAGCGACCCGCTGCCGCCCTGGGCCCCGTGGCCGGCGACGACGTAAACGGCGCCTTCATGCGGATGCAATCCGCTTGTTTTGTGATATTCACCGGTTCCGCCCGGAGCCGGCCGTCCGTTTCCGCTATCGAGAATTCTCCCCTGACCGTTAAGGGTCGCGAAGCTCGGAGTCGGTCGATCGGGGGCCGAGCCGAATCCATAGGCTCGGTCGATGAGATAGGACCGCTCGTACGAGTGCGAGTGGCCGGACAAGACGAGGTCGACACCGGCGGCCTCGAGAATGGGCAGCACGGTTTCGCGCATGTCCACAAGTCGGCCTTCGGAATCGCCGTAGCTATCTGAGTTGTGCGAGCCCTTCGAATAAGGCGGGTGATGCCAGTAAGCAATCAACCACTGCTGCGTAGTCGCGGCCAGGTCGTTGGCGAGCCAGGTCAGCATTGGACCGCCGGATGCGCGGCTGCTGTCCTGCGAATCGAGGCAGATAAAGTGAGCGTTGCCGTAGTCGAAGGAGTAGTACGCCTCGGTGCCGGATGCGACGCCGCCCGCCTGGGCCGCTGTCGGAAGAACGTGGGCCGAATAGTAGGGACCGGACTGCGCCGCCGTATTGACCGACGCCGCTTCGTGGTTGCCAAGCGACGGCCACATGACGGTGTTGCGAAGCACGTTCGCGAATGGCGTGAAATGATTGCTCGTGAATTCCGCGTCCGTACCGCTGTTGTAGGCGATGTCGCCGACATGTAGAGCGAAGTCCGGAGGACTCGCTCCGGCCACGGTCAGCATCGCGTTCATCACGTTAGACTGGATTGACGAACCGGTGCCGCTGTCGCCGACCACCCAGATTCGCATGGCGCCGGTGCTGCCGGGCGTCGGCGAAGTCTTGAAGTAGTGATTGGCCGTTCCACCACCGTGGACGGTGGTCGTCGAACCGACGTTATAGAAATATTTCGTTCCGGCGGTCAGGCCGTTGATCGTCACGAAGTGATCGGTCGCGGTCGTGCCGCTGGTCGCGGTCTGGTCGAGCGTTCCCTGGACGGTTCCGTATTGCACGCGACTGTCGGTGGCGACGTCGGTTCGCCAGCAAACGGTCATGGACGTCGGTGTTCCGAGCTGGAGGTAGGGCTGGCGCAACAGCGTTGCTGAACCGCCGCCACCCTCGTTATACGTCACGGTGAGCTTTGGCCGGTTGGCGGCTGTGGTGACTTCGGACGAATCGAAAGCCAATGAGTCGGCGCCCGTGGAGCGGAGGACCCAACCGAAGTTGGTGGCAGGCGCGGCTGACCAAGTCTGAAGACTTGAAGTCACGGTGATGGCCTGCGATCCGGTTCCCACGCTCGCTGGGGACGCCGCGGCCGTTGAGACGGCCTCGACATCGTCGGCCTGGACACCGGCCGTGCCGTTCCACGGCGACGCACCGAGGGCATTCCAGGTGATCGTGTCGGCCCAGGTCTGCTTCATGTGATTGATATTGGTCACGACGGCAATTGAGTTGGAGACGTTGACCGTCAGCGTGGCCGAATTGATGGTCGCGCCGGCGGGAATCTGTCCAGCGCCGTTGCCGAAGATGTTGTCGAAGCGGATCAGTATCTGGCGCTCGTCGGTCGTCGGCGGAGGAAAGTCCGTCGTCAACAATACAGCCGCAGCGTTATTGGTCGTGGGGAATCCGGCATCGACATAGGTATCGACTGCGCCGGTATATCCACTAACGCCCTGCTGGAACGTCACCGTCACTGCCGACGCGACGCTGAAAGTCGTCGCAAGGACGACGCCACACGCCAACGCCAACAACCGCTTCAAATCCCAACCGAAATTACCGGCTGTCATTCTTCAATCCTTCCGTCCCCGTATGGGAAAACGTTGCCCCCGACGTCTTCGATTCAATCTGTTCCAATAATGCCCGCGCTTCGGCGAAGCGTGGTGAGCGCTGCACCGCCAGCCGGGCATCCGACAATGCCTGTTGTGAGTAGCCCAACGCGAGGTTGGCGCGGGCCCGCGAAATCAGATGCGTCGCCGTCGGCCGCGTCTCGAGTACGCGATTTGCCTCGTCCAACGCGCGCTTCCAATCGGCGCGGGCATCGGCATCGCGACCGGCCGCTGCCAGCACGTTGCCTCGCCGCAGATACCATTCTGATTTCACCGGAGCGACCGCAAGCTGGTCATCGATGACCTTCAGTGCGGCGTCGTACCTCTTCCGGCGAACTTCGATTTCGACCAATCGCTCGCGCAGAACGATCGCCCCACCAAGCTCATTGATTCCCTCGCGAAGTCCGGCAGCGGCGTGGCTCAATCGGCCTTCGATCTCCTGAACCGAGCAGCGCTCGATATAGAGATCCACGTCGGGTCCGAGTTTCAGGGCCGCCGAGTAGTCTTCGATGGCGGCATCCGCGCGCCCGGACTTGGCGCGAATGCGGGCACGATCGGCAAGGACGGCAGCACTGCCGCGTCCGGAATTGATGAAACGGGTCAACTCGGCCTCGGCATCCTCGCCGCGGCCGATCGCGGCCAATGTCATGCCGCGCTGGCCCACAATATCGAGATTGCTCGGGGCGAGTTTCTCGGCCTGGTCGAGGTCGGCCAGTGACTCCTTGAGCTGGCCGGCGAGCCGGTAGTAGTAGCCGCGCTCCATCAACAATTCGGCGTTGCCCGGCTCTTTCTGAAGGGAGGCCGAGACACGCTCGATGTCGTGATGAATGCCGGGATGGGCGGAGGCCAGCGCGCACCAGCTCAACGCCGACGCGGCCGATACCACCCACCAGATTGTGCTTCTTCCCCTTTGCAACTCTAAACCCTCTTTCGCAAGCCGCATCAGCCCGGCTGAACACCGGCTCCACTGATGCCGACGGTTCGGATCACGGAGACCTTCGCTCCGGTCACCGTGAACGCGGCGGCCGCGTGGTCAGCGTCGATGAGAATCGTTTGCCCAGCGGACTTGAGCCCGATGCTGAGCGTGCCGGTGGCATCGCCGGTGGCCCGCAGCGTCATCGTGCCTAGATAGTGCCTATTGGAACAATCGCTCCAACCCTGGGTCAGGGCGTTGGCCATGCGAGCCCGCGACGTGTCGAACGCGCTGCGCGCGTCGGCGTTGGCGAAGGCGTTGTCGGCGCGAGCCGCGTCGACACTGATGGCCTCGACAGTCAACCCGCCGCGGACGTCTGCGGCGAGCTGATAGGCCCGCAGCATCGGAGCTCCGCTCACGAACATATCCACCACGACCGATCCGCCGGGGGCAACACTGCGCGTTCGCGGCGTCAGCGTGATCACAGCCGGAGTCGTCGCGGCCGGAGGCGCGAGGAGCAGACTCGATCCGCACGGAGTCGAATCGGGATACGGCGTGCCCTGGAAGGCATCGAGCACGGCGACAATGTCGAACACATCGACGCCCTGATCGGGAACGTTCCCGCGAAGGTCGTCGCCGTAGATCGAGCAGCCGCCGAACGTGGACTGGAAGCCATCGAGGACGCAGACGATGTCAAAGACATCGACTCCGCCGGCGTTGTTGGCGTCGCCCCACGCCCAGGTGGACGCGGTGGCCGTGCCTGAGAGGTTTACAGGATCGGATTGCGTGCGAACGTCGGCTCGCACGTCGTAGGGGGTCGACGGGACGATGGCGCGATCGCCAACGTGTACCGTGCCCCACGCCGCCGACGACCGGAAGACCGGCGTTGGCGAGAGATGGCCATTGGCGTCCACGTACATCGGCATGCACGACATGGACGGTGACTCGATCCGCAATGCCACCGACGGAATGCCGGGCGGCGGCGTGATCGCCAGATAGCGCGAACCCATCGCGACAACCGTCGGAGCGCAGGTGTTCGCATGCTGGCAACCATTCACCGAGTCGCACGAATCGGTCGTACAGGCGATGCCGTCATCGCAACTGACCGGGTCGTGCTGGCAGACGTTATTCACGCAACTGTCGGTGGTGCAGGCGCTGTTGTCGTTGCACTCGCCGGCGTTGTGGCAGCAGCCCGGAATCGGAGCGTGCTGGCAGCCGTTCTGCCCGTCGCATGTGTCGGTGGTGCACGGGTCGCCGTCGTCGCAATTGAGCGGCGTACCCGGCGAGCAATTGCCTGACTGACAAGTCTCGGCGCCGTTGCAGGCGTTGCCGTCGGCGCACGCCGTGCCATCCGTCACCGGCGTGTAAACGCAGCCCGATGCCGGGTTGCAGGTGTCGGTCGTGCACGAATTATTGTCGTTGCACGTGATCGGCGTATGCGTACACGAACCGGCGTTGCAGGCGTCGGTCGTGCAGGCGTTGTTGTCGTTGCAGTCGGACGCGTTGACGCAGCCGCCGACGGTAGCCGTCAGCGATGGGATGAGCGAGAAGTCGCTGCTTGCGAGCGTCTGATTGTGTCCGTGGATGGCGATCACGTTGACGCCTGCCACCAGTACGCTCGGCGACGGATGGGTCACTTCGGGCGGTTGCGGACTCGATCCCGCGTCGCCGCCCGATGCCTCGTGTCCGGTCGGAGCCAAGGCGTTGAACGCCGTCGGTGTGCCGGCCGTACCGCCCATGCTTGCGCTGCGGGTGACTTCGACACCGTTGATATAGGCGATGTACGCATCGTCGTAGTCGACGGTCAGCGTCAGCTGCGTCACCACAGCGGGATTGGCGACCGTAAAGGTCTTGCGAATGTAAACGCTGGCGTAGGTATTTTGCATGTCGCTCAATACCGTTGCGTCATCGTTGTCGCCGTAGCCGAAACCGCTGGCACCGCTCGACCACGACGAGTCGTCATAGCCGACGTGCGTCCACGAGGTCAGGTCGCCGGGGGCCGGCTCGGCCGTACCCTTGAGGTACTTCCAGGTGGCTCCGTTGGCGATCGGTAAGGCCGGCGGCTGATCGCAATTGCCGGTGCTGTGATTACAGAGGCTGCCGGACGGACAGTTGTCGGTATGGACGCAACCGCTGCCCGAATTGCAACTGTCGACCGTGCAGGCCAGGCCGTCGTCGCAATTGAGCGGAGTGCCCGGGGTGCAGTTGCCGCCCTGGCATGACTCGGCCCCGTTGCAGGCATTGCCGTCGCTGCAGGCCGTGCCGTTCGCGACGGGCGAAAAGACGCAACCCGATGCCGGGCTGCATGAATCGGTCGTGCAGGCGTTGTTGTCGTTGCAGGTGATCGGCGTGTGCGAACACGAGCCGGCGTTGCACGCGTCGGTCGTGCAGGCGTCGTTGTCGTTGCAGTCCGCCGCGGTCGTGCAGGTTGATGTCGGCGGCACGTACGTTACCGACAGCTTCGGCCGGCGCGAGTTGCTCGATGTGGTGGATTCCGCGGATTCGAGCCGGAGCCCATCGGTTCCGGTCGGCAGAATCGCCCAACCGAAGTTACTGGTCGGACTCGACACCCAGGCCTGGAGACTCGACGTCACGTCGATATTGGCCGACGTGGCGACCGTGGTGATCGTCGTGGTGCCGGCCTGCGCGATGACTGCATCCACGCCGTCGTTCTGGATTCCGCCCGAGGCATTCCATGGCGAAGCGCCGTACGCGGCCCAGACGCTGGTGTCGCTCCAGGTATGGAGCAGACGGTGGAAGTTGACTGCATTGGCGCTTTCGTCGTTGGTATTCGGCCCGGACCAGATGGTCAGAGTCGCTGACGAAATCGTTGACCCGGCCGGAATCTGACCGGCGCCGGATCCGAAAATGTTGTCGAACCGCAGGAGCACCTGCTCTTCCGGACTGCTATCGACGACGACCGGCGACACAGTGGCCTGCGAGCCCAAAGCCGTGTCGATGTAGGTGTCGACCGTGCCGGTGTAGCTGTTGAATCCATTTTGGAATGTCACCGTGACCGGTCCCGTCTGGCACTGGCCGTTGGCGGGATTGCAGGACTGACCTTGCGGACAGCCGACCGGCGTATGCTGGCAGCCGTTGACCGAGTCGCAACTGTCGATCGTGCAGGCATTGTTGTCGTCGCAATTCACCGCGACGTGCTGGCAACCGACGCCGGGCGAGCACGAATCGGTCGTGCAAGCGTTGCCGTCGCTGCAGTTGGCCGGCGTGTGCGTACAGACGTTGTTCGAACAGGCGTCATCGGTGCAGGGGTCGCCGTCGTTGCAATCTCCCGCGCCCTGGCAGCAGTTCGCGATCGGGGTGTTGCTGCAGGTGCCGTTCGAGCAAGTGTCGGTGGTGCAAGGATTGCTGTCGTTGCAATCCGAGTTGTTGACACAACCGGACGGATTCGGGAACCCGAGCCAGCCGATCTGGTTGCCGCTCGGGCCCGCGGTGAGAGCGGGCGAACCGGCCTGCAACCCGAAATTGACGAATACATCGCCGGGCGGACTAAAGTTCGAATCCACGTAATTCGGATTGGCCGAAATATTGCCCGTACCGCACCCAAGGTTCGCGGCGTTTGCGGTGTCGCAGTAATTCATCTGGCCCGATGCGCAGGTGGGTGAACCCAGCGGCCAGAAGATGCACTGCTGCATGACGGAATTGACCGTGTCTTGCCCGTTCACGTTGGTGTTTGGCCCGAGCGTGACGTGCGTCAGATAGGCCGGCACGCCGGCGCAGCGGATTCCTCCCGGAACCTCGAACACGAGACAGTTCGTCATCGTGATCGAACCACCGCCGCCGATGCTGACCGTCTTGTCGTTGGCGTCGTAAAGAATCGAGTTTTCGACGATCGGCGTGGCGGCGCTGCTGTGATCGATAATGTCGTCGCCACCGTCGGTCAGAATACATCGCCGCACGCGGGCATTCGACGGCTGATCGATATGCAGGATGTCGCCATCGAGGCGGTTGGATGCGTTGATCGGCGCACGGCCGATACGCGTCATCCAAGTGTCGTCCACCGTCAGGGTGTAGCCGGAACCGATCCACTCGCCACCGATACCGCAACGGGCGAAGAGACAGCGCTGAATCGTGTACACGCCGTTGCCGTTGCCGTAGATGATCTTGCCGGGCGAATCGCAAAGAACCGAGTCCGACGCGGTAAATGCATAATTATTCGCGAGCCGGATGACCGTCGGCCGCGGGTGACCCGAAACGACGCCGTTGCCCGTTCCGGTCATGAAGACGTAGGACCACGTCATCGATCCGGCGCCGATCAAATCAAATCCACCCCAGCAGGCCGGATTGTTGTGGCCGTTGCCGCTGCCCTCGCTGCCTGTCTGCGGCAGAACCATGGCGGGCGGCCCGTTTGTCGGGAAGAAGTAGATTGGGTTTGTGCGCGTACCCTGCGCATTGATGGTGCTGGTGTTTGAGTCGATGCGGTTGCCGTCGCCATCGGGCCCCGAGTCCACCATGATCAGCGTTCCGGGCATGATCGTCAGCGTTTGCCCGGGCGGAACATTGACGTGACCGGTCAAGTGGATGACGCCGTCAGCCGGCTCCCAAATCAGATTGCCGCCCGAGAGGGCGCCAGACAGATCCTGGAAGGTTCCGGGAGCGGCGGCATCTACGACCGTCACAAGTCTGGACGCCGATTTGCTGTTTGCATTAACCGTGATGATGAGGTCCCCGGCCGGGACGCTCGCACCGTTGTTCAGCGTCAGCGAGACGCTGCCAACGCCGTTGTATAGGCGGATCGAATCGGTTGTCGGCGGACCGCCGGCGCCGGCCCCTGCCGTATGACGCTCGAATACCGTCACAGTCAACGGAACAGCTTGTCCATTGGACACGCGCGTCGCTGAGACAGTGCCCAGCGTGTTCCACACGCGCCAGTCGATGTTGCCGCTGGAATCGAGCAACTCCGCCTTCAGGGTGAGCGTCTTCGTGTTGACCATCCGCTGCGGCATGGTCAGGCGAATGCCCGGTGTCGAATCCGGCGGATCGTAGAGCACGGTCGCGTCGACGCGGCTGATCTCGGTGTTGGTGTAATCGAGACACTGCACGGTGATGTGGTTCAAGCCCGGCGTCAGCGTGATCTGCTTGTTCCAACTGGCGAGATAGACGCTGTAGCCGTCGGCATCCTGCCCGTTGACCTTCACATAGCGCGTCCCGCACTGATTGAGCTGACCATTGAGAGAGATGACCGGATTGGCATTCGTGTAGGGGCTGGCCGGCAGGTTTGCGATGGTCAGCTGAGTCTTGATCTCATTCTGAACGAATGCGCGCCGTGCCGTGACCCAGTTCTTCAGCTGAGTCTTCCTTGCCGCGTCAGCAACTGCCGTCGGCAGCGCGTCGATCTTGGCATTCATCGTCGCCTGCAGGAATTCGTTCCCCATCATGTCGCAGATGGCCTTCACGAAACGGCCGGCGTACATGTTTGAGCGAATGAAGCGTTGCGGACACACAACCGTTGTGCGCCAGATCGACTCCTGGTCGTACGTGTCGTATCCACCGCCCAGGGTCGAATCCATGTCCCACGGAAGGAGCTTGGCGTTGTAGCCGCCGGGCGAGGTGGAGCGCTGGAAGTACAGGAAGTAGTCGTCGCCGGTGTCGCGATAGATGCCACCTTCCTCATTGACCAGCAGCATGTGGATCGCAAACCACTTTGCCCATTCGTCTTCATCGATGATCGGATTGAGGGATGACTCGTAGCTCGCGTCCGGTGTTGTCGACGGATCGAGTGCGAAACTGAGCGCGATCAGGTCGACCCAGTTGTCCTCGGTTTCGTTGGTGTATTTCTGGTAGCCGTTCGTGCCATTGGCATCTGTGCGGTAGGAGTTCTTATCCGGTCCCTTGTAATTGAGCCGCGCCCCGTCGTTTCTTCCGCGGTAGAGGTTGCCGTCGTCGGTTGCAACGCAGGTCTGGCCCACCGGACAGTCCGGCGTTCCGTTACACACAGCCGAGCTCGTGCTGCATCGATCCGGGAAACGGAGCGGTGTGAAATCGCCCTTCTGCGATTCGATGAAAGATCCATCGAGGACTTCGACATCGTGATAAACGTAGTCCTGAACGCCGCCCTGACTGAGCGGATTCGTGTTGAATCGAACGAACTGACTGCGCGGAGTCGGAATCTGTCCGCCGAACGCCTCCCGGAAGAATTGCATTCCGAGGTACTGCTTGTGGATGGATTGCGACAGCAGATTCAGCTTGGTGACTTTGTAACCCAGCTCTGAATCGAGCGCCTTGGTATCCGAAAAATCGATTCGATAAGAGTGCGGAAGCTGATTGAGACTGCTCGATCCGCGATAGTGCTCGCCGATGTTGTAGAAGTTCTCGCAGTTTCCAGCCGTATCGCAACGCACAAACGTTCCGTCAAACTCGTCCTCAATGGCCGGCGTCTGAAGGTTTCGAACGCGCTGCGTTGTAATCAGGTGATAGGACGGAAAATCGCTCGGCAAGGCGGCACTGGAGAACTTACACAGATAGGTCTGCGTCGGGTACTGCCCCGCCGTCAGCGTGTTATTTCCCGCAGGCGCCGCCGAAACGTTTGTGCCGTCGTCAGCGCGAATCGTGAAGTCCAGACGCTGGCCGTCTGCCAGTCCGGGAACTGTCGCGCCGTATACCTTATCTCCCGCGGCGCCGTCGCCGTGGGCCCCGTCGTCCAACATGACGACGGATGAATACGCGATGGTCGGATCCTGATCCTGCCGGTAGTAGAGCGTTACGGTTGGGCTGGGCGAATCATCCACGACCGTGGCCGTAATCGAGATGGCCTGATTCGCGGCCGGAATGATCGGAAGATGCTTGGTCCCAAAAATGATCGGGCCGAGCGAGGCCTGATAGATGCTGTTCTGTGCCCCGGGCGTGCCGTTGTTGGGAACGGACGCGCCCCATGCCGCGCCGTATTCGTTCGGATAGCCCGGATTGCGCAGCTCGAGCGACGGGCCGTCACCGTCGGCGGCGGTCGGCCATACGCCTGAGTCGGCGTAGTCCACAAGGTCGATCTGATTCAAACTCGCGTCGGCGATCCCGACTTTTTCACCGGAATTGGACAGATTTCCCGAGGTCCACTGCAACGCGCCCGCATAACCAGTCGCGGCTTGCAGCGCCGTTGGATTCACCGCAACGACCAGGTAGGCCCCGGCGTTCAGCGTGGTTCCATTGGGGAATGTGTAGGTAATTCCGTTTGTGAACTGCCAGCCGCTCAGACTTACGTTGTTCGCGCCGGCGTTGTATAGCTCGACGAACTCGGTGTCCTGTGTCGGGTAGACTACTTCGTTGGGGTGATAATTAAGCTCGTTGATAACGATGTTGGTTCCGACTGCGGTTGTCCATGCCGCGCCGCCGAACGGCACGTTCGAGCCATCCAGAATGCCCGTCCCCGAAACGGCGATCGTCACCGAGCCGGGCGTCGGAGCGGTAAAACCGCTGAAGTTGTAAGGGCCGACACCACTGCCGGAGAATGACGTCGCCGGTGATCCGTTCACTGTTACCTTGTTAGCCGCGACTCCTGTAACGACGCGATCAAAGGTCACAGAAATGCTCGTCAGAGTCGGCACCATTGTCTGCGGAATCGGTGTGCGCGCGACGATCACCGGTGCCGAAACAAAGACGCTGTTCTGGGCGCCAGGCGTTCCGTTGTTACCCGTCGACGCTGCCCACGACGCCGCGAGACTGTTGTCGAGCGTCGGAGAAATCAGTTCGAGCGACTTGCCGTTGCCGTCCGGAGCTGTCGGCCAGGGCGCTACGTCGTCGTAGGAAACCGTGTCGACGATGATCGGCGTCGCATTTGAAATCGATACGGTCTCGCCACCATTGTCGAGCGAGCCCGACGTCCAAGTGAGCGCGCCGCTGTAGCCGGTGGCCGCCTGAAGCAGGGCCGGGTTTTTCGCGATGACCAGATATCCGCCGGCCGGAATGGTCGTGCCATTCGGGAATGAATAGACCACGCCGTTGGAAATGGTCCAGCCGGTAAGGTCGGCGGAGGAAGCGCCGGCGTTATAGAGCTCGATGAACTCGGCATCCGCTCCGGCCGTCGCGGGAGGGTTGTAATGAATTTCGTTGATGACGACCTGACCGAACGCGGAGACGCTCGCAAATGCGAAGAGCCCTGCCGCTACCGCCAAAACCCGAAGCTTAACCACACAAGCCCCTTTCCAAATCCGCGTTGAACCGATCGCAGCGATGCCCGAATGCTCGAATGCGCGAAACGCGCAGCTCAAGCCACGTCCCGATCTAACGCGGAGGGAAGACCCCGATGGACGATTCCGCCCGCTTAGAACTTTATGCCCTTTGCACTGCGGGATTCCACCCGCCGGCAGCCCGGAACTACCCATAATTCAGCGCCTCCCAATGCGTTAGAGTCGCACCCGCGAGCCGGGAATAATCTCGGAACCCCGTCCGCCGCGTTACAGCCACCGACCTACGGCGTAAGTGCGCTACTGACAATCCGTCTTGTTGAACGCCGAAGGCAGCTTGCCCCGGCCCGGTGCCTGTCATCCGCTCCTGATTTGGAGAGATGCGTGCGCCGACCGGTGCAATACTCGGAAGGCGTCTGACGACGCCGAATGTCAATCTACAACCAGACTCTAAATTCAATTGCCTACCCAATTCAAGCTAGCTAATACGAGGGTCCGGCCCTGACGCGGTTGCGCTCGCCTCAGAGAGATTCCAGACCAGTAACAATAAATCGAGCTTGTCGCCCGTCTCCGTTTTGCGATGAATATTTCGAAGATGAAACCGGATGGTCGAGTTCGTCAGATGAAGCTCCTGCGCAATGGCCTCGTTCTTGAGGCCATGACATATCAGAGTCACGACGTCCGTTTCGCGTGCGGTCAATCGACGACGCGCATTCAATTGGGCAATACCCTGGCCCGCGCGCGGTGGCATAACTCGCCCCGGCAGGGGCGAACGCGCGAGCAAGGCCTCCGATTGGCCAATGGCAAATCGATCGTGCCCGTCCAGAATGCACTGCTCCCAACTCCTCTTTCCCCTTCCGCGGCTCCCCGCGCGATGTTGCAGTACAACACCACGCCTAAGCGTGCACGCCCGGGCCGCTTCTCCCGGATTCACCGGTCCTCGGGTTTAACCCGTTCGCCGGTTCTCCACCCTAATTCCTGTCGCGACGCATCGAATGGTTGTTACCCAATCGAGTGGCGCGCTCTCGCGCCATCGACGAGCAACTTGTGTGCTACGTACGCCGAATTCCGATTTGCCGGATCCAGCCCCTTCGCGCGACCTTAACAATATTGAGGCGACCGATGTCGGGATTACCCAAACGACTCACGCGGTGCCGACGTGAATCAACCCGAAGTGTAACAGTTTACCACGTCCTTCCTCGCGGAAGAAGACAAAAGCATCCAATCCGCCGTCGGGGTTTTCCCGTATTACTGGACCTAAACTCCTGATGCAATTTATCACTCATCCTTAACAATCATCGGGGTTCACAGTACGACAAATGGAGTGCCCCGTTTTGTAATTGAGTCGCTTTGATGTCGATCAGCGACTCGCTGAATCTCAGCAGCCGACCGAAGTTGAAACGAACTCGTCCGCGGTTTCTTGCACGATTGGCTGAATGCGCCGCGAATCGTCCGTGGCCGGCGCTCGAACTATTTATGAACTTCTCCATTCGCCATCGCGCGACACAAAACGCGGGTTCCATTGATCAACTCAAATGCGTCGAGTTGCATTCCCGGAAATCGATTCGTCCGAATCTTCCGCCTGTAGCGATCATGCACCCAGCACCGTCGAAGCACGAGGTTCTTGTCCCTACCTTCACGTCAGCATGGAAGACGTGCGAAATATTCCCGAGGGCGCTAAGAAATGTGAAAAATCTTGCTAAGAACTTGCGCGCGATCGGGCAAAGCAATCCACAGGACCCTCCGGCGGTTCTAAATCGCGAATTTAGAAATGGTTGCGTCAGGCACGTCGCTGCTCAAACGGCCCGCGTGCGGCTAAAGCAAATCGTTTTACCCGGAGATTGTCTTAATAATTCGCGTGGTTTCCCCGATCCTAAGGGATAATATGGCTCAAATCGTCGGTACGTGGATTGCTACCGGCCGATCGACTCCAATCAAATTGATCGATCGCTCCATCAGGTTCTTCGCTCTCTGGGGACGTCTTTCCGCGGCTAAATCGCGAACAAAGGCAAACGGGAGCACCGTTTTTCGACCGACGCCATAGGCAGAAGGAAAAGCACTCCATCCAACGGGTGGTTATCTGCAGACCTGGATGGGACGTCAGCAGCGATTGCAGCCCGCTCAACGCGGCGCGCCGGTGAATCTCACCGCGCACTCGCTGCTCTAACGCAGTTCGGACCTCGCCGGCGCCACGCGCCATACAGGAGTCGAACGCAGTCCGCCACGAATCTACCTCGTGGATTAAACGTTCCTCAGGAAGTTGTTGTTCGAAAATGAAGTGTCGTAATACCTGCCCACCTCGGGTCTCGGCGTCAGGTCGCGCGCGCCGACTCAGAGGACTAAGGTTTTGTGCGATCATTCCCCTCATGCTCGGCGCCCCCGTGGCGCGAGCCCAATCGATTTTCCCCGGCCTGCTTCCAGGACTTCCCATGCAGCTCCTGCTTCCGCTCGGCTACGAACCCAGCGGCGCCGTGTGGCATCAGCGACTCAATAAGCTATTTATTATCAGCGATGGCGGAATTGTCTCCGCGCTGGATGCGGATGGCAGCAATGTTCAGAACTGGTCTGTTCCCGGCGATCTCGAAGGCATCTGCATTGCCGACCCGGCCACAAATATCGTTTACGTCGCAAACGAAGTTCCAGCGCGCGTCATCGAGTTCAACTTCGTTACCGGCCAGGTGACGCGTACGTTCGACCTTAGTCCATGGATGCCCACTCCACCCAATTCAGGCATGGAAGGTCTTACCTTCGTCCCTTCGGCGACCGACCCTGAGGGCGGAATCTTCTACGGCGGACATCAGGACAACGGGAAGATCTACAAATTCCGCCTGCCGATTCGTTCCAGCCAGACATCGACCACGGTGACCTATCTCGGAAACGTTACGCCGGTGCCCGGTCGCGTTGACATCGCCGATCTTTGCTTCGATCGCGACAACAACGTGCTCTATATTCTCTACGACAACTCCGATGTCATTCGCGCGGTGAACCTCGACATGTCGTTGATCGAAGAATGGTTCGTGCCGGGGATTCAGCAGGAAGGTATCGCGGTCAAACCGCCGTGTGATGTTTTCATTGCGGACGACGTTGGCCTGCTGACGCGATATACGGGGTTTCCCTCCGGCGACTTCGACCACGATGGAGTTCCCAATTGCGATGATCTGTGTCCCGGCACTCCGGCCGGACAGCAAGTCGGCGCAAATGGCTGTTCGTGCTCACTCATGCCGGGGGATGTCAACGGCGACAATCACATCGACGGCAACGACCTGCAGATATTCATGAACCTTGTCGTGAACTCTGATTCGGCATCGCCGGACGTTCGCTGCGCGGCCGATCTCGATGGCAACGGGCGAATTGACGCGGCAGATGTGCAACGATTCAAATCGTTGCTGCTGAGCTCTCTGATGTTCCCCAAATAGACCGGATACGAGTTGCGATGGTCCGTGAGCGGCTGTGCCCTGGGCTGGCTGTCGCGCCACATCGTGCTTGTATTCAGTTTGAATCGGAAGTTAGGCCGCTGCTGTCGCCGGCCGGTCCGCGGGCTTGCAGGCCGACGATCGGCACCGAGAGCCGAATCGCCATCCCGCCGCCGGCGCGCCGCCCCACTGTCAGCATGCCACTGTGCTGGCGCACGATCATCCGGACGACCGTCAGGCCGAGGCCCATTCCGCGTCCCTTCGTCGTGTAGAAGGGATCGAAGACGCGATCCTGCAGCTCCGGCGGAATGCCCGTGCCGCGATCGCGGACCTCGATCACGACTCCTTCCGAGTTCAGGCGCGTCGCCACGGATACCTCGCGCTGCTCGGGCTCGACGGCCGCCATCGCCTCGGCGCCATTCTCGATGAGGTTCGCCAAGGCGTGTCGCAGATGAGCGACGTTGCCTTTCGCGTATGGCAGCTCACTGGAGGGCTCCAGTTTGAGCGAAACACCTTGTTGCCGCAGCTCGGGCTCGAGGAGCGCGCGGCAATCTTCGGCCAGACGGTTCATATCCACGCTGCCAAACTCGGCCCGCTCCAAGCGCGAATAGTGGGCGATGTTGCGAACTCTCCGCCGCGCCCGCAGCGCGAGCACGCGAATTTCCTCGACGGATGACAAGCAGTCGCTCGGCCCGGGGGCGGCCCGCAACGAACGCATACACAACTGCGCAAAGTCCGCAATTCGGTCCAGCGGCCAGCTCAACTCCTGAATCGCACTCGCCAGGACCGTGGCTGGAATAGCCGGACGCGCGTCCTCGGTGGCGGCGGTCGTTGGTTCTGGGGCGTCCATTTCGCGCATCCTCACCCGTCACGCGCGGCGGCCCGTGTCGGATAAAAGTCCTTCCCACTCCCACGATTGTCTCCCATCGCAAAATCTTCCCGGCGCGCACAAAAAAACTGAAAAAACTTTCCCGACGGAAAAATCGCCAGCGCGGCCGCCGCTGCGTGCGCTCGCGACATGGGTCGTCCGAAATTCCGCGGATTTCGCGTGCGCGCTGCGCGGTCCGTGCGATGGATAGCCCTCAAGCGGTGTCGATGCCTGCCTGTTGGCGGCGCATCGAGGTCCGAATGCACGCTCGGCCGCGCGGATTGGGACCTTGCCCGGCCGGGAACAATTTCGAGCCACGCCACTTCCGAATCGAGTTCTGCCCGCGTGGCGGAAACGCAGAGCCGGGCTACCGGTGCGCGCCCGATTTCAAGCCGCGCCGTCCGTTCGAAGGAGGCAGCCCATGACCGCCGTACCTCGCACCGGCACGCATTTGTTTTTGGCCGCACTGTCCGCATTCGCGTGGATGACCGCACCCGCCGCCGCGGCCCCCGAAGACCGCGTGGTGACGTTTCAGGTTCATGAGGACCCGGCGGCGCCGGAAAGCCCGGTGCGGTTCACCTTCAAGCTCAGGATTGAACCAATCGAGCAACGAGGCGACACGATCGGTTGGCGAGTGAAATCGGTCGAAATCACGAAACACGGCTACGAAGGAGATCCCGACAGTCTCTGGGTCGATTCCCGAGTTCTGCAATCCGACTCCGATCAGCTTTGGTGGGTGAGTCACGCCAACACTGAGAGTCCCAACCCCAAGGAATTCATCGACCTCCCCCAGTTGGTTGGCCGAGCGACACCGATCGCAATCGCTGACAAGAATCTCTTCTATTCACTCACAAGCAACGGTGCGATCGACAACTCGACTGGAGAAAGGGAAGCTCGCGCAACGTATTCACTTGCAACTGAATCCAATCCAGAAACACCAATTGTCGAAGGCGCGGAAGAACCAGTAGAGAGCGGAGGGAATTCAGACCCGCACTAATGCAACAACTTCACATCGTTGGGAATACGAGCGCGAACCGTCGCGAGATTAGCCCGAAGGTTCCCGAAAAGGAGCTTTGTGTCCCGGTAGAGTGCATCAAGCAATCCGTCGCGTTCCGCAGCCACGAGCAGCGATTCTTCAGAAAGCAGGACATCCAGCGCGGCTTGGTTGTCGGTTTGGGTATGCTGAACCATATGCCACGCTGCCAATTTTTCGTGGGCCCGGGCGTATTCAAGTAGAAAATCGCCTCGACTTGGCCACCGTTGAACCAGAACTGCCAGACCGTCGAAGCTATCACAGTAATCGCGCAACGCGTCTGAGTAGAGTTGTAGCTTGCGCTTGCACATCGCTGCCCAGCCGAGAGTTATGCATCGATCCAACCGGGCTGACTCGGAATTTGGCGCCATGGAAATCTGCCGATCGATGAACGATTGCGCTTCATCAAATGCGAATAGTGCCCCAGCCCACTCGTCCCGCTGCGTTTGCAATTCGCCCTGCAACATTCGAATGCCGCTCTTAAGTCGAAGGTCAACGGCGTCGTCGCTCGTTAAGACACTCTCATACTGCCTGGCTCTTGAAAGATGCTCTTCGGCCCGCCGCGGGTCGCCGGACTGCATTCGCAACCGCCCCAGTTCCGCGTTTACGCTCACAGCAAGTCGAAGCACCGTCTGATCGCTCGAATCCGACTTTGCACCAATTTCCGCGGCTTTCTCAAGCAAACCGACGGCCTGCTCCAACCGTAACGCGTCGCGAGCGACCGTAGCACTTCGAAAGAGCGACCCCATCTCCAACCCAGCCCGCGCGATCTCGGCCACGCGTTCGGCCCGCCGCCAGGCCACCGTCACTCCCACCACCGCTCCCATCAGAATCAGCACAAAGACGCCCGCCAGAATCGCGTGCGTCCGGTAGGCCCGCAGAGTCTTCCGCAGCAGGTAGAACCGCTGGTGTGATTTTGCGTCGACCGGCTTGCCTGCGGCGCAGCGATCCAGATCGTCAGCCAGCGCCGCTGCCGACTGATAGCGCAACTCCGGGTCCTTCTCCAAAGCCCGGAAGAGCACCGCCTCGAGGTCCTCGGTCATCGTCGCCGAGAAAGTCCGCGACGTGCCGAATTCCGATCGCAAGGCCGATCGCAGCGGCGCGGGCGGCTTGCGGATGATGTTTCCGCGAACGTCGTCCGGATGTCCGATGACCGAATAGGGAAACTGCCGCGACAGGACCTGAAACAGGATCACCCCCAGCGCGTAGACGTCGGCGCGAATGTCGGCGTTGCGCGACCGGCCGGCCGCCTGCTCGGGACTGAGATACGGCAGCGTTCCGACGATCTGCCCGCTCATCGACGGCGCGTGGGCCGGATGGCCGAACTCGTCGTCCATCACGTCTTTCGCCAGCCCGAAGTCCAGCAGGTGCGGCTCGCCGGCCGAGTCGATCAGAATGTTCGACGGCTTCAGATCGCGATGGATCACGCCGCTCAGGTGGGCGTGATGCACGGCCCGGCAGACCTTGATCATCAGCTCGAGCGTCTGCTCGATCGGCAGCTCGTGCAGGAAGACGTATTCGTCGATCGGCAGCCCTTCGACGAACTCCATCGCGAAGAAGTAGCTGCCGTGCAGCACGCCGCTGTCATAGATCGTCACAATGTGCGGGTGGTTGAGCCGCGAGACGACCTCGACCTCGCGCGCGAACCGCATCCGCTGCGCCTCGCGCGCCCGGCTGCCACCGCGCAGCACCTTGACCGCCGCCAGCCGCCGCGTGGCGCGATGATAGGCCCGGTAGACAACCCCCTGCCCCCCTTCGTGCAACCGTTCAATGATTTCGTAGTCGCGGAAGACCGGCGGCGACTCATGGACTTGCGTGCTCATCGCCGCGTCTCACGGCTTCCGGCCGTGACCTCGCATCTCCGCGTCGGCTCAGTTCGCCTTCGGTCCGTCGGGCGGAAGCTCGGCGCCCTTTTTCACCACGATGCCCGACTCGCTGAAAAACCGCCGCGGGTCACCCAGCAATTCGCGCAAGCGCGAGCGGCCGCGATGTAGCATGCCGCGCAGCGTGCTCGGCGGCCGGTTCAGCGACCGAGCCACTTCATCCAGCGGGCGGCCCTGCAAATCGTGCATGACGACGGCCCGGCGCACATCCTCGGGCAGGCCGTTAAGTCCCTCGTTGATCGCCCGCTCGGCCTCTTTTGTCGATGCCGCGCGACTGGGCGTCTGCGACGAACCTGTGCCCACGTGCTCAAGTCGAGACCACGACAGCAGCGCCGCCGGAATCAGCCGCCGGAAGCCGGTCGCTCCGCCGCGCTTGGTGGCATACGCGCGCCGCTTCACGTCGATCAGCTTGCGATCCACAATCGTTCGGAACCAGTTCTCGAACGCGGCCGGCGAGACCAGGCGGAAGTGCTCGCGCTGCTCGAAGGCCGCCGCCCATGCGTTCTGCAAGACGTCTTCCGCCGACACCGCCGCGCGCACGGACCGAGGCAGACGGTCGTCGATGTAACGGCGCATCGATGACTCGAGCGTCGTCAGCATTCGCCGCATCTGCTCTTCGTCAACGACGACAGATCGATCGATGGACGTGCGGTCCGTTTCCATATTCCCTCGAACGTCAATCAGTCTAACGAAGTGCGTGGCTCAGCGACAAGCCGCATGCCGCGACAGGAACTCCGCCGCCCCGTCGCGCGTCATGTAACGATCCAGAATCGGCCTGTCCACCCTGGCCAGGTCAACCAGGATCAGCCCGTCCAGGACGTCGCCGAACTCCCGGTCGACGTTGAATCCGAGCAGCCGGCCGTTCAGCCGCAGGTACTGCTTGAGCAGAACGGGGACATTCCGCCGGTGCGATTCAATCTCGCCCACCAGTTCGGCCACCTCGTCGAGATTGCTAACCAGAGTCGAGAATCGCTCCCACTCAGCATCGATCCGCATTCGCCGCCGGGGCGGGTTCTTCGGCTTGACGAGCGCCGCCATGCCGGTGTCCATCCGATGACACTTGAGGAACGACATGAGCAGCTCGCGCGTCATGGACTGAAACTCGTCGCTGATGCTCACTGCCCCAAAGAGGTGCCGGTAGCGCGGGTAACGAACCGCGAAATGCCCGATCCCCTTCCAGAGCATCATCAACGGGGCGTAGTCGCGCTGGTAGTCCGGGGCGACGAACGACCGCCCCATTTCGACCGCCGGGCAAAGCTGCCGCAACAAGGCCGGCTGATAGTCGAACAGCGTGCTGGTGTAGAGGCCGCGCGGGCCGAAGCGATCCAGCAGCTCGTCGGTCAAGCCGAGCCGATACGCCCCGACCACCTTGGACGCGTGCGAATCCCAGACGAAAAGGTGCACATAGTGTTCGTCGTATCGATCGAGGTCGATGGCCTTGCCCGTGCCCTCGCCCACGCCGCGAAACGTCAGTTCGCGCAGCCGGCCAATCTCGCGCAGCAGCGTCGGTATTTCATGCGCTCTCGCCGTGTAAACACTCAGCTTTCCGCCATCGACGAGGCATGCGGCCGCCGGCAATCCAGCTACGTCCGCTGCTACGCGCTCCGGTGACTCGGCCCGCCCGATCGGCACCGCATGCGGCCGCTCCGGTCGCGGCCGGCGTGCGTTGCGGCGGGCCCCGATCGCGAATCGCGCCTTGAGCACGTATGTCCGGCCGCGCAAATATTCGGTCAGACGCCCGGCTCCGCTGCCTTCGCCGCGCGGCGCAGAATCGTCGCCGGCATAGACCTGCTCCATTCGCGCGTAGGGAATCACATTTCCCACAGCAACGCGGAAGCGACGATTGCTTTTCGACACCAGCTCACGCGACAGCATCGCCGTCCGCAGCCGCTGGTGAAGCAAACCAGATAGTTGAAACAGCCGTCCGTTGGCCCCGTCGAAGAACACCGGGACCACGTCCGCCTTCGTCGCCCTGATCAGTTTCGCCGCCGCCTCGCCCCACGGCGGATCAGTGATCGAGCGGCTGCGCAGCGTGAGGTGCGATACCTCGCCAGCCGGGAAGACCGTGAGAGCCCCGCCCTCGCGCACCCAGCGGATCGCGGCCTTGGTCGACTTGAGGTTTCGCTCGGCCGCACCCTCGCCGCCAAAAGGATCGACGAAGAAGCAACTCGGGCGCATGGCCGGAAGCATGTGCAGGATGTAGTTCGCCAGCATCCGCACATCCGGCCGGACGCGCAAGAGCATGGCGATGAGAAACAGTCCGTCGGCCCCGCCGAACGGGTGATTGGCGACCACGATGAGCGGGCCTTTTTTCGGGATGCGCGCAAGATCGTCCCCGCGGACGATGAAGCGAATGCCCATTTCGCGCAGGACGGCTTCGCTGAACGGCCCGGGACACCCCGGCGCCTGCGTTTTGGCATAGATGTAGTTCAGATGGGGGAAACCCAGTACGCGCTCGATCCCGGACTTGAGGCCGGACGCAATCGGCCCCGGGAAACTCTCAAAGGCGCCTTTCGGCAATTGAAATGGCGCGATCGTCTCATCCGGAGACATGCACGCATCGCCTCATTCGTTCCGCCCGCCGAGAACTCCGCGCGAACGCGCCGCGCAACCGGCAGGCGATATTTCCTTGCTTCCGACCCTATGAACGTAGGTAGACTAAACCGCTTTCGGCCACCGCGAAAGTCGATTTTCGGCGACCCGAAAGCCACTATTTAGATGCGGTTCCCATTGCCACCAACCCCGACCGGCACAGGCCCGCCGTAGTGCGGTTCGACTCCGCCCGTTTTCTCGTGCAAATCGACGTCCGGCGGTGGCTCCGGGGCCAATCCGTGCTTTTCATAGCGCGAAGCAAAGAAGGGAATCCGGTTCAGCACCCGTTCTTGGAAGATTTCCAGATAGAGATAGATGACCGGCGTCACAAACAGCGTGATCAACTGGCTGACGGCCAGCCCGCCCACAATGACCAGTCCCAGCGGCCGGCGGCTCGCGCCATCGGCGCCCCATCCAAGGGCGATCGGGATCGCGCCCATGACGGCCGCCAGCGTCGTCATGAGAATCGGTCGGAAGCGATCCATGCTGGCCTCGTGAATCGACTCCTCGGCCGAGCGTCCCTGCGCCACGCGCTGGATCGCGAAGTCGACGATCATGATGCCGTTCTTCTTCACGATACCCATCAACATGAAGAGTCCGACGAACGCATAAAGCGATGCTTCCTGCCCGAACAGGAACAGCGTCAGCAATCCGCCAACAAGCGCAGGCGGCAAGGTCGAGAGCACGGTGATCGGGTGAACGTAGCTCTCGTAGAGAATCGCGAGAATCACGTACATGACGAAGACCGCGAGAATCATGAGAATGGTCAGGCTCTTGACGGTGTCGCGAAACGTCAGTGCCTCGCCCTGAAAGTCGCCGCGAACCTGCGCGGGGACGACTTCGCGCGCCGATTGCTCGATGTATTCGACCGCAGTCCCGATTGGCACACCCGTTTTCAGGTTGAACTGAATCGTCACGCTGGTGAACTGATTCATGTGGTTCACGGCCTGCGGGCCGACGGTTGTTTCCCATGTGGCCACCGCAGACAGCGGAATCGTGTTCTTCCCGTCGTCGCTGCGAATATAGAGCCGGCTCAAGTCCTCCGGATGCGTGCGCGATGCGTCCTTCGCCTCCAGAATCACCTGATACTGATCTTCGGGACGCTTGATGAGGTAGACGTAGTTCTGGCTGTACGAATTACGCAGCAGCGTCTCGATTCGCGCCGCTGAAATTCCGTAGCTGGCCGCCTTCTCGCGCAGGATGTTGATCTTAAGCTGCGGCGTTTTCACGTAGAGATCGGGAATGACCGACTCGAACAATCGCCCCGTCTGGGCCATCAGCTTGCCCAGCATGGCATTGCTGGCAGCGTATACCTCATCCGCGTTAATACCCGAAAGCGCATACGCGAACTGCCCGCCCTGATTGGCCGTCGCCCCCGTCGAAATCTGCAACACCGGCTGTGGCTTCATGAAGCCGAAGGCACCGTTCATCGCCATCGACGTCTGCTTTCCGAGCTCGGTCGCCACGGATTCGATCGGCGGCCGCGTTTTCGGGTCCGAGAGGAAAGCCAGCAGCATGCCCCAGTTGGAAGAGAGGAACTGCCCGTTGCCCGTCATGGTAAAGGTCGTGTCGACGGCCGGATTCTCGTGCAGGGCCTTCTCGCCCGCGTCCTGAAAACGCCGCATCTGCTCCGGCGACGCGCCCTCCGGGCCGACGAAGACGCCCCAAATAAATGAACTGTCGCCGATTGGCAGGAACGAGCGCGGCACCACGTTCCACAGCCAGATTGTGCCGGCCATGCAAATGGCCCACGTCGCGGCGGAAATCCAGCGATGCTTCAGGAAAAACCAAAGCGCGCTTCCATAAACGCCAAGCACGCGGTGTTCGATTGCGCCGATGACGCGTTCGATCCAGTTCTTCTTTTCGCCGTGCCCGCGCGCCCTGAGCAAACGCGAGCACATGAGCGGCGTCAGCGTTAGAGACACGATACCGCTGGCGATGATCGACACGACAATCGTCACGGCGAACTCGCGGAAGATGCGCCCCACCAGGCCGCTCATGAACACCAGCGGCAGGAACACCGCCGCCAACGAAAGGGTCATCGATAGAATCGTGAAACTGATCTCGCGCGTGCTATTGATGGCCGCGACCATCGGCGTTTCGCCGAACTTCTCCATTCGCCGCACCGTGTTCTCCAGGAACACGATGGCGTCATCGACGAGAAACCCGATCGCCAGCGTAAGCGCCATCAGCGACAGGTTGTCCAAACTGTATCCCAGAACGTTCATCACCATGAACGTCAGCAGCAGCGAGAGCGGCAGGGCCACGACCGGGATCAGTGTGTCCGTTACGCGTCCGAGGAATACGAAAATGACCGCCACGACGAGAATAAAGGCGATAAACAGCGTCTCTTTCACGTCCTTGACGCTGTCCACGATCGTCTGCGAGCGGTCGTAAATCGGAATAATCTCGACACTGCCCGGCAGCTCACGCGACACGACCGGCAACAGCGACTTCACCGCGCCAGCCACCGATACTGCGTTCGACCCCGCCTGCCGAAACACCGCGACGACCACGGTCGCCTTCGGCACCTCGTGGCCACGGACCCAGAAACGCATGTCGATCCGCTCGTCCTGAACGCCGTCCTTGGCCGTCGCCACGTCTTTCAGATACACCGGCCAGCCGTCGCGCGTTCCGATGATCAGATCGCCATAGTCCTTCGCGCCGTTCAACTGCCCTTGCGGCTGCAACAGAAATGAGCGATCCGGCCCGTCAAACTGACCGGCACCTTGATACGAAGTTCCCTGCCGAATCGCGAGCGCCAGGTCGTCGATCGTCATGCCGCGCGAGGCCAGCGCCGACGGATCGGCCTTGATCCGCACCGCCGACTTCGTTCCAAACACTGCCACCTGACTCACGCCGCTGACAATGCTGATCCGTTGCCCTACCTGCGTATTCGCCAGGTCGTAGAGTTGCCCCACCGTCATGCTGTTGCTCGTGAGAGCGATATAGAGAATCGGCTGGTCGTTCGGATTCGTCTTGGTGAAGGTGGGCGGGGCCGGCAAATCAATCGGCAAGCTGCCCGTGGACCGGCTGATGGCGGCCTGCACGTCGGTCGCAGCCGCGTCGATGCTCTTCGAGAGTGCGAACTGAAGCGTGAGACTGCAGAACCCCTGCGAGCTCTTGCTGGTAATCAGCTCCAGCCCGGGAATCTGCATGAACTGCCGTTCGAGCGGCGTCGCGATATTCGACGCGACGGTCTCCGGGTTCGCGCCGGGATATCCCACCGTGACCTGGATCACGGGGTAATCCACCGCCGGCAGATCGTTCACGGGAAGCTGGTCGTAGGCCAGAACGCCAAACAAGATGGCTGACAACGTCAGAACGACGGTCATGACCGGCCGCTGAATAAATCGTTCGGACAAACTCACGGCTTCGAATCTCGTCCTTTCGGGTTGGCCGCGATCGCACTATTCGCATTGGCCGTCGCGCCCGCCGGTGCAGCGTTTATTACGTTTACCGGTCCGCCCGGCATCACCGACAGATGCCCGGCTATGATGACGCGCTCGCCCACTTTCACGCCGTGATCGACAACCAGCAGGTCGCCCTGCAACTGCCCCGGCGTGATCGGCCGCAATTCCGCCTTTCCGTCATCGCTCACGACATACACGTAAGGCCCGACCTGCCCGATCTGCTCCGCCTTGGCTGGCACGAGCACCGCCTGTTTCTTCGTTTCGAGCACCAGCCGCGCGTTCACGAACTGCCCCGGCCACAAGAGATAATCAGCGTTGTCGACGGTCGCGCGGAGCTTCACCGTGCCCGTCCCGCCTTGCACGACATTGTCGAGAAACGTGAGCTGGCCTATCCGAGCGCGGGATATCGCCGAACTCGGCTGGCTCGTCGCCGTCGCATTCACGGCTGCCGACAGCACGCGCGCGGAGTCCTTCGGGACCGTAATCTCAACGGCCAACCCGCTCGCCGAACCGTCAGCTGCGTCCGCGCTTATTGACCGTCGCACCGCGGCCAGATCATTCTCGGGCACGGTGAACTCGACATAGATCGGATCTAAACGACGAATCATCTGCATCGTCGCCTCGTTCGGCTTCACCACGTTGCCCGGATCGACCATCCGCCACGCCGCCCGGCCCGAAATCGGCGACTCGATCGTCGTGTAATCAAGATCCAGCTTCGCCATCTCGACCGCCGCTTCGGCCGAGTGAACCTTGGCGGCCGCCACATCCTGCGCGATTCGCGTTCGGTCGTACTCAATCTGGCTGGCCTGCGACCTCGACGAAAGCCCCTGAATGCGTTTGAATTCGATCTCGGCCAGCGCTCGTTCGGCCTTGCTCTGTTCCAGAGCGGCTTCGGCCGATGCCAGGGCCGCCTTGAACGGACGCGGATCAAGCTCGAAAAGCAGATCGCCTTTCTTCACAAACGATCCGTCGGCCACGTGCGCGGCAATTACCTTCCCGCCCACCTGCGGCATCACCGACACCGTCTCGATCGGAACCACGCGGCCGATCTCCTCCAGATAAATGGGGACATCGCGCGCCTCTGCCGTTGCCGCTGTCACCATCGCGGGCGGGCGCGGCGGCATGGCCGGCGGGGCCGCGGGCTTGCAACCTGCAATTAACGCGGACGACATTAGCGCCGCTCCGAACACCCGTCGCATCGTTATTAGTCTCACGACTTCTTGTCCTCTGCAGATCGCTTCCGCCGCGCGTTGCCATTTTCCCCGACGCGGGGTTCCGTCATCGCCACCAGTTTTTTCATCACCGTATCGCACAGCTCGCCCTGCGGGACCGGCAGTCGCATGAGCCGGCACAAACTCAAACCGTCGATCGCCAGGCGCACAATCGTGGCCGTGGCCGGATCGATGCCGTCGGACTCCAGCCGCGCCTGCCACTCCAATACGCGTTTGCGAATGGGCTCGAGATATTGCGGATCGGTCCCGGCGGCAGCCAAAATCGCCGTTACCACCGGCTCTTCCTCCGGCTTGGGCGGCTCGGACCGCGCCGCGAGGTAGGCCCGCGTGAACGCGCCGGGTTTGCCTTCATCGCCGGCCATGGCTCGAACCTGATCGGCCTGGCAGCGCGAGCCCATCCGCTCGACAACAGCGTTGATCAAGGTCGGCTTCGAGCGAAAGTGATAGAGAAGTCCGCCCTTGCTCACGCCCGCCTCGCGCGCCACGGCCTCCAGCGTCATGTTGCTGACGCCGTCGCGTGCGACCACGCGCTCGGCCGCGTTAAGCAGGCGATCTCGAACCGAAAGTTGTAAGGCGACTGGAATCACGGCGGGACTATACCGTCCAGACGGTACAGCGACAATAAAACACTAACAAAGCTGGCATAAGCTAAGTCGGAATAAACATTTAGAACAATAAAAAGATTAGGACTGTCGCCCGATTCGCCAAGCACTCGCCATTTTCAGACTGTAATCCCGACTTCTCCGGTAACATGCTCCGCGTCCACCCGCCGGAGCCAAAACATGACCCCGTCCGTCGCGTCCGCCGCTCAATCGACGAAGACCACACCGCCCGCCGCCGCTACCAAACTCCATCCGCTCATCGAACGAGCCCTCTACCATCTCCGCTACACGCAGGGCAAACATATCGCCGGCGCGACGGGCCACGACCGCTACGTCAGTCTCGCCACCGCCGTCCGCGATTACGCCCTCGAAAAACTCATCGCCACCCAGGCGACCTATGTCGATAAGCGCGTCAAGCGAATCTACTACTTATCACTCGAATTTCTCCTCGGCCGGCTGCTCCGCTCCAACCTGCTCAACCTTGGCCTGCTCGATGCCGCCCGGGAAGGCGCGTCCGCCCTCGGAGCACCGCTGGATGAAATCTGCGAGTTCGAGCCGGACGCCGGGCTCGGCAACGGCGGACTTGGCCGTCTTGCGGCGTGCTATCTCGATTCGGCCGCGTCGCTTGAATACCCCGTTTACGGCTACAGCATCCGCTACGAATACGGCATCTTCGAGCAGCAAATCAAGAACGGCTGGCAGATCGAGCGACCCGAGTACTGGCTACAGTTCGGTTCCCCGTGGGAAGTTGTCCGGCCGGAGTTTGCCCATCAAGTCCGTCTGAACGGCCGCGTCGAGCACACGACCGACGCGCAGGGCCGCTACCAGGCCCGCTGGGTCGGCTTCGATACGGTCATCGGCGTTCCCTACGACGTCCCGATCGTCGGCTACAATAACAACACCGTGAATATCCTGCGGCTGTGGGCCTCGCGCGCATCTTCCGATCTCGACCTCGAGAAGTTCAATCGCGGCGGCTACATCGATGCGGTGCGCGATAAGGCCATGAGCGAGACGATCTCGAAAGTGCTCTATCCGGCCGACGAAACTGAGCAGGGCAAGCGGCTGCGACTGATCCAACAATATTTCTTCGTGGCGTGCACCATCGGCG
>JAATGM010000036.1 GCA_015654675.1 Planctomycetota bacterium | reverse complement strand
CTCTTTCGAGTTAGCAGAGACCTGTGTTTTTGATAAACAGTTCCCAGAGCCGTTTCTCTGCGCCCTCCGCTTGTATTGCTACATTGCGGGAGGGACCCCTTATCCCGAAGTTACGGGGTGAAATTGCCTAGTTCCTTAAGGACCGTTCTCTCGAGCGCCTGAGGATACTCTCCTCGCCCACCTGTGTCAGTTTTGGTACGGATCCGCACGTCGTCCACATTCGCTTTTCTTGGCTCTTCCTATCCACGCTTCGGCAACAAATCGGCCTCGGCCTTGCGGCCGCCCTCACGTCTCGTGGTGGGCCGTGGTTCAGAAAAACGCACGAATGTCTCAACCTTCGTACGGAGTGCAGGAATATTAACCTGCTGACCATCAGCTACGCCTGTCGGCCTCGCCTTAGGATCCGACTAACCCTGGGCGGATTTCCCTTCCCCAGGAATCCTTGGGCTTACGGCGAGCATGATTTTCACATGCTTTATCGTTACTCAAACCGGCATACTCACCTGATAGGCCCTTGACCGCTCCTCACGGTACGGCTTGTATCTGCCTATCAGCGCTCCCCTACCCCGACCCTTGCGGGTCAGCCGCAGCTTCGGTGCTCGACTTAGTCCCGTTCATTATCGGTGCCGGATTTCTTGACGGGTAAGCTATTACGCACTTTTTAAATGGTGGCTGCTTCTAAGCCAACATCCCCGCTGTCTCAGAAATCCGACTTCCTTTAGCACTCAGTCGCGCTTTGGGACCTTAGCTGGCGGTCTGGGTTGTTTCCCTTTTGACCACGGACGTTATCGCTCGTAGTCTGCTTCCCGGGATAATCCCTGCGGTATTCGGAGTTTGATTGGAGGCGGTAGCCGGGTAGGCCCCGCGACCCATTCAGTAGCTCTACCCCCGCAGGGTAGTGGCCCGAGACTAGCCCAAAAGCTATTTCGGGGAGAACCAGATATCGCTGAGTTTGATTAGACTTTTACTCCTCCCCACAGCTCATGCCAGAACTTTTCAACGTTCACGGCTTCGATCCTCCGCGCCCTTTTACGGACGCTTCAATCTGGCCATGGGTAGATCACTCAACTTCGGGTCTACCCCCTGCGACTAATTCGCCCTATTCAGACTCGCTTTCGCTACGGCTCCACCGCTAATGCGGTTTAGCCTTGCCACAGAGGAGTAACTCGCCGGTCCATTATGCAAAAGGTACGCGGTCGACCAGGGCCCCGAAGGGCCATAGGTCTTCCACTGCTTGTAGATACATGGTTTCAGGTTCTTTGAACTCCGCTTGTTGCGGTTCTTTTCACCTTTCAGTCGCCTTACTGGTACACTATCGGTCGTCCAAAAGTACTTAGCCTTGGAGGGTGGGCCCCCCGGCTTCACACGGAGTTTCACGAGCTCCATGCTACTCTGGGTATCCTCTCAACGGAGGGTAACGCTCACGGCATACGGGACTGTCACCCGCTTTGGTCGGCCTTTCCAGACCGTTCTGCTGAACGCACCTTTGTAACTCCTCGAGGACCCGCAACCCCGGGCCGAAGCCCGGTTTGGGCTATATCCGCCTTCGCTCGCCGCTACTGACGGAGTCTCGGTTGATTTCCTTTCCACCAGGTACTAAGATGTATCAGTTCCCTGGGTTGGCTCTACCGCACTATGAATTCATACGGTAGTGATACGTCACGGTTGCCCGGACGTAACGGGTTGCCCCATTCAGATATCTCCGGCTCATCGCTTGTTTGCCAGCTCCCCGGAGCTTTTCGCAGGCTGCCGCGTCTTTCTTCGCCTTTGGACGCCTAGGCATCCACCATGCACCCTTAATATCTTGACCACATCAATGAGGGACTGTCCGTCGGCTCTTAACCGACAAAACTGCCTCCCACCGATATCTCAAGTAGATAAAACATTCTCGGCGCTCGCTGCCTCCGCGCTGGGCGGTAGGCAACGGTATATCTCTCTCGTTGTGATTTAGGACATCACACGCAACCTATTCAATTGTCAAAGATCATCGTCCTGCCCGACGGATCTCTCCGTCGCACCCGACGCCCGCAACTCTCGCCGCGGGCTTTCGAGGACCTCTTTAATCCTCGAAAGCTCACGGCGCCAGCCGTTTTCTCTTGTCGCCCGCCGTCTCCGTCACTGGAGCCGACCGGGATCGAACCGGCAACCCCTAGCTTGCAAAGCTAGTGCTCTCCCAATTGAGCTACGGCCCCGGCTCCTTAATATTTTTTCAACCGAGCAACGCTCAGCCGCATTTGCCTTTGCCTCAAGTCCCGCCGGGTTTCATCAGCAGGATCAGGCCGGCTACCGCTACGATCGCGAACCAGAAAAACGTTTCCGCCATCCGGTCGCCACTGGGCCCGAGTAGATTCGAACTACTGACCTCGTCCTTATCAGGGACGCGCTCTAACCAACTGAGCTACGAGCCCATTCGGTTCCACACCGCCGAGTCAGCGGTCTCAAATCCACCCGACAAAAAAAGCCACCAGCTTTCAGCAGGTGGCCCGATCAGACGGGACTACTTACCTGGCTGGTTAAGCCGACGATTTCTTGTCGCGTACGCTAATAGTGGCGATCGGCAAACCTGTTCGTGCCTCAACGTTTCCTACTTAGCGACTGAACCGCATTCATTCATCGGTCCAGAGCACAGGGATAGTAGCAGGTTCCAAAAACCTGTCAACACATAATCGCGCCCAATTTCGCCTTTGCACCACGCATCGAGCCGATGCCATAAAACTTGTTCAACAAAGCTGTTATGCTCGCGCTAAGCATCCACGATACGGTCGTCCGCCGATTCTGCGCCCATCTCCCGCACAATTTGTCCTTTACGCGCCGTCTCCGCTATACTGCTACCCTCGCGATTGGAACCAGACACCCACGGAGTTCGAAAACCATGCGAAAATCAAAGGAAATCAAGCGAAAGCGACGCGAAGGCGCGACGCAGTATCGCAAGGGCAACCGCACCGAAGCGTACAAACTCTGGACCGAAGCCGCCGGCGAATACAAGGCCCGCATCGCGCCGCCCCAAAAGAAAGCAGAAGGCGAAGCCGCAGCCGGCTGACCGCCCCTTGCCGGCCGCGGGTTTTCCACGCCGCGCTTCATTTCAGATGAATCCGCTCTGACATATCCAAAACATGCCCGACGATCTCCTCGACGCACGCCGCCGAAAGCTGCAGAACATCGTTCAGCTCGAGCGCGACCCATACGGCCGCCGCTTTCCAGACGTTGTTGCCAACGATGCGATTCGGGCCCGCGCAGAAGCGTTGAACCTCTCGCCCGGCCAGACTGCCGAAGCTGAGCGCGTCACCGCCGCCGGCCGCATTACGTTGCTTCGCAACATGGGCAAACTGGCGTTCCTGCACATTCGCGACAGTCGCGCCGACCTCCAGATCGGCGTCTCCAAAAAGGCCGTCAGCGAATCCGACTGGGCGGTGCTCGAACAGCTCGATCTTGGCGACATCATCGGCGTCACCGGAGCGATTGGTCGCACCAAGACCAACGAAGTCACCGTCTGGGTCAATTCGCTGACCATCCTCAGTAAGTGCCGCCAGATTCCACCGGAAAAATGGCACGGCCTGTCGGATGTCGATCTCCGCTATCGCCGCCGCTACGTCGATCTGTTCACCAACCCGGAGGTGATGAAGACATTCCGCGACCGCATCGCGATCATCGATGCCATCCGTGATCACCTTCGCAAGCTCGGCTTCCTCGAAGTCGAAACGCCGGCGCTGCAGCCGATCTACGGTGGTGCGGCGGCGCGGCCCTTCACGACTCACCACAACACGCTCGACATCGAATTGTTCCTGCGCATTTCGCCGGAGCTCTATCTCAAGCGCCTGCTCGTCGGCGGCATGGAGCGCGTCTTCGAAATCGCCAGAAACTTCCGCAACGAAGGCATGAGCCCGCGCCACAATCCCGAATTCACCATGCTCGAGCTTTATCAGGCCTACGGCGACCTGTCCGACATGATGGACGTCACCGAAGGAATGATCTCCAGCGCCATTGCGCAGCTCGATGGCCGGCACGAACGACAATTCGGTGACCAGACCATCAATTACACGGCCCCGTTCAAGCGCCGCACCTACGGCGACCTGCTTCGCGAGCATGCCGGCGTGGACTTGCGCGACCATAATGCCGTTTTCGAAAAGGCCAAGTCGCAACACCTGCTGAATAAGCTGGCGAAAGATCCAAATCGGGCCGCCCGCGCATCATCCGCTGCCGATCTCGGCATCGATCAGGCCATCATCGCGAACGAGCTATTCGAGGCAACGGTCGAGCCCTATCTGATACAGCCCACCTTCGTCACCGAATACCCCGCCGAGCTCTGCCCGCTAACGCGTCGCAAGCCGGACGATCCCACGCTCGCCCTGCGCTTCGAGCTCTACGTGGCCGGCATGGAGCTCGCCAACGCCTATACCGAGCTGAACGACCCGGACATCCAGCGTCAAACAATGTCTCAACACCTTCAGGGAGAGGGCGACGAGACGATGCGAGTGGTCGATGAAGACTTCCTGCTTGCCCTTGAATATGGCATGCCCCCGGCCGGCGGCCTGGGCGTCGGCATCGACCGCCTGGTCATGCTCCTGACTAATTCTCAATCGATCCGTGATGTCATCCTCTTCCCCCTTCAGCGCCCCTCGCAAAACACTTGACCGTCCGCGCTCGTATCAGCATTCGATTGCGATATAGTCCCCCGGCCAGGAAGCCCCGATGACCTCGCTCGGCCAGTTGCTCTTCGTCCTCTTCGCTCCGATTACGATTCCGATCTATCTGCTCTTCCTCGCTTACGTCAATCTGGCCGGACTGGCGTTCTTCGTTGTCGGCGAAATGACGCTCGACCGGATCAGCGGTCGCGTCGTTCGGCTGCCGAGCGTCGCGTTCTGGCTGCTTTCGCCCTTTATCATCCTGATTGCCGCCCCCGTCCTTCTCATTCACTTGGCCATCTGGGCGGTGCGCGTGGTCCTCGCGGGATCAACCGCCGCAGGTCGTTGGCAGACCGACCTTCGCTCCAAACCTGCATGTCTTGTATTGGGAACCGCCTGGACCGCGCTCTTCGCCTGGACGGTTGTCTTTTCGATCGACGGCATCCTTGCCATGAATCTCATCCGCCGACCGTTCACCGGCGCTGCCGATTATTCCGCCGCAGTGCGGCGCCACTTCAAGCTTTCCGATCTACCCGCGGCCATGCAGGCGCGCCGCCGCGAACTCGTCCAATCATTTCGCAACGGCCCGAACAGCACCATTCCCCGGGCCGCGTTCTACGCCGATTTGCTCTCCGATGACGGCATCGAGTACGGCATCATTCCTGAGCCGCTCAAAGTGATGATGGCCGGCATGCCGTGGTACTACGTCCCCGCCGAGCTTTCGTATGACGGCGGAGCCCATTGCCGCGTCCTGCCTGGCCTCCTATTGCTCGCACTGCTCCTGATGATCCGCTGGCGCGGCCGGCGTCGTTCACGCCGCAATGTAGCGCGCTCGCTTCTGTCGTTTACATTACGCTTCGGCCTGACCGCGTCATTCCTGGCATATTCGCTCACCTGGGCGCCGCCCCGTCTCAGCTCGTCCGATTCGCCGCGAACCGTAGCGCCGCTCGACCGGCTCGCGCCTCTGACCTGGTGCCATGTCGATCGCAGCGGCCTCCTGAACGCACCACCGCAATGGTTACTCCTCAATCTCGCGATCGGGCTGCTATTCGTCGGCGCGGCCACCGCGCTATGGCTGCTCGCGGCCCGTATCTGGCCGATTCTCTCAACGCCCAATTTCTATTCCGCATTTCTGGCCGGCCGCCTCCTCCAGCGCAAACGCATTGCCTTTTTCTCGATTGGAGCCGTCACGCTCTGCGTGGCCATGCTGCTGATCGTGATCAGTGTGATGGGTGGCTTCGTCGACACCATCCGAAATCGCGCAACCGGTCTACTGGGCGACCTCGTCATGGACGGCGACCTGCGCGGCTTCCCGTACTACGACCAATTCATCGCCGACCTGCGGAGCTGGCCCGAAATCAAACAGGCCACGCCGCTGATCTCGTCGTTTGGAACACTGCGTTTCGAGAAAGGCGACACCTTCCCCGTCCGCATCTGGGGCGTTCGGCTCAACGAATACGTCCAGGTCAACAGCTTCGGTCGCGACCTCTGGTACAATCAACGTTATCCCGGAACGACCATCCTCACGCCGATCGCCCAGCCCTTCTATGGATATGACGTCGCGAGCGAGAAGGCCGTGCTCCCGGAGCCCTATCAATCGGCTTTGACCAAATGGCTCAACATGCAACCGCCAGCCATTCGGGAAGAATTCGCGCCTCGTGCTGGGGGCTATTTCCCCGGCCCCGGCATCCATGCGGTGAACGAAACAGAGAACAAACCGGCGGTGGCGGGTCGGGAATACCCCGGAATCATCATCGGGCGCGACCTCCTGTTTCGCCGGCAACCGAGCGGCGAGTATTCGCGGCTTGAGCGCTACCCGCGCGGCTGCAAGTGCGTCGTAACGATGATTCCGTTAACGCGCACCGGTGGCCTGATGGCGGAGTCACCGCCGTCTCCGGCTTTCCGCTATATCGACGACTCGCGTACGGGCATCTTCGAAATCGACTCCAAGAACGTGTACGTGTCATTCGATGTGCTGCAGGACAAGCTCGCCATGATCGCCGCGCCGCGCGCCAACGGGCAGGGCGAGGCCCCACCGCGCTGCTCGCAGATTCAGATCAAACTCAAGCCCGGTGCAGACCTGCGCGAGATGAAACTGCGCGTCGACGACGCATGGATGAACTTCATCCGTGACTTGCCGGGCGACGCCGACGACATGGCCATGGCGCGCAGTGTCCGCGTCTCCACCTGGGAAGAACTACAGGCGGATTACATCGCTGCGATTCAAAAGGAAAAAGTGCTGGTGGTCGTCATGTTCTCGGTCATCAGTCTTGTAGCTGTCTTCCTCGTGCTCTGCATTTTCTACATGATCGTGATCGAGAAGACCCGCGACATCGGCATTATCAAGAGCGTCGGCGGATCGGCAGAGGGCGTCGCGGCGGTCTTCCTGACATACGGTGCCGCCATCGGCATCGTCGGCTCAACGCTGGGCAGCGTGATCGGCTTCCTCTTCGTTCGCCGGATCAATGACATTCAGGACTGGCTCGCCCGGCTCAACCCGGCATGGCGCGTCTGGTCTCCCGAGACTTATTCGTTCGACAAAATCCCCGACATGGTGCAGACCTCCGATATTGTTTTCATCAGCGTTGCCGCGGTCATCGCTTCCATTCTTGGCGCAGTAGTTCCCGCGCTTCGCGCCGCCAAGACCTGGCCGGTGGAGGCGCTGCGCTATGAATGACGTCATCATTCGAGCCGAGAGTGTCCACAAGAGCTACGCGCTGGGCCGGACCGAACTTCCGGTCCTGCGCGGCGTAGACCTTTTGGCGAAGCGCGGGGAGTTCCTCGCCATCATGGGCAGCAGCGGCAGCGGAAAAAGCACGCTGCTGCATGTGCTCGGAGCGCTCGATGTACCGCAGAAGGGCCAAGTCTATTTCAACGACGAGCCCGTTTTTCCGCCTGAGTCTGATCGCGGATTTCCGGACCTCGACGATGATGCCCCCGAACGCACCGGCCTCCAGCTGCGCGCCGGCCGACTCGACGCAGCCACCAATCGCCTTCGCAACAAGTCATTCGGATTCGTCTTTCAGTTCTACCACTTGCTCCCGGAGTACAACGTCCTCGAAAACACGCTGCTCCCTCAGATTGTCGGCGCGACCGCCGGAACCTGGTCCGAGTCGCAGCCCGACGCTCGCGCGCGAGCCATCGAACTGCTTACCACGCTCGGACTGGTTGGCCGGCTTAAACACCTACCCAGCGAGCTCTCGGGCGGCGAACGTCAGCGCGTCGCCATCGCCCGCGCGCTGGTCAACCAGCCGGCCGTCTTGCTCGCCGATGAACCAACCGGTAATCTGGACACCGCGACAGGGTCCGGCATTCTCGCCGTCCTTCGCCGCCTCAACGACGCGGGCCAAACCATCCTCATGGTCACCCACGACTCGGAGGTCGCCAAGACAGCTCATCGAATCGTGCGCCTGTCTGACGGGCGCCTAGGATAGGTCAGAATGCCGTCAAAACACGACAAAGCAGACGTTTACGAACCGAGTCCCGATCTCAAAATCTGGCTCGCTGGCAAGCTTGTTCCTACCGCGCAGGCCACCGTGAGTGTCTTCGATCACGGGCTTCTTTACGGCGACGGCATTTTCGAAGGCATTCGCGTCTACGGCACCCGAATCTTCGAATGCAAAGCCCACGTCGAACGCCTCTTCGATTCCGCCAAAGCCATCCGGCTCGAAATGCCCTACTCGCGCGAAGAAATCACCCGCGCGATGCATGACACCATCAAGGCCAACAACGTCACCGACGGCTACATCCGGCTCGTCGTCACCCGCGGCCCCGGTACGCTCGGCATCCACCCCTTCCGCACGTCCGGCGCGGTTGTCTTCATCATCTGCGACCGCATCGCGATGTACCTCCCCGAAATGTACGAAAAGGGAATGGACATCGTCACCGCCGCGACGATTCGAAATCACCCCAATGCCTGCTCGCCGCGCATCAAGAGTTTGAATTACCTGAACAACATCCTCGCCAAAATTGAGGCGATTGACGCCGGCTGTCTCGAAGCCGTCATGCTCAATCACGAGGGCTATGTTGCTGAGTGCACCGGCGACAACATCTTCATCGTCAACAACGGTCGCGTTCAAACGCCCGCGCCGCACTGCGGCCTCCTCCTCGGCGTCACGCGCGCCGTCATCATCGAGCTGGCCCGCGCCCGCGACATTCCGGTCGACGAAACCACCCTCACCAGGCAAGACCTCTACTTAGCGACGGAAGCTTTCATCTCCGGAACGGGCGCCGAAGTCTGCCCGGTGAAGACCATCGACAAGCGCCCCGTCGGCAACGGAAAGCCCGGCCCTATCACCAAGCAAATCATGGAAGACTTCAAGCGCCACACCCGCGAATATCGCGAGTGAGCCGCGGTCCCGCTCCCATTCAGCGTACCAACGCCTTCCAGGTTCCAACCCGCCTCCGCCAATATCGCTACCGCCTCCGCTTCGAAATAAACCCCACCGGCCAGGGCCGCTTCCTATTTGTCGGACTCAACCCCTCCACCGCCTCCCTCACGCGCCGCGACCCGACTGTGGATGTCTTCTGCCGCGCATTTGCCCTCCGTGCCGGCTACCGCGAGTTGGAAATCGCCAACCTGTTCGCCCTCCGCAGTACCGACAAAACAGCCCTGCTCCGTGCCAACCGCCCCGTCGGCCCCGAATGCAACCAACACCTCGTCGCCGCAACAAAGGAGGCAGACGCCGTCCTTATGGCGTGGGGGATGCACTTTCACGAAAAAGTAGCCAAGCGTGCCGCCGAGGTGGAAAAACTGCTCCGCCAAAACGCCAATTGCCCGCTCCTGATCATCGCTAGAAACGCAGATAGCTCCCCAACACACCCGCTTTACCGCCGCCACGACACACCCCTGATCCAAATCAGCGACGGAACCCGCCCCCTGCCCCCGATTTTGACGACAAATCCGAATGTGACGACCGGGTCTCCCGACACAACTCAATAAGGTGATGTTCCCGGAGGCCAGGAGTTACAGAGCGAGCCCGGGGCGGGCGAAAGCTCTGAAACTGGATAATTCAGGTTTCCCCCTTGCATTGTCGCATTTAATTCGCGTATCCTTGAGCGAGAGGGAATGGGAAGGACCTATCCCGGGAATCGGAAGACCTTTTTTTATTGCGAGGGAGGAATCGGGTATGCGCAAATTGTCATTGTCTGCCATCTTGGTCGTCGCATCGACGACCGCCGCGATGGCCCAGTTCGTCGCTCCTCCGGGTTTGGAGAGCGCGACGGAGTCGGGTCTCAATACTGTCCTGCGGAACGCCCCGCGAGCGTACGAAGAGTACTTCGCGTCGAACAATTTTTCGAACGTCAGCCCGGTGAGCATCTCCGGTATGCAGTTCCGGCTTGCCATCGGCGAGAACTGGCGCCCGGCCGGCTATGTTGGCTCATCCTGGCCGAATGCCCCGATCACGTTCTCTGACTACACCGTCACGCTCGCCAAGGCCACTGCCGGATTGGTTACGGATGGCGAGTATCTGAGCACGTCTCCGACCTTCGCGTCATACCTCAGCAGCCCGGTCGTCGTTCGCACCGGCTCGCTGACCATCCCGGCCAACTCGTTCCTCGCTGACGGCGGAGCGACTGGCATCCACAGCTTCGGCGCCGTGATTCCGTTCACGACGTCCTACGTCCTGAATCCGGGCGATTCGCTCGTCATGCTGATCCGCTTGAGCGGCTATGGCGCGACGGGCACCCCGCTCAACGCGTTCTTCGCCTCGCGCAGCTTTGCGAATGGCGTCACGGATGCGATTTCAAGCACTGTGAGCGCGTCGGCCGCCTCTCCGAGTGCCTTCAGCTCGCCGGTCTTCGTGCAGTTCGTGCCGGAGCCCGCGACGATGGCCCTCCTCGGTCTGGGCGCCGTCGGCCTCCTTCGTCGGCGCAAGTAATCACTGCCCGACTGAATCTGAAGTTTGATGAATCACAGACGCCCGGGAGTCGCAAGACGCCCGGGCGTCTGTCTTTTTGCGAGGTACCTGGTGTTGCTCTCAGTGGGACCGGCTCGCAGTAACTGATCGAAATACGGATTGATGGTTCAGCTCATTTGCACCCAGCTTGAGCCGACAAAACTCCATGCACAGTCGGAGACCCCGCCATGATTGAACACGTGGCGCCGTGCTCCTCCCCAAGCTTTGCGGGCCAGCAGTCTCGGCCGGCGACGTCCGTCACCACCCCGCCCGCCTCGGCGATGATCAATCCGCCGGCCGCGATGTCCCAGAGCTTCGTATCCGGGGCATAAATCGCGTCAATCAGCCCGCCCGCCACCCACGCCTGATGCAGACAGGCCGCTCCGACGTTTCGAAACAGTACGACGTCGAGCAACCCGCGTATGTCGGCGGGCACCGGATATCTTCGAAATGAGGAAAACGCAACGGTCGTGTCCGGCCCCATCGGCCGATCCACGATTCGCAATGGCCGATCATCCGCCCAGGCCCCCGCGTCGGCCGCCGCCGAATACATGACGCCAACGTTGGCGTCGAAAATCGCGCCCGCCACCGGCCGCGCATCGAACAGAAGTGCAACCGAAGTCGCAAACATCCGCATGCCGCGCGAGAAATTCCGCGTGCCGTCGATTGGATCGATCACCCAGCAATACCGAGACGACATCGCGGCATGCCGCGTCGTGACGCTGAAGTGTTCCTCGACATAGACCGCGTGATCTGGATGGCGTGTCTCGATCTCGCGCAGAATGGCGTGCTGAACCGCCCGATCCGCGTCCGTAACCGGCGAATCGTCGCCCTTCCGCTCTACCACCGCCGAGCCCAGCCGCGCCAGAGCGAGCCGCCCACCCAGCCCCGCCAGCTCAATCGCCGTCCTTCGAAAACTTTCCCACTCGCTGCGCTGTGTCATACCGGCCGATCTTCACCGCCGCGCAGCCCGCCGACAAGCCGACTCAAACCGCCTGCGAGCCGACTTCCTCCGGGTTGATCACCATGATGCGATCCTTTCCGCCCGCCTTCGCCAGATAGAGCGCCTGATCGGCCAGTCGAACGAGCGCATCAGCCGTCGGCGGCTGACCGCGTTCCAGACTCGCCAGCCCGATCGAAAGCGTGACGCCCTTGGCCTGCGGCACCCGGCTGCCCAATATCTGCTTAAATTCGGTAACAATTCGCCGCGCTGAAGCGCGCGCTTCGTCCGGCGTCGTGCGCGGAAGGAGCGCGACAAACTCATCGCCGCCATAACGGGCCGGCAAATCCGACTGCCGCAGGACGCGCCGCAGTACATCGGCCGTCACGGACAACACGCGATCCCCCATCGGATGGCCAAACGTGTCATTGACCTGCTTGAAACGGTCCAGGTCCATCATCATACAAGTCAGATCAGTCCCGTACCGCACGGCCTCCGAAAAGAGCTGCTTCAGAAGCTCCTCAAAATGCCGGCGGTTGTACAGCCCGGTCAAAGGATCGTTGGCCGCCATCTCCCGAAGCTGCTCGTTCAGTCGCTCCAGCTCCGAGTTTCGCTCCAGCAGCTCCTTTTCGAGCCGCTGATTGACGGCCCGGATCTCCATCATCGCCAGTGCCTTCTCGATCACCACCGGCACGACGTTGATGTAGTCCCCGTGCTTCACAAGATAGTCGATTGCCCCCGCCCGGATTGCCTGCGCCGCCACCTGCCCGAATCGCTCGCCCGTCACCATGATGACGCCCAGCTCGCTCTGCGAGCGGACTTTTTCGAGCAACTCGAGACCGGTGCAATCAGGCAAATGCAGATCGCAAATCGCGAGGTGAAAAGTCTTGAGGTCAAGACGGTCGAACTCAGCCCCCGACGTCACATGCGCGATGGTCGATCGCGGGAAGTGGTCGCTGAGGACTGCAGTCATCAGCTCGGCCTGATCAGGATCGTCCTCGATCAGCAGAAAACGCAATTCGCGGGTCGAGTAATTCTGGCCCGTACGGCCATTCGCCGCCGGAACATTGTGCTCAGCCATGTGCCGCCCCCACGGTTTCAAGCTCCGTTGTCGCTTCCGCCGGCTTCGCCTCCGAAGGTTTCAATGCTTCGGGCCGCGCCAGCGTGAAACAAAAGACCGTTCCTCCGCCCGGGTTCTCCTCCACCCAGATCTGCCCACCATAGAGCTGGACAATTCCCTTGCAGTGCGAAAGCCCGACGCCCTTGCCCGGCGTCCGGCTGACGAACTGGGTCCGCGCCCGGCTAAACACGTTGAAAATCGTCCGCCGATCCTCAGGGCGAACGCCGATTCCACGGTCTGCGATGCGAAATTCAAATTCGCCCTCGCGCGCCCGGCTGCTGACACGTATGCTCGCCTGACGCTCGCCGCGCTCGGCTGCCGATGGCGTGTATTTGATCGAATTGTCAATCAGGTTTTGAAACAACTGCCGAATGCGGCGCCGATACGCGACCATGGTCGGCAACTGACCCTCGATCTCGAACACGATGCCCTTGCCCTCCAGCTCAAATTCAAGCTGCCGGACGATTTCGCGGATTTCTTTCTCGAGGTCGAGTTCCTGGCTCGGCTCGCGCACCGTTCGCACGCGCGACAATTCCAGCAACTCGTCGATCATGTCAATTGCGTATTTTGCGTTGTGTTCAATGCGCTCCAGTCCATGCGAGACGGTCTCGGGTAGCCCGGTCGTCTTTCGCCGCAGCAACATCGTCTGCCCGGATATGTTCCGCAGCGGGGCGTGCATGTCATGCGAAACGGCCCGCAAGAGCTCCTCACGCTCCGCGATCTCGATGTGCAGCAGCCGATTCGATTCTGAAAGCTGCTCGGTCCGCCGCGCCACGCGAAGTTCCAGCTCGCTGTTGAGCTTCACAAGCGCGTCGTGCGACCGCTGCAGGTCGTCGCCCATTCGGTTAAACGCCTCGGCCAGTCGTCCGATTTCGTCACCTCGAACCACCGACACTCGCGTTCCAAGGCGCCCGCCCGCGAGTTCCAGCGCCGCTGTCGAAATCTGGTTCAACGGCGAGACGATGCGGCGCACGATCTCGAATCCCAGCGGAACCATCAGCAGCACAACGCCGATCGAGATGCCGGTCACCTGCCGACCCGTCGCCATCAGCGCGCGATCGACGTCCGCCATGTTCAATCCGAGTCGCACGAAACCGACGACTGGACGGGGCACCAGATGCATGGCCTCGGGCGACGTATCTTCAACCGGGTAAACGATGTCGATCCGCGGCCCCAGGTTGGAATCGGCGACGAGGGTCGGCCGATCGAGCGGGTGAACCTGAATCCTCGCTCCCTCACCTGAGAGGAACTTTCCAAACTGCCCGGCCCCCTGCTGCGACCCGGCGATAATCGTCCCCGACAAATCGGCGAACGCGATGTACGCGATCTTGTCGTCCGACATGAGGTGCTGCGCGACCTTCAGCAGTTCTTCCCGATCCTGGTACCCGAGCGCGTCGGCGCTGGATGTCGCAATCGAACGCGCCAGCAGTCGCGAGAACCGCTCGTTTCGCTCTGTGGCGAGGCGCGCCGAAACTCGCATGTACATCATGCCCATCAGCGTCGTGGCAATGGTCACCACCGCCATGAGCAGGACGGTCGAGCGGCACTGCAGCCCCCGGGCATCTCGCAATACTTGCTTGTAAAATGCCTTCAACCGACTCGTCTCCCCGCGCGCGACACCGCGCATGGTCGATATCGGTCCGGTCGGCCGCCCGGTTAACTTTCGCGCCGTCTTGTGCCCTTCGGCTCCGAGCGATACCCTCCCCACTGCCGTGGCGGAGAGACCGTCTGCGCCGACGCCGGCATGTCTCCATCAGCGGCGTCCTCGCACCACTGGATTCCAATCTGGATTCTCGCCATGTTGCTCCTATATTTCGCGCTCGCCATCGCTTCAGCCGCCCAGCAACCGCCCCAGTCCGAAAACCGGCCACCCACTCCCCCGCGACCGAACGACCGTACTGACGCCACCGACTACGACAGCGCCGGACATTGGCTGGTGCACCTGGCCCGGCATCACGGTCATGTTGTCGGCCGGGGTGATCCGCGCGCCGCCACACTGCACGCCCTCGCATTAATGATGGCGGCCTCAAAAGTTGATCCGAATCTTCCCACCGCCTGGCTTTGGCAATACGACCTGTATGGTCGCATCGATCGGCCGCAGGAGGCCCTCGACGCCCTCCGCCATTACGTCGACCTCCAACCGGACAATGAGACCGCCGCGCTCCTGCTGACCGATGAGTCAATCGGCAAACTCCAAAACGCCGACGCCCGCGTCAACTACATCAAACAACAACTCGCCTTGCCCAATCTCGCCCGCTCGGTCGCCAGCAATCTCAATCTCCGGCTCGCCGAATACCATCGCGAGCGCGGCGACAACGAGAACGCCGGCAAGTGCATTGAAAACGCCCTTCGCCTGATGCCGACCAACGTTGCCGCCCGGCAGCTCTCCTACGAACTTTTTGGCGAAACCGAGCCCGCCCTGCAGCGCGTCGAACTCGGTCTCGCCATGGTCGCTGCCAATCCCGGCCAGGTGAATTTGCTCTGGCAACTTGGCGAATTGCTCGATTCTCTGTCCCTCCATCGCGAAGCGCAGGAATGGTACGTCCGCGCAGTCGAGCTGCATGAACGCGCGGATAAGACTCCCATCCCGGGCGAGGACTGGTACACGCTCGCGCAATCCTACGCCGCCTCGGCCGACTATAAGTTGGCCGCTGAAGCCATCGACAAAGCCATCGCGGCCGATCCGAATCTTGGTCGGGCCCAGATCTTCAAGGCCTATCTCAACGCGAAGTTGAAGGCCGCCGATCCGGACGCACCGATTAACGCCCTCGCGAAGAAATATGACGCCGAAGCGGAACAGGTGCTGGCATCGCGTAACATCGCCAAGGCCGCCGAGCTGGCATGGTTCTATGCCTACTACCGTCCCGACCCGGTCAAGGCGCTTAAGCTCGCTCAGCTTGCGACCAGCATCCCGGACAGCTCATCTCTTGCGCGGCGCGCCCTCGGCTTCGCCTACCTTATCAATAACAAAAACGCCGAGGCGCTCGATACGCTGAAGCCGCTCTCGGACGCCGATCAGCTCGCAGCTGTTGGCGCAGCTCGCGCCCTCCTCGCGCTCCAGAAAGAGCCCGATGCGGCCGCGCTGCTTCGCAAGGCCGCGACATTGAATTACTCCGGCATCGGTTTTGACGAAATCGCCAAAATGCTTGAGAAATCGGGCGATAAGCCGCCCGCCCGCCCCGGCCACGACCGAATCGTCGAGGCCCTGCATCGCTTCGATCGCCGCATCTTCGACTTCCACAAGAAGCCCGGCGACTTTCTCAAACTTACGCTCCTGCCTATCGACGCACCCGAACCGCCCGTCGGCCCCTGGAACACGCGCGTTCGTCTTGAAAACGTCGGACCATTTCCGATCACGGTGGGCGAAGGCTTGATGGCCCAGCCCCTCACACTGTTCACCGCCCAGCTCGGCGACGACAAGGCCGCTCGATTTGAAAACTACACGCAGCTGCTTCTGATGAAGAAGCCGGTCCTCGCCCCCGGCGATGTGATCGAGTTTGTCACGGCACTCGACGTAGGCCAGCTTCGCGAACAAATGCTGCACTCGCCGTCATGGTCAACCCCGGTCGAAATCACGGCCCTGTTCGATCCAGTCGCGACGGCCACCGGCTTCGACAAGGGGCTGAGTACGGTTGAGGCCACGCCGCTCCGTTTCGATCGCGCCGGCCTTCCGCGCGACCTGCCCGGTGTAAAGCGCCTTGTGCTCGCGCTGAACGACGCACCGTTGAAAGAACGCCTGCGCGCCATCGACGCCCTCGGTGCCCTGCTCGCTGAAAACGAACGCCTCAGTTCCGCCCCGAAGGACGACGGCGTCAAAGTCGAACCAATCCGCAAGCGATTCATCGCACTATTGGCCGATCCGAATTGGTACATCCGAGCCCGAACGCTTGAAGCCCTGCACTGGTCTCAGCAATCGCCCGAGGTCATGGGAGCCGCCGCGAAGTGCATCAAAGACCCGAATTTCGTGGTCCGGCTGATGGCCATCCGCTTTTTCGTCTCGCAGCAGGGTGACAAATTCAACAAAGTGCTGGAGTCGATCGCCAAGGACGACTCGGAGCAGTCGGTTCGCCTGCTCGCCAAGAGCTACCTGCCGCCGACGAAGTAAGCATCACCGACCTTCAGGCTTGTTAGAAACGAGATCCGCCAACCGCTCCACAAAGGCCGATCGCGCCATAACCTCGTCCGCCCCGGCTTCGCGCGCCGCCTTCGCCAATTCGCCCTGCACATGCGAAAAATATGCCACCACTCGCGGCGTCCCGGCTGCCCCCTTCGCCAGACGCACCAGTCCGGCGATATCTATTCGGTCGGCGTTCAGATCGACGATCACCAACCGCACCCCGCCCTCTCCCAACGCCGCCGTAAGACCGGCCGCATCGCGCACCAGCCGCACCGAGCCGCCTAGGGCCTCGGCTGTCCCCCGAATCTTGGTCGCGAAAATCAGGTCTGTCACCACAGCCACTGTTGCCGCCATTAGTTATGGACCCCACGCAAACTCGGCCTTTTCGCCCGCCGGCTCATCCCTCTTGACGCAACGGCCGATAGATCGGTAGAACGCCTAGGAGTGGCGGATACGCCCGCCATGAGAGGAGCAAGGATGCAATCTCGCACGCCCTCGCGCCGCTTCATAGAACTGGCCATCATTGTCGCCTCGATTATTGGGCTCGTCCGAGTCCTGCAACAGCCGGGCACCCCTACTTCACCTTCCCGCTCCGCTTCCGTGCGATCCACTTCCGAACGGTCGGCAACGGTCGCGTATTCAGAACGTCCTCGGCCCGCACCCATCCCCGTCGGGCCGTCCTGATCCCGTACGCCATCTGCTCAAGCTGCGCCGTCGCGTGCGAATCCGTATCGATTGTGAGCATTACGCCCGCATCCCGCGCCATCCGCACATGATTAGCGTTCAAGTCCAGCCGTTGCCATGATGAGTTGAGCTCCAGCGCAGTCCCAGTCCGCTTCGCCGCCGCAACGATTTGCTCCATGTCGAGGTCGCCCCCCTCGCGCCGGTTGATCAGCCGCCCCGTCGGATGCCCCAGAATCGTGACGTACGGATTCTCCATTGCCCGGATCGTCCGCGCTGTGAGCTTCGCGCGCTCCTGCCGCAGCCCGCTGTGCAAACTCGCTACCACCAGGTCGCAAGCCGCCAGCACCGAGTCCGGATAATCGAGCGACCCGTCCGCCAGGATGTCGCACTCGCACCCTACCAGGATCGTGATCTCCCGCATCTTCTCGTTTAGCCGTCGCAGCTTTTCGATCTGCCGCCACATCTTGTCGACGGTCAAGCCATGCGCGATCGCGCTGCTCTGCGTGTGGTCCGTAATCGCGATGTATTCGTAATGCAGCTTCCCGGCAGCCTCGGCCATTGCCTCGGCCGTCGCCGTCCCGTCACTGGCAGTGGTGTGCATGTGGAAATCGCCGCGGATATCGCTCCGCTCGATCAGCTCGGGCAATTCGCCTGCGGCCTCGAACTCGCCACGATCTTCGCGAATCTCGGCCGGAAACAGAGGCAGGCCCATCTTCTTGTAGATGCCTGCCTCATCCTTCCCCGCCAGCGGCTTCTCATGCGCGTCAAACAGCCCCCACTCGTTCAGCTTCCATTTCTTCTTCCCGGCCATCTCGCGCAGCCGAACGTTGTGCTCCTTGCTGCCAGTGAAGTATTGCAGCGCCGCGCCGAACGACTCGGTTGGAACTACTCGCAGATCGACCTGCAGTTCGCTCCCCCCCGGCTTCTCCACCACGACCGACCCTTTGGTATCGCCCTGCGCAATGACGCGTTTCACGCCTTCCATCGCTGCGAACGCGGCCACCGTCGCCGCCCCATCCTTTGCCTCGCACAGAATGTCGACGTCCCCGATCGTCTCCAACCCGCGCCGCAGCGACCCCGCGATCTCAACCCGCTTCACGCCCGGCAACTCGCGAACCTTCGCCGCAATTCCCTCTGCGATCGGCCACGCCATTCCCAGCGGTGTCCGATCCCCCGCCTTCGAAGCGAAATCCATTCCTGCCTTGATCTGCGCAACACTCTTTTCGCCGAAGCCCTTTAGCTTCGCCGCCCGCCCATCTTCAATCGCCTTCTTCAACGCCTCCATGCTGTCCACTCCCAGCTCCTTCCAAAGGAGCGCTACTTTCTTGGGTCCCATCCCTGGTACTTCCAGCAGCGCCGGCAACCCCGCGGGCACCGACGCCGCCAACTCCTCATAAAGATCAATCTTCCCCGTCTTCACATACTGCTCGATCTTCTCGAGCAGTCCCTTCCCAATTCCTGCAACCTCCGCCAATGACCCGTCGGCCAGCATCGACGCCGCATCGCGCGGCAGATCTTTCACCGTCCGCGCCGCGCGCCGATAGGCATTCACGCGAAAGACCATCTCCCCCTTGATGTCCAGCAGGTCGCCAATCCGATCAAAGATTCCGGAAAGTTCCGAATTCGTCATGGTCCGGAGTGTAGCACATCCAAACCGCCCCTTCAGTCACCCAAACGCCCCGCCAAATCTGGGTCTCGTTGAATTAAGAACGCGTCAAACGCGGCACCATCCGCGACCCCAATAACGTGACAGGAAAGCTCAGGCGCCACGCAATAGCGCGCCAAATAATCCAACGGTCTGGAATGCGGACTAGCCGGCAGTGCGACCACGCGTGTCGGCACGCCCACGGCTCCATTTCCGCAAGTCGTCGCATACGCCGTGACCGCCTCGCCGATCCGCCGCTCCAGCGCAAACAGCTCTCGCGGCTCGGCCGCAACATCGCGATTATTCTTCGCCGCCATGCGCCAGACACAGCCGACAAATAACGCCATCAGCACGAACAACACCGCGCCCGGCCTCATCCACGTCGGCCGCGCAACCCGAACCGGCAGCACCAACGCCTGCCCTACCCAGATGCCAAATCCCACCAGCGGCAGGAACGCATACCGCGACCAGGCCCCCGCCCCCGGAAAATCCGACCGAAACGAAGTCGCCAGAAGCAACGGCCCAATCATTAAACAGGCCCCAAGCCCCAACTTCCGCCATTCAAGCCGCCGCCAATTCCACAACAGCCAGCAACAAACCCCAATCACGAACAACCGCGAAAAATCCATCGGCCCCAGCACCCACCCGCGCAAGACGTTCAACCCATGCGCCGTCTCGCGCAACCCAAACAAAACATCCGGCCGCCCCCCCGTCCCACCCAGCGCAATCTGAACAATCCCGGCCGCAATCAACCCAACAGCGCCAACAGCCGCCAGGAAAAATCGCCGCGAGCGCCTCCCACTACCGCCGAGCAAAGCAGCCACCAACAGAAACCCAAACGAAAGCAACCCCATGGCCGTACTGACGAATCCCAGCACCCCAAATGCAACCGAAACCGAAAGCCCACGCGCGCCCCGCACATAGCGAAACGCCGCCCACAAAGACCAAACCACCGCCCCGGCAGCCCAGAGATGATTCAAACAAGGCGGATCCATCAAAAGCGTTCGGTAGGCCCCGCTACAAGCAATCATCGCCACAACCGCAACCGCAACGGCGCGGGACTTCCAGATCTCTCGCACCAGCGCCGCCACGCCCGCAAGCGCGCCGCCGAAGACGACAATCGCTTGCAAATGCCACCAGAAGACGTCCCGCCCACCCCACCGCCAAACTGCCCAGTAACAAAGCTTGGTCGGAACGCTGAAATGCCCATTAAAAGGCGTCCACACCCACGCCCAGAACCGCCTCGCATTCAGCGCGACACACATCCCGCCAAAAAAATCGACGTCATCCGCAAAAAAATGCGTCCGCCACAAGGGCCAGTAGGCAACCCACCCCATCGCAATCGCAAACCCGCAAGCAAGCAGATACCGCCGCCCCACCGACAACCATCGCTCGTACGATTCGAGAAGCGACACCATCAGCGCGGCTCATCCCCGCCCGGCACCGTCCAAAAATCATTTGCCCGATGAATCACAGCGCGCTGATCAATCCGCGCCAGCCCCCGCGCGCTGGCAAACGCAACCTTGGCATTCAAAACCCGCCGCCACCCCGAAACATCCGCCCGCCACGGATAAAGATAAAACTGCGAAATCGACCCCGCGCAAACCAGCACCAGAATCCCAACCGCAACCCGCCGCGACCGAAGCAAACCCAACCCCAAGGCCATCACAAAATAGATGGCCGGCAAATACCAAAGCGAATGCCCCACCTCAGTAACATGCACCACCAACTGAAACAAAAGCACCGGTGCGATCCAGAGCATAATGAAAAGGGCGGCACGTTTCCCCTCTCCCTGGAAGGGAGAGGGCCAGGGTGAGGGTCGACTGCGAAGCCCGAGAGTGTTCCGCGCGCGCATCAGCCGCACCAAAGCCCAAACAAAAACGAGCCCGCCGACCCCCAGCCCCCACAAAAGATAAGCCCCGAGCTTCACCGCATTTCGAACCACCCCATCGACAATCCCGCGAGAAAATACCGAGGTAGACCAGATGACGCGCAGAGTATGTCCTAAGCCCGGAATTGCTCCAACTCTCCAGTAACCTGTGCCAAACAAACCAGCGCCGAGCCCAATCGCCACAGCGACAACCGCGCAGCAGGCCATTCTCTGGTACTTCCGAAATACCGTGGTTCCAACCAGTAGACCCAGCCAGAACAGAGTATCAGGACGAAGCAAAATCGCCGCCGCAAACAGAAGTAGGCCAGCAACCAGTAGTCGCCGATTGCTGCAGGTCTGAAGTCGGGCAAGCACTGCCACCACCCCCAGCGCCAGGCAATTCCCCGCCGAATAATTCAGCGCCGTAACCCCCTCAAACCACCAAACCGGATTCACCCCCAGCGCAAGCCCAGCCCACCAGGCAATTCCGCCGCCCACAATCCCGCGCAGCAAAAAGAAAAGCACCGCCGGCCCAACGCACGACGCTGCCACGCTCATCGATTGATATGCAACGTAAGGAGAAAGCCCCGCCCAGTTCAGCCCCGTCCCGAGCGCCACCCACAGCGGATACCCCGGCGGATGCACCGGATAAGGCCGCGGAAATCCGATCGCCGCTACGAACTCGCTCTCGTCAGGATGAACAGGCCACGGATGCCCGCACACGGTCAGCCGTAAACCGAGCAGCACCGTCATCAGCAAGAACGCCGCACCCCAGCTCGACGTCTCCGCCGACCGCTCCGGCGCGCCAACTGAATTGATCTGCACGGGCCGTGTCGCCACCAACCGCGACTCTATTCTCACTCGCCCCCATCGACAAATGACCCAGCCGCGATGCCGGCACGAACGCCATCAAGTCCATGCACTCGTCAAACCAGCGGCACCCGATCTGCGGACAAGCCCCCATCGACCGCCCGAAGCACGCCGTGTACCCCTCGCGTTCCTGCCGCGCATGCACAACCGCCAGGTCGGTCATTCGCCCCGTCTCGATCGCCCGTCGAAATGCCCGATCACGCGCTACCGGAAGTGACAACATCATCACGCACCTCGCGATATACTCCGCTCGGCGAAGCGGCCGGCCGAGGCCCGAAATGCTCAGCCGTCCGATACGTCGGACTCCCCCCGCCCCATCTGGAGTATCAAATGCCCGAAGCGCAAACAATTCGCCGAATCGGCATCCTCACCGGCGGCGGAGACTGCCCCGGCCTCAACGCCGTCATCCGGGCCGTCACTAAAGCCGCCTTGAACGACCACAAATGGGAGGTCTTCGGCATCGAAGACGGCCTGCTCGGCCTCATCGTGGGCCGCGTCCGCCAGCTCCAATCCCCCGACGTGAGCAACATCCTCACCCGCGGCGGCACAATCCTCGGCACCAGTAACAAGGCCAACCCCGCCCGCTTCGCCATCGCGATGGACGACAATAACAATCCGATTTTTGAGGACGTGACCGACCGCGTCATCGAAAACTACCGCGCCTTCAAGCTCGACGCCGTCGTCCTCGTCGGTGGTGACGGCACCATGACCGCCGCCGCTTCCCTCATGGATCGCGGCTTTCGCGCCGTCGGAGTCCCCAAGACCATCGACAACGACCTCGCTTGCTGCGAGCTCACCTTCGGCTTCCTGACGGCCGTCTCAACCGCCACCGATGCCATCGACCGAATCCACACGACGGCCGCCAGCCATCACCGCATCATGCTCGTCGAAACCATGGGTCGAAACGCCGGCTGGCTCACCCTTTACGCGGGCATGGCCGGCGGCGCCGACGTCATCCTCATTCCCGAAATCCCCTTCGACGTGCAGAAGATCGCCCACGAATGCCGCGAACGCATGCACCGCGGCCGAAGCTCCACCATCATCGTCGTCGCCGAGGGAGCCCGCCCGACCTCCGGCGAACAAACCATCAAGCAGATCGTCAAAGACAGCCACGACGCCGTCCGACTCGGCGGCGTCGCCGAGCGACTCGCCGATCAACTGGCCGAGCTCACCAACCTGGAAACCCGCTCCGTCATCCTTGGCCACACCCAGCGCGGCGGATCCCCCGTCGCCGCCGACCGCGTCGTCGCCACGCAATTCGGCCATGCCGCCACCGACCTGCTTGCCGCCGGCAAGTTCAACCGCGTCGTCGTCATGCAAAACAACCGGATCACCGACGTCGGTATCCACGAGGTCGCCGGCAAACAGCGCCTCGTCCCCCACGACCACCCCCTCATCCGCGCAGCCCGCTCAACCGGCGTCACCTTCGGCGACTGAAGGCGCAACCCAAACGGGTCAAGGGATCGCGCTACTCCTTGCAGCGCGAACCTTAACCACCGCGCATCGGCCAATCCCAATGCGCACTCATCAATGCCTTCAATGCGAAGGCGAGTCTTACTGAACGAATCCGCGGCCGATCAGCCGCGCTTCGACTGGAAACAATCGCGACAGTAAACCGGCCGGCCTTCCGTTGGCTTGAACGGAACCTCGGTCTGCTTGCCGCAAGCTGCGCAGGTCGTTGGGAACAGCTCGCGCGGGCCGCGCGATCCGCCGCCGCCGAATCCGCCCCGTCCGCCACCACCGCCGCCACGGCCACCGCCGTAGCCACCACCACCACCGCCGCCCCCACCGCCGCCGG
>JAATGM010000060.1 GCA_015654675.1 Planctomycetota bacterium | reverse complement strand
TGCGTGTGTTGCCGCCGGGTGTGACCGGGCTGGTGATTGCGGCAGTGCTGGCTGCGGCACTTTCGCCCATGAGCGGGGCACTGGCGGCGCTCTCGCAGACTTCCGTGATGTCAATTTATCTACCCGTGGCACGGAAACTCGGAATTGAGCGAGCGGCCGGTGACCTCTCTGCGGAGGGCAATCGGCATGTCGTGCGCGTGTCGCGGGTGTTCGTGGTGTTCTGGGGGGCCATGCTTGCGGCGACGGCGACGGCGCTGATCCGCGTCCGAGACACGGGGGTGATCGACCTAGCGCTCTCGATTCCGAGCTACACGTATGGGGCACTGCTGGGGACGCTCTTGCTGGCGCTGCTGCCGATGCGATGCGATGATCGGGGATTGGCGTGGGGCGTTCCGGCGGCGGTGCTGGCTGTTTTGGCGGTGAGCGTGCATACGCGGGGTTGGATTACGTTGTGCATCTGGTGCGCGTGCGGACTTCTGCTGCTGAGCGGAGTCTTGTTCCTGCGGAAAGAGCCGGCGCGGATTCTGGTGTTGGCGGCGGCCGCTGGTGTGATCGCCGGACTACACTGGTTGAGTTCGGCGCCGCCCGGATTAACGCCTCGGTTGGTGATGGCGTATCCGTGGTATTACCCCCTCGGCACAATCATGACTTTCGTGCTGGGATGGGGATTGGGGCGTCAAAGAGGCCATGTTGAGCGAGGCGGACTTGAAACAGAGGTCAAGCCGGAACGGCGAGTCGCGCAACATGCAGGAAAGTGAGCCACCAGTATCGGGGGAGGTCAGCGGCGCGGACATAGTGGCCGTTGCGGCAGAGACGGGCGAACCGGAAATGGGGGTTCGGCCGGGCGACGTCGAATCGATGTCGTTTTCGCCGGCCGGGTCGCGGCGCGATCTGTTGACGGGGGAGATCCGGCAAACCGTATTTTGGCTTGCGCTGCCGGTGTTGGGGGAGCAACTTCTCAATTCGATGGTGGCGTGGAATGACACGTATCTCGCGGGGCACATCAGCGCGACGGCGACGGCGGCTGTGGGATTCGGAGCATACATCAGTTGGCTGATCAGCTTGATGTTCAGTCTGGTGGGAATCGGGGCCACGGCGATTGTGGCGAGAAACGTCGGGGCGGGAAGCCGGCGGGACGCCAATGTTGCGGCCAATCAGGCCGTTGTGCTGTCGGTTTTTCTGGGCGTCTTTGCGACGGTGGTAATTTTCTTAGTCACGCCGGCGATTGTGAGCTTGCTGGACTTGAGCGCGGAAGCGCGGCCGGTGGCGGTGCAGTTCATCCGGGTGGACATCGTTGGGTATGTCGCGGAGTCATTGACGTTTATCGGTGCGGCGTGTTTGCGCGGGGCTGGGAACACGCGCACGCCGATGAAGCTGATCGGGGCGGTGAACATCGTTAACGCACTGACGACGTGGCTGTTTACGCGGGGAATTGGGTCGTGGGGCGGGTTCGGGACACCCGGCATTGCGTGGGGCACGGCCGTGGCGCGGAACGTTGGCGGGTTGCTGACACTGTATGTTCTGCTTCGTGGGAGCGATCAGATTCGATTGTCGCGCGAGTGGCTTCGACCGCAGTGGTCGTGGATGGCGAGGATTCTGCGGATCGGGCTGCCGGCTTCGTTCGACAGCGGATTGATGTGGGCCGGGCATTTCGTATTTCTGTATATCATCACGCACGCACCACAGGGATATTCCAAGGATGTAATGTTCGCGGCGCATATCGTCGGGATTCGCATTGAGTCGCTTTCATACCTTCCAGCGTTTGCATGGAGCGTGGCGGCATCAACGCTGGTGGGGCAAAATCTTGGGGCGAAACAGCCGGATCGGGCACTGGCCTGCGCGCGGGAGGCGCGGAACCAAGCGATGGTTGTGCTGATGTTCGCGGCGGCGCTATTTTTCTTCGGAGCGCCGACGCTGTTCGGATTCCTGAGCAAGGATCCCAAGGTGATTGAGTGCGGGGCTCCGGCGCTACGGGCGCTGGCGTTCATGCAGCCGTTTGTGGCGACGCTGATCGTCTATCTCGGTGCACTGCGCGGGGCCGGGGACACGATTGCGCCGATGTTGTTTACGCTGCTGGGAATGGTTGGGCTGCGGATTCCGATTGCGTGGCTTGGCGGGCGATATCTGCATTGGGGATTGCTGGGCGTGTGGACGGGGATGTTTGCCGATCTCATCGTGCGGTCGACGCTCATGGCATGGCGACTGCGCAGCGGCGGATGGCGGAAGGTGCGGGTCTGAGGGGCGGCGCGGCATTGAGCGGGTCTGAAGGCGGATCGCTACAATAGGGCCGATGACGCTGGTCGAATCATCGTCGGAGGCGTGGGACGCGGGCACGCTGCGCAATCCGCACGGGCAGCCGGACAAGGCCGAGCGCGTGCGGCGGATGTTCGACGCGATCGCGCCGACCTATGAGCGCGTCAATCGGGTGACATCGGCCGGTCGCGACCGCGTTTGGCGTCGGCGGGCCGTGGCGCTGGCGGCGGTTCGGGCCGACGATCGGGTTCTCGATCTGGCGTGCGGGACGGGCGACCTGGCGCGGGAAATTCTGTCGGCCGGGCCGGAATCGGTGGTCGGGGCGGATTTTGCGGAACAGATGCTGCAGTTCGCAGCGGCGCGGCCTTGCGCGCGGCTGACGTGGTGCCGGGCGGATGCGCATCGGTTGCCATTTGCGGACGGGGCATTCTCAATTGTGACCTGCGCGTTTGGGGTGCGAAATTTTCAAGAGCTGGGGCGCGGACTCTCTGAGATGCGGCGTGTGCTGCGGCCGGGGGGACGGGCGGTGATTATCGAGTTTGGTATGCCGCGCGGGCGGTTGCTGCGATCGGCTTATCAATTCTATTTTGAGCATGTGCTGCCGCGCGTGGCGGGGCTGATCAGCCGGGACCGCACTGGGGCATATCAATATCTGCCTCGGTCGGTGGAGACGTTCCTGGATCGGGATGGGATGTGCACCGCGCTTCGGGCGGCGGGGTTTTCAACGGCGGAGGCACATTCGATGACGCTGGGCGTGACGGAAATATACGTTGCGCGGGCGGGGGACTGAGCGGCAGATGGCACAACGGCTCGAGACATATCGACGGCCGCGCGAACAGCCGTGGATGGATGTTTGGACGCGAACCGCGCCGAAGTATCGGCGCCGGGCGGTCCTGCTGCTCATCATCACGTCGGTGCTGTTCGCCGGGTTGTGCGTGTTTGCGTTCTGGCTGCGGACGGGGGCCTACACGCCGTGGGAGGCGAGCAATTACGGCGAGCTGATGCGGAAGTCGTTCAATCCTACGGGGCCGGACCAGGTGACGCTGGTGGACTTTCTCCTCTTTCCGATCAGCGTGGAGGAAGTGCCGGTCCAGATCGTGATCATGGGATTGCTGCTGGCCACGCTGGCCTCGGTGCCAATTCTCGTGGGCATTTTGTATCGGTTCCCGGCGTCGCTGATTTTTTGCGCGATGATCGCCGGGCTGGCCGCGATGCAGTGGTTCGCGGCGACGATTGCTCTGGGGTGCTATCTGGCATCGGGGCGGCCGCTGCGGATGGAGTTTCGGTACGCCAGCGCCATTCTGGGGCTGGTGCCGATCGTGGTGTATTTCGTGATGGCGACCCGGCAGCCGCGAAGCGTTTATTCGCCGGTGACGCCGTATGGATTCAAGCTCTATCTGCCGTGGGTGCTGGCCGTGCTGGGGTCGTGTGCCATCTGCGGGATCGGATTGGGACTGGCACGAGCGATCAATTACCGGCCGGGCGGAATTGCACCGGTACTGGCGGTGTTGTTCGCGGTGCCGGTTGTTTTGTTTCACGCACAAGTCGGGCGGGATGAGCTGGAGTATCGGCTGCTGGAGCACCGGTTCGGACCGAGCAGCCGGACGGCATTTCGAAATCGAGACTTGCGACAGGAGGCGACCAAGCGGGCGGAGCGACTGTGGAAGCGGTCAAAGACTCAGCCCTTTGCGGACATCCTGCAAGAGTGCGTCGCGAAGCTTGCGAACGACGCATTCAGCGATCTGGCGATCGACCGATCCAACGCGGTGGCGGCGTGCGACGAATTCATGGACTGTTTTCCGCAGTCGCGCTATCGGCCGTGCGTGCAGTACATCAAAGGGCGGGCATTGGACCAGCGGATCAACCCGACGGCGCTGGCGGAAAGCGATCGGGTCGAACACACGTCGGACATGCCGAGCGAACAGTCGCGCGAGGCGTGGCAGGCGCTGGCGACGCATTACCCGCGCGAAGTTCCGGCAGCAGTGGCCCTGAACCGTCTGACGACGCTGGCACTGCGCGAGGGGAACATCGCCGAAGCTGACACACTTTCTCGAACTCTGATTGAGCGATTTGATCCGCAGTCGTCTGCGACACAGCCGGCGGCACCGGCCGCGGGAGCGCGACCGCGCGCGACGACGGTTTTGCGACAGGAACCGTGGAGCACGCTGGGAATCGACCTGGACGCGGAGGTTCAGCGGGCGCGACGCGAACGCGAGGTCATTGCCACCTGCCGGGACGAACTTCCGACGCCATTCGACGCGTCCGGGCTGCGGCTGACGCCAGATCTGCGAATGATGATTCATCCGCTGGCGGCTCTGGCATCGCTCGACATGCATCATCCGAAATATGCGGAGAATTTGCGGGCGATTGCGGCGGCCTATCCGTGGTCGGGTTTGCAGCCGATTGTCTCAGCGCAGCTCGCGATACTGGAACCCTCAACCGGGCAGCAGATCGAACGGCTGGAGATCGCGGAGAAGACTTTCAGCGGCATGCCGGGTTGCGCGGAAGTATTGATGCGGCACGCGGAAGCGTTGAAGGAGGCCTCGCGCTTTCGGGATGCGGCGCGGGTCTATACACGGCTGACGGAGACTTATCCGCTTTCGTGCTGGGCGGGCGAGGCGCACGAGCGGCTGGTGCTGCTGTCGATGTTGTCGGCGCCGGGGTAGAGCATGTCAGATCGCAAGCAGATCGTGGTTGGGGTGACCGGAGCAAGCGGGGCTCCATACGCGAAGCGGCTCATTGAGCAGCTTGCCGCGAATGGCGCTGACGTGCACATGGTCGTATCGCCGCACGGGCGGCAGCTCTTCGCGGACGAGCTGGGGATCACGAATCCCACGCCCGAGACACTGGCGGGAGAGCACGCCGCGCGGGTGAAGCAATATGGCTACAACGACGTCGGCAGCAGGCTGGCGTCCGGATCGTTTTTCACGGATGCGATGATCGTTTGTCCGTGCAGCAGCAATACGCTGGCGGACCTGGCGGCCGGGACGGGCTCGAACCTGATCACGCGGGCGGCGCACGTTCATTTGAAAGAGGTGCGCCGGCTGATCGTCGTACCGCGCGAGGCGCCGCTTTCGCGGATTGAGATCGAGAACATGCTGCGGATTTCGCAGGCGGGAGGGATTATCTGTCCGGCGGCGCCGGGGTTTTACATGATGCCGAAGACCGTGGGGGATTTGGTGGATTTTGTGGTTGGGAAGTTGATGGATCTTGTGGGGGTGGGGCACTCGTTGAATACGCGGTGGAAGGGGTAGGTGCGGCGGCGGTTTTGGTTTTGTGCGAACAAGAATGCCGGACGGCAAGAAAGGGTAACATTCGATGATCTCGCTCCTGCTTTGCGCGATGATGGGGGGATGGCTCGACGGTCGGATCCAGGCAACCGATCTCGCCCAATCGATGAAGGACATCGAGTCACTCAAGGGGGCGGCGTACATGGCCCGCGTGAATGAACTCGCGGCGAAGATCAAGAACCAGAGCGAAGAGACGGTTACGCAGACTTACCTGCGGCTTTCGAAACCGGAACAGCGCGGCATTCTGGTGGGGGCGATCGCATCGGCCTCAACGTCGGACTGCCGGTACGTTCCGCTCCTAATGACCATCGTCCAGTTTGACGACGACGCGAACGTCCGGTCAAGGGCGGCGACTGCGCTCTCCGAAGTGAAACCATATCCGGGCCCATTCCGCGAGTCTGCGATCGTGCTCGCGCTGGGCGAAGCGTTGATGCGTGAAGAGAACCAATACACCGCTGAGCATATGGCGGCCGGGCTGGATTCATTTCTGCGCAAGTCGTGCAAAGTCGATATCGGGGGGTGGAAGAAAGGAGGCGATGACGAGGCAAAGCCGAAGAAACGCGTGGTGGTGCTCAAAATCGACGTTGAGGGCGTGAAGGCGTGGTGGAATCGCGAGGGGCGTTCCAAGGCCATCGCGCGAGGGTTTGACGTTTCGAAGCCGGCGTCTTGAGTGTACTCAGGACGTTAGCCTTGGCCATGACTGGCGCACGACTTTGGCGTTCATCGTGGGCGATCGAAGTGGCGCCTGAGAGTCGCAGTCCTTTTGTGGGATTAGTGTCTAGAGCCGGCGGCGGCGGGAGGGCTTGAATCGGCCGCCGAGCGTGCTTGGGGCGGCCCGCTGGGGTTGCTGGATGATGGGGACGACCGGTTCAGCGGCGACCGGGAACGGGGCGAATTCGGCCGGGGCGGCCGATGGGGTGAAGCCGTCCACGTCGAGCTTTTTCAGCTCCTTGTTGATGAGCATTTCAATCTTGGTGAGTTCGCCGCCTTCTTCCTTCTTAACAAAGGTGATGGCCTTGCCGGATGCGCCCATGCGGGCGGTGCGGCCGACGCGGTGGACGTAGATCTCAGGATCCTGGGGGACGTCCCAATTAATGATGTGAGTCACAGCGGAGACGTCGATGCCGCGCGAGGCGAGGTCGGTCGCGACCAGAACGGGGATCTGGTGGCGGCGGAACTTTTCCATGACCTTTTCGCGCTTCTGCTGGACGAGGTCGCCGTGGATTTCCTTGGCGTCGATGCCATCGGCGAAGAGTCGCTTGGCGAGCTTGCGGGCGCCGTGCTTGGTGTTGGTGAAGACGATGAGGAGCTTGGGCTGCTCCTGCTTGAGGAACATGCGCAGGAGGCGAAACTTGTCCCAGGGCTCGACCGAGCAGAAGTACTGGTCTACCTCGTCGACCGTGAGGGCCTCGCCGGCAACGTTGACCTCGACGGGGTCGCGCATGTACTGCTTGGCGAGCCGCTTAATCTCTTCGCCGAGGGTGGCGGAGACGAAGATGGTCTGATGCTCGTGGGTGAAATTGGAAAGGATTCGGCGGATGTCGTCGCGGAAGCCGATGTCGAGCATGCGATCGACTTCGTCGAGGACGATAAAGCGGACATCACGGGTCTGAAGAGCGTTGCGGCCGAAGAGGTCGAGGACGCGGCCGGGCGTGCCGACGGCGACGTGGGGCTTGCGGCCTAACTGGTGGAGTTGCTGCTTGAGGCCGTGGCCACCGTAGACAGGCACGCAGTGGAGCGGCTTGTGCTTGGTGAAGCGGCGGAAGTCTCCGACAACCTGAGCGGCGAGTTCGCGTGTTGGGCAGAGGACGAGCGCCTGCAGGGGCAGCTCCGGGTCGATCATCTGGAGCATGGGCAGGCCGAAGGCGGCCGTCTTGCCGGTTCCGGTGCGGGCCTGGCCGAGAACGTCGCGTCCGGCGAGGACGTGCGGAATCATCTCGCGCTGGATATCGGAGGGCTCAAGGAAGTTAATTTCGGGGAGCGCGTCAAGGATGGGGGTTTCGATGCCGAGTTGTGCGAATGCTTGTGGAAGTTGAACCTGTTTGTGCATAGTTCGTTGCCGAGCGGACCGCGAAGGGGGCCGAAACCGGGTTCCCGAGTATGGTGCAGATTGTAATGGTTTGGGCGGCGCTTGGCGAATAGCGCCCGAACGTCGGGTTGGACGGCGGTCGCGGGCGGTTAAGATCGGGGCTGAGTCGGCCGGGAGGGTGGTTTCATGCCATTGTACGAGCGACATGTCTTTGTCTGCACGAATGTTCGGGAAGCGGGGCATCCGCGCGGGTGCTGCGCGGCGAAGGATTCGCCGAAAGTTCGCGAGTTGTTGAAGGCGGAAGTCGAAAAGCGTGGATTAAAGAAACGAGTGCGGGTGAATCAGGCGGGTTGCCTGGATCAATGCGAACATGGCGTGACGGTGGTCGTTTATCCGGAACAGGTCTGGTACGGATTCGTGAAGCCGGAAGATGTGGCCGAGATTGTCGAGCAGCACCTGCTCGGGGGACAGCCGGTGGAGCGGCTGCGGTTAGCGGATGTGTGCGTGAACACAGATCGTTGCGCGCATCGTGGGGGCAGCGTGCAATTGGGGCTCGGATCGGTGAAGAAAACGATTTAGCGGCGTGGCAATAAAGTCGTGATTCGGACGTTCGTGGTGGCAATTGGGCTGGGCAGTTCGGTATAATCACTAGCTGTAAGCACAGTTCTTTCGTGGACACGTTCTGACGAACGGGGGACTTACAAGGAGCTCTCATGCGGTCGTGCCTGCCTCGCGCAGTGGGAATTCTATCAACAATTTTTGCCGCGTCGCTCGCGGTAGCCGGCGAATCTTTGCCGAACTTTGACATCCGGCTGGACGCGGACGGAAAGCCGACGGCAGCGGTCCGGGCTGCGCTGCTCGGCGCGCGGACGGGCGCCTCAACTTCGCTGCGCGAACTCGACGAACAGCAACTACTCCAGGCAACGCCTGAGGTTCGCGTCGATGACCATGAGTTTTTCGGGACGCCGCATTTCGTCGTATCGACGCGCGCGTTCCTGACGGCCCCACAGGCCGGCGGCTGGACGGCGCGGCAGGTGGCGCGCACGTTCGTCGGCGCGCACAAAGGTCTTTTTGAGATCGCGCCCTCCGAAATCGATAACGCGCGCGTCGACTTCAACGCCGTGTCGGACAACAACGGCGTCACGCGATTGATCTATCAGCAGCAAATCGGCGGTATCGATCTGTATGGGGCCGAGATGCGGGCGAACGTCACGCGGAACGGTGAGTTGATCAACATTTCGAGCGACATGCTGTCGCGACCGACCGGAGACTTTCAGCCGGCAGCCGGCACGCTGAGCGCGTTGGACGCGATCCGAGCGGCGGCGTCGAGCGTTGGCATTTCGATGACGGTCGATCCGGTCGCCGTGGGCGCGGCGAGCGGGGCGAACGAGAAGCAAGTTTGGGGTCCGACGCCGGACTTCCGTCCGAACGAGTCCGTAACAAGCGAGCGAATCTATTTCCCGCTGACGAAAACGGACATCCGGTCGGCGTGGCTGGTGCTGATTCCGGAGATCGGGATCGGAAATACGTATGAGATCATGGTGGACGCCACCAACGGGCAGATTCTGCGGCGTTCGAACCGGCTGCATTTCGCGACGACCGAGCCGATGACATTCCGCGTCTATACGAACGACAGCCCGGCGCCGATGTCGCCGGGAACACCGACCCCGAGCGGGGTTCAGGCGGCGTTTGTTCCGCAGAATGACGTGACCGTGAATCCCGCCGACATATCGGCGATTAATCCAAACGGCTGGATGGACGACGGAGTGAACGAGACTCAGGGAAATAACGTCGACGCGCATCTTGACCGAAATGCCGACGATTCGCCTGACCTGCCGCGACCGGTTGGCACGCCGTACCGGCAATTCCTGTTCACGCACGATCCGGCGCAGGCACCGACGGTGGCGATCAATCAGAGCGCTGCGGTGACGCAGTTATTCTATTTCTGCAATCGGTATCACGATCGGCTGTGGGCGCTCGGGTTCAACGAGCAGTTTAAGAACTTCCAGACGCTGAACTTCGGACGGGGCGGCACGGGGAATGACCGCGTGCAGGCCGATTCGCAGGACGGGTCTGGAACGAACAACGCGAACTTTGATACGGGCGGCGCGGACGGCACGACCGGCCGCTGCCAGATGTACATTTTCACTGGTCCGAATCCGGATCGAGATGGTGATCTGGACGGCGATATCGTTTATCACGAGCTGTCACACGGGCTTTCGATTCGTCTATCGAACGACACGGTGGGCGGCACGCAGTCTGGCGGCATGGGTGAAGGATGGGGAGACTACTTTGGGATTTCGCTGAATGCCGAGGCAGGCGACGATCCGCACGGAATCTATGCCACCGGCGGACACACGACGCTGAATCTTGCCGGCGTGAGCTTCAACACCAATTACTACTTCGGGATCCGGCGCTTTCCGTATTCGACGGACATGACGAAGAATCCCGAAACGTATGCGGACATCGATACGGCGCAGCAGTCGTATCCGCCCGGGGTACCGATCAGCCCGATCACTGGTGTGGTTATCAGTTCGGCGGCCAATGAGGTCCATAACGTCGGTGAAGTGTGGTGCAACGCACTTCTCGAGTGCCGAGCGGCGCTTTGGGACATCTACGGCTTCGCGGGCAATCAAATGATGATGCAGCTCGTCGTTGACGGGTTGAAATTGCAGCCGGCGAACCCGAGCTTCTTGCAGGCGCGGAGTGCCATCATTCAGGCGGATCAGATCGACAACGGCGGTGCGAACTACTGCACCCTCTGGGCCGCATTTGCCAAGCGCGGCATGGGTATGGCCGCGACGTCGCCGAGCGGAAGCTCCAGCAGCGGAATCGTCGAGTCGTACACCTCTGCCAGTGTCGTTTCGCTCTCGATTACGCCGGGAACACCAACACAGCTCGCGCCATCGACGCCGACTACGTTCCATGTATCGGTCGCCGGATCGTGCGGAGCGACGCCGACGCCCGGAACGGGTCTGCTTCACTATTCCATCAATGGGGCCCCATTTGTGGCGATTGCAATGGTCGAGACGACACCGGGCGAGTATGACGCAACCATTCCCGGTGCGAACTGCTTCGACGTGGTTCGCTACTACGTGTCGAGCGACTCGAGTTCCGGCGTGGTCAACAATCCGCTGAACGCGCCCGTGTCGTTCTATACTGCGATTGTTTACACAAGTTCCACGACGACCTTCTCGGACAATGCCGACGCAAACCTCGGTTGGTCGCTCGGAGCCGCCGGTGACACGGCCACGACCGGCCAGTGGACGCGTGGCGACCCGATCGGCACTGCGGCACAACCGGAAGCGGGGCATTCTCCGGTGAATTGCTTCTTTACCGGCCAGGGCACGGTGGGCGGAGCGCTTGGCCAGGCCGACGTGGACGGCGGCTTTACGACGCTCATTTCTCCGACGCTTGATCTTTCAGCGGGCGGAAACGTCATTATCAGCTACTGGCGCTGGTATTCGAACGATGCCGGTGACAATCCGAACACCGACACGTTCCGCGTTTCGATCAGTAACAACAATGGTTCGAGCTGGGTGGCCGTCGAGACCATCGGCTCGACGTTCGGCGGCGAACATAGCGGCGGCTGGGTCTATCATGAGTTCCACCCGGCGAGTCTTGTGGGCCTGACGTCCCAGATGCGCGTGCGGTTTGTCGCCGAGGACAATCCGGCCGGCGGGACCGGCTCGCTGATTGAGGCCGCGATCGACGACTTCCAGATCGTCACTCGCGACTGCCAGGTGGCCGTTGTGTGTACACACGGCGACGTAAACAATGACGGATTCATCGACGGACTCGACATCGTTCGCTTCTCGCAGATCTTGATCGGCGGTGGCGGCACCGCGGTCGAGAACTGCGCGGGTGACCTCGGTGCGCCGGCCAACTCGGCGATCGACAATGGCGATGTCGCCAATTTCGTGAACTGCGTACTGAGCGGCGGCGGCTGCTAAGCCAGGCCCCAGCCATTGCGTGATTTCAAAGCCCCGGTCCGATTGGGCCGGGGCTTTTTGTTTTGGATGACGATCATCGCTATTCTGGCCGGTTTGAGGAGTCCCCCGAATGCTTGATCCGCGCATGACAAAACTGGCCGAGACGCTGGTGAACTATTCCTGCGCCGCGAAAAACGGCGACAAGATTCTGATCGAGGCGATCGATGTGCCGCATGAGTTCACGGCCGAGTGCGTGAAGGCGGCGAACGCGGCCGGGGCGCGGCCGCTGGTGCTGCTCAAGAGCAACCAGGTGACGCGGGCGCTGATGAACGCGGGATCGGCCGAGCAGTGGGATCTGATCGCGAGCGTGGAAGAGCTGCAGATGAAGAACGTGCAGTGCTACATCGGGGCGCGGGGTAATCCGAACGTGTCAGAACTGTCGGACGTGCCGGCCGATAAGCAAAAGATGTACGAGAGCTCGGTGTGGAAGCGGGTGCACACCGGCATTCGCGTGCCGAGGACGCGCTGGGTGGTATTGCGCTGGCCGAGCCCGAGTATGGCGCAGCTGGCGCAGATGTCGACCGAGGCGTTTGAGGATTTCTATTTCGATGTTTGCACGATGGAATACTCGAAGATGCGCGAGGCGTCGGCGCCGTTGAAGAAGCGGATGGAGGCGGCTGACCGAGTGCGGCTGAAGGGGCCGGGGGAGACGGACCTGACGTTTTCGATCAAGGGCATACCGGCGATTCCATGCGTCGGATCGCGGAATATTCCGGATGGCGAAGTGTTTACCGCTCCGGTGCGCGAGAGCATTAACGGAGTCATTCAATTCAATTCGCCGACGATGTATCGCGGGACGTCGCACGACAACGTGCGGCTGGTGTTCAAGAACGGGAAGGTCGTGGATGCGACCAGCTCGGCGCCGGACAAACTGAACGAGGTGTTCGATGCGGACGCCGGAGCGCGCTACTGCGGCGAGTTTGCGATCGGGTTCAATCCGTACATCCTGCGGCCGATGAAGGACATTTTGTTTGACGAGAAGATCGCGGGCAGCATCCACCTGACGCCCGGGAACTGTTATGACGAGGCGTCGAACGGAAACAAGAGCGAGATTCACTGGGATCTGGTGCTGATCCAGCGGCCGGAGTACGGCGGTGGCGAAATGTGGTTCGACAATGAGCTGATTCGCAAGGATGGGATGTTTGTGCCGGCGGATTTGAAGGGACTGAATCCGGAGAATTTGAAGGGGAGATAGCGGGCGGTCGGCATCGTATAATTCGAGCATGAGATTCAACGATTTCATTATTCAGGATCCGGGGATTTGCGGCGGTGAGCCCGTCATCAAGGGCACGCGCGTAACGCTGCGGACCGTGCTCGCGAGTCTCGCGGACGGTGATACACGGGATGAGATTCGGCGCGATTTTCCGACAGTGACGGACGATGCTCTTCAAGCGGTGATCGCGTTCGCGGCATCGTCTGCACAGGACGACATTCCGGTACCGGGCGTGCCCTCGGTTTAATGAAGTTCAAACTCGACGAAAACCTGCCTATAGCGATCGCAATTGATTTGAGCGATCTGGGCCACGACGTGGATACATCGCCATCGGAAGGATTAGCCGGCCTTCCGGATGAGGATATCTGGTGTGCCGCACAGGCGGCAGAACGATTTCTGATCACTCAAGACATGGACTTTTCGGATGTCCGAAAATTCAGTCCTGGGACGCATTTCGGATTGCTGCTCATCCGGCTCCGTGATCCATCGCGCGGCCGCCTCATTGAACGGATTCAGCGAATTCTCGATCGCAGTGATATTGAATCCTGGGCGAGGTGTTTCGTCGTCGCGACGGAGCAGAAGATTCGGGTCCGCAGGCCCGTACTCGCACCGCCGCCGTAAGGTGGCGGGTTCGGGTGGGATGGCTTATACTTTCGCCTGATTCATGGATGACATGGACGTTGGAGTCGTCATGTCCGCCGGAGGCAAATGGGCCGGCCGGCGGGGCCTTGGTGACGACAGAGAACGAGAGAACGAAGGAGACTGCCAATGGCTCGCACAGTAACGCTGAAGGGTAATCCGTGGCCGGTCGATGGGCCGGAGCTGAAGGTTGGATCGAGCGCGCCGAACTTCACGGTTCAGGCGAACGATATGTCGGATGTGACGCTGGCGACGGGCAAGGGCAAGGTTCGCATCCTTTCGTCAGTGCCTTCGCTGGATACTCCGGTTTGCGACAAGGAGACGCGGCGGTTCAACGAAGAGGCCGCGAGGCTCTCGGGCGTTGAGGTGCTCGCGATTTCGGTCGATCTGCCGATGGCGCAGAAGCGCTGGTGCGCGGCGGCAGGGATTGAGCGCGTGAAGACGCTTTCCGATCACCGCACGACGGATTTTGGCAAGAACTATGGTGTGCTGGTGACGGGCGGGCCGCTGAATCGGTTCCTGTCGCGGGCCATCTTTGTGGTGGACAAGAACGACCAACTCGTGCACGTCGAATATGTGCCGGAGATCGCGTCGGAACCGAATTACGAGGCGGCGCTGACAGCGGCGAAGAAGGCCGCGGGCTGATCGACGCCCTTCGGGCCGCTCTGATCCGGTTAATCGTTACTTCGGCCTCGCGTCGATCGGCGCGGGGCCGTTTCTTCTAAGGAAATGTATGCCTCAGGACCATATACGTAATCTGGCGATTATTGCCCACGTCGACCACGGGAAGACAACGCTTGTCGATTGTCTGTTGAGGCAGTCCGGGACGGTGCGGACCGAGGCGGTGCCGCACGACTTGATCATGGACTCGAACCCGCAGGAGCGCGAACGCGGGATCACGATCTTCGCGAAGAATTGCGCGATCAAGTGGAAGGGTTACAAGATCAACCTGATCGACACACCGGGGCACGCGGATTTCGGCGGCGAGGTTGAGCGCGTACTCAAGATGGCGGACGGGTGTCTGCTGCTGGTGGATGCGTTTGAGGGGCCGATGCCGCAGACTCGGTTTGTGTTGCGGAAGGCCTTCGAGTTCAAACTGCGGCCAATCGTGGTGATCAACAAGATTGACCGGCCGGACGCGCGGATCAATGAAGTGCTCGACGAGGTGTTCGAGCTATTCATTGAGCTGGGGGCGGACGACAAGACGCTGGATTTTCCGACGCTGTACGCGAGCGGGAAGAACGGGTTCGCGCGGCGCGAGCCGGACGACGGGAACAACGACATCATTCCGTTGTTTGAGGAGATCGTGAAGTCGGTGCCGGCGCCGCATGATGATCCGACCAAGCCGCTGCAGATGCTGGTGACGACGCTGGATTACAACGATTACGTCGGGCGGATCGGCGTCGGGCGGATTTTTGCCGGGCGGCTGAAAGCCGGGCAGCAGGTGACGCTGATTCGGCGCGACGGACATCAGATCAAAGAGAGCGTGGACATTCTGTACGCGTTCGAGGGGCTGGGAAAGATCAAGGGGACCGAGGCGGAGGCGGGCGAAATTGTGGCGGTGGCGGGGCTGCCGGACGTGGGGATTGGCGACACGATCGCCGATTTCGAAGATCCACATCCGCTGCCGTTGATCAGCATTGATGAGCCGACGCTGACGATGGTGTTCAGCGTGAACGATGCGCCGTTTGCGGGGCGCGAGGGGAAGTTCCTGACGACGCGGCATATCCGCGATCGGCTGGATCGGGAGTTGCAGAGCAACGTGGCGCTGCGCGTCGAGGACATGCCGCAGCGGGATTCGTTCATTGTGTCGGGGCGCGGGTTGCTGCACCTGGGCGTGTTGATCGAGACCATGCGGCGCGAGGGGTACGAGATTCAGGTGGGCAAGCCGCGCGTCATTTATCGCGAGCTGAACGGGCACAAGACGGAACCGATCGAGCACCTGGTGGTGGATGTGCCGCAGTCGGCCCAGGGAGCGGTGATCGAGCTGACCGGGACGCGGCGCGGCGAGCTCTTGCGGATGGATATGAAGGAAGGCCGTTGCCACATGGAATTTACGATCCCGGCGCGCGGGCTGATCGGGATGCGGACGCGGCTGCTGAACGCTTCGCGCGGCGAGGCGATCATGCATCACAGCTTTTATGACTATCAACTCTTGCGCGGGGCGATTCCGCAACGGCTGTCGGGCGTCATGGTGGCGTCGGAGACGGGACGCGTGACGGCTTATGCGCTGGAGGGGCTTGCCGATCGCGGGATGTTCTTCGTGAAGGCGGGCGACGAGGTGTTTTCGGGGCAGATCGTCGGGGAACACTGCAAGGACGACGACATCGAGGTGAACGTTGCCCGGATGAAGAAGCTCACAAATATGCGGGCGGCTTCGGCGGACAAGACCGTGGTGCTCAAGCCGCCGCGCGAGATGACGCTGGAGCTGGCGCTGGAATACATTGACGAGGATGAGCTGGTGGAGGTGACGCCGACGGCCATCCGGTTGCGGAAGCGGCAGCTCGATGCGACGAAGCGGAAGCGCGAGGCGCGTGATGCGGCAGTGGTTGGCGAATAGCAAATAGTAGTTAGCGATTAGTGCCCTTCGGCGGGCTCAGGGACCATGGCGAATAGCGAACTGGCGGTGGTGTCCGCTGTGCGGCGGGCGGATCAGGCCTTCTGCGGGCAGGTGGCTCAGACCGACGCGCTGGATTGGGGCGTGGCGTTTTACTCCGGGGTTTTTCCTCTCTCAGCGGATGCCAATCAGTTTCGCGAAGTGCAACTTGGGGCGGCTTCGATCGGGGATGTGTTCGAGTCGGTAGAGCGCTATTACTCGCAACGGAATCTGACTTGCCGGCGGTGGGTGCCGGCGCTGGGCGAATCAGCTGAGCTGTTCGATGCGTTTTTCTCTGCGCGCGGCTGGGTGCGGCGCGAGCGCGTGGCGCTGGGGCTGGTGGACTGGCCGGCGGCGGGGACTGGGGACAAGGGTGTACGGATCGTTCCGGCGCGGGCGATGCGGAAGGCGTTTCGGGCGACGTTTTTCGACGCGGGCGATCCGGGCTGGGACGACGAGACGCGCGGGGCCTTCGCGGATGAGGCCGAGGAGCGGCTGAACGATTCGAACTACGACGTGTTCGTGGCAACTGTGGACGACCGGCCGGCGGGCCGCGTGGGCTATCACGAAGTAGGAGACATCGCGGCGATCCGGGACCTGAGCATCATGGCGGAGTTTCGGGGGCGTGGCGTGGGCGGGGCTTTGATGGGGCATGTAATCGGACTGGCGAAGCGGCTGGGGCCGCGAATCGTCGTAGCGTCGCGGCAGCGCGAGGACACGGCGGTGCAGCACTGCTTTGACAAGCATGGCTTCCGGGAATTCGGGGTATCGGCGGAGTACGAACGTGCGGCCGAATAGCGGTCGAGCGGTATACGGCAATGATGCTGATAACCGTGCACGCGGCGGCTCTAATCGGCCTTCCGCTGTTGACAGCGCTCGCCGTCATCTGTTCGCCACGAAAGCCGCGCGTTCGCGACTGGTTACTTCTACCGGCGCTACCGCTGACGATTGGTTTGCTAACAGGTGAGTTGATTCCTTGTCTTTGTCATCGACCGCATGCGATCAGCCAGGTGCTAATCCCCGCTTCGTGCATGGCCGGCGCGATTGCCTTTGTCCGCCGGAAACTATTTCGTACCGGACTGGCAATAGTATCTTTCCTCGGCGTGCTGGCACTTTGGGGGCAACACGCGGTGCTAGTGGACTCGGGCAGATACACCAATCCGACGTACGCGCGCTACGACGGGCGATTTCTCGCAATGCTTGCACTGAGGGACGCCAAACAGGATCTGCAATCGACCTGCCGTGCTAACCGCACAATCTATCCGTCCGGTTGGCTTCGGGATATTCCGTTGCCAGTCACAGTTCCACTGTTGACAGCTGCGACAGGAATCCGCGAATGGCAAACGTGGATCACCGGGCTTTGGCGTTGCGAGGATCGACCGATTGACATTTGGTACCCTGGGGGCGTGCCAGCCGAAGCGGTCGAATCGCTCACGCTCCGTTGGAAAGCGGAATAAGCTATCCGGTTGTTTCACCCGAACTCGCTCTCGGGACCATGGGATTCTTCGCCAGTTTAGCCAGACTCATTTCAACGGCGAAAGATTCGACCGCCTCCTGATCGCGTTCGCCTCCGCCAGCAGCTTTCCGTCTGTCGCCAACAGCTTCGTGAATTGCGCGGTTGTGACACCGAGAATCGCGGCCGCCTTGCTAGCTTGGCCTTCGCGGTGCGCGAGCAAGTCGAGGAGCATGGCGGCGAATTGGGGGTAGAGGGGATTTCGGTCGGACATCCTTCCGGCGCTGCCTTCGCCGACGTAGCCGCTCGTCCAGTCCGGGGGCTGCCAGTCGTCTGCGATTGGTGCGCGGAGCTGGAGGGCGATGGCCATTCGCAGGCGTCGCAGGGCCTTGGCTTTGTTTTCGTGCTGACTGCGACTTTCTTCGGCGATGACAATCAGGCCGCTCGGGCCGTGTCGCAGGCGCACGGCCGACGACGTCTTGTTTCGCTTCTGGCCACCGGGGCCACTGGCGCGGTAGGTGTCGATCTCGCACAGGGCGAGCAGTGTGGCGTCGTCGCTCGAGAGCCATTCGTCGCGTGGATTGCGGGGCATTGCGGGCATCATATCGACAGCGAATGAACGCGCGGTTCCAAACTGGCCGGTGGTTTGTAGTGGCGGGCAGGGTGGGTTGGATTACACTTTCGGGAGATTTGAGGCGGGAATCCGGACATGGCTTGGCAAATATTGATTTTGGCAGGTATTACGACGGTGATTGTGGCCACGATGCGGAGTTGTGCGAACCGGGTTGCTTCGTCCGGGCCGGCTTCCATGGTGTGTTCCGATCCGGCCTGCCGGCATGAGAATCGTCGCGGGGCCAGCTTTTGCGCGCGGTGCGGGCGAAGTCTGACTTCGCGCGCGGGAGGAGGTTGAGTGATGAGCGATCAACGCAGTGGGACGCGCGAAGGCGATGCCGGCCGGCGGGCAATGCGCCCGCCGCGATGGCCGTGGCTGATTGCGCTGGCGCTGATCGCGTATCCGTTCTATTGGTGGAACGTTAAGCGGGTTGAGGTCCGGCCGAACGAGCTGCTGGTGCTGGTGAACAAGACCGGCAAAGAGATTCCGGCCGAGTTTGGCGACCAGGTGGTTTTGTACCCCGAACTGGTCAAGGCGATTGCCGCGAAGACGGGCGTGAGCGAGGAGAAGGTTCGCGATAGCTACAAGGGCGTGCAGTTCGATGTGCTGAAAGAGGGGCGGTACTTCTTTTCGCCGATCTGGTACGAGCGAATCAAGATGCCGGCGACGCGGATTCCCGAAGGGAAGTTCGGCGTCATGATTCGCAAATATGGCCGGCCGTTGCCGCCGGGGCATACGGTGGCGGTTGCGCCGGACGAGCGCGGGCCGGTTTCGGGGACGCTGTCGCCGGGGCGGCACAACATCAATACTTTGGCGTATGACCTGCAAATCTTTGACACGATCGTTGTGCCTGAGGGTTTCACGGGTGTGCAGACGCGGTTGTCGGGGTCGGACCCTTCCAATCCGGACGACTACATCGTGAAGACGGGCGAACGCGGCGTGCAGCCGGAGACGCTGGCGCCGGGGACTTACCTGGATCGCAATCCGTACGAGACGCGCGTCGATCTGGTCGATCTGCGAAGTCAGAAATATGACATGTTCAAGGAGGACGCGATCGAGTTTCCGTCGAATGACGGATTCACGATTCATATGGAGGCGACGGTGGAGTGGGCGATTTATCCGGATCGCACGCCGTATGTGATCGTAGAGGTGGGGGATCTCGAAGACGTGGTTGCGAAGGTGATCCGGCCATACACGATGAGTCTGGCGCGGATTCAGGGATCGAAGATGACGGCGCGCGAGTTCATGGGGGCGCGTGAGGCGTTTCAGCGGCGGTTGTTCGCCGATCTTCGGGAGCGATGCCGGCAGCAGGGCGTTCAGATCAAGGCGGCGACGATTCGCGACCTGAAGCCGCCGGAGCGGATTCGGTCGATCATCCGGGAGCGCGAGCTGGCCGACCAGACGATGACGAAGTACGAAAATGAGATCACCGAGGCGCAGGCCAAGGCGCAGCTGGTCGAGCAGGAAGAGCTGGCGAATCAACAGCAGTCGATCGGCGACACGAACAAGCAGGTCGTGACGCTGGTGACGATGTCGCAGCAGACGATGGATGTGGCGGTGACGGGGGCGAGCCAGCGGCTGGATGTGGCGAAGCTCGAACTGGAGGCAGCGCGGCGTCAGGCCGAGGCGATGATCGCGCGGGGGCAGGCGGACGCGAATGTGGTATTGCTGGGTTACAAAGCCGAGGCCGAGCCGCTCGGGGATATGGTGCGGGCGTTCGGGAGCGGCGAGCTTTTTGCACGCAACATGATGATGCAGAAGATCGCGCCGTCGATTCGGTCGGTGCTCGCGAATACGGATGGGCCATTTGCGGATATTTTCCGTGACTTTCAAAAAGTACCGGCGGCGGCTCCGACGCCGGCCGTGAATGCGGCGGCCTCGGCTGATCCGGCTTTGAAGGGGGGCAAGTGATGTCTGCCATGCCTACACCGTTTGGGTCGGTCGGGCGCATTGTTCGACGGTTGGTGATTGCCGGCGTGTTGATCGTTGCGATCGTGACGGCGGTCATGTTTGGCGTATTTCGGGTTTACGTGCCGCCAGGCTCTTGTTTGGTACGGATTGCCAAGGGCGGCAGCGAGCCGCCGCCCGGTCAGACGCTGGCCGACGCGGGACAGAAGGGCATTCAGCGCGAGACGTGGGGGCCGGGGCGATACTTCCTGAACCCGTATTCGTGGGACACGAAGCTTGAGCCGCTGGTTGAGATCAAGGCGGGTCGGCCGGATTCGTGGACCTGGGTTCATTCTGTTCAGCGATTGCCGCGGGGCGGCGGGCCCGGGGCGAATATCATCACCGGCGATTTTCCTGAGGTCGGGATTCTGGTTCGCAAGACCGGCCCGGTCAGCCCGCAGGGGACGAAGGATGCAGTGGTTGATCGGGCGAGCGGGTACCAGGGCGTTATTCGCGAGGTTTTGACGCCTGGAATTTATCGCATCAATCCTTATGAGTACGAGGTGCGGCGTGAGCCGGCGGTGGTGATTCCGGCCGGGTTTGTGGGCGTGGTGACGAATCAGTCGGGCGAGCAGCCGGAGATGATTGACGTCCCGGATGTGCCGACGCAGGCGACGACTTCGCAGGACGCGGCGCTGGCGCCGACGACGAAGCGGATTCGGCCGCTGGCGGTGGCCGGGCAGCGCGGGACATTGAAGCACGTCTTGCCGCCGGGGGTTTATTACCTCAATCCGTATGTCGTTCGCATCAAAATCACGGAGGTCGGGTTTGACGAGTTTTCGCAGGTTGCGACGCAGGCGTCGCAGGACACGATCCGGTTTCCGTCGAAGTCGGGCTATGACATCGAGCTGGGCGTGACGGTGGTATGGGGGCTGCACCCGAAGCACGCTGCTGAGGTGATTAACGAGTTCGGCACGACGCATGAAGTGCTGGAGAAAGTGATCAAGCCGCAGTTGCGGTCGATCTGCCGGAACCAGGGATCGCTCTACGAGGCGCGGGATTTTATTCGCGGAGATCGGCGCGAAGAGTTTCAGAAGGTTTTGACTGACAGTCTGCGTGAGGTTTGCAATCAGAAGAATATTGAACTGCTGCTGGCGCTGATCAGCTCGATCGATGTCTATAGCCGGGAGGGGCAGACGGGCGGCGAAGGCGTGACCGATCTGAAAACCGAAATCCAGAACAGCTATATCGCGATCGAGCGGCAGATTACCAATACGAAGCTGCAGGAGACCGCAAAGAAACTCGCGCTGCTTGAGGAGGCGCGGAAGAAGGTGGACGTGGCGCGCGAGACGATTCAGGCCGAGACGCGGAAGAAGATGGCGACGATCATGGCCGATGGCGAGCGAAAATCGGCCGAGACAGCGGCGCGCGGGCGGCTGGAGGTCGCGAAGATCGAGCAGCAGGTGGCCATGCTCGAAGCGGAGAAGACGCAGGTGCTGGGCAAGGCACGGACTGACGTGGAGCGGTTCAAGCGGCAGGCCGAGGCCGATGGGCGGAAGATGATGGTGACGGCGCTGGGGTCGGGGACGGCGTACAACCTCTATACATTTGCGAAGAACTTCGAGCCGACGGACATCAAGCTGTTCTTTGCCGGGCCAGGGACGTTTTGGACAGACCTGAAGCGGATTGAGGAGGTCGGCGCGGCGGAGATCATCAAACAGCGGCAGGGCGCGACGCCAACGACACCGGCGGCGCCATCCAAGGACCGCGATTGACCGGCAACCGGGGGTTCTCTATTCTGTGAATTGCTCCAGAGCCGCGGCGGGGTGTCGCGGCTCTGCTGGTATTCTGATCGCGAGAAACATCATGACGAATCCGCATGGGTCGAAAACGTTGAATGCACGATTTGTGGCCGATGCCGGGCGGCGGGCTGCTCTGGAGGCCGAGGCGCAGCGACTGCCTTCGCTGGTGGTCGGGTCGGGGGCGGCTTCGAACGCAGTCATGCTGGGAAGCGGGTATTTCAATCCGCTTTCGGGGTTCATGAACCTGGCTGAGGCGACCAGCGTGGCGGAGAAGATGGCGCTGCCGAGCGGAGTGGCCTGGCCGGTGCCGGTGGTGAATCTGGTTCCACGCGACAAGGTGACGCCGGAGATTCGCAAGGCGAAGCGGATTGCGCTGCGCGATCCAAACGTAGCGGGGAACCCTGTTCTGGCGGTGATGGATGTTGCCGCGATTGAAGATGTGTCGCCGGAGCAGTTGTCGTTTTTGATTGAGCGGACGTTTCGGACGACGGACCCGAAGCATCCTGGCGTGGCGGATTTCACGGCGGCGGGGAATGTGCTGATCTCCGGGCCGATCGAGGTCTTGAATTTCTCATACTTCCCGGCGGAGTTCCCGGACACCTTCCGCACGGCCGGTCAGATACGCGAGGAGATTACGAAGCGCGGATGGAAGAAGGTTGTAGCGTTTCAGACGCGGAACCCGATGCACCGCGCCCATGAAGAGCTGTGCAAGATGGCCATGGAGGCGACCGGCGCGGATGGGCTGGTGATTCACATGGTGCTCGGGCGGCTAAAGCCCGGAGACATTCCGGCCGGCGTGCGGGATGCTTCGATCCGCAAGATGGCCGAGCTGTATTTCAAGCCCGGCAGTGTGATGATCGCCGGATACGGATTCGACATGATGTACGCAGGGCCGCGCGAGGCGGTGCTGCATTCGATCATTCGGCAGAACGCGGGATGTTCGTATCTGATCGTGGGGCGCGATCATGCGGGCGTCGGGACTTACTACGGGCCGTTTGATGCACAGTCGATTTTTGACGAGCTGCCGCCGGGTGCGCTCGAGATTGAAATCTTCAAGGCCGATCACACGGCCTGGTCGAAGAAGGTCGGGCGGGTGGTGATGATGCGCGATCATCCGGATCACAAGCCGGAGGATTACATCAATTTGTCGGGGACGAAGGTGCGCGAGTTGCTGGCGGCGGGGCAGCCGTTGCCGCCGGAATTTGCGCGGCCGGAAGTTGCGGCGATTCTGATGAAGCACTACCAGGAAGAGGCGAAGAAGTAGCGCCCAGCTCGATCAGTATTTTACGCAGACGTTTTTCGGCTCGGTGAAGAACCGCAGGGCTTCGAGTCCGCCTTCGCGGCCGACGCCGCTTTGTTTCATTCCGCCGAAGGGGACGCGGAGGTCGCGGAGCATCCAACAGTTGACCCAGATCGTGCCCGAGTGAATGCGGCGGGCGAGGCGGTGGCCGCGCGAGAGGTCGGCGGTCCAGAGCGAGGCGGCGAGGCCGTAGTCGGTGCTGTTGGCGAGGGCGATTGCTTCGGCTTCGTCGGCGAACGGTGTGATGGTGACGACGGGGCCGAAGATTTCTTCACGCAGGACGCGGCAGTTGGACGGCAGGTCGGTGATGACGGTGGGCTCGAAGAAAAAGCCGTCGCGACAGCGCTCGGGAACCTTCGTAGGTCGACCGCCGCCGGTGAGGATCTTGCCGCCGTCTTTGCGGGCAAGTTCCACGTAGCTTTCCACTTTTTCGCGATGCTGGGCGGAGATGAGGGCGCCCTGGTCAGTCGCGGGGTCGAGCGGATCGCCGATGCGGAGGGCCTTTGCAGCGGCGACGAATTGCTCAACGAAGCGGGGATAGGCGGACTTCTCGACGAAGATGCGCGAGCCGCAGAGGCAGATCTCACCCTGGTTGGCGAAGGCGGCGCGGAGCGTGTTGGGGATGGCCTGCGCCATGTCGGCGTCAGCGAAGACGATGGTGGGGTTCTTGCCGCCGAGTTCGAGCGAGACTTTCTTGAATAGCGGTGCGCCGGCGGCGGCGATCTTCGCGCCGGTGATCGTGCCGCCGGTGAAGGAGATCGTGCTGACGCGCGGGTGCGCGGCGATGGCTGCGCCGACTTTGTGGCCGAGGCCGTGGACGATGTTGAGCACACCCGGCGGCAGGCCGGCGCGGGTGGCGATGTCGCCGAGCATGGAGGCGGTGAGCGGCGTGAGTTCGCTGGGCTTGGCGACGGCGGTGTTTCCGCAGGCGAGGGCCGGGGCGATCTTCCAGGTGAGCAGGTAGAGCGGGAGATTCCACGGGGCGATGAGTCCGCAGACGCCGCGCGGGTCGCGGAGGGTGTAGTTGATGGCTTGGTCGTCGGTGGCATGGGCCTCGGAGGCGAAGTGAAGGATAGCGGTGGCGAAGAAGCGGAAGTTGGCGGCGGCGCGGGGTATGTCGAGCGAGCGGGCGAGGCCTAGCGGCTTACCGGCATCGGCGGACTCGGCGCGAGCGAGCGGTTCGAGGTCGGCGTCGATGAGGTCGGCGATTTTGAGGAGGATGCGTGACCGCTCGGCGGCCGGCGTTTGCGACCAACTCGGGAATGCACGCTCGGCGGCGGCAACGGCCGCTTCGACGTCGCGTTCGTCGCCGTCTGGGACGTGGGCGTGTGGTCTTGATGTGGCCGGATCGAGAGAATCGAAATAGGCAGAACTCTCCGGGGCCTTCGGCTGACCGTTAATGAAATGGTTGATTCGCTGCATTGGTGACATTCTAGCGAAGAAGCTGGGCGCGCTTGCAAGCAGGTTGAGAAACCGACATGTTAGTTGCCATGGAACGACCCTATGCGGACCTTTTTCGTCGCCTTCCGAGATTGTCCGATCGCTCGGCACAGATGTCGGCGGTTTGCGATTTGTTGTGGGACGGGCTGCATCCGACGGGGGTTTCGTGGTTAGGATTCTATGTGGCCGGGGGGCCTGACGAACTGATTCTGGCGGCCCGGCGCGATAAGCCGGCCTGCTCGCCGATTGGGCTGCACGGGGCGTGCGGACAGGTGTTCCTGTCGCGCCAGCCATTGGTAGTGCGCGACGTGAAGGAGCTGGGCGAGAACTACATCGCCTGTGATCCGCGCGATCGGAGTGAGTTGGTTTTGCCCTGTCTGAATGCGGACAGATCGTGCTGGGGCGTGTTTGATTTAGACAGTTTTGACGTCGGGTCTTTTTCGGAGGCGGATGCGGCGGAATTGGGCGTAATTCTTTGGGAATCGGGGCTTTCCAGTTGATCGACGATTCTTGTATGGGGGCTTTGGCCGACGTATACTCGGTCCGGCTTAGACAGTTGATGTCCGCACCAGGAGAAAAGCGATGTCGCGGTTCGTGAAGGTCGCATTGCTCGCAGGAGGGTTGGTTTTCGCCGCCGGATGCCAGGGCGGCGCTCGAGTGGCGAGCATCGGCAAGCCGGCGGTTCACGTGGGAAGCACGCGAATCGGCGCGGTCTTGCTGCCGGCTGAGTTTCGGGCGTTGCACCCGGAGCTCGAGAAGCTCTTCAACCAGCCGGTGGTGTTCGATCCGTATTTGAATGGCGAGATGATCGGCAAACAGCTTGATGGCGGGTACGTGCAGTTCGCCGTCTTGACGGCCCGCGAGTATGCCGAGACGCCTGTTGACAGCAAGGCGGAATTGGTGGCCGGCGGGTTGAACAGCGATGGGAAGCCGGCGCGCAAGGGATTGATCATCACGAAGGCGTCTTCAAATCTTCAATCGACCGCGGATTGCAAGGGTCAGCGATTTGCGTTTGGCCCGGCCAACGATTTGTTGCTCGACAACGCGGCGCGCGCGGCACTCGAAAAGGCCGGCGTTTCTCCGGCGGATCTGAAGAAGGAGTTGCCTCCGTTGAGTCTGGACGGCCGATTGCACTGCCCGTTCGGGGCGGCGGATGTCGCAAAGAATGTTGCGTTTGACGGCGGGATCGCGTGTGGCGTGATCGACGAGATGACGTGGAGCGCGATGCCTGCGACCGGCGGATCGATCCTGGGAGGTGCGTCGAAGGACCAGCTTCGCGTGATCGGTGAGACGGAAGCGGTGGCGGAATTGGTGGTGGTTGCGTCTCCAAAGACCGATCCCGCCAAGGTTCAACTCCTGCGCGAGTACTTGCTGTCGGGCGTGAAGTCGAACCCGGAAGTCTGCAAGCAGATGGGGGTGAGCGGGTTCGGCGCACCGGACTCCACGCTCTATTCGGATGCGCGCAAGCTGACGAAGGTGCAGTAGGCCCGATTCGTTGACGGGCATGTGCTTCAGGGCTATTCTTTTCAGACTCATCCGCGCCCGTAGCTCAATTGGATAGAGTGGCTGGCTTCGAACCAGTAGGTTGCAGGTTCGAGTCCTGCCGGGCGCGATTTGTTCCGGCCCGTGCCAGCGCGCGGGCCGGTTCCGTTTTCGGGCCGTTGCGGTCGACAGCCGGCGAGCGGGCCGCGACAATCCGACTCCATGACCAATTCAAAGCGCAAGATCGCGGTTTTCGCGGGGACGTTTGATCCTCCGACGAGCGGGCATGTTGACATCATCCGTCGCGCGCGGCGGCTGTTTGATGAGTTGATCGTCGCGGTCGGCCGGAACCCAGAAAAGCAGCCCTTCTTCACAGAGTCGGAGCGCGTCGCGATGTTGCGCGAGCTGACGCACAGCATGTCGAACGTGCGGGTCGAGGCCTACGGCGGGCTGACGATGGACTTCGTGCGCGAAAAGCACGCGTCGGTGATCATCAAGGGCATCCGCGATTCGTCGGACCTGGGCTCGGAATTGCAGCAGGCCAACGTGAATCAGATCGCGGGAAACGTCGAGACCGTGTTTCTGCTGACCGGGGATCAGTACGCCCTGACGAGCAGCACGCTGATTCGGCAAGTTATGGAATTCGGCGGGGATGCATCGCGGCTAGTGGGACTCGTGCCACCACAGGTGGCCAAGCGGCTGAATGCCCGCCGCCGCGATCGGCGGAAACGGAAATAGTCGCAACACGCGAAGCGTCATTTCCTCAGTAATTGCAATACGGTCTCGAAAGTCGGCCCAATAGGTTGATTGATAATCAACTCGGCGAGATCGTCGAGCGGAGTTTCAGTTTGGTTGATGATGACGAGCTTTGCTCCCGCTTGGTGAGCGTAGACGGGGAGCATGGCGGCCGGCTGGACCGTGAGCGACGAGCCGATTGCCAGGAATAGATCGCAGGATTTGGCGAGGTGTGCGGCTTCCGCAAGCACGTCGGCGGGGAGTTGCTGGCCGAAAGAGACCGTGGCGGATTTGAGCCATCCGCCGCACTCGTCACAGGTCGGGACATCCTCGCCCGCGACGACGCGTTTCTGAATGTCAGCGGCAGGCCAGCGTTTATCGCAGGAAAGACATAGCACATGGCGTGCGGTTCCATGCAATTCCAATACGCGTTTGCTGCCGGCCTGTTGATGTAGTTCATCGATATTCTGCGTGATGACAGCAGCGATGGGGCCGGTCGATTCGAGTCGGGCAATGGCTATGTGCCCCGCATTGGGGCGAGCTGCAACAAAGTCAGCATACGACTCACGACGGATTTTCCAGAACGTTTGACGGGCTTCGTGGCTGGCGACGAAGTCCTGGATCGTAACTGGCCTATAGCGCGACCACAGGCCGCCGGGACTGCGAAAGTCGGGGATGCCGGATTCAGTGCTGATGCCGGCACCGGTGAAGGCGATCGCGTGCTTCGAGGATCGGATCAGATCGGCAAGCCGCCCAATTGCATCAGCGGGCAAACTCATCGTGCGAAGATGGCGAATCCGTCCTGCGTCAGGCCCGTGCGGTCGAGCGGCACGACGAAGTCGGTGCGGCCGTTATTGTCGATGTCAAGGAAGGCCGGAACGCCGATGGTCGCGACCGGATTGGTAGAGGCGATCGTGAAGGGCGTCCACCAATCGAAGAAATTGGCGCCAGTGCGCGGGAAGAATCCGCCAATCACGCCGCCCGCGCCGAACCAGGCGTCAAGCCGGCCATCGTTGTTGAGATCGGCAAAAGCAAGCTGGTTGATAGGCGTGTCGGTGGTCGCGCCGATGTTGTAAACACTCCAAGGGAAGGCCTGGGCGGCGACTGTGGCCGTACCGGGATTGCGGAACCACTGAATGAGTGGTGTGGGGACGTTGGTGGCAGCGCCGACGTCCGGAGCGCCGTCGCCGTCGATGTCGGCAACGGCCAGTACATTGCCGCCCTTATCCTGCTGGCCGACGAAGCGGCGGACCCAGCGCGGCAATGCGACGGCCGGATTGGGGTCAATGTTGGCGGGACCCGGGTTTTGCAACCAGCGGATGTTGTAGGACTCGGCCGGCGAAAAGCTCGCAACCAGGTCGATGTTTCCGTCGCCATCGATATCAGCGGCGGCGAGTTGCGTGGCGTCCGGGGCATCAATCTCAACAAAGGGCGGAAGCGTGCCAAAGACGCCGGGGCGAGGAATGCCCCATGCGCCGGGCGTGCGGGCTGAGCCCGGGCCGGGGTTGAGGAACATGAAGATATAGCGTCGCTGGATGGAGGAACCACTGGGAGGCGGCTCGTTGGACATGAAGGCGATGTCCGGGCCGTTCGCGCCGTCGAAGTCGGCGACGACCATGTCGGAGATCGATTTGTCGTCGCATTGACGGAAGGCGTTGGTCAGCGGGACCGTCACCCAGCTCAGTTGGTCGCGTGGATCGGGCGGGGCGAAGATAAGAACGATCTGCGCGACCTTACTGGCAGGTGAAGTTGGAGCAATACCGGTGTTGCTGACCGCAACGGCGAGATCGACGCGGCCATCGCCGTCAAAATCGGCGGCGCCGATGCGGACCATACGAGTGAGCGGCAATCCGCCGGCGATGGGGAGCTGGTCGTAGCGAGTGTTGGCGGCGTCACGGACGAAAATCTGGACGACCTGCGACTCGGACGCAATCGAGGCGAAGTCGGGGAGGCCGTCATTGTTGAAATCGGTGCTGATGATCATGTTGGGACCGGCGGTGGCCTCAAACAGGTCGTCGAGCAGACTGATGCGAAAGGCCGGCGGCGAAACGGGGGCCGGAGCGGACGTGGTCGGAACGGTGTTGCTGGGGTTCGAAAGCCCGCCGGTGCTCGGATTCAGGGACGGCGTACCGCCCGGGTTCGACCCACCGGCGGCCGGACCGGACGTGGTTGGCGGGAATAAGCCGTTGGGGCCGAAGGCAAGGTAGAGCCCGGTGCAGCCGGCCGGCGCAATAACCAGCGCGGCAATTAGAAACAGCGCAATGGCCACCGGATGAGGAAAGCTGACCTGCGAATCACGACGGTCGGCCGATTGAGTTTTCATTGTTCGATCCGTTGTCAGTGGCCATCGTGCGGCTGGGTTTGGCCGACGACGGGCAACGAGGCGAGCGAACCAGGCGAGGTAGCGGGGGCCGGAGGCGGCGGCTCAGCGGGCTGGCCGGCGGACGGCGGTTGATCGTGGTCCTCCACGAACACTTCCTCCATATCGGTCGCATCGACGTCGCGGCGGAGGAGGAAATAGACGAGGGTGCTGGCGGAGTGGAAATAACTGATGAGAAAGCCCGCCACGACGGCAAAGACGCCGTACACCCAGAGCATGAGCAGGAACCGGCCGAAGGCGGACCAGCCGGTGACGACGGAATGATCAAAAACGCCGTAGAAGGGCGTCGAGAAGTCGAGGGCGGGGGCCTGCCACATGGCATCCAGCTTGTGCGCTATCTCGGTCTTGCCGCTGGTCGCACTGCCAATGTTCATGCTGAGTCCGACGAAGAAGTGCGAAGCGAAGAGCGCGATGCGGGCCAAGAGCTTGACGAAGACGAAGCAGACCGTGCCGTAGACCAGGGCGACGGCGAAGTAGAGCAGGGTTCGCCAGATGCGTTCGCCGACGTATGAGAACGAGCGGCTAAGGGCATCAAATGCATCAGAGCCCTCGACGGCGATGGTCGGATACATGAGCGGCGCTCCAAGCGCAAGGGCGATCGAAACGATCGCGATCACGAAGCCGCCCAGAATGGCGAGGAAGAAGAAGAGCGGCGTGAGGAACGTACCGACACCGGGAATCGCGCCGACAAAGCCGCCAAGGAAGAGCAGCAGCCCGACAATGATAATGACACCGATGGGCAGCAGCGGAGCGGAGACGAACGACCAGAACTTCGAGCGAGCAAACGCGAGGGCGTCGGCAATGGGGAGACGCTCGTCGCGGGCGGCCTGCATGGCGGCGATTCGACAGATCGCCGCGCCGAAAAAGGCCCAGACCGGCAGCCAGACGCCGAGCAGATAAATGAGTGCATAAACCGGGTGCATGACCGCCAGCCAGACCTTGGCACCGGCGCCCTGGATAACGGTGCGTATGACACCGCCGGGACTAAAGCCCAGCGTGGCTTCGTTGAGCTGCAGGGCGACTGTGCGGGACTGATTGAGCAGCGTATCAAAGACGCCAATGCGCTTCGAACTCTTTTTCTTGCCGACGTCCTTGATCCATTTGGAAGTCTCGGCGCAGCTCAGTCCGGAATCGAGGAAGACCTTCAGTTCGGAGACGCCGTCTTCGGAAACGACGACGCTGGAGCCATTCGGCCAGATCCCATCCAGCACGCGACCGCCGAGATAGATGAGCAGAACGGCGGCGGTGGCGAGTGCGAGCTTGCGAAGATCGGTAGCGAGTTTGAAACCGCGGAAGATCGACGTGAATGGAAGTAAATCGGAGCAGCTGATGCGGCGAGAATCCGCGTTTTCGTCCGGCATTCGGCGAGTCTCCTTGGGCACGGCGGTGGGCCGGCTGTGGTCGGCATTATAAAAGTCGCGGCTGGGTCGGCAATAGCGGGATGCTTTCGCCGGCGAAGCGGCCCCGGAGCGCACTGGTCGCACGGCGCGTGATTATGCGACGTTCACTCGGATTGCGATTTGGGCTTCTTGGGCGCGTCGGACTTGGCCGGTTTGGGCGCCGCGGACTTTTTCGCATCGGACTTGGCGTCCGCGGGTTTCTTATCGTCCGTGGCGGGCTTGGAATCGGCTGAAGCGGCCTTTTTGTAGGAGTCGCTGCGGTAGTCCGTCTGGTAGAACCCGCTGCCCTTGAAGAGCAGCGCCGCGCCGGTACCGATGAGACGTTCGACCTTCCGCGTTTTTCCGCAGTGTTCGCAACGGGTGGACCGGAGCGGCTTGTCAGAGATGGACTGGTAGAGATCAAAAACCTTTCCGCAGGTCTTGCATTGATATTCGTACGTGGGCATCAGTGGTGGCCCTTTCGGCCGGGATGGTCGTCGTCGGGCTTCTTTGCGACCGAGACAATGGCGGCGCGAAGCACGCGGTCATGCATTTTGTAGCCCTTGGTCATTTCGGCGACGACATGCCCTTCGGGCACGACATCGCTGGGCTGATGAAGAATGGCTTCGTGAAGGCGCGGATCGAACGGCTGTCCGACGGTTTCAATCGGCTCGACGCCGTGGTTGCGAAGGACCTTGAGCAGCGAATCGAAAATCAGTCTGGCCCCCTGAACGACCGGATCGTCGGCCGGACGGTCGGCGGCGGAAGCCATGAGCCGCTCGAAGTTGTCGACCACGTGCAGCAGCTCGCGTGCGAAATTGGCGTTAGCGTTACGAACGGCCTGGGCGCGTTCGTCGTTCAGGCGGCGGGTGACGTTGGCGATTTCCGCCTGAGCACGGAGGAATTTGTCCTTGAACTCGGAGGCCTCGGCCTGCGATTGCTTCAGCGGATCGGTGGGCGAGTCCGCGGCGCGATCAGTCGACGTGCGATCCGGTTCGTCCTGCATGGCGACATTATTGTCGGGGTTCTTGTTTTTCATGGCGGCACGACGGTGTCAGCTCGAAAGCGACGCCAGATACTCCTTTAGCTTCTCGAAGAATCCGCGCGTGGTCGGGAGCGATTGCTTGTCCTCCGTCTCGGCGAACTGAGAAAGCAACTCGCGCTGGCGATCGTTGAGGCGGCGCGGGACTTCGATCAGCAGTCGAACGATGAGATCGCCGTGGCGGCGCGAGCGGACATCCGGCACGCCCTTGCCGGCAAGCCGCACAAGGTCGGCGTGCTGTGAGCCGGGCTTAATGGTGATCTCAGATTTGCCAGCCAGCGTGGGCACTTCCACCTTTGTGCCCAGAGCTGCCTGCGTAAAACTGATGGGGAGGTCGAAGATCAGATCGTTGCCGTTGCGGACAAGATAGGGGTGCGGCTTGATGCGCACGTAGCAAAGTAGATCGCCGCGAGAATCTCCCTGTTGCGACGGCTCGCCTTCGCCGCGGAGTCGGACGGCCTGGCCATCCTGAACGCCGGCTGGAATCTTGATGGTGACCAGCCGCTCTTTCTGCACGCGGCCGCGACCGCGACAGGGCTTGCAGGGTTTGGTGACCGTCTTTCCGGCGCCGCGGCAGTCGGGGCAGGCGGTGACCATGCGGGTCATGAAGAAGCCTAGGCCGCTGGTGCGCTCGACCTGTCCGTAACCACCGCAGGTTTGGCAGGTACGGAGTTTGGAGCCGGGTTCGGCGCCGTTTCCGCCGCAGACGTCGCAGAAATCATTTCGGGTGAATTCGATCTGGCGTTCGACGTCGTGGGCGACATCGGCGAGTTCGAGCTCGATTTCGAGCTGGAGGTTGACGCCGCGATCGGCGCGTCCGCCGCCACCGAAGACATCGCCGAAGATGTCTCCGAAGATGCTGAATATGTCTTCGGCGCGCATGCCGGAGAAATCGTGCATGGATGCGCCATTGAGGCCCTCGTGGCCGAAGCGGTCGTAGCGGTGGCGCTTGTCGGGATCGGACAGGATCTCGTAGGCGGCGGAGGCCTCCTTGAATTTGTCCTCGGCGTCCGGATCCTCGCTGTTTCTGTCGGGGTGATACTTGAGCGCGGCCTGGCGGTAGGCGCGCTTGATGTCATCGGGGCTGGCTTCGCGCTGGACCCCCAGGACTTCGTACAAATCTCGTCGTGCAGCCACTGGCATTGCTCGCTACGGACGCTTGGGCCCGCCTTGCGCCAAACAAAAGGGTGCCGGGAGTGGAGACGCCACGCCCGGCACCCGCTGGTTTCAAACGTCCAGGGTTTCGTCTCCTGATTTTATCGGATTGCTCCGTTGATTTCCTTTTCTGAGTCCTTGTCCTTGAGCTCGGTGATCAGGACGCTGGTGGTCAGGAGCAGCCCGGCGACGCTGGCCGCGTTCTGGAGGGCACAGCGGCAGACCTTGGCCGGGTCGATGATGCCGGCCTTTTCGAGGTCAATGAAGTCGCCCGCGCGGGCGTCGTAGCCGTAGGCCCCCGACTTCTCGAGGATTTCGGAGACGATGACAGCCCCATCCGCGCCGCTGTTCTCGGCGATCTGGCGAGTGGGGAATTCCAACGCGCGAGTGACGATTTCCATGCCGACGCGCTCGTCGCCCTCCGCCTTCTTGGCGGCTTCCTTGATGGGCTTGATGCAGCGGAGGTAGGTCACGCCGCCGCCCGGGACGACGCCCTCTTCCCACGCGGCCTTGGTTGCGTGGAAGGCGTCGTCGACCAGATCCTTGCGCTCTTTGACTTCGGTCTCGGTCGCGCCGCCGACGCGGATGACGGCCACGCCGCCGGTCAGCTTGGCGAGCCGCTCCTGAAGCTTCTCGCGGTCGTAGTCGCTGGTGGTCTTTTCGATCTGCTTGCGAATCTGCTCGCAGCGGGCCTCGATGTCCTTGGTCTTGCCTGCGCCCTGAATGATGGTCGTAGCTTCCTTGGCGACGACGATCTTCTTGGCTCGGCCGAGCTGGGAAAGCTCGATGCTTTCGAGCTTGAGGCCGCGATCTTCGCTGATGAACTCGCCGCCGGTGACGACGGCCAGATCACCCAGAATCGCCTTGCGGCGATCGCCGAAGCCGGGGGCCTTCACAGCGCAGATCTTGAGGATGCCGCGCAGCCGATTGACGACCAGCGTGGCCAGCGCCTCGCCTTCGACGTCTTCGGAAATGATGAGGAGCGGCTTGCCGGTGCTGACCGATTTCTCAAGCAGCGGTACCAGGTCGCGGAGATTGCTGACCTTCTTTTCGAGAATCAGGATGTAGCAGTCCTCGAGGACGCACTCCATGTCAGTCGGGTCGGTGATGAAGTAGGGCGAGATGTAGCCCTTGTCGAACTGCATTCCTTCGACGACTTCCTTCTCGGTCTCGAAGCCCTTGCCCTCCTCGATGGTCACGACGCCTTCGCGGCCGACTTCGTCCATCGCATCGGCCAGGAGCTTGCCGATCGCGGCGTCGCCGTTGGCGGACACGGTCGCGACCTTGGCGACGGCGTCTTTGTCCTTCACCTTGGTGGCAAGCTTGGCGATCTCGGCAACGGCGACTTCGACGGCCTTGTCGATGCCGCGCTTGACGGGCAGCGGATTGGCGCCGGCCGTGATATTTCGCATGCCCTCGTTGAACATGGCCTCGGCCAGAACGACGGCGGTCGTGGTGCCATCGCCGACGAGGTCGCCGGTCTTGCTGGCGACTTCGTTGACCATCTTGGCGCCCATGTTCTCAAACGGGTCGGCCAGCTCGATTTCCTTGCTGACCGTGACGCCGTCCTTGGTGATGCGGGGCGAGCCCCAGCTCTTCTTCAGGACGACGTTTCGGCCAACGGGGCCGAGGGTGACTTTGACCGCGGCGGCGAGCTTTCGAACGCCGTTGCGAACGCCCTCGCGGGCGACTTGATCGAACATCAGTTGCTTGGCGGACATTTGGACTCCCGGAGTTAGTCAGAGATCAGTTTTCGTTGTCAGTCGATGACGGCGAGGACGTCGCTTTCGCGGAGGACGGTGTACTTCTTGCCGCCGATTTCGACTTCGGTGCCGCTGTACTTGCCGTAGAAGACTTCGTCACCGACGCGCACGGCGAGCGGGCCGCGGTTGCCGCTGTCGAGCAGCTTGCCGGGACCGGCCGCGAGAACCTTGCCACGTTGCGGCTTCTCTTTGGCGGTTTCAGGCAGGACGATTCCGCCGGCGGTCTTTTCCTCGGCGCTGGCCTGCTCGACCACGATCCGGTCGTCGAGTGGTTTGATTTTCAGGGATGCCATTTGGATGCTCCTCTATCAGTTCAGTTCGGTATTGCCGTTGATTACTTGCGGTTGGAACACTGTCGCGATTCGTTAGAAATCGCCCATGCCTCCCATGCCGCCCATTCCCATTCCGCCCATGCCACCCATACCTCCCATTCCACCCATTTCGTCGTCCATGCCGCCGCCGGGTCCACCGGGGCCGCCCTTCTCCTTGGCGTCGGGCTTCTCGGTGATGCAGCAATCGGTCGAGAGGAGGATTCGAGCAACGCTCGACGCGTTCTCAAGGGCTGTGCGGACGACCTTGGTCGGGTCGATGACCCCGTCCTTGACCAGGTCGCCATATTCGCCGGTCAGGGCATTGAAGCCGAACGAGCCGGTCGACTTCAGAACCTTGTGCAGGACCACGCGGCCATCGAAGCCGGCGTTGCGGGCGATGGTCTGGAGGGGCTCAGTGATGGCGCGGCGGATGATCGCGACACCGGTCGCTTCGTCATCGGTCCGCGTCTTTACCTTGTCAAGCTCGCCGACCACGCGGACGAGGGCGACGCCGCCACCGGGAACCACGCCTTCTTCAATGGCCGCACGGGCGGCGTGAAGGGCGTCTTCGTAGCGGGCCTTCTTCTGCTTCATCTCAGCTTCGGTGGCCGCGCCGACTTTGATCTGGGCGACGCCGCCGGCGAGCTTGGCGAGACGCTCCTGGAGCTTCTCTTTGTCATAGTCGCTGGTGGTGTTCTCGATCTCGCGGCGGATCTGCTCGATGCGGCCCTGGATATCCTTGCTGGAGCCGGCACCTTCGATGACGGTGGTGTTGTCGGCGTCGACCTGGACGCGCTTGGCCTGGCCGAGGTCGGCAATGGTTACGCCGTCGAGCTCAATGCCAAGGTCCTTAAAGATGGGCTTGCCGCCGGTGAGGATCGCAATGTCTTCGAGCATGGCCTTGCGGCGATCGCCATAACCTGGGGCCTTGACCGCGCAGATCTGGAGGATGCCGCGAAGCTTGTTAACGACCAGCGTCGCGAGGGCCTCGCCGTCGACGTCTTCGGCGACGATGAGCAGCGGACGCTTGGTCTGGGCGACTTTCTCGAGCAGCGGGACGAGTTTCGTCACGCTGGAGATTTTTTCTTCGAAGATGAGGACGAAGGCGCGGTCGAAGACGCAGGTCATGTCGTCCTGATCGGTGACGAAGTGCGGCGAGAGGTAGCCGCGGTCGAACTGCATGCCTTCGACGATGTCGACCGTCGTGTCGTGACTCTTGCCTTCTTCGATGGTGATGACGCCGTCCTTGCCGACCTTCTCGAAGCAGTCGGCCAGTTTCTCGCCGACTTCGCGGTCGTTGTTGGCGGAGATCGAGGCGACGTTAATGACGTCGTCCCGCTTGGCGGCCTTGATCGGCTTGCTGAGGCCCTTGAGGGCTTCGACGATCGCCTTGGCGGCCTTGTCGATGCCGCGGCAGAGGGCGAAGGGGTCGGCCCCGGCGGCGACGTTCTTGAGACCCTCTTTGAAGATGGCCTCGGCCAGCACGGTGGCGGTCGTCGTCCCGTCACCCGCCGACTCAGACGTCTTGGAGGCCGCTTCCTTGACGAGCTGTGCCCCGAGGTTCTCGAACTTGTCCTTCAGGGTGATTTCTTCGGCGACAGTGACGCCGTCCTTGGTAACCGTCGGTGCACCCCATCCCTTGTCAATAATGGCATTTTGGCCGCGGGGCCCGAGGGTGGCCTTGACGGCTTGGGCTAGCTTTTCGACGCCTGTGAGCAGGGCGGTGCGAGCATCGGTATCAAAACACAACTGCTTGGCGGGCATGGGTTAAGCTACTCCTGTTGTCTGGCATTCTTATGAATATCTGATCCAACACCGCGAAATGGGCGCAGAGAAACGCACCCGTTGCGCGAGTAGATAGAGCAAGCATTGTGCCTTGGAAGGGCTCGCTGCTATAGTTGCGATAACTATCGGACCCCACTGGAATTAGGCGACGTGATCGCGACTGGCCGGATCGCGGCAATTCTGCCACATCGGCAGGACCGCTTGGGATGTCCTGCCATGCTGCAGCGCGCAAGAAAAAGAGCGGCGTCACGAAATGGCGACGCCGCCCTTGCATGCTGAGTTTTAGTGAACCGACTACTGGACGCCGGCTTCGCGAAGGGCCGAGTTTAGCAGCGTTTCGAAGCACGCCGTTGAAGCGGCGCCCGCGACGACCTTGGTAACGGTCTGCCCGTTCTGCTGGTAGGTAATGAAGAAGCTGGGGGTTCCGGTCACGCCCAGCGAAACTCCGGACTGGAAGTCGCTTTCCACCGCGTTCGCGGTGGTGCTGTTGTCCAGACAGCTATTGAACGCGTTAGCGTCCAGGCCCTGGTTAACGGCGAGCTGCTTGAGATTTGCAATCGCGGTGCTGGACGAGCCATCGAGCAGGGTGACCTTGCCGGTATTGTTGTCATAGGTGGCGAAGATCTGCTCGAGGTATTCGAAGAACTTGCTCTGAAGTCCGGCGCACTCAACGGCGCGGGCTCCCGTCCGAGCATTGGGGTGGATGTTATCCAACGGGAAATGGCGATAAATCCAGCGAACCTTGCCGGAATCGACGAACTCGCTCTTAAGCGTTCCAAACGTATTGTTGGTGAATCGGGCACAGAACGGGCACTGCGGATCGGCGAATTCCATCACCGTCACAGGCGCATTGGGTGAGCCAAGCTCGGACTCACCACTGAGGACGACCGGTGAGGTACCGCCATTCTGCTTGGTGATGTCGCACGGGTCGACATTACCGTCGCCCCCGCCATCAGGAGGTGCGGTGCCGCAGCTCGCTCCGGATGATCCGACGACCACGGCAACGGCCAGCGCAAATGCGGCGACCTTTGAAACAAGCCAGAACTTCCTTGAAGCATCCGACGACAAACGTGTCATGAAATCCTCCGAAAATGCTGCCGCGCAAGGCGGCACCACGGCTCAACTAGTCATGCGAGGAGTCTCGGTCCCCGTTATCGACGCGGGAGAGCGTCGACGCACGTCGACCGCAGGCGAGGGGGACTTCGCTCATTAAATGGTAGAGGCACCTGAACGCCGAGTCAAACAAATGCGACGGTAGTACCCGTTATCGGCCGGTGGCGACGCTGGAACTGGGGTTTTTTGCCGGAGTTACCGATGTTGGGAGCGATGGATGTGCACTTATCCGTAGATCAGGTATTGGCAGAACGCCGGCCACGCAAGCCCCGGCGGGCGGCCGCCCGCTCCGAACGAAGGCAGTTTCGCCGGCTCGACTTGCGGCTCCCGATTGTGATGCAGCGGCTTAACGGGCTACGCGGCGGTGACGTCCCCGCTACCACCACCAATGTCAGCGTCGCAGGCGTACTGGTGGAGACGGTTGTCGACGATCTGGAACCCGGCGAGACATTGGATGTCACCCTGCGGCTGCCGGCGGACGAGGGAGTTTGGCCGTTCGAGTCGCGGGCTCGATTTCGAGGCGCGGTGGTCCGGGTAGAGCCCGCGGAGAATGGTGCGGCTTTGCGGCGGGTGGCGATTCGCACGCTGGCGCCGATTCGCTGGGCCAACTGATCTCAGTCGCTACGCTTCTTCTTCTCAGTATTCTTCGAAGGCAACTTGAGCGCACCGTGGTCGCAGTTGATGCGCCGTGCGGCGGCCGGAGCCGCGTCGCTGTTTTCGACGATCAGCGCCCGAGCGGAATTCTGACGAACCGCCCCGTCAAGATCCAGCGCAAATCCACCGAGCAAGCCGACGCCCAGCGCAAGCTGGCGGGCATCATTCTGGACGCCGATGGGGAAAAGATCGTCGGCCAGCGGAGCAATGCGAAACGAAGCATCGACGAAGAAGATCTGATTGGCGGAGGCAGCCGGCGCCATGAGGTCGTTGGGGTCGGCGGTGTGCTGCAGACCGAGCAAGTGGCCGAGCTCGTGCGACGCGATATTGGCGAGCCCCTGGGCGACTTCATCGATATTGGGGTTCAGGTAATCAAATGTGCGAAGCGTCTCCGCGAAGATTACCGACTTCTGACGCGCGTTGGCGTTGTAACTGTCGACGTTGTCAGAGAGGCCGAGGAAGCGGTCGCTCGAGCCACCGAAGTACATGACGGTGAAGTCGCCGCTGGGCTGGGTATCGCGATCGCTGCGCAGAAGTGCGACATTGAAGCCGGCGAAATCGGCGTTCATGCGACTGACGAGCGCGTCCTTCAGATAATCGGTCTGGCCGTCGAGGCGGGATGAGATTGCTCCAGCGCTCAACGGCGGGACGTTGACGGCCGCCTCCTGGGCGATGCGAATGTTGCTGCCGCCGCCAAACTCAAGCCAGACGATCTGCGAGTTCAGTCGAGTGGATTGCCCCGGGTCGCGGCGGAGACGGATGTGAAATGTGCCAGATGAAAAGCGGCCCTGCGACGACGCGAAATAGCGGGCACGCGATACCGCCACGCCGACCATCACGTTGCCGTCGTCTTCGCGCAGCGTGGTGCTGATATAAGGATCGAGCAGGCCGCCATAGTAGGACCGGTCGTCGTTGAGCTCGATGATTTCTCCGGCTGAATTGAACAGGACAGCAACCGTGTTGAGCCCGCCGTCGCCAACCACGTCAACGACAATGCGGTCGCCACGCGAACACGGCCCGAGAGAGAAGACGGCGGCTTCGTCGGCGCTTGCGAGGGATCCGTCGACGGAGGTTTCTCCGGACGCGGGTAGCGATACCGGTGCGGGTGTCGGGAACCCGCGAGCTGTGGCGTTGTCGCGCGCGGCGAGCGTGCCGAGTTGATTGGCGTTGCCGTCGTTGGCGTTGGCGAAGTCGGCCGTTTCGCAGCCGAGCACAGCCAAACAGGCCGCGGCGGCGCAAGCGGTGAACGCGCCGATACGAATGTGGCGCACGTCGGAAACCATGGGCTGCCCCCCAGGTTCTGGCGGTTCCGAAGGCGACCTCCGACGCGGGCCGTCTCTCTCATCTCCCGGTGTTGGCGGGTGATGCGGATTCGAATGTACGATATGTGGATGATGGATAACGGAAATCGTGAATGGGACGTCACGGAGGGCGCGCGTGGCGCGTGACTTTGCCTCGCGGCTGTCGGCGGGATTGATTGGCGACGGTCCGCTATTGGCGGGCTTGCGGGCGCTGGGGCTCGATGAGGGGCTGCCGGCCGAGGCCGCAAACCTGGATCATCCGGAATGGGTTGCGGCTGTGACGCGCGAGTTCGTGGCCGCGGGGGCGGAGATTATCTGCACGAACACCGCGGCCGGGAATCGGTTGGCGCTGGAGCGCTGGGGACTGTTTGATCGGGCGGAAGAAATCAATCGAACGGGCGTCGCGGTGGCGCGCGGGGCGGCTGACAGTGCGTCCGATTCGGGCGCGAGCGTTATCGTCGCGGGGCAGATCGGCCCGAGCGGCAAGCTGATGGGCGTCGGCGAAATCGGCGAGGAGGAGCTTGCGGGGACGTTCGCCGAGCAGGCGGGATGGCTGGTTCGCGGCGGAGCGGAGGTGATATTACTCGCGCGATTCCTCGACCTTTCCGAATTGCTCATTGCACTACGCGCTTGTCAGCCATTGAAGCGGCCGATCATCGGAGCGCTGGTGTTTGACTCGGGGGCCGATCGGCTTGAGACGGCGGCCGGACAACCGGCGGCCGAATGCGCAGCTCGGCTGCTCGCTGCAGGGGCGGACGTGATCGGCTGCGATTACACGTCACCCGACACCGCGCTGACGCTGGTTGCAATTCTGTCGGAACATGGAAAGCAGCCCGTCTTTGTTCGATCGCATGCGGGCATGCCCGAGCTTGAGGCCGGACAAGTGGTGTATTCGGAGGATGCCCGGGCCTTTGGCGAACGGGCCGCGGCGCTACGGCTCGCGGGCGCTGCAATCGTGGCCGGTTCTTCGGGCACGACACCGGGGCACATTCACGCAGCTCGCCAAAAGGTGAGCGGGGTGTAAGTCCCGCTGGGCGGAATCGGAACGAAATGGCGCCGCGCTTCGATTTGGAAAGCCGGCGTCGTGCCCTTACCTTAGCCGCGCATGCCCGTGAAGGTTCTCCATGTCGTTCAATCCCTCGATCCGGCCTGGGGCGGAATTGCGCGCGTCATCTCGGAGCTGACGGCCGGACTGACGAAGCTCGGCACCACTTGCCGCATCGCAACGCTGGCCGGCGGACGCTATGGCACGCCGATACGCGTTGACGGCGTCGAGGTGCGGACTTTCGCCGCGTCCGAGGGATCGCTCGGTCGCTCGGCCGAGTTCAATCGCGCAATCGGCGCGCTCGTGGCCGAAACCGACGTCGTCCACCTGCACGGACTCTGGCAATCCCAAAACTGGTCGGCGGGTAAAGCGGCAAGGCGGGCCGGCAAGCCCTACATCATGACGCCGCACAGCATGATGATGCCCTGGGCCTGGGGCCGTAGCTGGTGGAAGAAACGCCCGATTGGCTGGCTGTTTGAGCATGGCAATCTGCGACACGCCGCCCGGCTGCACGCGCTCGCGCCCGGCGAGGCCGACGCCATGCGGGCGCTGCGGTTCAATGATCGCATCGAAACCATTCCCAATGGCGTCTGGCCGGCTGAATTCGAAAACGCCCCACCACCGAACGAGATTCTCGCGGCCCACCCGCATCTGGCGCAGAAGCGCTGGCTTCTATTCCTCGGCCGGATCAGCCCGCAAAAAGGCATCGTCCCGTTGATGCAGGCCTGCCTCGACTCGGCCTCGGTGAAATCCGATTGGCACCTCGTCATCGCCGGACCCGACTATCGCGGCATGCGCGGCATGATCGAAGCAGCCGTGCGACGCAAGGAAATGACCGACCGCGTCACATTCGTCGGCCCGCTCGAACGCAATCAGGTGCTCCAGGCGCTGGCCCGTTGCGAAGTCCTGGCCCAGCCAAGTCTGAGCGAAGGCCTGAGCATGTCGATCCTCGAAGCGATGGCCGCGGCCCGCCCCGTCGTCATCTCGCCGGCCTGCAACATGCCAGAAGTACAAAAAGCAGACGCCGGCCGAATCGTGGAACCACGCCGCAGAAATATCGCCGCTGGACTGCGCGAGCTGACGAACCTTCCCGACGGTTCACTAGGGGCAATGGGCGACCGGGCCCGCCGGCTGGTGGTCGCTCAATTCAATTGGGAAACGCTGCTGCCCAGATTCGTCGAGATGTACGCGGCAGTATCTCGCGGCAAGTAGGGCACAATGGGAGGGACTGATCAATGTCCTCAACCGCCGACCTCTTCGCCGCCATCAAGGCAGGCAACGCCGAACAGGTTCGCTCGATGCTCGCCGCAAATTCCACGCTGGCCGGCGCACGAGATGAAAACGGTCTCTCGGCCATCGTGACGGCTCTCTACCACCAAAAGAAGGACATCGCCGCAATCATCGTCGAGGCCGGACCGCCGCTGAATTTGTTCGAATCCGCGATGTTGGGCGACCTCCCGCGCGTCCGCTCGCTGGTCGAAAAGGACGCGGCGGCAATCCACACCAAGTCGCCCGACGGCGGAACCGCCCTGCACTTCGCCTGCTTCTTCGGCCATCCCGATGTCGTCGCTTATCTCCTGGAGCGCAGAGCAGACGTCAGCGCCATCGCGCCCGCCTTTGGAAACGTGCAACCCCTGCACTCGGCGGTAGCAAGCCGCGTCCTTCGAAGCGTCGATCTGCTGCTTCAAAACGGCGCCGATGCAAATGCAAAGCAACAAGCCGGCTGGACCGCCCTGCACTCGGCCGGCCATCGCGGCGACATGAAGCTGGCGAAGTTGCTACTGCAATTTGGGGCCAACCCGCTCACGAAATCAGACGACGGCCAGACGCCGATCGACATGGCCCAGAAGGAAGGCCACAAGGAACTGGCTGCAATGCTGCGCGCCAACGCCGATTAGCCTCTCCCCACAAAAGCGAGATCCCGCCTACGCGATTAAAGTCGCGGAGGCGGGACCCACAACTCCCCGTCATTGTCGAGGCGTGAATGCACCGATTCAGCTCGGCCGCCAAGCCCGTAACGGCCGCCGCGCAAATTGCGCGAGACTCGATGCTTAGTGTGAACATCGCGATCGGCGACCAATTCGGGCGCAAATATTGTGTTAATTTGGAGCCCGGCCCCCTACCCCGCCCGCGACTGAAACTGAGACACTCGCAGCAACCCCTCGCGCAACTGCTCCAGCGCCCGTCCGGCCAGGCGTCGCACCGCATCCTCCGTCCGGCCAAGGTCGGCGGCGACCGCAGCAATCGGCTCCTGTCGAAGGTGAACGCGCTGCACCACTTCGCGGTAGTCGTCAGGCAGCCGCGCCAGGCAGCTCATCATGGCTGACACGGCCTCCTCCTGCCGAAGAAACCGGCTCGGCGTGGCCGAGTCCGCCATGCACTGCTGCATCAGCGAGGCGTAACTGGAAGCGGCCGGTGTGCGAACTTCGCGAGCCACATCGCGCTTCGCCGCGCGAACTCGGCGGATATGATCAATGAATCGCCGCTCAATGACGTGCGTCAGCCAGTGATAGAACGAATCCTCGCCGCGATATTCAAACTTGCCGATCCCCGCGAAAGCGTCGACATACGCTTCCTGCAGGATGTCCTCGCCGTCGATCTTGCCATGCCAGTCAGGTCCGACCTTGCGGCGGGCATACTCCGTTAGCCGGTCGTGGTATGACCAGAGCAATTGCTCCAGGGCGTCCGGATCGCCCGCAATGGCCTTGGTGCAAAGCGCCTCGATTTCGACGGCGGTCAGAATTGGGGGGCTCGCTTCCGCCATGCCCATATAATATCCCTCTTCGGGTTCCGACGTTACTTGCGGAGCAAATCCGGTGGAAAGTCCCGACACTCCCGCGGTTGAGCAAATCGTTGCGCGCTTCTTTGAGCGCCGGCGACAGGGAGAACGCGTCTCGATCGACGATCTCGTTCGCGATGCACCGGCCGACACCGATCGGCGGCGGACGCGCGACGCGGCGGTTCGCGCCATCGCCGATCAGCTCCGCACAAGCCGCACGAGTTCCGATTCCCAGGCCGAGTCCCCATCAGCCAGCGCCGCCCTCATCCCGCCCGAACTCGAGGGCTACGATCTCATCGACGAGATCGGCCGCGGCGGAATGGGCATCGTCTATGAGGCCTATCAACGATCGACCGGCCGCCGCGTCGCCGTGAAGGTCATGTCCGAATTGGCCGCCGCCTCGGAATCCGGCCGGCGACGATTTGAGCGCGAAGTGGAACTGGTCGCGCGACTCCAACACCCCGGTATCGTCGGTATCATCGACTCCGGCGTAAGTCGCGGACGATTCTTCTACGTGATGGAGTACGTCGACGGCAAACCGCTCGACGTCGCACTTGATCCGGCGAAACCTGATGTCAATCGAGCGCTGACCACACTCGCGACCGTCGCCGATGCCGTCGACTACGCGCACCAGCGCGGCGTTCTGCATCGCGACCTCAAGCCGTCCAACATCCTGATCGACGCCGGCGGCAATCCGCACGTCCTCGACTTCGGACTCGCCAAAGCCATCGACCCCGGCTCGCATGTGTCGCGCGCCTTGACTGTCGACGGCCCCAATCGCCTGCTCGGCACCCTGGCCTACATGTCGCCTGAACAGTCACGCGGCGAGCTGACGACCCTCAGCGTCCGCAGCGATGTCTACTCGCTCGGCGCGATGGGCTACGAACTGGTCGCGGGCCGACTGCCGTGCAACGTCGACGGCCCACTCCAGGAAGTCCTCGCTCGCATTGCATCTGCCGATCCGCCTCCGCCTTCAACGGTGCGACGATCAAGCCGCTCCTCCTCGCTGGTCACCGGCGATACCGACGCCATCTTGATGAAGGCCCTCGAAAAGGACCCTCAACTCCGCTACGCAACCGCTGGCGAGCTTGCCGTCGACATCCGACGCTTCCTCGCCGACGAGCCGATCGCCGCCCGGCCCATCAGCACCTGGTATCAGTTTCGCAAGTTTGCCCGAAGGAATCGGGCGCTGGTCGGAGGCGTCGCAGCGGCGATCTTGTTGTTAATCATCGGCGCGGGCGCCACCACATGGCAGGCAGTTCGCGCCACCCGAGCCGAGCATCGCGCCGTGATCGAGCGCGATCGGGCCCTCCTCGCCGCCGACCGCGCCACCAAAGTCACGCGCTTCGTGCAACGCATGCTCGCATTGGCCCGCCCCGCTCAGGCCAAGGGTCGCGAAACCACAGTCCGCGAAATCCTCGATCGAGCATCGAAGACCATCGCCGACGGCCTGCCGTTTCAGCCCCAGACAACCGCCGCGCTTCGATACACCATCGGCCTGTCTTACTTCCAGTTGGGATTGTTCGATAAGGCCGAACCGCACTTGGAAGCGGCCCTCGCCGAACAGCGCTCCCACGCCGGCGATGCTGACGTCGAGTTGCTTGATACCCTTTTGGCAGTAGCGCAACTACGCACGGAGCAAAACCGCCTCGCCGATGCTGAAAAGCTGATCCTCGAAGCGGCTGCCCTGCCCGGAATCGCCGACGCCGCGAGCAATAAGCGCCCCTCCGAGCTGCTCACACGTCTCGCTGTGATACAAATTCAAAAAGGAAAGACCGACGAAGCCGTACGACTGTTCCGGCAAGCCCTCACCCAGCTCGAGACGGCCAAGCAACCTGACGATGCGCTGATCGCCGGCGCAACCATGAATCTCGCCGGCGCACTGGAAGACGCCCACGACCTCCCCCAGGCCGAGAAACTTTATCACCAGGCCCTTGAACGCTTCCGCAAGGCCGGCGGCGACGACTCTCCCGATGTCGCCCTCGTCTCCTACAACCTCGCCATCTGCCTCCACAATCAGGACCGTCTCAAGGAAGCCGAACCGCTCTATCGCGAGGCATTGCGAATCCGCCGCACCGTTCTACCGGCCACACATCCCGAACTGGCTGAAACAATGGCATCTTTGGGCGGCGTGCTTCGAGAAGACAGCCGTCCGGTCGAGGCCGAGCCACTGCTTCGCGAAAGTCTGGAGATCTTTCAGAAAAGCTTGCCAGCCGACCACCCCAACATCGCAAAGTCGGAAGGATTCCTCGGAAAATGCCTCGTCGAAATGGAACGCTACCCGGACGCCGAGCCGCTGCTTCGGAGCGCGCTGGCGAAATTCCAGGCGTCGTCCGGCGACGACGGCAAGTGGAGCCAGCAAATGCTCAAGTGGCTCATCATGGATCTGGATGGCGAAGGTAAATCGCAGGAGGCCGCTCAACTCCGCGCCAAACTCAAACCCGACCCGGATTCGCAGCCCGCAACGTCAGCAGCGGTGTCAGGGAAGTAGGTACTTCTCAGGATCGGAATAAACGGTCGGATTGGGGCTCATGTTCTCATCGCGCACTGTTTCAGGCGGCGAGCCGTCCATAAGCCGGCGGGGAAACGTGTCGCCGCGAATCGGCTCGACGTGCCCGTCCGCGAACGCAGCATTCGCAACCGGAATGCTTCCGCCATGACGGTAGCCGATACGTGAATTCGGATTGCCAAATCGAGTCGTGGTTTGCTGCCCGGCATAGAGGCCGTCTGCAAGGGCGATCAGGCGCGAAGGATACTTTGAATCGGACAGCTTATTGGGCAGCATGGTCTTCCCGGACGGATCAGGCCCATACCCGACCGATCCGCTGAAATGGATGCCCTGAAAAATCGGCCGCGGAACGCCGATCAGATTGTCGGCATTCATCCAGTAGGCAACCTTCAGCACGCGTTCGAATCCAAATTGCGGAATAGTGGTCGAATAGTCGGACGAGATCGTCAGAATCGCGGGCCATTCCATCCAGCCGCGTGCATTGTCGAGACTGGTGCCCGTCTGCGTCGAAGTCATGCCGGCAACATCGACGGTGTCCGGGCACGCCATCGGGTTTCCGCGCAGTTCGCGGTTGCCATAAGTGAAATGATCACGATCGAGGATCGGCCCCCAGCCATCCAGCGGATTGCTGGTACCGGTAGTAACCGAACGCGTGTTGTACGATGGCACAACGAGGTCGGCGTTCTCCGTCGAGTACATATGAATGGCGGTCATCAGACCGGCCAGATTAGCGCGGCACGAGACCGACCGCGCCGTGCGCCGAGCGGAAGCCAGTGCTGGCGCCAATACGCCGATGAGCAACGCGATGATCGCGATGACCGTGAGCAATTCGACCAGAGTAAAGGCGGCCCTGAAGGGATAGGCGCTTGTGTACCGCCTGAATTGCGCGTTCATGGTCCTGTCTCAAGCGCGACAAACGCGGTGACATCCACGCCGTTCACGCTCAAATCACCGTTCAGATCCGCGTGCAGGATGTCGCAACCCGGATGGCTTGCGGCAAATGCAGCCGGATTGGTCAGCGCCTGCACCAGCGCGACGACATCCGCTCCGTTCCGAACTCCATCGCAATTGATATCGCCCGCAACCGCAAACGGCGAATCATAGCGCAGCACGCGATGATTGTTCGTATCGACCACGTGAAGATTGCCGGCAGTATCGAGTGCGACCCCGGTCGGGCCGAACAACCCGTCAGCGTCGGTCTCGGTCTCGCCCAGGCCGTGATTCGGTGAATCGCTGGACAGACTGTCAAATTGCCCAAAGACCAGGTCGGCCGCGACGCTTGTACGCGGCGAGGAAAAAAGCAGTATGCGATTATTCCCCGAGTCCGCCACAAGCATTCGGCCGGCCGCATCCAGAAACAAATCAATCGGAAGCGTCAGACCGAGTGCGGGGCCGCCGCTATCCACGTCGCGGTGAACGAAATCGGGCTGACCGATCACTTCATCAGCCGTCATGTCGCCAAGAATCGGATTGTCGTAGCGGAGAATTCTGTGGTTGCCCCAGTCCGCAATGTAGAGTGAGCCCGTCGCATCGACCGTAATCCCGATCGGATTCAACAAGTTGTCCGCCGACGCATCGAAACCATTCTGGCCGTTCCCGTCGTTGTTCTTTGCTCGCTTGAAGAAATTCCCGAACTGTCCGAATACGCGATCGGCGAACGGTTTGTCTGCAACTACATTGGTGTAGTGCAGGACACGGCTATTTCCAGAGTCGGCGAGCCACACGTCCGTCCCAATCACCAGGACTCGCCCCGGAAATTGCAGACTGTCCGGTAGCGGAACATCCGGCCCACTTCCGCCCTGCCCGAGATTCTCCTGATTATGAAATAGATCGACTTGTCCGATCACGAGATCGGCGGTCGTCGGGGTCGCATCCGTCTGCGGGTTGTTGAACTTGAGCACGCGGTGATCAAACGCGTCCGTCACCCAAAGATTGCCACTCGCGTCGACAAACACCCCCTGCGGCAAACTCAATCCAGACGGACCCACTCCCCCATTATTCGGCGCGTTGCTGGTGAATCCCGGCTGGCCAAAAACTTGATCGGCCGGCTGCCCGGTTGCATAGCCCGCCGCACTCGGCCAGCTCAAAACTCGATTGTTTTCAGGATCGGAGACATACAGCCGGCCATTCGGCCCGATGGCAACATCAGCCGCGTTGGATAACGCGAAATTATTCGCCGCCGGTACGCCGTCCGGGCGATCGGGGATGCGTGTATTAAACGCCGATTGACCGAGCACGGCATCCGCGCTCATGTCGCCGGGCGCGGCCAGCGCGCCGGCCGAGAAACCAATTGTTACGCCAATAGCGATGATTGAACGCATCGTTTCATCCGCCGCCGACCCAGGAACACCGCCGCGCCAAGCAGTACCAGCCTAGCCGGTTCGGGCGTCGTCGCGAAGTTGTCGAGCAAGTCCGCTCCACCCTCATGAAACGCCCGGAACCTCTGAAACTGGGTGTGCAGGCCCCGCGCGCTGTGGACAGCCGCACACACGCAAATTCAGATCATGACTCGCCGGTTGTAAATCCACCATTCAATCAGCAGAACAATGATCGCCGCCACGACCGCGTAAGGCCATAGCGGCTGATTTGTCCGCTCGACACCCTGCTCGCGAGCAACCACGTCCGAGCCGATCACAAATCTATCGCTCGGCGCAATCGTGCTTTCGACGCGATCGAGCAGATTAACGGCATAGGTCGCGCGGGTTTTCGAGCTGTCGTCAAATGTGATCTGGTAAAGCCCGACCGTCTCAGTCCGTCCATAGACGAGCTGAAGGCGATTCGCGACATCGATCGATTCGACGTCGCCGTCCGGGCGGGTGACCTCCGCCGAAGAGGCGCCGCGCGGTACCGCACAGGTCACGGTATCGCCGGGGCGGAGCATGTGGGCCGCGTCGCCCCCGCCGGCCGTAAGCGTCCGCACGACGTTCTGCATGAACATGACGAACGGCACCGCGAGCCCGGCAGTTGAGTCTAGAAAGTCGAAAGCAACGATGACGAATTGCCGTCCGGGGTCGCCGAGGTACGCGATGATCGTGCTCGTCTCGCCTTCGACCACTCGAACCGCCTGATCGGGCAACTTCAGACGTCGCCATTTCTCGATGAGGATCCCCTCGAATCGGACATAGCGCATGAGCGGATAGGATTCGTCCCAATTCTGGACATGCTCGTTGGTCACCTCGCCCTCGACGCCCACGCCAACGATCTTGGGAATGCCGCCAAAAAAAAGATAATTGCCGGCCGGCAGTTTGTCGGTATCCACCTTATCGAAGATGACCAGGTCGAACTTGGAGCGGCCGCCCTCCATCAACTTGTCGTCACCGGCCTTGGCGTATTCGTCCGGCGTCATCCACTCTAGACGGACCCCCGGCACCGACGAAATGACGCGCGAGAAATATGCCTGCGGAATGGCCCGATCACCGACGCCCAGTACGACCACGTCGCGCGGCGGCGGAAGCGGGGCATAGCAGACGTTGTCGGCAGCCAGTGCGTCGTCGCGATTGACGCGAAGCTCGAGCGTGCCGGCGGCATCGTGCGTCAGTTCGAAGGCCAGGTTCTGTGCCGCAGACGGGCCGGCCCGCGCGTGTCTCGCCGCGGCCGGCTGCGTCGTCGCCAGCTCGGCTGCAGCGAGCGAGACTTCTTTCACCGACAATATCTTATTGTCGAGCAGCAGAGAGACGTCCGTCTTGACCGGCGCGGGGCCAAAGTTTTCGACTCGTGCGAAGACCGAAATCTGCTCCGGTTTTTCGTAGCTCCGCCGCGCGTCCATCGCCACGACGCCCACGTTGTCGGCCGCCTGACCGACCTTGTAATAACGCATCTGACCGCGCTGCACGACCTGGTCATCCGCGTCTTCAATTCGACCATCGGAAAAAAGTTCTATGTCGGCGGCGCCAAGCGACGCCTGCGGGGCGGTCATGCCCGGAATGTCGACAATCTTGCTGCTATGCGCGACGGCGAGTTGCAGGGCCTCGGCCAGCGTCGAGCGGCCGTCCGTCGCCTGTACTGATTCAATTCGCTGGGCAAGCTGCCGTTTGTCTGCCGTAAACGGGCAGATAACTCGCGCCCGATCCGAGAACGCGATCACCATCGCCTTGTCAGACGAACCCAGATTATCGACGAACGTCTTTGCCTCGCGCTTCACTTCCTCAAGTCGCGTCCCCGAACCTTCGCGCGTCTTCATCGACCCCGACTGATCGACCAGAACGACGATGGTTCGCTTGGTCTGGCTCACAAACTTCGCGACCGGCTGCCCAAGCGCGAAGAGCAAGCCAGCCAGGATAAGCAATTGCAGGAAAAGGAGGAGATTCTTGCGCAGCTTCTGGAACGGGGCGTTTACCTGCAAATCCTGGACGGCCTTTCGCCACAAGAGCGTCGAAGAGATCTTGAACTCCTGCCGCTTCAGTTTGAGAAAATAGAGCAGCAGCAGCGCGGGCACGGCCAACGCGGCAGCGGTAATCAGCGTGCTCAACGAAAGGAATTTCACCGCGCGTAGTCTAGTCGGTTGGGTTCGCCGCGTCCCGCCCGCCCCGCCGCGCGAGGAAGGCCGCGAACAAGGCCATCAGCATGAACGACGCGATCATCCCAAACAGCAACGGAAGCTGCCAGCGGCCCAGCGGAATGTTCACATCCGGCCGAACGAAAGCGAGCACGCCCGCGCAGGGCAGCACCAGCCACCCCAACGCATAACTGATGACAAAAACAAGACTCCGCAGTGGAGTGGCCGTCTGCGATCGAAACTGACGCAGGAGAACCAGCGGCACGCCGAGGGAGTACCCGACAAAGAGTAGAAGATTGATCGCCACGCCGATCCAAAATACGCCCGTAAGCAGACGATTGGCGAGCGGCACCAGCGCAACCCCGGTGATCATAAAAATAAGCAGCCCAAGTCCCCCGCTGCGTGCGGCGAGGGACGGAACACTCCAGGCCTTTTGAGAAAGGTTCACAGAACGCTCTGAAAGACGCCCGAGCAATTGCTCAACAATCAGTTGATTCTCGTTGAAGAAAGCTATTCGCGATGGGCCCGATTGGGTAGAGGTTGATTTCGGCCTGTGAGCAAACTGTCAATACGCCCCATGCGCCGTCAGCACCGCCGGAAGTGTCTTAAGGACAATCAAAAAATCGAGCCAAAAGCTGCGATTCCGCACATACCAGACATCCATGCCCAGCCATTCTTCGTACGGAATCTCCGTCCGGCCCGAAATCTGCCACAGACAAGTCAGCCCCGGCTTCACCGTCAGCCGCAGCGTCTGTTCGGGCGTGTCGCGGCGCACCTCATCGAGCGGCAGCGGCCGCGGCCCGACAAAGCTCATCTCGCCGCGCAAGATGTTGAATAGCTGCGGCAGCTCATCAATGCTCGCGCGGCGTAGATAGCGACCGACCCGCGTCACACGCGGATCGTTCTTCATCTTGAAGCACGGACCGGTCGGCAATTCGTTGAATCCGCGGAACAATTCCTTGTCGTCGTCGGCCGTCGCAACCATCGTCCGGAGCTTGTACATGTGAAACGGCTTGCCGTCGCGCCCCGCCCGAAGCTGCCGGAAAAAGATCGTCCCCGGCGAACTGAGCTTCACCGCGACCATGGCCAGCAGCAAAACCGGCGACGTCAGCACCAGCACGGCCGACGCAAACACAATGTCAAACACGCGCTTGACCGCTTCGTATGCCGCATCGCGCGCCCTCGGCCGGCTCCACGCCGAATCCGGAGCGGATCGCAACCAGTCAAGCGTCGTGGCCTTGGAAGACATCGCCCGCTAACGCCCCACTTTCGCTGATTGCCCGGCCGCCCGCGCCCGCAGAACCGCCGCGACAAACCGCGGATTGCCCATCATGTATCGCCGCCACTTGCCGATCGGATCAGCCGCGAGGCGGAACAGCCACTCAAAACCCGCGTCGCACATCCACTGCGGCCCGCGCGGCTCCTCGCCCGCCAGATAGTCAAACAGCGCCCCGACGCACCACCGCAGCGGCGAGCGAATCCGGTGCCGCTCGATCATCGCAAACCGCTCCTGCCGCGGGCTGCCCATACCCAGAATCAGCGCGTCCGGCGCCGCGGCATTCACCGCATCAACTACGCGCAGTGCATCGCGATCGCTGAAGAATCCATCGCGCGCCCCCACAATCCGCAGCGACGGCAAATCGCGCCGCAGCCGATCGGCCGCGCGCTCAGCCACGCCCGGCGCCCCACCGAGCAGATAAAGCGATCGCCCGCGCTCGGCACAACCCGACGCAAAACGCGGGAAAAAGTCCGCGGCCGTCATCCGCTCCGGCAACGGCGAACCAAGCACCCGGCTCGCCCAAACAATCGAGATGCCATCCGGATAAAGAATGTCGCAGTCGAGCAAATCGCGCCGCAGATTCGCGTCGCGCTGAGCCAGATTGTAAGTGTTCGCGTTCAGGTATCCGACAGTCGTGGCCTCGCTGCCGGCCGCGCGATCGAGCAACAGCTCCACCAACTCATCGCGAAGGACCCGCCGCACCGGATACCCCAGCACCATCGCCACATCGCCCGTCGGCGCAGCGCTCAATCCTCCGCGCCCGCGACCATCCGCGAATGCGGTTCCGCTGACCGACCCCCGCGCGATTCCAATATCAGTGATTCGTACCATTCGCCATACCGCGCGACCACGTGCCGCGCCAAAAACCGTTCATCCACGGCAGCCCGCGCCGCCCTACCCAGTCGACACGCCAATTCGGCGTCCGTCAGCAGGCGTTCCAGTCCGGCCGCCAGTTCCACCGGCTCGCCCGGCCGCGTCAGCAGCCCGCTCAGGCCGCTCTCGATCGCCTCCGGCACGCCGCCCACATCCGTGGCCACGATCGGCCGCCCCGCCGCCATCGCCTCCAGCAACGCGTTCGGCATGCCCTCCATCCTGGACGGCAGGCAAAACACATCAGCCGCGGCCAGGTAAGGCCACACGTCGTCGCGAAATCCCGCCAGTCGGACCACACCAGCCAGGCCCTGCGACGCAATCCGCTCCTCAAGCTCCGGGCGCTGCGGCCCGTCGCCGAGCACGACAAATCGCACGTTCTCGACGCGCCGCCGAACGATCGCGGCCGCATCGATCAGGTCGTCGATGCCCTTCTCATAGCTCAGCCGGGCGACTGCGAGAACCCAAACGTCGCCCGGCTCAATTTCAAACTCGCTCCGCGCCCGCCCAATCGCGTTCGCGTCCATCGGCGGAGGCGGCTCGATCCCCGTTCGGATCACGCGCACCTGCGCCGGCGAGAACCCCAGCCGCCCAACACAATCGCGCCGCACGGCCTTGCTCACCGCCAGCACATGCGTCGGCAACAGCCGGCAGGCCGCGTCGAGCAACCCATCCGCTCGCCGCCGAAACGCCCGTCGATACTCGCCGACCGCATACGCCGTCGAAACAACCACCGGGACTTCCGCCCAGCGCGCCGCGGCCCCACCCATTAGATCGGCCCGTAACAGGTGCGTATGAACGACATCGGGCGCGACTTCTTCGATCAACCGTCGCGCTCGCTCGACGCCACGAAGGTCCCAGTTCCCCGGAACCTCAAGGTTATGGGTCGAGACGCCCCATTCGGCCAATCGGCCGGCCATCGGCCCTCCGCCATACACGCAAGCCGCCGTCAGTTGGAACCGCGTCGGGTCCAGATAACGCGCGATCTGCAGGAGCCACTTCGTGTCAGTCTTCGGCTCGAACGTCGATACAAAGTGTAAGATTCGATGCCGTGGAAGGTTCGCATCGACGCCGGGCTGGGCTGCTCCTCCATTCTTACCCATTCTAATTGTCCGCCATCCGCAAAATCAAACAGAACCAGGGGGAAACTCGCGGCCTAGGCACGCACTCGCGCCAATTCGCCGACCAGGCGGGCGAACTCCTGAGCGGTTCGCTCGATGCCGAAATCAGACCGTACTCGCTCCCGACCGGCGTTGGCCAGGCGCATCCGTAACTCGGGATCGCTGATCAGCCGGTCCAATGCCGCAACGAGCGAGTCGGCTTCGGCTGGTCGGGTCAGCAGGCCCGTCCGGGCATCGTCGAGAAACTCGTCCATCGAACCCGTGTCCGGCCCGACGAACGCACAGCCGGACGCCGCAGCTTCGAGCATGGTCAAACTAAAGCACTCCAATTCGCTGCAGAGACAGCACACATCCAGGCCGGACAGCAACAGCGGGACATCGTCGCGCGCCCCGAGCAGCCGGAGCACCGATCGCTGAGGCCCGGATCGTAGAGCGGCCGCCTCAACAAAGTCACGATTCGGGCCATCGCCAATAATGAAGAACCTTGCGGAGGGCTGACGTTGCGCGACGCGCCGCGCGGCCTCGATGAATACATCGTGCCGCTTCTCGTTCCGAAGATTAGCGACCAGGGCGATGCCGACTTCGCCGTCCGAGAGACCCAGCCGTTCACGGGCCTCGCGCCGACGCTCACGGAGGTCGAAACGGGATACGTCGATCCCGTTGTGGATAATCTCGATTCTGCCGGCCGGGACGTTCTCCCAACGGACCAGCGCATCGCGATGACGCCGCCCGAGCGCCACGAATCGATCCACCTTGCGATAAAGCGCACGATTCATCCGCTCGAAGCGTTGCTCGTCGGCGGTCGGGCACCAATGTGACCACACGACAACAGGAACTCCCGCTCGACTGCCCGCCAGTGTCGACCAGAACATGCGATCGCCGCCACTGCCAACTGCGATGATGACGTCGTAATCACGGACGATTCGCTCGATTCGGTCAACGGCGTCAAAGTCGTACTTGAAATGCAGCAAATTATCGAAGACTGGAATGCCGGCGCGAACGCATTCGACCGCCAGCGGACCCGCATCCTTCAGACACAGCACCGCAGGGTCGACGCCGAAACCGCTCAGCCGCTTTGCGGTCTCGATCAACATCCATTCCGCGCCGCCATGCTCCAACCGGTTGGTCACAAACACGACACGCGGGCGCCTACCGAAACGATTCGCCCGGCCGCCAACGGGCGCGGCATCAGTAGAGCGGCCACCGCGAGCAAACAGCTTCGGAATGCCGGCCATCAGGCCCGCGGCCATTCCGGCCAACTCAGATAAGTGCGATTGTCGATCGCCGACGAACGCGAACACGAACTGCATGGCCGCGAGAATGGCGAACGTCCAGATCAGCAAGACGTATTCGCCCAGCCCAAGCGGGCACGTGCGCCCGAGGATGTGCAGGTAATTTCGTGCAGTCATGAACCCGAAGCGGTACGAGTCGCTGCGACCAGCCGAGTCCCGGCGGTGGATGGCCCGAACGCGAAGCGCCTCTACCAGCCATGTCTCCGGCGCGAGGCGGTAACCCATCTCGCGATCTTCGCCCAGCGCATAACCGGCCAACGATTCGTCAAACCGGCGATCGAGCACGAGATCGCGGCGGATGGCCATGGCGGCGCCGGACAGCCAACGCAGCTTGCGGACTCGTTTCATATCGTGAAGGACCGCGGGCGGCGGTCTCGGCGCCGCACGCCGCGGCCGGATTCGCCACCAGCCCGCCAGCGAGTATCCGAGCTGGAAGAGCTGCGATCCGGGGCTTGAGAGCGAGGGTTCGACGATCACGGGCGAAATCGCGCCGATGGATCGGTCGCGCATGAGATCGACAACTTCGGCGAACAAACCCGGCCCGCACGAAACGTCATCGTCAAGATAAAACAGAATGTCGGCGCTCGACGAGACCGCCGCGACATTGCGCGAAGCCGTCAAACCAGGTTTTTGCTTACGGTGATAGATCCAGCCGATGCCAAGGCCAACGCAGCGCGACTCGGCGGCATTCAAAGTCGCGTCGTCGAGCCGTCCATCGTCGACGATGATGAGTTCGGCCGGTTCAATCGACTGAGACCAGACCGACTCAAGCGTGCGCCTGAGCGAATCGGGCCGGCCGGCCGTGCAGATGACGACGGCCAGCGTCGGCGCGGCGTCGCGACGATCATCAGCTCGGGCGGACATCGCGAGCCGGCGCCGGGATTCGAAGGATGGTGCGCGCCACGGCGGCGGCATAGTCGATGAGTTCACGTCGCTCCCCCGCGCTGACAATGATTTCCGTGCCGCAAAGCAAACCGACCAGCACGCCGACCCCGACGATCAATATGGTGTCGTTCGCCGCCAACAGAAGCGCGGCCGCCAGAACGACATAACTCCCTCGATCCAGTCCGCGTCCTTCGGAACGCAGTAGCAGCAAACACGCGACCAGCGCGGACATGATCGCCAGCACGCCGCACCACGATGCCCCGCGCAACCCGAGCGAATCGGAAAGCCCGCAGGTCAGCAACGCTGTGCCGAGCGGTGTAAGTGCCTTGAACACCGCCAGATCGCGGAGCCACGCGAGGCGTTCACCGAAGAACCAGAAGCCGAAAAGGATATTGGCCGCGACGCCGACGGCGTACGGAAGAAAGTGCAGGCGCGGCTTCTCGATCAGGTTGAAATGCAGCGCGATGAATGCGAAGTTGCCGCCGATCAGGAAGAACAGCAACTGCAGGGGCAGCACATCGGCCCCCGGTGCATAGGCCGGATTGAAAAGCCGCATGATCGGGCGCCGGGCGAGAGCGATCACCGCACACCCCACGAGCATCGCCGCGCCCGCCCCGCGAAAAGCCAGCGAAAGCTGGCGATCGGCCGCTTCGACGCCGCGCGTCTCCCACGTCTTCGTGATGCCGCTCATCACCACCGTGACAAGCGTCACGGCACCAAGCAACACAAACTGCCCGATCTGGCGAACAGCCGAGAAAATCGCGACCGCGTCGTTTCCCATGATCTTGTTGAGATACCAGGCGGGGTAGTACTGAAGGATCTGCCACGTGACGCCGGACAGCATCGCCCACGAGCTGAATGAAAGCAGCCGGTGCAGCAGTTCCGGATCGTCAACGGTCAACCGCTGATCACGCCAGCCGCGAACCGAGTGGCGCAAGCCAAACCAGAAAATCGCGAGCGTAACGATCAGCGACGCGCCATAGCAGGCGGTCATGGTCTTCGCCGATGCGTGGTTGCTCATACACGCCGCGACTGTCAGCAAGACAAACGCAATGCTGTGCATCAGCTCGGCCAAGGCGAGCGCCCGGATCATCCGCAACCCTTTGAGCACCGCCAGAAGATAGAAATAGAGAATGAGCAAACCAATCACGACCGCCGAAAGGCGCGTGAGGTAACCGAGGTCGGCCCGCAACGATTGACGCATGGCCGCGTCCGTCACGAACTGCCCGAAAAACCGCGTACCGGCCATCGGCGCAACGAAGAGCAACGCCGCCGTCGCCACGCCCGCGACCGCTGCAACAAGCACAAACGTCCGGCGCAGAAAGTCGATCAGTCGGCCGCGCGACTCAAATTGCGGGACATATCGCGTAACGGCCTCGTTCAATCCAAGACTGCAAAGCGGAGTCAAAACGTTGATGACCAGCAGAAGGATGTTGAGCAGACCGAACTGCTGCGTGGTCATGAACCACGTTAGCATGATGACGCGCGCAAAGTTGATCAGGCGGATGCCAACGGTAGCGGGAACGTAAAGCCCCATCGCGCTCGACGAAGCCGACGATGCAAAGAGCCCGCGCGGCCGCCCCGAATCGTCCAGCGGTCCCCCAAGCGGTCCGACTGAAATCGCCGCGGATGAGGCGCCGTTGGCCGCAACCGGTTCGTTCATGAGGCGATTCCGGGCCGTGGCGGGCCCAGCGCGCCGGCCGAAGGTGAAGCGGGCTCGGGCGATCGTTGCGGGATGGACGCCGAGCCGCGCGTGATCGGTCGCGGCCCAAGCATGACGTTGAGCGCGACAATAACGCCGCTGAGACCGAAGAACAGACTATTGGCGAACGGGTTGTCGCTGGTTTCGCGGAAGAAGCCATCCACCAGGTAAGCAATCGCGAGAATCCAGAAGAGAACAATGAGATCGCGATTGATAAAGCCCGGCGCGGTAGGCGGCAACTTGCGGTACAGCGAGAAACTCATCCGCACAATCAGTACCAGCGTAAGAATATAAAGCACGAGGCCCACCAGCCCCGTTTCGGCGAGGATACTCAGGAGATTGTTGTGCTCCATCGCCGTGGTGGCAAACGCGTAATACGGGCTAGATGGATCTCCGGCGAATTCCGGGGCGTAATCGCGGAAATGGCCAAAGCCCACACCCAAAAAGGGCCGCACCTCAAACATATTCCAGGTGATCTGCGCCAGGCCGAGCCGCACGAGGATCGGCTCAACGTCGGTGACGCCGCCCTTCTCGCGATCTTCGCTCAGGAAGCCCTCGAGGTTGGCGGCTGCCACAAAGCACGCGCCCGCAATCAGTACGGCAACCCAGACCGCCCGAATGGTGCGCTTCTTCGAGTACGCGAACCACACCAGCAGCGAGAGCAGGAAGCCGAGCCACACCGATCGCGTCTTCGTCCAGAAAATGATCGGGAGCATCAGAATATTGAGCCCGTAAATCAGCCAGCGCGTAATGGCAGAGGTCTGCCGGGCCAGGACGAGGTTGCTGAAGTAACAAAACGTCAGCGTAAAGCCCATGGCCGCCGATTGCACAAATGGCCCGCGGACACGGCCGAAATGGATGCCCACCGAAGGATCAGCAATGAACTTCGGAATGACAAGCGTCCAGATTTCGAATCGCTCCATCCAGCCGGTAAACGTCAGGTAGATACTGATCAGCGCGAAGAAGACGGAAATGCGACGAACCTGCGCTTCCGTCTGCACCCCATTGAGTACCAGCAGGAAAATCGTGAACGGAAACAGATAGCCGCCGATGAGGCGATAGTGAACCTTTACTGGCGAATGCGTCTCAAACCCCGAGATCGCCGCCGAGACGATGAAGTAGAGCGCAAGGCAGAAAACGGCCAACCCGACCGAACCGGCCAGATTCAATCGAATACGGCCGAGCATCAGCATCATCACCAACAGCATGACGAGCACCACGATGAAGAGCCGCGGGATGGTGATGTTGAAGAAGAACGGCACCGTCTTTCGCCAGAACTCTTCGTGCAGGCAAATGAGCGTGAAAAACCAAAGCAGCACGGCCGTGACGAGATCGCCGAATACGGAATAGAGAACCAGCAGCGTCAGGCCGCCGATTCCGGCCCAATAGAAACCGAGATACTTGGCGGGGGTGACGAAGGCCGCCCCGGCGAGAACGATCGCCAGGATGAGCAGCCATCCGATCGAGAAGCTCTGGCGACTTGCGGCAGGCATTTCCAATCTCACGCAGCGTCCGAAACGGGCGCGCAACCAAGGCCGTCCGGCACGGCGCGCACGCTCGGCGTCCTGAACCTTCTATCGGTCCGGCAGTTAGAACTTTCGATATAGAAAGCCCGGGATCGGGTAGGTGCGCTGGTTTAATACCAGACCGAGTAGGTGTGTCTGGGCGTGCTCCAGCCGCTTTTTCGCTTCCGCGACCGTTTCGCGCCGCGTGCGGGCCGCATGCACCACCAGGACCGCGCCATCCGAAGCCGCACCGATGATCTGTGCGTCCGGATAAGAGTTTGCGGCCGGCATGTCGAACACGACATGGTCAAATCGCTCGCGAAGCGCGCCGAGCAACGACTTGAATTGCCGACCACGAAGCAAACCCAGTGGTTGGGAGTCCGCAGTCCCCGCGGTCAGAACGGACAACTCCCGATCGGAGTCGGCCATGACGATTACCTGCAGGCATTGTTCAAGCGTCGCGCGGCCGGAAAGTATGTCCGAAATACCCGGCGACGCCTGCACGCCCAGCAGGTCGGCGATCTTTGGATGACGAAGGTTGCAATCGACCAGCGCGATTCGAAGTCCTGTATTCGCCAGCACGCCGTACATGGCCAGTGCTGTAGCAATCTGCGTCACGCCTTCCTGACGCTGCGCACTGGTAATGCCGACGAGTTTGGGCGAGGCCTTGTCGGCCGCGAAGAAAACGCTGCCCCAGAGCTGCCCTAGCTCGGTCTGTGCTCGATTGCGTAGTTTTCTGGATGCTGGGATGCGTTGCCGGCTGATAACGCTGGTTGAGCCCGCGCCCGTCAACTGCAGGCCCGAGTCTGGTTCGGGCTCCAGCGATTCGAGGTCGACGACGGGCTCGCCTTCCGCCGCCGACTCCGAGTATTGGGGCTCAGCTTCGACGCCGGCCTCGTCTTCGTACATCGGCTCGGGCTCGATGTCGGCGTCGCGGGCAGGCCAGATCGACTCACCCTCAACCGATTCCTCGGGTTCGGGTTCGTCGGGTTCCTGTTTGTCGGGTCTGTCGCTCACGCGCTAAACGCCTCTGAAGAACTCCGCCTGCTATAGGAAGTTATCGGATAGCCGTACTGCTTTCGCCATAGCCGCACGCCAGCCCGCATCTTTTGCCGTCCGCCGGGCGACCTATGCGCTCGTCAAAATGGTGCGGCCCTGCTTTGTCACCGATCCGACGACGGGCAGGCCCGTGTACCGCTCGGCGTCTTCGATCGTCCGGAACGTGTGGTCGAAATGATCGCCCAGGAAGGCCAATGCGATCGCCAGAATCAGCCCGACGCCGCCGGCAATGGCCGTGTAAACCAGAGTCAACGGCTGGGCGGGGCGATCCGGATTCGGCTGCGAGGCCTTGTCCATCTTCTCGATGGTGATGGCAACGCGGGCCTGCTCGGCGGCGACGAATGCGTCAACCTGCTCCTTCTGAATGTCCTGGTGCTGCTTCTGGGTGACCTCAACATCATTTTTCAGCCGCTGGTACTCGGTCAGCCGGCGGTTGATCTTATCCAGGCGGGTTTCGATGGTCTTCACTTCGCTTGCATTGTCAGTCAGCCGGTCTTCGTACGACTTGATCGAGATGTCCAGCGCCTTGGCGTTCGCCACCAGCTCCTGCAGGAGCTGACGCTTGGTCTGATTCAACTCGGCCTCGGTCTCCTGCACCGATCCATATTCCTTCGCAAAGGTCGATTGCAGATTGGTCAGCTTCGCCTGCACCTGGAGCATGCGACCCGAAAGTCGGTTCACGATGATGTTGTTCTCGGTCACCTCAGGCGGGATGACGGCGATCGCCTGCGAGACCTCTTCGTCTGTCAGTTGTGCGGCGCCGTCGCCTTCCATTGCTTTCGCTGGCAGCATTCCCCGCAGCAAATCCCGCATCGACTTGGAGCGGGCCAGATTGTCTTTGAGCGTCAGGGTGTTTTCTCGCGCCCGGGTCGCGATGATCTGGAAGCCCTGCTCAGTCCCGCTCTTGAGCAACTGTTCGAGAATGGCGATATCGCCGGGTGAGTCGAGTTCCTTATCAATGAACTCGGACAATCTCGCCTGCGCGTTGTTGATCACCTTCACGTGCTCTTCGACCACGCGCTTCATGAACTCGTCGGCCGCCCCGGCCAGACGCGATTGAAGCTCGCGGAAACGGACCATGTACATGTCCGAGAGAACGTCCGCTGCGTACATCGCGTTGAGGCACGTCTTGTCGCGATTGCCGGGCGCCGGCCGATCCACCTGAATCTGGAACGACTCGGTCATGGCGACCTGCTCGCCGCCGGGAGTCTTGAGCTTCACGTCATCTCGAAAATCGGAGAGCGACTTCTGGTGCTTGTCGAGCAGGTCCTGAACCCTGTCCGCAACAGTATTTGGACCGCGCTTGGTCAGAAACTCCTCGATCTGGTGCTGAACCTCAACCAGTTCCCTCGCCGTCTTCGGATCGTAAGGATCCGACGGCAGCGCACGGTGATATCGCAGCGCGTCATAAGCATTGCGTAGCCGAATCCACGGTTCCCGCAACTTCTCATCTTCCGCGATCACTTTCGCCCGCGCCAGCACCAAATCGCTCATGACAATCTGCTGCTGGGCCTTGACGAAAATTTCAAGCGGCCGATCGGGCTGCTCACGAAAGACCGGGCTCTTATCCGAGGGCTGCTTGAAGATCAGCGTGACGGTGCTGCGATAAATCGGCTCGGCCTTGATGCACACGAAGTAGGTCACACCAGCGGCGAGAAGCGTGATGAGGAGGATCCGCCCCGTGCGCAGAAATACCACCCGCATCAGTTCCCGGAGTGTCTTGGTCGCGTAGGTATCTGCCATAAGTAACGATCCTTCGTTATCCGTTCGCATCCATGCGCGGGCTGCTGCCCGCGTTACGGCCCGATGGTGGTGTTAAACCGTGGCGGTCCCTTCACGTTGTTGGTGTAAGTCGATGGGGCGTTGTAGATCTGGTAGCCGAAGTTCATGCCCAGAATTCCTGAGACGGGGAAGATCGGCCGCACAATCCGGTTGAAGAACATGTCGGTGAAGTCGCCTGCCAGCGCGAGGTCGGTCGGCGGAACATAGATCACGTCCTCGTCCTGCAGGAAGAAATCGTACCGCATCCGCTCGCCATTCGGAACAAGGCCTTCGGCCGACGGCTTGCGACCGTCGAGCAGCGACTGCACATCGACGATCGTCGCCTGCGGAATCGGCAGGAACTTGCGCCGCACGACCATGACGTGGGCCTTGTCGGCTCGGGTGTTCATTCCGCCGGCCATGGTGAGCGCCTGGATGACCGTCACGTTCTGTTGTGTCGGGAACACACCCTGCTGGTTGACCTCGCCCATGACATAAACGCGCCGCGGCGCGAATTCGAGACACTGGACCGTGACCTCGATCTCTTCCAGATCGTTGCGGACGTATTCCTGGTTCAGGGTCGCCCGCAATTCCGGAATCGTGTGACCGAAGGCGTAGACATTGCCAATGTACGGCAGGTCAATGGTGCCGTCCGGCTTGACCGGCATAAGGCGCGACTGGCCGCGCGGGGCGGTTGTGATGGCCTTCTTCAACTCGTCGATCTTCTTATTGGCTTCCTTGACGATCACCGTCGGCTCGACGTTCTTCACGTAGCGCTTGTAGGCATTCGTAAGCTGCGCCTGGAGGGCGTCGAGCGTCTCCCCGACGGCCCGCACGCGCCCGATGAGCAGACAGTTGATATAGCCGTCGGGCAGCACGACATGCCGCTGGTCCAGGTCTCGGTGATACGGAAACTTGATCTCAATCACGTCTTCCGATTGCAGCCGATACCCGCGTCGATCGCCCGTCTTCGCACCGACCTTCACCTGGTAGATGATTTCGATCACATCAGCGACGTTCAGCCGGTAGGGCGGCATTTCAACCATGCTCTGCGGAATCGCCTGCTGTTCGTTGAACGGCTGGAACAGATCATTGGGCTGCGGCGGGGCCGAATCCGGGATCTTGTGGTTGTAGCGGGCACACCCGGGAGCAGAGAGTATGCATGCCGCTGCAACGGCAAGAGCGGCCGCACGAGAAGCTCGCGGAAACGCGGGATAGAAATGGCGCTGCGTCATCCCTGACACCCATACCGACAGCGACGCGGGCTCCAGCCACATCCTCTGCGCTTTAGGGAACGATGAACGCCTCCGGCGTCACCCGACGGGCATCTCGCAGGCCGGCTTCGGCCTCGGCGAGCGTCCCGTACTTTCCTGCGTAGACTACATACATCGGCCGTCCGAAGCGGCTTTCCGGGTCAACCCATGATTCGGAAAAAGCGGACCTTAACTTTTGAATTAAAGCGTCGGCCTGACTCTGCTTAACAAACGCACCGCATTGGATCGCGAAGAACGCGTTCTTCCAGTTGAGGCGCCGCCGCGCATCCTCCGCATAGGGGCTCGTCGGAAACCGGCTCAACAGCGTCGAGAACTGGGTTCGCGCGTCGTCCCACTGCCCGAGTCGCTGAAGGCAGATGCCATAGCGAAGCAACACCTGATCGGCCGGCGGCGCATTCGGCAATTTCTGCAGGGCCCTCTGGAACGAGCCCGCCGCGGCCTGCAATTGTCCCAGATCGTGTTGGATGCCGCCCAGCGAAGCATAAGCACGCGCCGTCAGGTCCGGCCGCTTCGAGAGCTGCACACAGACCTGCAAATCGGCCATGGCGTCGCGCGCCCGTCCCTGATCGATCCGGCAGAGTGCTCGCACGTAATAGGCCTCGGCCGTCTCGGGGACGCCTGCGTGTTGAGCGATGACTTCGTCGGACTTCTTGATCGCCGTGTCGATGTCGTGCTTTCGATACGCGCGGTCGGCATCGATGATGGATTGCCGCATGTTCGGCGGCAACTCTCCGCAACCCGCGAGCAGCGCCAACAGCGCTATCGCGGTCCAGCGTGAATGCCGACTCGGGATTCGCGAACACGGATACCACTTTGCCACGCTACGCACACCTCGCGCCTTCTCGTAACATGCTGAAAAACAAGACCCTATCGACCAAAACGCGATTTCGCTTGAACCCTCCTGCCCGCGCCGTAGCGGCTGGCCGCCTTGATATTTCCGGGTCGATGGTGCCTGCCAGCATTGCAAACGATGATTGAACTACCGTGATGCGAGACTGTCGTCGCCGACATCCGCGCGACATGCCATCACTCGGCCGGCCTAGGTCCGTGCGCTTTGGATTGGCAAATTCTGCGCGTGTGTCGTCCGCGCCAACCTCTGGCGCAAAGTTCGCCGGAATCCACAACTCGCCGCTCTGCTGAAGCTTGACGCTGTGCAGACGTCCGATACACTCGCCGCGCCGATCGGACGACGGAGCTGACGCACGGCGCGGTGCGTCACCGATCGCGCCGACACGCCGCTGCGGAACAAGCGTGAACCTGCGACTCGCGGTCCTGACCGCTGCCCTCTTTGGCTCGCTCGCCACGGCGTCAGCGACCGCCGACGAGATCGACAACTCGATCGCCTCCGATTACCTCAACGACGAAAAAGGCCCGGCACTCCCGCCCGGAATCAGCGCCGAAACGGTCGCGATTTCAGGCGTCTATGCCTACGCATGGAAGCTGACGGACGGAACCAACGTCCTCTCCATCTACGGCGACTTCGCCCTCAAAATGGGCAACTACAAGTTGCGGAGTCGCGACGCCGTCGTCTGGTTTCGCACCAAGAAATGGGAGACCGTCCCGTACATCGAACTGGATGTCTTTCTTTGGCAGGACGCCGAAGTCGTCGAACCGGCCGGAACGCTCGAAACCGGTCCGGCATTGCTGGTCTCACTGGCGTCAGCCGGAAAGCTCGCAATGCTGCCCGGCAGCCACACCATGCAGTCGGACGAGAACAGTCCGCTCTACGAGCGGGCCAGTACCGTTCGAGCTTCCGTCGATCGGCCCGATCTACCTCAACCAACCACGGCCCCGACGGGTCCCGTACAGACGCGGACGGCCGACGGTGAAGCTGTTCGCCCGCTCCGCGCGGCGCGCCCGCCCCGACGAATCGACTACAGCGGCCGTGATCTCTCCAGCGAAGTCGTTGGCGACCGCCGAGTAGTGGTCGTCATCGGCGATGTCCGGCTTGGCTCGCGCGAGGGACCCAGCGCCGAGGCGATGGAACTTCGCGCCGACTCGGCAGTGTTGTTCCTCTCTGAGAGAGCCACAGCCGAATCGCTGATGGGCATGCCGGGTACCGAGAAAAAGAAAAAGCCGACCACCCAGCCCGCTGGCGAGGCCCAGCCGCCTTCCGCAGCAAACGAGCCGGTACTGCGCGGCCGCGATAAGTCGGATCGGCAGAGCGCTCAGGAGTTCGTTTCATCGGCCTATCTGGAAGGCGACGTCGTGCTGACACGTGGCACGCGGATGATCCGCGCGCCGCAGATGTATTACGACTTCGAAGCGGATCGCGCGCTGGCCCTCGACGTGGTCATGCGCGCCTTCGCGCAGGATCGCGACGTGCCGATCTATGTCCGCGCCGAGCAGGTGCGGCAGCTTTCGGCGAGCGAATACTTCGCGCGGCGCGCCAAGCTCACCACCAGCGAGTTCGCCGTTCCACACGTCGCGCTGGGAACCGAAAAAGTCTACATCACCGACAAGACGCCGCGCAACGACAAAGGCGAAATCATCGGAATTCAGGCCGGAAGCTATAAGGCCTACGACACCACCATGCAGGTCGAAGGCGTCCCGATTCTCTACTGGCCCGTGGCTCAGGGCGACTTTTCTGAAGACACGATGGCGTTCAAAGGCATTCGCACGGGCTACAACAACCGTTTTGGCGCGGTCATCGAGACGCGCTGGTACCTTTTCAATTTGCTCGGCCTGCAGAAACCGCAGGGCTTCGACTCGACGTTGAAGCTGGATTATTTCTCCAAGCGCGGCCCCGGCGTCGGCATCGACACCGACTACGTCAGCGAAAACTACTACGGTCTCTTGCGGTCGTATTACATCCACGACGACGGCAAGGACGCCATCGGCCCGCTTCGCAGCGGCTACCCGCCAACCGAGGATCGCGGGCGCATACTCTGGCGTCATCGCCAGTATCTGCCACAGGACTGGCAGCTGACGCTGGAAACGTCATACCTGAGCGATCCTAACTTCCTCGAAAGCTACTACCGCGCCGAGTTCGAGAACGGCAAGGACCAGGAGACGGTCGTCTATCTGCTGAAGCGCAAGGAAAACTGGCAGTTTTCGACGCTGGCAAATTGGCGGCTGAACTATTGGATTGCGCTGACCGAGCACTATCCCGACGTGGTTTTCTCGCTCATTGGCGAGCCGCTGGCTGACTTCGTCACCTTCTACTCCGAGCAGCGAGCCAGTGTCGTCAAGTTCCTGCAGGACAATCGCCGCGTTTTCGTCAACGAGGACGAACGCGCCGACAACACCGGCAACACCGGCTCCGATGGCCGCGTCGATGCCCGCGAGGAACTCCGCATCCCGCTCCCGGAAATTGGCCCGATCAAGATCACGCCCTACGTGATGGGCCGCGACTCGGCCTGGAGCGACACGCCGCATGACGGCGGTGCCCAAAATCGCATCTTTGGTGCGGTCGGTGCCACCGGCAACATGTACCTCGAGCGAAACTATGACAACGTCGAGTCCGACCTGCTCGATGTCCATCGCCTGCGGCACATCATCAAGCCCGAGGTCGCAGTCTGGGGCGCGGCCGACAATATCGTCAGCAACGACATCTCGCCCTTCGATCAGGGCGTCGAGACCATCGACGATTTCTCCGGCGTCACGCTGGGAGCCCGGCAACGATGGCAGACCAAGCGCGGCGGCCCCGGCCGCTGGCGAACGGTCGACTGGATCACGCTCGACGTCGAAGCCGGCTTCTTCAGCAATCCCCGCGACACGCAGAATACACACGGCGATTACATCTTCGCCCGGCCTGAAGACAGCATCAGCTCGAACTTCATCGCCGCCAATCTGGCCTACCGCGTAAGCGAGTCGACCGCGGTGGTCTACGACGCCGTGTGGGACCTCAATCGCGGCAGCACCGGCGTCATGAGCGTCTCGCTGAATGTCGAACGCGACCCGCGCCTGTCCTATTTCGTCGGATATCGTTACATCCAGGAGACGCAGGACAACCTGATCGGCTTCGGCGGAAACTACAAACTGAACGAGAAATACACGTTTGCCCTCCGCGAATACTACGACATCTACTTCGAGCGGAATTACTCAACGCAAATCTCGCTGATCAAGCGCTGGCCGCGCTGGTACACCGGTATCACCTTCGACTTCGACAATTCCATCGACGAATACGGTGTCAACCTCTCCATCTGGCCCGAAGGCGCACCCAACTTCGCACTCGGCAACAAGCGCCTGACCGGCGTGGCCGAATCGGTCGGAATTCGGCCCTAACTCCGGGCTTTGGCGGAGGTGGGCTTCCGTGTCTGTTCGGGCGGCATAGAATCCAGCAGTTAGAATCAGGACTCTTCGGGACGCCATGAAGCTACGCTGCCCACGATGCCAGTCGAAAATCGCCGTCCCAGACGAGTGGGCCGGGCGAAGTATTCGTTGTAAGGGGTGCAATAAGGCGTTCCGCATTCCGCGACCGTCCCAGACGATCGCACCGGTTCGGACGGACACGAGCGTCAATCTCGAAGACCTGGCCTCACTCGAGCGCGGCACAGAGGCCATGGACGCGCGCGAGGCCCAGGAATACTCCGGTCAGTTGCCCATTCCCGATCCGACGCCGGCCGAGCCGACCGCCCGTGCGTGTCCGCACTGCAACAAGGAAGTAATGCTGAAGGACCCGTATGTCGAAGCACTTTGCTCCAACTGCTGGCAGCCCATTCCGGCACTGCTAAAGGGGAAGTCTGCCGATCACGGTTACAACACGGCCCATCTTCGCACGCGCGGCGAAATCGGATTCTATTCGGGCCTTACTTCGGCATTTGGATATCCATTTGGCGCGTCCGGCTCGCTCATCACGAGTGTAGTCGCGGCTGTCGGCGTCATTCTCCTGCCGGTCGCTGGCGCGGTGGGCATAGCGTTCGCGGTGAATCAAGGCAACGTCGGCTCGGGACACGAGACCCCGCTCTATCTGTCCGGCGTTCAAAAGGCCTTCGTCGGCTGTGTTCTGCTGGAGGTCTTCTTCTTCCTTGCGGTCGGTGTGCATGCGTTCCTGGATGTCGTCCGGGCAACAGCCATCGGCACCGATCGACCGCCCGAGCTGGTGTGGAATCCATCGCAGTGGGGCAGCAGCATCGTTGCATACCTCTCATTGCTGATCTATTACGCGGTTTTTGCAGCGGTGGCGCTCTGGATATCGAACAAGGGCGACTTTCACATCCCGGCAACCATGGCCGAATTGCGATCTCGACTGACGCCCGGCGTGATTCTGGTGGCGGCCGTGTTCACGTTCATCGTGCCCATGCACCTGATCGGAATCGCCACGAGTTCGATCGTGAGCGGGCTGAATCCCCTCAACGTCGGCAAATCAATCGCCGAGACCAACGTCAACTATGCCTTCCTCTTCCTGCTGGTCGCCGCATACGCCGTCATGTTCGCGCTCGCATTTTCCGGGGTGGTAAGCTGGTTTGCCGGTGTCCTGGAGAGAACGAGCGTCGCGGCCGGCGCGGGAAATGTTGTACAGGCCGCCGCCGGACTCCTGAGTTGGGGCGCGGTCATAGGATTCGGGTTCTTTGGCATCTACTTCCTCGGGCGGCTGCACGGTCTTTTCGCCCGCACCTTCCGGAAGCAGCTCGCCTTCTTCGATTAAATCTGATCGCCGGCCAGCAGCCGCTCCGCCAAACTGACCGCTTGAACGCGGATTTCCGGCGCGGCGGTCGTCTCCCACAGCCGCGGCTTGCTCGGCGGACCAAGCGTGAAAAATCTCGCGGACGCCCGGCCGTCAGTCCCAATCAGCCCACCGTCGTCAGCCGTCTCCAAACCAAGCCGCAACTCGTCAGGCCGCGCGATTCCGCCGGCCAGCATCGAACGCACCAGCGGATCGTCAATTCGGCCATAGTCGCAACTCGGCCCGGTGCAATTCAGCACGTATGCGGCCCGAAGCAACGTGGTGTCTCCCTGTCCGCGACGGCGCACCTCCGCTTCGATCTGTCCCCCGTTGGCTCTAAACCTCGCGAGTGACCCGGCCACAATCGTCAATCGCCGTTCAGCGATCAGTCGCGATACGCTCGCGCCCACATCGGGCGCAATGCGATGTCGATGCACTTCCCAATATTGACGAACATGTCGAAGAAAGCGGGCGCGGTCCGGCCGGCTCCACGACTGCCAAATCGCAGACGTTTCGCCGCGAAGCCCGTCAACTAACTGCCGCCAGGGTTGAGTCCGACTCGCCTGCCGCAAGCGTCGCAAAACTTTTTGGACTGCGACTCCCGCCCGAATTCCGATGTCGATCCCCGCCGCCCCAACATCCGCATGCACGGCTGGAAGCAGCCCGTGTCGCGACACTGCCGTAATTGACCCACGATGCCCCGACGCGTCCAGTCCGGCCACCATGTCGATTGCGGTCAGCCCGGTGCCGATCAGCATTACCCCTGCATCCCGACCGATCACCGGCAACTCCGCGCCAGTCCACGGATCGCGGATGTATCGCCGATCGTCGCCCAAATCACGTTCCGCCGCCGCGATGCCAGTCGGCGGAAAATTGCCAAGCGCGAAAACAATCAGATCGGCTCCGATCGCCGCCCCACCCGCCAGGCGCAACTCAACCGGCGGACCCGCGTCCACCGACCAGACGCGCTCCCTGACTCGCGTCAGCCGCACTCCGGCGCGGGCCGCACTCTCCGATTCGCTCAGCAGCTCGCCGAGATAGTCGCCATACACCAACCGTGGAACAAACGATTTCGCGTCAATCCCCGGATCACGCCGTCTGGCCCAGTTGAGAAAATGAGTAGCATCATCGGGCAATGCGCTCATTCGGCCCGCCGGCACATTCAGCAGGTGATGAATACTGGTCGTTCCGTACGCAGCGCCGCGCCCCATCGTCGGCCGCGACTCGATCAACACGATTTCGATCGGCCGCGCCGCGCGTCGCAAAAGCTGCACGGTCGTCAGCGTCCCGCTCAGCCCCGCACCCACGATCGCGATTCGGCCCACGCTCACGCCTTTCGTGTCCGCGATCGGATCGCGCTCAATGCGGCCTTCATTCGCACCGGCCGCCGGCCCGCCACGATTCGCGCGAGCCGCGAACGCAGTGCAACTTCGCCCTCGCCCATGACCGCGTCGCCCAGATAGTACCGACCCATCCGAAGCAGCGGCGGCGAATAGACGTGCAAGGTGATCAGATCGCAGCCAGACGGTTCGAGATTTCCCATCTGGTGCATGTCGGCGTCGTAGGACGCCGTGACCGAACCCGCCGCCAGTCGCCCCGTACCCGTCGCATAAATCAGTCCGCTCGGGCTGAACTCAAACTTCGTCTCCGTAGCGATGCCTTCGACGACTCGCAGAGCGCATGCCGAACCGCGATGATCGTGGATCGGGCTGCGCTGGCCCGAAGCCCAACACAGCGCCAGCAATTCATAAGCCGGCCCGGTGTGAATTCGATTTCGGCGATAACACGATTCCGAGAATTCGGCGAAGCCATCCAGATCATGGCGCGTAAGGCGAAGTCCGCGCAGTCCCGCGCGCAATGCGCGCAGCGGAATCGCCCCGTCGTACCGATCCCAAATTGCGATCAGATCGGCAAGGCTTCGCGGAATCTTCGGCCGAATCCTCGACGGGACCCGCTGCGACCGGATACTGGCAACGGACATCTGGATCTCCCGGTGTCATCCAATTACACTCTTATGAGAGTGTATCGACACTCCTATAGGAGTCAAGCACTCGCCGCGATCCGCTCCTCGGACCCCTGCACCACCACAAACGCCCGTGCCAACGCCACGGCCGCGTCGAACGACTCTCGAATCACGAGCCGCCCGGGCACTTCCGCGATCCCCGCCCGCGCGATGGCCTCGCGCGGCTGCGGCTGCACCCCTGCCAGAATAACCAGCACGCGTGCATGACCAAGCCGCTCCAGGGCCGATTCCAGATTGACGATGCCCGTCGCATCAATCACCGGCACCGCCTGCAGGTTCAGTACGACGCACCGCACCCCGCTCTCGACGGTGCGCAATGAGCTCATGGCCTTCTGTGCCGCCCCGAAGAACAGTGGGCCGGCGATCTCGTAAAGCATGACGGACTTGGGCAGCGGCAACTGGACCGACGGATGCTCGTCCCCGACGACTCGCGCCCCGCTCACCTCCGCCATCCGCTGCATAAAGAGAATGGCCGCGAGCACGACTCCGGCCGTCACGGCCACAACCATGTCAAAAATCACCGTCAGGCCGAAGCACGTCAGCAGAACAAGCACATCGCTCCGCGGCGCAATCCGAAGCACGCGGACCACATGCTTCGCCTCGGCCATGTTCCACGCGACGATCAGCAGCAGTGCCGCCATCGAAGCCATGGGCAAATATCCCAGCAGCGACGCAAAGCTCAGCACGGCAGCGAATACAAAAACAGCATGCACCATGGCGGCAATCGGAGACCGTGCCCCGGAACGGATGTTGGTCGCCGTCCGGGCGATCGCGCCCGTCGCCGCAAATCCTCCAAAAAACGGCGCTACGACATTTCCGACGCCCTGTGCGATCAGCTCGGAATCCGGGTCATGACGATTTCCGGTCATGCCGTCGGCCACCACAGCCGACAAAAGCGACTCGATCGCACCAAGCATCGCCACCGCGAACCCGGACCCGATCAACGCCTGAACGACGTCGTAAGACCAGACCAGCGCTCCGCCATTCGGCCCGGGCAGGTTCCACGGCAAACCGAACGCGGGCGGCACCCGCGGAATGCCCGGCCGAACCACTCCGTCGATCACGTAGCTGAAGCGATCCTGAATCGTCGCCACCGAAACGGACGGCCAGCCGCGGTGCATGAACCATGCCGCCAGCGCCGCGAACGGAAGCGCGACCAACGGAGACGGCACACGCCTCGTAAGCTTTGGAAGACCTACAAGCAATGCAAGCGTGAGAATCCCGATCAAGAGATCGCCGAGGCGAGTTGTCGGCAACGCCCGGGCCAATGCCGCAACGCGTCCGAGGTAGTGCTCCGGCATATGCGCAACGGTCAGACCGAGCATGTCCTTGATCTGCAGCGTCGCAATCACCACCGCTATTCCGCTCGTGAACCCGGTCGTGACCGGATAGGGAATGAACTCAATAAACTTCCCCATCCGCGCCACGCCGAACCCGATCAGCACCACGCCGGCCAGCACCGTCACGATCGCGAGTCCGGCCAAACCAAATCGGGCCGAGATCGGTGCCAGCAACACCACGAAAGCGGCCGTCGGCCCCGAGACTTGAAACCGCGAGCCGCCCAGTGCCGCGATCAGGAAGCCAGCGACCATTGCCGTATAGAGCCCGTGTTGCGGCGGCACGCCCGAGGCGATTGCCAGCGCCATCGAAAGCGGCAGCGCCACCGTGCCGACCACCAGCCCCGACAACACATCCCGGCCGAGCTCGCACGCCCCATATCCGGTCGCGAAGGCCGAGCGGAGTCCGGCCGCCAGCGGAAGAAGCGTCGTTCGCGTCGGTTCTCGGACAAGGCGAGGGTGAGAATTCATGGACGCCCATGTTATGCGGCGGGGCGTTTCATGCGAATGACGCCTCGCCCCCGGTGCTCTATCGGCCCTCGTCGGATGGGGGGATTTCGGACCTGCGAATTGTTTGCCTTTTTGCTAAAGCGGCGCATGCTTGGGGGGCATTGAACGCTCTCCTGTGGGGGGGAGTAACGACTAACCCCGTGTTAAGGATTTCAGCCGGGCTCTCGGGAAGTCCGTCTGGGCAGATTCTGTTCCCGATTCGGAGGAACGGTGATGAAGCACATGATTGCACTCGGAACGACCATTCTGGCCGTTGCGGCGCCGGCGTTCGCAGGTTTTACCACGGTGTCGCCGTCGCCCGGTGGCGAATTCAACCACGAGCAGATTCTTGAGGGCTACTACGGCGGTGACTTCAGCGCCAGCGGCGTGGACTTCACCGGTGGCGGCGCCGGCGGAACGATCTCGGCCATTCGCTGGGACGATTCTCTCCCGCCGAATAACACGCTGGCCATCTTCGGCCCCACGGCCGGATCGGCCGCCGACCAGTTCTGGACGGACGGCAAGATCAATGTGACGGCCGTGGCCCGATTCGCCGGCAATTCGCAGGAACTCGGCATCGACAAGGGCTCGGGTTTTGAATCGCTCTTTGCCATCGGCGGCTCCAGTCTGGCCGTCAGCGGAAACGCCACCCAGGATCTGACCGGCAAGTCCTGGAACTGGATTCGTCGCGACGAAGGCGGTGGCACTTCGTTCAACTCAGATGAGACGAAGAATGCCGACGGTCTCGACCATATGGTCACCTATCAAATCACCGGTCTTCCGACCAACGAGACGGTCTGGCTCCTCTGCTTCGAGGACCTCTCTGGACCGCTCGATGGTGGCTCGGATCGCGATTTCAACGACCTCGTCGTCGAAGTCCGAGCGATCCCGGAACCGGCCACACTCGGCCTTCTGGCGGTCGGCGGCCTGCAGTTGCTGCGACGCCGGCGGCGATAACAACCCGGAACGTCATTTCACTCAGATAACTCAGGACACGCCGGCCCGCAGTGGGTCGGCGTGCCCTTCTAATTGCGCGCCAAATCGCCCGCTCGCTTGATCGGCCGCACGTGCCAAAATACAATCTCCGAGGAGTATTCGACCTTCCTTACCTCGACCCCCCGGTTGGTGGAGCGGGCATGGCACGATTGAAACAGAAACTTGGCGAGATTCTCGTCGGCCGAAAGGTCGTTACCGCCGAACAGGTTCAGCAGGCCCTCGTTCAAAGCCAGAAAACGCACAAGCGAATCGGCGAGACCATGGTCGAGCTGGAGTTCTGCCCGGAAGATGAAATCGCCAAGGCCCTCGCGGCCCAATTCGGACTCGAATACGTCGAGCTGACTCGCAGCATCATCGCGCCAAACGCCATCACGCTGATTCCGGAAAAACTCATCAAGCGCTTCGACGTACTTCCGCTCTCGCAGGAAAACGGCAAGCTGCGCGTCGTCATGTCCGACCCGCTCGACCTTGAAGCACTCGACACGCTTCGGTTTCAGTGCGGTGCAGCGAACATCGAGCCGGTTCTGGCCCCGCGAACGCGAATCAAATCCTACATCGATAAGATCTTTAACTCGGCCGACGCCTCGCTCGACGAGCTCTCTAAGAGTCTCGATGCCTCGGTCGATCATTCGCTCGACAAAGACGCAACCGGCGGCAAGAAAAAGGCCGAAGACCCCGACGCCCCTATTATCAAGCTCATCAACATGGTCATCGCCGACGCCGTCCGCGGGCGTGCCAGCGATATTCACATCGAGCCGATGGCCGACCGCGTCCGCGTTCGCTATCGAATTGACGGTGTTTGCATCGAGCGCGAAAACGTCCCCAAGCGCATGCAGGGCGCTGTCATCACCCGCCTGAAAATCCAATCCGGAATGGACATCGCCGAGAAGCGTGTCCCGCTCGACGGCCGAATCAAGATGAACATCAGCGGAACGAATATCGACTTCCGCGTGGCATCCTGCCCGAGCGTCCACGGCGAATCGGTCGTCTTGCGAATTCTCCGCCCCGACAACGTCAAGATCGGTCTCGGCAAACTCGGCTTCGAACAGGACGACTACGAGCTCTTCCAGAAGATCATCAAGCGACCGACCGGAATCTTCCTGGTCACCGGCCCAACCGGCTCCGGAAAGACCACCACACTCTACGCCGCGCTTCAGGAATTGAACCGCCCCGACAAGAAGATCATCACCGCCGAAGACCCGGTCGAATACAACTTCCCCGGCATCAATCAGTGCCAGGTAAAGGAAGAGATCGGGTTGGGCTTCGACAAAATCCTCCGATCCATGCTTCGCCAGGCGCCCAACATCGTCCTGGTCGGCGAAATCCGCGATCGAGCCGTCGGCGAAATCGCCATTCAGGCCGCCCTAACCGGCCATCTTGTCTTCTCGACGCTGCACACCAACGACGCGCCATCGGCAATTACCCGATTGATCGACCTCGGCATCAAGCCGTTCCTCGTCGCGAGCTCGATTCAGGCCATCATGGCCCAACGGCTCATTCGCGTGATCTGCGAGGAGTGCAAAGAGGTAAATCCATCCCCCGACCCGTACGTGCTGCGGCTCGTCGGCCTCCCTCCGGAGAAGCTCAAGGGGCGCCCGGTCTATCGCGGTCGCGGTTGCGGGCGCTGCAACAACACCGGCTACCGCGGTCGAAAGGGCATTTTCGAAGTGCTGGTCATGAACAGCGAGCTGCGCGAGCTGGCCTTCAAACGAGCGCCGACGAACCAGGTGCAAAAGGCGGCCAGGGCCGCGGGCATGCGTTCGCTGCTGGAGGACGGGCAGCGCAAGATTATCACCGGCATGACCACCGCCGATGAAGTCATGCGGAGCACCCAGGTTGAGGGCGTCATCGAGACAGAATCAAAGGAAGAGATCGGCGATCGCGAAAAGCGCGAGTCCGACGACGAAAAGAAGGGCATCGCCGCGGCGTAAGGTCCCGCTTCCAGCTTTTCCCGCGGAGGCCGTCATCGGATGGCGAACTTGAACCCGAGTTGAAGAACAACAAATGGCAACCCTGCATATCGATCGAATCCTGGAGACCTGCATCAAGCGCGGCGGCGCGGACATTCACCTTTCCGTAGGTCGCCCGCCCGTTCTGCGACTTCACGGCCACCTCCGATCGCTCGAAACCAAAGTGCTCGAGCCGGAAGACACCGTGGCCCTGATGAAGGCCATTACGCCCGACCGAAACCAGCAGGAGCTCCAGGAAGAAGGCGGCACCGACTTCGGCTTCGCCTTTGGCGATGCCGGCCGCTTCCGCGTCTCCGTCTTCAAGCAGAAGGGCAACGTCTCGCTCGTGCTGCGGCTCATTCCCTCCCGATTTCTCTCGTTCGATGAAATCGGCCTGCCCCGCATCTGCAAAGCCCTATGCAGCCGGCCGCGCGGCCTTTTCCTCGTCACCGGCCCGACCGGTTCCGGCAAAACCACCTCCCTCGCGACGATGCTCAACTACATCAACACCGAGATGGACAAGCACATCGTCACCGTCGAAGACCCGATCGAGTACTACCACTCGCACAAGAAATCGATCATCAACCAGCGCGAGGTCGGCAACGACGTCCCGAGCTTCTCCGAAGCCCTCCGCCGCGCCCTGCGACAGGATCCCGACGTGATCCTCGTCGGTGAAATGCGCGACCTTGAAACCATCGAGTCCGCCATTCGCGCGGCCGAGACTGGCCACTTGGTCTTCGGAACGCTGCACACCACCGGCTGCCAGGGTACGGTCAACCGAATCATCGACGCCTTCCCGCACGAGCAGCAGGAGCAGATTCGCGTTCAGCTCTCGACCTCGCTCATCGCCGTCCTCAGCCAGGCGCTCATGCCGCGAATTCCGAGCGGAATGTGCGCCGCCTACGAATTCCTTGTCGTCACCCCGGCCATCGCCAACCTCATCCGCGAAAACAAAACCTTCCGAATCGACTCGGCCATCCAGACCGGCAAGAAGTACGGCATGCAGTTGTTGGACGATCACCTTTGGTCGCTTTACGAGCGCGGATTGATCACCGCCGACGACATGCTCGAACGCTGCCGGCAACCCGGCGACATGCAGGAAAAATTGGAAAAAGCCGGCAAGCTGCACGAAGCCGGCGAAGCTGCCTTGCTGGGAAGCGGCATCCAACCTCAGGACGAAGGCGACGAGGCAAAGTAAGCAGTCCGCGACATCGGACCGGAGTCGATCATGGCCGACACCCTTTCAAAACCCTCCTCGGTCGCCCAGTACAAGGGCCGCCCGCTTGGACGCATCCTTCGCAAAATGGGCAAGCTCACCGCTGAGCAGGTCCACGAAGCCCTGGCAGTGCAGAAGGCAAAAAAAGGTCCGATCGGCCAGATTCTGATCGATCTCGGATACATCACAGAGGTCGACCTTGTCACCGCCCTCGCAGCCCAGATGGGCATGGAGCCCATCAATCTCGACAAGGTCGACGTCAAGCCCGAAGTCATCAAGTCGTTCAACGCTCAGATGGCCCGCTCTTACCGCGTCATCCCGGTCGAGTTCGATCAGGCCACCAACACGCTCTCCGTGGCACTGGCGTCTCCCGAAAACTTCAACGCGATTGACGACATCAAGCTCATGATGGGCTTCAACATCCGCGCCCTCATCGCCAATGAGGAGCAGATCACCGCCGCCCTGACGCGCTACTATCCCGAAGGCGGCGGGGAGAGCATTCAGGACATCATCAACGAGGCGACCGGCGACGACGATCTCTCGCAATTCGAAAATCGCGGCGAAAGTCTCGATCTCGAAGACATCAAACACCTCGCCGACGCGGCCCCCGTCAAGCGGCTCTTGCAGCTCATCCTCTACAAGGCCGTTCAGGACAAGGCGGCCGACGTTCACTTCGAGCCATTCGAGGACGAATACAAACTCCGCTACCGAATCGACGGCGTGCTCTACGAAATGCAGCCGCCGCCCCGCTTCCTCGCCCTCGCCATCGCCAGCCGTATCAAGGTCATGGCCAACCTGGACATCGCCGAGCGTCGCCTCCCGCAGGACGGCCGCATCCGCCTCCAGCTCCACGGCAACCCGATCGACCTTCGCGTCGCCGTCCTCCCGACCATGTTCGGCGAGAGCGTCGTCATGCGTATTCTCGATCGGTCGGCCGTCACGCTCGACGTCGAAAAGCTCGGCTTCCGCGAAGACGACCTGAAAAAATACCTCCAGCTCATCGACAAGCCGCACGGCGTCGTCATCGTCACCGGCCCAACCGGCTCCGGAAAGACGACCACGCTCTATGCCGCCCTTAACAAGCTCAACACCATTGACACCAAAATCCTCACGGCCGAGGACCCGGTCGAATACGACATCGACGGTCTCGTTCAATGCCAGGTCAACGCCGAGCAGGGTCTGACCTTCGCCAGGGCTCTGCGCAGCTTCTTGCGGCAGGATCCCGACGTCATCCTCGTCGGCGAAGTTCGCGACCTCGAAACGGCCCAGATCTCAGTGCAGGCCTCACTCACCGGCCACTTGGTGCTCACCACCGTCCACACCAACGACGCCCCCTCCACCATCGCCCGACTCGTCGACCTCGGCATGGAGCCGTTCCTCCTGACCGCCACGCTCGAAGGTGTCGTCGCCCAGCGGCTCATCCGAAAAATCTGCCGCTACTGCCGAACCGCGTTTCAGCCCACCGAGCAATTGCTGATGGAGTTGGAGCTTCGCCCCGACGATGTCGCGGGCAAGACGTTCTACTACGGAAAGGGCTGCGACAACTGCAACAACACCGGATACAAGGGCCGATCGGCGCTTTACGAGATCATGACATTGGACGATGAAATGCGCGAACTGATCATGCAGCGCGCCAGTTCCAACGTGCTCCGCGTTCTCGCCCGCAAAAAGGGAATGCGCACCCTGCGCGAGGCCGGCCTGCTCGCGGTCTTCGACGGCATCACGACCATCGACGAAGTCTCGCGCGAAACGCTCAGCGACGAGGGCTAATCCCTACTTCCTGACCAGCACCACCATGTCCACGATCATGGCTCCCCCGCTCCGTGGCGCCGTGTTCCACGCCGCCGTCGCCTCACCCGGATCGGTAAGGAAACGCATCACACCCCCGTCAATTAGCCGCGCTGCCACGATGCGATAGTCCTTCACCAGCATCCCGCCCACCGCGTCGTGCAGGAACCGGTTCGTCTCCGGCTGCATCAGCAACGAAGTCTGCACGTTGGTCCACACGACGCACTGCGGCGGGTTAGCGCTGATCTCAGCGAACGCCTCGTGCTGTCGATCCAGTTCGCGTGGCAGCCCCATCATCAGCGGATAAAACAAGATGTACCGCGTTGCGCTCCGCCGCTCCGCCTGAAACAGCAGTTGCGGCTCCGAACCAAAGATCAATACGCGATCGTCCGGCTTTGTCTGCGCCCGAATCACCGCCGCCAGCTCATCGTTCAACGCGAACGGCGACATTCCATACAATTCCAGCGATTGCTCTTTGCCCGACGTCGCGAAAAAGAATCGCCGGTGCGTGATCAACGGCGCCCCGGCTACCAGCAACCCCGCCGCCAATCCAAGGCCCATCCGCATGCTCGGTCGAGCCGGAATCGCCGTCAGCCGCGCGCACGCGATTCCCGCCGCCAGCGCCAGCGGCGGCGCGAGTTGAATAAAATAGTGATCCCGGAAATAGAAGCCGATCGAAACGCCGGCCGCCGAGGCCAGAAACCATGCCAGGCACACCGCCGCCTCACTACGAGCCGCGCGCCGCCAATCCACCAACGTCGCCGCCGAAAGCAACCAGACTGGCCACAGTCCCCCGGCCTGCCGCTCCAGACTCATCCGCAGCAGTTGTATTCCGACGCTAAACCGAACGCTGGTCGCGTACGTTACGTTGTGCCGCCAGACGCAATCCACAAACGGCCCCAGTGCGCCGCGTAAGGCGAAATAGCCGACCACCGGTGCCGCGGCCGCAATCATCCCCCCGGCAAACGCAACCCCCGCTCTCATCCGTCGCACCCGGACCACCCCCGGTGTGCGCCAGCGCCATTCCGCCAGCAAAACAAGAAATGCGATATTCGTTATCGCCACCTGCTTGAACCAGCAGGCCGTCATCGCCGCCACCCCCGCGCCGATCCACCACCACAAGTGCTCCGATCGGCAGCCGCGCAGCACAAACCAGACGCTAAGCACCAGTGGCAGCAGCATGAATTGCTCTGTATTGGCTGCTGTCGCCAGCCACGATGGTTCAATCGTGATGACCGCGAACACCAGCACCGCCCATGCGGCGGCCGCGCGATTTGCGACCTCCCGACCGACCCCGAACAGCGCCCACGCCGTCAGTGCCGACCACGCGAACATCGCCCAATGAATCGCCCGGACCGACGTGCCGAACATCGCGACCGGCGCGAGATACGCCAGGAACACCCCCGGCGGCTTCTGGTCGAACACGTCCCGATACGGAACGTCCCCGGCCAGCATTCGCTGCGCGATATATGCATATTCCCCTTCGTCGCGCTCCAGCGCGATCGATGCCGTCTGAATTCGTAGTAGCAGAAAAATAAAGCAGGCCGCGGCCAGAATCGGCCAGATCGGCTGAGCGGCACCGCGGTCGCCGGCCGGCGCCGGCAGCGAGCGATCGCCGCTGATAGCTGTCATCCGATGAATCTGTCGCGGATCGCAACCGTCATTCGATCGGCAGCCCCGTGATCTTGCCCGTGAAGATCATCCGATCGTTGACGAATCCCTGAATCTCAACAACCGTCCGCCGGTTACGGATCTCCAACGCGCGGCCGATCAGGATCATGCGTGCCGGCGGCGAAATCGTGTCGCGAAACTTCACGTCATCGATTCCCCCGAACGCCATGAATCGCTTGTCTTTCTGGATGACTGCCGAGTAATACGCCGCCATCTGGGCAGCCGTCTCGACCATCAGGACGCCCGGAAAGATCGGCCGGCCCGGCAGATGCCCCCGGCACCACCACTCGTCGGCCTTGATATCTCGATAGGCGACCATCAGCTCCTGCTCAGAGTCGATGTGCAGGACGCCGTCGATCGTCTCGAATTCGTACCGCTGCGGCAACACCTTGTAGATGTCTTCGCGCGTCGCGACGACCTGATTCAGGTCGACAGTACTGAGGTCAAAAAAGGGGGTAGGTGGCATGCTTTAGTCGTTTGGCCGCCGTCGCTAACGCGCAGTAATACTGGGCGCCCCGGCGCCAAGCTTGTGCCGATAGCGAAACGCGATCACGTGGCCGCCGTCGGTTTGTCAGGCGAGCCGCTGCCCTCGGCGGAACGAACCTCGAGGATCTTCTTGCGCACTTCCTGTGCGGCGTTCTTGATGTCCTGCATCGACTTGCGAACGCGCGTCCCGGCGGCCTTGTTGCCGCCCTCGGCCTTCGCCACGTCGTCCGCCGCGGCCTCTACCAACTGCTTCAACGCGTCGTATTCCTTCATCGCCGAATCTCCGCCCGCCGGGACCAGCCCGGGATCGGTTAGTCCCAAAACTATCAGCGAACCAGTTTATCTCGCCCACTCGCCATGTCAAACCCTTTCGCACCGAAGTCACTCTTGCCCAAATGCGTAACCGGCCCTACACTGCACCCCGAAAATCACAGACGAAATCGAGGAAGCCCATGCATTACCCACATCGAATCAGCCACCGCAAACGCAAGCGAAAGCAGGGTTTTCGCGCCCGCATGAAACGCAAGGGCGGCCGAAAGCTGATCGCCCGGCGCCGACGACGCGGCCGGAAGGTCAGCATCGACTGATAGGCCCCGCTCCTACTCCTGATCCGCCTTCATCTTGATCGGGTTCATCCTCGGCCACTCGCCAAATAGCGGCATCGGGTCCTCAAACCCGAGCGGCCGCGGCAGCGCATACAGTTCGCCAAAATCGTAGCCCACCAGCCCGCCCTCGTACCCCGCCATCGAATTCAACCAGTGCCGCAGCCCGGCAAACCGCTCGGACGGAAACTGCGATTTGTAGCACGCCACCGCCGCAATCTTTTGCTCAATCGTGTCCTTGATGTCGACCGCGAACGACGCCGGAAAAAGCATGTTCTCCGCCGTCCGGGCGATCGGCCGGTAAACCAGATGATCCACGCGGTGCGGCGCCGTGTGGCCAAAGCGGTCATCCCACTTGGTCAATTGCGAATAGAAACGTGCCGCCTCGGTAATGAGCTGCGCCTGCAGATGGTCGGGCGAAGCCGCCACGGTCTTGCCCGCAATGCCTACCAAAACGCGCGGTCGGAAGCGACGTAAAACGGTCGCCAGCGCATATCGCGTCGTGGGCCCATCCATCAACTCCCGATTGGTCAGCCCCAGCGTCTCGACATGCGTCGCCCCAAGCACCTTCGCCGCCTCGGCCGATTCCTTCGCGCGAATCTCGAGCGAACCAAGCGGGGTTGGCTCGCCGGTCGTCAGATGAATCATCCCGACGCGATACCCCTGTTTGACGAGCTTTGCGATCCATCCGCCGCACCCGATTTCAAGGTCATCCGGATGGGGTGCCGTGAAAATGATATCGAGCTGCTCAGCCATACCGGACGAACTCCTGTTTCAGGGAAAACACCTATTCCAAGGCGACTGCAACACCTGGATCGGGGCGATGATAGGACCCTCCCCGGAACGGGGCAACGCGACCTCCCGGTTCAGCAGGACTGGACACGCAGCCGGGCCGGGACTATCATGCAACCCGGTAGGTTCGACGATCGAGTTTCAGGTCTGCGAACACGTGAGTTCGTTCTGCGCCTCGTACGCTCTCTCGCCTGTCCTTCCGCTTGGGCCGACCTTCGGCCTCTTTCAACGCGACCCTGAAAGCAAAAGAACGGGTCCGAATCCTGCATTTCTGGAGATCATATGGGCAGGAAACTTTACGTCGGGAATCTGGGCTACAACGTGACCGGCTCAGACCTCGAAACTCTCTTCTCGGCTCACGGTTCAGTTCGAAGCGCGCAGGTCATTTCCGATCGCGATACCGGCAACAGCAAGGGCTTTGGCTTCGTTGAAATGGGCTCCGATGAGGAGGCCCAGGCCGCGATTTCTGCCCTGAACGGCAAGGACCACAGCGGTCGGGCCCTCAAGGTTAACGAGGCCCGCCCGAAGGAGAGTCGCCCAGGTGGCGGCGGTGGTGGCGGCGGCTACGGCGGTGGCGGCGGCGGCGGCGGTCGCAACCGCTACTAAGCTACACACCCACAAAAACGCAAAGGGAGGCCGTGCAAACGGCCTCCCTTTTTCTTTTCATGAGTGTCCCATGCACCGAGGCGTTCGAAACTACGAGCCGCCGGCGTCAGTTTCGTCCAGGCTCAACACCTCATCGAGAATCTTCTGCTGGATGAGGTTGCTCGCGTCCACGTTGAAGTGATTGATGCACGCGGCGGCCGGGCCGAAATCCTCTTCGTTGATGATGGTGTTCACGAGTTCCGTATGCGTGTTCCCCGGCTCCAGCTCAACCGGATTTCCCGAGAAAACCGCCGGAGCAATATAGCCCGGCAGCCACAGATGATAGAGATGCACCACCCGATCCACGTTGGCCGGAATCAGCTGTGGCGACGTGGCATCCAGCAGATAAAGTAATTGCACCTGAATCCCGGCATCCCGCAAAAGTCGGGCCATGCGGATCGCGTCGTCCGCGCCATAACTATGCCCGATCAGGACGATTCCGGGCGGGTTGCTTTCATTGGCCAGTTCATCGATGAGCCCGTCGGCAAGTTCATAGTAAGTGGGGCCGTCGAACGCATTAGCATCCAGCCCGGCCAGTCGCATTTCCTCGGCAAGCTGCTCAAACCCCAGTGAAAACACGCCCGCCAATCCGCGCAGCAGATAGACGCGAAGATGCGATTCTGTTCCGATCGGGCGCGTGCCGCCGGCCGTGAGGTCAAACGTCGGCGGGACATCGCACTGATCAAGCTGGTCATCAAAGGCCACCGCGACAACCCGAATGGCGTCGCACCCTCCGACGACCAGTGCCGCGGCAATCAAGCCAATTCCCGCCCATCTCCATCCGACTCGAAAAACCACAGCAAACTCTCCAGACAGCCGTTTCATCGCCGGCCATATCGGACCGATCGGACGACGCGACGGTGAACTTCAATTTCAGCAAGCGAGGTTGGAAGAGATCATCCTACCAAAGGCAGCGTGCGATTTCGACGGTCCGGAAACGTGTTGCCCCAGCACCATCCAAATACGTGAAATTGCATCAACTTAGGCGCCGCGACCGCTCAGGGGATGTAGGTCACCGGGTTCTCGGCGCCGCCTTCCTTGCTGACCCAGGTGAGGTGGTAATCCTTGTCCTCAATCTCGTGTGCGATCTTCGTCAAATGGAGCTGCTTGTACGTATCACACATGACCGCCAGCTCACTCGTCTTCTCGGTGCCGATGCTCTTCTCGTAGGTGCCCGGGTGCGGACCGTGCGGAATTCCGGATGGATGCAGACTGATCGATGCGGGCAGAATTCCGCGACGACTCGTGAAGTTGCCATCGACGTAAAAGAGAATCTCATCCATATGAACGCTGGCATGCCCGTACGGACAGGGAATCGACTTCATCCCGTCGCGATCGAGGTAATCGACCTTGCGCGGAACGAACGAGCACACAATAAAATTGTTACCCGCGAATGTGAGGTGAATCGTCGGCGGCAGATGCACCGTCGACGTCTTCGGGTGGTAGTCATGGATGTTGAACGTGAACGGAAAGACAAACCCCTCCCAGCCCGCCAGGTCATACGGAAAATGCTGGAAGATGTGGACCGTAAGCACATTCTCGCGCTTGACCACCAGCTTGAACGGCGCCTTTCCGTGCTCAGCCGCGTCGTACGTCAGTAACCGCTCCGGCCCGTGAAAATCCCGATGCGTATACGGAGCGTACATCGTGATCTGCCCGGTGCGATTGCGCCATTCCTTGGGAATATCAATGAACTGCGACCCTTCAAAAACCATCATCTCGCACGGCACGGCCGGGTCCGCGACGACGCGATAAGGAATCCCGCGCGGAACATAAACGTAGTCATGCTCCCGGAACGGCAGCACACCCAGCAGCGTCTCAAAACGCCCTTTACCCTTGTGAACGAAGTAAAGCTCGTCTCCATCCCCATTCGAGAAGAATCGCGTCGAACGCTCGGTCGGTTTCACCATCGAAATCTGAACGTCGCTGTTGAAAAGCAAAACTCGCCGCGCGTCGAGAAAATCGCCCTTCACCTTCAAGTCAAAAGTCTTGATATGGCGGCGATAGAGCGGCTGCTCGGCCAGCGGCTCAAACGGACAGAAGCCCGGTACCGCCAGCTTCTCGACGGCGTTCTCGTCGGTGGGCGGCGTGCGATAATACATGATCGAAAACGCGCCTTCGAACCCCTCGCGCGTCAGACAGTGCTCCATGAGGAGCTTTTTATTCTCGTCGTAAAAAGTCGTATGCGGCTTGGGTGGCACCTTGCCGATCTGCATCCGATGAATCATCGCCGGTTCTCCACGGTCTGTTCATCGGATTATAACGCCGCAGTCGCGCGCTCGCGCCGCGACCTCACCGCTGCGGCTTGGGGTGCGCCGCGAAGAATTCCCACAGCGTTGCCGTGGCGGAAATCTCCGTGCTCGGCGTATCGCCGATCGGAATCGGGCCGACGCTCGGCGTCTCGCCGCCCGGCCACGCATGCCCCTGGCCGACGATGGCATACCGCACCACATCGCCATAACCGTCGCTGCTGGCATAAGCCCGCCGCAGGATGTGGCCGGTCTCGTTGGCCGAGTCCGTCGGAGTCGAACTCGCGCCGTTGGCCTGAACCCAGAAATCGACCGCCTGATCGACCGACATATCGATCCGCCCCTCAACCAGTCCGGCAATCGTCTCGCCGCCTTCGTACCGAACATTCTCGTCCGCCGTGCCGTGAAAAATCATCACCGCCACCGGCTGATTGGGCGTCGGAATCACTTGTATTGGCGACGTCTCGGTCGCCTGGCCGCCGATCGTACCGGCCACCGGCCCGATCGCCGCGATCAGGTCGGGCCTCTCGGCCGCCAGCCGGTAGGTCATCATGCCTCCATTAGACATGCCGGTGACAAATATCCGCCGCGCATCTATGGGCGCTCGGCCCTGAATATCGGCAATGACGGCGAGCAGGAAACCGACGTCATCAATCCCATCCTCATAGGCGCCCCCGCAACAGTGCTCGGCATTCCATGTGTCGCTCACACCTTGCGGATATGCGACAAGAAATCCGGCGAGGTCGGACTGCTCATTCCATCCGTACAGGGTAGCCGCGCCGTTCGCCGTTCCCGTCGCGCCATGCAGCATGATGACCAGCGGCATCCCCCGAAAGAGCTGGCTGCGCGGCGGAACGTGGAGCTTATAGCTCCGATCAATGCCCTGAAAAGAAATCAAATAGTCGTAGTCGCCCTGCTGCAATCGCGGCGACGTCTGGCAGCTCGCGACTGCGAAAATGACAAACCCAGCTAGCAAAAGTCGCTTCATCTTCCCAACTGCCTCTTGCAAGAAAGCCCTGGCCCGGGATTCTAAGTCGCGCCAGAACTATTTTGGGTGGCTAATTCGCTGGTATGGGCCGTCATCCTAAGGAACACCCGCTCGTTCGGGACCGCCTCAGGGCGGTTGGGCCACGAAGCCCTGCGAGCGGTGCCACGGCAAAGTGCTCAACGGAGGACCATCATGCGACTCGCTTCGACGATTGTTATCGGATTGACCATTGCTTGTTTCAGCATGCCGACTCTCGCTCAGGTTTCCGGCGTCCATCTAACCGACGGCGATGCCATTCTGGATTACGGAGCCGGTACCACGCTGCCGACCGTGACGAACGGGACGTCCGGCAACGTCACCATGAATTTCCAGCTCGGCGGTTCATGGCTGGCCCCCAACACGAACTGGATCGCCTCCGGCAATTGGTTCTACCGCTTCGACAATACGAACATGGAGCGGCAACTCGCGGACGTGAGCAACAACGCGATCATGACCCTCACCGGAACCAACCAGGTCAGGTATGACTATCCCGAACTCTATACCGATCCGGTCGCAGGCGTCGCTCGCGGCGTCATTCAACCGTTCACCCGCGCCTGGACCAACTTCAGCGTCGTCGACACGGGTGTCGATCGCGCAAGAATGGCGATGGACTTCTGTGTCGAAAACTACGGAACTCAGTCGCACACAATCGACATCTTCGCCGTGCTGGACATCAACGCGATGACCACGGTCCTCGCCGACGCCTACGCCCCCGTCGTGGTCTCCTCGCCCAATCGAACTCTCTCAATCACCGACGGTCTCGGTTTCGCCAACATGATCGGCCATGGCGCCGACTTTGGAACCGCCGGGAGTCGCGCGTCCATACTGACTCCCATGTTCAACACGACCCCGACCAACTTCTCAGATCTCGCCGCCCCGCTGCCCGGCAACCTCGACTACGCGGCCGTCATGCAATACAGCAAACAGTTGGATCCCGGCATTCCCGTATGTTCCAATGTCGAGGTTGAAATCGGAATCGCCCCCGAACCCGCCACCCTGGCCCTGCTCATCGCAGGTGGATGGCTCATTCGGCGCAGCAAGCTTCGCTGACCAAACTTCCTACGCAAGGACCGAGGCGGCGGATGATCCCCATCGGGTTTCATCCGCCGCCTTGCTACAATCGGAGCCCGAGCCGAGGAGAACCGTCGTATGCCGCAAAGACTGGCCTTCCAAACCGTCGCCCCAGAACCGCTCCGGTCCGCCATGGCATTGGAGAAGTACATCCACGACTGCGGCATCGAGCCAAAGCTGATCCACCTCCTCAAGTTGCGCGCCTCGCAAATCAACGGCTGCGCCTACTGCATCGACATGCACAGCAAAGACGCGCGCGCAAATGGCGAAGAGGAGCACCGCCTCTACGCCCTCGACGCCTGGCGCGAGACCCCGTTCTTCAGCGACCGAGAACGCGCCGCGCTCGAGTGGACCGAGGCCGTGACGCGCATCTCCAAAACGCATGCCGGCGACGAGGTCTTCGAAGCTCTTCAGCCCCACTTCTCCGAAAAGGAAATCGTCGATCTCACCTGGATCATCGCCGCCATCAATCTCTGGAACCGACTCGCGATCAGCTTTCGCCTCGAGCCCGGCCACTATCGCCCGACCCGCGCCGCCGCGACCTCAACCGCTGCCCACTAACCCCCGCCGGCCGCATCTCTGATTTTGGAAACTCCGCGGGCGTGCGTACAATCCTGCGATGACACAACGAATATATCTCTGCGTCTCAGTCGCATTAATCGCGTGCGTCGTCGTCTCCGGATGCCACTTCCACGGGCTCCCGCAGGAGCCCTATCCCTACGACGACCAGCTCTACGGCGCGATCCTCCCTTCGCAAAGCGAAATCGACTCCTATCCCAAAGCCATCAGCCCGCGCGCCTTCGACCCACCCGCCGGGCCCAACTTGTTACTCGGCGCGTCGGGGCCGCCCGACTCCGCCATGCTGTCCAACACGCCGCCCATCGGCCAGCAGGGCCCCTGCTCTGCCTGCACCTCGCAGGGGTCGCCCGGCTCCTGCATCTCATGGTCCTTCGCCTACGGAATGGGCTCCTACACCGTCAATCTGGCGCAGGGTTGGGGCCTCAACGATCCAGCCCACCTCATCAGCCCCGCTTTTCTCTATGAATACGTGCTCAATCTTCAAAACGAAACCTGCCCCACCGGTACCGAAGCCATCCATTACCTCGACTATCTCGCCCAGAATGGTGCCGTCACTTTCGCCACCGCTCCCTACATCGCGAATTGCACCGACCTCAACGAAATCAACCTCAACGACCCGCCCGATCCCACTTTCAAAATCGGGAGCTGGGTCTATATCAAGCCCACCGACCGTACCCTCATCAAAGAACACCTCGCCGCTGGCTACGCCGTCGCTTTCGCCGGCCACCTATACGAGGGCTTCGGCGATCTCGTCGGTAACGATGTCTACTACGGAAGCGGACCCTTCGAGGTGAACCACAACACCGGCAATCTCGTCGGCCATGGCATGCTGCTGATCGGCTACGACGACAGTCGCGGCGACCCGTCAAAAGGCCTCGGCGCCTACCGCATTCAAAACAGCTTCGGCACAAGCTGGGGCGATGATGGCTACCTTTGGATGTCCTACGACACCTTCGAAAAATCCATCCTCGCTACTTACTCGGCCGAACCGCTCTCAGCCCCGCAGCCGGCCCTCGCCGACCTCGCGCCGTCCGAGCCATCCGCCCCGCACGCCCGACTCACCCGCGCTTTCCAGTGGACTAAATCCGAGACCGACGGCACCACGCGCGTCTATCTCGTGTTGCGGCACCAGTTCGACGCCCCCGTGGAGATTCGAACCATCGCGCTCACGGATCCAAGCGGAGCCACGGCCCGACACCGATATCACGTCTGGCACAACAGCGGATACACCCACGTCTCGCGCACCGACGGATTCCAGTTTCTCCCCGGAACCTATCAGGTCGTAATTCACGTCGAACTGCCCGACGGAACCGAAACGGACTACACCACCGATGTAAACGTGAGCGCCGCGCCCAGCTCCTCATTGCCCCCCAAAGCATTCGTTTCAGGCATCTTCGGCGGAAACGGCCAGCCGGCACGCGTTCGATAGAACGAAAACCGTTCCAGCGGTGAGTGGGGCAAGACTACGCCGATGGCGTACGCGCATCACGCGCGGCCGTAAAGCCGCGAACGACCGGCCCGAAGGCCGCTTCATTGCGCGAATCCGCGGCGATCAGCGTCTCGTGGGCGCGAATGATCAGCTCGGCGAGTTCGTCAGGACTACCGGCGTCGGCCGCAAGCGGGATCCACGCATCCGGCAGGCCGTCGGTCGATTCGCAAACATCAAATAAACTCAAGACGTTCATGTTGCGCAACGACGAGACTGCGACGCTCGACGGCCGAACGAGATGAACGGCGGCCACGGCCTTGCTTCCACGCTGGCGCGCGAGCGAGAGCAGCAGCCCGGCAAACGTGCTTTCGAGCAAGTCAACCCCGGAGAGATCGAAATAGACATCGCAGGCCGCATCCGGCGGGAGGCGATTGAAATACCGGCGGATAGCGTTCCCGAGCAGCGCCGAGCAATGCCCTTGCGGCTTGAAGACGATGCGTCGGTCGTCGGCGGCAACGAAAAAAGTCTGTGCGGACATAACGGGCCCCTCCTTCCGCATTTATGTCCATTGTACCGCACGACAACGCGGAAGCGGAATCAATCAGACGAAGGCGAATCAGCGTCCCGCAGCGGGGCGCGTGGTCGGCGAAAGCCCGTTGCCACTCCGCAGCGCCGTAAGCAGGTCAGCCGGCAGCGGGCGGCTCCGGTCTGCACGCAGGCCGACCTCGGCCTTCGTCGTGAATCGATCACGATACTGGTTGTATTCACGCTCGACTTCGCCGACCCCCTTCTCGGCCGCTTCGACGCGCGGCAGGAACTCTCGCTCCAGGTCTTCCCGCCTCATCACCTTGAGCATGGTCAGCCCAGTGACGATCTTCACGATCCGGCCTGACTCATTGACGTAGATGTCCGTGGGCGGCCCCGAGAGCCCTTCGCGCTCGCGCAGAACAAAGTAAGTCTTGCCCGCGGCGGGGCCGACCTTCACCTTTACCGGATCGCGGAACTCCACGGTCCGCAAGGCAAGGCCCTTGGCTTCATGATCGTATTCATGGAACGCCAGCAGCCGCCGCTTTCCAAGATCACCGATCAATTGCGGCAAAAGCCGAACCAGCGCCCGCGGCACGTATGTCTTCGGGGCTTTTTCTGGATCGTTGGGAATGCTCGCGGCCGCCGCGCCAAATCTCTGCGAAGTAAACAGCTTGCCCGACTCAAGCGCCCCTTCTTCAACCGCGACATTGACATCAGCGCTGGTCTTTCCAGAAGCCGGCGACCAGATCAGCGTCGTTTGCTTCCAGCGTTCGAGCGCCCGATCCGGCGTGAGAAACATCTCGTTCACGACTCGCTGCGCCGATCCGTCGGGCTCAAACGTCCAGCCCTGCTCGAACACACCGACACCGGAGATTTTCCGCGACCGGGCCGGGTCGCCGGCGCTGACGATCGTCGGCATATCAGTGACATCACTCACGATCTGCATATATCCAATGAGCTTCCCGGCTCGATGCACGCCCATCCACGTCTCGACGCGCTTGATCGATTCCAGTCGCGCCGTGCTCAGCCCGTTCATCCAGTCGTTGGCAGCCAGCAGCGCATCACGGATGAGTTCGTTAGTCGAATCGTCCTCGAGCATGCGAAACGAGCCGACAACGGCGTGGTAGATCGGCTCCAACTGCGGCGCGACCGAAGTCGGCCCGGAGAATTGGATCAGGTAGTACTCACTCCGCCTCGCCTGAATAATCGTCTCAAGCAACGTTGTCGGCTGGCCCCCCAGCACGAACGAGGCCGCCAGATACCCACTCGGCTTGCCCCCCAGCGTCCGAACCGCCTTCTCCGCGATCACCGGATTCGGCATGTCCTTCTTGATCCCGGCCGCCAGTTCATCCAGTGTGCTCTCGACCGTCACGGCCTTGTTCGTCTGGCAGATGCGGACGCTGATCTCGGCCAATATCCCCTGCGCAATCTGCAAATGCAGGCGAAGAACCGTCACGCCGACCGCGTTGGCCTTCCGCTCGCGCAGCATCATCCAGTCAGCCGGCGGTCGAATGCTGAACCCGAAAGTGCCGTCAATGTACGGTGCCGCGAGGACGACCCGCTCCGCGCTCGGTTGCGACGTGGGCGATTGGCCGGTTGCCCCGGCTGACCACAGCATCCATGCCAGGAAAGCGATCATTCGTCATTCTCCATCACCGAGGTCGGATCGACTTCGGGCTGCCCATCCGGCTTTCCGAACCAGTCGAGCGATCGGGCCACTTCAGCGTGCTTGGCGCGGCGGAGAACGATGCCCTCGCCGAGCGCCTGTCGAGCGAGTTCGCCGTCATCGTCAAAGTTAAACAGCGAGCGATCGGGGTCGCAGTCCGACTGCGTGCGGACCCGGCGCTCGCCGCCCGGACCGCGCTCCACCGAGCAGCGCACGTATGCTGCCGCGAACGGCGCCGATCCGATCATGCGGATCAGCGCATCCTGGCCGACGCCGCGCTCGCCGACTTCGCGCAGAACCATATCTTCAATCGGGTCAGCCGCAAAATCCTCGCCAACCTTAAGCTTGGCCGAGCGTTTGCGTTTCTCAAACGTGGTCGAGACATCCAGCTCGGCGTCAGATGAACCGCGCCCGAATCGCGACGCAATCGAGAGCGACGCGTCGCCGCGCCCGACAGTGAGCGTCTGATCCAGCGTGTACGCGACCGCGTCGTCGTCGATGGTCCATACCGTGCGCTGCGCCTGCCGATGCTGATCCAGAAATCGAATCTGCAAATCGTCGGTGCCAGAATAGCCATAGCTCGGCTTTCCGGTCGAGTGCGTCGTCGTCGCTCGCTCGCGATGAACGTGCAAGTATCCAAGCGGATTGCCGCAACGCTCGTAAAGGTACCAGATCGACTTGGACCCCGCGCCCCACACGCGCCCGAGCCCGCGTCGTCGAACAGCCGCCACCGCTTCATCGCCGGCCTTGCGCGCGGCGGCCAGATCAAACTCATCAGCCGACGTGCGGCGCTGCGCCGACTCGGCCATCTTCCGGCAAGCCCCGTCGATCTCGTCAGAAAGTGATTCCGGCCCGTCGCCCCGCACCATGACCACCGCGCCGTTGCCCAGTTCGACGGCCCACACCGCAGTGAAGTATCCGGATTTGGCACTTGTCAGACTGGCCGCCGGTCGGCCCGCGATCGAAGTCTCACTCGGTCGCTGAGGCAAATCAAAGACAACCCGACCCGCTGCCGCCTGGTCGTAAACCAGATCCGCGAGCGTTCGCGGTGAAGCTAGAAACGTGCGCCAAGCCCGGGCGCTCCAGGGAGCAATATTGCCCGAGTCGGCGACCAGGCCGATCCCCGCCGAATACTCCGACGATTCATCAACGCACCAAAGGCCGGTAGGCACCGCGCACTCAAATCCCGCCTTACCGGAAAGTTCACCCAACGAACGCGACAGGCGCGGGCGAACGAACTCAACGGACTCACACACGCTGCGCAGCGTCCGCCGCATCGGCCCGGCGCTCGACGACTGCCCAAATATCTCGACCACCAGCGCCGGCCCACCCGGCAGCCCCGCCGCGGCGATGGAAACCGGCATCACCATATGAGCAGTAAGTCGATCGCCGCTGACGTTGACTCCCGCAACCGGTCCCAGCGAGACCGATTCGTGCGAGACAAATGTCTGCGCGACGTCCCCATAGCGCTGCCCGACATAGGCCGCGATAATGTCTTCCGCGCTACTCGCTTGGTAACGCCGATCATGCCGGATAATCATGCGGAGCATGCCTGATTCGGTCGCCGGGCGCGCCTCGATCTCGCCCGACCACGTATCGGCATCCTGCAGCTCGTATTTCCAGCCGTTCGGCAGCCGAAACGTGATCGGCCAGCCCTTCAGGACGATTTTCTTACCCAGCGGCAATGGAGCGGTGCGCGTGTCCGCCAGAGCCCAAGCAAGCCCGAGCGACGCCCCGAGGGCAAACGATGTAATCGCCCATGCGCGGCGGGGATGGACCTCGACTGGCGTTCGAACCGGGTCGCTCATCACCTTCAAGATACGCCCGGCCGGGGATCGCGGCAAACGACCCTAGGAAGGCGTCTTGCCGGCGGACTGCTCGGCGTAGCCATGCGCCGTAATGAGCGGAGCCACGAATTCCTTGACGAACGCTTCCTTCACGCCGTCCGTGTGACCACCAAAATTGCCCGTCCGCTCGAAGTCGCTCCGCCAGGCAATCCGCTTGATCTTCTCCGCATAGAGTGCGCGTGTCGCGGAACTCGCGCCGCGCGGCAGGATGAAACCAGTCAGCCCGGCCGAATTTCCGCTCGTGCTCTCGCGATCGGCCGTTCCGATCGTCTTGACGGCGGCATTGAGCACCGCGTCGCGCTCCGAGGTAAAGATGTAGAGCTTGTTTGAAACGTGCTTCAACGCCGCCGTCATGTTGTATTCGGCTCCGATCGATGCGCCGAAGAAAACAACCGTATTCACCATCACGTCCGGCGGCAGCGCTTCCAGCGTAAACGCCGCGACGGCCGTACCGGCCGAGAGCCCAACCAGGTCGACCGGAGCGCCCGGATGGACGCGCTTGTACTCAACGATTTTCGCCGCCAGCTCGCGCGCCTTGCCGCGCTTATAGTCCGAGCTTGAAATCTGGTCCGCCGTGATGCCCACGCCCGTCTGCCAGGGGAACATCTCGCCCGACCCGCGATAGCCCGCATCGAGCAACCCCTGCCGCAGGCCCGCCGCCCAGTTGCGAGCCGCCGAGCCGCCGCCCGCTCCATCAAGGTAATAGATGTATGCGCGCTTCACGCGCTCGTCGTGGTCCGGAAGAGGTCCAGGTAGCGAGCAGCCGGAAATGGCTGACGCAGCGGCAACAACAAACGCGACGGCTCCAAACCTCGAACGAATGCGAATAGTCATCGGATAGATCTCCAAGGATCGCGGCGCACCGCCGGGATGTACCGGGAATCTCGCCGAAGTCCGCCTCGCCGACAAGCGCACTGCCTTGACGCCCGCGCCGGCCTGATGGAACGTAGCGGGCCCAGACAAACACGATGGATAGGAGCCCCCAATGACCTGGCGATCAAAACTCAGCTACATCCTGCTCGGAGCGAGCATCCCCATCGCCCTGGTCGGAATCACAGTGGGCGTCTTCTACCATTCGCTCAAGGTCCGCCCGCCCGCCCCCCCGCCGGACGTCCCGGCCAGTCTACCCTGGGGGGCTGTAGACCTCGAAACCTTCCACACCGACGATGCCTCTGGCCTTCAAGAAACCATCGCGGCCTCGTTCAAGTCCGAACAGGCCTCGGACTTCGACTCGAATCGCGACGGCGTCAAGGAATATGACCTGTTGGCCCTCTCCGGCGGCGGGTCGTACGGCGCGTTCGGCGCGGGCGTCCTCTGCGGTTGGTCTGAGCGCGGCACGCGACCCGACTTCAAAGTCGTGACCGGAGTCAGCACCGGCTCGCTGCAGGCCACGCCGGCCTTCCTCGGCAAAGACTACGACGCCCTCATGCGCCGGCTCTACACCGAAATCGAAAGCGCTGACATCTATGAAAAACGATCACTGATCGACGGTCTGATCTCGGACGGAACCATGGACACCGCCCCCCTGCGCCGGCTGCTCGATAAGGCCATCGACGACAAAGTCCTCGCCGCGGTGGCCGCCAAACATCTCAGCGGACATCGCCTGTTCGTCGGTACGACGAACATGGACGCCTCAGATTTCGTGATGTGGGACATGGGCGCGATCGCAGCCAGCAAACGGCCCGACGCGCGCCAGCGATACATCGACGTCCTGGTCGCGTCCTGTTCCGTGCCGGTCTTGTTTCCGCCCGTCTATTTCGACGTCAACGTCGGCGGAAAGCGCTACTTCGAAATGCACGCCGACGGCGGCGCCGAAGCCCAGGTCTTCTTCCGCGGATTCATGCTCGACCTCGAAGACGCTCTGAACGATGCCGGAATCAATCTCGCCCGCGTCAAGGCGCGCCTCTTCATCATCCGCAACGGCAAGGCCGACGACCGGCACATGTACGCCGCCGTCGAACCGCGCACCGTCTCCATCGCGTCGGCCACCATCGAAAAGCTTTTCAAAATCAGCTCCACCGCCAGCTTGTATCGCATCTACGTCCTGGCCAGTCGCTACCACATCGCCTTCAACCTGCGCTGCATTCCAGCCAACTATCCGCTCACCTTCGATAGTCTCGACTTCAACTCGGCCGGAATGCAAAAGCTCTTCGACGTGGGCTACAAAATGGCAAAAGATGGCGACGATTGGCTCAAAGCCCCGCCCGGCCTCGACCCGGACGAACTCTTCAGGAAATCGGCGACGAAGACGGGGACGATGGCCGACGACTGACGCCGCCGGACACGAGTGCATAGACCGCCGGAAGCACGATGAGCGTGAGCAGCGTACTCGTCACGACGCCTCCGATCACCACCGTCGCCAACGGACGCTGAACCTCCGCCCCGACGCCCGTGTTGAGCGCCATCGGAACGAACCCCAGACTCGCCACCAGACCAGTCATCAGCACCGGCCGCAGCCGCGTCAGGGCCGTTTCTTGAATTGCCTCAATCAGATCGACCCCGTGCGCCAGCAAGCCGCGCAAATACGACACAAACACCATGTCCCCCAGCACCGACACACCCAGCATCGCGACAAACCCCACCCCCGCCGAAATCGTGAATGGCATGCCGCGCAAATGCAGCCCCGCCAGCCCCCCCACCGCCGCGAGCGGAAGCGTCATGAAAATCCGCGCCACGTCCGCCGCCCGACCATAAGTCAGATACAACAACACCAGCACCAGCCCCAGCGCTAGCGGCACCACGAACATCAGTCGCCGGCTCGCCCGCTGAAAGTGCTCAAACTGCCCGCCAAACGCGACATAGGCCCCCGATGGCAAGACCACTTCGGCGTTAATCCGCCGCTCCGCCTCAGCAACAAAGCTCCCCACGTCGCGCCCCACCACGTTGCACTGCACCACGATCCGCCGCCGCTGCCACTCGCGTGACACCGTCGACGGCCCCTCAATCTGGCTGATGTGCGCCAGCTTCGACAGCGGAATCCGTTCACCCCGCGCCGTCGGAATCAGTATCCGCCCGATCGACTCCACATCCTGCCGATACGGCTCCGCGATCCGCAGCACGAGGTCAAACCGCCGCTGGTTCTCGCGAATGTCCCCCACCTTTCGCCCCCCGATCGCCTCCACCAATTCCAGCACATGCGCCGCCGACACCCCATACCGCGAAATCGCCGCCTGATCGACCCGCACCTCCAACACCGGCTGCCCAGTGATCTGTTCCGCGTACACGTCCGAACTGCCCGGAATCGACTCGAGAATCTCCCGCACTTGTGCCGCCAGCGCCTTCAACAGTTCCAGATCGTCCCCAAAGATCTTTACACCGACATCCGCCCGAATCCCCGCCACCATCTCGTTCATCCGCATCTCGATCGGCTGGCTGAACACAATCCGCATCCCGGGAACCCCGGCCAGCGCCTCGCTCAATTTCCGCTCCAGCTCATCCTGCGACCGCGCCGCCTTCCAATTCGCCCGCGGTTTCAACGTGATGAAAACATCCGACACCTCCAGCCCCATCGGGTCCGTCGCGATCTCAGCCGTCCCCGTCCGTGTCCACACATCGCGAACCTCATCCGGAAATTTTTCGCGAATCGTCCGCTCCAGATTCGTCCCCGCCCGGATCGACTCGTCCAGCGATACCCCCGCCAGCCGCACCGTATTAATCGTGATCGCTTCCTCCGACAGCCGCGGGATGAACTCAAACCCCGTGTGAAACGCCAGCCACGCCCCCAGCCCCAGCGCCGCAGCGCAGCCCACCATCACCAGCCCGCGCCCGCGAATCGCCATACTCAGCAGTGGCGCATAGACCGCCTTCAACCCCCGCACCAGCCAGTTGTCCCCATGCCGCACCTGTCGCGGCAGAAACAAGCTCGCCAGCACCGGCATCAGCGTGAGCGACAGCACCAGCGACCCCAGCAATGCAAAGATCACCGTCCACGCCATCGGCCGAAACAGCTTCCCCTCGACGCCCTCCAGCGCCAGGATCGGCAGATACACGATCATGATGATCAGCTCGCCGAACATCGTCGGCCGCCGCACCTCGATCGACGCGTCGCGTACCACCTCCATCCGCGGCCGCCCCGCCGTGTTCTCACTCAACCGCCGCAAGCTGTTCTCAACCATGATGACCGAGCTATCGACGATCAACCCGAAGTCGATCGCCCCCAGACTCATCAAGCTCCCCGCAATCCCCGACCGCAGCATCAAATTCGTCGCGAACAACATCGACAGCGGGATCGCCGCCGCGACGATCAACCCCGACCGCAGGTTCCCCAGAAAGACAAACAGCACCGCAACCACAAGCAGCGCCCCCTCAAGCAGGTTCGACTTCACCGCCGCCAGCACATGCTGCACCAGCTCCGTCCGCGCATAGACCGGCCGGATCTCCACCCCCGCCGGCAGCGACTTGCGAATCTCCTCCAGCTCGCGCTCCAGCCGCGCCGACACGTCGTGGCTGTTCTCCCCCATCAACATGAACGCCAGCCCCAGCACCACCTCGCCGCCACCGTTCGCCGTCGTCGCCCCGCGCCGAATCTCGTGTCCCACTTCCACGTTCGCCACATCGCGCACCCGGATCGGCACCCCATCATGCGCCGCCACAACGATGTCCCCGATCTGCTGCAGGTTCGTCGTGATCCCCACCCCCTGCACCAGCGTAAACTCGCTTCCCCGCGTGATCCCCCCACCGCCAACGTTGAGATTGTTCTGCCGCAGCGCCGAAACCAGGTCGTCCATCGTCAGGTCGTGTTTGATCAGCCGGATCGGATCGATCAACACGTGAAACTGCTTCCGCAGCCCGCCCCACGTATTCACCTCCGCCACCCCGCGCACCGACCGCAGTCGCGGCTTCACCACCCAGTCATGCAGCGTCGTCAACTCCTCCAGCGGCCGCGTCCGACTCGTCAACACATAGTGAAAAATCTCCCCCAGCCCGGTCGTCACCGGCCCCAACCGCGGCCGTTCAATCCCCTCCGGCAACTCCACCGACCCGATCCGCTCCGCGATGAACTGCCGCGCCCGGTACACGTCCGTCCCGTCCGCGAAGATCGCCGTCACCTGTGACAACCCAAACTTCGAGATCGACCGCACCTCCCCCAGGTTCGGAAGCCCCCCGATCGACTGCTCGATCGGATACGTGATCTGCTGCTCAATCTCCGTCGGCGACAGCGCCGGCGCATAGGTATTGATCTGCACCTGCACCGGCGTCGTATCCGGAAACGCGTCAATCGGCAGTCGCATCGCCGCGTAAACGCCCGTCGCAACCAGCAACACCGCAAACACGATCACCAGGAACCGGTGTCGCAACGACCACAATATGACTGCTTCAAGCATCGCGTCTCGGCTCCCGCCTCAGCTCTTGCGTACGCCCGTCTCGCAGCACCCCGCCCCGATGCTGCCCTTCATCACCTCGGTCTTGAGCATGAAGCTCCCCTGCGTCACCACGACGTCCCCCTCGTGCAGCCCGTCCTTCACCTCGTAATAGCCGTCCGACTCCCGCCCCAGCCGCAGCTTCCGCGGCTCGAACGTCAGCTCGTCGCGCCGCACAAACGCGATGTTGCAGCACCCGTCCCACTGCACCGCCGACGCCGGCACCACCAGCAGCGGCGACCGCTCATGAATTGCGATCGTCGCCCGCCCAAACATGTTCGCCCTCAGCAGCCCCGCCGCGTTGTCCAGCTCCGCCCGCACATGCAGCGTCCGCGTCTTGGGGTCGATCTGCCGGCTGATCCATGTGATCTTTCCCCCGAATGTCTCGCCGCGCAGCCCGTCCACCGCGATCGTCACCGGCTGCCCCACCGCCACATCCGCGATGTCCGCGTCATACAGGTCGAGGTTCGCCCACATCCGCCGCGGATCGGCCACCGCGAACAACGGCCGGGCCGCGTTAGCCGTCTCGCCTACCACCGCCGACCGCTCGACCACCTCGCCCGCGAACGGCGCCGCCACAGCCAGCAGCGGGCTGGTGTCGCGCGTCTTGGCCAGCTCGTCGATGTTCGCCTGGCTCAACCCTAGCGTTCGCAGATGCTGGGCCGTCCGCGACAACGTGATCCGCGCCTCCGCCAGCTTGCTCTCCGAGATCAGGTCTTCCTGCCGCCCCGCGATGCCCTTCTCCACCAACTCGTGCGTCGCCTTGTGGTTCTGCTCGCACAACCCCAGGAGCTCCATCGCCTGAAAATACTCGGCCCGCGCCGTCGCCAGCTCAGGCGAATCCACGATCGCCAGCGTCTCTCCCGCCGCAACCGGCGCCCCCACGTCTTTCAAAACCTCGTGCACCACGCCCGACACACGCGGCGCAACCCGCGCGAACCGGTTCCCGTCGTACTGAATCTCGGCGTTGCACGTCAGCGATTGCGAGATCGGCCGCCGCTCCACCCGCGCAAACTCAAACCCCGCGCTCCGCGCCACGTCGGTCGAGGCCAGCCGCACCACGCTCTGCGCCGTCGTGCACGTCACCGATGGAACCCGTTGGCTCCGCGGCATTTCCGCCGTCGTCGCCTCCCCTCCAGCCGGCATCGTGGCGGCAGTCGCCTTCGGATTGCAGATCTCGCACAGCGACTCCGGCCGCGCATGCTCAGCGCACCAATCCCCCTTTTTCTGAAACGCCGCCACAAGCTGCGGCCGGCACTTCCAGCACAGCGCCTCCGGCACGCCATGCTCGCGACACTGGCCCAGCTCCGCCACGCGATTCGGATGGCAGAATGGACACTCCGCCTCCCCAAGCCCGTGCGCCGAACAAGTCGCCGCCGCCGCGCTCTGTGGCGGCTTGTCGCAAGAAGCCGCCAGCGGCAGCACAACCGCCGACACGAAAACCAGCGTCCCAAACCATCGTTTCATGGTCGTTCTCCCGAAATTGAGGGATTGACGAACGTGGGCGAATCAATTCGGTTCGGCTCCCCCGTCGCATCCAGAATGTCCGGCAGCCGTCGCGAGACCGCCCGCTCCAGCTCCGCCACGCTGATCGCCGCCGCCTGTCGCGCCGCAATGCTCGACCGTTGCGCATCCAGCAGCGCCCGCTGCGACTCCAGCACCACCAGCAGCGTCGTCCGCCCCGCCCGGTACGACTCCTGCGACATCTCCAGGCTCTTCACCGTCTGCGGGACCAGCTCGTTCTCAAACGTTCGCGCGATCCGCCAGTTCGTCTCCGCCCGCACCAGCGTCTCCCGGATCGCCTGCGTCACCGTCAACACCAGCGCGTCGCGTTCCTTCTCCGCCTTCTCAAGGTTGAACTTCGCCTTCGCGATCTGCGCCTGGTTCTGATCGAAAATCGGCAGCGTCAGCGCGATCGACGGCCCCTCGTCGTCCGGCGCCCACCACGCCGCCCCCGGACTGACGTTCGACCACACGCTTCGCTTCTGCAGCTCAACCCGCGCCCGCGCCGCCTCCACTGCCTCGTCCGCCGCCCGCACGTCCAGCCGCGACACCCTCGCTAACTGCACCACCGGCGTGTCCACCAGCGCCGCCGAAGGCGGCTGCGGCAGCGGATCAGACAGTTGCAGCTTCTCCGACCGCACGCTCAACCCCAGCAGTTGCGAGAGCTGGTAAAGCGCCGCGATCTCATCCAGCCGCGCCTTCTCCGCCTCCACCTCCGCATTCACGAACGACCCCCGTGCCAGATTCAGGTCCAGCTCACCCGACGTCCCCGCCGCCCGCCGCGCCTCGGCCGCCTCCAGCAGCCGCTTCGCCACCGCAATGTTTTCGTCCGCGATCCGCCGGATGTGCCCCGCCCCCACTCCCAGGTAGTACGCCGCCCGCGTATCCGCCGCCAGTTGCACTGCTCGATGCGCCACCGTCAGGATCGCCGCGTCCAGCGCGTGCTGCGCGGCACGCTTCCGCACCGGAATCACCCACAGCTCAACAATGTTCTGCGCGATCGCCGCCTGCGTATTGTTGTTGTCCATCGGCGCCGGCAGCGCCACCGCCAGCGAAAACGACGGATTCGTGAACAACCCCGACTGCACCAGGTCCGCCCGCGCCACGCCGATGTCGCGAAACGCCGCCTGCAATCCCGGATTATTCATGAGCGCCAGCCGCAGCGACTCATCCATCGTCAGCCCGTCCAGCAGAATCTCCTCCACGTTCGGCGCAGCATCCGGAACGATCTCCAGCGGCGCGACCACCTTCCGCCCCGCCGCCCCGGTGATCAGATTCGCCGTCCGCTCATAATCCTCGCGCGGATTCACCGACGCACAGCCCGCCAAAACCAGCAGAGCGCCGCACACGACAATTCGCGTCAACATGGACTCCGACTCCAAAACCAGGACGAACCATCACAAAATCGGCCGCATAGCGCGCGGACGACCGCCGACGGATGTTCGCTGGCTTTGGATCAGATGAGAAGTGGGAGTGAAATGAACTGCAGCCGCTCAGCCGCGTGGAAATCAGGCAATGCCGGCGTCAATCCGACGACTTCCAGCCCGGCGCTGATCGCCCCGATTGTGCAATCCATCGTCGCCGGCAGCGTCAGCGCCTGTGTCGCGCCCGCTATCCGTGTCGCCCCCTGATCGGCCGACTGAAGCGCATGACAGAAACACGGATGATCGCTGCAGTCGCGTTCAGGATGGTGCGATTCAGGCGAACTATCACCGCACGCGTCAAGACAGGAACTGCAGGTGGAGTCAGTCGAACAGAGTGCCGGACACGCCAGAATGGCGTAAACCAGCAACACCGAAAGCGTTCGACCGAACTGCATGGCGGAATCCTAGCCGGGTGTGGGTGCGGGGTCGAGCGGAATGCCGGCCATCACTCGTCCGGATATACCAGTCGAAGCACGCAACGATCGCTCACGCGCCGTATTCCCGCTCGGTACTCGGCCCCCGAAATGAGCAGTTTCGCCTCGAAATCGTCGATTCCCGCCGAACGGGCCCGCCGCAGGAGTGCACGGCGACGACCCGGGGACAGTACGGCGGCAACCGACTCGCGCAGCACGGCGGCGTAGATCGTCGCCTGCGCCAAACGCAGGCGGATTTGATCCGGACCTGGCAAGGCGGCGTCGAGGATCGAAGCGAACGACTCCATCGGCGGCGGCTGCGGCAAGAGCTTCCTTCCCCTCCACTTAGTCTATGCCACACAGTCGGGTCGAAGGCAAACTGTCCCACGATTTGCGGACGCCGAAAGCCGAGTCACACCCCGTCGCAACCGATATCAACTGAATTGGCGAACGCGAACAGCGACCGAAAACATTTGCGCCATCATTCGCACGCGATTGAGCGACGATGAATCGTTTTATCAAGCCGATATCACCCGAGAAGGACTGATTTCAGGACTCTGCCCCGCGAGGACGCGCCCCATGAAACGACTCACACGCTGGCCGACCATGGCCGCCATTCTCGCGCTCGGCATCGCTCACTCCTCCGCCTCCGCCGCCGAAACCACCAGCGCACCCTCCGTGAAGTTCGATAGCGGCGACACCGCCTGGATGCTCACGAGCACGGCCCTCGTACTCATGATGACCATCCCCGGACTGGCCCTCTTCTACGGCGGACTCGTCCGCTCGAAAAACGTGCTCTCAACGCTGATGCACAGCTTCTTCTGCGCCGGCCTGCTGAGCGTGGTGTGGATTCTCTTTGGCTACTCGATGGCGTTCGCGCCCAGCCAGAATGGAATCTGGGGCGGCGTCGAGTTCTTCGGTCTGCGGCACGTCCTCGGCACGGCCAGCCCGCTCGCACCCACCATCCCGCACATGCTCTTCGTCGCCTATCAGGCCACGTTCGCCATCATCACACCCGCCCTGATCTCCGGCGCATTCGCCGAGCGCATGCGCTTCCCGGCCTTCGCCATCTTCATGCTACTCTGGTCAGTACTGATCTATTGCCCCATGGTCCACTGGGTCTGGGGCGGCGGATGGATCCAAACCCAGATCGGAGCCCTCGACTTCGCCGGCGGAACCGTCGTCCACATCGCCAGCGGAGTTTCAGCCCTCGTCGCCGCCCTCTATCTGGGCAAGCGCATCGGCCACGGCCACGAGCCCATGGTCCCCCACAATCTCCCCTTCACAGTCATCGGCGCATCATTACTCTGGGTCGGCTGGTTCGGCTTCAACGCCGGCAGCGCCCTCGGCTCTAACGAACTCGCCTCTGTCGCCTTCGTCAACACCAACACCGCCGCCGCCGCCGCCGCCCTCGCCTGGCTCATCGTCGAGCGCTTCAAGCACGGCCGCCCCACGCTCCTCGGCGCGGCCTCCGGCGCAGTCGCCGGCCTCGTCGCAATCACCCCCTGCGCGGGCTTCGTCACCCCAATGGCCGCCCTCGCCATCGGCGCGGCGGGCGGAGCCGTCTGCTACGCCGCCGTTTCCCTCAAGCCCCGCTTCGGCTATGACGACGCCCTCGACGTAGTAGGCGTCCACATGGTCGGCGGAACCCTCGGCGCTCTCCTCACCGGCGTCTTCGCCACCGAACTCGTAAACCCGACCATTCGCACACTCACCCTCGGCCTGCCCGGCGGCCTCGTAACCGGCCACCCCGCCCTGTTGTGGAAACAAGGCGTCGCCGTCCTAGTCACCTTCGCATTCTGCGGCGTCGGAACGCTGATCCTGCTCATCGTCATCAATGCCTTCTTCAAAGTCCGCGCCGAGCACGACGAAGAAATCCTCGGCATGGACCTCTCGCAGCACAGCGAACGCGCCTACGCCATCGGCGGCAGCGAGCCCGTCGTCGTGACCACCTCATCCGAGCCACGCGCCGCGATGACGCCGCCCGTCCGCGCCAACCGCTTCACCGTCTCGCTCGAAGGCGTCGAGCCGGCCGCCATGATGTCGCGCTGGCGCGAGCTGTGCGGCACCCAGGCCGGCCCGCCCAGCGACGCGTTTAAGTCGATCTATTCCAACGTCACCACCATTCGCGGCAACAAGTTCCGCTTCCGCGGCGGCGAACGCGAACAGATGCGGCGGAACCTCGAAACGCTGTTCAAGACGGTCTCGCCGGCCGCGGCCGCCCGCCTGGACGCCTGACGGCAGGAGCACCCCATGAAACTCATCGTCGCCATCATCCGCCCGGAAAAGCTCGACTCAGTGCAGCAGGCCCTCGCCGAATGCGACGTCTATCTGATGACAGTGAGCGAAGTCCTCGGCTGCGGCCGCCAGCACGGCTCAGTCGAAGTCTACCGCGCCGAGCAATACGAAGAGCGGCTGGTCCCCAAGCTGAAACTGGAAATCGCAATCAACGACGCATTCGTGGAAGAGGCGGTAGAAGCAGTAGTCCGCGGCGCCCGCTCAGGCGAAACCGGCAAGCTAGGCGACGGAAAAATCTTCGTCCTCCCGCTGGAAGACTGCATCCGAATCCGAACCGGCGAAGTCGGGGCCATGGCGATCGGACCGTAGTATTTCCGGCGACATGTCAGCGAGCGCCGTGCACATTAGGGTACGGCTTGTTTACGTCGTCTGGCTTTGATTCGAGTATCGTGGAACATTCAAACCAAGTCCTAAACTCCCAGCTGAAACCCGCAGGCACGGCAGTTCGATCGGATGCAATTAGCAGCTTGGGCGGGAATCCTTCAAAGCCGCCAGTCTCGTAACCGCGAAGCTTGCACCAAGTGCCCGGCTTGACGCCCGCAACCGAACTGACACCGTGCTCACACACGGCGATCCAAGAGTTCGCTTCGACGCGACGACCGCCAATCGCTTCTACAAAGAGGATAAGGACATTGGACATCGACTTCTCTCGCAGGATGTCACCTGATGCAGCACGGCCTTCTATAGTGATGAGTCGTCCGAGCGGGACGCCGAGGCGGCCGACGACATCGATCTTGCTGCCCAATTCCGATGCAAGAACAGACTGTCGCTTCGCGGGCTGCTCGGCGGCGAGTGGGGTGGATGCCGATTGCAGTAGTCCCAGAGCGATTACCAGTGCGATGAATGCGAGCAGTGCGTTCGATGAAGCTAGTGTGCGAAGGTTCATTTCAGGTCCCCTTTCTGAGACTACAACTCGAACGAATCCATTGTCGCCAAGCCGTGGTCACGGCGCGGGCCTTGTAGTCGGAGTACGCTCGTACAAGACGAGTGCATGGGCTTTGTTTTGGAAGAGCATGGTCGGGGTAAAGCCGTGCAGATTTGGTATCGCCGGCTCGACTGATCCGTTAACCCGATGAATGGCAATGTCGTAGCCATTCTCGGCCGCAAATGCGAGCGTGGCGTCGAGATCGAAGGCGTCGCGCTGCGGATCGGGAACGATCGGAATCGGATCCGACGCCCCGGACTGGTCGATGTGCATCCCCGCCGGCTCGTAAACATCAAAATGATACGCATGCGGAAAGTCACCGACGACAACGCGGCGGCCACGCGCGTTATCGCGCAGCCACGCCACCGCCTCCCGAAACGGATACGAATGCTCCCCCGCCGCCGCGACCCGATCGGCCCAGAACGGCACGATGCTCCCGTCCAGTTTCACCGGCGACATCCAAAGATTGATGCCCGAGATAATGACCAGCAGCACCGGTGCCAACGCAGCCGGCCGGCGACACACGGCGGCAATCACCGGCTCCCCAAGCAGCACCAGCGGCGGTACGAGAAACAGACTGAACCGCGCATGCCCGGCGAAAGCGGGCAGATCGATGAAGTGGATGGCGGCATCAGCCCCGAACACAAGAATTGCGAACACCAGCGCAGGAATGCGGCGCTGGCGCAAGAGAAGCACGATCCCACTCACCGCAAGCGCGAGCAGGGGCCCAAACTGGCGCATCCACGCGCCGAAAAACACGGCAATCAGCCGCACGTCGATCAGATTTCGCCACTGAAACGGAATCGCCCGCGGGCCGGGATAGAGTTGTCGATAACCGAGCCAGACCACCAGCGGAAGCAGCACGGCCAGGGCCGTTCGTATCTCGTCGTCAATCGTGGCCATGAGGCGGTCAGGCGATCTCGAACGCCCGCAGCGCGATACAAACCGACAGGCCACAAAAACAAACAAAAACGGCGTCGTCGTCTCTTTCAAAAAGCCAATCAACACCAGCGCCAGCCACGAAGGCCGCGCGCGAATATCCGCAGCCGATTCAGTCAGCAGCGCATCCGCGTCGAGACAAACAATCGTCATCAGCAGAACGGCCGGCAGCTCAAGATAGACAATGGCCGAGTAATAGAAAACGATCGGAACCGTCGCGACGGCCAGCATGACCAGCCAGCGCACCAACGGCCGATCGCGCCCCACGCGCAAGCCCACCACCAGCGCCAGCAGCGCAACCGAAACAAGCGGCACAACCCGATACACCGCCTCTTCCCACCCACGCGTAAAAGGCGGTAGGACATTCGTCAGCGACTGCATCGCCAACACCGGCCCACCCATGAACCAATAGAGTAGATACGGATAACGCGTCAGGTTCGCCGGAATGGCGTTGATGCGATACGCCCCCATCGCCTCAACCGCCGCCAGCGCAACAAACGCCGCCCCAACAAAAGCAATCGATCGCAATCGCACCGCGCCCACACCGAAGGCAACAAGCAACCCCGCCATCACCGCAAACGACCCGGGCCACGCACGCACCAGCTTCACGAGCCCGACCGTGGTCAGCAGGTGATGGTCCTCATCCCCCATCCAAGCTACTTCGCGTGTCATCGAAAAAACATTCAGCGCGGCCACCGTCGCCAGCGCGGCCACCAGCCAGCCCAGCCCGGCCGGCCGAACCTTCAGCGTGATCGCATCCGAGGCCGCCCATGCCCAGATCAGCGCGACAACCACGCTCCCCGCCAGCAACCCGAACCGTTGCCACGCAAACGGCGGCGGAAGCCAGTAAGGCGCCGCGATATAAGCCAGATTGAAAATCAGCAGACAGACCGCAAACGCCGCCGGCCGCGATATCGCGATCGATTTCGACTCAGCGACGATCGGCCGCTGCGGCGACATCACCCGGCCAGACAATCCATGACAGCCGGAAACAGCCGGCCGTTCGTGGCGACCGCCTCTGGTGCAGCGTGCGTCTTGTTCCCCTTCCAATCAGTGAGCGTCCCGCCCGCCTCGGTCAAGCACGGCAGCAGCGCCGCCGTGTCCCAGATCGCCATGGCCGGATCGAGCACAATCTCCGCCCGCCCCGTCGCAACCAGCGCATACGCATACGCGTCCGACCAACCGCGATCCACCTTGCACGCCCCAAGCAATCGTTCGTACCCCGCCTGCTTGCCGAACTTCGCAAAGTGCTTCGTGCCGGTAGTCAGCAATCGCGCCTGCGACAGCTCCGACACCTCCGAAACCCGCGCCCGCCGGCCATTCCAATGGCACCCAAGTCCGCGCGCCGCATAAATCGTCTCGCCCAGCGCCGGCAGATGAATAACCCCGGCAACCATCTCGCCGCCCCACTCCAGCCCTACCAGCACGCTGTAAAGCGGAACCCCGCTGATAAACGAAACGGTCCCATCGATCGGATCAAGAATCCAACGAGCCGGAACGCGCCCCACCTTCTCCCCAAACTCCTCGCCCAGCACCCCATGCTCCGGATAAGCCGCCTCGATGCGATCGCGAAGATGCTTCTCCGCCGACCGATCAGCAATCGTCACCGGCGACTGATCCGCCTTGAGATCGACGGCGACGCCGGCGTTGAACCAGGCCAACGTCAAAGACCCGGCCTGCTGAGCAATCTCAACTGCAAAGTCCAGCAACGGACGCAGATCAGCCGGAGCAGTCATGCAAGCGAGTCTAATCCTGCCGGCAAAACGAAGCGACCCCACACTCTCCGAGCCCGAGGCGTAAGCCCGGGTACGGTGCCCCCGACGCAGCGAGAACGCTTCGCACTGGTGACGAACTGCGATCCGGAAATCTCGAAAATTGCGTTGCCGCACAATTTATTTCTCAAGACAACCGCGGCAGCAACAAGTGCATTTGACTGGCAATCGCCTAAGCGGTGACGATAAAGCAATGCACACCCCCACCGACGGAAGCAGCCCAATCCGCGATGACGGATGTCCGGATTGGGACAAGATCGACTTCGAAGTCACCTGCGCCCGCTGCGGCTACAACCTGCGAATGCTGACGGCCCCGCGTTGCCCGGAATGCGGTCTCGACTTCGATTGGCCCGACGCTCTCGATCGTTCGCAAAACTCCAGCCCGTTCTTCGAACACCAGTGGCGTCACCGCCCCGTACAATCATGGTTCCTTACGGTCGTCGCCGCGATGCGCCCGCGCCGCTTCGCCAGAAGCATCTCGATCCAGACTCGCATTGAACCTGCCGGGCTCTGGCTCCTGCTCCTGTCGGCACCGCTCGCTCAGCTCATCCTCATCTGGGCTCTGGCGGAAGCCGCTGGCTTGGCTGGCGGGTCGGCCAGCCGTCCGTTCATCCGCAATTGGTGGTCGCCGACCACGGAATCCGGCGTCTACAGATTCCCATCACTCAGCGGAATCCTCGGCATGAAGCCCATCGACATGCTGACGACAACTTGGACGCGAATCTCGGTCGCTCCCGCCTTACCGCTGGTGCTCAAGTCATGCTTTGTTCTCGCGATGCTCCTCGTCGTGTTTGTCCTGCTGTCCGATACCCGCATGCAGTGCAAAGTCCGATCGGCGCAGATTCTTCGCGTGATCGCCTGCATGAGCGTGCCGATCGTCACTTGGCGCACGCTGACTACAGCCATGTTGATCGCCGCCAAAGACTTGGGGGCCCCCGGTCTGCCCGCTGGCACGTTTCGTTCTCCAATGGGTTTGACGACCGAAGATACATTCGTGCTATTCGTCTGTTCCTGGATGATCCTCTACGCCTGCCTCAAGCCCCAACTCGCCGACTACCTCAGGATCCCTTCAGCCAGATCCGTCGCCGCTGTCACCTGCTTCGTCGCCGCCTTCGCCGAATTCGCGCTTAACATGCGGTTGATCTGGAAATGAACTCGACCAATCACGCAGCGCAATCGGCCGACTCTCCAGCGGCCGATCTCCTGATCGAAGGCCACCCCAACTGGCCTGCTATCGACTTCGAAGTCACCTGCGCCCGCTGCGGCTACAACCTGCGAATGCTGACGGCCCCGCGCTGCACCGAGTGCGGCCTGGAATTCGAATGGCCGCTGGTGCTCCGCCAGGCCACCTCCCAAAGCGACTTCCTCTTCGAGCATCAATGGCGGCGGCGGCCGATTCGATCCTTCTTCGCGACGGCCTGGCGGAGTTTCCGACCGAGATCATTCTGGCAGAAGGTTTCAATCTACGACAGAATTTCGATACCACCGCTGATTTGTCTCATCGTCTCCGCTGCGCTGGGCTATCTTTGCGCATTGGTTGCACTCGCGGCAGTGATTGTCACCATCCATCATGCCGCACGCGGTACACCCATCACGGCGACGGCCGTCGCGATCGCCACCGGCGTATCCAGACCGGTTCGAATCAGCTTTGACGCGCTCCTTCCCGGAAGCAATCTCGTCGTTGTTGGGCTTCACCCTCTCGCCGTGGGGCTCGCGTTGGTTTCCGTGGGGTCCATCTGCCTGGCCGGATTGGTGATATGCGCAATGCGACAGACCCTCGGGCGATGCAAAGTGCGCACGACTCAGGTCCTACGAATAATCGCGTATATCGCGAATCCAGTCTGCCTGTTCTGGGTCGTTATCGTATTGCTCGCATTCGGTATTAATGACCTGACGCCGCCCGCCACGCGGAGCACGGATAAGTTTGAGACTTCCCTGTTTCTTGGTGCTGTCGGCGCGCATGCTTGCGTGTTCGCCTGGTTCTTGACTGCCGGACTAAGGTATTACCTGAAAATCCCCAATGCCGTACGACTCGGTGTGGGAGCAACCGTCATCGCAATCTTCCTTACCTTCTCGTTCCACATGGGGCGGACGCTTCTGGGAATCTAAGTGAGGATCGCGAACCTGACAGGTTCATGCGCCGCCGTGCGCGCGGAGCACTTCGATCGACTTCTCACAAAAATCCGGCAAATCCCCCGGCCGCCGGCTCGTCACATGATGCCGATCCACCACCGCCGCCTCATCCACCCACTTCGCCCCCGCAAGGACCAGGTCATCCTTGATCCCGGGCGAACTCGTCATCCGCACGCCTTTGCAGATCCCCGCCGAAATGCTCATCTGCGGCCCGTGGCAGATCGCCGCCACCAGCTTCCCCGCCGCGTCAAACTCCCGCGTCAGCGACAACACCTTCGCGTCGCGCCGCAGCAGATCGGGCATCCACCCGCCGGCCAGCACCACCCCGTCAAAATCAGCTGAGCGCATGTCCGCAATCGCCGCGTCGCTCACTGCCGGATAGCCGTGCTTCCCCGCGTACGTCGTCTTCGCCGCCGGCCCCGCCAGCGTCACCGCCGCCCCCGCCTCCGCGAACCGAAGCTTCGGATACCAGACCTCCAGGTCTTCGTAGTCCTTCGAAATGAAAATAAGAATCTTCTTCCCGGCCAGGGGCTTCATCGCAAAACCTCCGTGCAGTCAGGCGCCGCCGACGTATCTACTCGTATCGTAGCGCCTCGACCGGGTCGAGCTTGGATGCTTTATAGGCAGGATAAATGCCGCTGATCAGCCCGGTGACGGTCGCCATCGCGAGAGCCAGGATCACGGCCGAAGAAGTGGTCGAAACTTCAAGAATACGCGTGAGCTGCTGCAGCGCCTTGGCCATGCCCCAGCCCAGCAACACGCCGAACCCGCCGCCGAGCATCGAGACGACAGCCGCCTCAACCAGGAACTGCCGCAGCACATCCCCGCGCCGCGCCCCCATCGCCATGCGCACGCCAATCTCGCGCGTCCGCTCGGTGACCGCCACCAGCATGATATTCATGATGCCAATGCCGCCGACGACCAACGAGATGCCGGCAATCGAGTAAAGCACCACCGCGAAGATATTCTGGAATTGGCTGAATTGCTTGAGAAACTCGCCTTGCGCCTGGACTTCAAAGTCGTCCTTCTGTCCGGGCCGGATGCGGTGCCGCTGCCGCATCGTCTTTTTGATCTGGAACTTGGCCTCGTCGATGTCCTTCTGATTCGGGGTGATGGCATCGCACAGGATGACGCCAACCGCATCGAGACCATAAAGCTTCTTCATGGCCGTCGTAATCGGAATAATCGCCTGTCGATCCACATCCGTGAACCCGATATTGCCCTTCTTCTCCATCACGCCGATGACCCGAAACGCCCGCGAACCCAGCAGACCGGTGACCTTGATGTACTCATCCAGCGCCGGCCGGCCGGCAAAAAGTTCCTCTTTCACCTTGGCGCCCAGCACGATCACGCTGCCTTCGCCGTTGATGTCGTCGCGTTTGATGAACCGGCCGTCGACAACATTGTAGTTGTTCGCATCGGCGTAGGTTTCCGTGGTTCCGAGGACGTTGGCGTAAGTATTCTTTCCCAGATACTTGAGGAGCGTGTTGCCGGTCGAGGTCTGCGGAGAGACGTTCTTGAGGGCCGGGCAGCGCGTGGCGAGGGCGTCAGCGTCTTCAAGCTTCAGCGTGAGTACGTTGCCGACCGTCCGCCCGCGATCACGCTGCAGGCCGGGGGTGATGAAGAGCTTCGTGGAGCCGATGCTGGCGAAGCGGTCCGACATCTGGGCACGGGTGCCTTCGAGGATGGACATGGCCGCGACCACCGCCGCGACGCCGATGACCACGCCGCCCGTCGCAAGAATGGTCCGCAGCGGGTGAATACGGAGACTGCGGAAGGCCATGAGCACAATGCGGAGGAAAAACATTGGGCGCTACACCTTTACCGGCCGGGCAACCGGGATGCGGGCCACGGGCGGCTGGGCGGAAGGGGGTTGAACCGGCGGGGGCGGCGGCTTCGGCGTCGGTGTCGCGTCGGAGACGAGCGAGTTGGTCGTGAGCTCGTGACGGAGAGCGTCGTCCACCATTCGATCGTCGAGGACCTTGCCGTCGTGCATGCGGACGATTCGGCGGGCCTGCAGGGCGACAGTAAGTTCGTGCGTGACGAGGACGATCGTGACGCCGGAACGGTGCAGATCGTGGAAGATCTCCATGATCTGCTTGCCGGTCTTGGAGTCGAGATTTCCGGTCGGCTCGTCGGCGAGAAGAATCTTCGGGTCGTTCACGATGCCCCTGGCGATGGCCACCCGCTGACGCTCGCCGCCGGAAAGCTCGTTCGGATTGTGCCACGCCCGCTGTTCGAGTCCCACGCGGGCGAGGGCCTTGAGGGCCGGCTCCCGGACGGAAGTCTTGCGGGCATAGAAAAGTGGCACCGCCACGTTGTCCACCGCGCTCGTACGCTGAATCAGATTAAACGTCTGAAAGACAAACCCGATTTTGCGATTCCGAACGCTGGCAAGCTGCCCATCGGACATGCCGCTCACCAGCTCGCCGTCCAGTTCATACGTCCCGGACGTCGGCCGATCCAGCGCCCCGATGAGGTGCATCATCGTGCTCTTGCCGCTGCCCGACGGACCGACGATGGCGATGAACGCACCCTCTTCGACGTCCAGGTCGACGCCGTCGAGCGCCCGAACGACCGTGTCGCCCATCTCGTAGAACTTCGTGAGTTGCCGGATGCGAATAATCATGGAGTCTCAGCGGCTTCGCGCGCCCTACTTGCTCTTTTCCGATTCTTCCTGTTCGCGCTGCGTCTTCTTAGGCCGCTTCACGAAATACTCCGTCTCTTTGTCGGGCCAGCCGCTGCGAATTTCGGTGTAGATCCCGTCCGTCACGCCGATTTTGACCAGGTGCTTGCGCTCGTCCTTTTTGTCCTTGCCGACCGGTGTAAATACGTAGGATTCCTTGCCCTCGCTATAGATGGCTTCGTTCTTCACCCGTAGCGCGTTGGACACCTTGTCGGCGGTGAACTCAACGTCCGCCTGCATGCCCAGCAGCTTCTGTAGGTCCTTCCCGAGCAGCACGATGCGCACGTCGAACGTGCGGACGTTATTAAGCATCTGCGGCTGCGGAAGGATTCGCTCGATGATGCCTTCAAAGGTGTCGTTTCGGTAGGCCTCGACGGTCACCTTGACGCGCTGGCCGACAACCGAGTCGAGTGGGTTGGCGGCTGGAGCCGACTGAGAAGTGGGGTTCTGCAGGTCGTCGACGTGAGCGACTCGGAGCAGTTCGGCGGTTTCCATGAGCCGAGTATGCCCGGGCTGCGCATATTCTGGGGAAACGCGGCGGACGGCGCCGATGTCGGCTTCATCGACCTGAGCGATGACGACGAGCTTGGAAGTATCGGCGATGTAGAGAAGCGGGGTTCCTCCCGTGATGGAGGTCTTGCCGCTTTGGACGAGTTCGCCCTTCTTGGTTTTGACGGCAAAGATCATGCCGTCCTCAGGGGCGAAGATGCGGGTTTCCTTGAGACGAAGCTGCGTCTCTTCGAAGCTCTTCTTTGCTTCGTTATACGCGCCTTCGGCGATCTTGACGTTTTGCTGAGCGTTTTGGAGATTGGTTTTCTCGGTGACCTGGGCTGATTCGTAGTTCGCCTCCGCGGTTTTCACGGAGGCCTCGGCAGACTGGAAATTGGACTTGCGGAGCGTCCATTCCTGCTTGCTGGCGATTGGCGGCTTTCGGTTGTAGAGATCGTCGGTCTTTTTCCAATCAACCTCGGCGACCATCATGCGGGACTTGGAATCGTCCAGGGCTGCGTTGGCGCGTATGGTGTTGAGTGGAAGGGTCTTTTCCTGCTCGGACAGCGCGATCTTGTTCTGCATGAGCGACGCTTCAGCACGCTGCAGGGTGGCTTCAGCACGTTCGAGATTGCGCTGCTCGTCGACTGGGTCCAGCTCGATCAGGAGATCTCCGGCCTTGACCATCTGGCCTTCAACGACGTGAATCGTCTGGACTTCGCCGCTGGCCTTGGCCTTCATCTCGATCAGCTGATTCGCATCAATCGAGCCATTGGCGGTAATGGGAATGGTGAGGTCGCCGCGAGAAATCTGCTCCGTCTCGCCGTCGAGAAAACTCGCCAGACTGAAGCCGCGGAACATGAATCCGCCGCCCACCAAAAGCAATACGACCGCCGCAATGACGAAATACTTGGTGCTACTTTTTCCGCTGGACGCCATTCATCGATTCCTAGACGAGGACGAGGACTAAACTGCACTGCCCCTGATAGTTAGCGGTTTCCGGGGTCAATATTTTCCTGCAAAAGTTACCGGAACACGCCCGGGCCGCCGGGAAAGGCCTTTTTCAGATCGGCAGGATTGTACCCACCCCCCCCCGCCGCCGCTATTCGGGGCTCCCGGCTCGAACCGCCCAGCGAAGCCGTGCCGAACCGCTCCGCGGATTGTCACGCCGCTCCCCGGCGCTGGGGCGCACAACGTCATCGCTGACATCACGATACAGCCCGCCCTCCCGGCCCGCGGAAAACGCGCGTTTCACAAGCCGGTCCTCGCCGCTGTGAAAACTGATAATGCCGATTCGACCGCCAGGGTTCAGACAATTCGGGGCGACACGCAGCAACTCCGCCAAAGCCCCCAGCTCGTCGTTCACCAGAATGCGAAGCGCCTGAAACGTCCGCGCCGCCGGATGCGAATCGCCGGCCAGACGCCAATTCCGGCGCGTCAGCCCCTTCGCGGCCAGCACCAGATCGACAAGCTGTCCCGTAGTCGCAAGCGCTTCCCGGCGCCGCCGCGCAACGACCGCCTCGGCAATCACCTCAGCATCCGGTTCGTCTGCGAACTCTCGCAACGCGCCCGCAAGCTCACCCCCCGATGCCCGCGCCAGCCAGTCCGCCGCCGTCCGACCCGCCCGATCATCCAGTCGCATGTCAAGCGGGCCGTCATGCTTGTACGAAAGCCCGCGCGCCGGATCGTCAATCTGCATGCTCGATACGCCAAGATCCGCGAACACAATGTCCACACCGCGAACCTGCTCGCGTTCTAACACCTTCGGCAACCCGGCAAACTTGGTCCGATGCAACGAATACGCCCCGCTCATCTCGGCCAGCCGAGCCCGAGCACGCTCCAGTTGCACGCCATCGCAATCGAGGCCAATCAGCCGCCCGCCGGGCTGAATTCGCTTTAGAAACTCCCGAGCGTGCCCCGCGAACCCCAATGTGCAATCAGCAACCACCTCCCCCGCCACCGGCCGAAGCACCTTCAACGATTCCGCCATCAATACCGGCACATGCGTACCCGCCGGCGTCCGCCCCTGCGCGCGAATGTGCTCATGCATGTCCGGATACTTACCGGGCTGCAATTCCTTGTAGCGCTCGTCAAATCGGCGCGGATGCGTACCGGCATAGCGCTTCCGGCGCCGCGGCCGGCCGGGCTGTTCGGGCGAAGGAGCGGATTCGTCGCCGGTGCTCATGCTCCCGAAATGGTAGTCGATGCCGCCGGTACGCGGGCGAGCCGTTCGGTATAGACTCTCGGCCGATTGAAGGGAGGCGACATGGAAGGAACCGCGCCGGATTGGACCACGCCGATCTACGTGCTGATCGCGTTGCTCCTGGTGCTGGTAAACGGATTCTTCGTCTTGGCCGAGTTCGCGCTGGTGAAGGTCCGCGCGACGCGCATCGAGGAACTCGCCAAGGAGGGCAATCGCCGCGCCCGCCTCGCCGGTGAGATGGTCAAACATCTCGACAACTACCTGTCGGTCACCCAGTTGGGAATCACCGTGGCCAGTCTCGGTCTCGGCTGGATCGGTGAGCCGGCCTTCGGCCGCGTCATCAAGGCATTCGTCGATCTGCCGGACTGGTGGTCGCCCGCCGTCAGCCATTCGATCTCGGCCGTGGCCGCATTCGCCATCATCACGTTCCTGCACATCTGGATCGGCGAACTCGCCCCCAAGAGCTTGGCCCTCCGCCGCGCCGAGCAAAGCGCGCTGGCGATCGCCTACCCCCTGCGCTGGGCGCACTTCGTCTTCTATCTCCCGATGCGAATCCTGAACGGCGCCAGCAACTGGCTGCTCCGCCAAATCGGCCTCGGCACCGACCAGGGCGACGTGGCCCACTCCGAAGAAGAGTTGCGGATGCTCCTCTCGACCGCCCAGACGCGCGGCGAGTTTTCGCTGAATCGACTGCTCGTTTTGGAAAACATATTTGACCTCGGCACCGAAACCGTCCGCGACGCCATGATCCCCTGGCCCGACGTCAAATTCCTACCCAAGACCGCCACCAGCGAAGACGTCCTGCGCGCCGTCGTCGAACACCGCTATTCCCGTTGGCCGATCCTCGATGCCAAAGCCGCCAAACCCGTCGGCTACCTCCTCGCGAAAGATCTCGTGACACTGGGCGGCAACCCCACGGATTGGCAGCGCCTCATCCGTCCGCTGCGCGTGGCCGGGCCCGCCGAGACGCTGGAAAGCATGCTGCAACAGCTTCAGCGCGACGGCGCAAACATGGCGGTCGTGATCGAGCAAGGCCGACCGATCGGCCTGATCACGCTCGAAGACATCCTCGAGGAAATCGTCGGCCGAATCGAAGACGAATACCCCCGGCTGCCCAAGCTGTTCCTCAAGGAAGCGATCGCGAACGGCGGCGTACTGCTCGACTTCGAAGCCGCAACGCCCGAAGCCGCGATTCGCGAGTTAGCCAAGCTCATCCCCGCCGACCGACTCCCGCCCGGCGTGAACGTCGCCGAATTGGCCCTCGCCCGCGAAAAGGAACTTCCGACCGACATGGGCGATGGCGTCGCGATCCCTCACGCGCGCTGTCCCATGCTGCGCGCCCCCGCCCTCGTGTTCGGCCGATCGGCCGAGCCGATCCCCTTCAGCAAGCGCTCCGCCGAAGGCGTGCGCCTGGTATTCCTGCTCGTAACGCCGATCGATCGACCAAACCTGCAAGTGTTCCTGCTGAATCAAATCGCAAGCATCGCCCTCAGCGAGTTCGTCCGCGAACGGCTGATCCGCACCAAGTCCCCCGCCGAAGTAATCGAAATAATCGACGCCGCCGACCCAGCCGTAACCGGGTAGCGACTGATCCGTCTAGTCGAGGTTCAGCGCGCCTGGCTCGAAGCGGCTTCGAGGTCGAATGTGAACCGCTGCAGACCCTGATCACCGAAGCAAAGGATCGCGGCCGGTTTGGTTCGGTCGGTCGGCGCCGCGATCGCGAGTGTGTCGACCCGTGTGCCCACCAATCGACGAGCAAGCTGCGTCCCGGCAGAATCGAGGATGATCAGGTTTGCCTTCTGATCAACCAGCGAGAACGAGCGATCGCCCATCGGAACGCGTTTATAGTGCGTCAAGGCAATCACGATCTCCGGCTTGCCGTCGCCGTTCAAGTCGCCGGCGGCGAGCTTCAGGGAGCCCGATCGTTTCTTGGGCAACTCCGGCTTGAATGCCCACAATCTCTTGCCCGTGCTGTCGTAAACTGCGGCCTCCGAACGTTCATCCATTCCCGTGCGATAGTGAGAAAAAATGACGGCCCACCACGTCTCCTTGCCGTTGCGAAACGGCTGCGCGAAGGACATGCTCGCACCGGCTGGTGTCTTGCTCAGATGAATACTGTTGCTCTGCTTGCCGTCAGGATCAACGACAATGATGTCGCCCTGAAAACCCGTGGAGATGAATTCCGGCCGACCGTCGCCATCGATGTCGAAGGACCGAACGTTGTAACCGTTGCAATAGACTCGCGTGCCTTTGGTCGGCGCAATCGCACCCGAGTTCAGATTCGCCAGCGAGCTCGCCCCATTCTTGCCGTTCGCTGTCGCCGATTCATCCTCGTCCTCGTCGCCTTCGTCATCTTTGCCCTCGCCCTCAGCCGATTGCTTTGCGTCAGCCGAAGCCGCCAACGGCTTTCCCTGTAACAGATTGTCGATCGACTCGGCGAAAGACGCCTCGACGCCTTCATCGAAGCCGACCCGCGCATCACGAATGATGCCTTTCTGATCAATCAGCACCAGCGTGGGAATTCCCGATACGTGGTAGGCCTTGGCGATTCCGCCCTCCGTGTCGAGAAACTGCTCAAGCGTAATCTGCTTCTTGTTGAGGAATCGCTGCACTTTCTTCGCTGCGATCGGGCCGGGGCCGGTGTCCCGGTTAACTCCCAGCACGGTAACGCTCTTACCCTTGAACTGATCAGCAAGTTTTTGAACGTGGGGAATGGCCTCCACGCATGGGTGACACCACGTCGCCCAGAAATCGAGCACGACCACCCGACCTTTCAGTTCCGCCAGCGAGATGGCCTTTCCACCCAGGCCCGTTCCGAAAAAAACGGGAGCGACCTGCCCGACCAGGTCGGCCGCGCTTCCGCGACTGGACCAATCAAATCCCTCGACTCTCTTCGCCGCCGGTTCGGGCTTGAACTCAAACCGATCCGCCGGCATATCTGCGTTGGTGACGATGTCTCCAAATTTGACGTGAATAAGGTATCGATCGACGACCGGGGGGGACGCCGGCTTTCCATCGTCAGAATCAGCTTCCTGCGCCGCGCGACGCGATTTGAACTCTTGAGACGCATTCTTCAGATCAATCTCGATTTCTCGTAACAGCAGCTGATCGTCAAACCAGGCGCGAAAAGGAGCGGTCTGGTCGTCCGAATCGAACGGAGCCGAAAGCACTCCTTCCAGCAGGTGTCCCTTCACCCCATCACGCGTCTCGGCACGCACGCTGGTCAACGACTGCACATTGGGGAACAGTCGGTCAAATGCCTCGCCCGGCTTCCCAACCACTGCAAGGACGGGATTGGTGTTCCGCGATCCAAGCGTCGAGTTACCCGGCAGATCGGCCAGATTCAATTTGGCGGGTGCGGGGGTCTGAATGAACTGATCGAGATCGGGTGAAAAAATCGTCAGCGTTTTTCCATCACAGTACAGTTCATTCTGACGACTCTTGTAGGCGACTCGGTTGGGAGAACTGAAACAGAGCGATGCCATGCTTTCGTTCGTCTGGCTTTCGTCGTCTCCATCGCTGTCTTTCCCAATATATTCCGTCGTAAAGGTGACCCGGTCCTGGTAGGACTTCATGCCTCGGTAATGATCGATCACCTTAGCAACGAACGCCTGTGGGTCGTCGGCTGCCTCGGCGTGCAGAGCGCAACAAAGTATGACAACGGCAAACGAGTGGGGAATCACTCTCCCGAGGTTGAGCTGCATGCGTGTGCTCCTCAATCACCCGATAGCCATTCCGGACGCAAGCCCGGAATGGGTGCGACTTGGGGTGTGCTTCAGATTTTAGATCACGTCAGGCCGCGGTCGCGGCCTTACGTGTCCGCGCTGTGCGCCGCCGGTCTAACTCGCGTCGCACGACTTGCCCTGCGCGGGCCGCTGCCTGCGTAACTGCCGACTCGGCGTCAACGGCGCAGTCTTCTACCAAAAGCTCTCCGCGCGGATGCAGGTGAATCGTCAAGCGGCAATGCTGATCAACACCGCCGCGCGGACCATTCAGGTCCGCCAATCTGACATGCACGTCGGTAATGCGCCGCGCAAACCGCCCAATGGAATACTCAAGACGTCGTTCGACGAATTGCTTCATCGCTCCGTCAACCCGGACGTTTCGACCCGTATAGTGAATGTTCATTCGATACCTCCTTTGGCATGATGGAAAAAGGAGTTTCGCAACACATCTATCATACGAGCCCGCGTTTTGTTTTGTTCGAAAATCCGCCCGGCCGGACCTCGCAATCGCACCGCAGGACCGTACCGCTGCTCGACTTGTGAAAACAATCTACCGACAATTATTTTTTTCTTGACATCTTAATTAGTCGGTTGTATTGTACACCCCATGAGTGCCGTTCCCGCAAGGACAATCGAAGGCCCCCGCCAGGCGGCCGCCATCCTCCACCCCCTCCGCCTGCGACTCCTCGAAAATCTCGCCGAACCCGACTCCGCCGCCGGCCTCGCCCGCCGCATGAAGCTCCCACGCCAAAAACTCAACTACCACCTCCGCGAACTCGAACGCGCCGGCCTGGTGCGAACAATCAAAAGGCGTCGCAAAGGCAACTGCCTCGAACGCCTCGTCTGTGCCACCGCTCGCAGCTACGTCATCAGCCCGGCCGCACTCGGATCACTGGCCACCGACCCCAGCCGCGTCGCCGACAAGCTTTCGTCTGCGTATCAGGTCGCCGTCGCCGCGCGAACTATCAGCGACCTCGCCGTCCTGCAGCGTCGCGCCGACAAGGCCAACCAGAAACTCGCGACGTTCACCCTCCAGGTCGACGTCCGCTTCGCCGACGCCGCCGCGCGAAACGCCTTCACCGAACGCCTGTCGGCCACCGTCGCGCAACTCGCCGCCGAGTATCACGACGAACAGGCACCGGCCGGCCGCCTGATGAAGTTCTACGTCGGCGCCTACCCGGCCATCACCAAAGATGAAGACGGCAACGATCTGCCCAAACCCCAGAAAGGAGAAACACCGTGAGTACCACGACAACCCCGAACACCGGCCCCGCCTCGCCGCCGGTCGATAAGCCGCGCGGCATCGAAACCTCGATCGTGATCGACGCGCCAATCGAGCAGGTCTGGAAGGCCATCACCGACGCCGAAGAATTGACACGCTGGTTTCCGCTCGAAGCCCGCGTGAAGCCGGGCAAGGGTGGCGCGATCTTCACCTCCTGGAAAAATGAATATCAGTTCGAGACCCCCATCGCGGAATGGGAGCCAAACAAACACCTCAAGCTCATCTACTGCGAGCCCATCCCGCCCGGCACCAAAGGCCCGGACGGCAAGGAAATGTTCCCGGTCCCCTTCCAGGTGGCGTGCGACTACTACCTCGAAGCCAGGGGCGGCAAGACGGTTCTGCGAATCGTCCATTCCGGCTTCAGCTCGCACCCTGCATGGGACAACCAGTTTGACGGCACGGTTCGCGGCTGGGAGTCCGAGTTGCGCGGCCTGCGGCTCTATCTCGAGCATCACCGCGGCAAGCCGCGAAACATCGTCACCTGCCGGCGATTCATCACCTGTTCCCCGGAAGAGGCCTGGACCCGACTGGTCGGCCGCGAAGGCCTCCTCGCCGAAGGATCGCTCGATAGCGCGAAGGAGGGCGCCCATTACACCATCCGCACCGCCGCGGGCGACCGGATAACCGGCACGGTATTATTCTGGAATCCACCGAAAGACTTCGCCGCCGTCGCATCCGAGTGGAACAACGCCTACTTGCGTGCCCGCATCGACAGCGGCTGCTTCCCGCTGATGAAGCCCGAGGCAAACCTCTGGATCTCAACCTATGGCCTCAGCGACGATGAAGTAACGAAGCTGACGCACAACTACGAAATCCTGATGTCAAAGTTGTTTGATCGATAACCTGCGAATTGGCGAGCAAAGGAAAACGACCATGAAGCGAATCATGTTGGTAATCGCGCTGCTGTCGGCCTGCGGAATGAGCGGCAAGCAAAAGCCGTCGGAAAAAGTAACGCCGAGCAAAGCCGAGGCCGCCTTCGACAAGCTCAAGACCCTCGTTGGCAAGTGGGACGGGACGCGCTACGACAAGGCGAAAGTGAAGCTCTCCTACGAGCTGATCTCGAACGGCACCTGCCTGCTCGAGCGCCTCAACTCGCCCGACGCCACCGAAATGGTGACCGTCTACCACCTCGACGGCGACACGCTCCTCGCGACTCACTACTGCGGCGCCGGTAACCAGCCGCGCATGCGTTGCAAGCCGACCGGCGACGCACCGAAGGAGTTCGATTTCGAGTTCGTCGACGTCTCAAACCTCTCCAAACCCGATGCCGGCCACATGGAAGGCCTGAAACTCACCCTGATCGACGCCGATCACCTCACGCAGGACTGGAACTGGAAAGCAGACGGCCAGTCGCACGTTGGCACGTTCAAGTACAAGCGAAAAAAGGGCTGACCAGCGAAGTCGTCCGGCGGCGAAATCTCGGCTAACATCGGGACCATGAACACTTGGCAACGATCGGTGTCTAAGTCCGCGGTTCTCATCTGTACGGGTTTGCTCGGCCTGACCGGTTGCGCTGCTGGCTACGTGGCCGTATCAAGCTCCTACGGCCCCGGAATCACCTTCCAAGGGTTGGGTTCGCACTACGTCTGGGCCGAAAAGAGCACGGCCCAGCAGAACTATCCCGCAGGCCTCGGTGATCTGATCGAAAGTAAGCTCACCGCCGGCTTGGCGAAGAAGGGCTTCTCGCCGGCCGGAAACGACCCGCCCGATTTCGCCATCAGCTATCGCGTGACCCGCCGCGAAAAGGCCGACAGCCGATCCAATCCCCACATTGAGATGACGCAGGAGGGCTCGCTCATCGTCGAAGTCCTCGAGATCGGAACCAAAAAACTCATCTGGCGCGGAGTAGCAACGTCGCGCCTCGAAGACTCCGACACGCCTGAAAAACGAACCGCTAAAGTGGAAGAGGGCGTGCGTCTGCTAATGGAAAAATTCCCCGCGCGCCTGCCTCCCAAGCCGACCAGGTGACGATGCCCTGGATTGCAAGTCCGGTCCTGGCACATCCAATCAAGGAATCATGAGCGGAGAATGATCGACTCCCCGCTCGCCACTCGCAGTTTGACCCGCGACAGCCAAAACTGATAAACTGAATACGCAAACACTTGGGCGGCGGCTGGAGCGGTCCTCTTCGGCCGGCGCTGGGAGGTTATCACATGCCACGGCTCGCACTGACACTGATCGCAGCACTCATTCTCCTGAGCGGCATTACCTGCGGAACCGCGCCGCCGGTCTCGGACGTCAACGACGAACAGCGGCTGGCGGACATTGAGCAGGCACAGAACATCGTCGATGCTGCGATGGCGGATGACGGAGCGGTCGACATCGCGCGAGTCGTGAACGAGCTCTCGGCGATGCCCGGTGTGTCGCTCGCCGAAGAATACGATGGAGGCGCCTACGCGAAGTTCGCGGACGGCGAAGTACTCGTCGTCTACAACAACCGCGACTTGGGCGAGCTGAGCGACGACGTCTCGGACGCCCCGACGGCGCGGGCCAAGCCGACGTGGGAAGCGAGCGCGCGCGTTCCGAATCCGAAGAAGGCCCGGCTGCTCAACGGAATGGGCAACTGGTACACCAACGTCATTCCGCAAATCAAGCCGTGGATCGAAAACTCGGGCTACCAGATCAGCCAGTTGGAAGCATCCCTGCCGAACCTGATCGGTCTCAACGGTGACGGCATCTTCTATTTGTCGACCCATGGCATGCGCGTCCGGCTGGGAACGATTTCCGGATTGCAAATCACCCCCGATCCCGATCCGGGAGTCGACACGCCGGCCCCCACGACATCGATCGCGATCGACGGGCTCGACCACTTCGCGCTGTGGACGACGACACCGCTGACGAACGAGATTATCAATCAGTATCGACCCGATTTTCGCGCGGGGCGGCTGGTGTACGCAGTCGGGAAATGGAACCGCGGGCCCAACAACCGTCCGACGCTGGAGCGGCACGTAGCGATCACGGAGAATTTCATTCGTGATTCGCGGATGGGCTGGCACTTCAAATCAACCAACAGCTCGCCTAATCCGCACTCGATCGTCTACATCGACGCGTGCTCAAGCGCCGACAATCTCGCCTCGGCCGCATGCCAGATGCAGGGAGCCGACTACTACCTCGGCTGGTCAGCCCCGACGAATGACGGCGACTCGGCCCTGACGACGAAGTTTCTGTTCGATCGCCTCACCGGAGCAAATTCGGTTGGCCCGATCCGCAATCCCCCGCAGCGGCCGTTCAATTTGGACGCCGTCATGGGGGCGATGCGAACCGTCCGGCGACGCAACGGCCAGCCGATCGATACGTCGATTGACTTCGACTTTTGGGGCCAGCCAATCGCGGCGAGCGCGGCGCAGCTGAAGCAACTCAAGGTCCGCGGATCGCCCGGCGGCCAGATTCGGCCGGGGATTGAGGCAGTCGCGGTGGACGAAATAAACGATCGGCTGATCCTCTCCGGCGACTTCGGCGATATGCCGGGCAAAGTGTTTGTGGGTGGCAGCGAACGATCGCTGTCGGGGCCGGGCTGGAGTCCAACCCTGATCTATTGCACACTGCAACGCGGCGACGTCGGCGAAGTGTATGTCGAAGTGGACGGACGGCGGAGCAATCAGCGTTGGATTTCGGCGTGGGACATGACGGTGAAATGCAGCCGGCACCCGTTCACGCCCAAGGTGTGCAGCGATTGTGAATGGGACATGACATGGCGGTATCGACTGCGGGCCGACGTCTCGCCGGTGCGGTATGAGATTGAAAAGAACGTAACGGAAGGCGGCCAGCAAACGATGGGACGGCGCGGGGCGACGTTCTCCTTTGACGCGGTGACCGGCCACGGCTGGACCACGGATGCCACGCCGCGCGAATTCACGTTGAGCCCGAACGCGGTATCACCGACGTACGCACCGGACAGTACAGACGGGCTGGACGAGTACTTCAGCGCCGGAGCGTGGATCTTGCCCGAGAGTCACAAATTGATCGTTAATCACGTCGCCGAGACGTGGGGCAGCATCATCAACTTTGTCGCCCCGCCACCGTATTCCGTCGTGCAGCGTGCGGGAATCTACGGCAGTTATTGGTATAAGAATCACCCGTTCAATATCACGATTCCGTTGGACGGGAACCTGAACATCTCGTCCGGCAGCCAGTCGATCGACAGTAACGGATCGCATTACGACTGGCAGGCGGCGGCAATCATCAGCAAGCCGCCGTCCAATCTGCCTCTCTGACGCCCGCCGGACGGCCCCCAAATTGACACCCCGCGACGCAACGGCTACAAACGCGGCGCGTATAAGGCACAGGGACGGTCGCCTTGTCGAGTCGTGTCGCCAATTTCATCGCCAGCACCGGAGACCACACGCTTGACGCGCTGGCGGACTTCGGTCGTTTCTTCAAATTCACCGGCCAGACGCTTCGATGGCTCCTGCACGCCAGCGGTTCGGCCCGCACCTGGCAGCTCGTCCTCGCCGAAAGCATGGACGTCGGCGTCCGTTCCCTCCCTGTCATCCTCATCACAGGCAGCTTCGTCGGCATGGTGCTGGCGGTTCAGGCCATCGAGCAGTTCCGCGCCGTCGGCCTCGAAGAGCAGATGGGCGGCGTGGTCAATCTCTCGGTCGTGCGCGAACTGGGACCCGTGCTCGCCGGCGTCATGATCGCCGGCCGGATCGGCGGCTCGTTGACGGCCGAGCTGGGCACCATGAACGTAACCGAGCAGATCGACGCCCTGCGAAGCATGGGAACCGATCCGATCCGCTTCTTGGTGGTTCCCCGATTCCTGGCCTGCTTCCTGCTGACCCCCGTGCTGACGCTCTATTGCGACGTGATGGGTTCGCTCGGCGGCTGGCTCGTCACGGTGGTAATGTCCGGCGTCGACAGCGGACCATACTGGGAATACACGCGATCGGCCGTCAGCGCGTTTGATGTTTTCAGCGGCGTCGCGAAGAGCTTCGCCTTCGGCGGCGTTCTTTCATTAGTGAGCTGCTACAAGGGCTTTCATTGCCGGGCCGGCGCCGAGGGAGTCGGCCGCGCCTGCACCGACGCGTTCGTCGCCAGCTTCGTCGCCATCCTGGTCATGGACTTCTTCATCTCCGTGTTGTTGCAGTCGATTTCCACCCGAATCTGGGGCTTTCGCTCGCTGCTCTAGAATCCCGGAGCGGACGTGTCCATCCTGAAGACGATGACTGATCCCCGCGAACAAACCCGGCCGGCTATACACACGCCGAACAGCGAACCGGCCATGATCGAGCTGCGCAACGTCTACAAGCGCTTTGGTTCGCTGCGCGTCCTCGCCGGCGTGTCGCTCGCCCTCGAAAAGGGCAAGACGACCGTGGTCATCGGCGAGTCGGGCACCGGAAAGAGCGTGCTGCTTAAGCACATCATTTTGTTGTTAAGACCGGATCGCGGCGAAGTGTTCTTCAACGGAAAGCGCATCGACGATCTGCCCGAATCCGACCTCGCGGTCCATCGCCAGCGATTCGGCTTCCTGTTCCAGATGAGTGCCTTGTTCGATTCGCTGACAGTCGGCGAAAACGTCGGCTTTCCGCTGACTGAGCACACCAACAAATCGAAGGAAGAAATCGAAACCATCGTCGCCGAGAAGCTGCGAATGGTCGGCCTCGAGGGCCTCCAGCCCAAGCGTCCGGCCCAGATCTCAGGCGGCCAGAAAAAACGCGTGGCCCTCGCCCGCGCTATCGCCCTCGAGCCGGACGTCGTTCTCTATGACGAACCGACAACCGGCCTGGACCCGGTGCGATCCGACGTGATCAACGAACTGATCCTCAAGTTACAACGCGAGCTGGGCGTAACGAGCGTGGTGGTCACGCACGACATGACCAGCGCCTACAAAGTCGGCGACCGAATCGTCATGCTCGAACGCGGCAAGATCATCGCCGACGGACCGCCCGAATTTTTCAAAACGACCGACGATCCCCGCATCCGCCGCTTCGTCGACGGCCGCGCGTCCCCGGAAGACCTGGCAGCGCTCGAAGACTGATTTGCCCCCGTCCGCCGCCCGCGGCCGGATCGAAAGGAACCCGCAATGAACGAACGCAGGCAAAATGTGATCGTGGGACTCTTTGCCCTCGGCGGCCTCGGCGTGCTCGTGATTCTGGTGTTGATGTTCGGCGACGTCCTCACCTTCCTGTCCGCCAAAACCTACAAGGTCAATGTCATCTTCCCCGAAGGCGCGACAACCGCCCTCCGCGAAGGCACCGCGGTAACGCTCAACGGAAAACGCGTCGGCCAGACCACCTCAATCGATTTCCGCAATCCGAAGCGACCCGCGGATGGGCTCATCGTCGCCGTCGCAATCGAGGGCAGTTACGGTCTTCCGCACGGAACCAAGGCCCAGGTCTTGACATCACTCATGGGATTCGGACGACCGGCACTCCAACTGATCGTGACGAAAGACATCGCCAACAACCCCGAGTTGCCACGAAACGGATCGGGCGAAGTCCTGGGCGATCTCGTTCCAATGCTCGACCAGCTCCTGCCGCCGCAAATGCAAACGACGCTCACCACCGCCACCGAACAAATCGGCCGGCTGGCCGACGCCCTGACGCCAGTCGCTGCCGACATGCACCGCCTGCTCGACGTCCGCTCAATCGATGACGTCGATCGCGACAAGGCCCAACAACTCACCGCCAACCTCTACACGGCCGTGCAGCGCCTCGACACAACCCTCAAAGGCCTGAACATGATTGTCTCCGACCCGCACAACCAGGAAAACTTCGCGGCCACGATGGCAAACGTGCGCCGCACAAGTGACGAGTTTGCATTGCTGACCAGAGACTTTCGCGGCTCGCTCGTCAAGTGGGACCAGACCCTCGACACCGTCAAGACAAACGTCGACACCAGCAGCCGAAAACTCGCCGACGTGGCCGACTCGGCCGACCGCCTGCTCACCACCGCCCAGAAAACATTCGTGTTGATGAACGAAGGCAAAGGAACAGCCGGCCTCTTCCTCAACGACAACCGGCTCTACGAGTCGATGGTGCTCACGACCGACCGGCTCTCGAAAGCCATCGACGAAATCCGCGAAATCCTCTCACTGATGAAGAAGGGCGAGCTGAAGTATCGCGTGTTCTAGCCGCGCGGCTATCATGGCTTCATGGTTGGAGGCCGATAGTTCGCCATGCTCGAAGCGGTGTTCTTTCTCGTCGGATTGCTGATCGGCGCGCTGGTGGCGTGGCTCTGGGCCACCAGCCGCAGCCGCACGCTGGCTGGCGGAATGGAAGAGCTGCGCCGACAAACCGACGGCCTGGGGCAGGACCTCGCGCAACTCAGAACAACACTCGCCGACGAACAGCAGCGCCGCGTGGCCGCCGAGACGCGACTGAAAGCGTCGCAGGACTCGATTGCCGAACAGCGTTCGCTGCTGTCAGAAGCCGAAAAGAAACTGAAAGACGCCTTCACCGCACTGTCCGCCGAAGCCCTCAAAAGCAACACCGAATCATTCGCAAAACAAACCGAGGAAAAAGTCAAACCACTCAAGGAAGCCCTGGAGAAGTACGAAAAGCAGATCAACGAACTCGAGAAAACTCGCGAGGGGGCCTACAAGGGCATCAAAACGCAGCTCGACCTGATGGGCGCCGCCAACCAGAAGCTGCAAGACCAGACCATGAAGCTGGTGACCGCCCTGCGTGCCCCGCAGGTCCGCGGCCGCTGGGGAGAAATCACGCTGCAGCGCGTCGTCGAGTTCGCCGGCATGTCGGCCCACTGCGACTTCATCGCCCAGCCCTCAACCGACACCGACGAAGGCCGCCGTCGCCCCGATATGACCGTAACTCTGCCGGGCCGCCGCACAGTCGTGGTCGACGCGAAAACCCCGCTGCTCGATTACCTCAATGCCACCGAAGCCACCGACGACGACACACGCAAACTCTCCCTGCAAAAGCACGCCAGCGCAGTCCGCGGACACATGCAATCCCTCTCAAGCAAGGCGTACTGGAATCAGTTCGACGAAACTCCCGACTTCGTCGTCATGTTCCTTCCCGGCGAATCGTTCTTCAGCGCCGCGCTTGAAAACGACCGCGAGCTGATCGAAGACGGCATCCGCAGCCGCGTCATCCTCGCCACGCCGACCACGCTGATCGCCCTCCTGCAAACGGTCGCCTATACTTGGCAACAGCAGGAAGTCGCCGCCAACACCCAGCAAATCGCCGACGCCGCCCGCGAACTCTTCGAGCGCATCGTGAAGTACGCCGAGCACTTCTCAAACGTCGGAGAAAACCTGCAACGCGCCACGACCAGCTACAACAAGGCAATCAGCTCCTGGCAGAGCCGCGTCCTTCCTGCGGGCCGCCGCGTAGCCGAACTCGGACCTACCTCCAAAGACGACGAATTCCCCGAGTTAAAGGCCGTCGAAGCCCTGCCCCTCACGCCCCCCACGTCAGCCGCCTGACCATCCAGCCCCAAAGATGGGCGGACACTTTGGGTCGCCCTATTCTGGGGGTGGCAAGGAATCGCGGGAATCCGAGCTTCAGAGCGTCCCGCGTCCGGAATCCAATCTGGCCCCCCCTGGCGGGGTCAGCCGGCTGCCGACACGTCGGGTTTATTGCGAGCCTTGGTCTCGTTCATATTATCCTCCTCCCGACGCCGGTCAGCGAAGTCAATCCCGGACGAGACATGCTCTGAACAAAAACGATCCGCGGTCCGTGCGGACGAACGAGGACCCGCCGCACGAGCCGCCGTCGTAGGGCCTGGCACCAATATGCCCCGGGCTCGCGATCCGCCGCCGGCTGAAACACTGCTGGCGGCTGTTCGTTTGTTGAGAGCGGGAATGAGCCGAATCGCCGACGATCTCGTCACTGTTCGTGAGTTGGGCAAGGCCAACGCGCGCGTCACGCTCGTGCGACACCTCGCCACCAACCAGCTCTATTGCAAAAAGTCCATCGTTGCCGACGCCGACAACTGGGAGTCCCAGCTCCGCCAGATGCGAAACGAATTTGATGTCGGCCGGCTGAATGCCCACCGCGCCCTGCGCAAATCCGTCGAGTTCGGAGTCAATCGCAAGCTCTTGCGGGCCACCGATGCCTATCTCCTCTTGGACTATGTCGAGGGTGTCCCCTTCGGTCAGTGGGCCGAGTCCAACTCCGTCGCAAACATCCTGAAGGTCTGCTGGCACGTCGCCGCTGGCTTGGGCGATCTTCACGCACGCGGACTCGTGCACGCCGACTTGAAGCCCCAGAACGTGCTCTGCGCCGCAAATGGCAGGCCGACGCTGATCGACTTTGGTCAGAGCTGCCCCATGATGCACGTAAAAGAGCGAATCCAGGGCACCGCCGATTTCATCGCCCCCGAACAGGTCAATCGCGAACCGCTCGACGGACGAACCGACGTGTTCGCCCTCGGCGCATCGCTTCATCTCATCCTGCTCGGCCGTCCCGCCCAGACCGAGCTGAACGACAGCAGCGTCCGCCGCGACGGAAAAATCACGCTCGATCGCCGAACGACGCGCCGCCTCGATGGCGAAGCCGCCGTCGATCCCGCGGTGATCAAACTAATAGAGGATTGCCTCGCGCCCGAGCGGCGCAATCGCCCGACCAACATGCAACAGGTCAAAGACCGCTTCGAGCTCTGCTTCGTCCGGCTGAGTCGCAGCGCATAAGCCCGCCTAAGCCGGGCCCGGTGCGGTCACGGAACAAACAGGTTCAGCAGAAAGTTCGCGATGCGATTGCCATCCGGGTCGTCTGGAACGCCGATCGCGTCGCGGATCAGCGCGCGCTTTTCGTCGGTCGTCGTGGTGGGGTCGCGCTGAATGTCGCGAAGATTCTCAAGCGTGAAGCCCGGCGCGTTGGGCAACGGAAATGCGATCGGGTCACCGGCCAGCAGGCCCACCGCCTGGCAGCCCGAAATCAGAAGTCCTGCCACCACGGGCAGCAATCGGCGAGACCATTTGGCGAATGCCCCCTGACGCAGCATGGGGAACGACCTCCGGGCGAGGATGCAAGGACTCAATCCACTTTATCGTCGGCGGCCGGGCGGAATCAACTTGAGGGACTCGCCCGCCTGGCCGCAGGCGTTGCCGGGGCCCCTCGGTTCGACTACGGTCTATACGATGCAAACGGCCATTCGGACAGCTTGGGGGGCCTTTTGGATCATTTTCTCGGTTTCCAGCCCGACCCTCGCGGACGGAGCCACAACCCCGACCGCCGGCGGTATCCCCACAGCCGGCGAGCCGCCCACGACGCAGGCCGAAGTGCTCACCGGCCTCGCCGAAATCTCGATCGACGAGAAATCGCTCTCCGAATCAGCACTCCGCGCGCGAACAGCACGCCGCACCGCCGACCTCGTCCGCGCCGCGGCCGATGGCAGCCCGGAGGCATGCGTGAGCGCGGCCGAATTCATACTCGCACGGCAGATCGAGCCCGCCCTCTCGCGGGAAATCCTCGACATCGCGACGCCTGAAGACCGCAAGTGGATCGCACAGCGAACTCCGGCCGCAATCGAACTGCTGAACACTGCCACCAAGAAACTCGGTACCGGCAAGGACAACGCCGACTCCGAAGCGCTTCGCGAACGAATCGCCCAGGCGCGGGCATTCGCCGAAGTCTACTCCGCCATCGCAGCCGCAGAAATTCCTCCCACTGCAACCGCGCCCAGCGCCGCCGCCGCCGACAAACTCTTGCAGGCCTGTCGCGGTCTCGCCGGATACATAGATGCCGCCGACCCAGGCTTGGCGGCCAGTGCCCGCTTGTGGCAGGCGGCCGCCTATCGGCGCGGCGGCCGGGCCGATCGCGCGCTCCAGTTGCTGCCACGCGTGCGGACCGCGGCCCGATCGATTCCATACGACTATTTCTCGCGCCTCGAGCGCTGCCGCGCGTTGATGGATCGCGGCGAATATGTCGCCGCGGCGGCCTTGAGCGCTCAAATCGGCGAGGAAATTGACAACTGGATCCCGGAAAATCAACGCGACAGCGCCCGCCGCGCCAATCAGGCCCTTCGCGCCGCGGCCCTGCGGCGATGGAGCGCCGCCCTGCGCACCGCCGGCAAGTCCGGCGTCGCCGACGACGTGAGCAAAGACGCCGATTCGGCCGAGACCGACCTTGCGCACATGACCGGAAAAGGAATGATCCGCCTCGAGCTCTCCTATGGCGGCGTCAACGCCCCGCTCACCGAGGGACGTGCCATCGCCCGCCTGCTCGACATCGAATGCGCCGACCCGGCCATCGCGATCGTCATCGATCCCTCGGCCCTCAAGAGTGATGGCTGGCCCGAAATGCAGCGGGCAATCGGGGCCTTCATCCGCTCTCTCGGCGAGAACCAATCCTTCGCCATCGTCGGAATGCGCGGCGGTTCGGTGACGGCCTATCCCGACGGGCGCGTCGCGACCGGCGGCAAGGCCGACTCCGCTTCTCGCGCCGAACAGTTTCTCACGCGCCTCGTAGCCGGACGCGCCGATCCCGCCAAAGGCGGCGACGCAATGCTTCACGCCCTTGAGCTCCGTCCGCGCCAGCTCTTTCTCGTAGCATCGCGCCCGTTCGACGACGCCTTCATGCAGGACCTCGGCAAGCTGCTCCACGACACCCCCGCGAAAATGAACGTCATCTGGCTCGGCTCCGACGACAATGCCGCGCTTCAAAAGCTCGCCACCGACAGCGGCGGCGTCTATCGGCGTCCGTCAGCCGCATCAAAGCCCGCCGACTCCGAAGACGACGGCGGCGAAGACCCCGCACCGTAGCCCGCTCGCCCTCGCCATCCCGGCAATTCCTGCGCTGCGCTGACGACCCACCCTTCACGCCAGGCCGGGCCGACTGCCCGCGCGTCGATCGCCATGCCGATAACTCCGTAGACCGCGCCGCGTCGACCGACGCCGGGCGCGAGACCCGCCGAGGATCGAATCTCAGTGCCACGCGCCATCTGCCTGCTGACCGCCTTGTTGCTGACCGCCGTCGTGGGCTGCCCTCCCGAGCCGGCCCGACTTAACGCCCCGCCCCAGGGCGCCTCAGTCCGCCAACCCGACATACACACCAACTTTGACTACATGCAGGACCAGGCCCTCATCTCCGACATGAGCATCACCGACCTGCACTTTGTCCCCCACACCGCCGACCTGAACGGAACAGGCCGGGCGCGGTTGGAGCGCTATGCCGAGCTTCTGGCCGGCCACGGCGGGACCTTGATGTTCGACACGTCACTCAGCGACGGCGATCTCATCGCCGCGCGGCTCCAGACCGCCGAATCGTTTGTGAACGAATACGTGCCGGATGACAGCCGCATCGCTGTCGTGACCGGCCTGCCGGGCGGCCGCGGAATGACCGCCGATGAAGCAATCGTGCGGCGCAAGCAGATGCTGAGCCGCTCAGCCAAGACCAACACATCCGAGTCAGACATTGTGCCATTGGATATCTCGGGCGGCGTTGGCAATGGTGGCTCCGGTGGAGGAAGTGGCGGCGGGGGAGGCGGTGGCGGAGGCGGCGGATGAGCGAACGACTGGGACTGGTACTTCGCGGATTGGCCCTGCTCTTTGGCGCGTGCGTCGCCGCGGGCGGATGCAATTTGTTCGATCGCAACACGCACGTAAAAGAAACCACTCAGGTCAAGTCTGACACGCCCGACGCGGCCGACACCAAGGAGAGCCCGGCGCCCGACATAAACGCCACCACCCGCCTGTCAGCCGGCCGAATGCTCGAAAATGAAGGCAACCTCGTCGGCGCGGTCGAACAGTATCGCGAAATCATCAAAGTCGAGCCCAACAACGTCGAGGCCTACACCCGCCTCGGCATCGCCTGCAACCGCCTGCAACGCTACGACGACGCCCTCAAGGCCTTCATGCGCGCCATCGAAATTCAGCCCGACAAGGCCTACATGCACAACAATCTTGGATTCTGCTACGTCCTGCGCGGCGAATTGCCCAAGGCCGAGCAGTCCTTTAAGCAGGCCCTCGCCCTCAACCCGGAGTACAAGCGTGCACGCATGAACCTCGGCGCTGTGTTGGCCCAGACCAACCGGACCGAAGCCGCCGTGGCCGAATTCGAAAAAGTCGTGCCGCGCGAGGTCGCCTTTTACGACGTCGGCCTGATCCTCACTTCCAACAAACGCTACGCCGCCGCAGAGGAGGCCTTCAAACACACCTTGTCGCTCAACCCCTCCAGCCGCGAGGCGAAAGCGCAGCTCGACCGGCTCGCGATGCTCAAGCAGCGCGACCCGACCGGCGAAACGAGCCCGGCTGTCGCCAACGCCAACGCGGGCGCCGCGCCCGTGGGCCTCCCCATTCCCGCCACGCAAGCCGCTGACGACGCCTCGCTCGCCATTCCGATGTCGCGTTGACTGGCCGACCGCTCCAACCACGTTACAATCCGAATGTCAGGAGTACCGCGATGCTCGCAAGTCTTCCCGCACGCAAGGGCGGCGAGCCATTTCCAAGCCACCCAACCATCTGGATTGCTCTGACCGCCCTGCTGGTTGTTGTCCTCGTCGCCAAGCCGCGCACCAGCCCCCAGCCCGTTCCGGCACTCGCAACCCCGCTGAAAGATCCCATCGCCGCGCGCAGCGACGCGCAGCGCGCCTCGGACTACGCCTGGCTCTCGCGCCAGTCTGCCAAGGTCTATGCGCCCTTGGAGCGCCGCATCGCAACGCCCGCCGACTTCACCCGCGTCCAGGTCGCCCCGCGAAGTTTCGGCGAGTGGTTGCGGAATCTGCCCGTTCGACCGACCGGCACCGCCGTGCTGGCTGGCAACAAGAAGGCCGTCATCGCCGGCAATTCCCCGCAACTCGCCGCCGTGATCGATCTGCAGCCCGGTAACGGCAACCTGCTCAACGCCGCCAACATCGTCCTCCGCCTGCGCAGCGAATATCTCTGGGCCGATGCCCCGCGCGACGCCATTCGTTTTCATTTCACCAACGGCCAGCCCTTCGAGTGGTCGCGCTATCGCGCCGGCGCGCGGCCGACGGTCAGCGGCCGGAACGTCACCTGGAACCAGACCGATTCGCATGACGATTCGCGAACCGCCTTCACCGGCTTCATGGAATCGCTCTTTAAGTACAGTTCAATCTACAGTCTGCATCAGGACACACAGCCCGTAACCGATGGAACCATCCAACCCGGCGACGTATTCGTCAGCCCGGGCCGGCCCGGCCACGCCGTGCTGGTGGTCGATGTGGCCACTTCGCCCTCAGGCGACGTTCGCGTCCTGCTGGGGCAGGGCGGAACGCCCGCCCAGACATTTCATCTGGTCGCTGCATCAGCCGCCTCGCCGTGGTTCGAGGTTCGCTCGGGTTCGTCAGTGCTGGTTCCGGGCTGGGGCCCCGTTCAGATGAAGCAGCTTCGTCGCTGGCCCGAGCTGAAGGCCGCCGGCGCCTGATCCACCGACGGAAGGGAGCATCTCATGTCGATCAATCCGTTTTCGCGCGAGGGCGTCTTCTCCATTCGCGATCTGCAGGGCGAGTTCGATCGGCTGATCGATCGATTCTGGCATGGCGGACTAAGCACGCCCCCACTCGACGGCCACGACTGGGCCCCGCCCGTAGATATGACGGACGAGCCCGGCGCGTTCCGCATGCGCGTCGAAGTGCCCGGACTCACAGCCGATCAGATAGACGTGTCGGTGGCGGGCCGGAAGCTGACCATTCGCGGCACGAAACCCAATCCGCGCGATAAGTCCGACCCGCGCTCAGCCATGCGAAGCGAGTGCCGCTACGGCTCGTTCGGTCGCGAAATCGACCTGCCGGCCGATGTGCAGGCCGACGCGATCCGCGCCAGTTGCCGCAACGGCGTGCTGGAGCTTGAAATCCCCAAGTCGGCCGCCGCGCGCGCTCAAACCGTCAAGATCACCGCGGCCGGCGACTGACCTCGCCGCTAGGCTACTTCGACGACGGCGACTTGCGGCGCGAGCGGCGCTTGTTCTTCAACCGGATGACGTTCTTGCGCTGCTTCTTCTTGGCGAGCTTCTTCTTCTTATACATCAACAACTCCACATTCGGATCGGACGGCGATACGACTTGTCCGTCCGTCCGCAACTACTGATAATCGCCGGACGTTCGATCCGCAACCGCCGCACCGAGTCGCGCGAGAGGCCGCCTTCGCGATGAATCAACGCCGAGACATCGTCTTCTCCGGGCGCGTCCAGGGCGTCGGCTTCCGCGCCACCACCGCGTCGCTCGCGCGGCGATTTGCCGTCCGCGGATTCGTCCGAAACCTGCCCGACGGCGACGTCGAGCTGGCAGTCGAAGGCGCCGACACCGAAATCAACGCCTTCATCAGCGAGTTGCGCTCCGTTTTCCAGAGTCACATCCGCGGATGCCGCGAAACAACCAAGCCCGCCCAGGGCGAGTTCGCCGACTTCAACGTCCGCTATTGATTCTCTCGAACTGTGCGATGGCAACAAAAACGGTGTGCTACAAAAAGAAAACACCCGCCGCGCGAGGCGGACGGGTGCTTTCCGGAGGGGAAAGAAGCCATTTAGCAAGGGTTAGAGCGCGATTGGCTCCCGCCCTAAGCCGGACGCAAGTATAGTCGGCACAAATGCCTGCCGCAATTGAAAAGTTCCAATTTTAACGACTGTGGCGAATATGCGTGCTAACGGTGGACAAAATGGAAATATCGCACTTAAGTGCTTACCCAAACGAGCGTTAAAGCATTAAGGGCTTTCCCGGTGCGAATTCTTCATTTCTTCGCGCCGCGCGCTGCAAGTGAATTAGTAATCGTCGGTGCCAACTGCGGACCGCGGCAACTTCCCCCATCCGCCACGATCGTCATGTTGGCCGTATCCACCAGAAACAGCGAAGGAATTGACGACACCTTGTATTGCTTCGGCACCGGCCCCGTGAACTGCATACTGTCAAACGCTTGGCGCCAGTTGATGCCCTTCTGCTTCAGGTAGTCCTTCACCAACTGCTCGCCGCCCGGCTTATCCAGACTGATGCCGACAATCTCAAAATCCTTGTTGTCCTTGAACTGGTTCGCCACCGCGATGACGTTCGGCATTTCCTTCTGGCAATACCCGCACCACGTCGCCCAGAAGAACACCAGCACCAACTTGTTCTTGTAGTCCTCGGGGAATCGAACCATCTTGCCGTCGATCCCGGTCACCTCAAAAGGCCGCGCCATCCGAATGCCCGGCGCCGTCGCCATCAGATCCACCGTCGAACCGTCCGCCGATGCCGTCTTCAGCACAATCTGCTTCGTTCCGACATTCGCGATTCCGTTACCCTCAAACCACTCGCCGCCCGCCGTCATCGCCCCGTTGTTGTCGACATCAATCCCATAGCGAATGTCCTTCGATCGCCCGTTCGGAAAGCGGAAATCGCCCACCGTCTGCTCGTCAGACAAAACCATCTTCAACGGCTGCACGCCGATCGTCGCCGTGCCCACCGTGCAATAATCGCGGAAGTAGAAGAACAAATTCTCCGCCAGCCCGCGCGCCTTCGCCGCCGCCGGCTGATACCGATACGCAATCACGCGAACCCGCTTCGTCTGCCCGCCCGACTTGAACGGCAGCATCAGGTTCCCCTCATATCGCGTCGATTCAGCCCGATCCGCATCAACAACCCGCCACTCCCCGGCCGCGTCATCGAGCAAGTCGCCGTTCTGATTCACGTCCGCCCGCAAAACCGGTGTCGCCGGGCTCGACTCGTCCACCAGCAGCGCAATCGTCCCGTTCTCATCCTGCCCCCACGGAATCGATCCCCACATCAAGCCCGGCCGCGCCGCCGGACTCTTCACGCCCGCCGGAACCTTGTCGCTCAGCTCAATCTGCCGCGGCGTCGGCGCCGGCAAAATGTATCGCGCGTCAGACGTCTTCAATTCCAGTCTGGCGCCAATGTTTTCGGTCGTGGGGCCGGCTTGTCCGAGGCAGAGAAGGCCGACGAGGGCAGACAATACAGACATACATAACTCCGTGATGATCAACTCAATCGAATCCCAAGAGTCTAGCCGTGGTCGCCCACACGGGGCAAGCCGAACCGCTCGCTCCGACCGCCTGCCGCCCCCTCAATCCACATTCCCACCGTCGCCCCTCGGGTCCGCAGAAATTTTCTGACGCCCCCAAGCCCCGGTTTTCGCACGATTCCAAACTGGAGACCCAATGACCCGATTCCGCGAACTCTACATCGTTGCACTCATCCTGGCCGCGGCCGCCCTCCCGCTCCGCGCCCAATCCACCGCGCCCTCACCCACATGCGACGCCTGCGACGCCAACTGCGACGGCGAAATCGACGGCCGCGACGCCCAGGCATTCATGGCAACCCTCCTCGGCGGCCCGCAGTCCCGTTGCTCGCCCTGCGCAGCCGACCTCGACGGCGCCAACGGCGTCACCGCCGCCGATATCGCCCCGCTCGTCCGCTGCATCCTCGGCGAACACCGCGCCCAGATTCAAAACGGATGCCTGCAAATCATCGGAACCCCCGCCGACTCAGCCCTCGCACTCCGCCTCCGCGCCGGCGCCCCCAACATCCTCGACATCGACGTCGGCAACGACGGCGTCCCCGACTTCGCCTTCGACCGCGACCTCTTCACCTGCATCCAGGTCTTCGCCCGCGGCGGCAACGACCTCGTCTTCATCGACGAATCAAACGGCATCTTCACCGACACCGAGCTCACCACCATCGACGGCGGCAGCGGCGCCGACACGCTCATCGGCGGCAGCGGCGGCGAAACATTCATCGGCGGCCCGGGCAACGACACCGCCGTCCTCGGCCCCGGCAACGACCGCTTCATCTGGAACCCCGGCGACGGAACCGACACCATCGACGGCCGCGACGGCATCGACACCGTCGAAGTAAACGGCGACGACAGCCCCGAAAGCTTCGCAGTCACCGCCAACGGCGCAAACGTCCGCTTCGACCGAATAAGCCCCGCCCCATTCTTCCTCGACATCGCCGCCTGCGAAAACCTCGTCCTCAACGCCAAAGGCGGCAACGACTCCCTCGCCTGCACCGGCAACCTCGCCGCCCTCATCCAGATCACCGCCGACGGCGGCCCCGGCGACGACACCCTCCTCGGCAGCAACGGCCCCGATGTCCTACTCGGCGGCGACGACAACGACTTCATCGACGGCAATCAAGGCAACGACACCATCCACGGCGGCGCAGGCAACGACACAGTCCAATGGGACCCCGGCGACGGCAGCGACATCATCGACGGCGACGCCGGCCACGACACCATCGTCTTCAACGGCTCAAACGCCAACGAAACCTTCGACCTCTCCCCCAACGGCCAGCGCCTCCGCTTCACGCGAAACATCGGCGCCATCACCTTGGACGCCGACACCGTCGAACAATTCGACCTCCGCGCCTTGGGCGGCACCGACATCGTCAACGCCAACGACCTCACCCCCACCGCCCTCACCCAGCTGAACATCGACCTCGCCGCCACCCTCGGCGGCACAACCGGCGACGCCGCACCCGACACCGTCAACATCATCGGCTCCCCACAAGCCGACACCTTCAACGTCTCCGCCGACTCCGGCTTCGTCGTCGTCGATCGCTCGGCCGCCGTCCGCGTCCGCGGATACGAAACCTCCGACCAGCTCGTCTTCACCGGAATCGGTGGCGACACGCTGAACATCAACGGCTCCCCCGCAGCCGACACCATCACCGTCACCGCCAACGGCACCCAGGCCCGCATCGACGCCACCGGCTTTTCCGCCGCCGTCGGAGCCAGCGGTGCATTGTCACTCGTAATCAACGGACTCGCCGGCAACGACACGCTGACTTGCGTCGGCAACCTCGCCGCCATCGTCCCCATCACGCTCGACGGCGGACCCGGCGACGACACCCTCCTCGGCAGCAACGGCCCCGACCTGCTCCTCGGTGGGGACGACAACGACTTCCTCGACGGCAACCAGGGCAACGACACCGTCCACGGCGGCCCCGGCAACGACACCTTCCAGTGGGACCCCGGCGACGGCAGCGACACCGTCGACGGCGACGCCGGCCAGGACGTTATCGTCTTCAACGGCTCAGCCGCCAACGAAACCTTCGACTTCTCCGCCGCCGGCCAGCGCCTCCGCTTCACCCGCAACGTCGGCGCAATTACCCTCGACGCCGACACCTTCGAACAGTTCGACCTCCGCGCCCTCGGCGGCGCCGATATCGCCACCATCAACGACCTCACCGGAACCGCCCTCGCCCAGATCAACATCGACCTCGCCGGCACAATCGGCGGCCCCACCGGCGACGCCCAGGCCGACAACATCATCGTCAACGCCACCAGCGGCGACGACACCATCACCGTCGCCGGCGGCCTGACCGGCACGCTCGTCGTCGGCCTCTCCGCAACCGTGAACATCGCCAAGGCCGAAGCCGCCAATGACGGGCTCACCATCAATGCCCTCGCCGGCAACGACACCGTCCAGGCCGCCGGCCTCGCATCCGGTTTCATCGCCCTCACCATCAACGGCGGATTCGGCGACGACACCCTCACCGGCAGCGCCGCCGCCGACCTCATCAACGGCGACGAAGACAACGACACCCTCATCGGCCGCGGCAACGACGACACCCTGCAGGGTGGCTCCGGCAACGACCGCTTCATCTGGAACCCCGGCGACGGAACCGACACCATCGACGGCCGCGACGGCATCGACACCGTCGAAGTCAACGGCGACGACAGCCCCGAAAGCTTCACCGTCACCGCCAACGGGGCAAACGTCCGCTTCGACCGAATCAGCCCCGCCCCATTCTTCCTAGATATTGCCGCCTGCGAAAACCTCGTCCTAAACGCCCACGGCGGCAACGACTCCCTCGCCTGCACCGGCAACTTAGCCGCCCTGATTCAGATCACCGCCGACGGCGGCCCCGGCGACGACACCCTGCTCGGCAGCAACGGCGCAGACGTACTCCTCGGTGGCGACGACAACGACTTCATCGACGGCAATCAGGGCAACGACACGATCCGCGGCGGCGCAGGCAATGACACCGTCCAATGGGACCCCGGCGACGGCAGCGACACAGTCGACGGCGACACCGGCCACGACACCATCGTCTTCAACGGCTCAAACGCCAACGAAACCTTCGACCTCTCCGCCAACGGCCCGCGCCTCCGCTTCACGCGAAACATCGGCGCCATCACCCTGGACGCCGACACCTTCGAACAGTTCGACCTCCGCGCCCTCGGCGGCACGGACATCGCCACCGTCAACGACCTGACCACCACCACCATCACCCAGGTAAACATCGACCTGGCCGGATCAGTCGGCGGGACAACCGGCGACGCTCAACCCGACACCATCACCGTCAACGGCACCACCCAACCCGACGCGATCAACGTCGCCGCCATCGCCAACGCCGTGGAAGTAACCGGCCTCCCCGCCGCAGTGCGAATCATGCACTCAGACCCCACCACCGACTCCCTAACCATCAACGGCAACGCCGGCGCAGACACAATCACCCCCGACCCCAACGTAACCACCCTGATCATGCTGACCATAAATCAATAGCGCTGTCCACAAGGCCGCGGACGAACCCGTAACGTCCAACGGACGAACAGTAACTCCATCCACCTTCAACCCGACCGTCCCCGGTCGGGTCCCCCGCGCCTCCCGGAAGCCCGCCGCCTGTTTCTCAGTGCCGCCGAGTCTGGGACTCGCCGCGACGAGGCGACAAAAGGCCGGGGTAAGGGCCATCCTGTCGCGTCCACAGTCCCGTCCGACGCCCCGGCGTAGGCAGCCCGTGGACTCGCCCCGATACATCCACGCCCGCCCCTTTTGCCCCGCCGACACAATTCGACTGAGCTCATCTCGACACTGATTCGCCGCTAGAATCGGTGCCCGGAGCCACGGATAGGTTGGTTACCAACTCCAACGAGGGCACTCCGTAGGCGCGGTATGAACGGAACTTCTTGCCTCAACTAGCACAGGCGCATTTCGGTCATGAGTAAAAACAAAATCAGGTCCGCGCAGTTCCTAGATGAAATCACACTCGCGACCAAAGCCATTGCACTCAATGTCGTGAATTGCCTTGACACCCAAATCGGTCAGCGTGTTGGACCCGTGCTTGAGTACGAGCTTTTTCGTCGAAACGGCGGAACTCATTTGCCACCGCTTCGCGACCATACGCACTCACCAATCGCTCACCGGATCATTTGTCTGCTCGACGGCAAATTACCAGAGAACATAAACCTGAGCCTTCATCCTGCGGACTCGGATGCCATCGCGATTCCGTCGTCTCTTGGCAGACATCCTGGCTGGACAGCATTTGTAAAGCGCGCGGAAGTTTCGGCGCGCAGCGTTGGCTTTCCCGATTCGATCGCGGCGGGGCTTGCCGGCGCGATCGGAGAGCTTGCCGACAATGTCGTGCAGCACAGTGAGGCGCCCAGTTCAGGCATCGCTACGTTTGCCAGATCGCCCCGAAAGTTTGAGTACGCAATCGGCGATTCCGGAATCGGAATGCTTGCGAGTTTGCAACGAGCCAATGAATTCCATTCCCTCAGCGACGACCTTGAAGCGTTGCCGCTCGCGATTACGGCAGGTGTATCCAGGCGCGGTCGAGACAAGGGGTATGGCTATGGCTACCGCGCGGTTTTTCTGCCACTTCGCGCAGCCGAGGGCACGATTCGATTGCGGTCGGGGAAGGCAGTCCTTGAAATTGCGGGAATCGAAGCCCGCCCGGACGAGGGTATCTGCTCACAAAGACCGCACCAACAAGGGGTAGTGGTATCAGCCGAAATTTCGACGATTTCTGGTAGATCGGGTTGACTGCGGCCCCACGCCGACGTATATTCATATGTTCATATGAACATCTGCACGTCCATCTCGGTTCGTAAAACTGCACGATCAGCCGAACTCGCCGGCGCGACTGATGGTCTCGCTTGGTTCCAAGCCGCACGGCAGATTGTCGACAGCGCACCGCCGGGGTTTTGTGCAATTGATTTCGCCGGCGTCCGACTCGCCACCGTTAGCTGGCTCCGCGAAGGCGCATTGGCGCTTTGTAGGTACGCCGCAGCAATGCGACAAGACGTCAATCTTGTAGCCTCCGGCCTATCTTCAACAGTACGGGAAGAGCTCGAAGTAGCGCTTGAGGCCACAGGACAGGTGCTGATAGCTACGGGCTCGACGACCGAATCCTCCTTTCAACATCCAGTATTACTGGGGCGCCTCGATCCCGCCCTTGGAGCCGCACTTGCCGCGGTCGAAGGTCAATTCGAATTCGATGCTACGTTTGTGTCGGCTGCAATAAGAGGGTTAGGGGCGTCCGCTGCTAATAACCGTCTCGCTGCGCTGGAAGCGAAAGGAATACTCACATCCGAGCGCCGGGGGCGTTCCAGGCTTTACCGACCTCTTGTGGAGAACCTGCACTATGGGCACCGACATGATCGAAAAGGCGGCCGACAGCTTCGAGCGAAAACAACGGAGATGTCTTGACGCGCTAGAAGACCCAACGCTTTTTACCGGTACGCCGCAGTTCTCAATCGCCGTCGTCGCCACACCCGAAAATGGCCATGTATTTACTGCCGGAGAAGATTGCCGTTTGGCACTCGATGACGAATCGAGACTACTCGTCGTGCGCGGCGTGTCCGTGATTGGTCGCGTCGAGCGCCCTCCTCCAAGCCTCGTGAACACAATGCGGTGTGCGTTTCCGAGTGCGCTCGGCACAGTTAACAGCGTTTTTTCTTTGACGGGAATGGCTGAAATACAACTGGAGTAGCTATGAGTCCTCGAACGCTTTCCATAAGCTTGAACGTTCGACAAAAGCTCGCGAATCCGTCCCTCTGGCACCAGGAAGGTGAGGAAGTAAAGCTTGGGTGCACGAAGTGTCCCGAGCTACACCAGTGCGGGGGACTGAGCATCGCCGCCTCCGCATTTAATTGCATGGACTTATGCTGTGGCACTCCGAACGGTTGCCGACGTGTCATTTGCCCAAATCAGCGTCGCTACAGCAACATGGTTAACGAAGCCGGCGGATTGGACCTAAGGCCATACAAGGGCCGCGTCGCACCAATGCTCGTCATACCTGACTATGTCCCCTGCATGCTGGATGTGGGCACGCTTGTTGGGCCACTTCCGCTTCCCGCTGTTGCCATTTCCCTATACTCGATCATTGACGCTAACACCGGCCTCCCCCGCTTCACCTCGCGCAATGAGCTGCTTGCTCGTTTCAAGGTCGATTCGGATGCTCGCCTAGTCATCACCGCGACAGGATCAGACCGGAATGTGGAGCGGTTCTGGCATGTTTTCCGAGCGAAGAAGACGGCCGAGGCGATCCGAATGCTGCGGCCTTCTCTGATCGCAACGCCCAATTTCTCGACGCACGCCGACGTCGTGCGCCATGACAATCTAGTGAGCATGTCCCGCATTGCGTCATGTTTTGACGAGTTTGCCAGCGCTGGGCTTCCTACCGCCCTTCACGTGAACGGACGCACGACGCATGATTTTCATCGGTGGGCTGAGTACCTAAACGCCTCGCCGTCAATCTACGCCGTGGCATATGAGATGGGTACTATGGGCAGATCTTCTCCACGGCGCGCATGGCACTCTGCCCACCTCGCGACGCTTGCACGAGCGGTGCGTCGTCCGCTTACCCTATTGCTACGAGCCGGGTTTGCGCACATTCCAGAGCTCTCAAGCGCATTCGCTCGAGTAATCGCCATCGATACGTCCCCGAACATGAAGGCCAAAATGCGCCGAAGCGCTCACCGCGTGGAGGGGCAACTTTCCTGGGACGCGACGCGGACCCCGTCCGGAACACCAATCGACAAGTTGCTCCTGCATAACGTCCGTGTGTGCTCTAGGTCGTTACACCGAGCATTGCGAATATCCAGAACTCCGCGTGCGGAGTCCAAACTAAGCGTGCTTGATATCGAGCGCCACCAATTATTGGGGCACCGAATCGTCATACACGAATAACCGCCCGTGCTTAGTTTCTATAGGCTATCGCGACACGGGCTGCGCAATTCTGTAACTGGGCGTGTCGAATTAGGGCTGACGAAGCATGAGCCTAACGCTGCCGATCACAATTCCTACCGATGCCGTTCGGGACAGCCACCTATTTCGAATGGTCACATACTTCTACCACGATTCCAACACGAGCCCGCGCCCGCTTCTTCGGACGCGTCACCCAACCAATCCGCCCGGCCCCTCCCCGACCGCCCCCACACAAACTGACGCCTGACGCCCAACCCCCGTCCCCCAACCCCCAGTTCATTCCCCGCCCCGCCCCCAATCCTGAATCCCCCGCGCCGCGGAGCGACGCGCCGTCAGAACCGGCGGCGCGACTCTGGGAATCGCCCTGGCGACCCTCGCCGCGAAGACTGCCGCAAGCCCGCGTCCACCGGACATCGCACACCGCACATCCCCCGGCCTGCCAACGATCCAATGCCGTTTCCCCGTTCGAGTTCCGAATCCCGCTTCACCAAACTCGCAAATTGCGCGCGGCCCCGCGCCACAACAAGCAACACCATCCCGACCACAAAGGAGCAAAATGAGATATTATGTATTACTAATTACCACTTACTTATGATTCCGCCGGCTCCCCCCCAAACCCGCC
>JAATGM010000052.1 GCA_015654675.1 Planctomycetota bacterium | reverse complement strand
GCGGCGGCTACATCGATGCGGTGCGCGATAAGGCCATGAGCGAGACGATCTCGAAAGTGCTCTATCCGGCCGACGAAACTGAGCAGGGCAAGCGGCTGCGACTGATCCAACAATATTTCTTCGTGGCGTGCACCATCGGCGACATGCTCCGCCGCTACGACCGACAGTTCGACTCGATCGATCAGCTACCCGAACACGTCGCCATCCAGCTCAACGACACACACCCCACGCTTGCCATTCCCGAGCTAATGCGAATCCTCGTCGATGAGCGCCGCATCCCCTGGGAAAAGGCGTGGAACCTCACCAAGAGCGTGTTCAACTACACCAACCACACGCTTTTGCCCGAAGCGCTCGAGACCTGGCCGATTTGGATGATCCAGCAGACTCTCCCGCGGCACGTCGAGATCATCTACGAAATTAACCGCCGCTTCCTCGACGAAGTAAACCTGCGCTGGCCGGGCGATACCGACCGCCAGCGGCGCATGTCCATGATCCGCGAAGATTCGAACAAGGCCGTCCGCATGGCCCACCTCGCCATTGTCGGTAGCAGCCATATCAACGGAGTCGCCAAGCTTCATAGCGATCTGATTCGCTCAACGCTCGTTCCCGATTTCGCTGAATTTTATCCTGAGCGATTCACCAACGTCACCAATGGTGTCACCCCGCGACGCTGGCTGGCCGCCTGTAATCCGGCGTTGGCCGACCTTATCACGCAGCGCATCGGTTCCGGCTGGCACTGCAACCTTGACGCGCTCAGCGCGCTGGCAGACGCCGCCGACGATCCCGCCTTCCAGCGAGACTTCCGGCAGATCAAGCAGACCAACAAGGAACAACTAGCCAAATGGGTCGATCGAACGCTCGGCGTTGATCTCCCTCCCACGGCAATTTTCGATGTGCAGGTCAAGCGGCTCCACGAATACAAGCGCCAGCTTCTGAACGTCCTCAACATCGTGATGCTCTATCACGAGCTACTGGATAAGCCCGATTCTCGCGCCGCCCGCGTCGCCATTTTCGCCGCAAAAGCCGCGCCCTCGTACTCACGCGCCAAGCTCATCATCAAACTCATCCACGACGTCGCCGCCACGATCAACCACGACAAGCGCATCGGCAACCGGCTGCGTGTCTGCTTCCTGCCCAACTACCGCGTCTCGCTGGCCGAGATCATCGTCCCGGCGGCCGATCTCTCCGAGCAGATCTCCACGGCCGGTATGGAGGCGTCGGGTACCGGCAACATGAAGCTCTCGCTCAATGGCGCACTGACGATCGGCACGCTGGACGGCGCGAACATCGAAATCCGCGACGCCGTCGGCAAGGAATATTTCTTCCTGTTCGGACTTACCGCGGCCGAGGTCGCGGCCAAACGCGGCCTCTACAACCCGCGCGATGTCTATGACAAGAACCCAGCCGTCCGCCGCGCCCTCGACGCCATTGGTTCCGGCGCGTTCAACCAGTCCGAACCGGCGCTGCACCGGCCGATCGTTGATTCGATCATTCACGGCGACTTTTACATGCTCCTGGCCGACATTGACTCGTACGCCGCCGCTCAGCGTAATGTCGAAAAGCTCTGGTCCGATCCGCGCGCCTGGACCCGCGCTTCCATCCTCAACGTTGCTCGCATGGGCTACTTCTCGAGCGATCGTGCTGTCCGCGAATACGCCGAAAAGATCTGGAACGTCAAACCGGTTCCCATCGAACGCCCGGCCTGATTGTTGAGCGAATCGACGCACCAATTGACCCGCCCGTTCTATACTCCTTGATCGTGCGCGATCCTGGATAATTGCGCCGCGACCTGGAACCTGCGATGAACGCCGAAGGATTCAATTCCCCGAACGCCGAGTACATCGATAGTCTCTTCGCCGACTACCAGCGCGATCCGGCCAGCGTTTCCGCCGAGTGGCGCAACTACTTCGAGTCGCTCGACGGCAACGGTCGCACAGGTCTTCGCACGCGCACGGCGTCTCAGTCGGCAGAGGACGCAATACCCACCGAAATCGTCGAACGTATCGTCAATGCCTTCCGCTCGCGCGGCCACCTCATCGCTAAGACCAACCCGTTGGAGGAGAGCTCATCGGCCTTCCCCGAGCTCGACCCGCTCCAATACGGCCTCACCGAAGACGACATGGATCGTCCGATCACCGGCCATCCCGCTGAAACGCTCGGCCAGCTGCTTCAGTTCTTGCGCGAAACATATTGCGGCTCCATCGGCGTCGAGTTCATGCACATTGACGACGCCGCCGTCCGCGAGTGGACGCTCGCCCGCTTCGAAAACGCGCCGGTACCCGCTTCGCTTACTACTGACGAACATCGCCGGATCCTCTCGCGCCTCAACGAAGCCGTCGCCTTCGAGGAAACCGCCCAGCGGCGATTCGTCGGCGCGAAAACCTTCTCGCTGGAGGGCAGCGAGAGTCTCATCCCCATGCTCGATGAGCTGATCGAACTCGCCGGTGCCCGCTCCATCGACGAAATCGTTATCGCCATGGCACACCGCGGCCGGTTGAATGTCCTCGCCAATATTTTGAACAAGTCGCCTGCCGAAATCTTTCGCCAACCCGCAGACGCCGACCCCTCGACGGGCATCGGCGACGGCGACGTGAAGTATCACCTCGGCCACAGCACGGACCGACAACTCGCCGACGGCCGCACCATCCATCTTTCGCTCTGCTTCAATCCCAGCCACCTCGAATACGTCAACCCCGTCGCCCTCGGCCGCCTGCGGGCCAAGCAGGATCGCACAGGCGACGAGCAGCGAACGCGCGGCATGGTTCTGCTCATCCACGGCGACGCAGCATTCGCCGGCCAGGGCGTCGTTCAGGAGACGCTTAATCTCGGCGGGTTGGCCGGCTACACCGTCGGCGGCGCGATTCACATCGTCGTCAACAATCAGCTCGGCTTCACCACGCCGCCGAAGGAGGGCTTTTCAAGCCGCTATGCCACGGATGTCGCGAAGATACTTGCTGCGCCGATCTTCCACGTGAATGGCGACGACCTTGACGCCGTTATTCGCGCCGCGCGGTTGGCCGCCGATTTCCGCGCCGAGTTTCAACGCGATATCGTGATCGACCTCGTCGGCTATCGTCGTCGCGGCCACAACGAGACTGACGAACCCGCCTATACCCAGCCCACGATGTATCGCTCGATCGACGCTCGCGAATCCATCCACAAACTTCATCGTGACCGGCTCGTGCAGGCCGGGCATATCACGGCCGCGGATGCCGATGCCGACCTCGAAGCACGCTTCGCCGCATTTCGTGCCCAGTTCGATGAACTCCGCGACGACGCCGAAGCGCCGCCGCGCGCCGCACCGACCGGAATCTGGGCCGGCTATCACGGCGGCCTCGAGAGCCCCGACGACGAGGTCGAAACAGCGGTCGACAAAGAGTGGCTCACCTACGCGCTGCGCCAGACGGTTGCCCTTCCGGAAACTTTCCAGCGCCATCCGCGCCTAGAACGCCTCGCTCATCGCCGAATGGAGATGGCCGACGGCACGCACGCGCTCGACTGGTCCGCCGCCGAAGCCCTCGCCTTCGCCAGTCTCGCGGCATCAGGCGTTCGCATCCGCCTCTCAGGACAGGACACGGCCCGCGGCACTTTCAGCCACCGCCACGCCACATTGCACGATTTTGAATCCGGCGAAACCTTCGTCCCCTTGCAGCAAGTCACTCCCGATCAGGCCCCTGTCGAAATCATCAACAGCCCGCTCTCCGAAGCCGCCGTGCTCGGCTTCGAGTATGGCTACAGTCTCGAAAGCCCCGACGCGCTTGTCATGTGGGAGGCCCAGTTCGGCGATTTCATCAACGCCGCGCAGGTCATCGTCGACCAGTTCCTCACCAGCGCCGAAGATAAGTGGCATCGCCTCAGCGGCCTCGTCCTGCTCCTGCCACACGGCTGGGAAGGCCAGGGCCCCGAGCACTCCAGCGCCCGCCTCGAACGATTTCTCCTTGCCGCCGCCGAGAACAATATCCAGATCGTCGTCCCGTCGACCCCCGCGAATTACTTTCACCTGCTCCGCCGCCAGGTCCTGCGACCGTGGCGCAAGCCGCTGATCGTCTTCACGCCCAAGAGTCTTCTCCGCCATCCGCAGGCAACGTCGGCCCTCGACGATCTCGCCAGCGGCCGCTTCGAGCGCGTCATCCCCGACCGGGCAATCGAACCCAAAATCATCCGCCGCATCCTCCTTTGCAGCGGCAAGATCTACTACGAACTCGTGGCGGCCCGTGAAGCTGCAAAACGCACCGACGTCGCCATCATCCGCATCGAACAGCTCTATCCCTGGCGAAACGAAGACCTCGAACACGCCCTGGCCGGCTACGCCGACGGCGTCACCGCGCTCTGGATTCAGGAAGAGCCGCGCAACATGGGCGCGTGGCGCTACATTCGCCAGCGCTGCGGCCTGCTGCTGCTCGGGCGGTTTCCGTTCTCCGCCATTTGTCCGCGCGAGTCCGCCAGCCCTGCCACGGGCTCGTCCGCCATCCACCACCGCCGACAAACCGAAATCATCAACGCCGCCCTTGCCGCAACGCCTTGACTTCAGCCCCCGTCGCACGCGCGGTAAAGTCCATCGGTCCAATCGGAGCCGCATGTGCCGCACATCCTCGCCCTCGACGAAGGAACCACTTCCGCCCGCGCCATCGTCTTCACGCAGGAGGGTGAAATCGCAGCGGTCGCACAGCGCGAGTTCAAGCAAATCCTCCCACAGCCCGGCCACGTCGAGCACGACCCTGAGGAAATCTGGTCCACCCAGATCGCCGTCGCCGTCGAGGCCCTCAGCCGCGCCGGCCTCCGCCCGCGCGACCTCGCCGCCGTCGGCATCACCAATCAGCGTGAAACCGTCGTCATCTGGAATCGCAAGACGGGCAAACCGATTCACAACGCCATCGTCTGGCAGGACCGCCGCACCGCCCCGCTCTGCGAAAAGCTCCGCGCCGACGGCTGCGAGCCGCTCATCCAGCAGCGCACCGGCCTGCTGCTCGATCCGTATTTTTCCGCCACGAAAATCGCCTGGTTGCTGGACAACATCCCCAACGCCCGCGCCCAGGCAGAGCGCGGCGAGCTCGCCTTCGGCACGATCGACACCTGGCTCGCCTGGAAACTCACCAGCGGCCACAAACACGTCACCGACCCCAGCAACGCCTCGCGCACGCTGCTCTTCAACATTCAAACGAACAAATGGGACGACGAACTCCTCAAGCTCTTCAACATCCCGCGCGGCCTGCTCCCCGAAGTCGTCCCCTCCAGCGGTGTCATCGCCGGAGTCTCGACCACCCTCGGTCTCGCCTCCGTCCCGCTCGCCGGAATCGCCGGCGACCAGCAAGCCGCCCTCTTCGGCCAGCTCTGCACCACGCCCGGCCTCACCAAATGCACCTACGGTACCGGCTGCTTCGCCCTCCAGTTCACGGGTCCCAAGCCAAGTGCCTCGAAGAATCGCCTGCTCTCAACCATCGCCTGGAACCACAACAACCGCACCGACTACTGCCTCGAAGGCAGCGTCTTCATCGGCGGCGCCGCCATCCAATGGCTTCGCGACGGACTGCACGCCATCAACGCCGCCCCCGACATCGATGCCCTCGCAAGTTCTGTCCCCGACTCAGCCGGCCTAACATTCGTCCCCGCCTTCACCGGCCTGGGCGCCCCACACTGGGACCCCTACGCCACTGGCGCAATGCTCGGCATCACGCGCGGCACCACAACAGCCCACATAGCACGAGCCACGCTCGAAGGGATAGCCCTGCAAGTAACCGACCTGCTAGACGCGATTCACGCCGACACCGGAGTGAAACTCCCCGAACTCCGAGTAGACGGCGGCGCAGCCAACAGCAACCTGCTGATGCAAATCCAAGCCGATCTGCTGGGAGTGCCCGTAGTCCGCCCAAAGATCACCGAAACGACGGCATTAGGCGCCGCCTACCTGGCCGGCCTCGCAGTAAAGCTCTGGAAGGAAACCGACCTCACCGCGCACTGGAAAGTCGACCGCCGTTTTGAACCACAACAGGCCCCGGGCAGACTTCTCGAAATGAAGGCCCGCTGGCAACGCGGACTCCAGCGCGCCGGCACATGGTACGAGAGGAAATAGAATGACCCGCGACGAAATGCTCGCCCGCGCCCTCAACCACTCGAACTCCTGGGACATGCTCATCATCGGCGGCGGCGCCACCGGCGTCGGCGTCGCGGTCGACGCCGCCTCGCGCGGCCATTCCGTCCTCCTTCTCGAACAATCCGACTTCGGCAAAGGCACCTCCAGCCGCAGCACCAAGCTCGTCCACGGCGGCGTCCGCTATCTCGAACAGGGCAACGTCTCGCTCGTCATGGAAGCCCTGCGCGAGCGCGGCATCCTCCGTCGCAACGCACCGCACCTCGTGCACGACCTCGCCTTCGTCGTCCCCAACTACGAATGGTGGGAAGCCCCGTTCTACGGCCTCGGCCTCAAGCTCTACAACCTGCTGGCCGGCAAGTACGGCTTCGGCCAGTCGCAAATCCTCTCGCGCGACGAGACCCTCGCCCGCCTACCAACGATCAAGCCCGAAGGCCTCCGCGGCGGCGTCATCTACTTTGACGGCCAGTTCGACGACGCCCGCCTGCTCATTAACCTAGTGGCCACCGCCGCCGAACAAGGCGCCACGCTCCTCAACTACGCCCCCGTCTCCGCCCTCACGCATGGCCCCGACGGTTTCATCAACGGCGTGATCGCCCACGACGCCGAAACCGGCCGCGAGTTCCGCGCCACCGCGAAAGTGGTCGTCAACGCCGCAGGCCCCTTCGCCGATTCCGTGCGCCGCATGGCCGACCCCGCCGCCACCGCGATGATCGCACCCAGCCAGGGCGTCCACCTTGTCTTCGATCGCAGCTTCCTCCCCGGCGATTCGGCCATCATGGTCCCACACACCTCCGACGGCCGCGTCATGTTCGCCATCCCCTGGCACAACCACACCGTGGTCGGCACGACCGACACGCCGCTCGAATCCGCAACGCTCGACCCAACCGCGCAGCAGCAGGAGATCGACTTCATCCTCAGCACGGCCGGACTCTACCTTCACAAACCCCCGACGCGCGACGACGTCCTCGCCGTCTTCGTCGGCATCCGCCCGCTCGTCCGCGCCGCCAACGCGAAAAACACCGCCGCCCTCTCGCGTGACCACACGATCCACATCGACGCGACAGGACTGCTCACCATCGCCGGTGGCAAATGGACCACCTATCGCAATATGGCGGAGGACTGCGTCAACCACGCCGCCGAGCTGGGCCACCTCCCCGATCATCCATGCGTAACCAAAACGCTCTCCATCCACGGCCACGCAGAAGGCATCGACCGCAACAACCCGCTCGCGCCCTACGGCAGCGACGCCGACGCCATCCGCGCCTTAGCAAAGTCCGATCCGACACTCACCCAACCGCTCCACCCCGCCCTGCCCTATACCAGCGCCGAGGTAATCTTCGCCATCCGAAACGAGATGGCCCGCACCGTGGAAGACGTCCTCGCCCGCCGAACCCGCGCCCTCTTCCTCAACGCCCGAGCGGCCCACCAAATCGCCCCCAGAGTCGCCGACCTCCTGGCCGCCGAACTCAAAAAGGACACCGCGTGGAAATCCGCCCAACTCGGGGCGTTTCAACAAATCTCACAACACTTTCGGCTCGCCGGCCCCGCCTAATCACCGCGCCCCATCCCCGCGCATCGACATCCAATCATCGTTGATTATTTGCCCCCAAGCACTTAGGGTACGCTCCCAAGGAACGGATTGCGCTTCGGGGCCAGCTGCCCCGGGCGAATGACCGAAAATAACCAGAGGCGCGGCACAAATAAGGCGGCTCGCCTAACGCGAGCCCCCCATCGACGGGACGACGAGCGTTTCAGGGCTCGAGTCTCTCACCCGCCGCACCCGGAGCAACGAACTGATGGAACTCCCCCGCCGCGACCGTGGCGACGAACTCCTCAAACCCGGCGAGATGCTCGCCCTGCGACAGCGCCTCCGCGCCATCGCCCCGCGACACGACCTCGCCACCGTCATCGCCTGCGCCTTCGACCACCGCACGCGCATGCTGCCCTTCATCTACGCCGACATGCGCATGGTCCCGGCCGGCGTCCGCGCCATCGGCTCCGCCATGGCCGACGTGGGCTTCGAAAAAACCCGCATCGTTCTCCAGCAGTGGAACCGCAACTTCCGCCCGAGCCAGGCCCGCGTCGACGGCCGCATGCCCGACATCTTCATGATCTCCAGCATGCAGATCCATTCGGCCCAGTGCCGCGCCCTCATCCGCGACATGTGCCGCATCGATCCGATTCACCGCCCGCTCATCATCGTCGGCGGCGCGAAGACCATTTACGAGCCGTGGGATGTTTTCAGCGTCGACGCTGCAGACCCGTGGTTCGCCGACTGTGCCGTCACCGGTGAAGAGTTCGTCTTACTGAGTCTGCTTGAACGCGTCCTATCCATGCGCGTCGACTCCGAGACCGTACGCACCGCATTTATCCGCGCGAAAAACAGCGGCCTGCTCGACGATATCCCCGGCCTCGTCTACGCCCGCGGCGCCGATGGCCAAGTCCCCGACGAACTGATCGACACCGGCATCCAGCGCCTGCTCGCCAATCTCGACGAGTTGCCCCACCCAGTCCTCGGCTTTCGCCTGCTCGAGCCGCCCGGCAGCGACGAAACGCTCGCCGCTCGCGCTCTGCCCGCGAATAAAGTCGGCAAGTACAGTCGCATCGCAGCGCTGGCCCTCACCTTCGGCTGCAAGTTCGCCTGCTCCTACTGCCCGATCCCGGCCTACAACCAGCGCCAGCACCGCGTCAAAAGCGGCGCCCGCATCGCCGACGAAATGGTCCGCCTCTATCAGGAATATGGCATCCGCTACTTCTTCGGCGCTGACGACAATTTCTTCAACGACAAGCAGCGCACGCTGGACATTATCGAAGTCATGGCCCGCACCCCGGTCGACGGCGGCGAGTTCCGCCACAAGTTCCGCTGGGGCACCGAGGCCACCGTCCACGACACCCTCATCATGAAGGACCACCTTCGCCTCGTTCGCGAGGCAGGCGTCCGCGCCCTCTGGCTCGGCGTCGAAGACATGACCGCCACCCTCATCAAGAAGGGCCAGAGCGTCGACAAAACCATTCAGGCCTTCCACCTACTCCGCGACCGCGGCATCTGCGGGATGCCCATGATGATCCACCACGATTCGCAGCCGCTCTACTCGCGCAACAGCGACTACGGCCTGCTCAACCAGGCCCGCATCCTCAAGAAGGCCGGCGCCATCAGCTTGCAGGTCTCGATGATGACGCCCTCCAACGGCTCCAAGGGCTACGGCGAAATGTTCGCCTCGCGGCTCGTCTTCGAGAGCGTCGGCGGCCAACCCGTCGAACAGCACATGCTCGACGGCAACCACGTCGTCGCTTCGTCGCTCGACAAGCCCTGGAAAAAGCAGCTCAACATTCTTGCTGCCTACGGCTACTTCTATAACCCGCTGCGTTTCCTCGTCGCCCTGGCCCGCCCCAAGAGCCGCCTCTACTTTGCCGACGCCGGCATGCAGGCCATCGGCATGTGGGGCCTCTCGCTCACCGCCTGGCGAACGCTGCGATGGGCCTGGCGCCTGATGAATGGCGAAATCAAACGCAAGGAAACCATCCCCGTCAGCAAGCTCCCGATGCGCGCGGCCAACAACAACCCGGCCAGTCACGCCCTCCCCGGCACCCCGCGCCCCAACCTCATCCAACTCAGCATCAAATCCACCCCCGTCCCAAGCTGATCCGGCATCACGACGCTGGCAAAGACCAGAAATTGAGAATTCTGTTTTTGCCGAACCGCCCGGTTGGCTCCTATGAAATGTAAGCAGCGATATCGCCGCCGCGAAACAATACGAACGCGACATTCAATTCTTCAAGCGGCGCTAGGAATGCGGTAAGCCCTGTGCCAATTCATCGCGCGGCTTGAAAATCTTTCCAACACAATCGCCAATGTTAGACCGGTGGTTCGGGTCCCCCACTGACGTGCCGCGGGCCCGTCCGCTTTTCAGTGCTTCCCGACAACAAATCGACGCGTATATGAAGCTCTTAGCCGCGCTCCGGAAGCTCGTATCGCCAGACCGCAAGAGTCGGAATCGGCGGATAGCGCAGTCGGAACCGGAACCCGCGAAACTCCTCAGGCTTCCAGCTCAGCCGCTCGAACACCGACCGCATCATCCGCCCGTACGCCGGCAGCTCCGTCGTCACCACGTCTCGCGGTCCGCCGAGCTCTATCACCGGGTCGGACACGCTCAGCAATCCGCGGTCCCGGCCGGCCGTCGGATAATTCGGCGTTCCCGGCAGTTGGCTGTAAATCAGGATCTCCGGCGACATCGCATACGAAAGGTCGCGATGAACAAACAAGTCGTGGATCAGCACCTCAGCCGGCGTATAGAGCCGCGCATAGTGCTCGCCGATCGTGTCGTCCGGCGCGCGATGTCGCCGCACGAAGTTTCGCCCGTAAAGCCCGATGATGCAGGTCGCCGACGCCGTATTGCCAACCGGTCCCTCGACCAGCTCGTAGCGCGTGACGCCGTCGCGCCCCAGGTTGATCCGAATCTCGGGCAACGGCTTGGAACAAAAGTCCCCCAGCAGCGGCGCTTTGTCATCCCCGTCAAACGCCGCGTCAATCGCGCGAATCTCGCCCACCGGCAGCGGCGAACCATCATCCGTCGTCTTCCGCGCCGCGGCCATCGCCCAGGTCGCATCGCGCCGCAGCCGGCGAAAATCAATCAGCCCGCTCATCCACGCGAGGTCCACCATGTCCGGGTCGCTGCCCGGCGAGATCACATTTGTGCAAAGCTGCACCCGCGCCTGCGCACCCCAGGTCGCGCTGTTCCCGCGAAACGCCAGCTTGCGATGCGCCTCGTCGCGTTCCTGCTGCCCGGCATTGGTCAGATTGCCGAGCATCATCTCCAGCGTCTCGCGGTTTCCGGAATGCAGCTCGACCATGCGATCAAACTCATCCGTCGCCCCGCGTACCAGCGCGATCAGTTCCGCCGGCGCCTCGGCCTTCGCGAAGGCATCGATCAATATATTCAATCCGGCCCGCCCCGGAATCAGCGGAATCGCCGCGATCGGATTCTCCGCGCCAATCAGCCGGCACAATTTCCAGGTAAGACTCTTATCGAGCTTGAGCTGCCGCGACACCGCCTGCGGGCGAGACGCGTCCGCGCCCACTGCCGCTACGATCTCTGCAAATGCCCCGCGGACGCGCTGGATCACGTCGCGAACATGCGCCTCAAATTCCGGCACACTCGCCGGGGAGGCAATCGGGGATTTGGCAGTTTTCAAGCTCATATGAGTCTCAGTTGATCCGCCGCAGAGTCCACGCAAAACCAGCAGCCATAACAATTAATATCATAATACCACAAGCGCAGCAACATTCTCCAATCGATTCTTCATAATTTTCTCTAGAGATACTTGCAGAGAACATTCTATTGGGGTATTATGAGATCAACAAGTGAGCATCAGCACTGCCCGCTCGCACGGGTGTTGGACAGGTTTGCCAAGGGTGGATTCGATGCGAGGCGTTAACTTCCTAATCGCCAACTCACTGAGCGTACTAGTCGCACTGATGATGCCTCGGGCGGCATCCGCACAGATTTCCATCGAAATCATTGACGGAATCCTCGCCACCGACGTTTCCGCCGACGGTTCGGTCATCGCCGGCAATACTCCGGGTGCATACGAAACCGCGCGCTGGACCGCAGCCGGCGGAGTCGTCCCGCTTGGGCGTGCGACGGTGCCCGCCCTGGGTGTCGGCGCCGGCATCCCGCAGGTGTCGCAAGACGGCACCCGAATCTCCGGCACGATTCTCAGCGACGACGAAACATACGCGACACAGGGTATCTGGACGCTCGGATCGGGCTGGCAGGAATGCCTTCCCATGCCCTCCGATGCCGGCATCATCGATCAGTCGCTGGCATCAGCGTGGGGCATTTCAGGTGATGGTACTGCGCTCGTCGGGCTCTATTGGCGCGGCGGCCAGCCCGGCGGATCCGCCCATCCCAGTCGTTGGACGCAATCGTCCGGTGTCGTTGACCTCGGGACACAAAACGGCGGCACCTGTACGGGGTGCGGCAGCGGAAGGGCCAATGGCACCAACAGCGATGGCTCAGTAGTCGTCGGCTGGATCGAGAATCCCGACTTTGGAAACTGGTGGCCGACCGTCTGGGTCAACGGTGTCCGCACGGTCCTCAAGCAAACCGACGGATGGGCCTCGGCAGAAGCTGTTTCCCCGAATGGAACAATCATCGTTGGTTCATCATGGTTTCCACCCGTGAGTCAGTTCTCCGTCGAAGAGGCGGCCGTCTGGCGGTGGAACGGGAATCAATGGGTTGAACAGCGCCTCGGAAAACTCGCCGGCACGGGTTCCCCGTTCGGTTTGGCCGTCGCCACCGGAGTCACGGCCGACGGCAGCATGATCGTGGGCTACAACCGTTTCAACGGATCGAACGACACCGGTTTCGTATGGACACAGGCCACCGGGCTGATTTCCGCTGAACAATTTATCGCCTCGCAAGGGTCAACCGTCCCTCCGTCCTTCGACATTTCAACGCTCAGCACCATATCTGACGACGGCAGCGTGATCGTCGGCGTTGGAAACGACGTCCGGCCGCCATACGCGCAACGCAGCTTCACGATTACTCGCTGCGTACTCCGCGGTGACGTCAACAAGGACTCAACTGTCAACGGAGCGGACGTCATGGCCTTCGTCCGCGCCAAGATGGGTTTGCCGCCATTACCGGGCGAAAACCCCGTCTGTGCGAATTATGGAGGCAACCTCGAGCATGACATCAGCGCATTCATGGGCGATTTGCTCGGAACCTGAATCAAATACCGCGTCGATGGCGGCGCCTAGTGAGAGAGAAATAGAAGTGTGTATGCGAGCTTCGGAGGGGCGACGTGTGAAGCCCGGGCTCAGCATACGCTGATCGAAACGCGAACAGGAGGGACTTTCCATGCGACGAAACCTTATTGCCGTTCTGGCCATTGCCACCGGCCCAATCCTTGGCTCCTCGGCCATGGCCGACCTCACCATCATGCAGCAGGCGGCCCCGGCTCCGACCTACGCCACAACTCTTAACTTCGACGAGCCCGGCAGCCCGACTGGCGCAAACGTCCCCAACGACTCTTGGGCCGGCGCGCCGTGGCAGATTCCCATTTTTCAATCCGGCGAAGGCAGCAATTTGGTCGGCGACTTGTCGGCGGCGACAGGCCAGGGCACGAATGCCTATTACGGCCCTTATGGCGTGTTCATCAACTTCGCCAACGACCTCTCCGCGATGTCGTTCCAGGGCTGGGACAGCTCCGGTCCGGCCTCGCCTTTTGGCGGCGGGGCGCTCGTCGTAGCGCTGAACGACGGCAACGAAGTTGCTTCTCTCTTTATTGATCCGGCCTGGGCCGGCGCCGGCGATTCCTGGTTCAACCTGACCACGACCGGCGGAACCACCTTCGACGAAATTCACTTCCTCGGCTTCAGCTTCTTCCCCGAGTCCGTCGTGGACAATCTGTCGTGGAACGCCGTGCCGGAACCGGCCAGTGCGTCCCTCCTCGTCCTCGGCTGTGTGGCAGTTCTCCGCCGGCGCGCAAAGTAAGACGAGTCTCGCGGAAGCAGGGCGAGGGGCAATGTCGTCGCGCCACTCGGCGTGATGACCCCCGCCAATGCTGCACGCGTGCTCAACAGCTTGGCTTTTCCGCTTCGGGCAATCGGGCCCGCTAGCGGCACGGAGTTAATCCATGCGTTTCGCTGCTCTAGGAGTCTGCTTCATCGCGGTCCTCGTTCCGACCCCCGCGGCGCGTGCCACAATCGTCGCCAAATTTGAGCACATCCCCGGCGCCATCAGCGCCAATGACATGAGCCCCGATGGCCGCTACGTCGTTGGGGAAACCGATCTCAACGGCGACTTTGTCGCCGACGGTACCTACCTCTGGGACACTCAAACTGACACGATGACGATTCTTCCGGAAGAGGCGGTCACCGCAGTCGCTGTGTCCGACGATGGTTCGGTCGTCCTCGGAGATATCGTCGACCCGAAAATTCAGGACCCGGAATTAGGCGTGCGAGCGGCCATCTGGCGCGCTTCCACGGGCTGGCAGAGCATCGGCTACCTTCCTAACGCCGGAGAATGCCCCAGCCGCAGCAATGGTTACGAACTCTCCGCCGATGGAACCGTTGCGGTCGGCCTTTCCTGGGATGGCTGCAGCGGCCGCGGCTTCCGCTGGACGCAGGCAACCGGCATGGTCGAGTTGCAAAACCTGGCCTTCGGCGCCAATCGCGCATCGGTCGTTTCCGCGAATGGAGACCTCATCGGCGGATTTGCCCAGGGCACGGCTTCTCGCACGCCGTCTTACTGGAACGCCGCCGGCGCGGGAGACCTTCTCGACCCGAATTTCAACGCTCGCGGCGAAGTCATGGGCATGAGCGACGACGGCCACATCATGCTCGGAACATGGGCCACCACCGAGTCCGACAATCGCGCCGTCAAGTGGACAAACACCGGTTCGGCGTGGCAGCGCGAAATGCTCGGTACCGGGTCGATGCAGGCCGCCTGGGTCGGCATCCCCATGGACATCGCCGACAACGGCAACATTGTCGGGTTCGACATCCGGCTCGGAAATCGGCTCTCATGGATCCTGATCGGCGGAGTTCCGCCCTATCAGAATTTCAAGACATACCTCATCGCGCACGGTGCGACGATCGCGCCCAGTGAAATTCTCCGCGTCTGTCAGGCCACCTCTTCGAACGGTCGGTATGTCATCGGACACGGCAACGGCGCCGGCTGGCGCGCCACGCTCGATCTCCTGGGCGATATGAACTGCGACGGCGTATTGAACCTGACAGACTCTGCCAACTTCATCCAGGCGCTGCTTGATCCTGCTGGCTACACCGCTGCATTCCCGGCATGTGCGATGAGTCATGCCGACATGAACCAGGATGGCAGCGTGAACGGCATGGACATTGCGGGATTCGTGGCCGGCCTTTTGGGATCGTAACAACCGGCGCATTGGCCACCGCCGCTCGCGAGCATGGTGCAAACGGCTCAGCGACGACGCATGAGATAGGAGGTTCGCATGGTTAACTTCGAGACTTTCAGACTGACAGGAGTGGGCGTCCGCTTCGCCTCGAAACTATCGTTCGCCATCCTGGCGTGCGCAATCGGCGCCGGCCTGCCGTTCAATTCGGCTCGCGCCGGCGGCATCAGCATGCAGCTCATTGGCCCCGTGCTTGCCACCGACGTCTCCGCTGACGGCTCCGTTGTCGTCGGTAACACGCAGGGCGACTATGAAACCTTTCGCTGGACCGTCGGCACCGGCGTCGTGAATCTCGGCCGCGGAACCGTTGCCCCACTCGGTGTCGGCGCCGGAACGCCCGACGTCTCCGCCGACGGCAGCCGCGTCTCCGCGACGATCCTTAGCGACGACGGAACCATCGCGACCCAGGGACTCTGGACCAACGGCTCCGGCTGGCAGGTCCTCGCCCCGCTCCCGCCGGACGCGGGCGTTCTCGATCAGACTGACGGCTCCGCATGGGGTCTCTCGGGCGATGGCAACACAGTCGTCGGCCTCTACTGGCGTCCCGGCCAACCGGGCGGACTCGCGAACGGCTCGCGCTGGACGCAGGCAACCGGAATGATGTCACTTGGAAGTAATGGCGGCAGCAGTCGCGCCAGCGGAGTTAACTACGACGGCTCTGTCGCCGTCGGATTCGAAGATCATCCCGTCTTCGGCCAGCGCCGGCCGGTCGTCTGGGACGCCGGAGTAATGACCCTTCTCGGCAACCCTGACGACCCCGGCGAGGCCGAAGCCTGCACTCCCAATGGCAACACCATCGTCGGCACCGGCTGGGACGCGGTGAACTTCATCTCGAGCGCCGCCATCTGGACGCGCAACGGAGCCAACTGGGATCAACAAATCCTCGGCGTCCTCCCCGGCACCGATCCCATCTTCGGCGGCCTCTCCGGCGCTAACGGCGTCTCCGGCGACGGCACGATGGTCGTCGGCACGAATCTCTTCGACTTCTTTGGTGGCAGCACCGGTTTCATCTGGACCGCCGGAACCGGCCTGATGTCCGCCGCCGACTGGCTGGCTCTCAACGGCTACATCGTTGATCCGAACTTCGCTATCACTGAGCTCACTTCAATCTCGCAGGACGGCTCCACCATTGTCGGAATCGGAGTCGACGTCCGGACCTTCGATACGCAGAGCTTCATCATCACCCTTCCCGAACCGGCCACACTGGCGCTGACCGGTTTCGCGATGCTCGCGGCACTTCGCCGTCGCCGCGCCTGACCACGAACGACGTTTTTTTTGGTTTTGACCATCAACCGCGAAAGGAAAATATCGAACATGCGTAAATCAATCATCACAACGATTGCATTGCTGGCGCTCGCCGCTGGCGCCTCGACAGCTTCCGCCAGTCTGGTGACTGTCACGGTCAACGGTGAAGTCGAATACAACCAAATCAACGCCGCCAGCCCGATCGGGCGAACGACAGTCACCTCCGGTTCGCCGGTCGTCATGACGTTCTTGCTCGATAGCAACAATTACGCCGACAGTTCAATGTTCCCCGTTCGCGGATACGCAATTGACCAGGCGTCATTCAAACTGACTCTGAACGGCGTCGAAGTCGGAATGCAGAATCCATATCCCGCCGGCCAGACACCTTATTTCGCGATTCGTAACAACGACCCGGCAGTGGATGGGTTTATGCTGACATCCAATGTGGACACGGGATTCCCTGAGGGAGTTCCGACCGATGAGCCGGGGTTCTTCGGCCAATTCTTCGATAATTTCTACGTGACCTACGAGGGATTCACGCTTCCATCGCTGGACATTCTGGACGCGCTAGGCAGCTATGACTACACAAACCTGACCGTCTTCAATTGGACCATGGACGACGGCGAGTTTGGTCCCAACGCGATGGCGATAAATTTCACGAACATGTCCATTACACCCGAACCCGCATCGCTTGTGCTCGTCGGCCTCGGCCTCATCGCCGCCCGCAGAGCAAAGCGCTGACAAACTTCCTTCTCCTCCATTCAATCGGGCTGGCACAGTGCGAGCCGACCCGATGAACGCGCCGAAGCGGCCGGTCCTCCCACCGGCCGTTTCGCGTTTTACTTTCGCGAAACGACGCGGGACTTTAGCTAGCAGCTGCCCGTCCCAATTTTCGGACAACTTCAAATTCCGCCGCTTCAACCGGCTGCACACTCAACCGCTGTCCGGGCCGCAGCAGCGCCATCCCCTTCAGCCCGGCCGTCGCCTTCAAAGTCGCCAGCGTCACGATTGCGGGAAATTTTTCGACGAATTCGATGTCGACCATCATCCAAATAGGACTGTCCTTCGTCGCCTTCGCGTCAAAGTGGTCGCTCTTGCGATCCAGCGCGGTGTGATCGGGATATCCCGCCCGGCAGACGCGTGCCACGCCGGCAACCCCAGTCGGGTCACAGGAAGAGTTGTAGAACAACACCAGGTCGCCCACCTTCATTCCGTCTCGAAGCGTGTTTCGTGCCTGGTAATTTCGCACTCCGTCCCAGCCAGCCGTGCGATCGCGCTTCAGGTCGTCGATCGAATACTCCTCCGGCTCGCTTTTCACAAGCCAGAACCGTTTTTCAGCCATGTACGTGCTCCGCGGATACTTGAATCCGACTCCTTGAAATCTTCCATCTTTCCCGAAGTATAATAGGTGGAAGAGGTACTTCCGCGTTACGCCCCCTCCCGCGAGCGCCGGACCCTTCCGCTCGAGAGAGGTTTGGGATAACGCCCTTTGATACACAATCTTCGATCAACCCGCTGGGCCATCTTGTCGTTGATCCCGGTATTTGCCGGCTGCGTAAAGCCGATCGATACGACTCACGCCTGGGGCGCTCGCACGCGCCAATTCGATGCGATTTATCGCGTCGACGGGCGCGAAGATCGCAAACTCGTATACCGCGACAACGGCCGGAGCGACGCCCCGCTGACGCTGCTGTTCCTGCACGGCATCGGTTCGTCCAAGGTGGCATGGAAATCGGTCGCCCCGCGCTTCGCCGATCAGTGTCGTGTTATTTCGCTCGACCTCCTCGGCCACGGTGATTCCGACAAGCCCGTCGAATTCACCTATTCCATGAGCGAGCAGGCCGATCTCGTTCGCAAGTTCATCGCCCAGCTCGGGCTGCACGACGTGGTCCTCGTCGGCCATTCCTACGGCGGCGGCGTCGCGCTCGAGACGGCCATGGGCTACCTCGCGTCGGAGAATCCGCACTCCAACGTCGCCGACGATGGCCGCACGCGGACCATCCGCGGGCTGGTTCTGCTCGACGCCAGCGCCCTCTACTTCGACAAGCCCGGCGTCTTCGAGGTAACCAGCGGCAGCGATGTTTCATTCTTCGAGGCCCTGCTGTCGACCGACGCCCGCGCCCGCATGCTGCTCGAGGTCGCATTCAAACACCGCGAAAACATCCCCCCGGACTTGTACGCCGAATACGCTCGCGTGTTTCGCGATCCGCGAACGACCGACATCTACCTCTGGATCGCCAACCACGAACTCTTCAAGGAGTTGTCGGCCCGCAAAGGCAACGACGACCGCTACCGTGCCATCAACTGCCCGACGCTCGTGCTATGGGGCGAGCAGGATCGTGTCGTCCCGCGCGATGTATTCACGCGCCTCTGCGCAACGCTGCCCGATGTCACCTGCGAACTCGTCGCCGACTGCGGCCACACGCCGGCCGAAGAGCGCCCCGGCGAAACAGTGGTCCAGATTCAGCGATTCCTCAACAACCACGTACAGCCCCCCGCCGGCCCGCAAATTGTCTTGTCTCCCGAGCTTCCGGATCTGCCCGTCCTGACCGACGCACCGTAAGATGCGGGCATGACTCACATGCCCGACCTCGCTCCCATCTCACCCAATACCCGCATCGGCTGGATCGGCACCGGCGTCATGGGTCTCTCCATGTGCGGCCACCTGCTCGCCCGTGGATTCCCGACGACGATTTTCAGCCGCACGCGCTCGCGCAGTCAGCCGCTGCTCGACAAAGATGCCCGCTGGGCTGCTTCGGCGCGGGCAGTCGCCGATGCGTCCAACGTCGTCTTCACCATGCTCGGGTTCCCCGACGACGTCCGCTCCGCCTACTTCGGCCGCGATGGAGTTTTGGCCGGCGCAGGACCCGGGACGATTCTGGTGGATACGACCACCACCGAACCGAGTCTGGCGGTCGAGATCGCAACCATGGCGGCCGACCGCGGCGTTTATTCGCTTGATGCGCCCGTCTCGGGCGGTGACGTGGGCGCCCGCAACGCCACGCTCTCCATCATGGTGGGCGGCGACAAGTCAGCGCTCGACACGGTCATGCCGCTGATGCAGCTCATGGGCAAGACGATCGTCCACCAGGGACCGGCCGGTGCCGGGCAGCACACAAAAATGTGCAACCAGATCGTGATTGCCGGCACCATGATCGGCGTCTGCGAGAGTCTACTCTATGGCCGCAAGGCCGGGCTGAATCTGGAGGTGATGCTCCAAAGTATCCGTCCCGGCGCGGCCGGCTGCTGGACGCTCGACAATCTGGCCCCGCGCGTGTTGAAGGGGAATTTCGACCCCGGCTTTTTCGTGGAGCACTTCATCAAGGATATGGGCATCGCCCTGCACGAAGCCCGCCGGATGAATCTCGCCCTGCCCGGTCTGGCGCTGGTACACCAGCTCTATATCGCGCTGGCGGCGCAAGGCCACGGCCGCAAAGGCACGCACGCGCTCATGTTGGCCCTTGAGCGCCTTTCATCGACCTAGCCCCGGGCTTCATGAATTTTCCGAGCATCCGGGCAAGAAATCGTGCCGGTAGCAGGCGCTGAAAGACCGACGCCATGCGGTTGTTAAACCCGGGCACGAACAGCCGTTTGCCCGCCGCGATGGCCCGCACGCACTCATGCGCCACGTCGGCCGCATTCGCCCCCATGCCAAGAAATTCACCCCGGCGATGATCAAAGCCGCCTCGATCGAAAAAGCCGGTGCGTGTCGTCCCCGGACAAATGCACGTCACGCCGACGCCGCTGCCGCGAAGCTCCTCGTAGAGCCCGAAAGAAAAGTCAATCACATACGCCTTGCTGGCCGCATAAACCGTCATATACGGAAACGGCTGAAAGCCGGCCATGCTGGCGATATTCACAACTCGCCCTGATCGCCGAGCAATCATCGACGGCAGTACGAGCCGTGTAAGCCGCGTCAGCGCGTTGATATTGAGTTGCAACAACTGCTCGACCGCGCCCGCGTCCTGCTCGGCGAAAACTCCGTACTCTCCCACGCCGGCGTTATTAATCAGAACATCAATGTTGCCAAGCCCGGCCGCCTTGCGATAAATCTCGTCGCACGCACCTGCGCGTGTTAGATCAGCCGAGATAGTCTCAACGGCGCCGGCCCCCGGCATCGAGCGGATTTCATTCGCGACGGCTTCCAGCCGATCGACACTGCGTGCAATCAAAACTAGCCGCGCTCCTTCACGGCCGAGAACTCGGGCCATTTCCAGCCCGATCCCGCCCGATGCACCAGTCAGAAGCACGGTTTTGTTTGCGAAGTTCGTCATGCCGACGCGATGGTAGCACCCGACGCGTGACGCGGCGACCGCGGTCGCGCGGTTAGCGGCCCTTCCGCGATTACCGGCCGCTTCCCAGCAACCCAGCCATAGATGAAGCACTCCCGGAATCGGACCGATCAATTTCCGGGAAAAGGCGTCCGCGACAAGTTCCGCGTGTCGTATTTCCCCTGGGGTTCTTCAGCGTGGATATCGCCAGTCTCATCGGGATCCTGATCGGAATCGGCAGTCTGGGCTTCGTGTTTTTCGAAGTCTCGCACGGCCACCTGGCGATGTTCTATTCGCTCGAAGGCGTGCTCATGGTCGGCTGCGGCAGCTTGAGCGTCTGCTTCATCGCCATGCCGCTCGACCGCATTCTCAGCGTGCCCGGCTACATCAAGCGATTTCTCTTCCATAAATCCAAGCCGCAGAGCGAAGTCATCCGCCTGATGGCCAAACTCGGCGAAAAGGCCCGCCGCGAAGGGTTCCTCTCGCTCGAACCGGACATTGAGACTATCAAGGCCGCCGACGGCTTCCTGGCCTCGGGCATTCGCATGGCCATCGACGGCGTCGATCCGGCCGACATCGAATCGACACTGCGAATGGAAATCATGGCCATGCAGGAACGCCACAAGGCCGGCAAAAAATTCTTCGACTTGCTCAAACTCTACGGCCCCGGCTACGGACTGGTCGGCACGCTGGTCGGCCAGATCGGTATGTTCGGCAACCTCGCCACCGCCGACGTCGGACAGTTGGGACACATGCTCGCCCTCGCCGTCGTGGCCACCATGTACGGCGCGGTGCTCGCCAACGCGATCGCCGGTCCGATCGGTGACAAGCTGGCCCTGCGCTCCAGCGAGGAAATCATCAGTCGCGAGATGATGCTGCAAGGCGTGCTCTCCATTCAGGCGGGCGACAACCCGCGCATCACGCTCGAAAAGATGATGGCGTTCCTGCCTCAGCCGAGCCGGGAGAAGATCCGCAACGCCGCGTAACGCAGGCGGGCGGACTGGACGGGGGCGATGGCCGAACACGAAGCAGAACACAAAGAAGAACACAAGAAGCACTCCGGCGGGCACAGCGGTGCGCATGGCGGCGGCGGCCACGAGGAGGGGCACGAAGGCGCTCCGGAATGGCTGATCTCCTTCGCCGACAACGTCGCCCTATTGATGGGTTTCTTCGTCATCATGCTCGCGATGAACATGAAGTCGCCAACCTCTGGCGGATCCGGCGATGGCAAGGCCCAACCGGACGTCGGTGGCCCCTCGCCCGCCATGCTCGACACGATCATCGGCATCCGCGCGGCATTCAACAATCCGATCAATCCGAATTCGAATGACCCGACCGAAATGCCCTTCGTCGCGCGACTGCTGGCCCGCAACGGCGAAACCGAACCACAGGAGCCGGGACCGCACGGCAAGGAACACGACGTTCAATCGCTCCGCCCCAGCAAGTACCGCGGCGTATGCGGGACCATGTCGTTTCCGAGCGGATCGAGCGCCATGACGCCCGCCGACCGAAAAACCGCCCACGAAGTGGCGCGCCGCGTGCGCGGCCTGCGTTTCATTATCGAGGTTCGCGGTCACGTCAGCGCCGCCGAAGCGGCCAAATCCGATGATCGCGGCATGTCGCTCGCCTACGCGCGCGCCCTCGCCGCTGCCAAAGCACTGGAGGCCGACGGCGTAAAGTGGAGCCAGATGCGACTGGTCGCCTGTGCCGACAACGACCGCCTGAACGCCATCGCCTACAACTCAGCCGGACACGAGCCGAATCAACGCGTTGAGATTCTCGCTACGGACACGGTCCTGCCAGACTATGTGCTCACCAGCGAACCCAAGCGCGACTGAACGCCTGTCGCACCGCCGCAACCGCGGGCATAATTCGTCCCGTGGCAAATTACTTCGATCGAAAACGTCGCGTTGCCGTGCTCGGCGCCGGCGGGCTGCTGGGCACACCGCTGTCGCGTCTCCTGTCGCAGCACAGCAACGTCGAGCTGCATGCCTTCAAACGCGGGCAACTCGACATCGCCGAGCGCCCGCGCGTGCGGGCCTGCTTCGCCGACCTCTCGCCCGACCTGGTCATCAACTGCGCGGCGTTCACGCGCGTCGACGATTGCGAGCGTGAAGCCGACCTCGCCATGCAGGTGAACGGCCACGCCCCCGGGGCCCTGGCCACCATGGCGGCGGACGCCGGAGCGCGATTCGTGCATGTCAGCACCGACTATGTGTTTGACGGCCAAAAACAGTCGGCCTATATCGAGGACGACCCGACCGGCCCGGACAAAGCGTTGTGCGTCTATGGCCGATCCAAGCTGGAAGGCGAGCGGCGCGTGCTGGCCGCGGGCGGCCGGCCCCTGATCGTCCGAACGAGCTGGGTCTTCGGGGCCGATGGACCGAACTTTGTCGCAACCATTCTGAACCTGGCGCGGACACGACCTGAGCTCAAGGTCGTTAACGATCAACACGGGCGCCCCACCTATGCGGCTGATCTCGCGGCCGCAATCATCTCGCTGGTCGAGCACGGTGCGACCGGCATTGTCCATGCGGTCAACGGCGAGCCCTGCACGTGGTTCGATTTTGCCTGCGAAATTGTCCGCCGGGCCGGGCTGCGCACGCCCGTCAAGCCGTGCACCTCGGCCGAGTTTCCGCGACCGGCAAAGCGGCCGGCCAACTCTGTGCTCGACACAGCGCGCTTCGAGCACCTAACCGGCCACGGCATGCGCTCCTGGCGCGATGCACTGCGCGATCATCTCGCTCAGATCGGTTGATGGTCAGGCGGCGTCAGACCGTTGCCGATGCGCCCAATCGGCCAATTCCCCCAGATGGCTGAACACCACATCGGGCTCGGCCTGCCCCACGTCCAGAATGCGATCCTCGCGGCAGAGCCAGCCGGTGCGAAGCCCGAGCGATTTCGCGCCGCCAACATCGCTATGCAGCGAATCGCCGACATGAATGACGCGCCGCGGGTCCCATCCAGTGCGGGCGAGGGCCGCGCGAAAGACGGCCGCATCGGGCTTGTACGAGCGGGCGCACTCGGAAGTCACGAACGGCACGTGGCTGAGCCCGTTGTTGGCAAGTGCCCGTTCGATGTCATCGCGATCGGCATTCGAGACGATGAAAACGGGCAATCCAAGGCGCGCGAGCGTATCGCGAACCTCCGGATGCAGCGGCGGATTGCGCCAGTACTCGCGCAGTCGGTTGGTGTAGGGCGTCGGGTCGAACGTGACGCCGTGATGTGACATCGTGCCGATCAGCGTGGATTTTTCGAGGTCGAAAAGCGTCTTGAAGGCTGGACCGTTGCACCGCTCGATCTCTACGAAAAAGCGCGTGCCCCACTCGACCGCCAGCGCGTGCGGCGGCAGGCCCAGGTGAAAGTCCGTCACAAGGTGTTTGCAGACGGACTCAACGGCGGCGCGGTCGCCCGCCGTCAGGGTGCCGTACATATCGAGAAAGATGCCATCAAGCTTCACGGGCCACTCCGATGTTTGCGTTCTGCGTAGTATCATCGCGGCGTCGGCGGTGGTTGCAATGGGTTGGATGGCCGGATGAAACGCGATTTTCTGGTGACGGGTGCGGGCGGCCAGCTTGGCAGCGTGCTGATGCGGCGACTGTCGCGCGCCGGCCGCTCCGCCCTGGGTCTGACGTCGCTGACCGGGCCGCGGCCGGACCACGGCGAGACCCAGCCGGTCGACCTGCTGGACGCCGACGGTCTGGCTGCCGTCGTGCGAACGACGCAGCCCGCATGCATAGTCCACGCCGCCGCCATGACGGTGGTCGGCGCGTGCTTCGACCGGCCGGCCGACGCCGAGCGTATAAATGTCGATGTCACGCGCCAGCTTGCAGAACTCGCGTCTGAGTGGAACGGGCGGCTCGTATTCGTCTCCACCGATCTGGTGTTCGATGGCCAGCAAGGCAGCTACGACGAATCAGCCGAGGCCCGGCCGACAACGATGTACGGCCGGACAAAGTTCGCGGCCGAGCGCGTCGTGCTCGGCTTTTCGGGCGGCGCCGTGGTGCGATTGCCGCTCATGTACGGCCTGCCGGCAGCACCGCGCAGCACGACATTTCTGACACAGCTCGCTGCCCTGAAATCGGGAGCCCCGCTGAAGCTGTTCCGCGACGAATTCCGCTCGCCGATCTGGCTGGAAGACGCCGCCGCCGCGCTGCAGAGCGTCGCCGACGCAGCATTCGCGGGCCCGATACACGCCGGCGGCCCACAGCGCCTATCGCGCCTTGAGATGGGCCGAATCGCCGCGGCGGGGCTGGGACTGAGCGGTGCCTCGATCGTGGAAACCTCGCAACGCGACCTGCCCGCCACGGAGCCGAGGCCGGCGGACGTCAGTCTGCGAAGCGAGCGGTTCGCCGAGACATTCGGAGAACCCGCCGGCCGGCGGATGGCGGAGGCGATGATCGAGATCAAGCGTCAGCATACGTGAGACGCCGTGGGATTCGTGGGAATCTAATGGATATTGCGAGTCGGAGTTTAACCCTTCGCCATTTCTGGTGTTAGGGGTTCGTTCGATCATGTCGGGCCGCGACTCGCGAGATTAATGAGATTAGTGAGATTCGGGGCGGCCCGTTTTGCATCGTATCCATGCGAGTATTACTGCCGCTGGGCGCGGTGATAAAAATGATAATTGAGTTGCGACCTTCGGATTCACTTTTCAAAGAGCATTCCTTGAGGCAGGGAGTGGGCGTCCCCCTTCGAGTCGGGTTTTTGCGCACTGAGACCCCAGACCGCTTCCGCATCGTTGGACGGAAGCGTGTTCGGTTAGTGTTTAGTCGTCCGAAATCGAAAGTCAAGGAGTGGAAGCTAGTTTCTCTTTCCCGCGGTTCGGGATGGGCCCGGGTTTGCGGCGCCGGCCGAACGGCCGGCAGCTGACTTGGTCGCAGCGGCGGTGTTCGAGCTGTCGGATGCGAGGGGGCGACCGCGGCGTTTGGCGTTTTCGCGAAGAAAGTCGAGGTTAGCACTCCGGCCGTCGGGGGTGGAGAAGAGGGGTTGGCGGTTGTTTCCGCGTGGGTGGTATGATGGGGGGAGGTTGGGCAGGACGATGCGGGCGGCGCGCGGCATTCGGAATGAAGTTCGATGATTTCGAGCGACCGTGCCGAACATCGGCGACTGTCCTGAACGGCCATTTGGGCCTGGCTATCGCGCCCAGAAGAGAGAGAAATGAGTCGTCAAAACGGACTAATCGCTATCTGGATAGTGGCTTTAGTGAGTGCCGTCGGTCAGTGTCATCGCGAACCATCGCCGGCGAAGTGGGTCGCAGTGATGCCGAAGTACGTGGAAGTGTATCTCGCTCGGCCCGTCGTGGCGAGTACAGATGCGGGCGTCACCGCGCCAGACGGGTCGCGATGGAGCCTCATCGGCGACCCGATAGTCAATATGGTTGATATCAAGCTCGATCTTACGTTCGCAAAATTGGACGTGAGCGGGCGACCAACTGTATGGGTGTATTTACACGAATCCGCAGGTAAGAGATTCCGAGAATGGGCTGGCGCTCATAATGGCGAGAAATGTCTAGAGTCTGTTTCACAACTTGGTTTTCGCAAGATTGCGCCCTGCATGAGGTTGTGGTCTACTTTGCCATCGCAAGCGAGAGGAGTTCGCGATGGGCGGATACAAGCCGATGCTCACGGAAGAGCAGTGGAACAAGATCG
>JAATGM010000043.1 GCA_015654675.1 Planctomycetota bacterium | reverse complement strand
GTCTTCGCGGCCCGCGCTGGCGCTTGGGGTTCGGATTTCCGGTTGGCCGAAGTAGCCGTCGGGGAAGGTTGGCATTGAGAGGATGGTTGCGGGGTCTGGGGGTGGGAGATCGGCGCACTCTTCCGGAATCAGTTTTTGTTCGATGCACATTTTCTTTTGGAACTCCCAGAGTTCTTCGAAGCAGGCCTTCGCGATCGGGTCCCAGTTTTTGGGGTTTAGTTTTTCCAGGGGGACGAGTTCCGTCGTCAGGTAGTCGGGGAGGTGGTAGGGGTTGGGTGGGATTTTGGGATCGGAAGAGGGCCCTTCGACAGGCTCAGGGGCCGGGGAAGCGCTGTGGGTCGACGGGGATTCATTGGGGATCGCGCGGGGGATGGGTGACACCGTTCCCGGGCTTACGCCTCGGGCTCGGATTTGGGCGTCGCTTTGCGACGCGGTTTGTTGGAGGTGTTGGGCGCGGGCCAGGGCTAGTTTGGTGGCGGCTACCAGGCGGCGGGATTCGCAGAGTTTGTGGGTTAGCTTGATGTCGGCCTCGTCGTTGTCGAGGACGCGCAGCAGGCGGAAGGCCAGGCCGTTGAGCAGGGCCTGGTCGAGATCAAGGCCTTCGGGAATCGCCAGATCGGCGAAGTCAAAGGCCAAGGCGAAGTTCCGGACGCGGCGGGCGTAGCGATAGAACGAGACCAGGTGCAGGCCGCGCAGGCGGAGGTTGAACATCTCGAAGACGTCGCTGACCAATTCGGGGTCGCGGTTGATGAGGGCGGTGTTGACCTGGCGGCGCAGCTCGGGCGTGGTTTTGGCGTGGATGGAGGAGTTGGCGCTGAGCAGCTCGATGCGGTCGAGACAGTCGGCCTGTGTGGGGCATTCGTTCATGATGATTCTCCTTTCTCTGGCCTGACGCGGTCCGTTGCGCCGGTGATAAAAGTGATAATGCGTCGCGATCCTTCGTTTTCGGGGCGAGATCGCGGTTTTCGGTGAGAGGAACGTAATCGTGCGTCCGATTCACTTTGCGCGCACCTTGCGCGCTTCGCGATTGGGCTCGCGTTTTCGTTCGATCGACCTTCACATTGGCCGCGCGCTTTGGTTCTGTTTGCGCGATCGACCCTCACCCCGGCCCTCTCCCGCGGGGAGAGGGAGACACGCACGCCACTGCTCATAGAGCAGTGGCACACCGGCCGCCTGACTATCAAGCTGGATCAGCGCTCCACTTTGGAGGGGGGAAAACGCGAATAAGAATTGGGCAGGTCGTTAGTTATGGAAAAAACAAAATGCGCGGTATCTGGGTTTTTACGGCGTTTATGGGGGTCGCGCGTATGCGTTCCTCCGCCCCTGCCGGGGCGGGGTGGTTGGGTGATTTGGAATCCACTGGTTCCGCGATTCTTTGCGTCCACGGGTTGCGCGAGGCCAAGAGGCCTCGCTCCACCGCGTGGCTACAGGCCTTCGCCCCGTTGGGGCGAATTGGGAGTGGCCGGGGGAACTGCTTTGAAAAACGAGTGGTATTTCTGTTGCGCTGGGGCCGATTCTGCGACTATTGGGGTGGAGTGGATTGCGGTGTGCTTTGAATTGCTTGAGTGGCCGGTGGTTTGATGGTCGTTGACCCTACGGTGTTCATGCTCGTCGTGGCCAGTGGGTTGGTTCTGCTTCCAGTCTGGTTCGTGGCGAATGTGGCGATCCTCAATGCGATCTCCAAGCGGGTTGGATTTTCGGTCATCGGGGCATTGCTGCTGATGGTTGGGAGTGTGCTGGCACCGTGCATCGTCAAGGTCGGGCTGGGGCCAGTTCAACTGTGGAAGAGTTCGTTGATTGCGGCTCCGATTGAGTTGGGAATTGTCGCTGTCACCGCGTTTTCCGTTTTTGCCATCCGGCGTCGATGGCAGGCGGTCGCGGTTCCGGGCAAGTGCGCGGCGTGCGGGTATGACCTGACGGGGAATGAGAGTGGGGTTTGTTCGGAGTGCGGGGAGAAGATCGTCAAATCGGCGGCGACTCAGCAATTCACGGCGGAGCCATGAACGGTATGCGCTTGATTCGGCTCGTTCTCCGGTGGTTTTCGCGCGCGACGTTGGTGGGTGTGCTGGCGCTGCTCATCCTTTGGTGCGTGAGTCTATGGCGGAGCGTGCAATACGTCTGGGTGACCGAGAATCAATCTGTCGCATTTGTCGCGGAGTCGGGGCAGATCCGAATCGGATGGCAGGCAGTGGCAGGCGAATTGGGATTCCACGGCAAGGGTTTGAGAGTCTGGCCGGTTCTGAATCCGCCCTCCGACTGGGGCCTTCGGTTGGGCCTCGTTGCAGCACAATTCGCCGGGACGGACGCGGGGATCAGCCCGTCCGTTCTCGGTTCGATTCCAATCTGGATTATTGGCGGTGTGTTCCTGGTCGGGGCACTCCTGCTCGCGTGGGCGTCCAGGGCGCCGGCCGGGCGCTCGCTCTGCAGCCGGTTGATGGCGGGCGTTTGCGCGGCTTCGTTTCTCTTGTGGTCGTTTAGTGTGGGTTGGAGTATTCGCTGGTCGCCGAGCGTGCAATCGGAGATCGAGGTCGGACGAGGATGTCTAACGATCGTGGGTCTCAGCGCGAAAAGCGGAATTCCGCAATATGGGTCTCCCGATCCGACTTCACCGTTGGGCACGTTTGAAGTTGCAGAGGGATTCCCGGATCGCTGGACCGTTTCAACGTCGGCATGGGGCCTGAGCCGGCCGCGCGTTCGAGCGGCGACTTCGCGATCCACGCTCGTCGGAACCGCGCTCGTGTTTCCGCTCTGGATTCTGTGCGCCACATTCGGGATTGCGTCATTCGTAATCCGTAAACGTCGGACGGCTGGGGAATCGATCGAGCGTTGTGCGAGCTGCGGGTATGACCTGACGGGGAATGAGAGTGGGGTTTGTTCGGAGTGTGGGAAGGAGATCGCGCGGTCTACGGTGGAGTTGGGTGAGACGGTGATCGATTCGCATGATCGGAATCATACATAATTGGTAATACCTAATACATAATATCCAATTTACGGAGCGGTTATGCGGGTTGCGTGGATGGCGCGGGTGGTGGGGGCTTGGCTGGGTGTTGTGATCTGCGCGTCGGCGGGTTGGGGCGATGAAGCGCGGGTTATTTTCGAGCCGGCCCGCGAGACGCTTGAGGTGCTGCCGAATCTTGTTTCGGACGGGGGGTTTGAGAACGGTGCTGGCGCTCGTGGGGAGTGGCGCGGGTATGGGAAGGGGTATGAGAATGATCGTGATGTGAAGCATGGCGTGGCTGCTTCTATTCGGTGTCGGGCTTCGGACATTTCTACCACTTTGGGGGCGGTGCAGCGGGTTTCTTTGAAGCAACGCGAGGCGCGGCCGGTGGTGGTGGAGTTTTGGACTCGGTGCGAGGGGACGGAGTTTCCGCCTTCGAGCGAGTACAGCTTGTATTGCGATGTGACTTACGCGGATGGGACGCGGGAGTTTGGGGTAGTCGCGAAATGTCCGACGGATGCGCGGGTCTGGGAGCGGGTGGAGCTGGTTTTGCAGCCGACGCGGGCGATTGCGGCGATTGATTTGTATTGCCTGTTTCGCGGCACGGCGGGGACGGCGTGGTTTGATGATGTGGCCTGCCGGGAGGTGGACCCGGCGCGGGTGCGGATGTTTGACGGGGAGATTGTGCGGCAGGTGGCGATGCCGACGCGGCTGGCGACGACGCAGCCGTCGTGGATGGATGATCTGGTGATTCTGGTTCAGGCGCATGATGACGGGCGGATTTGGGAGCCGGAGATCTCGCAGGTGACGGGCACCAAGTTCGCTTTCGAAGTGCGGCCGATCAAACTTGCGGGCATCGTGCGGTTTCTCAAAGGGGGGAGCTATCAAATCACGCTTGCGAATTGGGCCACGCACGACCGCCCGGTTACGGCCTATTGGGCACGTCGTATTGCTGGGAAGGGCATCTGGTGGGATGACGGCGTCCAATCGCGCGATTTTTCAAAAAGCTCGAACGACCGTACAGGCGTTCAGCTCGCCAATCTCGTTCAGGCCGGCGCGGGCAAGACTGGTTGGATGTCGCGGTACCCAATTGGCGTGGTCACAGCGGATCATCAAACTCTAAGAATGAGCACTCGCGAGTCTGTCTCGAGGGTTCGTTCGTTCTGGTGGGAAAACTACCAAATCAGCCGGTTCTGCTTCGATTCGTCACTCGGACTGTTTTGTCTGGCGTGTGATGTCGTAGCGGAAGTCGATTCGGGGACGCGCGGGAGAAGGAATGTCGGGGGGATGTCTCGCTACTCGTCCACATTCGACATTTATGAGAAGCGCACGGATGAGGCGGAGCCATTCCGAGTTTGCTGGAAGGGAATTGATTGGGGAAAGGTGTGGCCGAGCCAGCGGCCGCTTGGAATCTGGGCACCGTTTGTAAAGATTAGCACGATTGAACGGTCGGAAGATTTTGGATTTGCGTTCAAAGAAGGGGATAATGATGTTGATTTCGACGAGAAGCACTCGATACTGACTTTTCAATATTTCTATCCGCAAACGGTTTGGGTCGGCTTACAAGACGCCGGGCTGAAGAGCTACGGCGAGCTTTCGAGAGCGGTGCAGGCATTGGCGACGAGCCAGGCGTCTGAAAGCGCGGAAGGCGATCGAAATCGGGGAATTGAGGCAGCGTGCCGCACGGCCGGCGGACGCGACTATTTGTGGCCGACAAACCAGCCGTGGTGTCGTGGTGCCGTGCTCGCGGTTAATCCGTTGCTGAGGAGTTGGTACAGCTTGGCACAAGATGCTGCGTCGTTCGAGCCAAAGTCTGGTGGACGAGTGCGCAAAGACGTTGATGGGCCATTTTTTGATTCTGTAGATGGTTGGGCAGACATCATCGACTATCGGCCCGCGACGATCGAAACTGCGTCGTCGCTTGCGTATGACCCACGAACCAAGAGGATCGGTGTGCTGAATGCAATTTCGATGGCACACTATTACGACGGCTGGCGCGACTGGGCGGATCGGAGTGGAACGGTGCATTCACCGGCGCCCGTGTTGAAGCCCGGTCAGATTACGGAGTTCCATCAATCTCAGAGTTATGTAGACGAGAGAAAGCGTCATCAGTTTACGATGGCGAATGGGTGTCCGACGCGGTATTGGTGGATGGCGGCTTTGTTTGACGTGATGGGGCAGGAGATTAATTGGAAGATTGATGGGGGGTGGGTGCCTATGTCGGCTGAAGAGATGTGGTATCGGCGGGCGCTGTGTGGGAAGAAGCCGTATTGTCTTTTGATGAACAGTGATTTTGATCGGTGGACAGTTGAAGATACGCGGCGGTATTTCATGCGGTGCGCGGCTTATGGGTTTTTTCCGAGCTTTTTCTCGCACAACGCTTACGACAAGAATTATTGGGAGCAGCCGGCTTGGTACAACCGGGACCGGCCGGTGTTCAAGCAGTTTATCCCGGTGTTGCAGACGATTGGTCGGGCGGGGTGGGAGCCGGTGACGTGGGGGCGGAGTGATTCGCCGCGGGAGATTCTGGTGGAACGGTTTGCGGCGGGGGACTCGGGGCCGCAGTACTGGACGGTGCACAATCCTACGGATCGGACCGTTCGCGGGCGGGTTTGGTTGGCGCGCGGGCGAGTCGGGGGCGAGACGCTGCATGAGATGTTGACGGGTGGCGAGAAGCGCGGGGTGGTTGATGGCGGCGACGTTCGTATTGAGGTGGAGCTGCGTGGGGGGGAGACCTGGGTTCTTCGTTAGCGGCTCGAAACCAATGACAAATCATTAGTAATTAATAATTTGTAATACATAATATATAATATCCGGAATGATGCAATTGTCCGATCGATCGCGACGGGTATGCGGGTCTAGCGCGAGCCCAAGGGGTTGAAGATTAGGCGGGCCAGGACTACGAAGCATTCGGGGGCTACGTAGTAGCAGGTGCCGCAGACGGTGGCGGCCAGGAGGAGCCATTTGCGGCGGCGTTTGGTGGGTGGGCGCGTCATGGTTGGCTCGGATTAGTAGAAGGTCGCGCCGAAGGTGGCGGCGATGGTGCGGAAGCAGCCGGGGACGCTGAAGGCGAGGGTTGAGGTGAGGGTGAGGAGCCACCAGGCGCGTTTTTTCATCGAGACCTCCTTATAGGAGGCGGGATCGTAGCGGGTGGGGGTGGCGGATGCCAGCGCGGGGTTAGAAGGCGCCGAGGTACTGCCCGAGCGGCCAGAACAAGCTCTTGCCCTGGAAGATCCAGGGGATCCATTGAGTGCAGCCGTTGGCGAGGTAGGTGACGCCGACGGTGAGAAGGGCGAATTGACGCCAGCGGCGAGCGTTCATGGGTAGCTCCGAAGGATGGCGGGAATTGCCCCGCGGTTGTTAGCGATTTCGGCGTAGGGCGAGGGCGGGCTGCACCCAAACGACGTTGCCGGGCGGCCGGAAGGCGCGGGAATTGCGCGGGGCGCGGACTAGAGGGTGGAGCCGGGGGGCGTGGAGCCGCCGCCAGTGAGCAGGGAGCTCAGATTTCCGACGTTTCGATAGAGGAATCGGGCGGCGCTCATGCATCCGGAGAACTGGAGGGCGGTTCCGCAGGTGAGGACGGCGAGGAAGAAGAGTTTTCGCTTGTTCATGGTTGCTCCGTTCGCGGCCGGTGGCCGGGTCTTTGAAGATGTCGGCGGGAGGTCGGGGCGGGCTGGATGAAAAGGGGCCGGTTGACAGAATGGCGTGAGTGCCAACAATTGAAGTTCTGGAGCGGTGGCCGAGTGGCTGAAGGTGCCGCATTGGAAATGCGGTGTACCCGAAAGGGTACCGGGGGTTCGAACCCCTCCCGCTCCGATTCCGTCTGAAGGATCTGTTGCGAAGGAGAATACAACGTGGTGACGGTTGGGATGAATTACGTGGTGCTTCCGGGGAAGGAAGCGACGTTTGAGAATGCGTTTCGGAAGGTGATCACGGCGATGCAGGGGATTGCGGGGCACAGCGCGTCGCACATGTACCGCGATATCGACAATGCGCGGTCGTACGTGATTTTGTCGGACTGGAATGATCGCGGGGCGTTTGACGCGTTTATTGCGTCGGATACTTTCCGGGCGGTGGCGAATTGGGGTAAAGAGCAGATCCTCGAAGGGCGGCCGAAGCACAACTATTACGAGCATTGATCGGCGATGGTGACGGCTGACGATGGTCTGCCGGCGGTTGCGCGGCGGTCGTGGCCGTATTTTTCGACGCCGCTGAAGTACTTTTTGTGGGTGCTTGTGCCGGTGTGCGCGCTGATGGGGCCATTGGCGATACTGGCATCGCGGTGGGGGTTGCGGGCGTCGGCGGCGGTGGTGCTGGGATGTTCGGTGTATGCGCTGGTGCGGGGGTATTTCTGCCGGGTGACGATGGATGGGGACGGGGTGGGGTATCGGTCGCCGTGGCGGCGGGTGCGGATTGGGTGGGGGGATGTGCGGGGGATAGAGCGGTATTCCGTCGGGGTGGGGGGGGCGAGTTACGTTTACGTTTCTCGGAGGGCGGAGCCACCGGCGGGGCGGTGGGAAATTGATGGGGATACGATCCAGCTTCAGGACCGGCCGGGGCTTGTGGAAACGCTGCGGCAGGGCTGGGAAGCGGCCCGGGTCGAGTTTGCGCGAGGATAGCCGCGGGGTGGGTCGCGGAACGAGCCGAAAAAGCGTGAGCCCATGGAAGCGAGGGGCGTTAGAGAACGTATAAGGGTGTATGCCGAAACGGGTTGGGACTAGGATAACGCGGGGTTCCGGTCCGGCCTTCACGCGGGTGACGCGAAGCAGGCAGCGATGATGCAACGGAAGAGTCGGCTGGTGATTTGGGGCGGCGTCATCTGGGTGACGCTGGGCGGGGTCAGTTACGGTCAGAACCAGCAACAGAAGCCCAAGCCGTTGCCAGCGGGGGGCGAGGGTCAGGTCTTACAGCCACGCAGGATTATCCAGGCACCGATGATCAATTTTGCGCCGGGGCGGACGGGGACCGCGGATGCGATTGGGCGGTTTAGTCTGGCGCGGGACGCCGAGGCGGAGCAGTGGCTTAAGAAGGCGCAGGTGGCGGGGGATCGACAGGAATGGAAGCTGGCGATCGATACGCTTTGGCGCGTGATCGATCAGTACGGGGAGACGATCGTCAGTCCGGACGGCAAATCGGGCGGGTCGGCGGGTGAGATCGCGTGGGCGATGCTGCGCGAGTGGCCGGCGCCGGCGATGGAGACTTATCGCACGATCTATGAGCCGGAGGCGGCGCGACTGCTCTCGGACGCGGAGAAGCGCGGGAGTATCGAAGGACTGCGGGCGGTTGCGAGCCGGTATCGGCTGACGAAGGCGGGGGCGGAGGCGCTGGATCGGATCGCGACGTGGTCGCTGGATGCGGGCCGTCCGTTCGAGGCGATGGCGGCGCTGCGGCGACTGCTCGAGCTGCCTGAGACGGTGGTGCCGAAGTGGAAGGTGTCGCTGCGGCTGGCGGTGGCGGAGGCGGACGCCGGGCGGCGCGATCGGGCAGAGAAGCTGCTGGCGGAGTTGCGCGAGACAGCGGCGACGTCACAGCCGGCGGAGAAGTTGCCGGAGAAATTCGGTGCGCTGGTCGACGAGGTTGGGAAGTTCGTGGCGTCGGAGCGGGGGCCGAGCGCGGCTGGCGTCGGGCTGATCGCGCGGTGGGGCGGATTGCTGGGTGGCGGCAATTGTGACGGCCGGATGCCGGCTGTGAATCCAAGTCTGGACGTTCCGTTTTCGTGGCGATTGGGGCTCCCGGGGATGTCGGAGGCGAACGGGTCGCAGCTTGCGAAGCTTTGCGGGCAATTCGTGGTGACGCCGGTATGGCAGATGGCGGCGGAGGGCGCGCTGCTGTTCGTGCGATTCCCGAATGGGGCGATGGCACTGGATGCGACGACATTTGAGCCGGCTTGGCAGGCGCGGACGCGATCGCGCGATCGGAACCGGTTCCCCTCGTTTCGCGGCGGGTTCGTGACGATTGGAGCGCAGGAGGCAGGTCCGAGCGGGCCGGTGCTGGGCGCGCTGGAGGCGCGGTCCCTGACGGACGAGCTGTCCGGGACGCTGGGGCTGGCGCAGGGAATTCTGTTCGTGGTCGAGCCGCCGCGCGAAGTGGTTGATGGGAGCGCGGTGTTCGGGCAGCTCGGGGGCGGTCAGCGGTTTCTGGCGGTGGACAACGGGGCCGGGGAGCTGACGGAGAACTCGATACAGGGATTCGACGCGGCGACGGGGAAATTGCTCTGGACGAAAGGGGCGGATGGGCCGCTCACGGATGGCATGGCGCAGGCACACTTTTTCTCCACGCCAGTTGAGTGTGGGGACGTGCTGGTTGCGCCGTTCGCGTCTGGGGAAGAGTTCGGGCTGGCGATCATGACGCGCGAGGGGCGGCTGGTTAAGGCGCTAACGCTGGGATCGGCACCGCAGGGCGCGATGCCATCAAAAGGCGTACTTCAGCCGAGCGTGGCCGATCCGTTTTTGTATGTTCCGACCGGGGCCGGGGCGATGCTGGCGCTGGGGTCGGGCGACTTTTCGTTGCGGTGGGTATTCAACTACGAGCGGCGCGTCAATCGAGATGCGTCGGAGATGGTGATGACGCGATCGTCGCCGACCAGCCCGATCATGGCGATGTCGTTGACGCCGACGCAGTGGGCGTCGAATCCGCCAGTGGTGGCGGGCGGGTTGGTGCTGCTGGCGCCGACGGATGGAGCGAAGCTTTATGCGATCGACCGTGAAACCGGCGCGCGGCGATGGAGCGCACCGCGAAAGGAAAATCGGTACGTGATCGGCTGCGACGCCGCGCGGGTTTATGTGAGCGGGAGCAAGGTCGAGGCGATCAATCTGCAGAATGGAAAGAGTGCCTGGGAGTTTGGCGACGCGAAGCCGGTGGGGCGGGCGGCGCTATCGGGCGGGAAGATTTTCGTGCCGGTGAAGGCGGGCGTGGTGGTGCTGGAGGCGGAGACGGGGAAGCTGCTTGAGAAATATCCGAACGGCCCGGATCGAACGGCGTTCGGCAATCTGCTGGCATGGGACGGATCGTTGTACAGCTTGTCGGCGACGGAGCTGGAGAAGATTCCGGACCTAGTGCAATCGGTGGCGCTGGCCGAGGCGCGGCTGGAAAAGACACCAACCGATCGGGACGCGCTGCTGCGACTGGCGGTGCTGGAGTCGCAGCGCGGCAACCTGAGCAAGACGCAGGACATCTTGCGACGGGCGCGCGACGCGGCGGCGGCGCAGCCGGATGTCCGGCTGGATGATCAGATTGATCACATGTGGGTGGAGACGTCGCTGGAATTGGCGCGAGACGCGCAGCCGGATCGGCGGCTTGAGCTGATTCAGGCGGCAGCGGGGGCGGCGCGACGGCCGGGAGACGTACTGCGGTCCGAACTGACGTTGCTGGACATCGACGCGGCGGCGGGCGGGGAGAAGGCATTCAGGCGAGGTGTGGAACTGCTGGTGCGAATCGGCGGGAACGCGGTCGACCTGGAAGGCGGATTGACGAGTCAGGCGTGGGTGGCGATTTCGGAGCGACTGGAGCGGCTGTGGGCGGACGCGGACAAGAAAACGCGCGAGACCTTCGGCGGCATCATCGATGAGACGATCGCGAAGGCGAAGGATCGCGGCGAACGCGTGCGTCTGTCGGACGCGGTTGGGTTCGCGCCGGCGGCGGCGCGGCTGGACCTTTCGCTCGGGCGTGAGCTGGCGGGCGAGGGCGCGCTGGAGAGCGCCGAGTTTTTCTGGCAGCGGGCGGCGAACCGGGCTGCGCGAGAGGACCGGGCAACTGCCGTGGCGGCGTTGTGCGAACTGGTACAGTTGCACCTTGCTCCAGGGGCGGGGCTGCCGCTGCGACGCGACTCGGCTGGCAAGGAACTGGCGGCGCTTTCCAACGAGGACAGCGGGCTTGCGGTCGGGAAGGCGCGGCTGGGAGAATTCATCGAGGAATGGTCGGCGAAGCTGACGGCGGCACGGGGCGGGAAGTCGGCGGAATCATCTTCCTATGACGGCTGGGGCGTGATCGACAGCCGCACGCGGACGTATTCGGATCCGGCCACAACCGCGTTTCACCCGGACGGTGGAACGACGGACGGACTGGCGGTGCTTTGTCATGCAAAACAACTGATCGGCCTGGACATGTGGAGCTCGGAGCCGCGCGCGATCAGCTGGTCGGTTGACCTGATTGATACGGCGCTGTCGTTTCAGAGCCGGATGCTGAACCAATACAACTCGAATCAGGCGCCGCCGGACGGCGACGAGGGAGCGGTTGCGGGAAGCGTGGCGATGGTCCCGGGGGACGGGCCGTATTATCCGATCGGATTGATCACGGGCCGGATGATGGGGCCGCCGCTGACGCCGACGGCCGGCAATTCGTCGGCAGTAGACGGACGGGTAGTGACGACCGACGGGTGGTTCGTGGCGGCGCTGGACGCGCACACGCTGGTGGGGTGGCCGGCGCGGGAGTGGTCGGGACCCATCTGGCAGCGCGAGCTGCGCGGTTCGACGATTGCGTCGTTGCATGCGACTGACGGAGTGGTGGTTGTTCTCGATCGCGAGCAAGAGAGCGCGGTTGTGTTGCGGGCGCGGTCGGGCCGACTGCAGTCGCGGATCGGGCTGCGCGGCGAGTCGAAAGACACGACACCAGAGGTGGACGACAACGACCAGGGCCCATCGACCACGACATGCGTGGGCCCGTACGTGTGCCAGTTGCGCGGACACTCGCTGTCGGCATGGCACGCCATGACGGGGCGACCGTTGTGGCATACGGATGTTCCGCCGGCGGCCGAGCGACTGGATGCGCTGGATGACCGGCACATCGGGGTGTCTTCGCCGCCGAGCCGATACCTGGTGGTCGACGCGGGAGATGGGCAGACGCGGACGGACCTACAAATCGACGATAGCGTGGTTCCGCCGGAGTCGGCGGCGATTGACCGCGGGCGGTTGTACCTGTTTCTGCGGCTCGGGCCGTCGTCGAGTCAGTCGCGGCTCGCGGCTTATGATGTGGCCTCTGGGGCGATGAACTGGTCGATTGGACCGTTGACGCAGACGCTGGTGACGGATCGACAGCTCCGGTCATCGGGACGCGTCATTCCATACATTGAAACTGTTGTCATTACACCGGCGAACGAGGCGGCGACTCCGCAGCAGTTCAACGTGGATGCGAATCGGTACACGGGCCGGCTGCGATTGATCGACAAGGCGACCGGAAGCCGGATCGGATCTCCGATTGTGCTGACGGGGGCGGCGCTGAGCGTGACGGGTCAAGTGCTCGACGTGTTGATGTATCCGAATCGCGGATTGGTCACTTCGATGAACGGATACTTTGTGGTGGGGCCGAGAGTAGAGACGCCGGCGGAGCCGGTTCGGAACGAGGAGGAAGGGAAAGAGGGAACTCCATGATGAGGCGAGTCGGAGGCGTGGCAGCGGCCATCGTGTGCGTACTGACGAGCGTGGCGTCGCTGCGCGCGGACGCGCCGCGGAGATACCCGCCGCTGGTTGATCAAAAGACGGACGAGGCGATTCAGCGCGGATTGAAATATCTGGCGTCGCGGCAGGCGGCGGACGGCTCGTGGCGGGAGACCGGGGCGGGCGGCTATACGGGTTACCCAGTGGCGATGACGGCGCTGGCCGGGATGGCGATGGCCGGCGCGGGCAGCACGCCGGTCGAGGGTGTTTACGCGCCGAACCTGACGCGCGCGACGATGTATCTTTTGAAGAGCGCGCAGCCGAACGGATTGATCTGTCGCGCGGGCGAGGAAGAGAGCCGGTCGATGTACGGGCACGGCTTCTCGATGCTGTTTCTGTCGCAGATGATGGGCATGGAGGGGGACAATGACCGGATGGCCGAGATTCGGCGGGTTTTGCAGAACGGCGTGGATCTAACGGGGCGGGCGCAGAGCAACCTTGGCGGTTGGATTTACACGCCGGACGCGAACAGCGACGAGGGGTCGGTGACGATCACGCAGGTGCAGGCGCTGCGATCGTGCCGCGATGCGGGGATCGCGGTGCCGAAGAAGGTGATCCGCAACGCGATGGGCTATCTGGAGAAGTCGGTCCAGCCGGACGGCGGGATCGCTTATCGCGTGGGGATGGTGGGATCGCGTCCGCCGATATCGGCGGCGGCGGTGGCGTGCTGGTTCAACGCGGGCGAATACAACAATCCGATGGCGCTGAAGTGTCTGCGGTATTCGAAGGCGGCGATCGGTACGGGGCGCGGCGAGCGGAACGTGCTGGGGCATTTTTTCTACGCGCATTTGTATCTCTCGCAGGTGCTTTACCTGGCGGGCGAGAATGAATGGAAACCTTACTATCCGGCGATCAAGGACCAGTTTTTGAGCATTCAGAATGAGGATGGGTCGTGGGAGGGGGACAGCGTGGGCCGGATTTATGGCACGGCCCTGGCGCTGACGATTCTGCAACTGCCCTACAACTACCTACCTATTTATCAGCGTTGACGGGACTCGCGACGTTGAGCATTTCGGCGGCGTTGAACGGGCGTCGCAATTTCGATTACAACGACAGGATTGTGAACTTGCTGCGCAAGTGCGGGAGACTCAATGAGCGAGATGCATCAGGGAACGGACGGGGACGTGGCAGCGATCGGGCGGTTGAAAGATGCGAGCGAGCGGATCCGCGCTGAGCTGCGCAAGCTGATCGTCGGGCAGGACGCGGTGGTGGAGCAGTTGCTGATCGCGCTGTTCGCGGGCGGGCACTGCATTCTGGAGGGCGTGCCGGGGTTGGCGAAGACGCTGATGATTTCGAGTTTGGCGCGGTGCCTCAATCTGAGCTTTAAGCGGGTGCAGTTTACGCCGGACCTCATGCCGTCGGACATCACGGGCACGGAGGTGATCCAGGAGGACAAATCAACGGGGCAGCGCGTGTTCCGGTTCATGCCGGGGCCGATCTTTGCAAATCTGATTCTGGCGGACGAGATCAACCGGACGCCGCCGAAGACGCAAGCGGCGATGCTGGAGGCGATGCAGGAGCGGCAGGTGACGATCGGCGGTACGCAGCACGTGCTGGCTCCGCCGTTCTTCGTGCTGGCCACGCAGAACCCGATCGAGCAGGAGGGGACGTATCCGCTGCCTGAGGCGCAGCAGGACCGGTTCATGTTCAAGGTGCTGATCGAGTATCCGAGTTATGCGGAGGAGTATGAGATCGCGACGAGCACCACGGGCGACGGGCACACGGCGCTGCAGCCGGTTTTGAGTGGGCCGGAGATTCTGGACTTGATGCGGGTTGTGCGGCGGCTTCCGGCGGCGCCGGCGGTGGTGCGTTATGCGCTGGACCTGGCGCGACGATCGCGGCCGAACGAAGCGGATGCACCGGAGATCGTGCGGCGGATGGTGCACTGGGGCGCGGGCCCGCGTGCGGTGCAGTTTTTGATTCTGGGGGCGAAGGCGCGGGCGGCACTGCGCGGGCTGCCGAGTGCTTCGACCGAGGACATTCAGGCGGTGGCGCGGCCGGTACTGCGACACCGCGTGATCACGAACTTCGCGGCGCAGGCGGAGGGGTACGATCCGGATCGGTTGATCGGGGATTTGCTGCGGGATACGCCGGTGCACCGGGCGGAGCGGATCGACGATGAGCGGCTGTCGAAGGTGATCAACGCGTGAGTTCGGGCGCGCCGGGAGCGGCGGGCTATCTGCGGCCGGAGGTGCTATCGCGCCTGGGCGGGCTGGAGATTCGCGCGCGGCAGGTGGTGGAGGGGTTTGTTTCGGGCATGCACCGCAGCCCGTACCGGGGTTATTCGGTCGAGTTTGCCGAGCACCGGGAATACGTCGCCGGTGATGACACGCGGCACCTGGATTGGCGGGTTTGGGGGCGGGTGGATCGGCTTTACATCAAGCAATATGAGGAGGAGACGAACCTTCGCACGCAGTTGTTGGTGGATTGTTCGAAATCGATGCGGTATCCGGAGCGGCGCGAGCCGGGGCGGATGAGCAAGTTTGAGTATGCGGCGACGCTGGCGGCGTCGCTGGCGTTTTTGCTGACGCATCAGCAGGACGCGGTGGGGTTGCTGTTGTTTGATGATGCGGTGCGGGCGGAGATGCCGGCGCTTTCGAGCCAGGCGCATCTGCGGGCGCTGGTGGCGCAGCTTGAGCGGGCGCTGCTGGAGCGGGCGAGCGGGTCGGATGTTCTGACGCGCGATCTGCATAGCAAGCTGCGGCGGCGGAGCGTGGTGGTGCTGATCAGCGATCTGCTGATGGACACGGACGCGCTGCTGCGGACGCTGGATCGGATGAGGCACGAGCGGCACGAGGTGATCGTGATGCACGTGCTGGATGAGGATGAGCGGGAGTTTCGATTTCAGCAGCACACGCGGTTTGAGGGGCTGGAGTCGGCGTCGCATTTGACGGTTGATCCGCAGTCGTTGCGGCGGGCTTATCTGGAGGAGCTGGCGAAGTTTTTGACGCGGATTCGGGGGGAGTGTTTGAATCGGCAGGTTGATTTCGTCGAGTTGACGACGACGCAGCCGCTGGATGTGGCGCTGCGGCGCTATCTGGCGATGCGCGAGCATTTGCGAAAGCGGTAGGGCGGCATGATGGGTTGGCTGGGAAGCTGGCTGTTTCATCCCGCGCTGGCGCTGGGCGGGGCGGCTGTTGCCGCGCCGATTCTGATTCATATTTTTTCGCGGCGGCGGTTTCGGGTGGTCGACTGGGCGGCGATGGATTTCCTGCTGGCGGCGCTGCGACAGAATCGGCGGCAGGTGCAGATTGAGCAGATCATCTTGCTGGTGCTGCGGTGTTTGGCGGTGCTTTTGCTGGCGCTGATGGTAGCGCGGCCTTTTTTGCGGCCGGCGGCGGCGGCGGCATTGTTGGGGTCGGGGGCGCGGACTGAGCGGATCGTCGTTTTGGATGATTCGTTTTCGATGCAATATGGCATGGGAGCGGGGGAGACGGTTTTTTCGCGCGGATGCAAGGCCGTGGAGCAGTTGGCGCGGTGGGTGGGGAGCGAGCTGCCGAACGACTCGCTGACGCTGATTCGATCGTCGCGGCCGGATCAGCCGGTGGTGGCGCTTCCGAATCTTTCGGAGGAGAACATCGCCAAGTTGCGGGATGCGCTGTCGCAGCCGATGGCGAGCGACTTGGCGCGCGGGGCTTCGACGGCGGTTGCATCGGTGGCGGAGATGATTGAGCGGTCGCCGACGCAGACGAACACGGCGGTTTATCTGGTCAGTGATTTTCAGAAAGTGGACTGGGTGCGGCCTGCAGGGCAGGGTGGCGGGGGGCAAGGCAGTGGGGCGGGGCAGGCGAGCGTTATTGCTCCGCTGGCGGCGCTGGCTGAGACGCGGAAATCGTTGCGGCTGACGCTGGTGGATGTCGGGGCGGATCGACCGGTGAACCTGGCGGTGACGGATATCGCGTCGTCGGCTACGCGGGCGGTGGCTGGGGTTCGCGGGCGGTATGACGTGACGATGGCGAATTATTCCGACGGAGATGTGTCGGACGGCGAGCTGCGCGGGTCGATTGCGGACCAGGCGCTGCCGACGATCGTGTTGCCGCGGTTTGATGCGGGGCGGACGCTAGCGGAGCCGCTGGAAGTGACGTTTGGGCAGGAGGGCGCGGATCGCGTCACGGCGGACGTGGTGAGCGCGGCGGCGGAGGACCGGCTGCCGATCGACAATCGGCGCGGGGTGGGCGTGGAGGTTGCGGCAGGGGTGCCGCTGCTGCTGGTGGATGGGGAGCCGAGCAGCGATGGGTATCGGGACGAGGTTTATCTGTTGAAGACGGCGCTGAGCCCGGCTGGCCGAGTGGCGAGCGGGAATGACGTCCGCGTGATCGCGGACGATCAGTTGGACGCGACGGATTTAACGGCGTTTGACGCGGTGTTTCTGGCGAACGTGTATCGGATTGACGAGGTGGCGCAGCGGAAGCTGGAGCAGTATGTCCGTGACGGGGGCGGGCTGGTGATTTTCGCGGGCGACCAGGTGGATGCGTCGCTCTACAACGAGCGGTTGTTTGCGGGGGGGAATGGGTTGCTGCCGGCGGAGCTGGGCGAGACGGCGAACGCGATGGAGGCGGCGGATGGGGTTGGGATCGGGACGTGGGATGAGGGGCATCCGATCTTTCGGCCGTTTTCGGGTGAGGCGGGGCGATTGCTGAAGAGTCCGCGGTTTTATGCGTATACCGCTGCGCGGCCGGCGGCGACTGTTGCGACTAGCGGGCCGACGACGACACAGATTGCGACCACGCAGCCGGGGGCGCGGGTGATCGCGAGTCTGGATGATGCGGAGCATTCGCCGCTGCTGGTGGAGCGGAGTTTCGGGGCGGGGCGGGTGGTGTTGTGCACGACCTCGGCGGACCTGGAGTGGAACGGGTGGGCGCGCGATCCGAGCTACCTGCCGACGATGTTGCAGATTGCGCAGTATGTGTCGCGGCCGAGCTCTTTCGTGGGGCAGGTCACGGCGGGCAGCCCGATTCGGATGAATCTGGATGCGAATCGGTTTGCGCTGCAGGCCTCTTTGCGGTTGCCGAGCTATCCGGCTGATCCGGCGTATCCGATTGAGGCGAAGTCGGGGGATGGCGGGTTTCAGCTTTTGTGGGAGCGGACGGATCGGGTTGGGATTTATGCGTTTGAGTTGAAGCGGACTTCGGGCGAGAGCGCGTTGCGGTATGTGGCGGTGAATCCGGAGGCGCGCGAGAGCGATTTGCGGCGGGCGAACCGGGCGGAGCTGGGCGACGCGCTGAAGGAGATGAAGTTCGAGTATGTGCGCGACGTGGGGGCGTTCGCGGATGAGTCGGCGACGGCGCGGCGGGAGATCTGGTGGCCGATCCTGCTGGCGACGGTGGCGATTTTGATGCTGGAGCAGGGGCTGGCGCGCTGGTTTGGTGCGCGGGCATGATTCCTGCGGCGCTGATGCTGGCGGATTCGACGCGCGTCGAGGAGCAAGTGGAGCTGGCGCGGTGGTCGAGCGGCAATGCGCTGATCGCTGGCGTCGGGCTGACGATCGTGCTGGTGCTGGCGGTGCGGTGGATGTATCGGCACGAGGCGCGCGGCTCGATGGGGCGCGGGACGCGGGCGGTGCTGATCGGGCTGCGGTGCGCGGCGCTGATGCTGCTGGGGTTGATCGGGCTGGAGCCGGTGCTGGTGAAGTATGTGCATCGGCGGGTGGATGCTTACACGATTGTGCTGATTGACGAGTCGGCGAGCATGGGGGTGGCGGATCGGTATCGGTCGCCGGAGGCGGCGCGGCAGGTTGCGGCGGTGGCGGGGGCGTTTGACGAGAAGGCAGGGATTTCGCGCGAGGCGCTGACTGCGAAGCTGGTGACTTCCGATTGGTTGAATGAGCTGGCGAAGCGGAATCGAGTGAAGGTGTTTGCGTTTGGGGATCGCCTGCGCGAGCTGGCGGAGATTCCGCAGTCGGCGACGACGCAGCCGGCGGACTTGAAGCTGGATGCGCGGGGCGGGATGACGAACCTGAGCCAGGCGGTACGCGGGGCAATTGAATCGCTGGGCGGCGCGCCGGTGGCCGGGGTGGTACTGGTCAGTGACGGCGGATTTAACGACGGCGAGCCGGCGGAGGCAGTGGCGCAGACGCTGAAGGCGCGGCGCATTCCGATATCGGCGGTGGGGACGGGGGATGCGTCGGAGCCGGTGAATGTGCGGGTGGTGGAGGTGAGTGCACCGCGGATGGTGTTCAAGGCCGATCCGTTTCAGGTGACGGCTTTTCTGGCGGGGCAGGGGCTTGCCGGGCGGCCGGTGGATGTGGAACTGCTGGAGAAGGGGGCCGGCGGGCAGGATCGGAGAGTTGAGAAGCGGACGGTCATGCCGCGCGGAGATGGGCAGTTCGATCCGGTGGTTTTCGAGCAGCGGGTGTCGAAGCCGGGGGACATTCAGTACGCGGTGCGGGCGGTTCCGCTTGAAGACGAGTCGATCGAATCGGACAACGTGCGGGATGTTTTTCCGGCGGTACGCGTGCTGGATGACAAGATGCGGGTGTTGCTGGTGGGCGGCGCGCCGAGCTTTGATTATCGATTGCTGGCGCGGCTTTTGATTCGCGACCGGTCGGTGGATGTGAGTTGCTGGCTGCAATCGGCGGATGACAAGGCGGTGCGCGAGGGGACGACGATCATTGATCATCTGCCGGCGACGTCGGCGGAGTTGTTCAAGTATGACGCGATTCTGCTGCTTGATCCGAACCCGGCGCCGCTGCCGGCGAACTGGGCGAGCATGGCGGCATCGCTGGTGACGGACTACGGCGGCGGGATTCTGTATTCGGCGGGGCGGAAGTATTCGAGCGACTTTTTCCGCAGCCCGAAGACTGCGCCTTTGATGGAAATCCTGCCGGTGGTTCGCGATCCGGACGCTGAGTTGGCGCTGAATGATCTGGGGATTTATCAGCGGAAGAACTGGCCGGTGATCATTCCGGAGAACTCGCTTTCGAGCCCGATTTTGCGGATGGCGGATGATCCGCTGTCGAGCCGGTCGCTGTGGAACTCGTTTGAGGGGGCATATTGGCACTATCCGGTGCGGCGCGAGAAGCCAGCGGCGACGGTTTTGCTGCGGCACTCAAATCCGAAGATGGTGAACGCGGTCGGGCCGCACGTTCTGATGGCGACGCAGTATGTCGGGTCGGGGCGGTCGGTGTTTGTGGGGTTTGATGATTCGTGGCGGTGGCGGCGACTGGGGGAGAAGTATTTCAATCGATTCTGGATCCAGACGCTGAGATATCTGGTGGAGGGGAAGCTGGCGGGTTCGCGGAATCGCGTGCTGCTGCTGACGGATCGCGATCGGTTTCAGCCGGGTGAAGCGGTGGTGGTGACGGTGCGATTGCTGGATGAGAAGTTTCAGCCGCTGTTGCAGCCGGGGGCGGAGTTGAGCATGACGAACGCGGGGAAGGCGGCGCGGACCATTACGCTGGAGCCGATTGAGAGCCGTCCGGGTTATTACCAGGGGCGGTTCATCGCGGATCAGCCGGGGACGGCGCAGTTGGCGGTGAGCTTGCCGGCCAAGGGCGGGGAGCCGCTGAAGGTAACGCGCGAGATCGCGATTGCGCCGAGCGACGTGGAGTTGAGCAATCCGGTGATGCGGCGGGCGACGCTGGTCGAACTCGCGGAGCAGACGGGCGGGAAATATTACGAAATTGACGCGGCGCGACAGTTGCCGCTGGGGATTGAGGACCGGAGCCAGACGATGATCGTGCGCGAGCGGCCGAAACCGCTTTGGGACAATGCTTACGTATTTGCGGCGCTGGTCGGTTTGCTCACGATTGAGTGGATCGTTCGGCGGGCGAAGAACCTGCTGTGATTGGATCGGAATGTCCACGCTGACTACAGGCAACCTGATCGACGTCGAGCCGCGAGCGGCATTCGGCGATCGCGTGCTGCGGCCGCTGGCGCGATTGGCGCGGCGGATCCGGCTACACGCGACGCTGGAAGGTTTGTGCCTGGTCGTGGCGGCGGCGGTCGGACTGATGGCGGTGCAGTTCGCCATCGATCGATTGCTGCGGCTGGAGCGCGGGCCGCGGGCGGCGATGCTGCTGGTGGTGGCGGCCACGCTGGCGACGCTGCTCTGGCGGCTGGTATTGCGACCGTTGCGGCAGCGGCTGACGGTGGACGCAATGGCGGCCATTGTCGAGCGGCACGACGCGGGGCTGCGGGATGAGTTGATCAGCGCCGTGCAGTTCGCATCGGCGGGGCGATTGAATCCGCAATCCGATTCGCCGGCGCTGGTGGCGGCGCTGATTGACCGAATTGCGGCCAGATTCGGGTCGTATTCGTGGTCGGGGCTGCTGCTGAACGCGCGACTTACGAAACACCTGGCGCTTGGGGCGGTGGTGGTTGCTATCGCGGGTGGGGCGGCCATCGCGTTTCCGACGACGGCGGCGGTTTTTGTCAGCCGCAACGTGTTACTGGATGACACGCCGTGGCCATCGAACACGCGGCTGACGCCGGTTGGATTTGTGAATGGAGTGCTGCGCTGGCCGCGAGGCGATGCGTTGACGCTGGTGGTCAACGCCGAAGGTGAACAACCGCGGCACGGAGTGCGGGTTGAGTTTGAGGGGGACGACGGACAGAGCAATCAGCGATCGATGGCGGCGATCGGCGATCGGCAGTTCCGGGTCGAGTTGGGGTCGCTGGATCGATCGCTGAAGCTGCGGTTCGTGCTGGGGCGGTGGGGCGTGGATGAGCGAAGCGAAGAGTATCGCGTCGAGGCGCTGGATCGGCCGAGCGTTCGCAAACTGACGGTGCGGGTGACGCCGCCGGAGTATGCGAAGCAGCCGGCGTACGACTGGCCGGCGGGACAGTTGAGCGGCGATGTGCTGACGGGATCGTCTGTTGAGTTGAAGGCGGATGTGAACAAGCTGCTGAGCGGGGCGGCGCTGGCGGGCTCCGGTGCGAAGCCGATCGCGGCGACGAGGATTGACGAGAAGAAGTGGGCCGCGACATTTAAGCCGACGCGGAGCGGATCGTATTCGTTTGATCTAACCGACGAAGACGGGTTGAAGGACGTGCGGCCGGCGTCGGCGCTGATTCGACTAGTGAATGATCGTCCGCCGCGGGTTCGTCTGCGACTTCCGGGTGCGGGAGACATCATTACGCCGGGCGCGGTGTTGCGCGTTGAGACCGAGATCGAAGACAACCTGGGGATCGCTTCGGCGGACCTTGTCTATCGGGCGCAACGGGCTGCGGACGCCATCGAGGCGGAGGCGACGACTCAGCCGACCACGCAGCCGGACGAGGTCGTCGCGGCGTTGAAGGGGGTCGAACCGGGACAGACGCGATTCAGCGCGGCGCGGCCGTTTGCGCTGGAACCGCTGCGGCTCGTGCCGAATGATCGAATCGCTATCTACTGTCGGGCCCGCGACTTCAATCCGGATTTGGGGCAAACGACCGAGAATCGGGACGCCATCCCCGCAAACGAGGGGCGTTCGGCGACGTATACATTAAGAGTGGTCACGCCGGAGGAGCTGCTGACCGAGCTATCACGGCGGGAGTCGGAATGGCGTCAGGAGTTCGAACAGATCATCAAGGCGCAGACGCGGGTTCGCGACGAACTGGAGGCGGCGCGGCGGAAGCTGGATTCGGACGCGAAGGAGGCCAGCGAGGCGTCGCGGACGTATCGCGACTTCGCGCGGCGGCAGCGGCAACTGGCGACGCGCGTGAAGGGAGTTCGGAAGAATTTTCAGGACATGCTGGCGGAGCTGGCAGTGAATCAACTGGCATCGGCCCAGGTGCGGCGAAGACTGCAAGGCGGGATCATCGATCCGATGACCACGCTGATCGATACGGACCTGACCGACGCGGTCAGCCGGCTGGATCGGCTGGAGAAGGGCTACGATTCCAGCGGCGCCAATGAGCTTGGGGCGTTGCAGGACAAGATTCTTCAAAGCATGCAAGCGATTCTGGCGAACATGATAAGATGGGAAGGATACAACGAGGCCGTGGGCCTTTTGCAAGATTTGTTGAAGATTCAGGGCGACGTCAAACGCGAGACGCAGGCGGAAATGCAGCGGCGTCTGGATGAGATGTTTGGATCGCCGACCAGTCGGCCCGCGCCATAGCGGACCGGAGAGCCGGGGATGATGGTGCGAGGCGCATTTTGCCGGAGTTTGTGGACGGCGGCGATCGTCTGCGCCGGGGCGGGCGCGGCTAGCGCGGATACTTCGGCGTCTACACAGCCGGGCAATCGACCCGGGGACCGGCTGGCGGACGAGCAGGCGATCGTGCTGTCGCGGCTGACGCGGCTCGAGGATCGGCTTTACCAGCTGAGCCAGGTGCTGCAGAAGACCGAGCCGGAGCATGCGGCGCGGTTGCTGGATGCGCTGTCTACGGGGCGGAACATGCTGTTGCGGCAGCGGGCGCAGCGGATCATCGATGATCTGCGGGCGGCGAAGCTGTCGGACGCGGCTGACTCGCAGGACCAAATGCTGGCGGACCTGGCCAAAGTGCTAAAGGTTTTGCTGAACGAGAATGCGGATAACGAGGCGAAGAAGGAGGAGACGAAGGAGCTGCTAGCGCTGCGCGAGCAACTCAATCGGCTTCTCAAAGAGCAGGAGGAGGAGCTGCGGGACTCGCGGACGGCGGCGGACGCGGAGCGGATTCGGGCGCAGTTGCAGGCGGCGGCCGGCGAGCTTCGCGAGGCGCTGAAGAAGCAGGAGGCGCTGACGAAGGAGTCGAAGGCGGGCAAGACGGCCAAGGGCGAGCTTTCGAAGAAGCAGGGCGAGGTTCGCAAGCAGACCGAACAGGCGGCCAAGGCGGCATCGCAGGCCGGCCGGCAGGGCGACGAAGAGGACAAGGCAAATCTGGCGTCGAAGTCGGCTGAGCAGGCGGCGAAGGAGATGCAGGAGGCGGAGGAGAAGCTTGGCGGGGAGAAGTCTTCTGAGGCGCCGGCTTCGCAAGAGAAGGCCGAGGAGGCGCTGAAGGACGCGCTGAACAAGATTGAGGAGCGGAAGAAGGAAGTCGAGAAGTCGCTGGATCTGTTGAAGCAGGCGGAGCAGCAGCGCGATACGGCCAAGAAGACGGATCAGTTGGCGCGGAAGATGGATGGCCGCGAGCAGCAGGACGGGCAACAGAAGAGCGCAAAGCAGAAGGACGACGGCAAGCCGGGGGGTGATCCGAAGGGCGGCAAGCAAAAGAACGGCGAGCAGAAGGACGGCGGAGAGCAGCAGAAGGGCGAATCACAGAAGGATGATCAGGGCGGAGAGAAGAAGGAAGAAGAGGGTCAGAATTCGCCGCCGAAGCCGGGCGGGCAATCGGTGAAGGAGGCGGTTCCGCATCAGCAGAAGGCGGGTGAGAAGCTCGACCAGAAGAAGCCGAAGGATGCGGAAAAGGAACAGGAGAAGGCGGTCGAGCGGCTGAAGCAGGCGAAGCAGGACCTGGAGGACGCGCTGGAACAGCTCCGCAAGGAACAGCAGGAAGAGATGCTGGCGGCGCTGGAGGCGCGATTCGCGGCGATGCTGGCGAAGCAGATCGAGATCGACAAACAGACGAACACGCTGGACAGCGCGGGCAAGGAGAACTGGTCGCGGACGCAGCAGCTTGAGCTGGCGGACGCTTCGAAGCAGCAGAAGTGGGTCGGCGACGAGGCGGACACGGCGCTGAAGATTCTGAAAGAGGACGGCACGACGATTGTGGTGCCGCAGATCATCGAGCAGGTCCGGGATGATGCGCTGGATGTGGCGCGGCGGCTGGGCGAGGCGGAAACGGGCAGCGACGTGCGACAGATTCAGGAGAACATCGTCGCGACGCTGCAGGAACTGCTGGACGCCGTGAAGGAAATGCAGAAGAAGAATGAGAATGAGTCGAACGGCGGCGGGCAGGCGGGCGAGTCGGACAAGACGCCGCCGCTGATGCCGGGGTCGGCCGAATTGAAGCTGCTGAAGAGTTTGCAGGTTCGCGTGAATAAAATGACGTCGGAGGTTGAGAAGAAGCGCGTGCTGCCGACTGAGTCGCCGAAGGGCTTGAATGACATGTTGAAGGGGGCGTCAAAGCGTCAGGCGGCGGTAGCGAAGATGGCGAAGGACATGGTCGAAGGCGAGCAGTCGCGGAAGGAAGCCGGGCCGTAGCGATGGGCGTGAACCGGATTATTTGTGGATTGCTGGTGGCGTGGGCTGGAACGGCCGGCGTGGCGCAGACGCCCGAGATGCCGCCGCCGTTGCGGCCGCTCAATCTGACGCCGACGAGCGAGCCGGTGTATCCGGCGGTGGAGCCGGCGGATGAGATTGTGGAGGGATTTGTCAAGCACGTTGGGGAGACGGCGAGTTATCCGGAGACGGCGCGACAGTTTGTCGCGGCGGAGTGGGCCAAGCGACGCGGCAATCCGGAAGCGGAGACGTTTGTCGTCGATGCGCTGGCGGTGCTGTATCCGGAGTTCAAGGCGGCGCTGGACCTGCAGAATGGGAACGACGCTTCGAAGGCAACCGGAGCGCTGGCGAAGCTGGCCGAGAGCGATGATCCGTATCTCGCGGTGAACGCCGCGGCTTTGGCGGCGCAGGCGATGGTGGGGGAGGATCGGCTGGTGAATGCGGATGCGCTGCTGCGCGGCGTGGAGGCGAAACACGGGGATTGGCGAGAGAGGACGACCAGCGCGGGGGAGATGCTGTTTCTGTCCGGGTTTTCGGCGGTGCAGATGCTGCGATACGAGCAGGCGACGGCCGAGCTGGGTGAGTTTCTGCACAACTATGCGAATGCGCCCGAGCGGCTGCGGAAGTCGGCCGAGCAGATGATCAAGGAATTGAACACGCGCGAGCCGGACGGGCTGAGCGACGTGCATGACCTGATGGATTATGCGCGGCGCGAGATGGACCTGGGCAAGTCGGGCGACGACGTGCGCGAGAAGCAGAAGAAGGCGGTTGACTTGCTGGGGAAGCTGGTCGAACAGGCCGAAGACCAGGAGAAGCAGCAGCAACAACAACAGCAGCAGCAGAACTCGAAATCGCAGAAGAACGGCGGCGGGAAGAACAATAATGATCCGCGCGGGGCGAAGCCGGGGGCGCAGCACGCGCAGAAATCGACGTTGCCGCAGGGGGGCGGGGATACGAACCTGGGCGATAACAAACGCGTTCGGCCGGGCGAATCGTGGGGGAAGATGCCGGCGAAGGAGCGCGAGGCGTTGTTGCAGGCGTTGCAGAAGCGGTTTCCGAGCCAGTATCGCGATTTGGTTGAGCAATACTACCGCGAGCTGTCGAAGGAAAATGGCGAGCCATGATGCGCTTAATGGTGGCCGGGATACTTCTGGCGGGGTTGATTTCGACGCCGAGCGATCGGCGGACGAACGGGGCATTCACGCTGACGACCGTCGACGGGCGGACGCTGAGCGCGGCGGAATTGTCGATCGGGGCGGACGGGAAGATTTCGATTCCGGCGTCGAAGGATCAATCGCCGGCCCGGCTGGAGGACCTAGTGCAGATTGTTCCGCCGGGGGCGACGGTGAGCTCGCGGCCGGCCGAGGGAGAAGGGGCGGTCACGATTATTCTGGCGGATGGGGGAGAGTTGCGCGGGCGACTGTTGCCGAGCGAGGATGGGCGCGGCGTGTTGGCGGACGTTGGACTGCCGCGGCCGGTGGCGTTTCCGTTGAGTTCGCTGGCGGCGATTCGGATTTCTAATACGCGGAACGAGGCGGCCGAGCGTGAATTGGAGACGCGGCTGGCACATCGTGACGCGACGCGGGATTTTTTGATTGCGCTGGGGGCGGACGGGGCGACGGCCGTGCCGGGGGCGTTGGAATCGCTGACGCCCACGGAGTGGACGTTTAAGCTGGGCGGGCAGGTGCGGCGCGGGCCGTTGGCGCGGACGTTTGCGATTGTGTTTGCGTCGGGGAGCGGGCAACGATCGGATGCGACGGCGCGGGTTGTGCTGCGCTCCGGGGCGCGGTTTGCGGCGACGCTTCGTTCGGCGGACGAGAGCGGGTTGCGGCTGCGGACTTCGTTCGATGCGGATGTGTCGCTGCCGTGGAGCGAGATTGAGCGGGTTGATTTGCAGAGTTCGCGAGTGGAGTTCCTGTCGAACCTGAAGCCGAGCGCGGTGGAGAGTCGCGGATTTCTGGGAGACGACTGGCCGTGGTCGGCGGATCGCGGGCTGATGGGCGGGCCGCTGAAGATCGGCGAGCGGACGTTTGCAAAGGGGCTGGCGGTGCATTCGCAGAGCCGGCTGATTTATGAGTTGCCGGAGTCGTTCGCGCAGTTTCAGGCGACGATCGGGGTGGATGATCCGGCGCGGCAGGGGAATGTGGTGTTTCGCGTGCTGGGGGACGGGCAGCCGTTGTTTGAGAGCGGGGCGGTGAAGGCCGGAGAGGCACCGCGGGAGATTGCGGTGGAGTTGAAGGGGGCGCGGCGGCTTTCGCTGGAAGTGGACTTTGGGGATGGATTGGACCTGGGGGATCGAGCGGTGTGGGGAAATGCCCGCTTGATTCGTTAGGCGCGGACGTCTTCAATCTTCGATGATGAACGCCGTATTATCGCTGGTGTGGCTGGTTTGCGCGGCGCCGACTCCGACGAGCGGGCCGGCTGATCCGGCTGGGCTGGCGCGGCTGCGCGCGATTGAGCGGGCGCGGGTGGAGATGGTGCAGCGGCTGACGCCGTGCGTGGTTTGCATTTTTCCGCGCGGCAGCCGGGCGGGGGGCGGGTCGGGGGTGATCATCGACTCGCAGGGTTATGGGGTAACCAACTTTCACGTCATTCGCGGGTTTATCGGCGATCGGCGCGGTGACGCGGGGTTGCCGGACGGGCAGGTGTATCCGCTCGAAGTGTTGGGGTTTGATCCGGGCGGCGACGTGGCGATGTTCAAGATTGATCGCGAGAAGCCGTTCTATCCGGCGCCGCTGGGGGATTCGGATGCGCTGCGGGTGGGCGACTGGACGCTGGCGATGGGAAACCCGTTTCTGCTGGCGGAGGATTTCCGGCCGACGGTGACGTGTGGGATTGTGTCGGGGTTGCATCGGTATCAGCGCGGCGAGGGGCGGGCGCTGAACTATACGGATTGCATCCAGGTGGATACGTCGATCAATCCGGGTAATTCGGGCGGGCCTTTGTTTGACCTGCGCGGGGACCTGGTGGGGATCAATGGGCGGATCAGCATCGAAGAGCGCGGGCGCGTCAATGTGGGGTTGGGCTACGCGATCACGATTAATCAGATCAAGCGGTTCATTCCGTCGCTGCGGGCGGGGTTGATTACGAAGCATGCTACGCTGGGGGCGACGACGCGCGACAAGGCGCTGCGGCATGTGGTGGTGGATCAGATTCTGAATGATTCGTGCGCGGCGAAGGCGGGGCTCAAGCTTGGCGATCGCGTGCTGCGGTTTGGGGGCGTGGAGGTGCAGTCGGCGAATCATCTGCTGACGCTGCTGGGGACGTATCCGGCGGAATGGCCGGTGACGATGACGATTGAGCGGGAGGGGAAGCAGCGTGATTTGAATCTGCGTCTGGATGGGATTCCGTTGCCGCGCGGGTTGCGGCCGCCGAAGGATGTGCTCGCGCAGTTGCAGGTGAAGGACCCGCTGCGGCCGAATCCGGAGGCGAATGCGCGGGCGGTGATGCGCGCGTGGGATCGGTATCAACGTTTTGTGGGGCGGCCTGAGGCGGTCTCGCAAGTGAACGAGGTGCGGCTGACCGGCGAGCGGCGGCGCGCGGGCAAGCCGGATGATGCGCCGACTTCTTTGGATGTAGTGGAGTCGCGGCCGGCGGCGGATGCGAAGGCGCCGGAGGAGCCGGGGGAGCTTGAGAAATGGATTCGGTGGTCGCTGCTGCGACCGCTGGAGGACGCGGGGAAGGCCGGGTATCGGGTCGTGGGCGGTGACGAAGTCGGCGGCGACATCGTTGTGGTGGTGGAGCGGAAGGTCGAGGGGGTTCCGGAGTATCGACTTTTCTTCGATGACGATGGCGGGGCGCTGCGGGCGATTGAGTTTGATGCGAAGGCGGATGGGCGGCGCGTGCGGTACGAGTATGACGACTACCGACGCGTTGGGGCGATTCGGTGGCCGTTCAAGAGGCGGGTGTTGATTGGCGGCGAACCGCTTTTTCTGGATGAGATGACGAAGGTCGAGCCGGCGGCCGGTGGGGCCTGACGTGATGCTGCTTCGCACGGTTTTGATGCTGTCGGCTTTGTGTGCGCCGTCGCGCGCGGATGAAAGCGGGGGCGTTCCGCCGTCGATGCCAAATGCGGTGGAGGGGACTTTTCGAAAGATCCTGCCGACGGTGGTGAAGTTGTATGGGGCGGCGGGCGGGTCGGTGCATGGGTATGGCACGGGGGTTTTGATTTCGGCGGATGGACTGATCGTGACCGTCGATTCGGTGCTGCTGGATGGGTTGAACATTCGGGTGGTGCTGGCGGATGGGCGGCAGTTTCGGGCTGAGGTGGTGCGGCGCGACCCGTCGCGCGAGTTGGCGCTGCTGCGGATTGACGCGAACAAGCTGCCGTTTCTTGCGCCGGAGAGTTCGGAATCGCTGTTGCCTGGGGATGGCGTGGTGATTCTGGGGAACTCGTTCAAGGGGGCCGAGGGGTCGGAGCCGGTGTCGATCATGTATGGCGTGCTGGCGGCGCGGACGACGCTGGAGTTGCGGCGCGGGACGCAGCCGCTCGACTATGCGGGGCAGTTGCTGGTGATCGACGCGATCGCGAGCAATCCGGGGATGGCGGGCGGTCCGATGTGCGATGCGTCGGGGCGGTGGGTGGGATTGATCGGGCCATTGGCGGAGGCGGCGGAGACGAATACGCGGGTGAATTACGCGATTCCGGCGGAGAAGATTGAGGAGTTTCTGGGATTGCGGGCGACGGCGAGCGCGCCGGCGGTGGCAGCGACTCCCACGACGCCGGGGGCGAAGCCGTTTACGGGGATTCGGCTGTTCAAGCTTGGATATCTGAAGAAGGCGGCGTTTGTGGATCGGGTTGCGCCGGATTCGCCCGGGGCTGCGGCGGGAGTCAAGACGGACGACCTGATTGTGGCGATGGACGATCGGCGGGTTTCGTCGGTTGAAGATTTTGAGCGGATCGCGAGCGAGTTTCGGCCGGGGCAGATTGTGCGGGTGACGCTGAAGCGCGGCGGGCAGGTGATGAACGTCGAGATGACGGTTGGCGAGGCGCCGCGATGAGGTTGGTTTGTCTTACAACGGGCATTTTCATCGCGAGCAGCGCAGCTCTTGCGGCTCCGGGGTCGCAGATTGATGCGGATCGGGCGATGGCGATTCGGGCGGCGGTCGCGAAGATCGGGCCGTCGATTGTGACGATCGAGACGATCGGCGGGACGCAGCCATCGGGGCAGCCGCGGGCGGCGCGGCGGCCGACGACGCAGCCGAGCGCGCCGCGTCTCGGGCGCGGGGGATTTCGGGTCGCGGACGGTCCGACATCGGGGATGGTCTGGTCGGCGGACGGTTTGATCGTGACGAGCGCGTTCAATTTTGTTCGTGACCCGACGATTATTACGGTGGTGATGGCGGATGGGCGGCGGTTTGTGGCGAAACTGCTGGCGCGGGACATGATTCGGCGGATTGCGCTACTGAAGGTCGAGGCGAATGATCTGCCGGCGCCGGAGTGGGCGCCGAATGACGAGATTCGGGTGGGACAGTATGCCATCGCGTGCGGGCGCGGGTTCGGCGGGACGATGCCGTCGGTGAGCGTCGGGATGGTGAGCGCGCTGGGGCGGCGGGCGGGAAATGCGATTCAGACGGATGCGAAGCTGTCGCCGGCGAATTATGGCGGGCCGCTGATTGATCTGGATGGGCGCGTGCTCGGCATTTGCGTGCCGCTGGCGGGTGGCGGAGGCGAGCTGGCAGGCGTGGAGTGGTACGACTCGGGGATCGGGTTTGCGATTCCGCGCGGACGGATCGAAGCGGTTGTGGCGCGGCTGATGGGTGGGACGGACATTTAGCCGGGGCGGATTGGGGTTGTGCTCGGGCTTACTTCGGCGGGGGACGACAACGAAAACGATGATGCGCCGGCCGAGCCGCGGCGAGTGAAGATCACCATGATTGCGGACCCGTCGCCGGCGCTGAAGGCGGGGTTGAAGGCCGAAGACATCATCCTGGCGGTGGATGGCAAGCCGGTGGGGGAGATCGGCGAGCTTCAACGGCGGCTGAGCGACACCGAGGCGGGGACTGAGATCACACTCAGCATTGACCGCGACGGGACGTTGATGGACGTCAAGCTGACGCTGGCGCGGATTGCGGATATCGGCGAGCCGCGGCTGCCCGGGGCGCGGCCGGCAAGTCAGCCGAGCACGCAGCCAGCGGGGTAGCTCGCGGTCGGTCCGCTTAGTTCACGAGATACTTTTCCAGGAACATTGCCGTCAGGACCAGTGAGGCGTCGCTGTTGGTTTTTTTGCGGAAGCCGTGGCCTTCGCCTTTGGCCATGAAGAACCAGACGGGGCGGCCGGCGTCCTGTTGTTGCTTCACGATTTGCTGCGCTTCGTAGAGCGGGACGCGCGGGTCGTTCTGGCCGTGCTGAACGAACAGGGCTGAGCGGATGTTGGCGGCGTGGTTGAGGGGGGAAATTTCCTTGAGGTGGGCGCGCATTTTGGGATCCTGCTCGTCACCGTATTCGGCGCGGCGGAGGTCGCGGCGGTAGTCGCTGGTTTTTTCGAGGAAGGTGATGAAATTGGCGATACCGACGATGTCGATTCCGGCCTTGATCTGCGCGGGGAAGTGGGTGAGGGCGGCGAGGACCATGTACCCGCCGTAGGAACCGCCGTAGACGCCGACGCGCTTGGCGTCGAGGTCGCCCTGCAGCGAAATCCACACGAGCAGTTTGCCGATGTCCTTGACCGAGTCTTCGCGATTGAAGCCGTCGTCGAGCATGTGGTAGGTGCGGCCGTAGCCGGTCGAGCCGCGGACGTTGGGGATGATGACGGCGATGTTCATTTCGTTGACGAGGTATTGCGTGAATCCGGAGAAGACGGGGCGCGACTGGCCCTCGGGTCCGCCGTGGATGTTGATGAGGACGGGGAAGGGGCCCTTGCCGCGCGGCTTGTAGTACCAGGCGGGGATCATGCGGGGCTTATCGCCCACATTGTCAAAGGTGGGGAACTCAATGCGGGTCGGGAGGACGAAGCGCGACGGGTCGATGCCGCCGGTTTCGCTGAAGGTCCAGCGGGTGGGGGCATCGGACCTGCCGAAGTCGGCGATGGGCAGGGTGAAGACGTCGCCGGGCATGTTGGCCGCGCCGATGGACATGCAGAGGTGGGTGCCGGTGTGGTTGAAGCCGAGGGCCCCGATGGCGCCTTCGATGGGCAGCGGGAGCGGAGAGAATGACGCGCTGTTGGGCGGTTCGAGGCGGTAGAGCTTCGACGCGCCGTCTTCGTTAGACGCGAAGACGAGGGCGTTGCCGGTGGGGGAGACGGCGATCTGCTCGACGTCCCAATTGAGCTTGGGTGTCAGGGCCATGTCCTGGCCGGTGGCGAGGTCGCGGCGGTAGAGCGACATGAACTCGCCGGCCTTGTCGGAGGTGAAGTAGAGGGCTTTTCCGTCGGCGGAGAAAACGGGGTCGGCATAGGCGTGTTTCTCCGTGCCGGGGGTGAGGAGCGTGGCCTTTTTCGATGCAATGTCGAAGAGGTACAGGCGCGATTCTTTGACTGACATTTCCTCGACGAGGACGAGTTGTTTACCGTCCGGGCTGAAGCCGGCGGGGGACACGGCGCCTTTGCCTTCGTAGACGAGCTGCGGCTTCATGTCTGTCGTTAGGTCAACGAGATAAGTGTCGTAGTCGCGGCCGTTGCGCTCGGTGCCGTAGAAGGCGGCGAGCTTGCCGTCTTTCGAGAGGACGAGCGAGCCGTGCTGGCCTTTGCCGGCGGTGAGCATCTGGGTGCGGCCGGCGGGGACGTCGAGGTGGAAGACCTGGAAGTCTTCGGCGCCGCCGGCGTCACGGAGGAGAAGGATGCGCTTGCCGTCGCTGCCGGGGACGAAGCGGGCGGAGGCGACCGGCTCATCGTAGAAGGTGAGCTGGGTGCGGGCTCCGCCGGGCATGGCGAGTTTGTGGGCCTGGGCGGTGTTGCCGAAGCGCGTGGTGATGAGGACTTCCTTGAGGGGCTTGCCTTCATCGTTGGTGTCGATGAGGTTGGCGGAGCGGACGTTCAGATATTGGAGCATGCGCTCGCGGACATCGGCGCGGAAATCGGGGACGCCGGCGACGACCCAGTCGCCTTTGTCCTGAACGCCGGCGAGGTTGATGGCCGCGGCGGGGGCACTGGGTGGCGGCTGGGCGGGCTTTGCGGGCGGCTGGTCGGCGCGGGCGGCAGCCGCGGCGAAAACGGCGACGAAGGCGGCGATGGGAAGAGAGAGACGCATATCGTTGGCTCCTTTGAATCGCGGGATGGGGAATTCCTCGGTGTAGCTCGCGGCAAGGATCGTACCGGAATGTGCGTCGCAAGGGGAGCACTGCCATAACGTTATGAAAAATCCTTCGTGCGGCGTGTGCGGGGGGTGGACAGGCCGTTATATTTCAATAGTCGTTGAAATGCTGATTTGCCATGTTTCGACTGGACCGGACATTCAAGGCGCTGGCTGACCCGACGCGGCGGGCGATTCTGGCGGCGCTGCGCGAGGGGCCGACGGCGGCGGGCGCGCTGGCCGAGTCTTTGAAGATCGCGCCGAACGCGCTGTCGTTTCACCTGAGGATTCTCAAGGACGCGGACCTGATCGACGCGGAGCGACGCGGGCAGTTCATTGAGTATCGGCTGAATACGAGCGTGGTGGAGGACGTGGCCCGGTTTTTCATGGAGCAATTCGCGGGCAATGGAAAGGCACCGGCGAAAGGAAACTCGAAACCGAAACGCGAGGAGAAGTCATGATTCCGCGCATTCATCTGTTAATCAGTCTGGCGCTTATTCTGGGCGGGGCGGCGTTCGGCGGCGCGATGTATTCGCGGCTCCCGGAGCGCGTGGCGACGCACTGGAATATGCACGGCGTGGCGGACGGATTCGGGCCGCGCTGGGAGCTGGCGTTTGGCGTGCCGGTGGTGCTGGCGGGCGTGATGCTGCTGCTGGCGCTGTTGCCCATGATGGGGCCGTTTCGCGCGAACTTCGAGCGTTTTCGCGTGGTGTATGGGCGGGTTTGCGTGACCGTCGCGGCGGCGATGGTTGCGATTCACGTGGTGATCGTGTTGAAGGGAACCGGGCGGGCGATCGATATCGGGGCGGCGATGGCGGTGATCTGCGGAGTGCTGTTCGCGGTGCTGGGGAACTGGATGGGCAAGCTGCGGCGAAACCTGTATGTCGGGATTCGGACGCCGTGGACGATCGCGAATGACGTGGTGTGGGAGCGGACGCATCGGGTGGGCGGCCGGATCATGATGGTTTGCGGCGCGGTGATCGCGGCGGCGGGGCTGATGGGGCTGCGCGACACGACCTGTTTTATCGTGGTGATGAGCAGCGTGGGCGTGCTGGTGGCATGGTCTTTTGTTTATTCGTACGTGATTTATCGGCGCGTCGGCGCGGTGGATGAACTGGCGGCGTGAAAGGCGGAAGCGTTATGGGAATTTTCGAACTGACGGTGGTATTGGCGATGATGGGATCGGATGTGAAGGCACCGACGCCGACGGGCGACGGCGACGCGAAGCCGGCGACGCAGCGGGCGGAGATCGATCAGGCCGAGGCGGAGCGGATTGCGACGACGTTTGCCGAGCGGCTGCGCGGCGAGAAGTTTGAAGATGCGGTCGCGCCGTTCAACAAGCGGATGAAGAGCGCGATCAGCGCGAAGAAGCTGGGCGAGATCTGGGGCGCGATGGCTAAGAGCGGCGCGGGGTTTGATTCGTTTGGCGAGATCAAGACGGAGAAAGTGGACGACTCGTTTCGCGTGGTGCGGCCGGCGCGGTGGAAGAAGTTGACGCTGGACATGCAGGTGGTGGTCAGCCGGCATGGGAAGATTTCGGGGCTTTGGTTTCGACCGGCGGCTGCGGCGACGACGGCGTATCAGGAGCCGGCTTACGTCGACGAGAGCACTTTCCATGAGAAGGAGGTGGTGATCGGGGCGAAGCCGTGGGCGCTGAAGGGGATCGTTTCGATTCCGAACAACAAGGCGAAGAAGCCGGCGGTGGTGCTGGTGCATGGGTCGGGGCCGCACGATGCGGACGAGGCGATCGGTCCGAACCGGCCGTTTCGCGATCTGGCGTGGGGGCTGGCGAGTCAGGGCGTGGTTGTTCTGCGGTATGAGAAGCGGACGCATGCGCATGGCGGGGAGATGACGCCGGATCAGATCAATGTGAAGGCGGAGGTGATTGATGACGCGGTGGCGGCGGCGGAGCTGTTGCGCGGGATGACGGATGTTGATCCGTTGCGCGTCTATGTCTTGGGGCATAGTTTGGGCGGGTGTCTTGCGCCGGCGATCGCGAAACGCGATCCGGCGCTGGCGGGGGTGATCAGTTTGTCGGGGTCTTTGCGGTCTATGAATGATGTGATTGTGGATCAACTGGCCTACCTCGCGTCGTTGCCGGGCGAGGGGCAGGGAGAGCGGAGGAAGGCGCTGGCCGACACGAAAGCGGAACTGGCGAAGCCGGTTGAGGGACAGACGACGCTGCTGGGCGTACCGATTTCGTACTGGCGTGATTTGAACGCGCAGCTTGGCGAGCATGCGGCCGAGGCGATCGGGACGTTCAAGGGAGCGGTTCTGGTTTTGGGGGGCGGGCGGGACTATCAGGTTACGCGGAAAGATTTTGAGGTTTGGCAACGCGTGCTCAAGGGGCGGAAGAATGCGACGTTGGTGTGGGTTCCGAATGTGAATCACCTCTTCATGGATGGGAAGGGGATGGCGACGCCGAAGGATTATGAAACGGCGGGGCATGTGGACGCGAAGGTGGTGCCGGGGATCGCGGCGTGGATCAAGACGGGGACGTATGGCGGCGCGTGAAAGCTTGCCCGTTTGGGCGTGAAACTCTAGAATCGTTGTGTTCCGTTGAGGGCGTAGCTCAGTCGGTAGAGCAACGGCCTTTTAAGCCGTGGGTCCTGGGTTCGAGCCCCAGCGCCCTCAATTATTCGGGCATTTCGCGCGTACGATCGGCGCGTGAAGGTACAGCGGTTGCGCTGTGCGTCTTGTCAGTTTGGGATTGGGGTCTCAATGGGGGCGCTGGACGGTGGGCCGTCGACAACGGCGTACAATCGCAGATTGGCGGGAGCGCTCGTCAGCGATCCGCAGGGGTTGGTTATGAACACAGTGTACTTTCCCGCATCGCCAAGCATCGCGTCATGAATCGTTAGAGTTTCGGAGTATGCGCCGTCGATCCGGCCGTCGTCGACCAGATTGACGCCGTTTTTTCGCCACTGGTAGGTGATCTCAGGCCCGCTGGACACGGCGACGCTGAAGACAACGGACTCGCCGGTTTGTGCGACATGTGATTGCGGCTGCTGGGTGATGCTCAGCGACGGCGACCGATTCGCGTAGACGAGCAGGCGATTCCCGCGCGATACGATCAGGTCGGGTTTGCCGTCTCGATTGAGATCGGCGATGGCCACGGCGTATGGTGATCCCGACGGGAAAACGGTCGCCTGCGGCAGAAGCGCTCCACTCGCATCCCCAGAGTAGACGGAGATGCTATTTGAGTTAATATTGGCAACGACCACGTCTGGCATTCCATCGCCATTTAAGTCGCCGACCGCAAGATCGAACGGGTTTGTGCCGACCGGATAGTGCGTCTGCGGCCGAAATGTTCCGTCTCCATTTCCCAGCAGCACAGAGATTGTATTGGAGAAGAAATTGGCGGTGATCACATCGAGCTTCGAATCGCGATTTAGGTCGGTTAGCACTAGCGCCTGCGGCCCGTTGTCGGTCGACCAGTTCGCACCCTGCACCAGTACTCCGGCCGCAGAACCAAGCATGACGGTGACGCCCGGAGTGGAGGCGCTCTTGTTTGTTAGAAGCACATCCTGTCGGCCGTCGCCGTTAACATCGGCGACAGCGATGTCGCCCGGAAGACTGAAAGTGCCGGTCGAGATCGTTCCACCGGGAAGAAAATCGCCCGTCACCGTGCCGAAATACAAGGTGAGGTTATGGTCGTTGGTGTTGCTCACGACGAGGTCCGGGTACGGATCGTTATTGATTAGGCTGATAGCGGCGGTATCGGGCGAGAACCCGGTCGCGTAGGCGACGGTCGCTTGAAATGTGCCATTGCCATTTCCTCTTGCGACATAGACGGTTCGCGCGAATTGAGACACCGCAATCAGATCCAGCTTCCCGTCGTTGATTGCATCTGCGGCAGTGATTGTCGTTAGGGAAAAAGACGATGCGCAACTAACACCCGTAGGTGGGCCGAGCGTACCGTCGCCGTTTCCAAAGTGCATGATGGCGCACGTGTTTCCGGGGCCGACGACATCGAGATTCAAATCACCGTTGAAATCTCCGATTTGCAGACCGACGGCTGAAGTCGGCTGATCCTGGAGAAGCTCGAATTCAATCGGGCAGGGGGCGGCAAATGAATGCTGGGCTATCGCGAAGACGAAGAGTGCGGTGGAAAGGCAGCTGCGTGAATCGTGCAAGCGACGAAAACTGAGCATGGCGGTTCTCCTCTTGAGTTTTCCGGTTCGACGCCCGAGTAGTCGGTAGTCAGGCCATCACGCAACACAAAATCTTCTTTTTTTCGCGCGAGACGCGCGCGACGGATTCAGGATCCAGATCACAACTGCGGCACCAACAATGCTTTACGAAATTTCGGCGGGGATTAAGGAGCGCTCAGGGCCGAAGTGGCTATTGGCGATTTAGCCGACTCGGGACCGTCGTAGCTCACAGTTAGCTCGGCGTCGCCGCCGCGCTGGAAGTAGGCCACCTTGATGGGGTGTTTTCCTTTTGCGAGGGCTATTGCGCCGCTTCGTTCGGAGGCGCCGTGGAGGCCGTCGTTTTCGACTACGAGTTTGTCGCCGATCCAGAGGCGGCTGCCGTCGTCGGATTTGGTATAGAAGGTCCAGATGCCGGTTTTTGGGATTTCGATGAAGCCAGAGTAGGTGAGGGCGAAGTCGTTTTCGCGGGTGTTGGCGGGTTTTGTGAAGTCGGGGTTGGTGAGGGTGCGGGCGGGTTTGGATTTGAGCAGGTCGTCGGTGGATTTGAACTGGCCTTCGAAGATTGCGACCTGGAGGCCGGGTTTGAGGTTGGTTGGGGATTCGGGTTGGCGCGGTTGGGTGAAGCGGTAGCGGCGCTCGGCGATCAGGTCGGAGGGGGCTGCGCCTGTGTAGGCGCGGGCTTTTACCGTTGTGTCTTTTGTAATCGATAGCGGTTGGGTGTAGCGCGGGGAGCTTCGGTCGGGTTCGCTCTTGTCGGTGGTGTAGTGGATTTCTGCGCCGGGCTCGCTGGTCGTGATTGTCGCGGTCAGCGGGTGCATGGTTAGTTCCTGGCGCGGTTCGATGGTGGGGACGAGGACGCGATCGTAGAGGTCGGAGGCGGCGGTGGTCTGGGCGAGCGGGTTGTTGGCCAGCGTGATGGCCATGATTTTGATGCGCGGGTCGTCGGGGAGCTTGAGGTGCTTCGCGCCTTTCGGGAGCGGAAGGCCGTAACGGTAGAGGTAGCAGAAGATGTAGGGGTCGATGCCTTTGGGCGAGTGGCGGTGGGTGGCGACCCAGGCGATGGGGTCGCGGTGGAGGAAGGGGTCGGACATGCGGCTGGCGTCGAGGATCTGGCCGTCGTGGACGAGCGAGGCCCACTGGGCGATGTGGCCGGTGATGTTGCCGATCGTGAGCTCGTGGCGCGTGCCGTCGATTTCGAACGGGGCGGTGACGCGATCGTCGGCGGCGGCGAGGAGGTAGAGCATGTCGTAGTCGCCGGTGGGGAGGTCGATGGTCTGGCCTTTGCAGGTGAGGGCGTTGTACTGCTTGTTGGCGATGGGGCCGAGTTTGAAGCTGATGGATTCGGCGGTGATTTCGGGCGGGAGGAGTTCGGCGGGGATGGAGTGGCCGGCGGGGTCGAATTGGCCGTCGGTTAGGTTGGGCTCAGAGGTGACGATGTCGGCGTTGAAAGGGAGGTTGAGAGCGAAGTTTGGGGTTCGCGGACGGAATACGGATTTGAGGCCCTGAATCCGCAGGGCAAATGTGCGAGTTTGGAATGGTTTGAACGATGTATCAAGAATGCCATCGTTGGGATCGACGATGAGTTTTTCGAGGGGTTGTTCGCGGCCATCTGTTTCGCGGACGGTCATGAGACGGTTGGGAAAGGTAATCTGGACGTGATCAGCAGGGAGACCTTCAAGCTCTTGAAGGCGGATGACGAACTCGTCACTGGCATCGGCTTTCTTAAACGCTCGAACGGCGACCTGCGGCGTGCTGAGCGACGCGAGCGATCGAGCGCGCACTGGGGCGTCATCGAGAGGGCCGTCTGCTGGTGTGACACCGAGATCACCATCCTTCGAGCGTGAGAATCCAACGTCAGGGCTACCGCGACCGAGGTGTCTGGATGTTTGGAATGCCATGAGCGGCTGGTTGATGCGGGCCGCGTTCCAGGGGATTTCGCCTTCGCGCCAGTCGCCTTTGTGGCCGGTTATTGCGTAGAGGAAGCGGTGGGGGACCATTTCTTTTTCGATGTTGAGGGGGCTATGGATTAGAGTGAGGCGGAGCGTGTGGTCGTTGGGTTTGTCCCAGCCGTATTTGCAGTCGTTGATGATGGCGGTGCCGAAGTCGCCGGATTTGTCGGTGAGGTCGGCCCATTGCTGGGCGGGGACTTCGTAGAGCTGTTCGTGGTTGTTGCCGCGTTCGATGGTGCCGAGGCCGAGGTCGTAGGTGGCCTTGGGGTTTGAGGCGGTGAGGTCGAAGGCGGCTTTGACCAGCGTGCGGGGCGTGTGCCAGTCTACGCGATTGTCGATCTCGACGTGGTCGCCGGCTTTTCCGGCGGCGAGGCGGATGCGTTGGACGAAAGTTGAGCCGTCGGCTTCGCGGAGTACTTCGATGGCGGCGCGGACGGGGCCTTTTTCGGTGACGCGGATTGTGGCGGGCTTGCCTACAAAGCCGCGCGGTTTGGCCATTACGTTTTTAAAGCTTACTTCCCACTCGGGCCATTGGTCGGGGGCGTCGGTCAGGAGCTGGAGGCGGATCGGGGCGGCGAGCAGCTCTTTGTTGATGGATTTGTCGAGGATGCTGGCGATGTCGCCGTTTTCGTCGAGCTTTACGCGGTAGCGGTCGTTGTCGAGTTGCGAATCGGTGACCTGGATGGGAGACATCGTTGCAACGGGCTGAGGTTGCGACTGGACGTCGAACACGGCGAAGCCGATGGAGGGGACTTTGGCGAGGATGAGGATGCGGAGTTCGTTGCCGGAGCGGTCGAGGATCTGGGATGGGGCTTCGTGGCCGTCGGGGCCGATGACGCGGATGGCCGGCGGTGCTTCGGTCGGGAACTTCACGACGGCTTCGACGACGTCTTCGCGGTCGATCGAGAGCGGGTTAAAGATGACGAGCGGGATACCGGTGACTTTGGATTCGGTGTCGAGGGCGCGGGCTACGGCGGCGACGGAGTTGGTGAGGACGGACGCGAACTGGTTGAGGCAGATGGCTTCGTCGTTCCAGGAGAAGGTGTAGGCCTGCGGGATGCTGGTGCCGGTGAGGTCGTCGTGGTGGTGGTGCCAGAGGAGGCGGGTCCAGGCCTCGGTGAGTTTTTCGCGCGGGTAGGTGGCCATGCCGAGCCAGTCGGCCACGACTGCGGCGCGTTCGGCGGCGTCGGCGAGTTGTTCGTTGCGGCGGTTCCAGCGCTTCATGATGGCCTGCGAGGTGTAGCAGCCGGTGCCGTGGCGGGTCATGAGGAGCTCGCCTGTGTAGCGCGGGAGTTTGGCGATCTGTTCGGGGGTAAGGTCGCGGTAGAGCTGGTCGGAGCCGGTGCTGCGGACGTGGACGGGGCCTTTGCCGTGGATGGATTTTTCGAGCATTGCGACGGAGTCGGCGTCGGGGGCGCCGCCCTGATCGCCTACGCCGAAGTAGCGGTAGCCGTCGTATGCGCCGGATTTCGCGCCGAGCTTTTCGATGCGGTCTTTCCAGAGGGGGCTGACGCTGAGGTCTTCGGTAATGTGGCTGACGTAGTCGCCGGGGTTGAGGGCGGCGACAATCTGCGAGCCGTCAACGCCTTGCCAGACGCCGATGTCGAAGGGGATGCCGACGGAGGAGCCCCAGGTGAGCTTCTGGGTGGAGAAGCCCTTGAGGCCGCAGTGGGCGGCGACGCTGGGGAGGGCGAAGCCAAAGCCGAAGCAGTCGGGGAGGTAGATGTCGCAACTGGTCTTGCCGAACTCGCGCTCGAAGAAGCCGTTGCCGTAGAGGATCTGGCGAATGAGGGCTTCGGGGGAGGGGATGTTGACGTCGCCGGCGTCGATGGAGCTGCCGGCTACACGCCAGCGGCCGTCGGCGATGTACTTCTTCAGCTTTTCGTAGGCCTTGGGCTCGTACTCTTTCGCGAGCATGTAGCGGAATGCGCCTTCGAAGCTGAAGACGTAGTCGGGGAACTTTTCGAAGCGGGCGAAGTTGTCGTTTAGCGTGGCGGGGACGTACTCGCGGATGGAGTCTTGGATGGTCCAGAGCCATTGCGTGTCCAGGTGGGCGGTGCCGACGACGTAGAGCGTCGACTGCGTGGTCGGGACGGCGGCGTTGGCTACGGCCGCGCAGAATATGAACGGTAGCAGGGCGCGCATTTCTTATACCTCCACTTGGATGCGCCGCAGCCGGCTGAGCAGGACTGCGAGCACGATGATGATACCGCGGGCGATGAGTTGGCCGTCCTGGTGGACGTTGAGCAGGAGCATGCCGTTGGCGACGACGCCGATGAAGATGACGCCGACGAGGGTGCCCCAGACGGATCCGACGCCGCCGCGGAGACTGGTGCCGCCGACGACGACGGCGGCGATGACGTCGAGCTCCCAGCCGGAGGCGACGTTTGGATTTCCGGCCATCATTCTCGACGAGAGCATGACGCCGCTGATGGCGGCGAGCAGGCCGGTGATGGCGAGGACCAGGATGCGGGCGAGGGCGACGTTTAGGCCGCAGAGGCGGGCGGCTTCGGCGTTGCCGCCGACGGCGTAGATGGCGCGGCCGAAGGCGGTGAGGTTCATGAGGACGTAGATCACGACGAAGACGGCGGCGAAGAGGATCGTCGCGAATGGAACGCCGTAGATGCGGCCGCTGCCGATGAAGTCGTACCAATTTGGGAAGGGGGTGAGGGGGAATTCGTGGGTGAGCTTGAGGGCCGCGCCGCGGAGGATGGTCATCATCGCCAGCGAGATGATGAATGTGGGGACGTTGTAGCGATTTCGCATCCAGCCGGTGAAACCGCCGCAGGCGAAGCCGAGGGCGAGGACGCAGAGGATGGCGAGCGGCGTGGGCGCGCCGGCCTGGACGAGCCAGGCGGCGAGGCAGCCGGCGAGGGCGACCATGGAGCCGACGCTGAGGTCGATTTCGCCGGCGACGATGACGAGGGTCATGCCAAAGGCGATGACGCCGATTTCGGCGACGGAGCGGAGGATGTTGAGGGCGTTGTCGAGGGTCAGGAAGTGCGGGGAGCGGGCGGCGAAGAAGATGCAGGCGGCGACGAGAACGACCTCGAGGACGCTGTTGGCGAGGAGCGAGATGAGGCGGGCGCGGGTCAATCAGGACTCCATGCAGCGGGCGACGAGTTGATCGAGGGTGATTTCGTGCGGGCGGACTTCGGCGGTGATGCGGCCGGCGCGGAGGATGAGGATGCGGTGGCAGATTTCGGGGAGTTCTTCGAGTTCGCTTGAGACGAAGATTGAGGCGATGTTGCGGCGGCTGAGGTCGCGGATGATGTCGAAGATCTGCTGCTTGGCGTGGACGTCGATGCCGCGGGTGGGCTCGTCGAAGAGGATGACGCGCGGTTCGGTGTTGAGCCAGTTGCCAACGACTACTTTTTGTTGATTGCCGCCGCTGAGGAAGGCGACGGGGCGGTTGGGGTCGGCGGCGGCGATGTGCAGCTCGCTGATGCGGCGGGCGACGGTGGGGCGCTGGGTGGCGCGGGTGACGAAGCCGCGCTTGCCGACGCGGTTGAGGGCGGCGAGGCAGAGGTTGTCTCGCGTGGACATGGGGAGGACGAGGGCTTGTTCTTTGCGGCTTTCGGGGGTGAAGGCGAGGCCGAGGCGCTTCATGAGTGCGGGCGTGGGGGCGCGGACGGTTTGATTGCCGATGGTGATTTCGCCGCTGGTGAACGGGATTGCGCCGAAGATGGCGGAGAGCAGTTCGGTGCGGCCGGAGCCGAGCATGCCGGCAATGCCGAGGATTTCGCCGGCGTGGAGGGTGAAGCTGACGTCGGTGAGCGTGTGGGGGATGTTTAGGTTGCGGATTTGCAGGACGGGTTGGGCTTGCGCGGGCGCGACTGTTGGCGCGGGCGCGGACGGTGAGCTGCCGAACATGAGCTCGACGATTGTTTTTGGCGTTGCTTCGGCGATGCGGACGCTGCCGGCGAGTTTCCCGTCGCGGAGGACTGAGACCTGGTCGGCTATTTCGCGGAGTTCGTTGAGGCGGTGGGTGATGTAAACGACTGCGACGTTTTTTTCGACGAGACTTCGAACGGCGGCGAAGAGGGCGGCTACTTCGTGGCGGGCGAGGGCCGAGGTTGGTTCGTCGAGGAGTACGGCTGACGCGCCGCGTGAGACGGCGCGGGCGATTTCCACGAGTTGTTGCTGGCCGACGCTGAGGCGGGCGGCCTTGCGGCGGACGTCGAGTTTTACGCCGAGAGTATCGAGCGTGCGATCGGCAACGACTTCGGCGGCGCGGCGGTCGACGGCGAAACGAGCGATTCCGCGGTGTCTCGGCAGGCGACCGAGGAGCATATTTTCGGCGACGGTCAGCTCGGGAATGATGCTGAGTTCCTGATAGACGGTGGCGATGCCATTGGCGAGCGCGTCCTGCGGTGAGCGAAGTGCTATGTCGCGCCCGTTGACGAGAATCGCTCCGCTTGTGGGGGTGATTGCGCCGGAGAGGATTTTGACGAGGGTGGATTTGCCTGCGCCGTTGCGGCCGAGCAGGGCGTGGACCTGGCCGGGGCGGAAGGTGAGGGTGACGTCGTCGAGCGCGATCGTGCCGGGATAAGCCTTGCGTATGTCGCGAACTTCAAGTGACGGGGCGGCCATGCCGCGGCGATTCTAACGGGCGGCTTGTTGGAGTTGCTGCTGGTAGGCGCGCAATTCGTCGGGTTTTTCGCGAGTGAAGAGCATGCCGGGGAGGACCTGCGTTTTCTCGACGGGTTCGTTGTGGATGAGCCTGACGGCAGAGGTCACGGCGGCCTTGCCCATTTCGAAGGGCTTCTGGGCGGTGACGGCCTGGAGGATGTCGTCCGGGGCGAGGAGGAAATCGATCAACTGGTTGGTGATGTCGGTGCCGAAGACAAAGCACTTGCCGGCCTTGCCCGCGTTCTTGATAGCGGTGACTGCGCCGACGGTTCCGCCCTCGTTGGCGGCCCAGATGATGTCGGGAGATTTTGTCAGCAGCTCGGTGACGGCGGTGGCGGCTTGCGGGGCTTCCCATGTGTCCTGCTCGGCGATGATCTGTACGCCGGGGAGCGACTGGATGGCCTGCTTGAAGCCGCGGACGCGGGCGCCGCCCTGCTCGGGGAGTTGAGATGTGAAACCGATGATGGCGACCTTGGCTTTGCCGCCGAGTTTTTTCTCGATGAAGTCGCGGGCGGCCTGGCCGGTGGCTGCGCCGAGGGCGACCTGGTCACTGGCGATGGCGGCGCCAACGAAATCGGCGTTGATGGAATTGTTGTAGGTGACGATTTTGATTCCGGCGCTGGCGGCGCGGCGGAGGGCGGGGATGGAGCCCTGGGCAGAGAGCGGCGAGACGAGGATCGCGCCGACCTTCTGGGCGGTGAATGATTCAGTGAGGGTGATTTCCTTGTCGATTGCGCCGCCGGCGTTCTGGGCCTTCAGGTCGATCTTGAGGTCGGTGGCGGCGGCCTGCATTCCATTTTCGTTGAGGCGGAAGAACTGGTCCTGCTGCATGAGGATCGCGGCGACGGTTGGCTGGTCGGGTTTGCCGTCCTTCTTTTCACAGCCAGTCAACGCCAGGATCGTCGCCAGGCACGCGGCGCATTTAGTCCATCGTTGCATGCTTTGCTCCTTTGAGACGGTTCTTCGCGATTCGCACGGCGGCCGCTGATTTGTCGCAGCCGATCCAACGGCGATTCAGGGCCTTTGCCGCTGCCAGTGTCGTGCCGCTGCCGCAGAAGAAGTCGGCCACGCAATCGCCTTCGTTTGTGGTGGCACGGATGATTCGATCGAGCAGGGCGAGCGGTTTTTGCGTCGGCCAGCCGGTTCGTTCGAGGGAGACTGTGGAGAGGAACGGAATGTCCCACACGTCGGTGAGGGCCGGGCCTTCCGGATTGAAGTAGAGGCGGCCCTTGCGGGTCATTTTATAGGGGCGATTGCCGTCGAAATTGAGACCGTCGGTGCGGTATTCGCCACCGCGGAGCGAGTGGAAGCGGTGACGGCCGAGTTGTTTGGCGTAGACGAGAATTGTGTCGTGTTTGCGGCCAAACCAGCGCGTCGAGAGGCCGCCGGTGCGGTAGTGCCAGATGATTTCGTTCATGAAGTTTTGCGGCTCGAAGATGGTGTCGAGCTGGATTTTTGCGTAGTGGACGGCGCGCCAGTCGAGATGGAGCCAGAGCGTGCCGTGGGGCGCCAGGAGGCGGTGGAACTCAGCGAGATGGGGTTGGAGGAAGCGGAGGTAGCCCTTCAAGCCGTCTTGCCAACTGTCGTTGAAGCTCTGGCCGGTTTGCGAGGCGCGGCGCGAGTCGGTGCCGAATGGCGGGTCGATGTAGATCAGGTCGCAGGAGGCGTCCGGCAGGCGCGCGGCGAGGTCGAGAGCGTCGCAGCGTTGGATGGTGTTGGTGAAGTCGTCGGTGCGGGCCGCGGGGCGCTTGCGGGGCATTGGTGGCTCAGGCCGGTTCGCCGCCGGCGGGCTGAAGGATTCCGAGCACCTCCATGCGGCGGTAGAGGCGGCTGCGCGAGATTCCCATGAGCTTGGCGGCCATGTTGCGCTGACCCTTGGCCTGGCGGAGGGCGTCGAGGATGGCCTGACGCTCGATGCGCTCGAGGAGTGGATCGAGCTTGAGCGAGTCGGCGCCGGCGGAATCGGCGGCGGCGTTGGGCGACTGGAGCGCGGCCGGTAGGTCGTTGGTCTGGAGCATCGCACCTTTGCCGGCGGTGTGGGCGGTTTGAATGACGGCGGCCAACTCGGCGACGTTGCCGGGCCAGTGATAGGCGAGGAGGACTGACCAGGCCTTGGGGGAGATATCGGCGATGCGGCGGCGGCCGTCGGCGTTGAGCTGATCGAGAAAGTGTTGGACGAGACAGGGAATGTCTTCGCGGCGGAGGCGGAGCGCGGGCAACGTGATGAGGGTGGGATTCAATGCTGAGAGCAGTTCGGTGAGGACTTTGCCGGCGTTGAGGGCTGCCGACGGATCTTCGGCGAGCGAGGCGATGATGCGCGGTTTGTTGCGAGCCGGGCGCGACTGCGGGGTGGCAGGGGCGGAGAGCCAACCGATCAAGCGGCGTTGAAGGTCGATGGGGAGGCGGGTGAGATCGTCGAGGTAAAGTGTTCCACCGCGAGCCGAGTCGAGGGCGGTCAGGAGTTCGTGTTCGGCGGCGTCGCGCGAATCGGCGGGCGACGGGGCGACGATAAAGGGGCCGGAGCTATGCGGGCCATGTTCGTGGATCGTGCGCGCGACGAGGTCCTTTCCGGTGCCGCGTTCGCCGGTGACGAGGACGGACGACGAGCCGGCGAGGGCTGACTGAATGAGCTCGAAGACGAACTGCATGCGGGCCGAGCGGCTGATGAAAGTCGAAAAGCCGAAGCGACCACGGCGTTCTTCGAGCAGGCGGGCGTTTTCGGCGCGGAGATCGGACAGGGTGGCGACGAGGTCGGTTTCGCGGGCGTGATCTTCTGTGATGTCGCGCATGATGCCGAGGAACAATTCGACCTCGCCTGAGCCGTTGCGGAGCGGGGTATAGATGGTTTCGACCCAGACGTGAGCGCCATCCTTGCGGCGGAGACGCATTCGCTGGCGGGCGCCGTCGGAAGCGGAGTTTCCGCCGAGGTGACGGGCGGGACAGAGGAAGCCGGCGAGGGAGCGGCCCTGCTGATCGTGGCAATCGATGAAGGCGTGACAGGAGCAGTTGGTGCCGATGACATCGCGGGCGGAATGGCCGGTGATTCGTTCGGCGGCGGCATTGAAGAGGACGAAGCGGCGTTCGCGATCGAGGATGAAAATGCCGTCGAGGGTGTTCTTGAGGAATTGGTCGAGCGAAAGAGAAGCGGGGGCCGCGGTCCGGGCTGTCGGTTTGCTCGGATTCACCCTTTGCATGGCGGAACGTTAGCGAGCGAGCGGATGTGCGTCAATGGTTGGCGGGGCGGTTTCAGTGGAAAAGTTGGCGTGCACTAGCCGAAGAGGGCGTGTTGCGGGGCCGAAACCGATGGGAAGTAAGCGGGCACTAACTTAGCGATGCGGCGGCGGGCGACGCTAGAATGCGGCGCGGAGGATATGTGTCGCTACCTGATGGAATCAATCCGGATCGATTTGCGCGGCTGATTGAGTTGGCGCGAGCGGAGGACTTTGCCGACGTCGGCGACCTTACGATGGCGCTGATGTCGCCAGAGCAGCGCGCGGCGACGGGCGTCTGGAGCATGGCGCCGCGGAAGAATGGGCGGCTGTGCGGGAATGCGCTGCTGCCAACGCTTTTGACGGAGCTGGCTCCGGCGGCGCGGGTTGAGCTGGTTCGGGCCGATGGGGCGGACGTTGGTGCCGGAGAAACGGTGGCGCGGATAACGGGGCCGGTCGGGGAAGTGCTTTCGGCGGAGCGCATTTTGCTGAATTTTGTGCAACGGTTGAGCGGAATTGCGACGCTTACGCAGCAATTCGTCCGCGCGGCGGCCGGGACGGAGGCGAAGATTCTGGATACGCGGAAAACGACGCCGGGGTTGCGCGATCTGGAGCGTTATGCGGTGAGGATGGGGGGCGGATGCAACCATCGCGACGGGCTGTATGACGCGGTGTTGATCAAGGACAATCATCTGGCGGGGACGAAATCTGGGCGGCTGGCGTATTACGTTTTTGAGATGCTGAATGGGATCGGCCAGTTGCCGGTGCGGCCGCGATTTGTCGAGGTTGAGGTTGATAGTCTGGACCAGTTTCGGGAACTTTTGGTGGTGGTGGGGATCGATGTGATCCTGCTGGATAATTTTGACTTGCCTGGAATGCGTGAGGCGGTGCGGATGCGCGATTCGATGGGTCTGCGGGGGCGCGTGGCACTGGAGGCGAGCGGCGGGGTGACGCTCGAGACGGTTGGGGCGATTGCGGGCACGGGGGTTGAGCGGATTGCGGTTGGGGCGTTGACGCATTCGGCGCCGGTGCTGGACATCGGACTGGACTCGGCCGGATGACTGGTCCATTGGACGCCGAGGCCATCGGTGGAGCGCTGACTCCGAGGTGCGTGGGGCGGCGGGTGGTGTACCTGTCCGAGTGCGACAGCACGAACAGCGAAGCGGTGCGGCGATTGGTGGCGGACGCGGCCGGTTGCGACGGACTGGTCCTCATCACCGATCATCAGTCGGCGGGACGCGGGCGTCTGGGGCGGACGTGGCATGCGCCGCGCGGGGCGAGCTTGCTGATGACGGCGGTGATTGCGGGGGATGCGGGCGTGGCGAGCCGGGTTGTGCTGGCGACGGGCATCGCGATTCGGGAGGCGGTTCACGAGAGCTGCGGGATCGAAGCGGAGCTGGCGTGGCCGAACGATGTTTACGTACGCGGGCGAAAGCTGGCGGGTGTGCTGGTCGAGGCGGCGCGAACGGGGGACGGAACGGCGATGCTGGCGATTGGAATGGGAATCAATTGTCTGCAGCACGCGGGGCACTTTCCGCCGGAGATTCGCGAACGGGCGACGTCGTTAGAGATCGAATCGCACGGGGTTGTTTCTCGGCAGGAACTGGCGATTGGTTTGCTGCGGCAGCTCGATCGGCTGTTGCCTGCGGCGATTGAGGGGCGCGATCAGGCGCTGGCGATGCGATGGCGACAACACAGCGGGGATATCGGGCGGCGCGTCGTGCTTGTGCATGCGGGTCGGGAGTATGCCGGGACGGTGGTGGACATTGATGAATCGCACGGGTTGTGGATGCAACTGGATGGCGGGGGGCGGCTTCGATTTGATCCGCTGACGACGAGCAAGGCGATTTGAGAGGGGCGGTGCTCAGCGGGCGGGGCTGACGAGCGCGATGATTCGATAACTGCAAGCGGCGATGAGTGCCGAGGCGGGGATGGTGAGAATCCAGGCCCAGACGATTCGTTCGCCCCATTGCCAGCGGACGGTTCTCAGGCCCTTCACACTTCCGACGCCGAGGATTGCGCCGGTGATGGCGTGGGTCGTAGAGATTGGGATGTGGCCGATGGTCGCGCCGATGATGGTGGTGGCGGCGGCAGTTTCGGCACAGAAGCCACCAACGGGCTGGAGGTGAGTGATTTTCTGGCCCATGGTCTTCACGATTCGCCAGCCGCCGGACATCGTTCCCATCGCGATGGCGAAGTGGCAGATGAGGATGATCCAAAGGGCGATGGAGTGCTCGCGGCCGAAAAGAGTGTGGCCGCCGACGGCGTAGCCGCCCAGTCCGCCTGCGTTGAGGAGCATGACGATGATGCCCATGGTTTTCTGGGCGTCATTTCCCCCGTGGCCAAGACTATAGATAGCGGCGGAGAGCAACTGGAGCTTGCGGAAGATTGCGGCGGTGCGGTTGCGGTCGGCGTTGCGGCATAGCCAACTGACGATGGCCATGTTGAGCCCGCCGAGAACGAAGCCGATGACCGGCGAGAGGACGATGAAGGCGAGGATCGGATACCAGCCCTTTGCGATGATGACGGACCAGCCAGCCTTGCTAATGGCGGCACCGGCGATTCCGCCGACCAGGGCATGTGAAGAGCTGGAGGGGAGGCCGTAATACCAGGTGAGTAGATTCCAGACGATTGCGCCCAGGAGCGCGCCGAAGACGACGGGCACGTCGACTTTGGCGGTGTCGACAATCCCGCTGCCGATCGCCTTGGCCACACCTGTACCGAAGACGAATGCGGCAATGAAGTTGAAGGCGGCGGCCCAGATCACGGCGGTGCGTGGCGAAAGTACGCGAGTGGAGACGACAGTGGCGATGGAGTTCGCCGCGTCGTGGAAGCCGTTCAGGAAGTCAAACACCAGTGCAATGGCGATGACGATGATGACGTAGGTCAGCATGGGCGGCGGTATTCGTCGCTCAGGTGTTCTTCAGGACGATGGCCTGAATGGTGTTGGCAATATCGTCGCAGCGGTCGATGGCCTTCTCGGTCCGGTCGTAGATCTCCTTGAGTTTCATGGCGCGGAAGGGGTCATTGGTCGAGTTGTAGAGTTCGGCAACGGCGGCGTGGTTGTGATCGTCGCCGAGACTTTCGAGGCGGCGAATCTGGATGAGCAGTTGATAGAGGGCTTCGACGTTTTTGAGACTGCGGAGGTGGCGGACGGCGTCGCTCACGCTTTGGCTGGCTTCGAGTAGTACGTCGGACTGTTTCACGAGCCACGGGGTCGGCTCTTCGATGCGGTAGAGGGTCATGCGTTTGGAGGCGGCGTCGACTTCGTCGATGACGTCGTCCATCTGAGTGGTGAGGGTCTGGATATCTTCGCGGTCGAAGGGCGTGATAAACGTCTTGTCGAGTTTTTCGAGGGTGCGGTGCATGATTTCGTCGGCGGCGTGTTCGAGTTCGCGGATGCGGCCGACGATTTCTTCGCGACGAGCGTAGTGGCGCATGAGGTCGCGGTAGGCCTCGGCCGTGCGGACCACGCAATCAGCGGATTGGTCCATGAGGTCGAAGAAGCCGGTATTGCGAGGCAGGATGCCGAGCATGTGCCTTACTCCAGAGGGCGGCGGCGATGCAGTCAGCATTGCCGGGCCGCTTCGCGTCGTTGTTCTGCGTCCGATTTCTTTTTCCGCCTGCTTACCGCGCCGGAGGACGAGCTTAGACCCTCGTCGCCCGGAGCATTCGCTGCGGCCCTTGCGCCGTCGCGCGATTCGATTTTCATCAGGACCAGGTGGGATGAGCGGACCGGCGATGACCCACTCAAGAACCGGATGCAAGGGAGTTTGCCAATGGGTCGGCTGGAGGTCAAGGGGCGGTGCGAAGCGGGTTCCCATGAACGAAAAATGGGCCGGACCCGGCCTGCCCCTGCGGGGTCGCCGGAACCGGCCCGCATTGCTGCTTTCCCTTGGGACAGGTTATCGGGTGGATGTGAGAGGCGAATCATCATTGTGATAAATCCCGATGAATCCGGCGTCGTTCATCCACGATGGGGAATGGTGACAGTGACGCGCGTGCCTTCACCGACTTTGCTCCAAAGGTCGACGCGACCCTGCATTGCAGCGACGGCATGGCGCACGATTGAGAGCCCGAGGCCGGTGCCGCGGACCTTGGTTGCCGCAGCGCCGTGGGCGGAACGAGAGCGCTGGACCTGGTAGAAGCGTTCGAAGACGCGCGGCTGTTGATCTTCCGGGATGCCGCAACCCGAGTCGGCCACCTGAATACCGACATCGCCGCCGGCACGCTGGGCGGTCACACGAATTTCGCCGCCGGGTTCGGTGAACTTAATGGCATTGTCGACCAGATTGTCGAGGACGAGCCGGAGGAGTTGCGGACTGACGAATAATTCGTCGGCATCGGGCGCGCACTGGCCCGAGAGGGTGAGTCCGTTCGCCTTCAGCGACGCTGAATAGCGCGACGATAATTCGTCGAGAAACTCGCGCATGCTGATTTGCTGTGGTGGGAACTGGGCCTCGGCGGATTCCAATTTTGAGAGATCGAGCAGATCGGCGACGAGATCGACCAGGCGCGTGCTGTGGCGGTCGATGACTTCAACAAAGTTTCGGACGGCGGCGGGCTCCGCGACGGGGTCGAGCTGTTGAAGCGTTTCGACCGAGGCGCGGATGGCGGAGAGCGGGGTGCGCAGCTCGTGCGAGGCGTTGGCGACGAAGTCGGTTTTCATCTGGATGGTGCGGGTTAGCTCGGTAATGTCGGTGAGCACGACGAGGCGCGCGGCCGGCTCGCCCGCTCCGACGCGCGCGGCGGCGAGCTCGATGTGCGAGGCACGGGCTGACCAGACCTCGACACCGCCGGTGTGCTCGAACTCGAGCCGCATTTCACGGCCTGAGCGGGCGCGGGTCAGATCGCCGCTGCCGGGGTCGGAGCCGGAGGAGGTTGGGTCGTGCGGCCGGAGCATCTCGCGGAGGGCCGCGTGCGGGACGCATTCATCGATGGAGCCACCGAGCAAGGCATCGGCCGGCAGTCGCGGACGCGAGCCGTTATCGCCGGGGGCGGCGGATGGATGCGGGTTGACGCGGTTTTGCATGAGACGGAGGAGTCTGACGGCGGCCGGGTTGATGAGGAGAATTCTGCCATCCGCGCCGGCGACAATGACGCCTTCCTGGAGGGTGCGAATGAGATATTCGAGGTTTTGACGCTGGCGATCGATGGTCTGCAACTGTGCGGCGAGGTGATCACGCATCTGGTTCAGCGAGCGGGCCATGACGCCTAGTTCGTCACGGCCGGTGACGCGAACACGGGCGGAGAGATCGCCGCGCGACAGGGTGCGGGCCGTTTCGGTGATGCGGCGGATGGGGGCGCTCCAGACGAGGGCGAGGCCGAGTGCCAGGACGAGGGTGGCGGCAATACCGACGCCGCCGATCTTCCAGACGAGACGCCGGGTGGCTTCCTCATGGGCGGCGACGAAACGGGTGGGCATCGAGACGCGGACGACACCGAGCGGGTTGGCGGCGTCACCGACGCGGATGGCGACGTATTTTGTTTCGCGCGAAGTGGTTTTGGACCAGCGCGAGGATTCTCCGCTGCCGGTGCGGATGGCGTCGATGAACTCGGCGCGGTTGGCGTGCAGCTCCATGTGCGACGGGTCGGCCTCGGAATCGCCCCATACGGTGCCGTTGATTGAGATAAACGTGACACGGAGCTCCGGCGTGAGGGCGGCGACGCGATGGGCGATGGCGTTGAGGGCGGCGGCGTGGGATGCGTCAAACTGTCCGTGGGCTTCGCGGGCGATGGTTTCGGCCTGAGAGATGAGCTGCCGAGTCAATTCGCGGAGGTAAACAGTCTGGAGTTCGCCGGAGATGAGGCGAATGGAAGAAATGAGTACGACGGCCATCAGCACTGCGATGCCGAGGAAGAGCTTCCAGAAGAACCGCCCGGGCCACATGCGCTTGCTTCACTCTCCGGGGGGTAGTGTCAGGGAGATTCGGGGCGCGTGCCAGCGGGGCCGCGGTTGGGGTTAGTCGGTAGTCGGCTCGCGGAAGGCATAGCCGGCACCGCGTACGGTCTGAATCCAGACCGCGCCGCTGATCGAGACGGCGGTGATTTTCTTGCGGAGGGCGGTGATATGGACGTCGATGGTGCGATCTGTGACGACGACGCCGGAACCAAGGACTTTTTCGATGAGCTGGGCACGATCGAGGACGCGGCCGCGGGCCAGCATGAGGGCGCGGAGGAGCCGGAATTCGGTGGCGGTGAGCTGGACGGGGAAGTTCTCGACTTTGACTTCGTGGCGGGCCGGATCGAGCGAGAACGGTCCGGCCGTGATGGGGACGGATTCGCCGTTGGTTGTTTCGCCGCCGCGGCGGAGGATGGCGGCAACGCGAGCCAGCAGGACTTTCATCGAGAAGGGCTTGGGGATGTAGTCGTCGGCGCCGATCGCAAAGCCAACGAGTTGGTCGGACTCTTCGCCCTTGGCGGTGAGCATGATCACCGGGATGGATGCGGTGGCCGGCTCGCGGCGAATTTGCGAGCAGACATCGTCGCCCGACATGCCGGGGAGCATTCGATCAAGAAGGATGAGATCGGGGGGGCGCCGGCGGACTTCGGCGAGGGCCGCGTCTCCGCCCGCGACCCGGCGGTGTGAGTAACCCTCTCGTTCGAGGTTGTAGCAAATGAGTTCGGCCAGATCGCCCTCATCCTCGACGACGAGAATCGATTTGCTCTTAAGAACCGGGCGCGGTTCGGCCGCCATCGTCGGGCGCTCCTTCTTGGCCATTGTAGCTGCCATGATTGCTCCGCTGACTTGGTGGACACCAGTCGAAGTCAGGCAGTCATGTTAGCGAGGGCATTGGAAAACTCGACTGGCGCAAACCGTTCTTAGCGAAACCTTTACATGATCGTAGAGGTCAGAGAATGAGGGCACGCAAGGTCTTGTCTTTCGTTGGGTTGGGCCGCGATTCCACGCGGGTTGTTCATTGCAATTGCTGGTCGAGGGGCTGCGCGGGCTCGCGAATATATGACGCGATCCATGGTGCGAGTGTGATGTTCGACGGCAAGGCGATTTTGAGGCGGTGATAGGTGTGCCAGAACAGGTGTGCGCGGTTGGCGAGTGATCGATCGGCGATGAAATTGAGCGCGCCTGCGAGTGCCTTTGCGGTGTAGGTTCCGTCGAATTCGATCTGCTCGCGGGTGAACAAGTCTCGCGCGAGTTCGACCGAGTCCGCGGTGAATTGGGCGTAGCCGGGGCCGAGTGATGTGGTGATGACATCGATATCGGTTGCGGACAGGCGAGCGTCGGGAATCGCGGGATCTAAGCGGCGCATGAGGGCGTGGGTTTTGTCAGCCAGGCGGACAATCCGACTAGGAGTTGCGTACCAGCGATAGGACGTGACTACGCCGACTAGGCGCGCGGTGAGGCCGGCCAGTTTTACGCCGAGGAGCAGGCCGGCGCAGGTGCCGAGACTTCCGAGGGGGACATAGATGAAATCGGGTGCGGGCAAGTCTCCGCGGTCGATCTGAGCTTTCAGTTCGAAGGCGGCGTTGACGTGGCCGAGGCATGCGAGGGGCGTCGTGCCGCCGGGTGCGATGAAGTAGGGACGGTGCGCGGTGAAATAGCGCAGTGCGAATAGTCGCGGGATGATGGTCAAGGCGTTGGCGGGCACGAGGGTTGCGCCGATGGACGACGCGAGGAGCAGATTGCGGCGGACGTATTCGGCCATCGGCTGACGGAGGAGGACCGCGGTGGTGTGCATGCCGAGTTTTGCGGCGTGCAACGCGGTTCGGGCGACGTGGTGGCTGCCGGCGGCGCCCATGGTCAGGATTGTTGTGGCGCTTCGTGACTGTGCGTCGGCGAGCAGGAACTCGAGGCCGCGGACCTTGTTTCCACCGCAGTCGGGGTGAGATAGGTCTTCGCGTTTGATGTAAAGGTGCGGGAGATTGTGGGCGGGGCCGAAGTTTGCGAGATGGGTCACGAGCGTGGGCCATTGACCGAGCGGCCGGCGCGGGATGCGTCGGGCCAAAGCGGGGAAAGCCGCGAACAGGGGGATTTCGGCGGGGTCGCTCATGGCGATCGACCTCGAAGCATTGCGTCCACGATGTGTTCGGCGAGGGCGGCGATGGTCATTGAGGGGGCGGCACCGATCGGCGTGGGGAGGAGCGAGCCGTCGGCGATATAGAGACCGGGGTGGCCGAAGCACTCGCCAAATGGATTTGTCACGCCGTGCTCGGGTGAGTCGGCGAGGGCTGCGCCGCCGAGTGGGTGGACGGTGATTGGGGTGCGGCGGATGAACCAGCCGGGCGGTAGCAGGAGACGCCCGCCGATGGCGCTGGCAAGTTCGCGGAGGCGCTGCACGCGGGTGTAATGGAAATTGTTGCCGTGATGCGAATCGAAATCGCAGGTCAGGTGGGCGCGGTTGTCCATCCGCAGCGTGCCGGGGTCGTCGTCGAAGCCCATGACGCCGAAGCTCCAGACTTTGCGATGGGCTGAAGCCGGAAATGAGGCGAGTCGTTGCAAGACTGGCAGGAAGCCGGTTTCCATCAGATAGAGTTTGTCGGTGCGCCAGAGGTCGATCCAGGCGGTGACCGGTGGGCCGGCGTCGAGCGGCAGGTCTTCGCGATTGACGATGAGCAGGCCGCCGAAGTCGCCGTTGGTGAAGAAGCGGCGGCCGAGGGCCGGACTGAGGTTTGGCAAGGACACAAATTGGTCGCGGCAGCGAAGCAGCAGGGAGACAGTGCCAAGGGTGCCGGCGGCGACGACGACGCGCCGTGCCAAGAACGAGACGCGGCGCGGGTGTGGCCCGTCGCGGTGGGTTGCGTCGATGCGATAGCCGCCATCGTGTGGGGTGATGGCGTCGGCTTCGTGGAGCGGGAGAATGGTCGCTGCGTTTGATTCGGCCGCGGCGAGGTAGGTTTGATCAAGCGTGCGCTTTCTTGCGCTGGGGCCGCCTTGAATCCATGTCACACACTCTTCGCGGATGGACATTGGGCGCTGCCCGGGATGTATCGGGTCAGCGCCGCGCGACCAGTTCATTGCGAGTGGGAGTGTTGCCGATGCTGCGCGGAGTCTGGTTGCGGCCTCGTGCAGCACGCGCGTGCGGGGGAGGGGCGCGGGAATTGGACTCGCGGCGATCATCCCTTCGACGCGTGCATAGTGCGGACGGAGCGAGTCAGCGTTCAGGCCGGCCGGCCAGTTGGACGCGAAGATTTCGGCGGGGGCGGGTACGGTGACGGCGGTGTAGAGGTGGGATGTGCCGCCGACGGCACTGGCGGAGAGTGCGCGCAGGCCGCGCACGCGACTTGGACGGACGAGGGACGGGGCATACGGTTGGTCGATCAGGGGCTCGGAACCGCGGGCGAGTTGCTGATAGTAGTCACTGGTTGCGCGCGGGCCGCGTTCGAGCACGGCGACGCGCATGCCGGCGGCGGCCGCGCGGCAGGCGCAGACGCTTCCGCCGAAACCCGAGCCGATGATCAGGAGGTCCCACACGGACGAGGGCATCGGTGGCATGTTATAGTGGCCGTCCGACATGGTCATTGATGTTCACTGTCACGTGGGGCTGAGCGCGCGGCGGGTCGACTCGTCGATTGCGCGGTTTTCATTTGAGCGAAATGGCGCGGAGGGGAGCGCCGGGTACGACAGCTATCTTGCGCCGCGGATGATCGGGCAGATTGTCTGGCACGTGGCGCGGCGGTGGCTGGGGATTGATCCGTGGCTTGAACGCGGAGATGCGCTTGATGCGCAGATTGAGGCGGCGAACGAGCGGCACTGGCTGGGGACGGCGGCGTTTGATCGCGTGGTGTTGCTGGCGTTTGATGAATATCACGATGACAGCGGGGCGGCGATCGGGTGGGCGGAGCGCCGGCAACGGATCGGGTCGGACCTCTACGCGTCCAATTCATATGTGGCGGCGATGTGCCGGGCGCGGCCGGATCGATATTTGTTTGGGGCGTCGGTGCATCCGTATCGACGCGGGGCGACGGAGATGGTGGCCGAGGTGGTTGCGGGCGGGGCGGCGCTGCTGAAGTGGCTGCCGATTCATCAGAACATTCGGGCGGAGGATCCGCGGACGGTGGAGTTTCTGCGGGCGGCGGGGCGGCTCGGAATTCCAATGCTGATTCACTATGGCGGCGAGATGGCGCTGGCGCGGCAGCACATGGAGTTTGAGCATGTCGGGCCGATGCTGACTGTGTTGCGTCGGCTGCGGGCCGAGGGGGTGATGCCGCCGGTCATTGTGGCGCATGTCGCGACGCCGTCGTTTCGCTGGCAGTCGGCGTCGGATTGCCTGGCGTTCATCGAGGCGATGCTGGGCGAGTTTGCGGATGCGCCGCTTTACGCGGACATCTCGGGATTGGCGGCGTTCGGGCGGACGCATTGGCTGTCGAAGCTGGCGGCGCTACGCGAGTTGCATCGGAAGCTTTTGTGGGGGAGCGATTTTCCGATTCCGGTGATGCTGTCGCTGTTTTGGCATCGGGTGGATCGGGCGACGCGGCGACGGATTGCGGCGACGACTTCGTGGGTGGAGCAGGACTTGATGCTGAAGCGGGCGCTTGGGTTCGACGAATGCGTGTTCACGCAGGCGGCGGACGTGCTACGAATGCCGTGAGTCACTTCGCGGGGGAGTTACTGCGCTGGCGCGGCGGTGCGGGTTGGGAGGCCGCGCGGGCCGATGCCTGACGTGGTGCGCCCGGAGGCACGCGAGTTGCGCCACCAGAGCACGCCTCCGATGACGAGAGCAATTGCGACTGCGATCAACATGGTTCGGCGCACGATTGTTTCCTAACGAATATCCCACATGTTGCCGTCCGGTGATTCGTAGGTGGCTTCGAACGGCATGAGCTCGACGTGGCCGTCGCAAAAGGCGTAGGGCTGGCCCGTGCCGTAGCGCGGCGGCAGGACGTGTGGGCCGCGCGATCGTCCGTCGATGACGGCGTCCCAGGGCGTGGCGTGGTCGGCACCGGGGAAGAGACGGTCGGGCGGGCAGACGCGGCCGGCGGACCAGTGGAACGGGTCGGTGTCGTCGTTTGTATTGGCCCAGGGGTCGAGACACATGTCGAAGTAGACGCTGGTCCAGAACGGATCGTTGGGATCGCTGACGGGCAGTTGGTCGGGGATGGCGACGCCAGTGGCCTCGGACCAATGCTGTTCGCGGAGCGTGGCGTAAATTGTCTCGGCGGGTTTCCAGATGTTGCTGTCTTTGCGCGGGACGCCGGTGACGAGGCCGTTGTCGACGAATGAGCCCCACATGACGGGGATGTTGGCGTCGGGGTCGGCCGGATCGAACCAGACGTTGTTGCCCTTACCCGTGGACTGGCCATCCTCGTTGACGCCGCCGCGGTTCATCTGGATGTAGGGGTTGAGGGCGGACTGGTAGTTTTCGATGGCCCACCAACTGACCGTGACGGGGACTTCGCTGGCGACGGTTTCCATGGTGCGGGGGAAGTAACCATCGTTTTCCTGTCCGTACATCTGCACGGCCATGGTGATCTGGCGCATGTTGCTCATGCACTTGAGGAGCATGGTTCGGCGGCGGGCGCCGGAGAGGCCGGGGAGGAGGAGGGAGATGAGGGTTGAAATGATGGCGACGGAGACGAGGAGTTCGATGAGGGTGAAGGCGGGGCGGCGGCGAGCACGGTTTGCGGCTGAGCGGGCTGACATAGCTGATTCTCCAGAATGTAACATCGGCTACAGACTATAAGACGGGCTACCGCGTGCGTCAACGACTGGGGTGGGTGGTTGTATCTCTTGTGCTGGAATGGTTTTGTGGGCGATCGCCAACGGGTTGTATAATGAAAAACATGTGTCGAACGCGGAGCTGTATTGATTGGATTGCGCTGATCGTGGTGTTGGCGGCCGGGCCGGTTTGGGCGGGTCTGCCAATTCAGGTCAGTCTTTTTCCGACGGCGGACTCGTTTGTGCGCGAGCAGGCACCGACTTTGAATTACGGAGGGGCGGGATTGCTATGCGCAGGTGGTCCGGACTCGGTGAACGCGGGCGGGCAGCAGAATGGGCGATTTGAATCGGTGATGCAGTTTGACGCTTCTGAAGCAACGGGCAGTTTTGACTCCGCATATGAGCCGGGGCGCTGGGTGATTTCGAGAATGGAGCTGCGGCTTTTCGAAAATGGCGAGCCCGGGAATTCGCTTTTTCCACGCGGCGTGGGGCAATTCTCGGTCAAGTGGATGTCGGCGGATGGGTGGACGCAGGGTAATGGGACGCCGATGGTTCCGATGCCTGCGTCGGGCACGGTAATTTGCTGGTCGCTGCTTCAAACGCTTTTGGCGGGCGGCACGGAAGAGACGCTTGGGACGCTTGTTTCGACAGGCACGGATGAGCCGATGGTCTATCCGCTTCCGTTCCAAACCTCGCTCGAATCGGAATTGAATGCGGGCGGGGTGGCGTCGTTGCATATTGTGCCGATCACGCCGACGATCGGGTTTTCGGTTCACTCGACGAACTACTTCGATTCGTCAAAGAAGCCCGTCATTTATCTCGTGGCGGTTCCGCGGGGTGACGCTGACGGCAATGGGCTGGTGACGAGTGACGACATCGGGCCGTTTGTTACGGCGCTGCTGACGGGGGCGCTCCCGAACGGATTGCGTACGGCGGTGGTGGACATGAACCAGGATGGCGTGCTCGACGGGCGGGACGTGCAGGGTTTTGTGGCGCGGCTTGGGGTGTTCTAGCCGGATCGCAGCCAGAGCCAGCCGGCGGCGATGGCGAGCGTCAGCAGTGTGACGGGGACGCCGGTTCGGGCGTGCTGACTGAACGAGATGCGGATGCCTTCGCGGTTCGCCGCATCGATGACGATCAGGTTCGCGAGACTTCCAATCAGAATGAGGTTGCTGGAGAGGCCGCTGGCGAGCGCCATGGCTGCGCCGCTGAGGGTTCCCTGGGCGAGCGGCAGCAGGAGCATGACGGCGGGCACGTTGGAGACGACGTCGCTTAGGACGGCGGCGACGCCGAAGATCCAGGCGGGCTTGCGGAGATCGACGCCGACATGCTGCAGATCGGCGAGCCAGTGGTTGGGCAGGTGGGTCGCGTTGAGCGCGCCGGTGACAATGAAAAGGCCGATGATCAGCACCAGGAGCTCCCAGTCGATGCGGTCGAGCATCTGGCGCGACTGAAAGCGGCGATCGACAAGTAGCAGGCCGCCGGCGGCGAGGGCGACGGTGCTGCGCGACCAGTTCGTGAATACAAAGATGAGCACCACGCTCGCGGCGATGACGATGCCTTTGATGGCCTCGCTGCGATAAAGCTCTGGCGCGACGGATAGCGTGACGGGCGCGGTGGGAGCGAGCTGCCAGCGGCCGCGGTACTGAATCGTGATGACGAGCCAGACAACGGCGAGCGAGGCGAAGGCGGGGATGCCGGCGTCTAGCAGGAAGCGGACGAAGGAGAGATTCATGGCCTCGCTGATGAGCATGTTCTGCGGGCTGGCCATGGGGGTCGCGGCAGAGCAGCAATTGGCCGCGCAGGCGAGTGCGAGCAGGTAGGGGGCGGGGTTGAGCTTGCGCTCGCGGCAGCCCTCGATCAGCACGGGGGCCATGGCGATGCAGGTTACGTCGTTGGTCAGCATTGATGACAGCAGTCCGGCGACCAGGATCAGGACGGCGAGCAGGCCGCGCGGGCCGATGGAGACGCCGGCGAGCCAGCGGGTGACGGCGGTGTAGAAACCGGCCATCTGGAGCTGGGCGGAGACGAGCATCAGGCCGAAGAGCATGACAATCGTGCCGATGTCGATCGCGGCGACGGCCTCTTTCTGTGAGATGCGACCGGCGGCGATGAGGACGATCGCGCCGAGCAGGGCGATCGAGGCGCGGTCGAGCTTGAGGCCGGGCAATGAGCCGAGGGTCATGCCGACGTAGACGACGGCAACGACGACGAGCACGAGAGTCATGATCGACGTGTTAGGGGAAGTCGGCGATTGACGCAACGTGGCGGGACACGGGGGCCGGGTGGTATTCTAGATTGGCATGGAGACGACGCGGGCGAGTCTGCTGATTCGGGTTCGGGACCGGAACAACGCGGCGGCGTGGCGCGAGTTTGACGCGATTTACCGGCCGATGCTGGGGCGATTTGCGCGGGCGCGGGGTCTGGACGAGTCGGCGGCGGACGACATTGTTCAGTTTGCGATGCTGGCGATTTCGGAGCACATCGGCGGGTTCGATTACAACCCGGACAAGGGGCGGTTCAAGGCGTGGCTGCGGACTATCGTGAACAATCGCATCCGTAACATGGCGGCGGCGCGGCACGAGGAGGCGGCGCAGTCGCTCGATTTCAAGCAGGATGACGCGCGCGAAGAGTCGCCGGATGAGATGTTCGATCGGATGTGGATGAAGGAGCACCTTGATTTCGCGATGAACGAAGTGCGGACGTCGGTGGAGCCGTCGAGCTGGGCGGCGTTCGAGGCGCTGGTGATTCGCGACGAGGCGCTCGAGTCGGTGTGCGAGCGGATGAAGATGAATGCCAACCAGCTTTATTCGATCAAGTTTCGACTGACGAAGAAGCTTTCGGAGCGGATGCGGGAGTTGCTTGGGGAGGAAGAGGGGGCCAATTAAGAGGTTGAGATTTATGAAACGTCGCGATGAGACGCGGCGGTGAGATTTGTGAGATTTCCGAATCAGACCGTGTTTGAGGGGGCGAAAACGGGGTTGTCGGGTGAGATTTGTGAGATTTGGGGCGGTCCGGTTTGTTTGGTATCGGTTCGGACCACCCTCTCCTGGCGCTGTGATCATGCGCGGTGATAAAAGTGATAATGCGGCGCGAGCGGCCGCAGGTTGCGGACTACAGGGCACAGACGGCAGGTGATAAAGGTGATAATCAGTGATAATCGTTCAAACCGCTCACTGCGGCTGGGGTGCTTCACTTTTCAAAGAGCGGCGTTCGTTGGGCGGGGAATCGGCGCTGGCCCCCACGTTGGGCTTTTGCGCAGTTTGACCCCGGATTGCCCCCATGCTCGTTTCATGGGAGCATGTTCGGATAGTGTTTAGTCGGGCGAGAATTGGAAGTCAAGGGAGGTTTCTGAAGTTCATTGGGGGGAGTGGGCGGGCGGGGCGACGGGGAATGGACAATGGATAATGGACAGTGGACAACGACGCGGGGGGCCGGCTGGGTTGGGCTCTTCGGCGCGGAGCGATGACACTGGTCGCATTAGGGGGTGGCTTTGCGAATTCGACCCACATTTCGATCCGCAAGCTGGGGCCTCTCCCGATCCCGGGGGAGGGGCGGAGAATTGGAATTCGTAATATGTGAGCTGGGCTGGGCGTCTGATGCCTGGCGGGGGATCCGTGGGGGTGGGGAGGATTGGGGTGGCTTATTATTGATATACAGGGGACAGTGGACCCGAAATGTCAGGAACGGACATAGGGTCTTCTTTAGCGGGTAGCGGGCAGGCGGTAGGCGACAGGTGAAATGGGCGGGCGGCGGGCTGAGGGCGGAGGGGAATGGACAATGGGTAATGGACAGTGGACAACGACGCGGGGGGGGCCGGCTGGGTTGGGCTCTTCGGCGCGGGGCGATGACACTGGTCGCATTGGGGGATGGCTTTGCGAATTCGACCCACATTTCGATCCGCAAGCTGGGGCCTCTCCCTATCCAGGGGGAGGGGCGGAGAATTGGAATTCGTCATATGTGAGCTGGGCTGGGCGTCTGATGCTTGGCGGGGGATCTGTGGGGGGCGGGGAGGTGTGGGGTGGCTTATTATAGATATATGGCGGACAGTGGACCCGAAATGTCATGAAATGACATAGGCAGGTTTCTTGTTGCGGGCGGCGGGGCTGACTGTGGGGGTGGGGCTTGGGGTGGGCCGGCAGGCGGTGGGCGATGAGCGGGCGCGTGGGGGTTGGCGCATGGGGATGGTGCTGGTCGCATTAGGGGGTGGCTTTGCGAATTCGACCCACTTTTCGATCCGCAAGCTGGGGCCTCTCCCTATCCGGGGGGGAGGGGCGGAGAATTGGGTGGGGCGGGGTGAGGCATGGTCGGGTTGGGAGAGCGGGATATTTCGCGAAGCGGCATGGCGGGGATTTGGGCTCGTGCCGCGCTAGCAAATGAGTTATGCCGTGCTCCCACAAGGGGAACGTCCGGTGTACCTGGCGCATCTACGCTAATGGATGACTCAATACTATCTTGGCCGGAGTACGAATGAATGAACTCATTGATTGTTCCCACGTGAAATTCTCCTTGATTTCTCGCGCTTATTTCCGGTAAGTTGAACCAAGGAGGCACACTATGAAATCACAACAAGTCATTGCGCTTACAATTCTTGCTTTATCTGGCTGCGGGACGGCGCCCGTGGTCCCGCTGTTCGATATCAACGGTACTTGGAGGTCTACTTCGCTTGGCGGATATGGAATCGCCTGTCTCGAAGTTCAAGGCAACTTAGTTGTTTCGACTTCGGATGGTTGCACAGGGACGACCACACCACTGCTCAGCTCCCAGCCCATTGTTCAGACGGGTGATGTCTATGTCTTTCAGTTCGTCGTGTTGACCTCGTCAAACGACCCATTGTCGGTCACCTACACCGTCGAATTGCAACCAGATGGAACGCTTGTCGGAACATCTGCTGCGAGCATTGGGCAGGGCGTGCCACCGCTGATCGATGCAATTGTGATGAATAAACTCTAGTCGGCTCAGCGCATGCCCGTCGGAAATGCTCTCATTGGGGCGGACCGAGAGAAACTGTCGAGGGTGAGCGGCGGCGGTCGGTAGCGCTGTAATTGGCTTTGTCAATTCGACTTTAACCCGGGAAATAGTCTCCGTAACGATTTTTTGCGCGAAGCGGGATGGCGTGGGTTCGGGTCGATGCCGCACGGGCGAATGAGTTTGTCCATTCTACGCCAAGACGGGTTCTCCCGGGCACCCGGCGCGTTTCCGAGTTTCGGGTGAAGATTTGCGCTCGTGATTACGGACCGGAGTGAGCCGAACGAGTAGACCAAGACGGTTCGTGGATGAGCTTATTTGAAAGAACTCGAAAGACGTCCCAACACTCCTTCACGAATGCAATTGCGATCTGTGGCGCGGCAGTCCGCATTTCGGGCGACCATACCTCGTTGAGTGGAACACCGCGATGCAATATAAGGTTTCGCCACTCGTGAATGTTCCGTCGATTAGTCAGAAAATCCTCCGCGCCCGGATAATACTGTCTAACAAGCTCATCAAGAGTTGATCCAAACAGTGTTTTGCAGAGCTTTTTCATGCGACTCGAAACGGAGCGGTATTTCTTAAACAAACAGTCGCATTTCTGCATTCGTGTATCAAAATTGGCGATCTCGGCTTGGTGCTTCGCCAATTCATCGGTCAAGGCGGAGAACGTGCCAGGGGCCGGCGTTCGCGTAGGTCGGTGAATATGGAGCATCGCATCAAACAAAAATGCGTGGAATGTCCCCTCAAAATAGGCGGCGACCGCGATTGTCAGTAATTCGAGCTTCTCGTGCTCATAGAGAAACCAAATATCGTCGGTCACGTGCAGCCACTGAACGCGGGGCCAAGAAGCGACGGAATTCCCAACCCGTTGTTTGCACACCGGGCAAGTGCCTCCAATCGTAATCTCCACGCCAACGAAGTTGCATGTCGCGCATTCATGAAATGGACAATCAAGCGGGCTTGGCACAACTGCAGTCCTCTAGCAAATCCATCTGCAATCGATTGCGATCGTTTGCGTATTCCACAATTTCCCCGTGTGCGTTGCTCAGCCGTGGGAGCGGATGTTGTCTCCTATCCTCGCACGCCCGCACCATATAGCGACTGGAATTCCCGCTCAGCGTTAGAATCAGTCATCATGGCGATCTGGTCCGCGATTGCGCGCCGCCAGTGCTCATCGAACAGCAAGTAGTACGGGAGCTTTCCCAACGTACTCGTAGAGAGATTCCTTAACGAATCTTGCTGCCTATCGCCTACCAGCGCCTGAAGTGCGTGTAGTTCGTCGTTTGTTAGGCGACGTTCACTAGAGTCTGTTTCACAACTTGGTTTTCGCAAGATTGCGCCCTGCATGAGGTTGTGGTCTACTTTGCCATCGCAAGCGAGAGGAGTTCGCGATGGGCGGATACAAGCCGATGCTCACGGAAGAGCAGTGGAACAAGATCG
>JAATGM010000031.1 GCA_015654675.1 Planctomycetota bacterium | reverse complement strand
TGGTGGGGACCGGCGGCGGCGCGGGTGAAAGCGGCCGGGGCGGGCGCGATGTGGGCGGCGGCGCGGTGGGGAGTTTGTGGGGCGTGGGATCGGGGCAGACTCCGCACGCGTCATCCTATGTATACGTGTTGGACCGATCGGGCTCGATGCAGGATACGTTTCCGCTGCTGGAGGCGGAGCTTCGACGGGCGATCGGGTCGTTACGCGAGGGCCAGCAGTTCAACGTGATCTGGTTTTCGGAGGGACCGAGCGAAGCCGTGTCTCCCACAATGATGCCGGCCACGACGGAGAACAAGCTGCGGACGTTTGAGTCGATCCGGGGCATGTCGCCGAAAGGGCGGACGCAACCACTCGACGCGTTGCGACGCGGACTGGCGATGCGGCCCGAGGTGCTCTACCTCTTGTCGGACGGAGACTTCGGCGATCAGAACGAGGCGGTGGTCGGGCTCGTACGCGACGCGCGATCGGGCGGCGCGACGACCGTGATTCATACGATTCTCTTCAACTACGAGGCGGGACGGGGCGAGGCGGCGGTGCTGCGGCAGATTGCGGAAGTGGGCGGCGGAACATATAAACAGGTGAGCGAGGAGCGGCTCGGCGGCTGAAGGCGAGCGGCCGGCTGGAGCGGGCATGTCCGACAAACGATCGGCGAGTATCTGCATCGCCGCAACATTCCTGGTGATCTTCGGGGGGCAGGGACTGGCCCTGGCCCAAACGGGCGCGGCCAGCGGACCTTCGTCGTCTTTCTTCTCGATCTTGATCCGTGGCGCGGAGCTTCCCGGGGCGATCATCATCCTGATGTCGGTCGCGGCGCTGGCGATCGTGTTTGAGCATTTTCGAACGGTGCGGCGATCAACAGTCCTGCCAGAGGCGGAGTTGGACGCGGCCCGCGAGCTGATCGAAAGCCGGCGATACAAGGAGTGCGTGGCGGCGCTGCAATCCAGCCCGTCTATGTTTGCGAACGTGCTGCTGGCGGCGCTGCGGCAGGGTCGGCATGGCTATGCGGCGATGCACGAAGCGGCGGAGGAGACGGCCGGCGTCTGGACCAATCGTCTGCAGCGGCGGGCGGAGTATCTGCACATTCTGGGGAATCTTGGGCCGTTGATGGGGCTGCTGGGGACGGTGCTCGGCATGATCCGGGCCTTCGGCAAAATGCAGGAGATGCACGGGAACTACAAGCCGGAGGACCTGGCGGGCGGTATTGGCCTCGCGCTGGTAAATACATTTCTGGGGCTGATGCTGGCGGTGTTGGCGCTGGGCTTTTTCGGGATATGCCGCAATCGCATCGACGCGCTGACGACGCAGACGAGCGCGGTGGTGATCGAGCTGCTGGAGTCGTTCCGGCCGACGGCGATTGCTCCGGGGGTGACGCCATTGAAGCCGCCGCGCGTTGAGCCGGACGCGGCGCCGAAATCGGGAATCATCACGCCGGGGAAGACCGTCGAGCCGGTGAGCTAAGGGGCACCGATGCGTCGTCGCAAGTCGTCGGGCACGGTCGAGTTCGATCTGAACCTCGCGCCGATGGTCGACATCATGATGTGCCTGATCATCTTTTTCATGCTTTCGGCCAAGCTGGTGCAGCGCGAACATGCGGAGCGCGTGGACCTGCCCGTGTCGGTCACGGGTCAGCCGGCGGTGAAGCGGGCCGGAGTGAGCCGGGTGGTGGTCAATGTCGTGCCCGATCCGGCGGGCGGGGCGAGTTACGTCGTGGATGAACAACACATGGGGCTGGGGGACGTTGCCACCCGGCTGGAGCGCGAAGCGGCCCGCGACGCGGAGGTGACTTGCTACATCCGCGCGGATCGGGGGATCGAGTATCGATTCGTCGAACCGATTCTCATGGAGTGCAGCCGGGCGAAAATCGGAAAGGTGACGTTCGCCACTGCGCTGCGTCCGGACGCGGAGGCGGCCAAGTGAAACGCTACGATCGACCGCCGCTGCGGGGCATTACGCCCAACCTGGCGCCGCTGGTGGACGTGGTGATGGTGATCCTGATTTTCTTCATGCTCGGGACGAGCTTCGCGACGAGCGAGGGACTGCTGCCGACACAGCTCCCGACGCTGGGTGGCGCGACGGGCGGGCCGCCCTCCATTTCGCCGGTGGTGCGGATCGGACTTGCGCCGGGGGCGCGGGCGGACCAGTGCCGGATTGAGGTGGCGGGCTGGACGCTGCCGGCGGAGACCTTTGAGGGGCTGCACGACTTCCTGCGCGGGAAAATCGCGGCCGGGGCCGATGCGCACGGGCGGATCGTGATCGCGGCGCGGCCGGCGGTGAAGTACGAGTTCGTGATCGCGGCGCTGGACGCCTGCGTTCGGGCGGGATTCAAGAATGTGCAGTTTGCCGTGAGCGGCGAGGGGGCTGGCGGGGCGACGGGCGGACGGTCATAATCGCCGTCCATGCGATGGAGCGCAGTGCAATTCTGCGGCGGAGGCCGGTCGGGGATTTTTCCATATCTTGTTTGCGCGTTCGGCCTGGCGGTATCGACCGTCCTGGGTCAGACCACGCAACCACGCGAATATCTGCCGCGCGAGAAGGCGGCGCTGATCGATCGACTCATCGAAGAGGGATCGCCCGAGCTGGTGGAGGAACTGGTGGCCGGCGGGACGGCGGCGCATCGCGTTCTGGTGGCGCGGGCGTATGCCACGGCGGCGGCGAAGAATGGCGACGCAGCCGGGCGCGATACGGACTTTGAGAAGGCCGCGGCGGAATATCGTCAGGCGCTGACGATGGGGTCGGATCCGGACTGGAGCGAATCGCCGCGACGGAAATTCGCTCTGACGCGATGGCGCATGGAGCTGGCGGACCTGATTCTGAGGCAACAGTGCGCGGGCGACCTCGACGAGTTTGAGATTTGCTACGGACTCACCCCCCCACCACCGCGGCTCGCGTCGCGGCTGGCCGCCGCGGTGAGCGTCTATCGCGAGGCGGACGCGGCGCTGCGCGAGTTTGTCTCGACGCTGGCGCGCGAAGAAGAACTGATGGCGGCGGAAGGGATTGCGGAAGAGATCGGGCCGACTGCGCGAAAGTGTTCGCTCAACCTCGGATGGGCGCTGGTGTACGCGGCCGAGACGAGCAAGGCGGGCGACCCTGAGCGGGCCGGGCTGCTGGCCGAGGCGCTGCGGCGCTTTGACACGGCGGCGCGGGAAAGCGAGCAGCCGACCGAGCGGTTTTCAGCGGTCGTCGGCGCCGGCGTTGCATTTCGCGAATTGGGAAAACAGGACGACGCGAAAAAAGTCCTCGAAGGCGTCGCAAAGTCGTCCGCACCACAAGAAGCGAAGCTACGGGCGCGATATGAATTGGCGCGGGCGCTGCTGAAGGAGCGTGAATACGAGGCAGCCGGCAAGGTGATCGCAGCGCTCAACGCGCCGACGACGGCCCCGGCTTCGGCGACGGCCGAACCAAATGGCGACGGAGCATTTTACGCGCGGCTCGGACCACTGCTGGCGGCGCAATGCTGGCTGGCGGAATCGAAGCGACCATCGACGCAGGCGGCGGAACAGCGGCGGCGGGCGGTCGATGCGCTGATGAAACTCCGCGAGAGCGGCGGGGCCTGGGCGATCGCCGCGAACACCATACTGAACCAGGCGCTGCCGACCGACGCCCGGCCGGAAATGCTGGCGGGAGACGAACGGTTGGCGCTGGCGCGGCGACTCAAGGACTCGGGCGACTGGAACCGCGCGACGAGCGCCTATCAGGCGTGGCTGGGCGGCGGCGAGGCCAGGACTCCGGCCGAACTGGACCCGGTGCGCTTCGAAATGGCCGAGTGCCTCGCAAAGACCGGGGAGATTCGTCCGGCCGCTAAGCAGATGGGCGAGCTTTTCGGCCACACGGCCGACGCGGAGCTGAGCCGGCGGGCGGGCCGGGCATCGCTGGAATATTGGCGCGCGGCCGCGGCGACCGGGCTGCGCGATGACGAGACGGAACTGGCGCGGACCTGCCTGCGCGTGGCGGAACGCGAGCCCGGAGCGGCGGACGCGGATGATCTGGCGTTGTGCGCTGCGACGTCGTTCGAGCGGGCCGGACAGTTGGACGACGCGCAGGCGGCCTACGCGCGGATCGGACATGCGTCTCCGCGATTCTGGGCGGCGCGGTCGGCATCGCTGCGCTGCCGGCAAACGGCGTGGGAACACAGTGCGACCAGCGGCGTGGATGGCGGTCCGATGGCGCGCGCCCTGGTGGCCGATTGGCAGCGGCTGGCCGACGAGCTGAAAACGACCAGCAGTGCGCCGGCCGAGGGTGGCCGGGAGGGAGCGACGGTCGAACTTCGCGCCCAGGCGTTGTTGGCGGTGGCGGAATTGCTCGCGAGTCCGATGCTGCGCAATTATGCCGAGGCGGAGAAACGGCTGGCAGCGCTGGATCGACCCGATCTGGCGGCCGGCATGGCGGCACGGGCGCTATCGCTGCGGATGCGATGTCTGCGCGAGCTGAAGCGGGACGACGAGAGCGCGAAGGTCACGAGTGAACTGGTCATCCGGGCATCGGCGATGGCGCCGGGGCCTGAATTGGTATCCGTCGCGGCCGAGCTGGAGAGCGAAGTCGGCCGGCGGATGAACGACGGGCAGACGGAGCCAGCGCAGCGGCTGGCAAACGAAGTGGTACCGGTGATCAAGCGATTGCTCGACCAGGTGGCGGCCGATCCGCAGCGCTCGGGCGACGTGCCGGTGGTGACGTTCAGCTTAGCGCGAATGCTGGTGCAGGCCGGGCGCGCGGAGGAGGCGGCGCCGCTGATTGACGGGCTGGTGGCGACGTCGCCGGACGATTCGAATTACGTGCGCTATCAGGCACTGGTGTATGAGCGCGCGGCGCGTGCGACGGGCGCGGCGTATGACGCACAGCTGCGGGCCGAAAAGGCGTGGGAGAAGTTGCTGGAAGACCGAACGCTGCGCGAGACCGCGCCGGGGCGGTACTGGGAGGCGCGGTATTACTGGTTGCGCTGGCAGTTGGAGCACGGCCGGCCGGATGAGGTGGCGAAGGGGATCGACGCGGAGAAGGCGTGGTATCCGGAGCTGGGCGGGGCGCCGTGGAAAGAGCGGCTGATGGAGCTGGCGGATCGGGCACGCGGGGTGGCGAAGAAGTAAGCGGGCAGAGCGATCTCAATTAGACGATCGTAGCGTTCTCAAACGCCATCTTCACGAGTTGATCGACTGTAGACGTCCAACCGCATTCGGGGCATTTGATCTCTTTCAGCCCGCTCAAATTGTATTTGCAATGCGGGCACACCACGCCATCGCCGACCGCGTCCCGACCGATCGTGATCTCATCCGTCCGCCGCCAGAGCCACGCCGTGCCTATGAACCAGAGGGCAGCCGCGAAGAATGGAAGTGTCTGAACCAGCGTGTAATAAATCGACTGCTCGCTCTGCTCCGATGGAAACGTCCAACGAAAAAGCAGCATGAGCCACGGTACGGCGATCGCCGTCAGCGCCAGCCCCAGCGTCCAGCCGAATTTCGGTCGCGTCCATTGCACCCGCCGGCGCCACGCGAAGAACCAGATGCACACGGTGACAATCGCGCACACCTCCAATGTAATGATGGCTTCGAATGGGCCGGATGCTCTGCGCTCCGCAGTCTCCAGAACGCCTGCCATCCAGAAGACCCCGAACACGAGCGGAACCAGTCCGAGCCCCAAGGCCATTCGTGCCACATCGAGCGGCATTGGCATCCTCCCTCGCGATACCGGCGACACATGCCGATCGCCCCGAAACAAAACCAGCCCCCACCATGAAACCGCACAACCCACGATCCACATGGCGACCGTGACCACGCTTTGACTCGCGATCAGATTCTCTTGCTTCCCACATCCCGATACCGCGACAATCGGCTGCCAGGCCCAAAGCTGGCCGAACAGCAGCAGCGTCAGCCCCACCGTCTTGGACCACCGCCCGATTGTCCAACGAACGTAATTCCGCCAGAGGCCGATCACGATGATGACGACAACGCCGGTCGTCGCTGCGAGGATCACCGCCAACCAATTCCCGCGAATCGCGGGCGGCAGCTTCGGCAAGTTCGACTCAAGTTGAAGCAGAATTCTGAAAAACAAGATTGCGATTCCCACCGCGAGCGGCGTCAAACCGAGAACGACGGCCAGGCGTGCGATGCGGTCGGACATTCGAGTTCGATCATACCCGGCATGAGAAAACGCGCGAGTGGCTTAGCCGGTCGCGGCGTTTTCGAAGGCGAGTTTGACGATTTGGTCGACGGTGGAGGTCCAGCCGCATTCGGGGCAGTGGACTTCTTTGAGGCCTTTCAAGCTGTAGTTGCACGCGGGGCAGCAGACCTGGTCGGGGTCGAGGGCGGACTGCGGGGTCGTCGAGGAGGACTTGCTCCATCGCCATGCCGTACCGGCGATCCAGATTGCCACTCCGAGAAAGGGCATCGCTTGAAAGAGATTATAGAATGACCACGGCCCAACCCACAGCGTGCCGAGAAAACCAATACACAGACAAGCAATCGCGCACACCGCGAGGATAGCCGTCACCAAGGCGGTACGAAGCGTCCACGCAACCACACCGTACCAGATTGCGAACCACACAAGCATCACGCTCAGCGCGGCGATTGCATTGGATAGATTAAAACCCCAAGGACTACGCGAGTACCCGGAGACGAAAAGCGGTGCAAGCTCGTACGACAAGATACAAACGGCCGCGAAGAGCGGAACCAAGCCCATCGCCATGGAGCACCGAGCCATATCGCGTGACATAAGATTCCTCCGATCGTTTCTAAGGAATTCGATCGATAGAGTCGTCCGATTCCCGCCCGAACCCCACCAGAGTGTGGGGCGGAGCAGATACCACGCAGACAGGAGCGTGAGAGACGCAAGGAATTCGATATTGCCTTGAAAACGAACCATCAGTGGCGATTCGCAGATGACGACTGCGCAGACCGTCACCAAAATGCGGCGAGTAGTCCAGCGCATTTCGCCTCGCCAAACTAGGATCGTACAAACTTCGATAAAGAGGATCAGCGCGAAAACGACTAGGGTTTCGTGATCGCGAAAAACGCCCAAGCGAAATGGCTGCGCGCGAACCGCTCCAGACGCGATCTGGATGAACGCCATTGCCAGCGGTATGAGCGACAAGTTGAGTGCGAGTCGGCCCGTTCGAGTGGACATTCGCCGCCATGATAGCCGCGAATGAGAACTCCGAAGCTATGCTGACGCCGGAGCGCGGCCGTAGGTTTGGGTGAGGTCGCGCAGGCGCTCGCCGATTTTTTCGGTCAGTGCGCCTTCGCGCATGCGCCACGCCCAGTTGCCTTCGCCGGTGCCGGGGAGGTTCATTCGGCCGGAGGTGTCCAGCCCCAGCAGGTCCTGCACGGGGAAGAGGGCCGTGTCGGCCACGCTGGCGAGCGCAGCGCGGATCAAGTCCCAGTTGATCTCGCGGCCGTCGGTGTCGAGGTAGCGCTTGATGGTGACCAATTCGTGGCGGGCCTTCACTCCGACCTTGCCGCGCGCCCTGGCGCGGGCCTGCACGCCCTTGAACCACCCCACCGTCGTGTCGTTGTCGTGTGTGCCGGTATAGACGGCACAGCGGCGCGGGAAGCTGTGCGGCAGGTTGGGGCTGTTGCCGTTGCCGCGCCCGCCGAAGGCATATTGCAGAATCTTGAGGCCGGGCAGCCCGAACTTGTCACGCAAAGCGATGACGCCGTCGGTCACCGCGCCGACATCCTCGGCGATGATCGGCAGGACGCCGAAATGGCGCCGGATGGCGTTGAAGAATTTGTCGTCCGGGCCGGGGAGCCACTTGCCGCGCTCGGCCGTCTTGTGGGCGCCGGGGACCGACCAGTAGCGGTGGAAGCCGATGAAGTGGTCGATGCGGGCGACGTCGAACAGCTCGTAGTTGGCCTCGAAGCGCGAGATCCACCAGTCGAAGCCGCGGTTGAGCATGCGGTGCCAGCGATAAAGCGGGTTGCCCCACAGCTGGCCGGTCTTGCTGAAGTGGTCGGGCGGTACGCCGCCGACCTGGGCCGGCCGGCCTTTGGCGTCAAGCTCGAAGAGCGTTCGATAGGCCCAGACATCGGCCGAGTCGTGCGAGACATAGATGGGGATGTCGCCGATGAGGCCGACGCCGCGCTCGCGTCCGTAGGCGCGGAGGGCGTCCCACTGGCGGCGGAACTGGTATTGGACAAACTGGTGAAAGCGGATGGAGTCGGCCAGGGCCCGGCTGAGGCCGAGCAGGGCGCCGTGGCGGCGATCGCGGACGGGGGCGGGCCACTCGGTCCAGGGCTTGTTGGCGTTGACGTCCTTCAGGGCGCTGAACAGCGCGTGGTGATCGAGCCAGGCGGCGTTGCGGCGGCAGAATTGCTCGAACGCGGCGCGCTCGCCGCGCGGGGGCGCGGCGGTGAAGCGCTCGTAGGCGCGGCGGAGGCGGGTCTCGCGATATTCGATGACAGCGGCGAAGTCGACGCGATCGGGGCGCGCGCCGCGGAGCGGGGCGACGTCGGCGGCGGTCAGCAGGCGCTGGCGGCGGAGGTCTTCGAGACTGACCAGGATCGGGCTGCCGGCCATGGCCGAGGGCGATTGATAGGGCGAGTTGCCGCCGCCCGCCGGACTGACCGGGAGCATCTGCCACCAGCGCTGGCCGGCGGCGGCGAGGAAATCGACAAAGCGATAGGCGGCCGGTCCCAGGTCTCCGCTGCCGTGCGGGCCGGGAAGGGACGTCAGGTGCAGCAGGACGCCGCTGGATCGGTTTGAGAGGATGTCGGGTGAGGCCACAACGCACTCCGCGAGGTGCAAAAGAGGTATGGGATTACAGGAATGCGGCCGGATCCGCAAGGGTGGCAGTCCGATGGCCGTTGGCAGGTTAGAAAACCGGGCGAGGGTTTCGCGAGTGGTTTTCGGGCTTTGGTCGGGTGGAGGCGGGTCAGCGCGTCTTGAGCATCTGGTCGAGGCGGTCGCGGTGCGGGCCATCGGCGCTGGCCAGGCCGGTCTGGCCGACCTGAATCCGCTCGCGCGGGATCTGGTGGACGGTCTGAAGGTGAGCCACGGTGTCGGTCAGCCGCTTCCACTGGCGCGGGGTGAGGTCGTCGGACGCGCGATCGAGGGTGATGACGATCCGGATGGCGCCGGGCTGATGCGGGTCGGGCTGCTCGCTGCGCCAGGCGGCGCTTTCGTTGAGGCGACCGTCGCGGTCGATGTGCAGGTGGTGGAAGCCGCGAACCGATCCGTCGGCGTTGAGGCCGCGCGGGGTGATGGTGTCAACCAGGATGCTGTTCCAAACCGGCCGCGAGCCGAAGCTGCGCAGGGTGGTGGCGGAGCTGCGGGCCGGGGTCAGGTCGTGTACCCAGCTGAGCAGCGCGGTGCCGAGCGTCATGGAGAGCGCGAGGGCCGCGAGAGTCTTGATTTGACGAGAAGGCCTTCGGCCGGACCGAGCCGCCATGCGATACCCCTTCGATGGAATCGGGAGATTCGCGCCATTCGCGACGTTCCCTAAGGCAGTATCGGCCGATCGGCGGTTGCGCATGCGACGATTTCTCATTTTTCTATCATGCGACCCATAGAGTTATGGGAGCCATGTTGCGCTGAATCCAGCGGCTTTTCCAGAAAAACCGCGCCAAATGTGTAGCGGCGGTGGCGATCGGCCATTTTGCGGCTGTCGAGCTGGCCCTTGAGCCATGCATTCAGACGGGATACCAGCGCTGTCAGGCGGCCGAAACCGAAATGAGTTGGAGCGTCCAGATAACGTTTGCCTGCGTCGAGGAAGGGCATGTTGCCGCGCGGGGTGAGGCCGGTCGGGGCGATGAGCTGTTCCTCGACATCGTGCGGCGTGTCGATGCGGGCGAAGGCTTGGGGGTTCGCGTAATCAAATGTAAAGGCAGCCGTTCCGCCGGGCTTGAGGACGCGCTGGACGGAGGAACTGCACTGGACGCGGCCGGAGATGGGCAGGTGTTCGAAGACGCAGATGCTGAAGACGTGATCGAAGTGCTGGTCGGGGAAGTCGAGGTCCTGCATGTCCATGCTGCGCGCGGCGAGTCGCCAGTTCATGGCGGCGGCGATGCGGTCGGAGTGGGCGACGAGCGCGGGGTTGAGATCGATCGAGACGACGTCGTGGCCGCGGCTGGCGAGATAGCACGAAAAGAGCGAGGCCGCCCCGCCCATGTCGAGGACGCGCGAACCGCGCCGCATGGGTGTGTTGGCGATGAGCCAGGCGATTTCCCAGAGGAGGAACCAGGGGATGCGGACTTCGTCGGGGTTGTCGGGCCAGGGGGCATAGTCCGGGCCGCGATTGATCCATTCCCACGGGCTGGGCCATGCGTCTAGCGTGCCGTACCACGAGGAGTGGCTGACGCCGGCGCGCTGCATGCGGCGCATCAGGCCGAACAATTCGGCGAGGACGGCCTGGCAGCCGGGGAGGCGCAAGTCTTCACGGTCCATGGACTTGTTGATGGCGAAGTCGGCCATGGGCGGGCGCTCAAACGGGGCCGGGCCGGGGCGGGCCGCATCGGGCGACGCAGGCCGGCATGGCTAATCGGGCCGGGCCGCGCCGCGGGGCTGCTGGGCCGGCATGTTGGATGATCGGCCGGGACGGGTCACGGTGAGGGCGGACGGGACCAGCCCCCAGGCGAGCAACTCGCTGATGATGGTGTGTTCGATCATGCCCGTTGTGACGACGCGCAGGCCGCAGCGGAGGATGGCGGTTTCGACGATTCCGGCGACGAGGCGGGCGGTCGGGACGCCGAGCTGGTGCTCATTCTGGAGGGCGGCCACGACGGCGCTCTTGCTCCAGCGGCGGTTAACGAAGCGGTTGCGGCGCGGATGGAAGTAGGCGACCGAGACCTGGCGGCGCTGCTGCTCGCGGAAGCGGGCGTGGTGCCGGAGGACTTCGGAGGCCGGGCCGTAGCCGGTCTGGGAAAGGACGGCTTCGATCGACTCGCGCATGCGGACGCTGAGGATGGCGTTGGTCGGGCGATTGAGGTCGAGAAAATGGATGACGGCCTCGGCAAGGGCCTCGGCGGTGGCGGGCGGATCGGGATCGCAGGCCTCGTGCAGCGCGCGCGTTAGACAGCGGAGCAGCTTGGAACGCGAGAAGGGTTCGACTTTTCCGTCGCGCTTGCGGATGCACAGGTGGACGGAGGGAGTGGGCTCATCGTTCATTGAAAAGCTCCTGCTGCCCCGGCGCTTCGCGGCGGCTCTGGTCGATGACCGCCTGCGCCTCGGCGATGAAGTCTCCGACTTCCTGGAACTCCTGGTAGATGCTGGCGAAGCGGAGATAGGCGACTTTGTCGACCTTCCGCAGTCGGGCGGCGACCAGGGCTCCGATCAGGCGGCTTTGCACCTCTCGGTCGAACGTGCGGAAGATTTCTTCTTCGACTTCGTCGACGACGCGTTGGAGGACGTCGGCAGGAGTCGGCCGCTTATAGCTTGCCCGCTGGATGCTCGCCGCGATTTTGGTGCGGTCGAACGGGGCGCGCGTGCCGTCCTTCTTGATGACTGATAGTCGAACGAGCTCTTCCACTCGCTCATAGGTGGTGAACCGCTTATTGCACTTCAGGCACTGACGGCGGCGGCGGATGACGGCTCCGCCCTCGGTCGCGCGGGAATCAATGACTTTGTCCTCGTTCTGCTCTTTGCAAAATGGACATTGCATGATCCGGCATCGCGACGGCCCGACACCGCGGACGTGCCCAAGAACCGCATCGACGGACCCCGCGCCAGCAGTGCCAGTGGTTGTGGCGAACACGCTCGAACACAACCAGTCGATGCAGACAACACATTACCTCACAACAGGTTGTATGTCAACAAAAAAATGGCGGGTGACAGGTCGCGGACGGTCCGCGCGAGCACCGCGCCGATTCACTTAGGCGATTACGTCGGGGCGTACGTCGTGGTTCGGGGCAACTTCTTGAGCAATCGGGTCGCGGCGGCGGCCGGTCCGGGGAGCGCGTGCGGCTCGCGACTGCAGCAGACCGCGCGCGGCGTCGATTCGGTAGGCCCACCGCGAATAAGTTTCATCAGTATTAGCGCCGTACGCTAAGATAGATTGGGTTGCCCACTCCCGCGCACCCGACCGCCTCCCGAAGTGAAGCTCGAAGTTGAAATGACTTGGTGCAGCGTGATTGCGCGTTGGAAGATCCACCTACTGGTACTCATCGTATGTTCCGTGCTTTGTGCGCCTGTCGCTCGAGCGGCGACGCAAGCGGACATACTCCTGCACCGACAGGCACCGGGGCGGACATTCGGAAATGAATCGGACACGCTGCTGACGGACGACTTTGGCGGACAGGCGGCGCAACTCGTGGCCGACTCGTTCACGTTGACGGACTCATCACCTATTTGCAGGACGCGGTTTTGGGGATTTTACGGAAGCGAGTTCGCGCAGGTACCCGAAGCGGCTCCCGCATCGGAGACAATGCGGGTGCGAATTTACGCCGACTCGAACGGCCTTCCGGGGGCCGTCGTTTATGAACGCACGATCCTGAACCCGTCACGGACAGCCACGGGATTCTCCATTGCCATCGGACCTGGACCGCTTGAGTACCTCTATGACGTAGAGTTTCCCTCCTGCTTTATGCAGGCAGCCGAGACCCCCTACTGGTTTGAGGCGTCCCAGCTTGGTGACCTCAGCAGCCGCTTTCGAATCGAAAGTTCCAGCTTGAGGGGTGGATTCGCGGTGCAGTTCCCAATCGATACAGCGTGGCGTCTCACCCCGACGACGCGCGGTCAACTCGCCTACGAATGGTGGACGCCGGAGCCGTGCAGCGGCGTGTTGCTCGCGCTTGCAGTCGGGATTGTGCGACGATTTGCAGCGGTGCGGCGATGAAGACGGCATCTAGGTGGCTGGTTGCGGGCGTGCTGCTTGAGTGCGCCAGCGCGAATGCCGACACGCTGCTCCACCGACAGTCGCCCGGGCGGACGTTTGGGATTCCTTCCGATACGGAGTATCTGGATGATTTTGGCCACACCAGCGGCTCCCTCATCGCAGATGCCTTTTCGTTGAATCAGACCGCGAACATTTGTCGAGCGAATGTCTACGGGTTTTTCGGAGGAACGAGTCCGGGACTCGACCCGCTGCCGCCGCTCAACGAGACGCTTCGCGTGCGGATTTGGTCTGACACGGCAGGCCTGCCCGGCACAGTCTTACATGAGGGAATCCTGCAAAACCCGAGTCGGACATGGACAGGATTTTTCGTGGCACTTGGTCCGATTCGGAAGGAATACCTCTACCGACTGGAAATCCCGGGATGCTTTGCGGCACAGGCCGGAGCGAGTTATTGGCTTGAAGTCGATCAGATTGATGACGTTGGCAGTCTGTTTCGATGGGAAAATGCCAACATATTCGGAGGGTTCGCGCAGCGATTCCCGATTGATACGCCGTGGCGATCATCTTCGCCGAACCAGGGGCAAATGGCCTACGAGCTTTGGACGCCGGAACCGTGCAGTGGCGTGTTGCTCGCGCTTGCGGTCGGGATTCTGCGACGAGTTGCGGCGGTGCGGCGATGAAAGCTGCGCCTGCGCGTCTGGTTGCGAGCGTGCTTCTTGCGGTCTCCAGCGCGAATGCCGACACATTGCTCCACCGACAGGCGCCGGGGCGAACGTTTGGCATTACGTCTGATACGCTCGTATTGGATGATTTCGGAAGCCCGACGAGCGAATTGCTCGCGGACGCCTTCAATCTTTCACAATCGTCGACGTTGCGGCGCGTGCGCTTCTGGGGCTTTTACGGGAGCTCGTTCGCGCAAGAACTCGAACCACCACCACTCGACGAAACGATGCGAGTGCGAATTTATGAAAATGCCGACGGCCTGCCCGGGGCAGTTCTTTACGAAGCGTTTGTGGCGAATCCGACGAGAGTGGCCACGGGAATTTCGATTCCGACAGGCGTGGGGCCTCTCGAATACTTATACGATGCACCACTACCAAGCAGCTTTGCAGTCCCAGCAAACACAAATCTGTGGATAGAAATCGCGCAATTTGGTGATATCAATAGTCGCTTCCGGTGGGAGAACTCGAATACGGCAGGCGGTTTTGCCGTACAGTTTCCTATCGGAACGCCATGGCATGTCAACCCGAACGGCCAGATGGCTTACGAGCTTTGGACGCCCGAGCCGTACAGCGGCGTTCTGCTTGGCTTGGGATGTGCCTGCCTTCTGCGCCGCCGAGCGCGCTAGCCGGAGCTTCGTCCGCCCCTCGCGGGGTTTCCTGCAAAACGCTACGCTGAGCGGATGGCGGAACGCCTTTTTGAGCATCGACTTTCCGACATTCGCCTCCTGGGCTACAGCGTGGCCGGCGAAGAGACCGTCATTGCCGCGCCGGAGCTGAATGTCTGCTTTGACGTGGGCAAGTGCCCGGCCGAGATTCTGGCCGTTGATCACATCCTGCTGTCGCACGGCCACATGGATCATGCGGCCGGCATGGCCTACTACTTCAGCCAGCGGAACTTTGTCGGCAACGCGGCCGGGACGCTGCTTTGCTCGGCCCATCTGGTCGAACCGTTTCGCGACCTGATGAAGGTGTGGGCGCGGATCGAGCGGCACCCCTCGCCGGCCAAGATCGTGGGGGTCGAGCCCGGGCAGGACTTTGAGATTCGCAAGGGGCTGCTGGCGCGGACGTTTGCGGTGAATCACGGCTATCCGGCGCTGGGGTTCACGCTCATCGATGTGCGGCACAAGCTGCGACCAGAGTTTGCGGATCGGTCGGGGCCGCAGCTGGTGGAGCTGAAGAAGCAGGGCGTGGAGATTCAGCAGCGAATCGAGGTGCCGCTGGTGGCGTTCTGCGGGGACACGGCCGAGGGGAACTATCTGGCGCTGGACCACGTGCGCAAGGCGAAGGTGCTGATCATGGAGTGCACCTTTATCGAGGAGGACCACGTGCGGCGGGCGCGCGAGGGGTACCACATGCACGTCCGCGATCTGGCCCGCATTCTGCCGAAGATGGAGAACGAGTGGTTTCTGCTGACGCACCTCAGCCGGCGGACGGCGATGCGCGACGCGCGCAAGGCACTGGCGCGGCTGGTGGATGAGTCGGTGATGAGCCGGGTGCGGTTTTTGATGGAGGGGCAGCGCGTCGGCAGCCGGCCGGGGGTGGTGAAGGACGAGACTAGTGAGCCGCGAACAAGCTGACGGCGCGGCGCAACCGCGACGGGGGCCTAAGTTGCTGGTGGCGCTCGCAGCCGCAGCGGTGCTCGTTGCGCTCGCGATAGGTTTCTATTCAACGCACTCTGGCCGGCCGGTGCATCTCATTTTTCCCGCCGGGAGCCGCGGGACGTTTGTCGCACTCGAAGACGGCGAGCACGGGATCGACGTCCCTGTCATCAACGGCGAGTACGTTTACAAGTTTCCCGATGTGGGTCCCTTACTCGTGAAATCGAACGCGCCGATGCACGGCTGGCATAAGGAGCACGCGAGTTTCAGCGACGGCACGCCGCTCCCCAGCGACTTTCAGCCCGCGAATCCGGCCGGGCTGCTGCTGCGCAACAGTTCGTGCAACAGCGACAGGAAGCAAAACTGGTGCTGGTTCTATGTCGGAACGATGTCCGAAGAGTTCGACCCGAACGAACCGCTGAGCGAGCTGCTGGCCGTTGGGTCGCGGCCGACGAAGTAGCGGCGCCCCGCCTACCGCGATGACGATGAGCTACCAGGGTATCCAGTGCAGCAGGTTGGGGACGTAGATCTCTTTGCCCCAGACGTTGAACCATGCGGCCCACAGCGAGAGGATCGTTCCGACGGTGAGGATGAGCCAGGCCCAGCGGCGGAGGTAGATGGCGACGAGGACGGCAGCACAGAACTTCCACACCGCGCCGAGCCAGGGGCCGGCGATCGGGCCGAGCATGTGCGAGACGCTGCGGACGACCGGGTGAACCTCCTGGGCCGGGCCTTCCTGCAGCATGAACCAGGTGGTGCTGACGGCATCGCATAGCAGGGCAACGCCGAAGATGGCGAGCAGCCAGGCAAACCGGGCCGCAAAGCCGCGCTGATTGGCTCGAAAGCGTTCGCGGACTTGGGCAAGGGTCATGCGGTGGCTCTGATATCCAAGGCCCGATTCTAGCAAATGTGGGCGACGCTAATTGAATTCGGCGCTCAATTATCGGTGGCGGGGTTGTGGGCTGGTTGGCTAACCTTTCGGGCATGACGACGCTTCCCAAGACGGCTGAGATGCGACGGGCGTTTCGCGAGCGCGATCCTTCGTATGACGGCGTGTTCTTCACCGGCGTCAAGACGACGGGGATTTTCTGTCGGCCTTCCTGCCCGGCCCGCAAGCCGCTGGACCGGAACTGTGAGTATTTTCCTTCGGCGCGGCAGGCGTTGTTCGCCGGCTATCGGCCGTGCAAGCGCTGCCGGCCGATGGCGACGGATGGCCGGCCGCCCGGCTGGGTGCGCGAGTTGCTGACGCGCGTGGATCGCGATCCGTCGAAGCGCTGGCGCGACGCGGACCTGCGGGCCATGTCGATCGATCCGGCACGGGCGCGGCGGTATTTCCAGCGGCATCATGGCATGACGTTCGCCGCCTATTCGCGGGCGCGGCGGCTTTCGGACGCTTTGATTGAATTGAGACGAGGTGCGGATATGACCACGACGGCTTTGAAGCATGGCTACGAATCGACGAGCGGCTTTCATGACGGCATCAAGAAAACCTTCGGGCGGGCGCCGAGCCGGGCGGGCGAGGCGGCGGCCGTGACGACGGCGATGATCGAAAGCCCGGTCGGGCCGCTACTCGCCGGGGCGACGGACGCGGGCGTCTGCCTGCTGGAGTTCACCGATCGCCGGGCGCTCGAGGCACAGATGAAGGAAGTGCGGCGACACTTCGGCAACGCGGTGGTGCCGGGCAAGCATGCGATGCTCGATCGGCTGCGCGATGAGTTGAAGCGATATTTCGCGGGCGAGTTGAAGCGATTCGCTGTTCCGCTGAGTTATCCGGGAACACCGTTTCAGACGCAGGTGTGGAACGGGCTGCTCAAGATTCCGTATGGCACGACGTGCTCGTACGAAGACCTGGCGAACGCCATCGGCGAGAAGAATGCGCAGCGGGCGGTCGGCCGGGCGAACGGCCAGAACCGTATCGCGATCGTGATTCCCTGCCATCGCGTGGTGAACAAGGGCGGCAAGCTGGGCGGCTACGGCGGCGGACTGTGGCGGAAGCAGTTTCTGCTGGACCTCGAGCGCGGGCAGGGTTCGCTCAAGCCGGGGTTGAAATGAATCACACGCTCGACCCGGCCAACTGGGATGAGTTTCGCGCGCTCGGGCATCGCATGCTCGACGACATGATCGATCACCTGTCGTCGATCGCGACCAAGCCGGCGTGGCAGGCGATGCCGGAGTCGGTGCGATCGGCGATTACGACGGAAACGCTGCCGACCGCGCCGCAGGGCGCCGAGCTGGCCTATCGCGACTTTCTGACGAACGTACTCCCCTACCCCAACGGCAACCTGCATCCGCGCTTTTGGGGGTGGGTGCAGGGCAACGGCACGCCGCTGGCGATGATGGCCGACATGCTGGCGTCCGGGATGAATCCGCACCTGGCCGGTTTCAACCAGGCACCGGCGCTGGTTGAGCACCGCGTGATTGAATGGCTGCGCGAGCTGATGGGCATGCCGGCGGGGACGAGCGGCGTGCTGGTGACCGGCGGGACGACGGCCAATCTGGTCGGGCTGACGGTGGCGCGGCATGCGAAGGCGGGCTTCGATATTCGCGAAGAGGGCCTGCAAGGCGGCGGGCGGCCGGCGCTAACCATGTATTGCTCAGTCGAGGCGCATAGCTGCGCGCAGAAGGCGGCCGAGCTGCTTGGGCTGGGCAATCGATCGTTGCGGCGGATCACCGTCGACGACGAGTTTCGGATGGATCTCGGCGCGTTGCGGAAGGCCGTCGCGGCCGATCGGGCCGCGGGACACAAGCCCATCTGCGTCATCGGGACGGCCGGGACGATCAACACCGGCGCGACGGACGATCTTCCGGCGATCGCCGATTTCTGCGCGGAAGAGGGGCTGTGGTTCCATGTCGATGGGGCCTATGGGGCGCTGGCGCGATTGTCGCCGGCGCTGCGACCGATCGTGCGGGGAATCGAACGGGCGGATTCGCTGGCGTTCGACCTGCACAAATGGATGTATCAGCCGTTTGAAATCGCGTGCGTGCTGGTGCGCGACGCGGCGGCACATCGCGGCGCGTTTGCGATGACGCCAAGCTATCTGGCCGAGACAACGCGCGGCGTGATCGCCGGCGGTCTGCCGTTCGCCGAGCGCGGCATTGATCTGACGCGCGGCTTCAAGGCGCTCAAGGCATGGATGTCGATGAAGGCGCATGGAATCGACACCTTTGCGCGGCTGATCGAGCAAAACGTGGAGCAGGTGCGCTATTTGGCCGAGCGCATTGACGCCCACGACAAGCTGGAGCGAATGGCGCCGGCGCCGCTGAATGTGGTTTGTTTTCGATATGCCGAGGCGGGGGCGAGCCCCGAGCGCGCCGACGCCCTGAATCGCGAATTGCTGATCCGCCTGCAGGAATCGGGCGAGGCGGTTCCCTCCAGCACGGTGATTCGAGGCCGTTTCGCCATTCGCGTCGCGATCGTGAACCACCGCACGCGGACGGCCGATCTGGACCGGCTGGTTTCCGCCGTCGTGCGGATCGGCGACGAATTGGCGGGCCATCCGGGGGGTATCCTTGCCGACGGCGTGCGCGAAGCTTAGCATCCATTCGACATGTACCCGACGCTTTTCAAGATTCCATTCGTTCCGGAACAGTGGGCCGACGTCAAAAGTTACGGCTTCATGATGATGATCGCCTTTCTAGGCGGCATCTGGCTCTCGTGCCGGCGGGCGATGAAGGTGAAGGCCGATCCGGACGTGGTCTTGAACATGGGCTTCATTGCCCTGATTGCAGGAGTCGTCGGGGCGCGGGCGTTTTTCGTCATCCATTACTGGGACTCGCGCTTCGCGAACCAGCCGAATCCGCTGTTCGCGGTGTTTGACATTCGCGCCGGCGGGCTGGAGTTCTGGGGCGGGCCGCTGTTGGTCATTCCATCGCTGATTGCCTATCTGGCACTGACCAAGAAATCGATCCGCTGGTATCTCGACATCACCGGGCCATCGCTGATGTTCGGCATGTCGATGGCGCGGATCGGGTGCTTCCTGAACGGCTGCTGCTGGGGTTCGATCTGCGTCAACGAGCACGATCCGGCCCACCAGGAAAAGGGACTGCCCTGGGCGGTGCAATATCCGTTCGGCAGCCCGGCCATGCTTCAGCAATATGAATTCGGACAGCTCGAACTGCCGAAGGAACTGCTGTGGTATCTCCCGACCGGCCAGGCGCTGCCGCTGCCGCACGACATGGTCGAGGCGACGCGCGAAGAGCTGGACGGGCCGCGGCGCGACCTGCGACTGGCGCGCGAAGAGCTCGAACAGAGCCAGCGAATTGGGGCGGACGTGGCGCGGGTTGATTCGCTGAAGGCAAAGATCAAGGAACTAGAGAAGCGCACGGCGCTCAACGATCAGCGATATGAGCTGCTCTCGAGGGCGGCGGCGAACGCGAACCTTACGCAGTCGCAGTTGCGCGACTTGTCACGGCACTACTGGTCGAAGCCATCGCACCCGGCGCAACTCTATGCGAGCCTCACCGGCATCATTCTCTACTGGGTCCTCGACACGCTTTTCTATTATCGAAAACGGCATGGCGTCGTGTTGGGGTGGATGCTCATCCTCTATTCGATGGCGCGCATGTTTGAGGAAGCCATCCGGCAGGATAATCCGCTGGACGCGGCCGGTATGAGTTGGTCGCAGATGGTCAGCGTGATCATGATTCTGACGGGGATCGCCTGGCTGCTGTGGATGCGCCGGCTGCCGCTGAAGAGTCCGCTGGCGGTCGAGTTCGTGCCGCCGCCCGAGCCGGGCGAAACGGCCCCGGTGGCGCGCGTCGCGCACTAAGACGCCATTGCGGTAGCCACGACGAGCCGGAAACGCGGGGTATTCCAGTCCATGGGACGCATTTCCCACCGAATCGCCTGGGTTGTGCTGGCCGTTGCGTCGGCCGCCAGCGCTGCGCCGCCCGGCACTCCCAAAACTCGCAGCTATCGGCTGCAAAATGACACGACGGATCGGCGGCTCTCGGTCTATTCGCTCGAGCGGACGATTCGACGGACGGTGCGCTATGGCGAGCGGTCCGAAGTGCTGTCTTACGTGGCGAAATCGGAGTGGACCCGATTGCAGCTTCGCGACGCCGATCAGCGGACCGGCAAGATCGCACAGATGATCGTCGATGCGGCGCCGGCCAAGATCAAACTCACCCGCGACGGGCAACCGGTTTCCGAACCGCCCGAGCCGGACTCGATCGCGTTGTCGGGCGGATCAACGCGGCTGGCGACCGACGAGTGGACCAAGAGCGAGACGACCGTGCTGGTCCCGGCGGCCGAGCCGATTGAGCAGGCGGCCATATCAGCCATGCTGGATTTCGCGCGCTGGCCGGCCGAAGCGATGCGCGTGGGCGACCGGTGGGAGAACTCGGTCGCGACAGGATTTTTCGACGGAACGCAGTCGTTTGAGCTGGCCGATGTTTTTCGCGTCGGCGATCGGACGATGCTGCGGATGCGAATGACCGTGCAGGGATCGCTGCGCGGTCGCGCGGCGAAGAACTCCCAATTCATGGGGGCGGAGGTGGTGATCCGCTGGGGTTATGGCCGGCATACGCTCGACGGACTTTCGGGCACGGCTCACTACCGGCGGAACAGCGGCGAAGGCGTCGAAGAATATGAGTTGACGCTGGTGGTCCGGCAGACGCGGAACGACATTCTTTCGGTCGAGGCGGCAAATCTGCTGATCGATCAGATCAATGCGGTGGGCGATCTCATCAGCGACAAGAACGCCGGGAAATTCGCCGCGGCGCGGGACGGATGCGCGAGCTTTCTGAAGAAATGGCCGGACAGCTTGTGGCGGCCGGCGGTGGACTACCTGGCGCGCGAGATGGACTCGAAGCTGAACCCGGCCGTGGCCGAGGCGGAGTTTCGCGTGCGCGTGGTTGAGACGCTGCGGAAGTGGCGGGCGGCGAATGAGGGCGAGAAGGCCGACGAGATTGAAGCAGCGAGAAAGGAAATGAAGCAACTGGCGGACGGCTGCCGGCCGCGGTTGCTGAAGCTGCTGACCGGCGACAGCCAGAACATGCGGGCGGCGGCGGTGTTCACGCTGGCGTTTGGGAGCGATCCGGACAATGCGAAGCGGATCGAGGCGGCGATGAAGGATGCTTCGCCGCGCGTGCGGTCGTGGGCGCTATATGGGCTGACGGAACTGCGCCGCGCGCCGACTGACGCGGGCGTGTTTCTGGTGGCGTTGAACGACGACGACCCGGGCGTGCGGGCGCGGGCCTGTGCGGCGGCGGCCGAATGCGTACCGCGCGGATCGCCGCAGATGCCGGCCATTCGCGATCGGGTGTTTCAACTTCTGCGCGACGACATGCGCGACGGGACGCGGCGGGCGGCGGCGATAACGATGGGGATCATCGGCACGGCTGAAGATTTGCCGCGATTGCGCAAGGGGATCAAACACGAGACCAGCCGGCCGATTCGAGAGCGGATCGAGCGGGCGATTGCGACGATCGAGGCGCGCACCGGTAACCGGGTCGCGGGGTGATTCAGATTGCTGCAACGGCTTGGGGCACGCTGGTGAGGGGCGCGGCTGCAGCGGCTTCGTCGGACCGGAGCTGCGCGAGGGCCCGCTGCTTGCGGCCAAGCCATGCCGCGTAGCCGATCCAGACGGCCGACATTGCGCCGACGCTGACGCCGATGAGCGTGCCAGCGGGCATGGCGAGCAGAACAACGAGCGGTTCAGTGACAAGCTTGTAGGTCCAGGCGCCGACCACGTCTCCACCGCGGAAGACGAATGTGTCGATGAAGGTTTTGGACTTGTACTTCTCTTCGGGGCGGACGACGGTGTAGAGCACTTCGCGGGCCGGCCGGCCGAGGCCGTAATTGGCGGCATTCTTGGCAACTTGAAACCAATACAGCACGTTAGCGGTTGGATGGCGAAGCAAGACGATGAAGCCGCCCAGTGTAACGATGGGCACGAAGGCCATCGATGCACCGACGCCGATGAAGCTGACGACGCGTGCAGTAAGGAAGAGCTGCATAACGATTGTGACGCGACTGATTTCAAAATCGATCCTGGCAAGGAAGGCCGTTCGTGATTCATCCGTCGCAAACGCGGCCTTCACGATCTTGGCCTGCTCGAAATAAAGAAACGTGGTGCTGACGGTGTACATCAGCATGCATACACATATGCCGAGTAGATACGGGGAATAAAAGACTCGCACGAGCGCTTCCCAAACGCCGCCCGCGGTGATCGGGCGATCGGGAATGATCACGTTGGCGACTCGCGGCCGGGCAATTCGCACGAGCTGGTTCACGCTCTGTACTCCCAATTCCAAGAGCACGCCTGAGACGATGAGCAAGTTAACAACGCCCAGAATCTCGGCGAGTTTGGAATTGAAATATGCGCCGGAAAGAGCCCCGAGGGTTCCGCCAAGGCCAACGAGGCCGAAAAGACGTTTGCCCTGCTCGCTGCTGAAGATGTCGGCCATGAAGCTCCAGAAGACCGTCACAGCAAACAGATTGAAGACGCTGGTCCAGATGAAGAACGCTCGGGCGATGTAGACCCGATCGCCGTCCGAGATGAAACGAAATAGCACAAAAAAGACGGCGAGATTGATCTGAAAGAAGCGATAGACAAACGGGATGAATCGGCTGCGCGTAAAACGCGAAACGAGGAGCGAAAATAGTGGAGTGCATGCGGTAGTCGCAATGAATGTTCCCATGAAGAGCCACGGGAGCTGCTTCACGCCGCCGGCTACGCCCATCGCGTCGCGCAGCGAGCGGAGGACGTAGTAGCCGGCCATGAGGCAAAAGAAGTAGACGAAGGCCCAGGCGACCGTGCGGACTTCATCGTCTCGCACGGCGAGCGCTCGCTTCAGCCATGCGGCGACGGATCGGACAGTCATGGTATGGGCGGACTAGGGCTCAGCTCTTCTTGGTTTCGTGCTTGTGCCACGCGGCGAGGACTTCGGCTTCGCGCGCGGCCGTTAGCCCGCTCTTGAGCTTCTCGCGGCGGGCGGCGGGCAGCGTGTCCCACCAGGCCAGCGTGTCGCGCAGCGTGACGTCGAGCGGGCGGAAGACCAGACCGGCCTTGAGGGCCTTGCTGATGTTGGAGCGAGCGAAGCCGGCCGAGTCGCCGATGGGCGGCACCCAGACGGGCATGTCGGACCACGGGGCGACCTTCTGCTCGGCGAGGAAGTCGGCCGGGACCCAGGTGAACTTCGCGTCGCTTTTGGAGACCGACTTGCAACTATCGAGCAGGCCGTCCATGCCGAGCTCCTTTGCGGGACCGGTGACATGGAACGTGCCGAAGGTTTTTGCTTCGACGGTGTGCAACGCGAAGTCGGCCAGGTCGCGGACATCGACGAATTGCACCGGGTCGGCCGGCGTGCCGGGGGCGAGCACCTCGCCGCCGCGCTTCACGCGCACCGGCCAGTAGGTGAAGCGATCGGACGGGTCCATCGGACCGACGATAAGGCCGGGACGGATGACGGTGGTCTTGCCCGGCATGGCGTCCATGGCGGCCTGCTCGCAGAGGGCCTTGAGCGGACCGTAGGATTCGCCGGTGACTTTTTCGTCTTTCTCATTCGCGATCTTGCCGACCGCGGCGGTTTCATCGGCGCCGGGTTTGCTGTTGTCGGAATAGACCGAGATGGTGGAGATGAATACGTAGTGGCCGCTGTCTTTCAGCAGCGTGGCCGAGTCGCGCACGACGCGCGGGACATAGCCGGACGTGTCGACGACTGCGTCCCAACGGCGGCCGACGAGCGATTTGAGGTCGCCGTCGCGATTGCCGTGCAGTTTTTCGACATCGGGGAAAAGCTGCGGGTTGGTCTTGCCGCGATTAAAGAGCGTGATGGTGTAGCCGAGCTTGCGGGCCGACTCGACCAGCGCCGGGCCGAGGAACATCGTGCCGCCGAGAATGAGCAGCGTTTTCTTTTTGTCGCCGCCGCCCGCGGGACCGGCCACATCGGCCGCGAATGTGCGCGGGACACGGTCGCCGAGGGCCAGGGCCGAACCGGCTGCCGCCGATAGCTGGAGAAAACGTCGCCGGGTCGTGCTCATGATCGGTCCTTTCGGATGAGAAATGGTCACTTCGCCGCACGGAATAGCCGATCCGGCGCGGAAATGCCATACCGGATTAACGGGCGGCGCTGGCCCGGCTTTCGCTGCAAACCCAAACTATCCGCCGACGGATGCCGGGACTTTGTCGCGGGCGTGCCAGGCCACGAGCAGTTCCTTCTCGCGCTCGGGCGTCAGGCCGGCGCGCATCTTTTTTTCGCGGCGTTCGGCGGGCTCTTTCTTAAACCAGACAAGCGTGTCGCGGACCGTCTCGACCAATGGGCGGCAGGTGAGGCCGGCGGCGAAGGCCTTGCTCAGGTTGGCCGTGATGAGGCCGATGCCGTCGCCTTTTGGATCGACCCAGATGGGCAGGTCGGTCCAGCCGTTGACCTTGTTGGTCTCGAGGAAGGCGGCATCAACCCAGGTGAACTTTGCGTCGCTCTTGCTGACATCTTTGCAGCAGGTCAGGACTTCGCCCATGGTCAGGCGGTCTTTCGGGCCGGCCGCGTTGAAGACGCCGGTAGTCTTCCGCTCGACGAGGCGAACGACGAAGGCGGCGAGGTCGCGCGAGTCGATGAACTGTGTGGGGTCATCGGGTTTGTCCGGTGCGAAAACCTCGCCGCCGCGATCAACGCGGACAGGCCAATACGTGAACCGATCCGACCAGTCGCGCGGTCCGACGATCAGGCCCGGGCGGACGATGAGCGTGCGGTCGGGCATGGTTTCCTGGATGGCCCGCTCGCACAGGATTTTCATCGGGCCGTAGGTGTCGTTGTTCATCTTGTCGAGGTTGGGGTCGGGTGTGTCGTGCAGTTGCGATGTTTCGTCGAGCGGCTTGCTGAAATCCTTGTAGACGCCCATGGATGAGACGAAGCAGTAGAAGCCGCTGTCCTTCAGGATTTTGCACGACTCGCGCACGGTCTTGGGGATGTGGCCGGAGGTGTCGATGACGGCGTCCCAGCGGCGGCCTTCGAGGGCCTTGAGATTGCCGTCGCGATCGCCGACGAGGTTTTCGCACTTGGGGAAGAGATCGGGGGCGCGCTTGCCGCGATTGAAGAGCGTGATGATGTGGCCGCGCGAGATGGCATATTCGACGATGGCCGGGCCGAGGAAGCCGGTGCCGCCGAGCATGAGAATCTTCAGACCGGACTTAGCGGACTTGCCCGCAGCGTCCTCCGACTTTGGTTCGGCGAGAGCCGATGGCAGGCGATCGCCCAGCGCGAGCGCGGACCCGGCCGCGGCGGAGATTTTCAAAAAATGACGGCGCGTCGCGGACATGCGTGCTCCTTGCGAAGAGGGTTGTGCGAGCGCGTCGGGCGGCGCTGCGCGGCTGATTGCCATGGAAAGAAACGCTTTCATTGATCGTGCTTTTCGCGCCGCGCGAGAATTGTCGCTCGCATCCGTCGCCCCGCCGCCAGCTTGCCTGAAACCCGCCAATTTGATACGCTTTTCTCAGTGAATTCGCCGTTCGCCCGCACGCTGCCGGGCTTGCACTGGAGACTTCCTCATGATCATCGGCCTCCCACGAGAGGTGAAATCCGACGAGTACCGGGTCGGCATGGTTCCGGCCGGGGCGATCGCCCTTCGCAAGGCCGGGCACCAGGTTCTGGTCGAGACGCAGGCGGGTGCGGGCTCGGGCTTTTCGGACGAAGACTACACGCAGGCCGAGGCCTCGATCGTCCCCACGGCCAAGGATGTCTGGTCGCGGGCCGACATGATCGTGAAAGTGAAGGAGCCGCAGGCGGCCGAGGTCTCGATGATCCGGCCGGGGCAGATTCTGTTTACCTACTTCCACTTTGCGGCTGAGAAGGCGCTGACGCAGGGCATCCTCAAGAGCAACTCGGTTGCGATCGCCTACGAGACGGTAACCGATCGCGAAGGCAAGCTGCCGTTGCTGACGCCGATGAGCGAAGTGGCCGGCAAGATGAGCGTGCAGGAAGGCGCCAAGTATCTCGAACGGCCGATGATGGGCCGCGGGATTCTCTTGGGCGGAGTGCCGGGCGTGGAGCCGGCGCACGTGACGATTCTGGGCGGCGGCGTGGTCGGCACAAACGCGGCCAAGGTGGCGGCCGGGCTCGGGGCCCGTGTGGTCATCATGGACGTGAACGTGGAGCGGCTGCGCTATCTGTCAGACGTAATGCCCGCCAACGTGCAGACGCTGTTTTCCGATCCGCTTCAGATTCGGCGGCAATTGGCGCTGGCCGACCTGGTGATCGGGGCGGTGCTGATTCCCGGGGCGCGGTGCCCGGTGCTGGTGACGCGCGAGCACCTTTCGAAGATGAAGCCGGGTGCGGTGATTGTTGATGTCGGTGTCGATCAGGGCGGCTGCGTCGAGACGATCAAACCGACGACGCATGCCGAGCCGACGTATATGGTCGATGGCATCGTGCACTATGGCGTGACGAACATGCCGGGCGCAGTTGGTCGGACGAGCACCTTCGCGCTCACGAATGCGACGCTGCCGTATGCGGTGCGGATCGCCAGCAAGGGCTGGAAGCAGGCCTGCAAGGAAGATGCCGGGCTGGCGAACGGCGTGAACATCGACAGCGGCAAGGTGACGAACAAGCCGGTCGCGGAGACGTTTGGCATTCCGTTTGCGCCGTTGTCGCTGTAACAACCTCGGAGGTGCACACTCGTGATCGTGGCCCGCAAAGTCCGGCCGCCTCAGACGCACCAGTGGTGGGAAGCCGCGTGGTGCGCCTGCATGTATCTTTCGTGCCTCCAAACGAATGCCGTGGCCGGGTGGTGCCTCTCCATCGCGGCGATTGTCTGCTGCCTTGTGACACTACTAGGCCAACGGGCGGCACGACAACGCCAACTCGTTTCGTGAGTCAGAATTGCGAAGACTTTCTGGAGGCGCATGGGCGAGTTGACGGGCCGGCCAGGTGAGGCAATAATCAAATTGTACAATTTGTACAGTTTGAGGAGATGCCCATGACCCGCATTCCCGCCGCCAACGCCCGTCAGCGGTTCGCCGAAGTCGTCAACCAGGCCGCTTATGGCGGCAAGCGCTTCGCCGTGACCAAAAACGGAAAGATTGCGGTGGGCATCGTTCCCGCCGCCGATCTCAAATTGCTGGAGCAGTTGGAAGACCTCGAGGACATCCGGGAGGCCGAGAAGATTCGCGCGCGGATCAAGTCCGGCAAGGAAAAGCTGATTCCCGCCGCAGAGGTCAAACGCGAATTGGCGCGAACTGATCGGAAGAATGCGATCCGCCGCAAGACTCGGTCGTGAAACTCTATCGCGTTGATTATTCAACTACGGCGAGGCGACATCTCCGCCGGCTCGATCCACAGCACCGCCGGCGCGTCATGGAAGCGGCGGATCGCCTTGCACTGGACCCTTTCCCACCCGGTTCGAAGCGGCTGGTTGCGCAGGACTCCCTCTATCGGATTCGAGTTGGCGACTACCGCGTCATCTACGATGTGCTTCACGCAGAAATTCGCGTCATCATATTGAAGGTCGGGCATCGGAAAGATGTGTATCGATCATGAAGCGATTCGCGTGTCCGTGCTGCGCGTGCCTGACGCTGGATCAAAATCCGCCCGGTACTTTTGAAGTCTGCCCGGTGTGTTTCTGGGAAGACGACGATGTTCAATTTCGAAACCCGAACGAGCCCGGTGCGAATGACGTGAGTCTGAATGCGGCCCGGCAAAACTATCTAGAGTTCGGCGCATGCACCCAATATGGCCTCCGACATGTCCGAAAACCGCTGCCAAACGAGCTTCCGCCGACCGCCGCCGAAAACTCTCCGCCCAGCTGATACAATCTTGCCATGGCGGTTCCGCAGCCGAACGCCGATCTCGACGAAAACCTCTTCTGCCCAGTCTGCGAGTACAACCTGACCGGCCTCGCGCGAACCCGCTGCCCAGAGTGCGGCGAGGATTTCGATCGCGAAGCGCTGCGTCGAGCATCATCCCTGGGTGAGAAGCCGACGCCGCTCTGGCTCGTCGCGGTCTATTTCCTCGTGCTCCCGGCGATCGTCGCGTGCACTCGGCTTGCCGGCGCCGATGCTGCCCCGACGGCCTTCGTGGGATTGCTGATCGGCTTTCTCGTGACGCCCATCGTCGCTTGGAACGTTGCGATCGGATTGATAGCAGCGCACGAAGCGCCCATGGCGAGACCCTTGAATCCGCCGACCAGGCGAAGCGCTGAATCCACTCTCACCATTCTGTTCTGCGGCCTGGAGCTGATCGCGATGGTCATCGTGGCGAACGCGATTTAACTGGCCGGCGGGCGAAAGCGGGCCCGAACTGCGGCTCGCCGGCCGAAAAGGCATACCACCCACAGTTCGCTGCCGGTGCGGATACAACTTTCGCGGAAACCAAACCGGCCGGTGCCCGGAGTGCGGACGGAAGATACACGCTCTCATCTAGAATCGCTCTGGAGTGCGAAGACTGCCCCGCCCGATTCTACCCGCGCGACACCTGACCGAAACCACCAGTCAGGGTGCCTCACGTCCACTATCCCAAGTCGCAGCCCTTCGTCATCCGTCGGCTCGAAATGATTGCAGTATGGATCCTCTGAAGTCACTTCCTGATCGCACCTCTACACTCGACTGTGGAAGCCTGCCGAGCGCTCGACCGTCCGGGCCGATTAGGCGAACCGTTCGGCGGTTGATCGGCCTAGCCATCAAGCTGACGATTCTCTTCGTCAGCGTCTGGGTCGCCTGGGAAATCGGGAACACGACTGGCGAGAGCGCTACACTGGAAAATACGATCGCGATGAGTTGGGGCGACGGCAAAGACGGCCCCGCGTTTTATGGCTGCCGGGTGTACGTCGTTCCGACGAAACATGGATTGGACGTGTGCGCCCGGATACTGATCGACACCAACAACTATGTCCACGATTGCGGCGTCATCGGCCACGCAGCGACCCGCGCCGACGCGGTGGAGCGATGGGGAACTGTTATGTGGCGGCCGGATGGCGTTCACATCGGTCGCGACGACTCCGGCGCGTACTTCCTGCCACAAAGCACTATCGAAGCCCATCGCTAGTCGCGCGGCCGGAAACATAAGAGCTGCTATCGTTTGAGCACCATGCCAAAAGTATGGAACAAGTGCGCGCCGAATCCGCGGCACCCCGCGTATCTGGGCGGCGCCGCATGAGCGCATCTAAAGAATCTCTCGCCGACTGGTGGATACCAACGCGGATTTCAAAGACGAGCGGCCGATTGGGGGGAAAAACTGCCCGGGACAGGGGTCGAACCTGCACTCTATTGCTAGAACCAGGCCCTCAACCTGGCGCGTCTGCCAATTCCGCCACCCGGGCGTTTGGGGGACCGAAAATCATATCCCACCGCCGCGTTTCGTCAACGCCGCGATTCGCCATCACGGCCGTGGCCGGGCCGATCCGCGACGCCCCCGACTCCCCACGCTGAATCCTCGCCGCCGCCGCCCGCCCCAGCAACGAATCCGCCCACCCTTGTGCCGGCCGGCTTCAAAACGTTAGCATCGGCGCGATACGGCGGTGCTGAGCCGAAGCCACGCCGCCAACCCATCGAGAGGCCGCACATGCCCACCGCCCCGCCGAAAATGTCCGAAGCCGAGATCCGCACCGCCCTCGCCGCGCTGCCGAAGTGGAGCTACACCGCCGGCAAGCTGCACCGCGAGTACCAGTTCGCCGATTTCGTGCGGGCCTTCGGCTTCATGGCCCAGGCGGCCCTCGCGGCCGAGGCGGCCAACCACCACCCGGAATGGTTCAACGTCTATCGCACCGTGAAGATCGACCTCGCGACGCACGACGCCGGCGGCGTGACAAGCAAGGACGTGGAGCTGGCAAAGACGTTTGAGAATCTGGCGGTGGGGGCGAAATGAGTCGCTGATTACGGCAACTGCGTCACCGCCGGTGGAATCAGCCGGGCGTCGGGTAGCGGCTTGGCGAAGTGCTCCCAGCCGCCGCCGAGGGCGCGGTAGAGCTGGACGAAGTTTTCGACGAGCTGCTGCTTGGCGAGCGCGGCCGAGTCTTCGATTTCGTACTGCGAGCGCAACGCGTCGATCACGTTCAAATAGTCCACCAGGCCCGTTTCGTAGCGGATCATCGAGAGGCGCGTGGCGGAGCGGGCGGCTTCGGCGGCGCGCTCAAGCTGCACCGACTTGTCGGACTGGCCGTTGTAGGCCGCGATGGCGTCTTCCACTTCGCGCAGGGCGATGAGCAATGTCTGGCGATAGTTAATGAGGGCCTGCTGGGCGCGCAGCTCCTGTATGCGCAGCTCGCCGATCAGGGCGAAGTCGATCAGCGGCCAGCGCATGCCCGGCCCGGCCGACCAAGTGAGCGAGTCGGCGTTGAGCATTTCGCGGATGTCGCTGGTCTGTGGTCCGAATGAGCCGGTGAGATAAAACTTGGGGAAGAACATGGCCACCGCCACGCCGACGCGGGCGGTCTGGGCGGCCAGCTCGCGCTCGGCGCGGCGGATGTCCGGGCGGCGGCGGAGCAACTCGGAAGGCAGGTCGGTCGGGGCGTGGCCGGGGACGGAGGGCAGTGCCTTCTGCTGATTGAGTTCGTCGTCGAGGGCGGCCGGGAAGCCGCCCAGCAATACGCCGAGCCGATGGCGGGCCTCGGCCGCGCCGGCGTCGAGCGGGCCTTTCACGGCTTCGGTCATGGCGAGTTGGCGCGTGGCCTGGGCGACGTCGAGCTCGTTGCCGATGCCGGTCTTGAAGCGCGTGGTGACGAGGTCGAGACTTTGCTGCTGCTCGGCAATGTTGGACGTGGCGATGTCGGAGCGCCACTGGAAGCCGCGCAGCTGGGCATAGGTGCGGGCCACGTCGGACACGACCACGAGCAGGACGTCGTTGCGGGTCTCGTCGACGGCCTGGGCCGAGGCGTCGGCCGCCTCGATCGCGCGGCGCAGGCCGCCGAAGACGTCGATCTCCCAGGCGGCGGCGAAACCGGCCGAAAACGTGAACTCGTCGCGATTGACGACGCGCGTCCCGCCGCCGAGGGCCGGGCCGGTAAGGTTGACGCCGCCGGGTGAGAGACGTGCGTCGGGGGCGACGATGATGTTATTGCTGGCGCCGGGCGCGGCGGTGATGGCGCTGCCGAACGCGCCCGAATTGAGGCCAATGCCGGCGCCACGGTGGCCGGGGAAGGACGAATTGAGTGTGGCCGGGCCGAGGCCGCCGGGGCCGAACTGAAAGCCGGGCTGGACGGAGCGCTGGTTGACGACGCCGATGCTCTCGATGGTCTGGCTGGCACGGTTGTAGAGCGGCGGCAGGCCGGAGCCGGGCGGGCTGCCGACGTTGGCGTTGACGGTCGGCGTAAGTCGCGAGATGGCGACCGACTCGGAGGCGCGGGCCTCAGAGACGCGCGACGCGGCCAGGGCGACGTCGAGGTTGCCCTTCACGGCCCGCTCGACGAGCGAGTCGAGTGCGTCATCGTCGAGAGACGTCCACCATTGCTCGATGTCCTTCACGGTGGGCTGCGTGGCGGTGGGCTGTGTCTCGGCGGCGGCGGAGAAGCCGTCGGGCATCTTCTCCTGCGGCTTGGCGTAGTTGGGACCGACCTTGCAACCGGTCGCGAGAAGCATCGCGAGCAGGCAGGCGAGCGGCAGAATATGTCGGAGTCGGTCGTTCATGCCTGCCTACTTCGGCTGCGTGGTCGTTTCATAGGGCTCGGGGTGCACGTGATCGCCGTCGCGCAGTTCGGTGCTGAGGTTGAGGGCGAGCCAGTCATCCGCCTTGAGGTCGCCGGTAACGTCGATCGTCGCGCCGCGGTCGTCGACGATGGCGACGTTTCGAAACTCGAGCTTGCCGTCGGAACTCACAATGGCGACCTGCGAGCCGACACTGCGGACATGCAGGGCGCTGGCGCGGATGACCCACGGCGGGTCCTTGCGCTCCATCTCGAAGGTCGCCCCGATATACATTCCGGTGACGAGCGTGTAGTCGGGATTCTTGACGAGCGCTTCGACCTTGAGGGTTCGCGATTTCTGGTCGATGGCGCGGGCCGTGCGATCGACGTAGCCGTCAAAGACGCGGCCGGGGTATTCGGGGGCGGTGATCTTGGCGTGCATGCCGACCTTGATGAGCTCGGCGACGGCTTGCGGGACCTGGATGTAGGCGCGGATGACGTCGGCCCGCTCGATGGTGAAGAGCGGCGTGGTGGATGACGCACTACCGGCCGTGATGAGCGAGCCGATGTCGATGTGGCGCTGGTAGATGACGCCATCGAACGGGGCCACGACGGACTTGAATCCCTCCCAGAACTCGAGCCGCTTCACGTTGGCCCGCGCCAGATCGACCTGCGAGCGGGCGGCGTTCAGCTTGGCCTCGGCCACCTTGTACTCGGCCCGCTTCTGATCGAGCTCCTGCTTGGAGACGGCGCCTTTGGGCGCGGCCTCTTCCCAGCGGACCAGACTGACGCGGGCGAACTCGTCCTCGGCCTCGGCCAGCTTCACATCAGCGTCGCGTGCGGCCAGGGCCGCTTCGGCCTGGGCAAGCTGCTGATCGAGCTCGGGGGCGTCGATGGTCGCGAGCAGTTCGTCCTTCTTCACGCGGTCGCCGATATCGTGGAACCACTCCTTGATGTAGCCGTTTACGCGAGCATAGATGATGGTCTGGTTGAAGGCCTCGGTTTCGCCGGGCAGGGTGAGGCCGGAGATCGGGTCGGCGCGGTGCGGATGTTCGACGTAGACGCTCGGCGGAGTGGTTCGCACCTTTTCGGCCAGCGCATTGGCTGTCTTATCTTCGCGAACCTTCGGAATCCGCGCCACCACAAATCCGACGGCCAGCAGCACCGCGAAGAGAATCACCAATGTCCGCACCCGGTTGCCCGCGTGCGGCGTGTGACGCCGCGGAATCCGCTCTTCCTTCGGCGGCTTGGCGGCGCCGGCGTCCGTCGGCGTCTTCGTGGCCTGAGTTGGTTCTTGCTGAGCCATCTGCGTCATGAATCCAGATTTCCTATGCCGCGACCGGTGCGGCCGCCATGGCCGGCGCCGGCTGGCGACGCTTATGCAGCACGGCGTACATCACGGGCACGAAGATCAGCGTCGCCGGCGTCGCCACCAGCAGCCCGCCGATGACGGCCCGCCCGAGCGGAGCGTTCTGCTCGCCACCGTCGCCCATGCCGAGCGACATCGGCAACATGCCGAGGATCATCGCCAGTGCCGTCATCAACACGGGCCGGATACGCGTATAGCCCGCGGCTACCGAGGCCGTGCGCAGGTCTTTGCCTTCGCCCAGTACCTGGTTCGCAAACACCACGACCAGATTCGCGTTCGACGTGCCGAGGCCGATGATCATCAGCGAGCCCAGGAGGGCCGGTACGCTGATCGGTGTCTGTGTCAGATAGAGCATCCAAACCGCGCCCGCCAGCCCGCAAGGCACGGCCAGAAGCACGTTGAGCGGATCGAGCCAGCTCGCGAAATTCGCGGCCATCAGCAGATAGGCCAGCACGACCGCGAAGCCGATTCCGGCCACCAGGTCGGTGAAACTCTTGCGCATCAGATCGACCTGTCCGCCGACGGTGACGCGCACGCCGGCGGCCGCCTTGGCCTGCTCGGTACCCACAATTCCGTCGATCGCGGTTGCAACCGCGGCCAGGTCCATGCCCTGCACGTTGGCCTGCACGTCAAAGACCGGCTGGACGTTCATCTCCGATGTGACGGCGTCGATCGAGTCACGCGTGACGTGCGCGACATCGCGGAGAATCGGCGGATTGCGCTTCTGCGGAAACGACAGCGGCAGGTTCTGCAGCCGGCTGATCGAATCGATGATGAGCTGCGGCATCTGCACCGCGATCGGATAACTGACTCCGTTAACCAGACTCAGCCAGAAATTGGGCGCGACCTGAAAGCTGGACGACAGCGCGATCAGCACGCTCCGCGCGATATCGCTCTGCGTCAGCCCCAGCTCCATCGCCAGCGTGCGGTCGACCTTCACCCGCAGATTCGGATAGCCCGTTACCTGGAACAACCGCACGTCGACCGCACCCGGAACGTCACGCAGCCGTCGCATGATGCCCTCGGCGGTCGCGAGATTGTTCTCCCGGTGCGGACCCGCCACGCGGATGTCGATCGGAGCCGCCTGGCCGAAGTTCAGCACCTGGTTGACGATGTCCGCCGGCTGAGAGAAAAAGACACAATCGGGAAATCGCTTCGGCAGTTCGGCCCGCAGATTGGCCATGTGCATGGCGGTCGGACGATGGTTTTCCTTCAGCGAGATGAGGATTTCGCCGTCGAAATTTCCGACGGTGGCGGCGTCGCTCAACGCGAGGTTCAGCGAGCTATAGGGCAGGCCGATGTTGTCGAGCATCGTGTCGACCTCGGCCGGGCCGATGATCTCGCGGCAGGCCCGCTGCACATCCGCGAAGATTTCGGTCGAGCGCTCGATCTTCGTGCCGGCTGGCGGACGCACGTGCAATCGAAGCTGGCCGGCATCGACGTCGGGAAAAAAGTTCATGCCCAGTTTTGGAAAGACCAGCGCGGCCGATCCGACAAACGCGCCGAAAATCAGCAGCACGATCACCGGGTGGCGCACCGCCCACGCGAGATAGTCGCCGTAAATGCGCCGGAAGCGGTCGAACTTCCGCTCAAACGCCGCATGAAACCGCGCGAACGCCGACCTCGGCGGCGGATCGCCACCGGCCGCAGTGAACTCCTCGAACTCGCGGTTGAGCATGAGCAGGTACATCGTCGGCACGAGCGTTCGCGAGAGGAAATAGCTCGCCAGCAAGGCGAAGATGACCGCGATCGCCATGGGGCTGAATAGGTATTTGCCGACGCCCTCCATCAGGAAGATGGGCACGAACACGATGCAGATCGAGAGCGTCGAAACCAGGGCCGGAAGCTGAATCTCCTCGGCCGCGCGGACGATGGCGTCATACAGCGTCTTGAAGATTCCGAGCCGGACGTTGCGCACGGTGTTTTCGATCTGCACCGTGGCGTCGTCGACCAGAATTCCCATCGAGAGGGCGAGCCCGCCAAGCGTCATGGTATTGAGCGACTGGCCGAGGGTGAGCAGCGCAATGAGCGAGCAGCAGATGGCCAGGGGGATGGAGGTCATGACGATGACGGTCGGCTTCCAGTTGCCCAGGAAGACCAGGATCATCACGGCGGTTAGCCCGGCCGCGATCAATCCTTCCGTCGCGACGCCCTGCAGCGCCGCGCGGACGAAGACCGACTGATCGAAGATCGGTTTGACGATGATGTCTTTCGGCTGAGTGTCCTTCATTCGTTCGAGCGTCTTCTTCACGCCCGCGACGACCGTCAGCGTCGAGACACTGCCGCTCTTGCGAACCACCTGCAGCGTGCCCGGGATACCGTCCACGTGCACGATATTGGTCTGGACCTGGAAGCCGTCGCGAACGTGCCCCACTTCGCGCATGTAGATCAGGGCATCGCGATCGACCGCAACCGGAATATCGTTGAACTGGTGCGCCAGATCGGGGCTGTTGTTCAGTTTGACGTTGTATTCAATATCCCCAATCTTCACCGTCCCCGACGGAATGATGAGACTCTGCAGGTTCATCATCTCGAGGACCTTCACCGGCGAAATGCCTTTCGCCAGCAGGGCCTTCGGATCGAGGTCGGCCATGATCTGCCGCGGTTTGCCGCCATAGACGAACGGCAACTGCGCGCCCGGAACGGCCGCAAGCTGCGGACGCATGAAGTTCTGCGCAAAGTCGTTGAGCTTGTCGTCGGTCAGCACCGGACTGGCAATGCTGAGTTGAACCACCGGCACGTCCGTCGCGCTGAACTGCACGATTTCAGGCGGCGTGATCCCGGCCGGCAGATATTTGAGAATCACCTGGCTGCACGCCGCCACCTGCGCCACGGCCAGCGTCACGTCCGCATTTGGCTGGAGGTAGCACTTGATCAGCCCCATGCCGAAGTAGCTGTTGGCCTCGATCTGCTTGATGTTGTCCACCAGTGCCGGCAGCGCCCGCTCGTGCACGTCCAGAATGCGCGACTGCAACTCGTCCGGCGGCATGCCGGTGTAAGTCCAGACGGCCGCGACGACGGGGATATTAATATTGGGGAAGATGTCCGTAGCCATCCGGTCGGCAGAGAATAAGCCGAAGATCCCGATCAGGATCGACAGGACCGCGATGAGGTAGGGATGTCGAAGGCCGAGCTGGACCATCCACAAGCTCCGCGCAGCGACGAACGGCGAGAACGTCGGGGGGCGCCCGGAGGCGGATTGTGCCCGGGAGCGGATCGCCGATCAAGGATTGACCCGGCAAACTGGAGGTTTTTTGAACGTCCGAGATTGAGAAATGAAGAAGCCGGCGCAGATTCTGCAACCGGCGGCGTCGCAGTCCGATACAATCATCCGTGGCGACCGGACCTCGCAACCCGGAGCGGAACCCAAACGGTGTTACCCCGAAAAATCCTGATCGGCTGTTTCGCCGCTTTCATCTGCCTGACTATTTCTGATGCCGCACTCGCGTGGGGACCGCTCACGCACGTTCACCTGGCGGGCGAAGTGTTGTCGCAGCTATGGCTCGTGCCGGCCGGCGTCGCTGCCGTGTTGGCGAAGCACGCGCGCGAATATGTCTTCGGCAACATCGCGGCCGACGTGGTGTTTGCGAAAAAGCTCAGCCGCGTGAAGCAGGTATGCCATCGCTGGTCGACCGGCTTCTCGCTACTCGACGCGGCCGAGACTGACGCGGGCCGGGCGTTTGCGTACGGCTATCTCTCGCACCTCGCGGCCGACACGGTGGCCCACAACAAATTTCTCCCACACCAGATTCTCAAGTGCGGTTCGACCGTGACGTTCGGACACATCTACTGGGAGATTCGTGCTGACGCGCTGCTGCCCAACGGCTATTGGGGCGATTTGCGGAGCACGTTATCGAATAAGTACCCCGAGCCCGATGCTCTACTGGCCGGCCACCTGACGACGACGCTGCTTCCATTCGGCATGAACCGGCGCATCTTCAAGCGACTGAACCTGCTGGCGTCGGCGCGGAATTGGCATCGATCGGTGGGGTTCTGGTCGCGGGCAGTTTCGCGCTGGCCACTCGACGACGAACTGGTCGGCGACTACCACGGCGAAGCGCTGGATCGTGTTCTGGGCGTACTCGAGAAGGGGAAGTCCTCCCCCCTGCTGTTCGAGGACCCCAACGGCAATTCGGCCCTGTCACACGCGAAGATTCAGAAGCGCGTCATCCGCCAGATGCGGCGGGCGAATCTGCCGTTTGACGACGTGGTCCGCGAGACCATTCACCATCAGGCGCCGCGGCCGCGCAATGCGACCTCTTCAACCCGGCCTTCGTTGCCATCGCCGGATGACGAAGAGCGCTCATCCTGAAACATCCGCATCTGGTGCTTGTCTTCCAGAATGAACTTGTGAACCTGCGTATCGACTGGCATCGGGTAGTCACCTGAGAAGCAGGCCGTGCAATAGTCCCCGGCCGCCTGCTTGGCGCATTTGAGCATTCCATCGAGCGATAGATAGGCGAGCGAATCGACGCCGAGGAAGTCGCGGATTTCGTCAACGCTGCGGCTGACAGCGATCAGTTCCTTGCGGCTGGGGAAATCGATCCCGAAGAAACAAGGATTGCGGATGGGCGGGCAGGCGATCCGCATGTGGATTTCCTTCGCGCCGGCTTTCCGCAGGGCTCCGATCTTGCCGCGCGTGGTCGTGCCGCGGACGATTGAGTCCTCTACCACCACGATTCGTTTGCCCTCAATCGTTTCGCGAATGACGTTGAGCTTCATCCGCACGGCCAGGTCGCGGGCGTGCTGCGTGGGCATGATGAACGATCGCCCGGCGTAGTGATTGACGGTGAAGCCGCGACCGAGCGGAACGCCGCTTTCAGCCGCATAACCCATGGCAGCACAGCGCCCGGCATTGGGGATCGCGATGACGACGTCGGCATCAGCCGGGGCCTCAGTCGCCAATTGGCGACCCGACGCGACGCGGAACTGGTGCACGTTCTGGCCGAAGACGTCGCTGGACGGGTCGGAAAAATAGACATGCTCGAAGATGCACTGGGCGCGGCGCGTCTGGCCGGGCGAGACGAAGAATCGGCTCGACATGCCCTGGGCCGAGAGCGTCACGATCTCTCCCGGTTGGACTTCGCGGACGAACTCGGCTTCGACGATGTCGAGCGCGCACGTTTCGCTCGCGGCGCAATACGCCCCGTTGGGCAGCTTGCCGATGACGAGTGGCCGGAAGCCGAATGGGTCGCGACAACACTCGATGCGATCGGGAAAGAAGACGAGCAGACAGTAGGCCCCCTGCAGATGCGTCAGGACGTGGCCGAGCGGGTCGCTGCGCGCCTGGTGCCGGGGGTTGGCGAGCAGGTGAACGATGACTTCGGTGTCGCTGGAGGTCTGGAAGATCGCGCCTTCACCTTCGTATTGCTCGCGCAGGAGGGCGGCGTTCACGAGGTTGCCGTTGTGGGCGATGCCGACCTGCCCGCGGGCGTATTGAATGAGCAGCGGCTGGGCGTTCACGACACTGGGCGAGCCGGTGGTCGAATAGCGCACGTGGCCGATAGCGTTCGGGGCCTTGAGGGCCTCGAGCGTTTCGGGCTTGAAAACTTCGGTGACGAGGCCGATGTCGACGTGCCGCCGCATGTGGCGTCCATCGGAAACACAGATGCCAGCCGCTTCCTGTCCGCGATGCTGAAGGGCGTAGAGCGCGCGATAAGTGAGCATGGCGGCATCGGGATGCCCGAAAACACCAAAGAGACCGCAGTATTCTCGCTTTTCGTGCATTTAGTAATTCCGAAACGCTGCCAACGAAGCTGGCACGCGTAACGATAGTCACTCAGGCGGGTCGTCGCAATTCGGGGTCGTCTGGACTACGCTTGCGCGCGATCAGTCGATTCGACTCGTAGCAGGCACAGTCTTAACAATGGCGAACCAGTTCGAAATCGTCGTCATCGGCAGCATCAATCTCGACTTGGTGTTGCGCGTCGCTCATCCGCCGCTGCCGGGCGAGACGGTGTTGGCTCGCGATCTTTCGGCTATCCCGGGCGGCAAAGGGGCGAATCAGGCGGTGGGCGCGGCGCGACTCGGGGCTCGGACGGCCATGGTCGGCCGTGTCGGTGATGATGAATTTGGTCGACGACTGCTTGCGGGGCTAAACGAGAATCAAGTCGATGCGCGGCATGTGCAGGTCACCGGCGGCGTTGCGAGCGGGGTGGCCGTTATTACCGTCGACGATCGCGGGCAGAACGCGATCTGCGTGGCGCCCGGGGCGAACCATCGCGTGACGCCGGCCGATATCGATGCGGCGGCGGACACGATCAAGCAGGCGAAGGTGTGCCTCTTACAACTCGAATTGCCACTCGACACGGTCCTGCACGCAATCGACGTGTGCCGCGCGGCCGGCGTTGAGACGATTCTCGATCCGGCCCCCGCGCCCAACAATGCCCCCGAGCATCTACTGGCGGTCGACATACTTACACCGAATTTGATTGAAGCGCGAACGCTGGCCGCTGTGAACACCGCCGAGGACCGTGAGCTGGCGGCGGCGCTCGCGGCGCGCGGCGCACGGCGCGTCGTCATCAAGCTGGGCGACCAGGGCGCGATCGTCTGCGATGGCAACCGATTCAGGCACGTCCAGGCCCACAAAATTACGCCCGTCGATACGACCGCCGCCGGAGATGCGTTCAATGCCGCCCTCGGCGTGGCCCGCGCCCGCGGCCAGGCGCTGCCCGACGCCATCCGAATGGCCAACGCGGCAGGAGCAGCGGCGTGTCTCAAGTTCGGGGCCCAGCCTTCCCTGCCGACGCCGGCCGACATTGACGCAGTCCTTCGAGATTCATCCAGGAGTTCATAATGCATCGATCTCGCACGTATCGAATGATTGTCGCCCTCCCGCTCCTGCTGGCCGGCTGCACCGATCCGGTCAGCATGGTGCAGGTCGGCGCCGAGGCCTTCGGCAAGGTCGTTCGCGGCAAGCAGGCCGACGACATGTCGACCGAGTTGGTCGGCAAGAACATCTCCGCCGCCGACGAAAAGCTCGGCGCCCGCACCGACGTCTATAAGGAAGCCAACGGTCAGCGCTCCTGGTATCTCTATAAGGCCTCGGCCGACCCGCTGAACATGAACGCCACCGTCGTCGAGGCGCGCGGCGACAAGATCGTCAACGTGGCGATCATCAAGAAGTCCGGCAACACCACGCTCGACATTCCGCGCGCAATGCTGCTGAAGGACAAGACGAAGGGCAAGACGCCGCAGGAATGCACCGAGGCCCTGGACATGGGCGGACCTGTGCTGCGCGTCAAAAACGAGACGAATGGCCACACCCTGCAGCTCTATGACGCGAAGATCATCAAGATCGGAAGCCAGGTTTATGGCGTGGCCGAATTCGGGCCGGACAATCGCTGCGAAGACTTCCGCTTCATCACGGTCGAGGCCAGCGGAAACGGATCGGTGTTCTAAGCGGCGCCGGCGCGATCAGAAACGGTTTTTCTCGTTGCCAGATTTGAGGTAGGACTGGCGCGCCGCGGCGTATTCGTCAGCCGTTTCTGGCAGGCCTGCAACACTCTCGCCTTCTTCAAAGGACTGCTCGCGCATGCACTCGGCGTGAATCTTTTTTAGAATGGGAATACACCAGCCGCAGCCGGTCCCCGCGCCGAGGCATTCCGACATTTGCGAAGCTCGTACCGGCCGCGTCCGCCGGGCGAAGCTCGTCAACTTGCGCAGCGGAACATGAAAGCAGTAGCAAATCTGGTCGTCGAGCTTCATGTCGTATTCTAGGAATCGACTGATCCGGTGACGCGCGACCAGTCTTCAAAGAATTTGGGGTAGGTCTTGCCGACGCATCCGGCATCTTTGATCGTCACGCCATCCAGCCGCAGGCCGGCCAGTGCGAAACTCATAGCGATGCGGTGATCGTCATAAGTGTTGATCGCGGCCGCGTGCGGCGAGCGGGCCGGTCGAATGGTCAGGCCGTCGGCGTGAATCTCGGTTTCAGCACCGAGCTTCTGTACCTCGGTGGCGATGGCCGCGATGCGGTCGGACTCCTTCACGCGCAGGTTGGCCACGTTGCGAATCCGCGTCGGCGAATTGGCGAATACCGCCAGCACGCCCAGCGTCGGCGCGACGTCGGGCATTTCGCCTAGGTCGGCGTCGACGCCCGACATGACCCCGGCGGGCGGGCCGATTATGACGGTCTCGCTCTCACGTCGCTGTACGCGGCAGCCCATCGATTCGAGCACACCGAGAAACGCCATATCGCCCTGGACGCTGGCGCTCCCCAGGCCGCTCACGCGAATGCGGCCGCCGGTGATGGCCGCGGCCCCGAAGAAATAGGACGCGGCCGTCGCATCGGGTTCGATCTCGATCTGCTGACCGGCATAGCGCTGCGTCCCCGGAACGATGAACTTTCGCAGTTGGTCCTCGACTACCGCGGCCCCGAATCGCTCCATCATCGTCAGCGTCATTCGCACAAACGGCCCGCTGACGAGCGGTCCGCGAATCTCGATCATCACATCGCCGCGCGCCAGTGGCGCCGCCATGAGCAGGGCCGACACAAACTGGCTGGACTCGGGATCGTCGAATCGCACCGTGCCACCGCGCAGCCCCCCCGCCGCGATCTCCAGCGGGAATTGCCCGGCCCCAGCCGCGTAGGAAATCGCCCCGCCAAGCTCGCGCATGGCATCGACCAGCGGCTCGATCGGCCGCTGCCGCATCCGCGCCGAGCCATCCAGCAGAAACTCACCCTGTCCGACGCACAGGGCGGCCGTCAAAAAGCGCGCCACGGTGCCCGCGTTGCCGCAATAGAGCGACGCCTCACCCGCCGGCCAGCGCCCGCCGCAGCCCGCGACATTGGCGATGCAGCGATTCTCGTCGGCAGCGATGCTCACGCCCAGACTTCGCAGGCAGTCGAGCATGAGCCGCGTGTCCTCGGCGGCCAGGATGTTTTCGACGCGCGACGGCCCGTCGGCCAGCGCGGCGAGCAACAGGGCACGATTGGTAAGACTCTTGCTGCCGGGCGGACGGACTTCAGCGTCGATCGGCCGGGGCGGCGGTCGCAGGACAATGCTGGTCACGCCGCGATTGTATCGGGCCTGTGAATAAGACTCGATGATACGGGCGCGGCGGCTTGATCGGACCAAATGCGCCGCTACGATGTTGAGTGAGGGGTATTATTTCCGTCCGTCGGACCCGCCGCGTGGATTCAACCCCCATGAAAGACTCGCCAGCACCCAGAAAACCCAGTGATCGGAACGCCCGCGCCGCAAGACACCGGCTGCTTTGGGCGGCGGCCGCCGTGGCCGGTCTGACTTTCGCCGTCACGGCGCTAATGCTGGTTGCGCGCGTGCGGGCGCACGGGCCGATCGATCTGGCATTCGTCGCCGACGTTTCCCTGGGGCTGGTGCTGGGACTTGGTGTCGCCGCCGTGCTGTGCGCGGTGGCTTCGCTGCTTCAATGCTCCGCCGAGTTTGAATCGTGCATGGCTGATCTCGAGCAGGTCTCGAACGAGACACGAGCATCGGCGCAACAAATTTCGCAGGCGCTGCAGGCCCTGCCCGCAATTGCCGACAGCCGCGCCGACGCGGCACACGCCGAGGCGGTGGCCGCATTACGGGCCGAATGCGACGAAATCCTGCTGATCGTCCGCGACGCGCGGGACAACACGCTGCTGACCGAAGAGCAACGCCGCGAGAAGGCGATTCGCGTCGAGCAACAGGCATTCTCCGAGGCCCAGACGAGGGTCGAACGGCTCTCGGTGGACGGCGATTTTGCGCGGGCCGTGCAGCTTGTCAGCGAGTTGGGGCGGCGATTCCCCGGCCGGCCGGCGCTGGAGCAGATGTCGGGGCTGATCTCCCGTCGCCGCGACGAGCGTGAGAAGGCCGACGTGCACGAGTTCACCCGCCGCGTGGAAGAGTTCATCAATATTTCGGCGTGGGACCGGGCGCGCGGCACGGCCGACGACTTGCGCCGCCGCTATCCCGATTCCGGCGCGGCCGCTCAGTTGGACGCTCGAATTGATCGCGAGTTCCAGCTTTACGAAGATGCCCAGCGGCGACAGATGTACGCCGAGATCGAACGCTACGTCTCGCGGCGTCGCTGGAACGAAGCGCTTGCCGCTGCCGAGACCTTCATCGAGCGCTTCCCGCACCGCAGCGAAGCCGACGCCCTCCGCATTCAACTTTCGACGCTGGCCAATAACGCCGAAGTCGCCGCCCGGCAGGACATGGACGCCGAAATCACCGAGCTGGCGCGGCGCGGGCAATATGCCGAGGCCGAGTCGCTGGCCGACCAGCTCATCCGCCGCTGGCCGGACTCGCCGCAGGCCGAAATCCTCCGCAGCCAGCTCGACCGGCTGCACGAACTGGCCACCAATCCCAAGGCCCCCCCACCGCGCGTCCGGCCGCAGATCGGCTGACCACTCGTTCCCCCCGCGAACCGCACCAGAACCGCGAACGTACAGGCGTCAGGCCCTCTTTGCCGCTAATTGAATATGCCCGCGTCTGACGGATCATCCTGGCTACGCACCATTGGCATCGTGACCACGACCCGCGCCGATTACGGCATCTATCGGCCACTGCTGCGCGCGCTCGCCGCCGCGGGTCGCTACCGGCTGACGCGATTCGCCGGCGGGACGCATCTGCGCGACGAGTTTGGATCGACGATCAGTGAAATTGGAAAAGAACCGTTCGGCGACATCGTCGAAGTGGATTACTTCGTGCCGGGTGACGACGCCGCCGCCATTGCCGCGTCGGCCGGCGCTGCCCTGACCGCGTTCGGACGCATGTTCGCCGAGCGTCCGGTCGATCTGCTGTTTCTGCTCGGCGATCGATACGAAATGCTCTCGGCCGCAACCGCCGCCCTGCTGCACCACATTCCGATCGCCCACCTCCACGGCGGCGACATCACGGCCGGGTCGCTCGACGATTCGATTCGCAACGCGATCACGAAACTGGCGGCACTGCATTTTCCCGCATTGCCCGCGCACGCCGAACGAATCCGGCGGATGGGCGAGAATGATTCGCGCATTTTCGTCACCGGCGCACTGGCGCTCGATGAACTCGCGGCGTTCAAACCCGAGCCGTCTGATGCGGTTTCGTCAGCCCTGGGACTCGACGTTCGCGAGCCGACGGCCGTCATCTGCCTTCACCCGGAAACGTTGGGTTCGACCAGCCCCAACGAGCAATTTCGCGTGATGGCGGACGCGCTGGGCGGGTTCGCGGGCAACGTTGTCGTGGTTGGGTCGAACGCCGACGAAGGACACCTTCAGCTCCGAAAGGAGATGGAGCAATTCATCGCCGCCCGGCCGAACGCACGGCTGGTGCTATCGATGCCGCAGGCGCGCTTCTGGAGCTGCCTGCACCATGCGGCTCTGTTCATCGGCAACTCCAGCGCGGGCATCATCGAAGCCGCCTCGCTCAAGCTCCCGGTCGTCAACGTCGGCACGCGCCAGGGCGGGCGATTGCACGCGGAAAATGTGATCGACATGCCGCAGTGGGACGCGTCTCTGATCGCCACCGCCATTCGCCGCGCCGCGTCACCTGAGTTTCGGGCGTCGCTCGCAAACCTGAAAAACCCATGGGGCGATGGCCGGGCGGCCGGGCGAATCGTCGCCGCGTTGGCCGGGCTACCTGAAAAGACACGCCTTCTCGCAAAATCCCAGGATTAGCGCAAGACGCGGGAACCCGCGGCACCTACTCCCGTCCAACGCCATGGCGGCGGGATGAAATTGGCGGCGCGACTCACTCGCACGTCGCGCGGCTGCGTCCCGCCCGCTCCAGGAGCACGCCATGACCACACTCAGATCGGCACGATTCTTCAACTCCATCGCACGCAAACACGTCGCGGTCATCGCGCTGATGTTCGCGGCGTTCGGCAGTTCCTGGTGGGTCCTGCGCTCCGCGACTCCTGAAAGTGAACTGGCGCGCTCGCGCGCTGCGCGGAGCAAAGTGCCCAGGGTCGAGCAGGCAGATCGCACTCATCTGTCGAACGGCAAGCCGTCCGAAACGCCGGGAGTCGTTTCGGGCGGCTCGCCCCGACCTGCGAGCCGCGCCACACAACCACCGGGAAATCGTCCGCGAACCGGTGCAATCCCCTGATTCGCACCCCCGCGCAGCGCAAGAAAAAAGCCCGCGAAACATCGTCCGCGGGCCTGCGTCCCGAACTGGCAGCAGCGGCTTCTTTTCAGACGCCGGCTGCCGCCAGCCACAAATCTTGTAAAGCCCTTAGGCGGGGCTGGCCGCCATGGCCGTCGCACCGCTGCCCACCAGCGATCCAATCATAGGGCCGCCGCTGAGCACCGGCTCGACTGCCAGCTTCGGCTGCCGCGACTCGCTCTTGCCGGTCGCGACGCCGCGCGTCAGCCAGCCCGCGTTTCGAATCGTGAGCCCTGCAAAAGGCATGATCCAGGCCAGACAGATCACCCAGAAGAACTCGTAGAAGAGCAGCCAGATCCAGTCGCTGTCCTTCTCGTTGCGATAGTAGATGGCCGCCATCGTCAGGCCATAGGCGACCACCATGCCGGCGTGTCGCAGGGCGAAGAGGGCGTTGGTGAACAGGAAGGCCCAGTTGTTGCCGATCAGCAGGTACGGCACGATCAGCGTCGAAAGCACCAGCACCATGTTGAGCCGGAACGACGTCAGGAATCGGCCGCTCGGGCGGAAGCGGGTGAACATAAAGCGATTGAGGACGATCGTCTCGCGGATATTGCTGCGGGCCCAGCGGAGCAGCATCTTGGTCATGCCGCCGTAGGTGGTCGGGACCTTGGTCCAGACGCGGGCGTTCTCCTGGTAGGCCGTCAGCCAGCCGTCGCGGAGGATGAGGTTGGTCATGGCGCGGTCTTCGCCGATCGCACAGGGCACACCCCAGAAGGTCTGATTCAGCCACTCGTCGGCCACTTTGCGGACGACCGAACCGCGATAGATCGAGATCGCCCCAGGCGTGCAGAACACGCCGCGAAACTCGCTCTGATAGGCCCGCACGAACTTGAACGACAGCGAAAAAGTCGTCTTGAGGAAGCGGGTGTAGATGCTGTCGGTCGGATTGAGAATCTCAACGCAACCGGCCACGGCGCCCAGGTCGGCCTCGCGGACGAGCGGGGTGACGCCGTTGCGCAGGGCGTTGGGGTCGACAATCGTGTCGGAATCGACGGTGACGAAGACCTCGCCGGTCGCGTGCTTGAAGCCGTCGTAAAGGGCGCGGCGCTTGCCCGAGTTGCGCGAGTGCCGCATCGATCGCACATCGATCGAATCGGGCAGCATGGCCACGGCCGACTCGATGTGCTCCCACGTGTCGTCGGTGCTGCCGTCATCGACGACGATGATCTGCAGCTTCTCGTGCGGATAGCGACTCGCGGCAACCGAGCGGATCGACTGGCGGACGAGTGCGCCTTCGTTGAATGCGGGGATGATGACGGTGACAGTCGGCAACTTGGCGTTGGAGACCGACTCCATCGGCCGATAGCGCCGCCAGAGCATGATGCGCCACGCCAGCGCGGCGTAGGTGATGACACCATAAATGGCGGTCGTCCAGAAAAAGCTCTTATAGAGCATCTTTTCGGAGAAACCGTAGAAGGTTTGGAAGAATGCCCCAGAGCGCAACGACGAGAAGAGCGCGATGGCCGACAGGATTAGGATTGCGGCCTTGGCGGGCGTCTCCCACCAGACGCGCGGCTGTTGGCGTTGCGCGTTGAGTACCAGTTGAGGCATCCGCGGCGCGGACATCACACGGGACATAATTCCAGAGCTCCTGAGGGATCCAACGAGTTGCCGGACGGGCAGGACTTCGTGATTCGCACTTCCATCGCCACCAACTGAGCGGAGAAACGTACCAAAAACGCGCATCCGCTGTCAATCGGCCGGGCGGGGACGCCCCCGCCCACAGCAAACTCGACCCCTTTAGACCCGTTGGAAATCCCTTCGTTAGCAGAGATTAGGGATTTCGGACGCGGCAGCGGAGGTGAATTTTGCTTCATCCAGACCCATCGGCTTACCGGCCTGGAGAGATTCCACAATTACCTGTTATTATGCCACTTATGGCGCATTCACCGGGCGGCTCAGCCTGGCTTCATCCGAAGTACGCCCGGACGGCTATCGGGCTGGTGGCCGTGGGGGCGATTTTGACGCTCGCCTGGCCGGGAACACCCCTCGGAAAGTCAGTCCCGCCGGCCGCCCCCACCGCCGACCAGCAGCTCGACCCGAACGCTGCGACCTGGTGGCAACTGGAGCGGCTACCCGGCATTGGCGCTTCGCTGGCCAAGGCCATCGTGGCCGAACGGGAGCGCCGCGCCGCGCAATGGCCGGGAGAGCCGCCCTTCGCCCGGCCGGAAAGTTTGCTGCGCGTGCCGGGCCTCGGACCAAAAAAGCTCTTGCCAATCGTGAGCTACCTTCGATTTCCGATCGCGTCCGCTCCCGCGGCGCGCGGCTCGGCGCCGGTTGACACCACCCCACCGCCGCCATAACTTCCGAATCAGCCGCCCGTCTCCGCGGCCGGCAGGAATCAACGCCATGGGCATTCAGGACTGGTCCGAGCGAATCGTGGTAGTCGACCTGAGCGACGACCCGCAATTCACGGACGACCTCAACGCACTCATCGACCTGGTTGAGAAGCGAAACGGCTCCGATGTCCTGCTGAACTTCACGGCCATCAACTTCCTCAATTCATCAAACATCGCCAAGCTGCTCAAGCTCCGCAAGCTGCTGCACAGCAACGCGCCAGGAAAGCTGCGACTGTGCGGGATCAACAACAGCGTGTGGGGCGTATTTCTCGTCACGGGCCTCGACAAGATTTTCGAGTTCTCCGACGACGTGCCCAGCGGCCTCGCGACGCTGCAGATGCAGCGATAACGAAATATCAAATCAAAGCGCAATGAAAAAGGCCGCCGCGAATCCGCGACGGCCTTTTCTATTTACCTTGATTGACCGGGCTTATCGCTCGGCCGGGACTTCTTCGATCAGCGGGTCGCGGATGGCCACTTTGGGGGCCGAGGCGAACGGCTGATTCGAGAGCAGCTTCATGCGCATGATGCTCAGGGCGGTCATGAGCTGCGGATCGGTATCCGGATGCTCGTCGGCGTGGGCGAGCGAGTCCTCATCTTCGTCATCCGGCTGCGTGGTGGGCTTGCGATCGGCCGTGTCCTTGGCGACCTCGGCCCGGCCCTTGCCGCGCAGCACGTCCGACTTGCGCCGCAGCTTGATGATCTTGCGGGCCTCGAACGGCGTCACCTTGACCATGATGTCCGGATCGACGCCCCAGATCTTGGCGCCTTCTTCGCGATGGAGACAGCGCCACGGCATCTCCTTATCCGCGTTCGGGACGTAGTAGTACTGCGTGGTGAGCTTCAGATAGGCCGCGCCATCCTCAATCGGAATGAGATTCTGCACGAGACCCTTGCCGAAGGTCCGCGAGCCGATGATGCAGGCCTTGCCGCGGCCCGACAGCGCACCCGAGACGATCTCGCTGGCGCTGGCGCTCGACTCGTTGACCAGGATGATCAGCGGGATGTTGCGGAAGCCGGGGCCACCCTTCGAGGTGATGTCCTGGTCGGGCTTTCCGTTGCGACCCTTGGTCATGACGATCGGCTCTTCTTCATCGAGGAAGAGGGACGAGACATCGGTGGCCGCCTTGAGCAGGCCGCCCGGGTTGAAGCGCAAATCGAGAACGAGGCCTTTGCAGCCCTCGCGCTGCAACTTCTCGAGGGCCAGCTTGAGCTGCTCGACCGTCTGCTCCATGAAGCTGTTGATGCGGACGTAGCCGATCTTGCGATCGCGATCGAGCATGAAGTCCCAGTCGGTGCCGCCATTGGTCCGCGAGACGCCGAAGATGGTGCGAATCTGGACCTTGCGGCGGGTGAGCGTCAGGTCGCGCTCGTTGCCGTTCGGCTCGCGAAGCGTCAGCGTCACCTTTGAGCCGGGCTCGCCGGTGATGAGTTCGACGGCGTCCGTGACCGAGACATCGGTGGTGCTCTTGCCGTCCACCTTGGTGATCAGATCGCCCGGGGCAACGCCGGCGTCGTAGGCAGGCGTGTCCTCAAGCGGCGACTCGACGCGGATGAAGTTGGTCGCCAGATCCTTCTGAATCTGGATGCCGATGCCGACGAACTCGCCGCGCGTATGCTTGGTGAACTCGGCCACGTCAGAGGGCCAGATCACGGAGGTGAAGTCGTCGAGCGGCTCGAGCACGCCGCTGATGTATTCGTCGACCATGATGGCGTCGGGCAGATTGATCGTCTCGCGATTGATGCGGCGGACCTGCTCGAACGTCGCAGCCGACTCCTTGTAATCAAACCGCTTCCGCGAGCGGACCTTACCGATCTGCTGCTCGATGCGATCGTTGAAATTTCCGACCAGGTCCTTGTCGCCCAGCGACGGCAGAACCTTGGAAAGCTTGCCGGTCTTGGCCAAAAGCTGGACGTTTTCGAGACCGGAGATGGTGAGCTTTTTGAAGTCGAGCTCGCGGACGTAGTCCTGCGATGCCCGTGCCAGAATCTCGCGCACCACGCTCGCGTCAATGTCCTTCAGCTCGCGCTTCCATTCGTTCTTGGGCGTGTAGAAGGCCTCAAAGTGGGCGTGCTGCCGGCAGTCGCGCGATTCGCGCTTATAGGTTTCGTCATCCGGGTAGGTCAGCCGGAGCAGCTCGAACAGAACATAGGACTCGCGCCAGTTGCGCTGGTCGCGGAGCTTGGCCCCGGCGCGGGCCGCGTCGGCGCTGATGCGCTTGACCCAGTCCAGCTCGCGGAAGCCCTTCTCGTCGGTCGAGTTCTGCAACGAGTTGTAGACCTCGCCCATCGACTCTTTCCAGGTCGCGAGCTTGTCCTTGCTCTCAACCTTGGCATTCTTGTCACTCTTTTCGTTCTTGATGTTCGGGTCGGGCTTGTCAATATCCTTCTTGCCCTCGTCCTCGGCCGGCTCCTCTTTGGCCAGCGGGGCGCCCGTGGCGTCGCGCTCGCGCGCTTCGCGCTCGTACTTGATGGCCTTGTCCTTGTGATAGTTGAAAATCTTGGTGCGCAGTCGATCGCGCGACTGCTCAAGGTCGTTGATCTCGTCGACCCAATGCAGAACGTCGCGGAGACCCTCGGCATTCGGGACTTCCTGGTGTAGCCGCTCCAGCGTCTTGGCGCCGGACTGGAAGTCTCCGGAGAGAACCTGGTCGGAGCCCTTCTGCCAGCGCTCGCGCTGGTCGGCGGACGAGAATTGAACCTCGTCCTTCGGGTCGATCGCTCGAACCGGGGACGTGAGAACCGCGGCCGAAGCCGCCGCCATCAAAACGATCCATCGCAACCGGGGATGCGTACTCATGCGACCTCCTGGGGGTTTACCGTACCGTTATATAGACGGCCCCGACCTTGAATGCAGGTCAAAATGCGGGACCGTCCGGTCTAAACGGCGCAAAAACCCGGCTCGCAGCGCGACTTAGACCCATAGTATAATATCGGTCTGGCACGACAAAAATCTCGCCGATCCGGCTCTTTACGCTCATCGGGCCGCCCCAAAGGGGCCCTTTATCTCCAAAGAGGAAAAGCGATGAACGCCATTCGGGCGGGCGGCTAGCGGCCGGCCGGCCGGTTTGGGGGGTTGGCGCCGACATCGGCGACGGCCGTGGCCACATCCGGGTAGATGGTAAAAAGCTGAGTGAGGCGGGTGACGGCCAGCAGGTCGCGTATGGCCGGATTGGGATTGACCACGCGCAACGTTCCCCGGTGATGCCGCGATTTGAGGTGGGCGGCGATGATTCCGCCCAGTCCGTTGGAATCGATAAAGTCGAGATCGCTCAGGTCGAGAACGATCATGCGGACCATTTCCTGAGAAAGGCCCACCAGGCAATGGCGAACCTGGTCGGACACCTCCATGGTGCAGGAGCCGGAGAGCTTCACGACCGCGAAGTGCTCCTGCCGCTGGACCTGGATGGTGAGCGGGCGCTCGCTGGGGCCGTAGGACGCCGAGCCGGGCCGTGTGCCGCTCATCGCTCGTTGACCTTGATCATGAGGACCTCGTTGCCGTCGGCGTTGTACGAGACCTCGGTCATGTAGGCGCGCATCAACATGATGCCGCGTCCACAGGGCCGCTCGATGTTTTCGGGGGCCGTGCAGTCCGGGACGTGCTCGGGCTTGAAGCCGCCGCCCTCGTCGCGCACCAGAATGGTTACTTTGCGGGCATTGATCGCGTATCGGACCACGACCTGCTTGCTGGGATCGTTGCGGTTTCCGTGGCGGACGGCGTTGGTCATCGCCTCCTCCAGGGCCAGCTTGATCGCGAAGACGTCTTCTTCGTTGAAACCGGCCGCCAGTGCCTCGGCCAGGATGGACTCTTCGGGGAGCTTCGCGGCCGCGAGGTTGTTGCGGACGACGATCTCTTTCATCGGCTCGGCAGGATCAAACAAGGACGCGGAACTCATGCTCGAAGATCGCCCCGTCTCGCTCACCGACAGGCGCTACCCTTGCGGGTCGGCTACAAACTGGCCCGGGCCTGGTCCAGGGTGTCGTATATCTCGAACATCTTGTTGAGCCGCGTGATCTTAAAAACTTCGTAAATTTGCGGCTTGATGTCGCTCAGCTTAAGAGCGCCCTTTTTCTCTTTCACCTTTTTGTTCAGGGTAATCAGCATGCCGAGAGCGGCGCTGGAAAGGTGATCGACATTTGAAAACGAGAGCAGCAGACGCGAACCATCGTCGCGCTCGCCGACGAGCTTGAGCAATTCGTCCTGGATTTCCTGAATCGCCAGTTCGTCGAGGATTTTGCGGTCCGCGAACTGAACCAGATTGAGGTTGCCCAGCTTGGTGACCTTGACGCGTGTAGTCTGTTCAGGCATGAAAGACCGCTCCTTTGGCGGCGGCGAACGAAACGTCCGACTCCCCAAGCTCTGATATTATTGGCAGCCGCCGCCCACTGTCAACCCGACAAGTTTCGGCCGCCGCGACATTTAGAGAATCACCCCGAACCGCCGATTGGCGCAGCATCCGCCTGAAATAGTTTCGACGCAAGCCGAAATACCCACCCGGGTCGCCCGTTTGCCTTCCTGCGAGCGACGAGCGGACCCGCGAGCTTCAGGAGATTTCCCCCATGGCGGTCTATGTTCACTGCCCGCACTGCTGCCACCCGACCGTCGTGCCCGTCAGGCACGCCGGCAATCAACTTCGCTGCCGCCAATGTCAGACCGCTTTCGCGCTGGCGGAGAGCGCGCCGCCCCGGCCGCACAAACCCGGCAAGCAGACGCAAGTCCCCCGCCGAGCGAGCCCCGTCTGACCCCGCGCGCGAACCGGATCGGCAGCGAGTAACATCCGCCGCGTGCCAGTCGAGATCGTTTTGCAGTTTTCGGCATCGATTTCATCACCCGATGCAATTCGCAGCCAACTGCGGGCAGCCGGAATGGCCGACGGTTCGGCTGTGGCCGTTGTCGGAGGCGCCGGATTGAACGCCGCGCTGGAGTCTGGTCGCGCTGGCGAGTTTCGAATCGCGGCGATCGTCGTTCCCCAGCCGCTGACAGACCCGCGACAGCCCGAACTTTTCGACTCCGGGTATCCGGCGTGGTGCGACACGTTGATCGCGGCGCGCGAACCCCGCGTTCCGCTGGTCATCGGCTCGCTGGCCGAGGCAGCACCCGGCAATTCCTTCAGGCACGATGACACTTTTCGATTTGCGATCGACTCTTTGCGAAAGATTCGGTTTGACGCGGAGCGCTGCGGCGTCCGGTTGGCGGTTCAGGCCCGCGCGGAGCTGGGATTCAGCGTTGGGGACATGCGCGAATTGATCGATGAGGCCAACTCGTATTGGGTCGGCATGGAGGTCGAGGCGTCCGGACCGGACTTGGTGGCCGATGTCGCGGACTCGCTCGCGGTGCTCACGCATCGCGTGATCGCGGTGCGCCTCCGAAATGCGGCCGCCAACGCAATTGAAGACATGCGCTGCGTGATGGAATCATTGCAGCTCGATGCGCCCCTCATCATTGACGCGCCGCAAGCGAACCCACCCACTCGATAATCTTCGTCCGCCGCTCGCGCAGCGTTTCGAATACATGAGTCGCGTCCTCGGGTCTGGCATATCGGCCGGCCGCCACGATCGCTCGAAGCTGGTCGTCGCTCAGCGCCGACATCTTCGCCGCCATCCAGGCAGCGTCGGCCGGCGTCATTCGGTCGAACGCCGTGGTCGGATTCTGCGGCCGCCAGTATTTGGGATCGAAGCGCGAGCAGAACCGCCCCACCGCTGGACTGACGACCGGCTGCAATTCGTCCACGTCGGGATGGGCGAGTCCGATCGTCAGAATCTCGATGCACTGCCACTCGATGTCCCATACATAACGATGACCGCGCCACGCCTCCTTCGGCCGGCCGTTCCAACTGCCCAGGGCGCTGTTGAAGTCGACGATGTAAAACGTGGCCGCGCCGCTCTCCTCCGCCACGACGGTGTTGCGATCTCCGTGATCGGGGTCGTTGACCCAGGCCAGGACTAGCCGCAGCGCGCGCATCTCGCGGCGCATGCGAAAATGATCCATCCGAAGGGGACCGAGGATCTTTCCCGGCACCAAAGCTGATGCAACGGCCCGGCGTCCGTCGTATCGACCATCGCCCGTGCCATCGATCGCGACGACAAACGTCGCGGGAATCTGGTAGCCCATCGCCCAGAGGATCCGCGCGGCGATGGCCTCGGACGCAGTTCCCAATTCCGGATACTCAGCCGCGTCGAACTTCACCATCCAACGCCGGCCGGATGCATCAACGCCAATGAATCCCTCGGTGCCGCCGGTCACTTTTCGCTGCGCCACGCGCCATGGGCCGACGGGTGGCGGGCCGAACAGAGTGTCGCCGTCAAACGCCTCTGGCTCGATTCGCGTCAGATCGCGATTTACATAGAGCCCCGAATTCGGCACACCGCCGTCCGGAGTGAGATCCATCGCCTCATCGCCAAAGATGGCCCGGCCCGCCCACGAAAGCGTCAGGTAGTCTCGTGCGGGATAGAAATAGTTTGCCTTTAGGAAGCATTCGGCCAGCGACGGCGCCGGCCGCTCCGGCGGCGGCGGAATCTCCCTGAGTGAGTTGTCTCGCTGCAATTCCGCGCAGCCGGCCAGCCCGATCGCAAACGACACCGAGAACCCAACGACGGCCCGCATGTCCGTTCATTTCGCCGCCCGGTCGCGGCGAGTCAACACCTTGCCCCGCGCAGCCGCGCGAGTATGCTGTCGATCGAGAATCTCACATGGACGATCTTCGCTCAGCCCTGCGCACCCGCTTTGAAGCCGACGCCATTCTCGGCGCGCGGGCAATTCCGGTCGCGCTGCAACGCGCCGCAGCCGTTCACGCGCCGTCAGCACCGTCGTCCGCACCGAGCCCGGCAGCTCCCGCTGGGCCTGTTCGCATCCACACGATCGACGATTCCGCCGCGCTGGCCGATCGCGTCCGAACTCTCGAAACGATCGACAACACGCGCGTGAAGCCCTGCATCCGCTGCGGGCTCTGCAAAACGCGGACGAAGACCGTTTTCGGTCAAGGATCGCCGGCCGCGCGGATCGTCTTTGTCGGCGAGGCGCCGGGCGCGGACGAAGATCGCACCGGACTGGCCTTCGTCGGCCGCGCCGGCGAGCTACTCACCGCGATGATCGAAAAGGGAATGGGGCTGAAGCGCGACGACGTCTTCATTTGCAACGTGCTCAAGTGCCGCCCGCCGGACAACCGCACCCCGGCCTCAGACGAGATCGCCGCATGCTCGCCTTACCTGTTCGAGCAGCTCCAGATCATCCAGCCCGATGTCATCGTCGCCCTTGGCGGCCCGGCGGCGCAGACGCTGCTCAACACGCGCGACGGCATCACCCGCCTGCGCGGTCGCTTCCACGATTTCTTCATCTCGGGCTCGTCCATGATCGGCGAACCAACGCCGCTCATGCCGACCTTCCACCCCGCCTATCTGCTCCGCAGCCCGGGCGAGAAGGGCAAGGCATGGGAAGACCTGAAGATGGTCCTCACGCGGCTCGACCTCCCGATTCCGCAGCGAAAATGACCGGATCAGCTTCGGCCTGCCGGACTGAGCAATGGCAACGGTATGAGCTCAAGTCCCATGCTGGTTCGCAGCGCGTTCTGCCGTATCAGCTCGCTTAAGAATTGCTGCATGGGCAAAGCGGTCGTGCTACCGTCGGCCCGGCCGATGCGGACGAAGGTGGGCGTCTGGCCGACCGGCCATTCGATGATGACCCACATCTGGCTATTTGTTCCGTTGAAGACGACGCCCTCGTGCGCGAACACATAGTCGCCAAAGCGATACGGCTTCCGGTCGGACGGCAGCGAACTCACAAACTGGTTGATGACGCTTTCGCGCTGGCTGAGCGGCATAGATTGCATCTGCCCGATCGTCGTAGAACCAATGGCGATCTGCTCGGCGTCGCTATCCAGCCCGGAGGCCACCAGCTCGTCGGGTAAAAGCGTGCCGCCCCACAACAGTTCCGCAATATGCCGCGGCGCTTTGCCGCCGTGCGAGCGCGCATGATCCACGATGGCCTGCAAGGACGGCAGCGGAACGAGCACCACCGCCGGTCGTGTCGTCACAAAACGACCGGACGAAATTCCCAGGAACAAAAACCCCACATAGACCGTCACGAAAAGCACGAGTGCGACCACCGGCGGCCCGGCCGTGGCAAACGCCGCGCGGAGCCCGGAGACGCGCTGCCCGCGGCGAACCATCATCGTCGCGCTGACCACCCAGCCGATCCAGCCGAAATAGGCCCCCAGGCATGGAACCAGCGTCAGGAGATTCCCGCCGCTGCCGTAATAGATTCCCTGCGCCGTTCGGGCCCGCCCCGATGCGGTTTCTCCCGTCAGCCGCAAGACACCGTGAGCTGCCCAGCTCCACACGAACGCCATGAACATCTGGCACAACGTGGCCCCGGCAACCACCACCGGGAAAGCTAACAGTCCAAAGCCGGCGCCACGCATCGATCCCGGCCGGCCGAAGAGCACAAAGGCGAAGGGGATCACAAAAACCAAGCCCATCATGACCGTAATGCTGACCAGACTGTTCATCGCGACGAACCGCATCGCGTCGCCCGTGCCCGCCCGCGCCGGTGTCGACTCAATCAATTCGCCCGGCCTGGTCAGCGACAATTTGACAGTTTGAAACCAGGCCCGAAATCGCCCGAGCTTCGCGCGATCCAGCCACGGCATGGGGCGCGGCTCGGTCGAATCCTCCTCGACGCCCGCAGCCGGCAGCAGCACCATCTCGTCCATCGCGATCGGCGCGTTGCATTTCACGCAGTTGAACGCGGCCGGCACGAGCGCCCCGCGCGGACCGGTGCCGTAATAGGGCTGGCGGCAATGCGGGCAGCAGAACTGCACGCTGTTGGGCACGAACTCATACTGGCTGGGCAGAAACGCCGCGCCGCACTCGGGACACTTCCGCGAGGCGATGTTCCACAGACGGTAGTCACACCCGCGGCAACGCATTCGCGACTCCACTGCGACCGGCCGAGGTCCAGGTCGCGCACTCGGTGCTTACCGAACGGCGCGCGAGCCAGGTGAGCAGGAAAATTGGTACGCCCGCACCCCAGAGCAGGCCCACGACTAAGCCGACCTTCGCGCCGATGGCGAACGCCGCGAGTGGTGGTGCCCCGCCCGGGCCCATCCTTGGCGCACTCGTCGCCATCGCCTTCACCAGCTCAGATTGGATTGCAAATCCCAGGATGCTATTCCCGATTGCGAGACAAATCTGCGCGAAACACCAGATGCGTGCATAACCGATCGTCCAGCGCCGCCGATTGAGGAAGCCGATTCCCAACGCCAGCAGGAACGCCGCCAGCGCTATGCCGACGATTCCCAGTCCGACCGACCAGCCCGCCCAGCGCTCGGCCACGGCCACGATTTCGACCATCCCGGCCCCGCCGGCCCGGACTTCATCATCGCATTCCAAAGCGGACTGGCAAGCGAGCAAACGCCCCCAAGCAAATGCAACCCGGCATAAACGATGAGCACCACGCCGATCGCAAACGGCCACCGAGCAACAACCGGCGGCGCGGCCGGCAGCATTTCGGCCACGGTCGGCGGAGCCATCCGCGCAACCGGCGGAGGCGGCGGATTCGGCGGGATAGATTCGGAAGAAGACATTGAGCGTGCCCGTCCTTCCCTTTCGACGCAGGCCCGAAAGCACGGACAACCACGCCGACAACGCGATGATAATTCCGCGCCTCGGGCAACCGCAATATTCAACCCCGCCCCGCCACCCGGTCCGCCAGTTCCACAATCGCATTCGTCGCCCGCCCGAAGTGGTTCACCAAGCCGCGAATGTTCTCCATGTCGGCCTGAAGCCGCGCCAGCACCTCGCTCAGCCGCTCGAGCTGCTGCCTCGCCAGCATCGTCTCGCGCAGCCATTCGTCCTTCGTCGTGTAGGCACGCTGTACCTCTTCCACCGAGCGCTCCAGCCGGCGCACGTCACCGTCGAGTTGCTCGATCCGCTGCCGCAAATCGCCGTGCGTCGTCCGCTGGTCCTCGCGGATCGCCCGCACATGGGAGACGATCACGGCCAGCGGCGGACCCGCCAGCGCCGAAACCGTCCCCGCCACCGCCGCAATGGTCTCCCACGATACGGACGCCGCCATGAGAACCCCTCCTTCACGCCGTCGCTGCCATCAGGCCGCGACGATCCGCTCCACCACCGCCGACACCAGCCGCAGCAACTGGTTCACCGTATCGATGCGGATGAACCCGTCGGCCAACTCGCGGCGAAACGCCGCCACCACCTCGCTCTCGCCCAGCGAGACGACCTGCGTCGTCCGCCGCGGGCCTTCGAGCACTTCGTCAATCGCGTCGCGCGCCCGCTGCGAAGGCGTCGTCGCGCCCCCATCGGCCTGCGACGCCGCCTGATCCACCGCGCCGACCAGCCGGTCCAGCGCCTCCGTTACGCTTGCCATCACCTGCCTCCCTTCGCGCCATCACTCGCGGCCGCCGGGGCCGTGGTGGGCGTACCCGCCGCCACGCTCCGCTTGCGCGCGTCAATCAGCGACTCGACGTAGCGGCGCATCTCGTCATCCAGCCGCATCGAGTCGACGCCGAAGCGCCGCAGCCCCGCCGCCGTCTCGCGCAACACGGCCACGTTGTCGCCGGCCCGCGTCCGCCGCAGCCGGGCCGCCTCACGATCGGCATCAATCGCCTCGAGCGCCGCGGCCACCATCGTCTCGTGACCCGCCATGGCCTCCTCGTTGGCGTGGTCCTTCTTCGTCCGCTCGACAAACGCCGCGATCACGCGTCGCTGCCGCTCACCGTCGGCCGCGCGCGTCTCGTGGTCGTATTCGTCCAGCGCCCGCGTCGTCTCGGACGCGACCGAATCCATCGCGTCGGCCGCCGCCAGCTCGACCTGGGCATGGCCCACGCAGCCCGCCGGCGGCGCGATCGCCATCACCAGCCAGCCCGCCAAACCGTTTCGCACCCTTCGCAACATCGATCCCTCGCTTTCCCGCGGCGCGAACCAAAACGCCGCGTCCGCGTATCAAGCTGGATCACCGTTCCACCCTGGAGGGCTAAAATCGCTCCCTGCTCGTGGCGGCAAAGGGAGTTACGAAAAAAACTAAAAGCGCAGTAAATCGATACTTGGGGCTTGCCGAACGCTTGACTTGAGAGCTATACAATTGCATGGTACATGGCCCCCTGGGGATCAGGGGACGGAATATCGGCGGCAGTAACGCCTCGCCAACCTCGAAATAGAAAGACCCTATGGCAACTTCGCGCAAGCCCGCTCGTCCATCGCCCACCAAGCCGGCCCCGGTCGCAAAACCCGCGGCCAAGGCCGTCGCCGCAAAACCAGTCCCCGCCGCAAAGCCCGCGGCCAAGCCGGCCCCGGCAAAACCGGTCGCCGCCAAACCAGCGCCCGTTGCGAAGGCCGCCGTCGCGCCGCCGCCTCTGCCCAAGCCGACCGGACCTGCCAGGGCGATACTCGTGCAATCCGCGGCAACATTCGACAAGGAATTCCTGGACGGCATTCGCTCGGCGCTTCTGCAGCGCCGCCTGTCGATCAACAACGTCGTCCGTTCGGGCCGCGACCAACTGGCCTCGAACGACGGCGATCCGTCCGACATCGCCGATCGCGCGTCCGACGGCTTCGAAGACGAACTGACCGCCGGCCTGTTGTCGATCGAGGCCGCTCAGCTCGACGAAGTCGAGGAAGCGCTCGCGCGTCTCGATTCGAGCATCTATGGGGCATGCGCCACCTGCGGCAAGCCCATCCCGCGCAAGCGGCTCGAAATCCTTCCGTTCGCTAAGCGCTGCCTGAAATGCGAAGGCGACAAGGAGCGCTCGATTCCCTACGGCGAGTCCGACGGCGACGCGGCCGATGAAGAAGATGAAGATTCAGACGCCGACTGACGCGCTGCCCACCGCGATCCCGTTCACAACCGCCTGATCCGCTGCACAACCCGGAAGATTTCGCGCGTCGGCGGACGTCCCAAATTCGCACGTTTTTTTTCGCCCAGGCCCCTTGCGACATCGGCTGTACCCGGCTACTTTTTTGGAGACTGAGACTCAGTCTCAATTAGGAGCGCCGATGTCCACCCCGCAGACCGCCGCGTTGATCGACCCGCAGACCCACGCTCGACACCCCTGGCTTCGACGCCTGGGTGCGGCCGGCTTCGCCTTCTTCCTGATTAAGGGATTGCTGTGGATCATCCTCCCCATACTTGCGGCCAGGGGTATCATCGCCGCTAATGATCGGCAGCCGTCGCGCCCGGCCGACGCCCGGCTCGTGACCGACTGAACAGATCATCACCCTGTTTTACCCGGAGTATCAGAATGACCGCCGTCACTACCCCCGATTCGATCATGATGCGACTGCGAACCGACACGCGCACCCTGCACGACCGCGCCGAGAAGACCGGCTTTCAGCAGGCCATGATCGCGGGAACGCTCGCGCGCGAGCACTACGTTGAATCGCTCGTCCAGCTCTTCTGCCTGCATCGCGCGCTGGAGGCCCACCTCCGCACCCTGGCCCGCCGCAATCCGGCCGTGGCCGCCGTCGTCCGCGACTATCAGTATCAGGAGCCCTACCTCCGCGAAGACCTGGCCTACTTCGGCCGCGACATCGCCGACATCGCACCGGTTCCCGCCACGCAGCGCATGATCGACACGCTCGACCTACTGGCGGCCGATGAGCCGCTCGCCCTGCTCGGCGTCCACTACGTGCTCGAAGGCAGCAAGAACGGTTCGAAGATGCTCACGCAGGTCGTCCGCCGAACCTACAAGTTCGCCGGCGAAGCGGGCACGCGCTACCTCGACCCCTACGGCGACAAGCAGCGCGAATACTGGGGCGCTTTCCGGGCCGACATGGACGCCATCGAGCTGACGCCGGCCCAGCGGGCCGCGATCGTGAACGCGGCCGGCGCGACCTTTTCGGGGATCACCGAGGTTTACGAAGAGCTCTACGCCGCCCCGGCTACGGGCAAATAAGCGCGTTGCGGAAGAGTTGAATATCAATTCCGTCGTTGCGCGTGTCGTCGTTCATGTCGGCGATAAAGCGCTGTGAGACGGTCGCGCCCGGCGGATTGAGCAGCACCGCCACAAACGGCGCGATGTCCGAACAATCCACCACCGCGTTGAAGTTGAAATCACCCTTCACGGCCGGCACGCCCGCCAGCAGCGTAAACGTCACGCTGTCGAGCGACGCGGCCCCCGGCAGACTCGTGTCGTCCGCCGTGACGAACTCGACCGACGCCGAATAGCTCGCCCCGGGCGTCACGCCCGTGTCGTCAAAGTAAATCGAAATGAATGCCGGCGTGCCGTCAGCAAAAAACGAAGGCAGATCCACGAGCGAAAACCGCGCCGCGTCGGGTCCGCTGAAAAAGGCGTCATAAATCTCCACGGGGGCCTGCAGCCCATCGAAGCCGACGTTGTAGATCGTGGCCGTCTGCTGCGAAAAGCCGCCGGGCGCGTGCAAGCCGAAATCCACCACGCCCGACAATTGTTGCGAACTTTGATCGCTCGACGGCACGCCATGATTGAGCACCGTGCCCGTTGCGGCCACGTTGATCGTGGGCGTCTCACCGGCATTGGTCGAAATCGTCAGGGCCGGCGACAAGTCCTTCACGCCGGCGGTGCTCGTATCCATTGAAACGGAGTCGTTGTTCGACACGCCCGCGGCCGCCGACAAAACGCCGCCCGGCCCGACGAAACTCCCCGGCGGTGCCGAGGCGTACTGATAGGTCATCGACTCGCCCGGGACCGACGCGGCGTCGCTGACGGTGAGCGTTTGCGTCGCGCTGTAATCGATCAGCACCGAGCCGAATGCCAGAGTCGGCGTCGAAATCGTGCCGCGCGCCGGCGACCGGAGCTGAAGCAGCACAGGCAGATGGTCGGCCGCGCCCCACAGTGCGTTCGCGACGTCGTTCGAAACGTCCAGGTTAGGCAACGGGTTATTCACCGCCGAATTGCAACAACGATTTCCATCGTTCCCAACCGAGCGATAAGTCCCTGACACATACGAAAGCCCGGTTCCGCCGTTGAGCGCGGTCGAAACAAAGATGAAATCGAAGCGATCATCCATCCCGCCCGTCGCCCCGTCGCCCGAATACGAAGGATTGCTCGCGCGCGGCGACTGCGTGTGCATGAGCCGCAGCGCCATGCTGTTGTGCCACTCCTGCAGGACCAACGACGGATTCAATACGTCCGCCAGCCGGCCGTCGTTGTCGGCCTGCGACCCCGTAAAACTGGTGTAGGCCGGCTCGGTAGACATGCGATAAAAGTTCATATCGCCTGCGACCATGAACCGCGTCCCGGCCGGAAAATTGTTCGCGTCCGCGCGGATGAGATTCGCCCCCGAAGTGCGCTCGGCGGCGTCGGTGGTCGTGTCGTTCGCCTTCAGATGGCATCCATATATATAGAATGCACTGCTCGGTTGGGTATACCCGGCAAGTTGCAGCTTCCAGCGCGGTGACGTCCGCGGCGTCGACCCGATGATCGTCAACCGATCCGCACCCACGCCTGCCTGCGAAACAACGCTGCTCCGGTAGAAAAGCGATTGGTCCGTGTCACCGCAATCGACGTGCATGTCCTCGACCCACGCCCCCGGATTGACCATATTCAGGACGTTGTTACGAAACAGCGCCGCCGCCGTCGCGTTCTGAACTTCGCCCGCCATCACAATGTCGGGCTGAAGATCGTTCAGGATCGTCCGAAAGAGCGGGTCGCGTTCGGCCGCACTGGTCCCGGGATAGTTGAGGAGATTGTAAGACACAATCTTGATCGCCAGCGCGGGGCAGACCGAAACTCCCACGACCGCCGCCGCCAGTGCGGCTGTAAGTCCTCTTCGATTGCGAAAACTCGACATGGATTCTCCCGCCTCCCCGGACGGCGCGCACCACGACACCGCCCCTGCCACAATTCTACCCACGACGCCCGGCCGGCAGAAAGTGTTTTTGCCCCAAAAACGCGGCCAAACCCGCTATTCTCCCCGATATTCCGCGTATGTCTTGGGCGTTTCCCACACCCGCACGCAGTCCAGCTTGGCCGGGCTGACCTGGTCGGCCAGCATTTTCCAGACCGTGATGGCGATGTTTTCCACCGACGGATTCAGAGTCGCGAACTCTTTTGTATCCAGATTGAGATGCGTGTGGTCGAGCCGGTCGATCACGCGCTCCTTCACGATCCGCTCGAGCAGCGGCAACGGCAGCACGCACCCGCTCGTCGCGTCCGGCCGCCCCACCACGCTCACCTCGACCTGGTAGTTGTGACCGTGGCCGCGCGGATTGTTGCACTTGCCGAAGACGCGGCGATTCTCCTCGTCGCTCAACCGGTCGACGTGCAGCCGATGGGCCGCCGAAAACTCGAAACTCTGCGTGAGCCGGACCATCTCAGGTGCTCCTCGTTCGACCTCGAAATGAACATGCGGCGTCGTCCCCAGCTTGAGCGCGAGCAGCCGCGCCGGCTCCGGAGCATGCGGCGCGACGGCCGACCAAAGCCCCTGCACCAGGCGCTCGCCGGTGGCCTTCACGCCGAACTCGCGCAGCCGCTGGGCCGCCAGCGGAATCGCCTTCTCGCGCAGCAGGACGTCGATCAGCCGGATGTTGACCAGATACCCCGTGACCGGATCGGGCGGACCATCGACATAGGCCCGCAAAGTCAGGTAGGGCGCGATGCCGACCGCCGAGGGCCAGCCGCCCCACGAATTGGAAACCGGATGTGCCCCGCTGAACCCTTCTTCCCCGTGCGCCGCCCCCGCCCAATCACGATCGATTGAGAATCGAATCTCGCGCATCAGCCGAACGACGGACATGACCAGATGCTAGGTGGACCCGGTCTGGCTGTCGACCTGGCCGATCCAACCGCAGCGCCGCTCGAAATCGGCTTAAGCGCCGATGCGGCTCACCGCGGAGGTCCGGTCGACCAGCCCCATGTACCCTCGATACGCGCAAGCACGCAGCCCGGTTCGTGATCGATCGCGGCACGTTTATAGCTCTCAACGCACATGACGATGCCCTCCACCGCACGACTGTTGAACATTGCCAATCGCTCCGCGCCCCATTTCCAAACTGCACCTCGACTGCACACCCTCCTCGATCGCGATCACCACCGTGTGGACGCTCGACGCGCCAATAGCCCCATCAGCAGGAAGCAGACCGTCGCCGGTTCCGGCGCGACCGACACAGCTGCACCTGACATCGTGCTGCCAACCTGCGTGAACGCAGCACTCGCCTCCGAACCGCTTTCCATCCGCACCGTGAACGGCACGCCCGCCATTCCGAACACGCGCCCCGGCGCCGGATCGGTCACGAGAAAGTCGGTGTCAGCCCCGAACCGAAAGGAATCGCCGGCTGTAAACGAGCCCGGCGCAAAATCGATCGTCAGCACACTCGGATGCCCGGCCGCGCTGTTCCATACATAGCTAAAATCCGAAGGCGACAGGCCCACCAGCGATGGCACGCGCACCACCGGATTCGTTCCGGCGGCGAAATTCCCCACGCCATCAAAATCAAACATCGCCCCGGCCGTGCCCGAAACGTCAAAAGTGACTGACCGGACGCTCCCCTCACCCGACACGAACTGCACGCCGTAGTAGTCGTTCGTCGTGGCGTTATCGTTGCCGAGTGTGTCGGCCGTAATCAGCGCCGCCCCGGCCGGAGATGCGATCAAAGCCAGCGCCAAAATACCGGCAGCCGTTTTCATGACCCGTCCTCCTCTCAGCGATTTACGAAGTCGTCCGCCGCGCGGCCGATCCGTGGTTCTCAGCCCTATCGACGCGGGCCCGCCCACGCCGATAGCTTCGGCAACTTCTGCGCGGCTACCCCCGCGCCTGCATTGAAAACGCGGAGCTTTCCGGACCCGGCCGTTTCAGTGCTGCCGCGCGCTGGCTAATCCTGTTGAAAACGCATCCCGGCCGGCTGGGCAACCATGTTCAGATGTGGGTCAGTAAATCGCGGCCGTTCCTCCCACCACTCGACAATTCGCATCCCCGGCCATGCAGTTCCCGCCTCATCGACGAGTTCGCCGGTTGTCGCGGCCCCGATCAATGCCTCAATGGCCGAGATCGACCCATCCACCGCGGCATCGTTCACCCCGCGGAACTCGCCGCTCCAGATCAGCTCATTGGCCGGCGGAACGCCCGGCGGCTCGACGAACGGCGAGCGCAGCCCGCGCGTCGTGATGCTGGCCGGGCCGCCCAGCATCGAGCCGTCGAACATCAATCCCGCAGTGGGTGTCTCGACGCGATAGAGCAACTCGGCGATGGCCGTGCGCTCGTCGCCTTCGAGCAGCTTCACCGTAAGCCCGAGCGCCTTCCGCCCCGCAATCACCTCGAAGTAGTCGAGCCGGCCGCGCAGCCGCCCGATCACCTCGAACACGCCAACCTCGGCCGCATCCCCCTCGCGCGGGTTCGACGTCAGCCGCAAGCTCCGCGTGGCCGCATACACCGCGCAGCGCGGCCCGCGCGCCGTCGCCGTACCGGCCACAGTCGCCTCGTCGAGCACGCTCACGTATGCCGCCGGCGTCCGCTCGCGCAGCAGCGCGGCGCGCATGGCCGGTCGAAACACGCCGGTCGCGCCACGCACGGCCCCCATGAGCGGCACGCCGCTCACCAGCGTCCCCGCGATCCGATCCACAAAACTGCTCTCGATATCACCCAGATAAGACATGCCCCGACCCCCTGCTCGCTCACGCGTCGCGCAACGTCTCGCGCGTGAACATGCGTTCCTCCCCCGTCACCGCCACCACTCGCGCCGCGCTCGTGGCCGGCGTAATCGCCGATGGCAGTTGCACCGCCCCGCTCGCCACGCGACCGAGCCACGCAATCGCCTCGCCGCGCCGCCGCACGACATCGGCCGGCATCGGCGGCCGCCGCGCGTGCAGCCGATACTCGGCGATGTCGAGCACAAAGCTCTTGAGCACCGCCGCCAGCTCCGGATGCGCTGTCAGATCCACCGGCGTCGCATATCGCATCGCGAAATAGCTGTCGGCCTCGCCCTCGGCCCCCGCCCGCGCCTCCTCCACCTTGTCCAAATCCGCCGTGCCGCTCCCCGCGTCGTCGGTCAATTGCACATACGCCGCCGTGCCCAGCCGCTCCTCGATATCCGCCGCCGTGATGTAACTCATCGCCCACCTCCCCAGCAGCGGCGGCGGGGCGCCACCCTTTCCCCGCCGCCGCGCTCCAACTCCCAACCGACTACGAGAACCGCAGCAACACCGCGTGCTGCCAGTAGCCATACGTCAGGCGATACCGCGCCCGCACGCCGTAGATAAACTTCTCGCGCATGAACCCCTCCTCCGACTCGGCCGTCAGCGCGTTGAACTCGACCGGCTCGCGATCCTGGAAGATGAACGGCCGCACCACGCCGTCGGTCTTCAGCAGGTACCACGTCGTCTCGCTCGTCAGCCACGGCATGGCCACCACCCGCGCCGCACTGGCCAGCACGTTCGACCGGTTCCCGATCACCGTCGCGTTGATCGCCTCCAGCGCCGTGAAGTACATCGACGGCGGCACCACGCACACCAGTCCCGACGCGTCGATCAGCATCGGCTCGCCCTGGTCATCCTTGAAGCCAAGCATGGCGGCGATGCCGTCAGTCATCGCCCCCTTGAAGTCCTCGACCGTCGGCGACGACGGACTGCCCGACGACGGCTCGAGCGCATTCGACTGCGAACCCGACGCCCCCGACACATGCACATCGCTGAAGAACGGCAGCCCGTCATACGCCAGCCCGCTCGACTCGCCCGCCAGCAGCAACTGCGAGATCAGATAGTCCTTGTGCGTCGCCGCCCGTTGCGCCAGCTCGCCGATGCGGATGCGGATCTGCCCGGTCTGGTCATCCGAAATCTCGTCACGATCCACCTCGATGGTCGATTCGTACTTCAGGTTCTCGACCGAGTACGACTCCGTCCGCAGCCCCTGCGCCAGCCGGCCGGTGCCCCACTCGCGCATCTTCGGCACGGTCCCGAGCCACTTGTATGTCTCGCGGTCCGCGTTCGACACAATCCGCGTCGCGAGATCGCGATAGTGAACCGGCGTCCCGTCAAACCGATTGAAAAACTCGCTCCGCAGCCCCTTCGTCAACAACCCCGTATCAATCACAGCCATGTTTCACTCCCCGACTTTCGTTCTGTAATTCGCTATTCGCTCGTCGCAATTCAATTCGGTCCTTGAGCCTGTCGAAGGGCGACTACGGCATCTCCACATATCGCAGCGTGAGGATTCCACCCACGCCCGCCGTGCTCGTGGCCGAGCCCACCCGCGCCCAGATTCGCGCTCCCGCCGCCACCGCCGAACCGGCCAGCGTCAGCGCCGACCTGACGTTGTTCGTCAGCGACGTCAGGTTGAACGCGCTCACGATCTCATTCGGCGTCGTATTGCCCACGCCCACGTCGAGATTCCCCGCGTCCGGCTTCGTGTTGAACACCACCTCGGCCGCGAGAATCACGCACGGCTTGTGCGTGATCATCACCGGGTTGGTGGTCGCCCCGCTCGTGAGACTCGCCAGCGGCACGTTCGCGTAACGCACCTCCTGGGCGTCTTCGAGCGTCTCGATCCGCACGATGGCCGTCCCGTCCGACGGCACATCCACGCATCGCCCCACCCGCGCTACGCCCGCTGCCAACGTCAGCGACAATGCATCATCGCCCGATACAAACACCGGCCGGCCGATCGAGGTGATCACCGTACCCGTGACGGCCAGCAGAAAATCCCCCTGCGTAAACACCCGCACCGACTTGTCGCCGTTCGAAGCCCCGGTAGCGTCCGCCTCCTCGTAAGCGATACCGACAAACGCATCGCCCGACGCCAGTGCCCGCGCATAGCCCGTGGCCCGGTTCAGCCCGACAAACGCTCCCTTGAAAACATGCGCCCCGCCAGCCACGCGATAAGAGCGCAACTCCTGATCCACATACCGGCTCACTTCCCGATTCGCCGTCAACGCCATATTTCACCGATCCCTTCTGAATTCGTTCGCAATTCGCTATTCGCTCTTTGCCATTCGCTTCACCGCATCCGCCACAAACGCCTCCTCCGTGCAGATCCCCGAGATGAACCGCCCCGCCGCGCGATACTCCGCCCGCGCCCGCGCCGCAATCGCCTCGCGCCGCACGTCGCGCTCGCCCGACGGCCCGCGCGTCCGACCCGCGGCCACCACTACCGGCGCTTCCTCGAGCCACGTCTCAAACGCCGACTGGTTCTGCCGCACGAGTTGCTCGGCCCACGGCCGCTGACTCGGCAGCAGCTTGCCCGACGCTAGCGCCTGCGAAACCAGCTCTGACGCCGTCCGCCGCGCGAGCTGCGAAGTCAGATCGCGAATCCGCGCCACCGCGCCGGCCGCGAGTTCCTCCTGTGTCTCGCCGCCCGTGAACACGCCGCGACGCATCGGCGGATAAACCGCCCCCCGCAACTCCTCCCACACATCGCCCGCCTTATTCACCACCGGCCGCATCGCCACGATCGCCGGCTTGTTGGTCAGCGCCGCCGAGTGCAGCCCGACCATCCGCCGATCGTCACCGCGCACCAGCGCCACCGGCGAGAGATAGCGATACTGCCGCGCGGCCAGTTGCTCACGAGCCGGCTCGGTCCACTCCACGTCGGCCCACAGCCCCGCCGCCTCCCCCTCTCCCCCTGGGAGAGGGTCGGGGTGAGGGCTGGGCGCCCGCGCCTCGATCCGCTTGATCCAGCCCGCGGCCGGCGCCTGCCCGCTCGGCGAACTGAACTGCCCGCCCAGCGTCTGGTGTTCGTAGTCGATCGGCAGGTCCGTCCCGTGCGACTCAAAGGCCGCGATGGTCAGCTTGGCCGCCTCGTCGTCCATCACGAACGCACCATGCTCGCTCACCACCTCGCCCCACGGCACCAGCAGCACGCGCGTCGGCAGCTTGCCGCCGCTGGTCGCCTCCAGCGCCACCGAACTCACCCGCCGCTCCGCCAACTCCATCACGCTCGTCATGCTCACTCCTTTCGATTCAGATCCTGCAACACCGATTCACCCTCACTCGCCCCCGGAATCCCCAACATTGCCCGCGCCCACCCCTCCGGAACGCGCACCCCCAGCTCATTCAACGCCGTGCCAAGCATCTTGGCGAACCCCGCCGCATCCCGCGGCCGCTCCGGTTCCCTGCGAAAATAGGGCGGCTCGACCTCCGCCCCGAACCGCACCCGCGTCAGTACCGCCAGCAGATCGCGCCGCATCGTCCGCGCTTCCTTAACGATGTCGTCATCGCGCAGGTCGCGCCGCACGCGATCGTGCACCTCGGCCGCCCCCAGGTTCGCCAGCGATCGCGCCGTGTCGGTCGTCAGCGTCTGCCCCAGCCACGCCTTCGATAGCTCGCGATTGAAATAGTGACACAGCGACTCGTACGGATTCGTGTCGCCCGGCACGCGCGTCTGCTTGATGTCCAGCTCGACCGCCTTCGAAAACACCCCGGCCGCATCCGCTCCCAGCCGCCGCAGCATGTCCAACAACTCGCGCTTCTCATCGGGCGTCGCATGCGGCTCATACCGCGCCACGCGCAGCGGCATCCCGAAGATCTCCGCGAAGATCAGCCAGTCCTTGAGCGCGAATTGCTTGCCCAGATAAGCCAGCGCCGACGCCCGCAGCAGCCCGCCCCGTGCCGGCGATCCGCTCACCGCATGCGGTGCGTGCACGATGAACTTGTTGGCCGGCAGCTCGATCCCGTCGTTGGGCTGCTCCTCCGTCAGCACGCGCACCTCGCCGCGCGACCCGATGACCAGCCGCGAAAACTCCACCGGCACGATGTCCACCAGCACCGGCCCATCCGCCCCCAATTCCCACACCAGCTCCGCCACGGCCACGTTCCGCCCCACCGCCAATGACACATGCTGCAGCGCCTCATCCAGCCGCTCGATCCGCCGCAGCGCCGCCCGGCAATACGCCGCCGCTTCGTCGGCCGCCGGGCGATCGAACCCGCCGTCGGCATCCACCTCGCTCGCCGACACGATCCGCCATGCCAGCCCGGTCACCGCCAGCCGTCGCGTGTTCGCCACGCAGAACAGGTGCGGGTCCTTCTCCTCCATCTGCTCGAACAGCGCCATCTGCTCCGTTAGATCACCCGCATCCGCCGCCTTGAACACCGCCGCCATCCGCTGCGGCGTAAGCCCGTCAGCCGGATAGCTCCGCCACGAATCACGCTCGCGCGGCGCAGCGATCACGCCACCGCGTACCCGCTCGCGCCCGCCGCGAACCGCATTCACCACGCGCCGAACCAATCCGTTCATCACATCGCTCCTCACGGTCCCTGAGCTTGTCCCGCCCTGAGCCAGTCGAAGGGTCGAAGGGCCGCAATTCTTTTTGGTATTCACCAAGCCCCCTCCCGCCCAAACGCAAACGCCCCCGCCCCGACATACTCGATCACACCGCCCGGCTTCCGCGCCGCCTGCAACCCCAGCGCCGCCGCCCAGAATCGATCCGAATGCCCGCCGCTCCCGCGATCCCCCTCGAAGCGAACGTTCCCCGCCGTCGTCACGATCCGCGCCAACGAGTGCCAGTCGCGCCGAATCGCCTCGTCCGCCGGAATCCGCAACATGGCCCGCTCGGCCAGCACCCGCAGCCGACCGGCCATCTCGCTCTTCGTCTCCGCCGTAAAGTTCACCGGCTCCACCCGCTGCTCCCCAAATCGCGCCGCCAGCTCCTCCGCGAGCTGAGCCCCCAGCCCCGTGCGGTCGATCGCACACCGCCGCACCGCCGGCCGCGCCAGCAACCGCTCCAACTCGGCCCGCTGCGCCGCAAATGGCGTTCCGGCCAACTCAACAACCCCGCGCGTCACATACAACCCGCCGGCCGCCGCCTCCCAGATCCAGATCACCGTCAGATCGCGCACCCGCCCCACATCCACGCCAAGATAAATCGCCGCCTCGCGCGTCCCCAGCCGCGCCTCGTCCAGCCGCTTCGCCAGCGACGCATCCTCACAGCGCAAGATCAACTCGTGCGGAATGAACGCAGTCGCTTCATCCACGAACTCGCACTCAAACTCCTGCCGGAACGCGACCGGGTCATCCATCGACGCCCGCAGCGATTCGACGTCGATCGCCAGCCCGCGCTCGATCGCTTCATGCACCGACATCGTTTCATGCGAAAAAAGTGCGTTGGAGAGCAGTCGATGAAATGCATTCTTCCGGCCGCGCGGCGTCGAGGCCACGTCCAGCTCGCCGCTGCCGCGCAGCAGCGACGGAAACAGCGCCGCCCAGATCGCGTCGTCGTCGCGGTGCATCGAAAACTCGTCGAGCAGCAGGTCGCCCGAGTAGCCCCGCGCCGTCATCGGATTGGCCGGCAGCCCCACCAGCCGCAGCATGCCGGCCAGCCGCGCTTCAAGCTTGCGCACGTCCCCCAGCGTTTCGCGTGCCTCGCGCACGCGACAGGCGGCCCCCAGGTCGCCGCACAGACTCGCCACCTTCGCCATCAACTCGCGGCTCTGCCGCTCCCCCGCCGACAGCAACACCTGCAATCGCCCGCGCCGAATGGCGCGTACGATCCGCCGCAGCGCAAACGTGGTGCTCTTGCCCGTCTGCCGCGCCCAGTTGGTCCACGTCAGCCGAACGGCCCGATTCACCGCCGCCGCCTGATAAGGCAGCAACCGCATCCCGCGCGAGATCGCGACCGAGCAGACAAAAATAAGTGCCCCGGCGTCCAACCACCTCTCCTCAACGCGGCCGCCCGCGCCCCACGCGCCCGCCGCACCCATCAAGCTGGATCACCGTTCCACTTTTCACCCCATTTCAACCCCCCAATCACGCCGCGAACTCATGCCGCGGCCGAACATTGCAAATAATCCGCGCCTGCGAACAAAACCCCCGAAACACCCCAATACGCCTTCCACTCGCCGACTTCCGAAGGCAGAATATGGCCCGGAACAAGAAAAGAGTTCCATCGCTCGACCGGCCGTCGGACCATCGGAGGACACGACCATGACCGCCTTCAACCTCAACGACCACGAACTCACCGTCGCCGAAGTCCACCGCAACCTTCCGCCCGGCGAACTCTACGAACACGCCATCCGCTACGAAAAAGATTCCCACATCGCCGAAAACGGCGCGCTGGTCGCCTACTCCGGTGGCAAGACCGGCCGCTCACCCAAGGACAAGCGCGTCGTTAAGGATCCCAAATCCGAAAAGGACGTCTGGTGGGGCTCCGTCAACATCCCGATGGACGCACAGGCCTTTGCGACCAACCGCGAGCGCGCCCGCGACTATCTCAACACCCGCGACCGCCTTTACTGCGTCGACGCCTTCGCCGGCTGGGATCCGAAGTACCGCCTTAAGATCCGCGTCATCTGCTCGCGGCCCTACCACGCCCTCTTCATGCACACCATGCTCATCCGCCCGACGGCCGACGAACTCGCCGCATTCGGCAAACCCGACTTCGTCATCTATAACGCCGGCGCCTTCCCGGCCAACCGCCTCACCACCGGCATGACCTCCAAGACCAGCATCGATCTCAGTCTCGAGGCAAAAGAATTGGTCATCCTCGGCACCGAGTACGCCGGCGAAATGAAGAAAGGCGTCTTCACCGTCGCCAACTATGTCGGCCCGAAAAACGGCATCCTCTCGATGCACTGCTCGGCCACCGCCGACCGGCAGACCGGCAAGTCATCCCTCCTCTTCGGTCTCTCCGGCACCGGCAAGACCACCCTCTCAGCCGACTCGAAGCGCCAGCTCATCGGCGACGACGAGCACTGCTGGAGCAACGAAGGCATCTTCAACATCGAGGGTGGCTGCTACGCCAAGGCCATCAACCTGACACCCGAGTCCGAGCCGGAAATCTTCAACGCCCTGCGCTTCGGCGCCGTCATGGAAAACGTCGTTCTCGTCGACAATCGCTCCGTCGACTACACCGACACCAGCATCACCCAGAACACGCGCGGGGCCTACCCGATCGAGTTCATCCGCAGCGCCAAGATTCCCTGCGTCGCCGGCCACCCCACCGATGTCATCTTCCTCACCTGCGACGCCTTCGGCGTCCTGCCCCCGGTCAGCGCCCTCTCGCCCGCCCAGGCCATGTATCACTTCATCAGCGGCTACACCGCCAAGGTGGCCGGCACCGAGATGGGCGTCTCCGAACCGCAGGCCACCTTCTCGCCCTGCTTCGGCGGTCCGTTTCTCGTCTGGCATCCCAGCAAGTACGCCGAGTTGCTCTCCGCCAAGCTCAAGAAACATCAGGCCCGCGCCTGGCTGGTCAACACCGGCTGGAGCGGCGGCGCGCACGGCACCGGCAAGCGCATCAAGCTCGCCTTCACCCGCGCCATCCTCGACGCGATCCACAGCGGCGCATTGCAGAAAGTGGAAACCGGACGCGACCCGGTCTTCGGTTTCGATGTGCCGAAAGCGTGCCCGGAGGTCCCGCCAGAAATCCTCACACCGCGCAACACCTGGGCCGACAAGAGCGCCTACGATGTGGCCGCGAAGAAACTGGCTGGCCTCTTCCGTGAGAACTTCAAGACGTACGAATCCGGAGCATCGCCCGAAGTTCGCGAAGCCGGACCGACGACCTGACGATCGCGCCGCTTATCCGCCGGCTGGGGCGGCCGCACCCTGCCCATCCTTGGGCTGCTCCATCCGCACCAGCAACCGGTTCTCGGTCTTGTCCTTGCCGAAGTGAATCAGCGCCGGCGCCGTTTCCTGCGTCAGGTTGTAGATGCCCGTCTCCATGACGACGTCGGTTTTGTCGTCCACTTTCCAGGCCGCCCGTTGCGACGTCTTGTCCACCGAGCCCGTGATCGGAAGCGTTTTGTCGTTGACCGAGTCGTAGCACGTCCCGGCGATGTAGCCGTCCTTGCTCACGGCAAGTTGCAGGTAGTACCGTGGCGTCGCGTTTTCATCCTGCTCGCGTCCAACGGCAAACACGCCCAGCGCCATCCAGTTGTCTGCGAACTGCTGCATCGCAGCGTCCTGGTCCGGCGTCTCTTTCGCAGAATCGGTTATGTCGGGCGGCGCGGGCACCGCGACGTTGGCGTACTGGATCGCCTGGGTCGCATACTCCTGTTCGGATGCCAGCGGTTTTCCATCCATGTAAACCGTGCTGTTATCGACGTACACATTGTCGCCATAGTCATAGCTGATCGGCTCGCTATGACCGCTCGAGGCCAGCCCCACGCACCAGCTCGTCAACGCCATCGCCGACGTTCCAACGCCCCACCAGAATCCGGACCCCCAGCCGTGCCATCCCCAGCAACCGCCCCAGTTGTGGTACGCGTTCGAGCCGGCCCAGCCGTGCGCAAATCCGCGCGCATAACTGCCGCCGCCGCCCCACCAACCGCCGGGACGCGCCGCGACGCGATTGAAGTTGACGTTGTTGCCCGAAATGTTGCGGATGTTGGTCGCGCGGTTGCTCCGGTAGTTGTTCCAGCCGTTTCGATCGCCGCGGCCAGGACGGTTGCCCCGATCGCCGATCCCTCCTCGATCGCCGATGCCGCCACGATTGCCGACGCCATCGCGGCCCCCAATTCCATCGCGACCACCAATTCCGTCGCGCCCTCCAATGCCATCACGTCCCCCGATCCCGTCACGGCCGCCTCGATCACCGATGCCACCGCGATCGCCGCCGCCCGGCCGGTTATCGCCACCCGGGCGATCACCCCCGCCACCGGGCTGATTCCCACCACCGCCCGGACGATCTCCGCCGCCACCCGGCCGCTGAATTCCACCGCCGCCGGCGCCCGGACGATTCGACGGGAGCTGCGAAGGTCGGTTACCGCCGCCCGGTCCAAGCAAGCCACCGCTGCCACCACCGGGCCGCTGAACCCCTCCGCCTCCGGCGCCGGGCCGATTCGCGGGCAATTGCCCCGGTCGGTTGCCGCCCGCCCCACCGCCGATTCCTCCGCCCATACCGCCGCCTTGCGTCGGCATGCCGAGAAAATTCCCGAGATCTCCGGACGACGGTCGATTTCCCGCACCGCCACCCGGACGATTCCCGCCGCCTGCTCCACCCGGTCGATTTCCCATTCCTCCGCCGCCCGGCGCGCCGCCGGGCCGATTGCCCGCGCCTCCACCCGGCCGGTTCCCGGCGCCGCCGCCGTAGAAACTGCCGCCACCACCGGGGTTGGATGGCCTGCTCATCGATGGCGAT
>JAATGM010000053.1 GCA_015654675.1 Planctomycetota bacterium | reverse complement strand
GACCTCGCGCGCCACGCGCGTCACTTCCGCGGCGAACGAAGAAAGCTGGTCCACCATCGTGTTGATGGCGTTTTTGATTTGGAAAATTTCACCGCGCACATCGACCGTAATCTTTTGCGTCAAGTCACCGCTCGCAATGGCCGTCGCCACCTTCGACATGTCGCGCAATTGCACGCTCAGGTTGCTGGCCATGAAATTCACGTTCTCGGTCAAATCCTTCCAGGTCCCCGCGACACCCGGAACTAGGGCCTGCCCGCCCAGCTTTCCTTCCGTTCCGACTTCTCGCGCCACGCGCGTCACTTCACCGGCGAACGCGTTGAGCTGATCCACCATCGTGTTGATGGTGTTCTTCAATTCCAGAATCTCGCCCTTCACGTCAACGGTGATCTTGCGTGACAGATCGCCGCGCGCGACCGCCGTCGTCACCTCCGCGATGTTACGAACCTGCGCGGTCAGGTTGCCCGCCATGGCGTTGACGCTGTCCGTCAAATCCTTCCACGTACCGGCCACACCCGGCACGACCGCCTGCCCGCCCAGCTTGCCGTCCGTTCCCACTTCGCGGGCAACGCGCGTAACTTCAGACGCAAACGAGCGAAGCTGATCGACCATCGTGTTGATGGCCTCTTTCAGCTGCAGAATTTCACCCCGCACATCGACCGTAATCTTGCGCGACAAGTCGCCGCTCGCGACAGCAATGGTGACATCCGCGATGTTTCGAACCTGGGCGGTCAGGTTGCCCGCCATCGAATTGACGCTTTCGGTCAGGTCCTTCCAGACGCCGCTGACCTCGCGCACCTGGGCCTGCCCGCCCAGCTTCCCGTCACTGCCGACCTCGCGCGCGACGCGCGTCACTTCCGACGTGAACACGTCCAATTGCTGGATCATCGTGTTCACGATCATGGCCGACCGAAGGAACTCACCCTCAAGTGGCCGGCCATCGACGTCAAGCCGCACAGTCTGTAACAGGTCGCCTTGCGCAACCGCCGAGATCGCTCGCGTAACTTCCGAAGTAGGCCACAAAAGATCGTCGATCAACGAGTTGATCGAGACCTCCATCTGTCCCCATTGCCCGCCGGTCTGTCCGAACCGGGCCCGTTGGCGAGTCCGCCCCTCCTTGCCGACCACCTGCCCGACGCGCTCAAGCTCGCGCGCCATGCGTTCATTGGCTGAGACAATCTGATTGAAGGCGTCGGCAACACGCCCGGCGATTCCCGCCCGATCGCCCGGAAGCCGGACCGCGAAGTTCCCTTCCCCAACGGCCTGTAACGCCGACAGCAGCTCGCGAACATCGAATGCGCCGCCCGCCGGGCCGTCAACGCCCTGCAGTCCCGAGCCGGACGGATGATCACTGATCACGAATTGCCCTCCAATTCGTTGGCCCGGACGGGTACATCGGCAGGCGCCTTGGGCAGAACCGCCGGCTCATCCGCGCGCCTTAGTACCACGCGCAAATCTACGAAACCAACCTCATGTTACCGCACTCGTGCCCGTCGCGCGAGACGCTCGTCGACCCGGACTTCCGATCGAGATCTCATCTGCTTCGACGTGTGGACGATACGCGGCTGCGGGCGAACCGAAACCCGCAAATACTTATCGAATAATGATTTGCGCCCGACAAACCCTTGACAAGAATCCATGAAGCGTCGCCGTACCATGCGGAACCGATTGCGCGCAAGTCCATCGACCGCCCGGATCGTAGGGTGCGGCATGATACAGGTGTGAAGAATTATTCTTTTAGGACGTCGTCAATCTGAACTGACAACTCCTCTACGCCCCATCGCTATAGCGCCCCACGTTAATCCTTGTCCAACTCCTATGGCGGATATGCATGTTGTTCGTGGCCCAGCGGGCCGTCGAGTCTCCTGGACGACTTGAACGACTCAAAATGGACGCGTCCCCAGGAGACTTCAACCACCGCAACCCAGACCGCAAGCTCGCTCGACGCGCACCTCGCTCGCACAAGCGTGAGGAGCCGAGATTGCAATCGCAGTCGCGTTCGCGGCCTCCGCGATGATGGGCCCCAGGCGGCGCTGGTTCTCGCGCCAGCGTTGGACGTTCACACTGATAAATCCGCTCGGCGCCAATTGACCTGCAAATTCAATCAGCGACCCGCTTTGCGTCCTGTATTGTGAAAAACGCAGCAGAAACGCTGCAACGGAAGCGACCGTCGATACCGGAACGCGATAACTACCGACGACAGCTTCCGGCGTCTCCTGCGGTGTCGAAGGTGTCTCACAAATCCATGAAAACCAACTGGAAAAATCAGAAATCGCCCGCTGTTCGTGGCTCACAATAGCCGGCCCGTTACTGAAGGCGTCCATGATCGACACTCCATCCGCGCCCGAAATGCCAACTTCAAGATCCCTCGCCGCTGTTCAGCGGACCACTGCAAACCTTTGCCCACCAGACTTGCGGCCCATCTAACCTCGCTCGCCAGGCGGAGCCAGATTGCCTTTCTGTTCAGAAGGATTCCGATTTTGAATGAAGCCCTTATGAAATCTGGTTGAAATGGCAACCGTCCGCCCGACCGAATTCGTCCGGCCCTCCAAGTCCAGATTGATTGGAAAGATCGCCGGACCATCACGACCGCCACGTATCATCCGGCAACGAGAAGAGTTCCATTCAAATGAAGCAGCGAACTGGGCGAATCGTGGCGGCGATGGTCGGAATTACCCTACTCGGGGCGGGCGGGGGCTGGTGGTTCGTCGGCCGAAGCGGTTCGACCGAACTCGAGGACTGGATTCGATACTATCTTCAGTCCTCGCTGCAGGCTCGCCTGAATCCGCGCGTCTCATTCGGAAAGCTGGACTACCGGTTTCCCCGCACCGTCACCCTCTCCGACGTAACGCTCACGAGCGACGCCGTCCCATTAATCTCAATAAAGCGGATTCAATTGGAACTCGGAAAAGTCCCTCGACCGCATGAACCGCTCGTCATCGAACGCATCGAGCTCAGTTCGCCCGCGGTGCGCCTTGTTTGCAACTCCACCGGCGAGTTGGTCGGCTGGTCCAACCTCGTACGCGCGGCGAAAAATGCCGTCAGCAGCGAACCTCGCGCCGAGATGCGCCTCACCGACGTTCTGAGCATTCGGCAAGTCACCATCCACGGCGGCTCGCTGGGGTACGTTCCTAACGACGGCGGCGAAGAGATGACACTTGGGAACATTGCCTCGCGACTCGACGCCACGGGAGAACGGCATTCAACCGGCTGGCTCGCTTTTTCGGCCCGATTGAATCGTGAAGAGCTCGCCGACATCGCGCTCAACGGCCGAATCAACGTCAATACCGGCGAACTCGCCGTCGAGCCACTCCGCGTCGAGGCGTCGATCGATCAAGCGCGATATCACCTGTTTCCACCAAGCTTCCAAAAGCTATTACGCGAACATCAGGTCGCCGGTCATATGACGCTCGAAGTAAAAGGCACGATTCCCCTGGGCGACGTCGGCGAGCGCGAGGTGCATTTCGTTTCGGATCTGTCGCAGCTGACCTTTGCCAACGCAGGCCGCCAGATCGATGTCCGCCAGGTCCGAGCGCAAGGCGATCTGACGCGCGAGCGCGCCGAGGCCAGCTTAGCAGGTGAGATTCTCGGTGGATCCATCGACGCGCACATCGCGCAGATCCCCGGCGAGTCCCAAACAACGGAATTCAGTACGACGCTCCGCGGACTTCAGTTGGCGCAGCTCGCCATATTCGCGCCGCTCTCGATAAGTCGCCGGCTCCTCGATTACCAAATTGAAGGCCGCATCACGGGAACCGGAACCGGGCGAATCGCGGGCGAACAGGCCGCCCTCGCCAGTCTTTCGGCCTCGGTCGGAATCGAACCCTTCACTTTTGCAGTGCTAGACCAGGCCGGCGCATGCGAGCATCTAAAGCTGACCTGCGACATTCGAGCGGCGTCTCAAGTATTCGAGTTATCAACGCCGCGTGCTGTCTGGAACTTTCGATCAAGCCCGATCGAAGGGCAGGACTTGAACATAAGGGCCGAATCCTCGCCGGATGGCACAAAAGTGCGAGTCAATGCCAAAACCCTCGGTGGGCAACTGCAGGCGTCCGCCGACTCGCTCCCCACCAACAACCAGCAAATGCGCGTGACCGCCCGAGCCACCGGACTTCGCGCCGAAGCGATCAGCGAGCTTGCCCAGGCCATGCACCTGTTGGATCCGACCATCGGCGCGGCCGGAGTCGTCGATGGTGGCCTTCGTGGCGAGTGGAACATCGCCGATTGGAAATCCTCCGATCTGACCTTCGATGCCACGCTCGCTCAGGGTCGCCTGCGGCGCGCCGGCGATGCCGTCACGGTGAATTCCGCGCTATTCGACGGAACTCTCCGCGACGAGCAAATCACTCTCCACGCACGCGTCGCCGTCGAACAGGCGGCCATAGATGCATCACTGCGGCGCACACTCGCAGCCAATCAGCCCGTACAGATTTCAGGAAAAATTGAGACCCTCTCGCTTAGCCCTGTCATTGCGCACTTTGCCGACGGCGCCACACGCCGCCTCGCTACTGCTCGAACATTCGACGCCCGGCTGAACGGCGACTTTCGAGCATCAATCGCGTCCCGCGGCGAGGCATTCACACTCGAACTCGACGGCAAACTCGAAGACGCCTATTGGGTCTTCAATGGAATGCGCGTGCCGCTCGACAACACCGTTCTTCACTTGGCCGCCTCCGATCGACGGATGGATATCAACGCCAGTATGGACGCGCTCGACGGCAAAGTCCGTGTACGTGCCTCGCTCGACCTTCTGCAGGATCGCCCCATGCGGATTGACTGGGACATCAACGGACTTCGTATCGAGAAGGCCTACGCCCTCGGCCGAACCGCGGGCAGCACGCCGAACCGCGGCCGGCTCTCAAGCTCCGGAACACTGGCTGCGCGTCTCGACCGTTTGCCCGAGTCGCTCATCGGAGAAGGGTCCGTCGAAGTCGATCACGGAAAGCTCATTCAATCATCGATCCTCCTCAGTCTCGCTTCGCTGGTAAATCCCACCGCGCTGCTGGCATCCTCCGATCAGGATCACGGCCGCCTGCGATTTCGCGTATTCCCGAACCACGTCGCAATCGACAGCTTCGACGTCACCGGCCCATCACTCGCTATCCGTGGCGAAGGCCGCGTCTATTACGACGGGCGGCTCGATCTTCTCGTTCGAACCAGCGCGCAGCCGGCGCTCGAATCAACCCTCGGGCCAGTCGGCTCGTTGCTCGGCTCACTCGGCGATCGGCTCGTGGAGATCGAGGTCGACGGAACGCTCGCATCGCCGCGCAGCCGCATAGCCCCGATCGACTCTGGACCGCAGCGCCGCGCCCGCTTCGCCGCCGATCCCGGCCGGCCGCGTTGAGGTACACAGAATGATGAACTCTTCGGATAAAGTCTCGGCGGCGCGCCATCCCGATGATCGGAAGCCCGGTCACCCCGGGCACCCTGCCGTCGCCGGGCCTCGTAAGTCCATCCCGGGCGTCGTGACAAAAAACATCGCAACGCTCCTGGAAAATGAGCAAAAGGAAGACGCCCGCCAGCCGCTTGCCGACCGCCTGGCGCACGGAATCGCACGCTTCACCGGCAGCACCTGGTTTGTCCTGCTGCACCTCGTCTGGTTTTCCGCATGGATCATCTGGAATGAAGGTCTCCTGATGGTCCGTCCGTTCGATCCCTATCCGTTCGGCCTGCTGATGCTCATCGTCTCGCTCGAAGCGATCTTCCTCTCGGCATTCGTCCTGATCAGCCAGAACCAATTGGCCCGTCGTCAGGACGAGCGTTTCAATCTCGACCTGCAGATCAATCTGCTCGCCGAACACGAAGTCACCAAGCTCCTGGGCCAGGTCCAAAAACTATGCGAGCGCCTGGGCGTCGCCGACGACGACCAGGAAATCGGCGAGTTGACAACCGCAACCGAGGCCGGTGAGGTCTTGGCCGAATTGAAGGAAAACGCCGCCCAACCCGAATCGAAGACTGTCGGTACTAAACGCGGTCCGTCCAATTCTGAATCGAGGAAGTGACACCGGCACTGAATCAGGAAATGCCGAGCGCGCTCCCTCGGAACGATGCTCACTCCAGTTCCCGTGCCAGCTCCGGAAAACCGCCCCTGCGATCAAACCGAATCCACCCCGCGCTCCAGATCCGGAACCGATCCATGTACAAATAGACGACGGGCGTCGTGTACAGCGTAAGGATCTGGCTGAAGATCAACCCACCCACAATCGCAACCCCCAGCGGCCGCCGGAACTCAGAACCCACACCGGCGCCAAGCGCCAGCGGCAGACCGCCCAACAGTGCAGCCATCGTCGTCATGAGAATGGGGCGGAAACGCAGCAGGCACGCCTGGTAGATCGCATCCCGCGGGCTCAAACTTTCCCGTCGCTCGGCGTCCAACGCAAAATCGATCATCAGAATTGCGTTCTTCTTGACGATCCCGATTAGAAGAATGATTCCAATCAGTGCAATGACGCTCAGTTCCATGTGGCACAGCAGTAGCGCGAGAATCGCCCCCACGCCGGCCGAGGGTAACGTCGAAAGAATCGTGATTGGATGGATAAGACTCTCGTAAAGAATTCCCAGGACGATGTAGACCGCTGCCAGTGCAGCGGCAATTAGAACGGGTTCATTGGAGAGCGAATCCTGAAAGGCCTGGGCCGTGCCCGCAAAGCTGCCATGGATCGACGCGGGCAGACCCATCTCCCTACCGGCCTTTTCGATTTCATCGACCGCAGTTCCGAGCGACGTGCCCGGCGAGAGATTGAACGAAATGGTCACGGCCGGAAACTGCCCCTGGTGATTGACGGCCAGCGGCGTGGCCGATGGCTTGGCGCTCGCGATCTCGCTCAAAGGCACCGGTTTTCCGCTCGCGGGACGCACGTAAACATGCCGCAGACTCTCAGGATTTCGGGAAAACCGCGGATCCACCTCCATGACGACGTGATACTGATTCAATTGAGTATACATCGTTGAGACTTGCCGCTGTCCGAACGCGTCATACAGCGCGTCGTCGATCGACTGCGCGCTGAGTCCCATCCGCGCCGCCGTGGCGCGATCGATCGTAAGATCGGTCTCCAGCCCATTGTTCTGCTGATCGCTCACCACATCGACCAGCCCGGGAAGCATCTGCATCGTACGCATGACGCGCGGCGCCCACTGCGTGAGATCCTTCAGGTCATTTCCCTGCAGCGTGTATTGGTATTGCGTGCTCGACGGTCGGCCGCCCACGCGCAGATCCTGAACGGCCTGCAGGTAAAGCGTTGCGCCCGGAATCTTCGCCAGTTTTCCGCGCAACCGCGCAATAACCTGATCGGCACTAAGCTTTCGTTCTCCCAACGGCTTGAGTGTCGCGAACATCCTCCCTGTATTTTGGGTTCCGCCGCCGCCGCCGCTCCCTCCCGTAAACCCAATGACATTGTCGACCGCCGGGTCATTGCCGGTCACGGTCGCAAACTGCAGCAACATGCGCTGAACCGATTGCGACGAGGCGTTCTGGTCGGCGATGATCGTGCCGGTCAGGCGACCGGTGTCCTGCTGCGGGAAGAATCCCTTGGGAATGACAATATACAGATAGACATTGAGTCCAACGGTGGCCAGCATGATTAGCATGGTCGCGAGTGGATGGCGAAGAACGACCGACAGTGTCTTTTCATAGAAATGCAGAATTCCATCGAATCCGCGCTCACTCAGGCGATAAAGCCAGCCGCGTTTTCGATTATCCCGGCTCCGCAATAGCTGCGCACACATCATCGGCGTCGTCGTCAGAGAGACCACCAGCGAAACCGCTATCGCGACCGACAGGGTCACGGCGAACTCGCGGAAAAGCCGCCCGACAATTCCCTGCATGAGCAGAATCGGAATGAAAACCGCTACCAGCGAGACGCTGATCGAAACAACCGTAAAGCCAATTTCCCGCGCCCCACGCAGGGCTGCCTCAAGCGGCGACAATCCCTCTTCGAGATACCGTGTGATATTTTCAATGACGACGATTGCATCATCCACCACGAATCCGGTGGCGATGGTGAGCGCCATAAGCGAGAGATTGTCGATCGTATACCCCGCCAGATACATCACCCCGAAGGTCCCAATCAGCGAAATCGGAACCGCGACGCTCGGAATGAGCGTGGCCCGCGCGTCTCGCAGAAATAGGAAAACCACGAGCACTACCAGTGCGATCGAGATGCAAAGCGTCAACTCCACATCCTGAACCGAAGCGCGGATCGTCGTGGAACGATCAAGCACAACGGAAAGTCGCATCGCGGCCGGAATCGAGGCCTGCAGTTGCGGCATGAGTCCGCGGATACGATCCACCGTCTCGATGATGTTCGCGCCCGGCTGGCGGAAGATGACGAGCAATATGGCTGTCTTGCCGTCGGCAATTCCGCCGGTACGGACGTCTTCCACCGAATCGACGACCGTGGCGACCTCGGACAACCGCACCGGCGCGCCGTCTCGAAACATGATAATCAAAGATTTGTATTCGTCGGCTTTGAGCAGCTGATCAGTGGTACTCAATATCCACGACCTGCGATCGTCCGCAACCTGGCCCTTCGGCCGATTGGCGTTCGCGGTCGCAATGGCCGCCCGCACGTCGTCAAGCCCGAGGCCGAGCGTGTGCAACGCCGTGGGATTCACATCGACGCGGACGGCCGGTAGCGCGCCACCGCCGACATTGACCTGCCCGACTCCCTCGACCTGCGAAAGTTTTTGCTGAAGGATCGATGCCGCCGCATCGTACATCCGTGCACGATCGTAGAGCTCCGAGGTAATCGCGAGAATCAGTACCGGAGCGTCGGCGGGATTCACTTTTCGATAAGTCGGCTTGTTGGGCAGGTTGGTCGGGAGCTGCCCCGCCGCGGCATTGATCGCGGCCTGCACATCGCGCGAGGCGGCGTCAATATTTCGATTCAATTCAAACTGGAGTGTGATGTTCGTGGTCCCGAGATAGCTGGTCGACGTCATCTCGGTAACGCCGGCAATATGTCCGAACTGCCGTTCGAGCGGTGTCGCGACTGAGGATGCCATTGTTTCGGGGCTGGCCCCAGGCAAGCCCGCCGAGACTTGGATCGTCGGGAATTCCACCTGCGGAAGCGGTGATACCGGGAGCCAGAAATATCCCAGCGCACCGGCGAGCGCCAGGGCAACAGTCAAGAGCGTCGTCCCAACCGGCCGGTGAATAAAAGGCGCCGAGATACTCACGACGCTACCCGCGGATCAAGAGCAGGGATGGCGGCAGGCCGTCGAAACCGCTTGGCGAGGCGATCAAACGCGAGATAAATGACCGGCGTCGTATAAAGCGTCAGCACCTGGCTGAATATCAGTCCGCCGACAATCGCGATGCCCAGCGGCCTGCGCAACTCCGAGCCCACGCCGCTACCAAGCGCCAACGGCAGACCTCCCAGCAGAGCCGCCATGGTGGTCATCAAAATCGGTCGAAATCTCAGCAGGCACGCCTGGAAAATTGCCTCAGATGTCGGCATGCCCTCGTTCCGTTCCGCATCGAGCGCAAAGTCGATCATCATGATCGCGTTTTTCTTGACGATTCCGATGAGAAGGATGATGCCGATCAGCGCTATGACGCTGAACTCAGTCTTGCAGAGTATCAACGCCAGCAAAGCCCCGACGCCGGCCGAAGGGAGCGTCGAGAGAATTGTGATCGGATGGATGTAGCTCTCGTAAAGAACGCCCAGCACGATGTAAACCGTGATCAGCGCGGCGAGAATCAGCAGCGGTTCATTGGTAAGCGATGCCTCAAACGCGCGCGCGGTCCCCTGGAATTGTGCTTGAATGCTCGCCGGCATTCCAAGTTCCTGCCTGGCCGCGTCAACCACACGGACCGCTTCGCCCAGCGACGCATGTTGCGCCAGATTGAATGAAACCGTCACGACGGGGAACTGACCTTGATGATTGACGGTCAGCGGCGACGTCGACTCCTCCAGCCGCGTAATGACGCTCAGCGGAACCTTCCCGCCGGACGCCGTGCGGAGATACATGTCGCGAAGGGCCTTGGGCGCCTTCCTGAATTCGGGCTTGAGCTCAAGCACGACGTGATACTGATTGAGTTGTGTGAAGATCGTCGAAATCTGCCGCTGGCCATAGGCGTCGTATAGTGCGTCGTCGACCATTTGCGGCGTAATCCCGAGCCGCGAGGCCGTATCGCGATCGATCACGAGGTTCGCCCGAAGTCCTGAGTCTTGTTGGTCCGTGGCAACGTCACGCAGTTCAGGCAGCGCCTTCAGCTTCTCCACCAGCTTGGGTACCCAGACGCTCAATTCCTTGGCATCGGCGCCCTCAAGCGTGTACTGAAACTGCGTCCGGCTTACGCGATCTTCGACCGTCAAGTCCTGAACCGGCTGCATAAACAGCGTGATACCATTAATTCTTGCAAGCTCGGGCTGTAGTCGACGGATGACTCCTTCAGCGTCAATTTTGCGATCTTCAAGCGGCTTCAGATTGATCTGAATTCGGCCGCTGTTCATGGTGGTGTTGATCCCATCGACTCCGATAAACGAAGCCAGATTCTCGACTGCCGGATCGCGAAGAATCACCTTTGCGAGTTCTTGCTGCCGCTCGGCCATCGCCTTGAATGAGATGTCCTGCGGCGCCTCCGATATTCCCAGTATCACGCCCGTGTCTTGAACCGGGAAAAATCCCTTAGGCACGGCGACGTAGAGCACTCCCGTCAGGACGAGCGTCGCAAACGCAACCAGCAGTGTGGCCGGCTGGTGCCTAAGGACGACTTGCAGCGTCCTTGAATAGAAGTCGATGAAGCCCTGCCAGACCCGTTCAGTCGATCGATACAGCCATCCTTGCTGCGCCTCGGGTTTGTGGCGCAGCGTGAGTGCGCACATCATCGGCGTCAGAGTCAATGAAACGATTGCCGAAACCACGATCGTGACGCTCAACGTAACGGCGAATTCGCGGAAGAGCCGGCCGACGATATCTCCCATGAATAGCAGTGGAATCAAGGCGGCGATGAGTGAAACGCTCAGCGAAACAATCGTAAATCCGATTTGTTGTGACCCCTTCAGCGCGGCTTGAAGCGGCGATTCGCCCTCCTCGATGAACCGGATGATGTTTTCGATCATGACGATCGCATCGTCGACGACGAATCCGGTCGAAATGGTCAGCGCCATGAGCGACAGGTTGTTCAAACTGTAGCCGAGCGCGTACATCACCCCGAACGTTCCGACAATGGATAGCGGCACGGCCACACTCGGAATGACCGTCGCGGCAAGATTTCGCAGGAAAAGGAATATCACCATCACGACCAGCACGATCGTGAGCATCAGCTCGAACTTCACGTCATCGACGGATGCACGAATAGTGACGGTGCGATCGATCAAGACGGATATTTTGACGGCGGGCGGCAGCGATGCCTGCAGTTTCGGCAGCAGTTTCTTCACCCGATCCACGACATCGATGATGTTCGCGCCGGGCTGCCGCTGGATATTCATGATGACTGCCGGCTGGCTGTTCATCCACGCCGCTTGCCGCACGTTTTCAACATCATCGACGGTGTCGGCAATGTCGGATAAGTGCACCGCTGCGCCGCGGCGATAGGCGATAACGAGCGATTTGTACTGATCGCTCGACAGCAGCTGATCGTTCGCGCCAATGGTGTGTGCCTGGTGCGTTCCGTCGAAACTCCCCTTGGCCTGATTCACGTTGGCCTGCGCCACAATCGTCCGCACGTCGGTCATGTTCAGTCCAAGCGACGACAGCTTGGTTGGATTCACTCGAATCCGAACAGCGGGTTTTTGCCCGCCGCTGATGCTGACCAGCCCAACTCCCGGAACCTGCGAAATTTTCTGGGCCAGTCGCGTGTCGGCCAGATCCTCCACCTGCGGAAGTGGAATCGTGTCGGACGTCAGCGCCAGCGTCAGAATGGGCGCATCCGCCGGGTTCGTCTTGCTGTACACGGGCGGGTTGGGAAGATCGCGCGGTAGGTAAGTGCCGGCGGCGTTGATCGCGGCCTGAACCTCTTGTTCGGCGACATCGATGTTCAAATCGAGCGCAAACTGCAGCACGATGACCGAGCTCCCTTCGGAGCTGGTCGACGTCATCTGGCCCAGCCCGGGGAGTTGCCCAAACTGCCGCTCGAGCGGCGACGTAACCGAAGACGCCATCACGTCCGGGCTCGCACCCGGATAAAACGTCAAAACCTGAATAGTCGGGTAATCAACCTGCGGTAGTGCCGACACCGGAAGCTGCCGGTATGCCACCGCCCCGACCAACGTGAGCGCCACCATCAAAAGCGAGGTGGCCACCGGCCGGAGTATGAAGGGACGGGACGGACTCATGACGCCGCTCGTGAGGTGGGCGCATCCGCCGGACTCGGAATTACCAGCGAACCCGGTTGAAGCTTGTCGACGCCGTCGGTCACGACGATTTCGCCGGGTTCAAGACCTTTCTCGACCATCGTCGATCCGTGCTCTGTTGGGCCCGGCGTGATCGGTCGCATTTCCGCGGTCAGATCCGCTTTCACGACATAGACGAAAACTGTCTGCGGACTGCGCTGAACCGCCGCGGTGGGTACAAGCACAACGTCCTTCTTGGTATCAACCAGAAGTCGGACATTCACAAATTGATTGGGAAAGAGCAGGTCGTCGCGATTCTCAAACACGGCCTTGAGCCGCGCCGTGCCGGTACCCGTGTCGATTTGATTGTCGACGGCGACCAGCGCCCCCGTCGCAAGTAAAGTCCTGAGGTCGCTGCTGTACGCCCGGGCCTCCAGCGGATGCTCGGTGCTGTTCGCCTTCAGAACCTCCGGCAAAGCGTCCTGCGGCAGATTGAAAATGACCGCAATCGGCTGAAGCTGCATGATGACGGCAATGCCGTTGGGATCGCTCGCGTGAACCAGGTTTCCTGAATCCACCAGACGCAGGCCGATTCGTCCCGAGATCGGCGCCGTGATCCGGCACCACTCCACATTCAGCCGCGAAGATTCGACATTGGCTTTTGCCGCGGCCAGCGCCGCCTGCGCCTGCCGGTAGGTTGCTTCGGCCGTTTGGAATTCGATCGGTGAAGCCAGCCGTTCGGGTAACAGTCCCTTGAGCCGCGTGTATGTGACGTTCGCGAGATCAAGTTGCGCCGCCGCCTGCCCTTCCGCTGCAAGCTTGCTGTCCAAGTCGGCTTGAAAAGGCCGCGCATCAATCTCGGCGAGCACGTCGCCCGCCTTGACCAATTGCCCCTCGACGAACCCAACTTTGACGACTTGGCCATCCACCCGCGCTCGAACCGTGACCGTATTAAATGCGGTGACCGTCCCCAAACCATCGAGAAATATCGGCAGGTCGCCGCGCCGCGCCGACGCAGTGATCACGGGAACGCCGCGCGGCGCTGGCGCCCTCGGCGGCTTATTGCTGGTCCCCATCGAGTTGCGAAGCGCCGGCAGCCGTCGGTATGCGACGAATCCCGCCACACCCAGCCCGACAACTGCCACCAGCCACAACCAGTTGCGACGTTTGCGCGGCGGTAACACCTTCACCGGTCTACTCGGCGCCTCGGACATGGCCATTCGATCGCGCAATTGTTCGATCGGCATCATCTGGCCTCCAGGGCTTCGAACTGCGGATGATCGAGATTCCCGGCCTGACCATTCTCGAGCGATTCTAGATGCGTCGCGAACTTGACCATCAGGTGATGGAAATCGCGTTGTTCATCGATGCTGAAACAGGCCATGATCGACTGCATCTGGCTGGGATGCTGCTTCAATACGCGAGCGACCAGCTTGCGCCCACTCGCCGTCAGACTGACATGCTTTGCGCGTTGATCGGCGCTCGCCGTTTTGCGCGCGACGAGTCCCATCCGTACAAGTCTTTCAACGAGGCCCGTGACGCTGGGAGGTCTGACCAGCAGGCGTCGTCCAAGGTCGCCCAGCCGCAGCCCGCTAATGCCCTCGCGCTCCTCCCGATAAAGCTGGCGCAGAATCCCCCATTGCGCCCCGCTGATGCCGAATCGCGCAAAGTACGGAATCATCCGATTTCGGAACAACCCGGATGCGCGGACAAACCCGCGAAACGCCAATTCGGTGACCTCACTTGGGCTGCTTTTCATAGTTCGACCACCTATTATTTAGTTAGCATACTAACTAAAAGCAACTGCCGCACCCACACCCCAGCACGCAACTATCTGTCGCTGATGAACTAAGCGCGCCTCGCCCGCGCGATTAAGCATGCCGATTGCGTTTCGCTCGCCCGAAGTGAGACCCCGCTGCCCGCTGCAATTCGCCCGGCCGAGTTACGCCACGAGCGATTTCATCCAACTGCTCGAATCGGCTATGATCCCCTGATCACATTTCCAAATCATGGCGCCTGTTGCCATCGAGCTTCCGACCGGTACTAACAAAAACTGAAAGATAAAAATTAACTCATGAGCGACGAACCAAACAAAATCATCTACTCCATGATCGGCGTCAACAAACGCCACGAGAAGAAGCACATCCTCAAGGACATCTACCTGTCCTACTTCTACGGCGCCAAAATCGGCGTCCTCGGACTCAACGGCGCGGGCAAGTCCACCCTCCTCCGCATCCTCGCCGGCCGCGACACCGACTACGAAGGCCAGATCTCCCTCCAGCCCGGCTATTCGATCGGCTTCCTCGAACAAGAGCCCCATCTCGACGAAGCCCTCACCGTTCGCCAAACCGTCGAGCAAGGCATGCAGGCCACGGTCGATCTGCTCAAGGAATTTGAACAGGTCAACGAGCGCCTCGGCGAAGACCTCTCCGAAGCCGAAATGACCAAACTCATCGATCGCCAGTCCGCCCTCCAGGAAAAGCTCGACGCCGTCGGAGCATGGGAACTCGACAAACACCTCGAAATCGCGATGGACGCCCTGCGCTGTCCCGATGGCGACGCCCCTGTCAAAGTGCTCTCCGGCGGTGAGCGCCGCCGCGTCGCCCTCTGCCGTCTGCTACTTCAGGAACCCGACATTCTCCTGCTCGACGAACCAACCAACCACCTCGACGCCGAGTCCGTCGGCTGGCTCGAACAACACCTCGATCGCTACAAAGGGACCGTCATCGCAGTCACCCACGACCGCTACTTCCTCGACAACGTCGCCGGCTGGATTCTCGAACTCGATCGCGGAAAGGGCATTCCGTGGAAGGGCAACTACTCCTCCTGGCTGGAACAGAAGGACGCTCGCCTCAAGGTAGAGGAAAAAACCGAGTCCGCCCGCCAAAAGGCCCTGCAGCGCGAGCTGGAATGGATCCGCCGTTCGCCCCAGGCCCGCATGGCCAAAAGCAAGGCCCGCATCAATTCATATGAGGCCATGCTCGAGCAGGACGCTGCCGAGAAAACCAGCGACATCGAAATCTACATCGCCCCCGGTCCGCGCCTGGGCGATTTGGTCGTCGAATCCAAATCCGTTCGAAAGGCGTTCGGCAAAAAGCTCCTCGTCACGGACATGACCTTCTCCATCCCGCCTGCCGCCATCGTCGGAATCATCGGCGCCAACGGAACCGGCAAGACCACCCTCTTCCGGATGATCACCGGCAGTGAAAGGCCCGACGCGGGCACGATTAAGGTGGGCGACTCGGTCAAACTCGCCTACGTGGAGCAAAGCCGCGAAACGCTGCAACCCCAGCACACCGTTTGGGAGGCGATCTCCGGCGGTGAAGACCTGATCAAGCTCGGCAACATCACCATGAACAGCCGTGCCTACGTCGCCCGCTTCGGCTTCGCCGGCGCCGACCAGCAACAGGCGGTTGGGACTCTCTCAGGTGGAGAACGAAATCGCGTCCACCTCGCCCGCATGCTGCGGTCCGGTGCAAACGTCCTGCTGCTCGACGAGCCGACCAACGACCTCGACGTCAACACCATGCGCGCCCTCGAGGAAGCCCTCGAGTCCTACGCCGGCTGCGTCATCGTCATCAGCCACGACCGCTGGTTCTTGGATCGAATCGCCACCCACATCCTCGCCTTCGAGGGTGATAGCACCGTCGCATGGTTCGATGGCAACTACTCGGCCTACGAAGCCCACCGCAAGCAACGCCTGGGCATCGCCGCCGACCAACCCCACCGCGTGAAGTACCGCGAATTGATAATTACCTAGACGCCGCGGAGCCGCGCAGTCCGATCACTTGCCCGGTGCGGCAACGTCGATGCATTCATCAATGCAATCGACCATGAAATCCACATCCGCCTTTGTGATGCACATCGGCGGCTTGATCCGCAGGACGTTGCCAAACAGCCCGCCTTTGCCCAGCAGCAGCGAACGATTCTTCGCCTGCTCGAACACCTCAGCGCACTCCGTGCTGGCCGGCTCCTTCGTCTGGCGGTCCTTCACCAGCTCAACTCCCAACATCAGGCCGAGGCCACGGACTTCGCCGATCAGCGAATGCTTCTGCTGCAATTCGAGCAGCTTGTTCTTGAGATAGCCGCCAACCTCTTTGGCGCGCTGCTGAATCTTCTCTTCGTCAATAATCTCCAGCGTCGCCAGCCCCTGCGCCATCGAAACAGGATTGCCACCAAACGTGTTGAAGTGAATCTTGCGCGTCATCGTCTGCGCAATCTCGGGCCGCGTCGTGCAGGCCCCCAGCGGCGCGCCATTCCCGATGCCCTTCGCCATCGTTACCAGATCGGGCGTCACGCCCCAGTTCTGGAATCCCCAGAAGTGTTCGCCCGTCCGTCCCCACCCGGTCTGCACTTCGTCGGCAATGCACAGCCCGCCATACTTGCGGACAATGTCATAGACAATCTTGAAATACTCCGGCGGCGGCGTGACCACTCCGCCCACGCCCTGAATCGGCTCCCCGATAAAGCAGGCGATCTCGCCACTCGTTTCATATTTAATCGTGTCTTCGGCGCTGCGGGCGCACTTCACGTCGCACGACGGATACGTAAGCCCAAACGGACATCGATAGCAGTACCCGGGCGCAACATGCTTCACATTGTTTACAACCGGCAGCGGAAACTTCCACGTTCCGACCGCGGTCAGCCCGATCGTCGATTGCGATCCGCCATGGTAAGCATTCCGCAACGAAAGCATCTCGCCCCGGCCGGTATGCATACGGGCCATCATGGTGGCCAGCTCATTGGCTTCGCTGCCCGCGTTGGTGAAATACGAAACCTTCAGGTTCGAACCCTTGGGCATGTGGTCCGCAACGGCCTTGGCAAACTGCCCGATCGTCGGATGCAGATAAATGGTCGTCGTATGGACGAGCTTCGCGGCCTGCTCCTGGATGCGCTGCGTGATCTTCGGATGGCAATGCCCCACCGACACCGTGACGATCCCGGCAAAGGCATCGAGATACTGTCGCCCCGTCTCATCCCAGAGATACTGCATGTGCCCTTCGACGATGCACACCGGATCCTTATAAAAAGCAAAGATTCCCGGATTCAAATACTCTTTCCGAACCGCCATGATCTCATCGCGCGTTGGCCCGCTGTACGGCGCCGGCTTGTGATTCGATGGCGGCAACGCTGCCCGCGATTGGGTCCTGGGGCTCATCTTGGTCGTCGTGGTCGTAGACATCATGTATTCCCAGTGCAGGTGTCTCTGCCTCTCAACCGGCCGTCAATGCGGCATAAGCATCCGGCCGTCGATCGCGGAAAAACTGCCAGACATTTCGAACTTCGCGGATCAGATCAAGATTGAGATCGGCGACGACAATGTCGTCGTGGCTCCGGCTGCCCTCCGCAAGAATCTTCCCGCGCGGATCGCAAAAATATGACTGGCCGTAAAACTCGCCAATCCGCCACGGCTCCTCAAACCCGGGCCGATTAATCGCCCCAACAAAAAACTGATTGGCAACCGCATGCGCCGGCTGCTCAAGCTTCCACAAATACTCCGAGAGCCCGGCAACCGTGGCCGAAGGATTGAAAACAATCTCCGCCCCATTCAACCCCAGACACCGCGCCCCCTCCGGAAAGTGCCGGTCATAGCAGATGTAAACGCCAACCTTGCCGACCTTCGTCTCGAAGACCGGATACCCAACGTTCCCGGGTCGGAAATAAAACTTCTCCCAGAACCCCGGCTCGCAATGCGGAATATGCGTCTTGCGATACTTGCCCAGGTAAGTCCCGTCCGCGTCAATGACGGCAGCCGAATTGTAATAAACGCCCGACAGATCCTCTTCGTACATCGGCACGACCAGCACAATCTTGTGCTTCTTGGCCAGCTCGCACATCAGCCGCGTGGTCGGTCCGTCAGGAATGCGCTCGGTCAGGTTGTACCACTTGGCATTCTGCTCCGCGCAGAAATAAGGCCCATAGAAGAGCTCCTGCATGCAGACAACCTGCGCCCCCTTCTCGGCCGCCTTGGCGATCATCGCCACGTGCTTGTCGATCATCGACTGCTTGATCTTGTCGAGCGGCGAGGTGGATGGCTCGCTCAGACTGGCCTGAATCAGTCCGCCACGGACAACACGGGGCATGGGGATGCTCCTGGGGGCCAATGCGGCGTGCTTTTCGCTGAATGCACGCCTTCATACAATGTACCCATTGGACTGCCGCCCGCCAATGCGCGGCGACACCGACCCTACGGAGAATCAACGATGGCCGCCATTCCCACCTGCAAATGCCTCATCGCCGGCCAATGGACCGACGCCCGCGCGGAGCGCGCCGAAGACGTATTCAACCCATCCACGGGCGAAGTCATCGCGAAAGTACCCCTCTGCGGCGAAGCCGACGTCGACCGCGCCGCCAAGGCCGGCCTGGCCGCATTCGACAAATGGAGCGAAACCCCCGCCGTCGAGCGCGCCCGCGTCATGTTCCGCTACCGCGACCTGCTCCTGAAACACACCGACGAAATCGCCAAAATCATCTCGCGCGAACACGGCAAGACCTTCGGCGAAGCCCGCGCATCGATGCAACGCGGCATCGAAATGGTCGAGTTTGCATGCGGTCTGCCGTCGCTCCTCGTCGGCGAAACCATCGAAAATCTCGCCACCAATGTCGACTGCGAAACCGTCCGCCACCCGCTCGGTGTCGTCGCCGGCATCACCCCCTTCAACTTCCCCGCCATGGTCCCGCTCTGGATGTACCCCCCTGCCATCGTCTGCGGCAACTGCTTCATCCTCAAACCATCCGAGCGCGTCCCCCTCTCCGCCATGCGAATGGGTGAGCTGCTTCTCGAATCCGGCCTCCCCGAAGGCGTCTTCTCAATCGTCCACGGCGGCAAAGACTGCGTAAACGCATTGCTGACGCACCCGGACATCCGCGCAATTTCCTTCGTCGGCTCCACCAACGTCGCCAAACACGTCTACACCACCGGCACAGCCCACGGCAAACGCGTCCAGGCCAACGGCGGCGCGAAAAACCACGTCATCATCATGCCCGACGCCGACATGGAATCGGTCGTCGAGGGCCTCAAACACGCCGCTTTCGGCTGCGCCGGCGAACGCTGCATGGCCGGCAGTCTCGCCGTCCCCGTCGGCAACGTCGCCGACGAGGTCGTAAAGCAACTCGCGGTAGCGGCCGGGAAGATGCGCGTCGGACGGACCGACACGGGCGCGACCGATATCGACATGGGCCCCGTGATCACGCGACAGCACATGGAACGCGTCCGCGGTTACGTCGAAGTCGCCGAACGCGAGAAGGCCTCCATCGCCCTCGACGGTCGCAAAGTCCACGTCGCCGACGCCCCCAACGGATTCTTCGTCGGCCCAACCATCATCGATAACGTTCGCCCCGAAAGCCCGCTCGTCAAAGACGAAATCTTCGGCCCCGTCCTCTCCGTCGCTCGCGTCAATTCGCTCGACGAAGCCCTCGCCCTCGGCAAACGCTGCGAGTTCGGAAACGGCGCCGTCATCTTCACCCAGTCCGGCCGCAGCGCCCGCGAATTCAAACACCGCTTCAACGCCGGCATGATCGGCGTCAACATCGGCGTCCCCGCCCCGATGGCCTGGTTCCCCTTCACCGGCTGGAACGCCTCCTTCTTCGGCGACCTCCACATCCAGGGCCGCGAAGGCATGATGTTCTATACCCAGCAGAAAATGGTCATGACTCGCTGGCCCGCCCCGCCGAGTGCGGGCAAACGCGAGCCGGGTTGGAAGCCCCATTAACTCCTACCATCCTGACATGAGCAGCGGCATTGACCCGATCAACGACGCCCTCGGCCGCCCCCTCCGCGCCCTGCGAATCTCCGTCACTGACCGTTGCAATCTGCGCTGCGCCTATTGCATGCCCGAAGACGAATACACCTGGCTGCCGCGCGCTGAAATCCTCACCTTCGAGGAGATCGCCGCCCTCACAGACATCTTCCTCGCACTAGGCGTCGACAAACTCCGCCTAACCGGAGGCGAGCCGCTCCTTCGCCACGACCTCGCCCAGCTCGTCGGCCTCCTCGCAACCAGACCCGCCATTCGTGACCTCGCCCTCACCACCAATGGCGTCCTGCTCGCCGAACACGCCCAACCGCTCGCCGTTGCCGGCCTGCAAAGAATCACAGTCTCGCTCGACACGCTCCGCCCCGATCGTTTCGAACAACTGTCGCGCCGCCCCGACCTCCCGGGCGTCCTCGCAGGCATCCAGGCCGCCCGCGCCGCCGCGCTTGCCGTCAAAATCAACACCGTAGTCATGCGCGGCGTAAACGACGACGAACTCGCCGACCTCCTCGACTGGAGCCGTTCTCTCAACGCCGAGATTCGTTTCATCGAATACATGGACGTCGGCGGCGCAACTCGCTGGTCGCCCGACTCGGTCGTCCCCAAAGACGAAATCCTTGCCCGCCTCTCAGGCCGCTTCGGCAAAATCGAACCGCTCCCAACCCGCGACCGCGCCCCCGCCGAGCGCTTCGCCCTGCCCGACGGAACGACCTTTGGCATCATCGCCTCCACGACCGAACCATTCTGCGGCGACTGCGACCGCAGCCGCCTCACCGCCGACGGACGCTGGTACACGTGCCTCTACTCCCTAGTCGGCCTCGATCTGAAGTCCTCTCTCCGCAGCGGCGTCTCACCGTCGCAGCTTCAATCCGCCATCCTCAATGCCTGGCGCACCCGCACCGACCGCGGCGCCGAAGACCGCCTCGCCCAGCGCGAACGCGGCCCATTCGTCCCCCTCACCGCCCTCCGCCGCGACGTCCACCTCGAAATGCACACCCGCGGCGGCTGATCAACCGCTTGAACCATACCGCCGCCTGCCGCTACTCTATTCCCCTCGCTAATGACTGAATCCACGCTGGAGACGATGGCATCATGAATCACGCGGCTATCACGAAAAAAGCGAAGGCCTACGAAGGCCAGATGGTCAAACTCCTCCGCGAACTGGTCGCTATCCCCGGCGAAAGCGGAACCGAAGGCCCCGTGATCAAGCGCATCAAAAAGGAAGCCGACTCCCTCGGCGTCTTCGACCGTACCTGGATCGACAAATTCGGCAACCTCTTCTGCCAGGTGGGCACTGGCAAGCGCCTCATCGCCATCGACGCCCACGTCGACACCGTCGGCGTCGGCGACCGCAAGAGCTGGAAGCACGACCCCTACAAGGGCAAAGTCGCCGGCGGCTGGGTCTACGGCCGCGGCGCGGGTGACCAGCGCGGCGCGGTGGCCCCCATGCTCTACGCCGCCAAAATCATCGACGAACTCAAGCTCCGCCGCCCCGACTGGAAGCTCCTCCTCACCTTCACCGTCTCCGAGGAAGATTGCGACGGCCTCTGCTGGCAGTACATCGTCCGCGAAGACAAGATCCGCCCCGAGTGCGTCATCGTCACCGATTCATCCAATTGCAACATCCTCCGCGGCCAGCGCGGCCGCATGGAAATCGGCGTCACCGTCCACGGCCGCTCCTGCCACGGCTCCATGCCCCACAAGGGTGATAACGCCGTCTACAAAATCGCAAAAGTCATCCGCGAGATCGAGCAGCTCAACAAACGCCTCCGCCCCCACAAGTTCCTCGGCAACGGCACCATCACCGTCAGCTACGTCGACTGCAAAACCCCCAGCATGTGCGCCGTCCCCGATCAGGCCTACATCCACCTCGACCGCCGCCTCACCTTCGGCGACACCAAGGCCTCCGCCATCGCCGAAGTGAAGGACGCTATCAAGAAGGCCGGCGTCTCCGCCGACGTCGAGGTCAAGCGCTACGCCAAGCCCACCTGGACCGGCCTCGTCTACGAAACCGAAAACTTCTTCCCCACCTGGTGCGAAGAGGAAGACGCCCCGCAGGTCGCCGCCGCCGTCGACACCTATCGCTCGCTCTTCAAAAAGAAGCCGATCGTCTCGCGCTGGACGTTCAGCACCAACGGCGTCTCCATCGCGGGAATGTTTGGCATTCCCTCAGTCGGCTTCGGCCCCGCCCCCGAAAGCGTGGCCCACACCGTCAACGACAGCGTCCCCATCGATCATCTGGTGAAGTGCGCGGCCTTCTACGCCGCGTTCCCCAACACCTACTGCGGAAACGGCCGCGACTGACCCCAACCGCTCATCCACCGGCCGGGATGATCCACCCGACATACCCGTCCGGATTCGGCTCGCGCTCCCACGGCGGTGCCGACTCCTCCACGTTAGGCGGCCCCCGATGTGCCGCCACGTCCGCCGCGAACTTCCGCCGCGTCACCAGCCCGCGCGGCCCCGGCCCAGCCAGAAATGCCTGCAAAGCGGCTTCGGTCGTCAAAACCGTCGGATGCACTGGCCGATCAATGTAAAACAGCATCACATCCGACGTCGTGCGATAGAACGCCACCGCTTCAGTCGGAAACTTCTCCGTCCGCTGACTCACGTCACGTAGAAACGTCCGATCATGCCGAAACGCGTCAAACAGGTTGACCTGCCAAACCGCAAATCCGCCCATCAACACCGCTGCTGAAATTGTGGCCGCCTCCAGCACTGCCGTCCGCCCGCGCCCCAGCCGCGCAACAAGAAAAACGACCACACCCGCCAGCCCGGCCGAAATGCCGATATGCCGCATCGAACGCGCGATGTCCGCCGGGATGCTCACATTCCACCGCGCCGCAATCGGCCCGGCCACCAGCGGCCCGGCAAGCTGCACCAGAATGCCCCCCACGATCACCGCCACCTGCACAACCACCGCCAACCGCCGCAATCCAGCAAGTTTCGGAATCTCAAGCTGCGTAAGAAACACCGACGCGATCAACGCGCAAAACGGCAGCAACGGAATGATGTAATAACTCCGCACCGACCCGCTGATCGAGAAAAACACGAGAATCAGAAGCGACGCAATCGCGAGCCAGCGCGACGCCGGCGTCAGCTCTCGCCACACCCAAACCATCGCCGCGATGCCGCCCAGCAGCAGGGGTGACCACGGCAGGAAGAAAAACGGCAGGAAGTAAAGATACGAATAGAAGCCGCTCGAATCATGATCGAACGGCCGAATGAACCGAATCACATTCTCGCGAAACACCAGCGCAATGCCGCTGTTCCCTATCCCGCCTCCACTCGTACGCGACGCATAGACAAACGGAGCGAGATACACAGCGAGACCGATCAGTGCCGCCCCGCCATGCGACGGCTTCAAAAACTTCTTCCACCGATCCTCGCGCCACAGATCGGGCGCAATCGCAATCAGCGGCAAAACAACCGCCGGCAGCCCCTTCAAAAGCGCCCCCACGAACACAATCAAATAGAACCCCAGAAACGCCGCAAATCCCGGCCGATCGCGCCAACCCCAGTACCAGCAAATCGCAATCAGCACCGCCGCGGCATTTTCCATCTCCGGCATGCCCGTCCGGCCCCATTGCAAAAACCCATAGCACGAGAGCAGCATCAAAGCCGCGAACCGTCCCGTCGACCGCGACCACAACCGCCGCCCCAGCCACAGCGTCCCCGCCACCATCGCGATCGCCGCCGCCGCGCTCGGCAGGCGAACCGCCAACTCGTTCACTTTCCCGGTAAGCCGCGCCGCCAGCACCACCGGCCAGTAACTCGTCGTGGGCTTGTCGTTGTAACTCTCCCCGCTGATGGACGGATGAAAGTAGTCCCCCGACAGCATCATCTCGCGTGGAATTTCGGCCCACCGCGCTTCCTGCCGCCACAACGCGCGCGTACCCAGCCCGGCCAGGACGACCACAGACGCTAGTGCGAGAATTGCAAAATCGGGGGCCAGCGATGCGACGCGGGATGGTGTCCCGGAAGGCGCCGAGACGTGCGACATGGCAACTATCGCTCCGCCACGGAGACGCGTGAGCAGCGGATATGCTCCGCAGTGAAGCGGACATGACGCTTGCCGTCCGACCCCCGCGAACGATCGATCCGAGCGCGTACCTGCACCGAATCGCCGACCCGCAGATCGGCCAGTGCTGCCGGCTTCCCGTCAATCTCAATCGCGCAGTCGGGCGCAATGTCGCCCTGCAACTCGCGCGTCGTCCCCGTCGCCGGCAGGATCACTTCAACCGACGCCTGCCGCTTCACCGGGTCGAGCGAGCGGATGGTGCCATTGCCCATCTCCACCACCGGCGTCGTGTTCCGCACGTAAATGAGCACGGCAATGCCCACCACCGCGACAATCAGAATGGCGACGTTGCGCTGCGAGAATAGTTTTTTCGTGTTGATGCGAAGTGCTCCATGTCGACCGCTTGTCGAACGGCCCGAAATGCTAACCGAACCCGCCGCGACATGCTCGTTACAAAACCGTCACGGGTCACGCGCACGTCCGGCCGCAGCATGCTAAGCTCGGATGGCGAATGAGTTCAGCCCCCGCCCCACCCTCCGCCGCACAGCTCTCCTCACAGTCCGCGCAACCCGCGCCGCTCTGGTGCATGGCTGCTGCAGCCGCTGCGCTGGCCACCCTCTGGGTCTTTAGCGGAGCCGCCCGATGGAACGGCTACCCCGTCGATTATCCCAACGGCGTACCTGTCACCTGGATCATCGCCGTCCTCGTCCAGGTCGTGTTCTGTAGTGTCGGGCTTCTGGCCCTGCGAACCGACGCCCCCACCGGCCGCGTACTCGCCGCGTCGATTGCAAGCTGGACCATCGCCCGGCTCGCGACGGCTTCGTGCGTCCCCCTCGGCAGCGACGAAGCGTACTATTGGCTCTGGTCGCGCCGCCTCGACTGGGGCTACTACGACCACCCCGGCATGATCGCCTGGTTCGCCCGCCTGCTCGTCCTGAGCCCCACTCAGGCAACCGCGGCCGTGCGCCTGGCGTCAATCGTAAGCGGCGCGGCCTTGTCCGCCGCGGCCTATTGGCTCGCGCGAATAACCCTGAATGACCGCGCCGCCGCCGTTCGCACCGCCATCCTGCTCTTGTTCATTCCCGGCTTCGGAGCAAATCTGTTCCTCTTACCCGATCTAATCGCCGCCGCGTTCTGGGTCGTCACCGCCGCTGTCGCCTGGCGCGCATGCCAATCGGGTCGCCTGCTCGACTGGCTGTTCGCCGGGGCCGCATTCGGACTCGCGATGGACGCCAAGTTCACCGCCCTCTCGCTGCCGGCTGCTGTGCTGGTCTTTCTCATCTCATCCCGCGCCGACCGCCGCAAGCTCGCCACCCCCGGCCCCTACGCCGCGGTCATCGCGGCCGCGATCACATTTGCTCCTACTCTCATCTGGAACGCCCGAAACGCATGGCCGACCTTCGCCCTTCATTTCGTCCGCCGTCAGCACGCGCTCGCATTCCACCCCGAGTGGCTGCTGGGCTTCATCGCCGTCACCGCACTCCTGCTTTCACCGGTCATTGCCATCTGGGCCGCCGGCCCCGGCCTCCGCACCGCCTGGCAAACCTGGCGGACACAGCACCGCCCCGACCTCTACCTCGCTTGCCTCGCGTTCACGCCAATCCTCACGACCTTGGTCATCAGCGCCATGCAGCGCGCCCACGCCCATCAGGTCGCCGCCGCATACATTCCGCTCATCGCGCTCTTCATATCGCGAACAGCATCCATGCCCGCAGTCAGCCGTTGGTACCGCCACGCAGTCCGCGTAGCGCTCATCATCACCATGCTCGCCTTCGCGGCATTCTTCGTCCCCGCCCTCACCCCGCTGCCCCTCGCAACGCGCATCCACCGTCAACTCGCGCCGCGTGAACCAGAAAAGATGACTGCCGAGGTGCTCGGCTGGACCGCCCTTGGAAATTACCTGAACGTCGAGCGACATCGCCCGGAAGCAATCATCATCGCCCCCTCTTACGCCCAGGCCTCGCTCGCCGCCCAATACGGCGCCGCCGACTTTGTCTACAGCATTGACGAAGGCCGCAGCCGCTACGGCCAACAACTCGGCCGATGGTCTTCGCTCGCAGATCTACCCCCAAGCACGAATGCCCTGCTCTTCCGCACCGGACACGGTCGCGACGAACCCGCCTACGAAGCCGACATCGCCCGCCTCTTCGACCGAATCGAGCGCATCGACACCGCCGCCACGAATCTCGATCCGCGGCTCAAATACTTTGCAATCTGGCGTGGAATCGGCTGGCACGGCGGCTACCAGCCGGGGTCGTCGTGGGGTCCGCCCGCCAACGGCGAAGACTAGCGCCGCCTATCTCGCGAAGACCGTAATCGTCGGCCTCTCATTTCGATTCATCGTTCGGCACATGAACCGCACCTGATCAATCGATCGCGTCGTATTGGGCAGGTCAATCACACGCGTCCGAGTACCCGAATCAAACGTCTGGCGAATATCGGGCGTGTAAACCCGCCCGTTGGACATGCGAATCGAAACGTCATACACCTCGAGCGAGCCGCGATTGACCGTCAAGCGCACCTGCCGGAATCGGCCGTCCGCTCGATTGTCGATCGTCACCCGCCTCGCGCTGCGATTGTCGACCTGCGCATAACCAACTTGCACCCAACGCTGCGGCTGCCAATTGTCATCATTCCATCCCGGTCCACCGGGGCCTCCGGGCCCGCCCGGCGGCGGTGGCGGCTGGTTGTTGCCCCAACCCGGCTGATTCGACGGCGGCGGCGGCGGTTGGTTGTTCGATTCCCAGTCGTTCGATCGATCGCGCTTGCACCCGACCAGCACGGCCGCCGAAAACAACGTCAGCGCAAGCAACTTGGAAATCGCCATAGAGCACCTCAAACTTCATAATTTCGCCGAAATCTCGGCCTCTATGGCGATTGTAACGGCGTGAATGCCCCAGCCCACTGAAAAGTGGAGGGTTTGTCGGAAATGCGAGCTGTCAGACTCGACGCCGTCTTTCGCGCCTTTAGTGTCCCACCAGCTTATCAACGAAGGCCGCCACGTCGGCTGCGTTCAACGTGCCGATCGGCGCGACCATATCCGCGCACGCTTGGTAGAACGGACTCACCAGCTCGGCGCTGACGAATCCCTGTACGTCGCGCCCGTTCACTAATCCGTCCCCGTTCATGTCGCCCGGCAGCGCGCACGACGGAACCACCACGCACGAAAACCGTTCAATATGAAAATCATCCAGCGCCGCCTCGATCAGCGAGCCGGTAGACGCGTCCTCCGCAACGAACCGCAACTTCACTTGTGCCGTCGGAGTCACGAACGTCCCCACCGAAAACTCGTGGAAAATCCATCCCCCGCTCGTGCCCGCCCCTGCCGGCCCGACCGTCTCCACGTTCACCCACGTACCTGCCGCTCCGTTCGCATTGGAAATATCCACACGGAACGTGTCTTCATTCGGCGCCCCGCCGGTGTTGTTCGAATACCAGCGATAATAGCTGATCGCCGCGTCGCCCCCGGAAAGATTCAGCGTCGGCGAAACCAGCGTCGTCTTTCCCGAGTCCACATCGTTGTCGCCCAGGCCGCCGCCGACCACGCCCTGCCCGGTCACCCAGCACATCGTCCCCGGCGGAGCCGTGTGATCATCCTCCGGCTGCGCATCCGTCCCAACCGGATCGACCCGCGTCCAGATTCCAGTCGTGGCATTGTCGCCCACATCCCCGACGGTCCAGCCCCGATCCTGTTCCATGTCGTCGTCGAACAACACCGTAATCGCGCCCACAAGCGACGAAAAAGTCGTCGCCGGAGCCGCCGTTGGATTCGTCACCGTGCCGACAATCCCGCCCTGCACGCTGAAATAGTATTCCGGACTCCCCGAGCAACTCGTTCCCGGCAGGGTCGCGGTGTAATGATTGCCGCCCTGCGGAACCAGCGCAGTCGATGAAAAACCCCCCGGCCCGAACCGATAAAGCAGATTCGCCGACCCCGGAACAATCGACTCGTTGACCGTAACCAATTGCACGTTGATGACGGTCGGCGTATTCGGCGCGATGACCTCCGGCGTCCCGTTCGGCAACACGATGCTCAGTCCGGCCGGCAGTGCGATGTTGGGCGACCCGCACAGTGAAAACGGCTGCGGCCCCTGCGGAACCGTCGTTCCAACCACCTGAACCTGCCACACTCCCGCCGCGGGCGAGTCGACCACCACCTGCTCAATATTGTTGATATGGTCCGCCTGCGTCCGCACCGCCGCAGCACTCGGATTCGCCGGATCGAGCGTCCACGGAAACGCTCGAACCGAACTCGGACTGATGACAATCAAATCGAGATCATTCACCAGTGCCGGATTCACGTTTGGAGTTCCGGGCGCATCATCCCACGCCAGCGTGATCTTGAGTTGCGGCGTACCCGGCGCGACAGTCACGCTCGTGGTGACGATACCACTCTGGCTGACACTGTTCTCAAAGAAATTCCCCGACCGCATGAAATCGATCGTGTCCTTGATCCGAACCGAGCCATATCCAAACTGAAAATCCGGCCCGACATTCCCGCGATCGACCGCATTCTGCGCCAACAAAATCTTCAAAGTCGAATTACGCGGATCGGCCGAGCCGACAAAGTGCGTCCGGAAGTCCTCCAACAACAGCGCGCAAAGCCCCGTCACCGTCGGCGTCGCCATCGAAGTCCCGCACGCCGCCCCATAAGCCGTATCGCTCGAGGCGAGGCACGACGTCACCCCGAAGTCCCCGTTCGACTGGCAACCCGGACCTGAAATGTCGGGCTTCAACCGCCCATCGTCCGCCGGCCCCCAACTGCTGAACGAAGTCATCGAGTCGTCATTCGAGTTCACCGCCCCCACCGTAATATGGTTCTTGGCGCACGCGGGCGGTGCCGTGCTGTAGAAATCGCCAAAACCCTCAACGTCGCAGCGGTTCCCCTGCCGCTCATTCCCATTCGCCCACAAAATCCGAAACGGCGCGCCCAGCGATCCGCGCACAATCGAGTCGATCAACTGATCTGTCACGCCGTAGTCGCCCTGAATCCCGCAGTCGAACCCGTTGGTCTCCGTGTTCGTCCCGATCGAATTGTTCGCAATCTGAGCGCCGAAGCTGTTGATCGCCTCGGAATAGTCGCTCATGAGGTCGCCCGGGTTGGTGTAAAGAAATACGCCGCTGCCGTTGGTCTGCAATCCGTAGGACTGAATCGTCACGCCCGGCGCCATCCCTCGAAATGTCCCGCCCGACGCCGCACCCGATCCGCCGATCGTCCCGCACACATGCGTCGCATGGTCGATCATTCCCGATCCGTCGCGGACCGTCACGCGCCCGCCAAAATCCTGGTGCGTCGATCGCGCCGTCCCGCCGTCATAAACCAGAACATTCACCCCGGCCCCCGTCAGGTTGTACGGGGCCGTCTGCACCGTCGCCGCCTGCGTCAGTGCCCGATTACTGTCGTTCGTGGATGACATCGCCGGTATCGGTGGCTCAATCCACTGCACTCCGTCATCGTCCGCCAGCGCCGCGACGCTGCTCTTCGGTAATTCCAGCACCAGCGCGTTGATCGGCCCCAACTCCGACTTCACTGTCGCCCCCGCGCGCACCGCCGTGGCCACGGCACGCTTCATCGCAACATCGCCGTGAAACACCGCGTAAATCGCGACGCGATCTTCCGATTCACTCGCCGCCTTACCGACAATCGCATATGCCGGCCAGTCATTGCTCGTGACTCGCGAATGAAGCTTCATGCTGCGGTCGATCGCCGCCGCCGCCCGCAAAGTCGGCACCGATCCGGCCCGCGACAGCTTGCCCGCGTTTCGAGCCACCGCGAAAAATGCGCCGTCCCCCAACGGAGCAAGCAGCTCCACGCCGGCCGCTCTCAACTGCCCACGAACAGCGTCGTCAACCGGGCTCGAAAACTGCAACACCACGTGCCGCTCCGAACCCGACGCCACAATCTGCGTCAACTTCGTGGCAGCTTCAGCCGGTGTCGTGCGAGCTATCAGCGCGCTCGACCCGCGCCATTTGATCTCCCCCATCGCCGAATTCGTCAGCGTCCCGACCAGGATCGCCGCGAGAATTGAAAGTACGGATGCAATACGCCAGGCCAAAACGCGCTTCAAGGTAATACCCCTTCGTCTTCAAAGATGCGGCCCGAAATCGGTCGGCCCGCGGCGAGCGATATATATTTCAGAATAGCGGCCCCATCGCGAAAATTGCAACCATTTGGCGGAGATTCAATCTGAAGTGAATCACCTTATACGCCCCGCGCTTCCAAAAAATTCAGCATGCGTGCAATAAGCCACACCCGGTGTCGTTAATCGCTCAGTCAGGGCCGCCCCAATCGGGGCGACCGCAGTGTTCGGGTAACTCAAAAATTCGTGGAAGGAGGCCGCATCCGATGCACCGTCAATCCATCGGTCTGGCACTGGGTCTGTCTGCAATTCTCTCTCTCTGCCGCGTCAGCATTGCTCAAACCGGCTTCTTTCACTGGGAGTCACCACACGTCAGCCCCCTCACTCTCACCCCTGACGCCACTCGCCTCCTCGCAGTGAACACTGCCGATAACCGTCTCGAAGTCTTCGATGTGTCCAGTGGCACACCCGTCCTCATCCGATCCATCTCAGTCGGACTCGACCCCGTCTCCGTCCGAGCCCGAAACAATTCCGAGGTCTGGGTCGTGAACCACGTCTCCGACTCGATCAGTGTCATCGACCTGGCCACCAGCCGCGTCGTTCGAACGATTGCCACCGCCGACGAACCAACCGACGTCGTTTTCGCTGGCTCGCCGCAGCGCGCCTTCGTCAGCATTTCTCAACGCAACCAGTTCATGGTCTTCGACCCGGCCAACCCCGGCGCCGCCCCCACCACGCTCGCCATCGAAGGCGAAGAGCCGCGCGCACTAACCGTCAGCACCGACGGCTCAACTGTCTACGCCGCCATCTTCGAATCCGGTAATGCCACCGGCGCAATCCGCCAGCAGGACGTCAGCAATCCAGCCGGCCCCTACGGCGGAACCAACCCGCCTCCAAACAACGGCACCGCCTTTAACCCGCCCCGCACGCCCGGCCTCCCCGCCGCGCCGCCAGTCGCGCAGATCGTTCGCCGCAATTCCGCCGGCCAGTGGCTCGACGGCAACGGCCGCAATTGGTCTACGTTCGTCACCTGGAATCTTCACGACCACGACGTCGCCATGATCAACGCCTCGACCCTCGCCGTCTCATACGCCAGCAGCATCATGACCAACGTCATGGGCATCGGCGTCCGGCCCGACGGTGCCGTCACCGTCGTCGGAACCGAAGCCATCAACGAAATGCGCTTCGAGCCCAACCTCCAGGGCATCTTCATCCGCGTCATGCTCGGCTCATTCAGCCCGGCCACGCCCAATGTCGTCAGCACCAACGACCTGAACCCGCACCTCACTTACACGGTTCATTCCATCCCCCAGGTCCAGCGAAATCTCTCGCTCGGCGATCCCCGCGCCATCCTCTGGAACATCGACGGAACCCGCGGCTACATCGCCGGAATGGGCTCCAACAACGTCGTCGTCATTGACGGAGCCGGCGCTCGCGTCACCCAGATCGACGTCGGTCAGGGCCCCACCGGTCTCGCCATGTCGCTCGACGGCGAACACCTCTACGTCCTCAACAAGTTCGATGCCTCCATCTCCACCGTCAGCACTGCCTCTAACGGCGAGCTCAACCGCGTCACATTTTTCGATCCCACCCCCACCGCCGTGAAGGCCGGCCGCCCCATGCTCTACGACACCCACCGCACCAGCGGTCTCGGCCAGGTCGCCTGCGCCTCGTGTCACATCGATGGCCGCTCCGACTTCCTCGCCTGGGACCTCGGCAATCCCGCCGGCACGATGAAGACTTTCAACGAAAGCTGCCGCACCCCCAACTGCCGCGACTGGCATCCCATGAAAGGCCCCATGATCACCCAGTCACTCCAAAACATCATCGGTGTCGAGCCCTTCCACTGGCGTGGCGATCGCGAAAATCTCGCCTCGTTCGACGTCGCCTTCACCGGCCTTCAGGGCGCCGACTCCCTTCCAACTCCGCTCGAAATGTCCGACTTCGAAGATTTCCTCGCCACCATCCACTACCCACCAAGTCCCAACCGAAACTTTGACGACACTCTGCCCGCCACCTTCCCCACCACCGGCGGCGGTAACGGTAACCCCACCACGGGCCGCAATCTCTATCTCACCTTGCCGGTCCTCGGCGGTAATACTTCCTGCGCCGCCTGTCACACGCTGCCCGAAGGCACCAGCCAGCAGATCGACGACCCCAATCTCCCGCTCTCACCGCAACCGCTCAAGATCGTTCAACTCCGCGCCCTCTGGGAGCGCGACGGCTGGCGTCGCGGCTCGGCCACCAACTCCAAGGGCTTCGGCTTCAATCACCACTCCGAGTTCGACACCCTCAACGCCCTCCTCAACGCCGGCTTCAACTTCGGCCCGCCGCCTCAGGCACCCCAGAATCGCCGCGACGTCGAGGCCTTCCTCATGTGCTTCGACACTGACACCCATGCCGGCGTCGGCCAGCAGGTCACCTTCGACGGCACCAATAACGCCAACGCCACGCTCATCAACCGCCTCAACTCGTTCGTAACGCTCGCGAACAGCGGCGTCGTAGCCATGATCGCCAAGGGCCGCGTTGCGGGCATCGATCGCGGCTACGTTTACACCGGCGCAAATCTCATGCAGTCCGACATCTCCACCGAAACCACCTCGCCCACCACCCTGCGCACCGGCGCGTCTGCCGGTAACGAAATCACGTTCACCCTCGTCCCGACCGGAACTCAATTGCGCCAGGGCATCGACCGTGACAGCGACGGATACTTCGACCGCGACGAAATCGACAACTGCGGCGATCCGGCCAATGCCTCGATCGTCCCGGTCATGCGCGGTGATCTCAACGCAGACGGGAACCGGAACGCCGCCGACATCCCCCCCATGGTGGCCGCGCTCCTCTCGCCGACTTCCGCCACACCCCAGCAACTCTGTGCCGCGGATATGAATCATGACGGAGCGCTCGACGGGCGCGACATTGCCACGTTCACGTTGTGCGTAATCGGGGGCTCGTGCCCGTAAGAGCGAGTCGTGTGGGGCGAGAATCGGGCACGGCAGCAATGCCGCGCCCGATCTCTTGCGCGGTATAATCTCTCCGAACGGGACGGCCTGGCCGGATCGCGGGTCGGCCTCCCGTGATAAGTCCGGAGGTCACGCTCATGGCACACGCCATTCATCTCGTCGTGTTCTGTGTTTTTGCAGTTGCCCCGAAACCCGCCGACGATCCATTCAAGCATCTGACTTTCGACGCCGCCTGCAAGACCGCGGCTGACGACAAGAAAATCGTCCTCATCGATTTCTTCACCACTTGGTGTGGCCCCTGCAAAATGCTCGACCGAGAGACCTGGTCCGACGCCGACGTTCAAAAGTGGCTGGACAAGAACACGGTCGCACTCAAAGTCGACGCCGAAAAGGAAGCGGACCTCGCGCGAAAGTTCAAGATTCAGGGATATCCGACCATCCTTCTGTTGAAACCCGACGGAACCGAGATCGACCGCATCGTCGGGTTCCGCCCACCCGATGTTTTCCTGGAAGAAGCAAAGGGCGCCATCTCCGGAAAGGACTCGGTCGCGCGCGCGAAAGAAAAGCTCGACGGCGCCAACAAGAATGACCCGATGCAGCGGATGCAGTATGCACGCGCCCTGCAGATGAAAGGAAAAAACAAGGAAGCCCTGGCCGAATACCTCTGGTGTTTCGATCACGGTCTGGAACACAGCATGGGATTCACTGGCGTTCGACTCTCCTTCTTGCTTGGAGACATCGCTCGGCTCGGAGCCGTTTACGCGCCGGCTCTCGACGAATTGAGAAAACGGCGCGATGACGCTGAGAAGGCGCTGCTGGCGCCCCCGAAACGTCAAGGGGGCGATGGAATCGGCGCAATGTTCTTCGGCGGCGGTGCCTCCGAGCGCGCCATGGAGGTTGCGGCCATCAATCGGGAGTTGGGGGACGATGCGCGCACGCTGGTCGTGTTTGACAAGCTTGCCGATCGAAAAGACGCCGCGCTGCTGCGGAAAATGATGCTGCGCGAAGTCATCGACGCATTGCTCGAAGCGAAACGATACGACGACATTCTTGCTGCCGTCGGCGACCCCGCTGAGGAAGTGAATCGGAATATTCAGTCGTATCAAATCTCGGCCGCCATGCAGAAATCACGGCCGCGAGTCGGCGGGCCCGATCCCGACAGGTCTTACAAGCATTTCATCGTGGCCCACTGCAGCAAATTCTATCAGGCCGCCTTGGGTGCCCAGAAACCGAAGAAGGCCGCCAAGCTCGCGGATCAATTGATCTCCTTCGATCCATCCGAGGACACATTTGTCGATCTCGCCCAGCGCGCGGTACGCGTTGGCGACTACTCGGCCGCGCGCGGCATCGTTCTTCGCGGCCAGGAAACTCTCGACGCTGAGGATAGATCGCGACTCGATAAGATCGCGACGCGCATTCCCGACAACGCGAACTGATCAACCGACCCGACCATGCTCCGGCGTTCCGTTCCTGAACGGGCTCGATAGAATGCCAGCATGAACAACTCGACCTTCGCGGCCTTGTTCCTCGCGTTCGCCTCTTCGCAGATTCCAGTCGCGAACGCCGCCCCTGACTCAACTCCCCAACTCCGCGGCTTAATCATCTCCATCGACGGCCTCAAAGGCGACGACATCGCCGCCGCCGACAAGCTCGGCCTCAAGATCCCCAACCTCCGCGCTCTCTCCGCCCGCGGAACGCGCGCCGCCGGCGTCCGCGGCATCTTCCCCTCCGTCACCTACCCCTCCCACACCACCCTCATCACCGGCTGCTACCCCGCCCGCCACAACATCCTCGCCAACGGCGTCTTCGACCCGCCCACCACGCAATCCACCGGCAACTGGTTTTGGAACTACGCCGACATCCGCGTCCCCACGATGCTCGACGCCGCAAAGGTCGCCGGCTGGACCACCGCCGCCGTCGGCTGGCCCGTGACGGTCGGCGCGCCCGCCGACTACCTCTTCCCCGAGGTCTGGAAGCCCGAACATTTCGAGCAGCGCGTCGCCGCCATGTCCGCCGCTAGCAAACCGCGCGACCTGCTCGCCGACGTCCGCACCCGCTACGACCTCGGCCCGAGCGTCGGCGACGACGGCATCCTCACCCGCGTCGCCCGCTATATCGTCGATCAATATAAGCCGCGCCTCATGCTCGTCCACCTGGTCGACGTCGACCACGCCGAACACTCCAAAGGCCCCGGCTCACCCGAGGCCATGAAGGCCATCGAAGACTCCGACCGCTGCATCGGCGAAATCCTCGCCTCCTACCAGGCGGCCGGCCTCCTCGATCGCACCGTCGTCGCCATCGTCTCCGATCACGGCTTCCTCCCCATCGAAAAGCAGTTCAACGCCAACGTCGTCCTTCGTAACGCCGGCCTCATTCGCTTCCGCGAGCCAAACGACAAGCGCGCCGCCGAATTTGACGCCGCCGGTTGGGTCGCCGGCGGATCATGCGCAATCATCCTCCGCGATGAGCACGACCAGCCCACCCTCGAGCGCGCTCGGGACGCCCTCAAGCCCTTTGTCGGCGAAGGAAAGCCGATCCGGAAAATGCTCGAACGAAACGAGATCGAAAAAGCCGGCTCAAACCCCCGCGCCGCGCTCATGCTAGACGCCGGCGACGGCTATACCTTCGGATCACGCGCCACCGGCGAAGCCGATATCAAAACTGGCATGCGCGGAATGCACGGCCAATGGCCCGATCGCCCCGGCCTCGCCGCGACCCTCATCCTGGCCGGCCCCGGCGTAAAGCCCGGCCTCGTCACCCCCGAGTTTCGCATGATCGACATCGCCCCAACCATCGCGTCCCTGCTCGGTCTCAAGCTCGAAAACACCGACGGCCACCCCGCTGACTTCGCCCGCGCTCAGCCCAAAAACTGAGCTTCTCTCGAAGCGAGCCCCTTTTCAGCCATCCGAACCCGTGCTACCATTGAGCAACATGAACGTGCGGACCAACTACTCCCAGTTCTTCGCCGCCACCGCGGCACAGTCGGCGCAAGGCCAGCAGCAGCAGGCCTAATCTCCGCGCCGATTCCCATCTGAAACAAACCAGCTTGTGGAATCGCCCCTAAGGAAGAGTTTCCGTGCGCATGCGTGTTGAAAAACAAGGAAAAGCCCTTCGCAGACGCTGTTTGCTCCCCCTTGCGGCGGGGGCCGTTTGCCGGATTATGCTGGGCTTGGATTGAGGAAGTGGGCCGATTCGCCACCCCGCCGGGTGCGTCGGCCAAAGCAAGGAGTCGTGGTCATGAGTCTGCAAAACCCCCGAACACGTGCGATCGAATCGATTGCATCGAACAACAAGCCGCTCGGAACGGTTCGCCCGGGCGAACCCTCCGCCGCCGAGGTGTTCGCTCAAAACGTCTTCGGACTCAACACCATGCAGGCCCACCTGCCCAAAGACGTCTTCGCTCGGCTCATGAAAACGCTGAAACGAAACGAGCGCCTCGACCCGAGCGTCGCCGATATCGTCGCCAACGCGATGAAGGACTGGGCCCTCGCCCGCGGCGCCACCCACTACACACACTGGTTTCACCCGATGACCGGCTTCACCGCCGAAAAGCACGACTCGTTTCTCTCGCCGACGGACGGCGGTCTCGCCATCAACGAGTTCTCAGGCAAGCGCCTCATCCAGGGCGAACCCGACGCGTCCAGCTTTCCATCCGGCGGCATTCGCTCGACGTTCGAGGCCCGCGGCTACACGGCCTGGGATCCAACCAGCCCCGCCTTTCTGATCGAAAGCGTGAACGGAACGACGCTCTGCATCCCGACCGCCTTTTGCTCGTTCACCGGCCATGCCCTCGACAAGAAAGTGCCGCTCCTGCGGAGCATCGAAGCGCTGTCGAAGCAAGCCATCCGCATCCTTCGGCTCTTCGGCGACAACGCGACCCAGCACGTGACCACCACCGTCGGCCCCGAGCAGGAATACTTCCTCATCGATCGCCGGCTCTATCTCCTACGCCCCGACCTCATCAACGCCGGCCGGACTTTGTTCGGCGCGAAGCCGCCCAAGGGCCAGGAGATGGAGGACCACTACTTCGGCTCAATCAAGGAGCGTGTCCTGGCCTTCATGATGGACGCCGAGCGCGACATGTATAAGCTCGGCATCCCCATCAAGACGCGCCACAACGAGGTCGCGCCCGCCCAGTTCGAGATCGCCCCGGTCTTCGAACAAGCCAACGTTGCCGCCGATCACAACATGCTCGTCATGGAAGTGCTGCGGAAAGTCGCCGCCAAGCACGAGCTGCACTGCATCCTGCACGAAAAGCCCTTCGCCGGCATCAACGGCAGCGGTAAGCACAACAACTGGTCCATGCAGGACGATCGCGGCAACAACCTCCTCGATCCCGGCGAGACACCGCACGACAACGCGCAGTTCCTCGTCTTCCTGACCGCGGTCATCCGCACCGTCTGGAAATGGGGCAAACTCTTGCGGGCCGGCATCGCCACCGCCGGCAACGACCACCGTCTCGGTGCCAACGAAGCCCCGCCGGCCATCATCAGCGTCTACCTGGGTGATACGCTGAGCGAAGTGGTCAAGGGCCTCATCGCCGGCAAGAAGCAGGCCGGCCGCGGCGCAGGAACGTTGGAGATCGGCGCACAAGCCCTGCCCCATCTCCCACAAGATGCGTCGGACCGCAACCGCACCTCGCCGTTCGCCTATACCGGCGGCAAGTTTGAGTTCCGCGCCGTCGGCTCAAGCGCGTCGATCGCCAGCCCCAACGCGATCCTGAACACCATCATCGCCGACTCGCTCGACTATCTCGCAACTGAGATCGAGAAGGCCAAGCTGACGATGGACTTCAACGCCGCCGTCCAGAAAGTCCTGACCGAGACGCTCCGCGATGCCGAGCCGGTCATCTTCAACGGCGACAACTACTCGAAAGAGTGGCACATGGAGGCCGAAAAGCGCGGCCTTCCCAACCTCAAAACCTGCGTGGACGCGATCCCCGCCCTCGTCGAACCCGATTCGCGCGACCTCTTCCGCAAATACGGCGTCTTCAACGAGGAAGAGCTCAAGAGCAACTTCCACGTCATGCTGGAGAACTACTGCAAAACGCTGAACATCGAAGCCCTTCAAACGTCGGACATCGCCCGAACCCTCATCCTGCCGGCCGCGATTGCCTACCAAGGCGATCTGGCCCGCACCATCTCGGCCACAAAGGGCCTCGGCTCGTTCAACCAGTCCGGCCAGGAAAAACTGCTCGCCGACGTTTGCGATCGCACCAGTCGACTCAAGCAGGCCATCGACGAACTCGACGCTCGGCGAACCCGGGTCGAAGGCGAAGCCCACGATGAACTCAAGCGCGCCAGGTACTGGCGCGACGAAGTCATCCCCGCCATGAACAGCGTGCGAACAATCGCGGATGAGCTGGAAATGATTGTCGATGACGTGAAGTGGCCGCTGCCGAAATATCGCGAACTGCTTTACGTGTATTGACGCCGCAAGGCGAAAATCAGAGCGAACAAAGAATCGCGGTCGGGTGTCATCGGACTCCGACCGCGATTCGCCTTATTTCTGCATTCGCACTTGTCGTGCCGCAATCACCAGGTCTGCCGCCTGATCGACCGAATATCGATCCAGGTTCACCGTGAGGTCATATTGCGCCGGGTCATTCAGGTCGATCTTGAAGTGATGCCGCACGAAGTCAGATCGCTCCTTGTCCAGAACCGCGACTTCCTTGCGCGCCGCCGCCAGATCAAGCTGTCGCATCGCCGCGTAGTTCTTCGCGCAGGTTTCCGGTGCCGCCACCAGCCGCACCCGCAAGCCCATTCCCACGGGCAGGATCCACCCCGCCCCGCGACCTACGAACACCGCCGATCCGCCCCGTGCCAGCGCAAACAACGCGTTCACCAACCGATGAAAATAGTCGTTCCGGTCAAATCCCGTTTCGACAAAGGCCCGCGTCGCTTCCTCCACCCAGCTCATGTCGCGCTCGTCCATCGACTCGTAAATCTGCCGCCGGACTTCGTCGTTCCCGGACATCACGTCCAGGACCTGCTTGTCGAACACCGGCCAGCCCAGTTTGCGACCGATCGCCTCAGCCACCTTGTCGTCGAAGCCCCCCACCACCCGCGACATCGCGATATAAGGGCGGACTTCCCCGGGGCCCGGCTCGCTCGCCGCCTGCTGACGCGACGCCTGCCACTGCTTGACGCTCTCGTCGACCAAGTGCGAGAGATCGCTGCTGTTACCAAATAGTTTGTCCGGCATCTCATGAAACTCCTGGCGGCACAACGGCCGGTCCGCCTCGATTCTATCATCGAATTAAATGAATGCGCGGCTCCGCTGCTATGCGCAAATAATCGGATTCAGATAATCGACAAATCAAACCGGAAAGGAGGGATTCTTACCGCTCGAAGTATTCCTTCTCGAGCTTCGACATGGACCCGTTCTGCGCGATGAGCGTCGTCCAGGTGCTGAGCGCCTTCGCGTCGAGCACCTTGTAGTCGCCCGAAGTCGCCTTGGCCAGACGGCGGAACGCCTTCTGATCCTCGCCGAGAACGATCACATTGACCTGCGTCCCGACGTCCGTCGCCGCGCGTCGCATATCCGCCACAGTCCCCGGCTCCAGCGCCTGGGCGACGACAACGTTGATTTGTTCCGGTCGCTGCCGCACGGCCGTCGAGAAGGCCGCCAGCAAATCAACCTCACCGGCCGGCGTAACCGAATCGAGAACCGACCGGGCCGATCGATAACTGTCCTTCGACGCCAGGTCGAGACTGCGAACCTTCACCCCGTCCGCGGCCGCGACATAAATGCCAAACCGTTGCGAGCCCGGCTGCAATTGCATCGCCGCGACACTCGTCAGATGCGCGATGTGATCGAAGTGCGGCGCCATCGCCTGGCTGCCATCGATCACCCACGCCAGACTACCGGCACTGATCGGCTGCGAGATAAACGTTCGAATCGCGGTGCTCGGCATCGGCCATCGAATGATCCGCGCCGTATCAACGCCATCAGTGAATCGGAAGCTCGCCGGATCATCCGGCTGCGCAACCGCAACGACCGGTGCAACGTGTTTCGCGCTGCGATAGATCGCAACACCGCCCGCGGTCGAAACCGCGACGGCCGCCGCCGTACCCAGCGATATCCACCACTTTGCCCCAAGCGCCGCAAGCGAGAACAGCTTCGGCTTGACGATCGCGACCGCAGCCGCGGTCCCGCCGATCGACGCCGCAGCGCCAACAGCCGCCGCCGCGCGCGGAACCTGTCGCTTCAATGCGGCGACTTCTGATTTCAATCGGGGTCGGGAAGGACGCTGCACGGTTCGGGCAACCGCCCGTGCCGGAGCAGGTACATCGATAACATGCCCGCAGAAACGGCAGCGACAAGATGCCCCGGCGAACGCGTCATGGAGCATGAGCGCCGCACTACATCGACTGCATGAAAGCTTCAAGGGCATAGCGGACTTCCGGCCAGATGCCTTCAAGCCCGCGACAGCAAGGTGAACGGAACGCGACCCGCTCGTTTTCGCGCCGCTGAGATAGGAATTGCGGCCACGATTTTAGGACGAACGACGAGTCGGGAGTACCTCGCCATCGCTGCTACTTATTCTAGACTCCAAAGATACAGGAAACGTGGGGTATTTGTAAAGGCCCCAGTCCCGTTAATGTTCAATAAACTCAGGGATACTCCTCGGCTACCCGGGCCTGACGATTCAGCATACACCGTTCCTTTCCAACCTAACGGCCGCGAATACAGGATGGCATGAGCCCGCGTGATCCCGGCCCGCTGTTTCGCGACCCCGATCGCATCCCGCAGCGTCCCGATTCGGTCGATCAAACCCGCCTCCAAGGCCTGATCTGACGTATAAACTCTTCCATCCGCCAGAGTTGCAAGCTTTTCCATCGGAATTCCGGGCCGCCCCACATGCACCACCTCCACAAACCGTTTCTCGAGGTCGTCCACGATCTTCTGAAAATACGCCTCTTCGGCCGGCGTCATATCCCGTAACGGCGACCCGGCATCCTTCATGGCCCCCGACTTGATCGCCACCGCCTTGATCCCCACTTTCTCCATCGTCCCCTCCAGCGAGACCGTCTGCATGATCACCCCGATGCTCCCGACAATGCTCGTTCGCTCCGCCACAATCTCGTCGGCCGCGCACGCCGCGTAATACCCACCGCTCGCCGTCACATCCATGCACATCGCCACCACTGGCTTCCGCGTCGCCTCGCGGAAATGGCGAATCTCTTGATAGAGAATGTCGCTCGCCGTCACCGTCCCGCCCGGAGAGTTAATCCGTAGCACAACCGCTTTCACCTCCGGATCGTTCGCCGCCACATCCAGTTTCTCCGCCGCCAAAGAAACCGGATTTTCTCCAATGCCGCCGAGCAACGACGACTCCGCCTGGTTCGCCAGCGTCCCATCCAGATCGATAATCGCAATCTTCTCCGCCACGAACGGCGAATCGCGAACCACAACACGCTCCTCCAGCGTCTGATCCGCCGGCACCGGCGTAATCCGATATCCGCCGGTCGGCGCGCAGCCCGCGCCCCAACACACCACGCCGGCCATCACCGCTCCAACCAATCGATATCGAGTCATCATGACCTCCGAAAATCCACGCTTCGCACGTCGCGGCGATTCTATCCCGCACGGCGAACCGCGAAATGCCCGGTTAAACTGTCTAGATGCATCTGACCCCCGAAGAGTTTGAAAATGCCGTCGCCGAGGCGATCGAAACCGTCCCGCCCGCCTTCCGCAAACATCTCGAATCCGTGAATGTCGACGTCGAAGACGAGCCAAGCCGCGAAACCGCCCGCGAGCTGAAAGTGCCCCAAAACCAGCTCTTGGGGGTGTATTTCGGAACACCGCTGACCCAGCGACACGTCGAAGACCCACGCATGGTCAGCGACCGTGTCGTCATCTATCAGCGAAACATCGAACGGATGTGCCGGACGCGTCCGGACATCGTTAGACAAATCCGCGTCACCGTTCTCCACGAAATCGGGCATCACTTCGGAATGACCGAACATGACCTCGAAGAGCACGGCTACGGATAAACTGTAAGATGAGCGACGGACAGCCCTGGCGGCTGAACAAGAATCGGGCCCCATCGGATCGCCACTCGTGCCAGACGTTTTCATCAGCTACGCCCAGGAAGACACCGAAATTGCCGAGGCCCTCGCCGCCGGCCTCGAAGAAGAGGGCTTCAGCACCTGGCGCTACGAAGCCGACGTCGGCGCCGGCGACGACTATCTCCTCTCCACCCGCCACAACATCGAGGCCTGCAAGGCCTTCCTCCTCCTGATCTCCCCAAGTGGCGTCGATTCCGACCAGATCGACAAGGAAGTCGTCCGCGCCCACGAATGCCGCAAGCCCTTCGTCCCGGTTCTCTACCGCATCGACTACGACGAGTTCGGCGAGCGCCAACCCAAATGGCAGCAGGCCATCGGCAGCGCCACCGCCGTCGTCGTCCCGAAAAACGGCGACGTCAGCGTCATCATGCCGCGCCTGCTCACCGGCATGAAACGCCTCGCCGGCGAAGGCCAGGCCAACCGCCAAGCGCGCCGCTCCACAATGGCCTACTCCACCCGACGCAAAATCAAACGCGCCATGCGCATCACGCGCTGGCTCGCCATCGCCGGCGTCCTGCTCGCCGCCGCTGCCGCCGGTGGTTGGCTCTACCTCGAAAAACGCATCAGTCAGGCCAAGCAAATGGCCGATCGCGCCCGCCAAGACAAAAACCCAATCAAGGCCGTCGAAAATCTCGGTTGGGTCCTCTCTTGGCGACCGCACGACACCGAAGCCCGCCTGCTTCGTGCCCGCCTCTACCTGCAAATGGATCAACCCCTCGATGCCCGTAGCGACGCCGACGCCCTCCTGCAGGACGACCCCAACAACGGCGAGGCCCACTACCTCCGCGCACGCTCTTTCCAGAACGATGGCAAACTCGCCGAGTCCGAGCCCGAGTTCGATCTCGCCATCAAAAACGGCTGGACAAAATCAGAGGCCTACGAAAACCGCGGCCACACCTTCGCGGCGACATCCCGCCCCGCCGACGCCGAGCGCGACTACACCGTCGTCATCGAGCGCGGCGAGGGCACTTCCGATACTTTCTACGACCGCGCCATCGCCCGCATCACCGCCGGCCGGCTCGACGTCGCCCGCCAGGATCTCGACGGCGCGATCGATCGAGATCCGGTCTGGGGGGGAGCGCTCGCCAAACGCGGTTTCCTCCGCCTCCTTCAACTCAAGGATTTTCTCAACTCCGACCAATTCCGCGCCGCACTTGCAGGCCCGAAGCAGCAGTCTGCCGTCGCCTCCGTCCGGGCCACCCTCGAAGACGTCCAGGACGACTTCAAGCGCGCTCTCGCGAGTTCCAGCATCGACGCCGGATTTCGCGACGTCACCGCCAAGACGCAGGACGCGGTGAACGAACTCCTCTACAGATTCCAGACCGGCCCCGTCGACCGAAAATTCTTCGACGACATGTACGCCCTCCTCTCCGGCGGCGAGTCATTGCCGCCCGCGGGCCCATCCGATCGCGATTCGCGCACTCCTCCGGCCCCGGTCGGCAAGCCCACCGCGTCGATCCGCAACGTCCGCGTCCAGTACGACTCCGTCCACCGCGGCCTCAACGGCATCGTCTTCTTCGCCGATGTCGCCATCAACAACGCCAGCGGCCGCAACTGCCGCCTCGCCATCCTCATCAAATACTCGAACAATCAGCCCGTCGTCTCGCGCAACCCTGAATGGCGAAACACCAATAACGAGCTCATGACCTCCGCCGACATCCACCCCGATCGCGACAACTTCGTTTATCCCGAATTCGGCGTCTTCCTCCCCTACAACCAGTTGCCCAGCAATCAGCGATTCTTCAACTACTCAATGGCCGTAGTAGACGGTCCCAGCCCGATCTCACCCGACGTAAAAGGCCAGTTCGACGGTTCGCTTGCCGGCGCACCGCGCACCGTCATCACCGACCAAACCCGCACCCGGCCGACCGACCCCTCTCTCACCTCCGGCCGTCAAATTCCGCCGCTCACCGCCGAAACGCCTCAATCACTCCGCGCATCCATCATCCAGTCATCCCGTTGGAATCAGTGGCGAAGCTGCTTCGATGACCTCAATCGTCTCACTCGCATCGACGCGTCAAACAAAGCCGCCATCGCCGAAACGGCCGACGAAGCCCTCAAGCGTTTCTACGAGCTATTCCCCGCCGACACCTTCACGCCCACCGCCACCCGCGAAAGCCGCGCCGCAATCGGCAAGCTCCGCGAGTTGCTCTTGCCCGTCGCCGAAGCCGGCTCGGCCTACGCCGCCCTGCTCGTCGCCGAGTCCTTTATCAGCTATGACGAAGATGGCCGCATCGACGCAATGGACACCCCGCAGGCCCTCCACTTCGCCGAGGCCGCCGCCAACGGCAACCTCGCCCGCGGCTGTCTATACGCTGGCCAGCTCTACGGTCGCATGGGCGCCGACGCCCCGCCCGAAAAGAAAACCGAATACGCCCAAAAATCAGTCGAGTTTCTCAAGCGCGGCGCCCGTCTCGGCTCAGCCGAGGCAACCGCCCTCCTGGCCCTGCGCTTCTACGACTACCAATACAACCGCAACGACCACACCTTCAACCCCGATCCCCAATTGTCCGACGAGCGCCAGAAAAAACGCGGCTTCGACCTCGCCGCATCAGTCCGAGACCGCACCCCGCGCTGCATGTGGATCTACGCGCTCTATTGCTACAAGCAGAAAAACTTCCGCGATGGCAACGAATACGTCATCCGCGCCGCCCGCGCCGGCGACCCCTCCGCGCGACAATTCTGTAAGGCAAATAACGTCGCCTACTGATCAGTTGGCGAATACGACGTTGTAGTCGTCCAGGTTCCCGAGTGGCTTGCCGTTGTCAGCTGGCGCCGGTTCATCCGGCCGCCGCAGCGAATCCGGCGGGCGGTTCGAATCCGACGATCCGCTGTGATAATCGTCCGTCGACGCCACCCGGCTCCGCGAATCCGGCGGAACCGTGTACACCGTCTTATTGACCGGCTTCCCCGAATCCGGATCGACGAGCATGTATCCGTCCTGGTCGTTCACCCGCACGGCCACCTTGGTGTTGGATCGCTTAAGCTGGCGAGCGCGGTCGTCGCCCATCCGCTGGCGCGCAGCGGCGGCTTCGGTCTGGGCCCGGTCGCGTTCGACCTTGTCCGACTTTCGCTTCTGAATCTGGCTTGCGAGCGTCTGCCCCTGGGCGACCAATTTCGTAAACTCTGAATAAGTCCGCCCGCCCGACACCAGACGCACTGGGTTCAGCCGGTTCATATCGAAGTCCGCACAACCGCAAACTCCGATTAAACCGGCGATAAGAGCCGAGGCGGATGCACCTGAGAAGAGCCGAGCGCGGCAAGAGCCCATCTGATATTCTCCGAAACTGCTGGCTGTATAATACGCCTCACGAAAGGTGCCGTACAATGCACCACTGCTGACACCATCGGGCAAAACCGCGTGTACGTTCCACGTCCGATAGACACGACTTCAACTCCCCTCGATCCGCCCACCGAAGCGCTCATCGAACAGCTCGCTCGCAACGTCCACGAAGTCTGGGCCGCGAAACGCATCGCCGATGGCTGGCGCTTTGGCCCAAAACGCGACGATGCCCATAAGGAACATCCCTGCCTCATCGAGTACGATCGACTCCCCGACTCGGAGAAGGCATACGATCGCGAAATCGTCACACACACGATCAAGGCGTTGCTCGCACTCGGGTACCGCATCGAACATCCCTGAAGGATGGCCCGCATGAGCCACCATGCCGAGGAGAATCGCCCCGTCGCCACCGAGCTTCCCGGCGTCCCTCCGCCCGACGACATGCTCGACGACGCCGACTACTTCCCCAGCGGAAGCCCACTCCGTGAACCCGCCAACGCAATTCTCGCCGCCCTGCGCGACGTATACGCCCGCAATGACGCCGCCGCGATCACCCAGCAACAGCAATACCGTCGCGTCGCGCGCCGCGCAGCAATCTTCGGCGCCGCCGCCATCGTGCTCGCAATTATTCAGGTCATTTTCAGCAAAGAACTGGCCCAGACGCTTTCAGTTCCTCGCTGGGCCGAGCCCGCCGTCGCCATCGCCGAGTTGCTCTTCGTCGTTGCCGCAGTCTGGGCCGTGGCCCGCGGTCTCTGGGCGGCCGTACACCCCGGCTGGCTCGTAGCCCGCCACCGTGCCGAGCTGTGCCGTCTCGCAAAATATCGCTTCCTGCTCGACGCCCGCGCGTGGAGCGGCAGCACCACCGAGCGCGAAGACTGGGAGCGCGATCTGCGCGACTCCGCCCAGGCAATCGCCACGCTTCAAAAGCACGACGCCGAATCATGGATGGAAAATGATCAAATCGAGTCGCCCCCCAGCTACGCCTCGCTCGAAGGCCGCGTAGACGCGGTCCGCGCGGTCGCCTCCTACTACCAGCAACGCCGCCTCAACAAGCAGCTCGACTACTTCGCCCGGCGAGTCGCGGCCGACCGTCGCCGCGACGAGGCGACAAAGTCCTGGCCCGTCATCTTGTTCTACGCCAGCGTCGGTGCCGCGCTCATCCACCTGGCCCTGCACATCGGCCACGAACTCGCCGGAGCAATTCGCGGCGCACATCCCGGCGGCCACGCTGGCGACGCGCATGGCGGCGAACACGGCGGTGCATTCGAAAAGGTGAATCAAGCCCTTCTGCTCTTGGCCCTCGCGCTACCGGCCGTCAGCGCCGCCGTGCGGACGTGGCGCTCCGCGTTCGAGTTCGCCCGCAACACCGTCCGATTCAAGGCAAAGTACATGGGCCTGCGCCACATCGCCGACGGTTTCGAAGCCCAGAATCAACCCGTGGAATTGATGCGCCGCATGTGGTACAGCGAACAAATCATCGAAGCCGAGCACCGCGAATGGCTGCGGCTCATGGCTGAAGCTGAATGGTTTGGTTGAGCCGAATGGCTGGCCCGAAGTCGCCGCGGCCGGTCTAAGAGACCTTCGACCCTGGCGCGATGTCCGCGCTCGGCGATAGCAGAATCACCTGCGACCGATCATCCGTCGAAGCCGCTAGAATCATCCCCTGGCTCTCAACTCCCCGCATCGCCCGCGGCTCCAGGTTCTTCAAAATCACAACCAGCTTGCCGACCAATTGCTCCGGCTCGTAGTAGCCCCGAATCCCCGCCACCACCTGCCGCTGCTCGCCGCCCACATCGACCTTCAACACCAGCAGCCGGTCGGCATTCGGGTGCGCCACCGCCTCGGCCACCCGCCCGATCCGCAGGTCAAGCTTGGCAAAGTCGTCATATTTGATCGGGGTCGGGGTAGCGGGGGCGTCGGCCATGGCAAGTTTCTCTCGAAGTTTTCTTGATCGCTGGGCCGAAGATTATCGCCAATTCGCCCGTCCCCGCAAGCATTTTGGTGGGTAGAATGGAACCTGAGCATTCGCTCCACCCGGGCTTTGGGCACGCGTCGTACGCCGGGCCGCGGAAGTGCGGCAAATCTGCCGCTCGTTGAGGGTCGAAGTTTTGCGAAACAGCACCGTGTCGGAGGCTTCCGACGTGATACAGCGTGACGGCTCACCGTCCGGCTGCGGATCAGACCAGTATCCGCGCTCGCGCCGCCACCTCCCCTGGAGCCCGGGCCCGTTCGGCGGCGCGTCCCCGCTCACCTGGGCCCGCCTGTTGGCCCGCAATCACTTCGCGGTCTCGCCCCTCCTCCTCCACCGCCTCCTCGTCAACGTCGTCGGCTGCATCTCAAACACCGGTCTTGGACTTGTTCAGTCTCTGCTATTCAACCGCAAGATCGCCGCAGCCAAAATCGAAAAACACCCCATCTTCGTCCTTGGCCACTGGCGCAGCGGCACAACGCTTCTCCACGAACTCCTCTCCTACGACGAGCGCCACGCCTTCCCCTCTAATCACACGTGCATGACTCCGAGCCACTTCCTGATCAGTGGCTGGGCTGCCCCATTCGTCTCGCGCCTCTTCTTCCCATCGCGACGCTGGATGGACAACATGCCCATGGGTGCCTCCACGCCGCAGGAAGACGAATTCGCCCTCGCAAACCTGGGCGTCCCGTCACCCTACTTCGCGATCGCCTTTCCCAATCACCCCGTCCCGTATCAGGAATACGAAACCCTCGAAGATCTCAGCGAATCCGATCGCGAAGAGTGGCGTCGCACCCTGCTCAAATTCCTCGCCGCGCTCACCGTCCACGACAATCGCCGCCTCATTTTGAAATCCCCCCTCCACACCATGCGCATCCCCCTGCTGCTCGAAATGTTCCCCGACGCCCGTTTCGTTCACATCGTTCGCGAGCCCACAACCGTCTTCGCCTCGACCGTCCACCTCTGGCGCTCGCTCTACGAATCGCTGGGCCTCCAGCGCCCCAACTTCCGCGGCCTCGAAGAACAAGTCCTCGCCCGCTTCGAGCGCATGTACCGCCGCCTCCGCCAGACGCGCCGCGCGCCGCAACCCTCGCGTATCTGCGATGTACGTTATGAAGATCTCGTCGCCGACCCCGTTGGCCAGATGCGAAACGTCTACAAGCGCCTCGACCTCGGCAACTTTGACGCCATCCAGCCCCGCGTCGAGGCCTTCGCCGCGCGCGGCCGCACCTACCGCACCAACCGCTACCAGCTCTGCGATGCGACTCGCGAACTCGTCTTGCGCCGTTGGGGACCGCTCATGGCCGATTACGGCTATGCCGACGGAGCCATCCAACGCGACGCCGCCGACCGGCTAGCAATCCCCGCCTAACGCTTCTTAAGATTGTTCAGATCGGCCGTGATCACAAGTTGCGAGCCGGACGATTCTTTGATGCGAACTTTCGCCCGCCCCTTCTTTTTCAGCGCGTCCCGATCCGACTCATTCGCGATGTAGACAATTTCCGCCTGAATCTTCGGATCCCCACGGAAAAACTGCGCTCGCAGCCGCTTCTTCACCGGCGGCCCGGTCCGCCCCTTGTCGTCATCCCATTCAGACCATGCCGGTGGATCACCCGGGGTAATCACCTTCACCTTCGTACCGGCCGACAGATATTTCGCAGCGCCCTGTGCATCAGGCATTAGAAACCATCCTCCGATGAAAACGCCCGCCCGGCTCGCGAACCGCCGCGAACTGAAACGCATCCCTACGACTCGCTCAAAGACGGGAATTGACCGGCCAATGCCGGCTGATGCGTCTATCTTATCAACAACGATTGCCCCGGGCCAATCCGGCGCAAATCTCCGCGCTCGTGTGGGTTTGTTTGCCCGCGCCGGCCGTGGATATAATCCGTTGATATCAACGTGCCCCTGGGCCGCCCGAATATGGAAACACTCCTCACCTGCCGCAAGTTCAAAGTCATTGCCCGCGACATCGCCACCCGCAACGGCCGCACCGTTCGACGCGAAATAATCGTTCACCCCGGTGCCGTCGTCATCCTCCCGATCCTCGACGACGGCCGATTCGTCATGGCCCGCGTCTTCCGCCACACCCTCGACCGCGAACTGCTCGAATTGCCCGCCGGAACCCTCGACCAACCCGGCGAATCGCCCCAGGACGCCGCCCAACGCGAATTGGAAGAGGAAACCGGCTATCAGGCCGGCCAAATCGCCGCCCTGTGCGAATTTTATCCCTCCCCCGGCGTCATGACGGAACTTATTCGGGCCTACGTGGCGACCGATCTAACAAAGACGGCCCAGCGCCTCGAGGAGACCGAGCAAATTCGCGTCGAACTCATGCGACCCGCCGACGCACTGGCCGCCATCGACCGGGGCGAGATCATGGACGCCAAAACCATTATCACGCTGCTCACGCACAACCGTCGTCAGGAGGCGCCCCAATGAGCTGGGAAGAACGCCCCTACGCCGACGGCCCCGACTCGCGCCATCCGCGCCTCAGCGAAAATCCCCTCGCATGGTCGCTCCGCATCGGCCGCATCGCCGCCATCGACATCCGCCTCCATATCCTCTTCATCCTCTACATCGCGTCCGAGCTGATCGGATCGCCCGCGTTCCTCGACGACGTAAAGCGCCTCGGAATCCTCTTCGGAATCGTCCTGCTTCACGAGTTCGGACATTGCTTCGCCGCCCGCGCCGTCGGCGGCCATGCCAACGAGATACTCCTCTGGCCCCTCGGCGGACTCGCCATGGTCCGCGCTCCGCAAACTCCCTCGGCCCAGTTCATCACCACCGCATGCGGCCCCCTCGTCAACGTCCTGATCTGCCTGATTACTGCCCCAATCCTCGTCGCCGCCGGCCACTCGCTCCACGCCGTTCCCTGGAATCCCTTCCACTTGGGCACCAGCTCCCTCTACGTCACAAGCCAGTTGCATTGGTGGGTGCTCTACACCTTCTTCCTCAGCTACGTCATGCTCTTGTTCAACCTGCTCCCCATGTACCCGCTCGACGGAGGTCGAATGCTTCAGGCGATCCTTTGGCCGCGAACCGGTCTCGGACGCGCCATGCAGATCGCCACCACCGCGGGCATGGTCGGCGCCGTCGCACTCGGAATGCTCGGAATCGGTACTCGCAATCTCTCAATCATCGGCATCGCCGTCTTCGGCTACATCACTTGTCTCAACGAACGCCGCATGCTCGCCGCTGGCCTCATCACCGACGAGCGAACGTTCGGCTACGACCTCACCGGCGGCTACACCGAGCCGCGCCGTCGCGGCTGGCTCGCCCGCTGGCGCGATAAACAAAAGGCCCGCCGCCTTGCCGACGAACGCGAGCAGGAACGCCAGGAGACCGAGGAAGTCGATCGAATTCTCCTGAAAGTCCACCAGCACGGCATACAATCTCTCACACGCGCCGAAAAGAAAACCCTCGAAAACGCCACCAACCGCCGCCGCGGCCCCGAACGAATGCGGAGATAGAAATGCCCAGCCGTCTCAGAAAACCGCTCCTCGCAACCGCGCTCCTCTTCGCCGCCGGCTGCGCCCAGTCCAACGACAAGTCCGGCCTCATGTGGTACCGCAAGCCGCCCAAGGCCACCCCCAAAGGCAACACCATCGACGTCGGCCGCGTCAACAACCCATCCTCATTCGATCTCGTAGCCGCACCCGAGGAAGCCACGAATTCCAACGACACCGGCGCGGACATTCAGAGAGGCGGCGGCGGCGGTCTCGCAATCGGCAACATCGCGGACCACCCCCTCCAAGGCGACGCCGCGGCCGCCAACCACGTCACCGGCCCCAGCGTCGGCGGCGGCGTGGACACCACCGTCTCCGACTAGCCCATTGCCCCGCCCCCCACGATAATCGCCGCCATGCCGATCAAACTCGCCGTCACCGGCGCTGCCGGTCGAATGGGCCGCCGCATCATCGCCCTCGCTGCCGCCGATGAACGCTTCACCGTCGCCGCAGCGCTCGACGCCGCTACCAGCACTCACGTCGGCCACGACGCCGGCGAACTCGCCGCCGTCGGCAACCTCGGCGTCGTCGTCACTGACTCTCTCACCGCCGACTTCGACGTCCTCATCGACTTCTCAGCCGCCACGGCCACCCAGCTCTGGCTCGACGCCTGCCTCCGCAGAAAGCGCGCCATCGTCATCGGCACAACCGGCCACGACGCCGCCCAGCGCGCCGCCATTAACACCGCCGCCCACCAAATCCCCGTCCTCTCCTCCGCCAATATGAGCGTCGGCGTAAATGCCCTGCTCCGCGCCGCCGAGCAGCTCGCTCGCTCCCTCGGCCCCGCGTACGACGTCGAAATCATCGAGACCCACCACCGCTTCAAAGCCGACGCGCCCAGCGGCACCGCCCTCGCCCTCAAGGACGCCGTCGTCCGCGGACGCCCCGATCTCACCCGCCTCACTCACGGCCGCTCGGGCGTCACCGGACATCGCGCTCCCTCCGAAATCGGCATCCACGCCGTCCGCTCCGGCGACGTCGTCGGCGAACACGACATCCGCTTTTCCACTCTCGGCGAATCCATCACCCTCCGTCACGTCGCCCACTCGCGCGATACCTTCGCCCACGGCGCTCTCGCCGCCGCCGCGTGGATCGCCGCCCGCCACCCTGGTCTCTACGCCATGGCCGACGTCCTCACCCCGCAGGACTGACCCAAATCGAGTAAAATTCCCCATGCGGGGAAATCCTCCCCGAATTCCGTGTCAGAAAACCGGCTGGCGCTGGTAACTATGGATAGTCCGACAAGTGTCCCTCGCGGGAAAAGCAGTAGGAGCCCTGATGAACATCGCCCAGTCCAAACGGATTAACGCCGTCCTTTTTGTCGTAGCCCTCAGCACTGCGCTTCTCTCGCGCGCCGCCCGCGCCGAAATTCATCAGTCTGATCGCGCCAATTCCAGCCGCGCGTCCGCCGACGCCCCAAGCACAAAGCCCGCGCCCGGCTCCGTCGAACGCAAGATCGACTCGCCCCTCCGCTACGCCATCGCGCGCGTCGCAGCCGAGCAGGCCGCCCCGCGCAGCAACGCCCCGCTGTCGCGCCTTAGCATCGACGGCGCGCTCAAGGTCAGCCCGGCCGGCGAAATCCACTGCTACATCCACCTCGCCCCCTTCGCCGACGAAAACGTCCAGGCCCTCACAGCGCAAGGCGTCCGCGTCGAACTCGCCGTCCGCCGCATGAACGTCGTCCAGGGTTGGGTCGCCGCCGACAAGATCACCACCATCGCCGCCCTCCCCTATGTCCGCCGCGTCACCACGCCCGACTACGGCGTCGCCCGTTGTGCCGGCGTTCAGTGCACGGCCGGCGCCGCCGTTCACGCCGCCGATCAGCTCAATTCCTTCGGCATCACCGGCACGGGTGTCCGCGTCGGCATCATCTCTGACGGCGTCACCAACCGCGCCACCGCCGTCGCCAGCGGCGACCTCCCGCCCAGCATCACCGTCAACCCCGCCCTCGCCGGCAGCGGCGACGAAGGCACCGCCATGCTTGAAATCGTCCACGACCTCGCCCCCGGCGCATCCCTCTTTTTCTCCGGTGGCTCGAGCGGTCTACCCACCTCCGCCGAAATGGTCCAGAGCATCAACTTCCTCTCGGCTCAGGGCTGCCACGTCATCGCCGACGATGTCGGCCTCTTCCTCGAACCCTACTTCGAAGACGGCCCCGTCGCTCAGGCCGCAATCGACGCCATCGCCGCCGGCTCCACCTACATCTCCGCCGCCGGCAACGAATGCCTCAAGCACTATCAAGGAACCTTCTCCCCCGTGACCGCCGGCGGGGCTACCGTCCACAACTTCAAGGCCGGAGGCGGGGTCGACGACCTCCTCAACCTCCCGCCGGTCGCCAGCGGCCAGACCGTCAACGTCGTCCTTCAGTGGAACGATCCTTTCAACGCCAGTTTCAACGACTACGACCTCCGCCTCTTCGATTCCGACACGAATACGCTCATTGTCGCCGCTGAAGAAGAACAGGACGGAAGCATCCCTCCCCTTGAACACCTCGTCTGGACCAACCCAGGTCCCGGGACGCGAAATGTCGGCCTCGAAGTCCGCAAATTCTCCGCTGTCGGAAACGCCGTCATCGAGTTGATCTCCCTCCGCGCCGATTTCGCCGACGATGACGCCAACTGCATCGACTCTGTCTTCGGCCAGCCCGCCGCCGAAGGCGTCATCTCGGTCGGCGCTGTCGACGCCGCCGCGCCCGCCAGTCTTCGCAGCTTCAGCAATCAGGGCCCGTCCACCATTTTCTTCCCCACCCAGCAGACCCGCGCCACGCCGTTCTGCGTCGCCACCGACGGCGTCCAGGTCACCGGCGCCGGCGGTTTCTTTGTCCCCTTCACCGGCACATCCGCCGCCGCCCCGCACGCCGCCGGCGTCGCCGCCCTCATCATCGCCGCCAGTAATTTCTCCGTCGGACCCGACGGCGTCCGCGGCGCCCTCGCCTCCGGCGCGATCGACCTCGGCGCAGCCGGCTTTGACAATAGCTTCGGCTGGGGCCGCCTCAACGCCCTCAACTCTTTCAATTCTCTCTGCCCGCCGCCCGCCGCCCCCGCCAACGTCTCCGCGACAGACAACGACACCGGCCCCGTCGTCCGCGTCACCTGGAACCCCGTCGCCAATGCCGCCGAATACGACGTCTTCCGCGGCAGCGACACCAACTTCGGCGCAGCAACCTTCCTCGGCAGCACCAACTCCACCCTCTTCGACGACACCTCAGCCGGCGAGGGCGTCCAGTCCTTCTACTTCGTCCGCGCCCGCTCTGTCTGCCGCGCCGGCGACCCCGGTGCCCCCGACGCCGGCAGCCGCGCCGTCCAAAACAACGGTGGCGGCGGTGGCGGCG
>JAATGM010000010.1 GCA_015654675.1 Planctomycetota bacterium | reverse complement strand
GCGGTCGCGGCGCGGGCCGTGCCGCTCGCGATCGGCTCCGACACGGGCGGCTCCGTTCGGCAACCGGCTGCGCTGTGCGGCGTCGCGGGTCTCAAGCCGACCTACGGTCGCGTATCGCGCTACGGACTGGTTGCGTTCGCCAGCAGTCTCGATCAGGTCGGGCCGCTTGCAACTGACGTTCGCGACATCGCCCTCGTTCTCTCGAGCATTGCCGGTCACGACCCGCGCGATTCCACCTGCGTCGCCGAATCCGTTCCGGACTATCTCGCCGATCTGGATGTTTCGCTGGCGCATCTCAAGGTTGGGGTGCCGCGCGAATACTTCGGCGAGGGACTTGCCGATGAGACGCGCGCGGCGGTTGATGCCACGGTGGCGCTGTATCACAAGCTTGGCGCGCAGATCATCGACGTTTCGCTGCCGAACACGCCGCACTGCATCGCGTGCTATTACCTGATCTGCACGGCCGAGGCATCGAGCAACCTGGCGCGCTACGACGGCGTGCATTACGGGCACCGATCGGCGGATGCTCGCGATTACGTGGAGGTCTACAGCCGGTCGCGCGATGAGGGGTTCGGGGCCGAGGTCAAGCGGCGGATCATGCTTGGCACCTACGCGCTCTCGAGCGGGTATCACGACGCGTACTACCTCCGGGCACTCAAAGTCCGCACGCTCATCAAGAATGACTTCCTTGCGGCGTTCAAACAGTGCGACCTGCTGATCGCCCCGACGACGCCGACGCCGGCGTTCAAGCTGGGCGAGAAGTCGGAGAATCCGCTGGAACTCTACCTTGGCGACATTTACACCGTGTCGGCCAACCTGGCCGGCATTCCGGCGATTTCCGTTCCGGCCGGCTTTTCACGCGACGGCCTTCCGATCGGCATGCAGCTGCTGGGGCCGCACTTTTCCGAGCTGCGATTGCTGCAGGCGGCGGCGGCCTACCAGCGCGAAACCGACTGGCACACTCGGACTCCGCCGGTCTGCGCTGAGTAACCTCGGCCAAACTTCGCACCATTTTTCACGAGCTTCGCCGCTTTTTTCTTGGACATGCGCGGGCATCGACTAGAATCCCAATAGAACACTTCGGCACACCCCGCGACATTTCGGAGGACGAGCCATGGCCAGCGTGCTCGATGTATTGAACAGCAAGGGAAACAACGTGGTTTGCGTCGCGCCGGAAATGACGGTGCAGGATGCGGCCGGGCGGATGGCGCAATACAAAATCGGGGCGGTGCTGGTGACCCGCGGGAACGACATTCTGGGCATTTTCACCGAGCGGGACCTCTTGAACCGCGTTGTGGCCGCGGACAAGGATCCGCACAGCACGCTGGTGTCGGACGTGATGACGGCGCCGGTTGCGTGCGGGACGCCGCAGACCAAGCTGGCGGAGTGCCGGGCGGTCATGACACGCGGGCGGTTACGGCATCTGCCGATCGTTGATTCGGGGCGGCTGATCGGAATGATTTCGAGCGGGGACATTCTGGCGCGTGAGAACCACGACGCGCAGGAAACCATCCACTATCTGCACGAATACATGTACGGGCGGGCCTGAAGGCGACTTGCGCCCGAAAGCGGCCGCCGCTGAACAATTCCGCGCTTATTGAGCGGAGGGGGTGTTGCGCGCGTCAGTGATTTTGGGAGGAGGACGAGCTGTGCTTGTTCTTGTCTTTGTCGCTGTCGTCGTCATCGTGTTTGAGGATGTGGTCTTCGGTGAAGTCCTTCACTTTTTCGACGGTCTTGATGCCCGAATAGATCTGGTAAGCGACGCAGCCCGGGGTGGTGGGAAGGAAGGCTACGGCGATGGCCACGAGGATGGCCGTTTTGGCGAAGCGGCCGGCGGTGTCGCGCATCCCGGTTTTTGGCGTCATCGGAGCTCTTCCTTCGCGGGGCGGCTTGAGACCGGCCGCCCGCATCGTCCCTTCATCTTATCATAGAGCGGTAGAATGGGTGTTTGGGCTGTAATTGGGGCGAGGCCGTGCCGCCTCGTCGCCCGGTCGGGCCGGAAGGACTGGGTTTGTCCGTGGCTGGGCCGGCGAGGGGGATTGGTGGGGCGATATTGGATGTCGGAAATCTGAATCTAATCGCCTGTCTCGGCATTAGTTAGGTATTTGTTCATAGCGACCGGCCCGCGTCGCGTGAGACTTGTGAGACGCGCGGGGACCGATTGCTGACTACCAGGGTGATAAACGGCGACAACCCGGTCTCGGGCCAGCGGCGGCCGTGGAGACCGGGGGAGAACCCAAATCCCGTGGCGGGCGTCGGCGCCTCTCCACTTTCGGTTCGATGAGATTTTTGAGACGACGCACAAGTGTCGGATTCCGCTGGGGATGCGCGACCTCGTCTGCACTTTTCAAAGAACGTCCCCTTGGATGGGGAGTGGGCGCCGGCGCCTGGATCTGGTGTTTGCGCAGTATGACCCTTCATTGCTCCCCCGCTGCTTGTACGGGAGCGTGTTCGGATAATGTTTAGTAATCGGATTTGGGAAGTCAAGCAAGAATCTTCGGTTGGACCAAACGACCAACTTTATGGTTTGTTTCGGGGGATTCAGGGCTGATCAAACTGAAACGCGTACCATCCCGGGGCAAGAGGGCGGGTCTGGATATCGCGGATTCCGGAAGCGCGGCCGTTCGGGTCGTAGAGGAATCCCCAGCCGGAGCGAAATACACCGTCAGTCATGAAATACACCACCTGTTCGCTGGGAAAGGCGGAGATGCTCTGCGCGTGATAGCTACCAACGCTCTTTCCATAGGATTCAAAGAGGGGCCAGCCGTTACCGCGGCGCATCTCTTCGAGACTCTCCTGTGTACTTGGATGGCCGCGGCGAAGTTCGGCGACTGCCGCAGCCTGGAAGTCGGGGAGACTTCGCATGAAGCGGGCGGAGAGAAGCCAGTTGGTTTTCGATGCCCCAATCGCCAGTCCGAACACGATTGGCGTGACATACCACCGCCAATCCTTCCACCGGAATCGATGGCTCGCGATCGAGCCGATAAAGCGGATTAGGTAATCGGCAACGATCACGATCGTTACGGGCCAGAAAACGCACGCAAAAATTAGCGACTCGCCCAGATATGGAGTCGGTGTGGATCGTGCGTACGCGACTTTGGCCGCCAGTAGTGTGGTCAACAATAGCAGCCAGATCGACGGCGGTCGCAATCTGAGACGATCAAAGAGGGATCGCGGGCTTGAATGGTAGTCGTTGGACGAGTGTGTGCTCATTTGATCTTCCGATATCGGGTCATTCTAGTCGAACAGTATGATCGGGCGGCAATCCGCGGGCTTGTCGCCGCGTTAACTTGCGTGGAACGCGACCGGGCCGGCGCTGGCGCTGCGGGTTCGGACTCGGAAGCCGGTGCAAAGTGTTCGCATTCATTCGGCTGTGGATGATTGGGGTTCTTGCACCATGCCGGAGCAGGTGGCGCCGGCGGCTAGTGCGGTAGCCAGGCGTTGCAGGGGACTGGGGTGACTTGGTCGGTGTTCGCGGTGTGGGGGAGGTTTAGCATTTCTTCGATGGTTCGCAGGACGGTGTAGTGCGTGATGACGCCGGAGACGCGGCCGGGCTGGACCATGGGGCCGACGAAGATGGTGGGGATGTTGTTGAGGGCCAGGCCGTCGTCTTCGTCCCAGGTGAGGATGAGCAAGCTGTTGTGGGTGGCGGCCCAGTCGAGGTAGCCGGTCAGGGCGGATTCGAGCCAGGCGTCGGCCTCGGCGACGGTGCCGTCGTGCATGTCGTGTTTCTGGTTCGGGACGATGAAGGCGACGGTGGGGAGGTCGTCGAGGTTGGCGGGCCAGCTTGTGAACGGCTGGTTGACGTCGGGCGGCAGTTTGTTGGGTGGGAGCGGTGTGGTGGAGTCCTGCCAGTTGACCCAGGGGATGTGCTTGCGGGCGTAGGTGCCGGTTGTCGCGTCGCCGGAGGATTCGCCGTCATAGCCGGGCGCGGGGAGGCCGTCGGCGTAGCCGATGAAGGTGCGGCCGGCGGAGAGGAGTTTGGAGGCGAGGTTGGGGGTGGTGAAGAGATCGTGCGGGTGCGCCGAGTTGTCGGTGATGCCGAAGGTGTCGCCGGCGAAGAGGGCGAAGTAGTTGGGCTGGCTGGGGTGGGTGACGGCGAAGGACTGCGTGAAGAGGACGCCGCGCTGGGCGAGCTGGTTGATGAAGGGGGCATCGGGGTTGCCGATGATCTGGGCGTTGGCGTGGTTTTCCTCGACGACGATGACGATGTGGTCGGCGGGGGGCGGCGGACAGGGCGGGGCGGTGGGGCCGAAGGTGTTGCAGGCGGAGCACAGAAGGGCGGGGAGAATCGAGAGTAGGAGCGTTTGTCGGCGGTTCATGCATTGCATTGTAAACCGGTGGACGGGTTAGGTGCGCGGCAGCGGACGATCGTGGCGTTTATTGACGCACGTACGCGGGGAATGCGACCGGATTTGCCGGTTGCGCGTCGCGGGCGCCGGACGGCGGCGCTTGTAATTGGGCGGACATATTCACTATGCTATTAGGAGCGGAGGATGGGATGCTGAAACAATTCGTCGTTATCGGTGTATTTGGGTTTCTGGGTGTCGCGGGCGTGTCCGGAGCTACACCTGGATTTACGTTTGATTTCAATGATGGGACGACTGACGGATTCTTTGGCGGGGGCGAGGTTCAGTGGGAGGCGACCGGTGGCATCGGCGGTGTTGGCGATGGTTTCGTATCGGCCATCCGCACGCCGGCCGGGCATCTGGGAATGGCGAACAGCGACGAGGTGGTTACTGGGAATCTAACGGGGCAGGGAATTCCGGGGTTTACGTTCTGGTTGAAGGATCTGGGTAGCCAGGCGCCGGTCAATATTCACGTTGGGCTGGGGGTACCGCTGTCGAATTTCTGGCAGTCGAACGCAACATTCATTCCGTCGACGAGCGGGTGGACGCAGTTCACGATTCTGTTTAATGATCCGGCCGGCTGGACAAGGATTCAGGGGACTGGTCCGGGCACATTCGCGGATGCCCTGGCGGCGTCGGAGCGGTTGTTGTTCCGACATGATTTGGCGCCATATACCGGGACGCCCAATTCGCTTCGCGGGGCCTTCGGGTTGGATGGACTGACCGTGTTGCCCGAACCGGCGACGGGGTTTCTGGCATTGATCGCATTGGTGGGGATGCGGCGGCGTGCGGCATCGGGTCACGCTCGCGCGTAAGAATCAAGTTAACTGACTGAGTAAGACTAAAGCACTTTCCCTGCGGGATCGTGTCGGCCGCACGGAGCGGCGTTAGTGCGCCGGCAGAACGCGCAGGAGGTGTTCGATTTCGTCCGTGGTGTTGTAGAAGTGGGGGCTGACGCGGAGGCGGTTGGCGCGGACGGCGATGATGATGCGGTGCTCGGCCTTGAGGTGTTGGCGGAGTTTTTCGGCGTCGTGGCGGTCGGAGGCGAAGGCGACGATTCCGCTGGATTCGCCGGGGCGGCGCGAGGAGATGACGCGGTAGCCCTTTTCGCGGACGCCTTCGACGAGGCGGTCGGTGAGCTGGCGGACCTGGGCCCAGATCTTGTCGATGCCGACTTCGAGCAAAAGTTCGAGCGAGCCGCCGAGGCCGTGGATGCCGGCGAGGTTGTAGGCACCCGAGTCGAAGCGGCGAGCGTCGTCGCGGAATTCAAATTGGTAGTGGGAATAGTCCTCGGCGTGCTTCATACAGAGCCAGCCGACCGTGCTGGGGCGTAGATGGCGGAGTAGTTCGCGGCGGCAATAGAAGATGCCGGCGCCTTCCGGGCCGAGCAGCCATTTGTGGCCGTCGGCGGAGAGGAAGTCGATGTTCAGCTTTCGCACATCGATCGGGACGCAGCCAAGAGCCTGAATTGCGTCGACGGAGAGCAGGACGCCCTTTTCCTGACAGACGCGGCCCAGCTCGGCGAGGTCGACGCGGAAGCCGCTGGCGTACTGGACGGCTGAGACGGCAACGACGCGGGTGCGGCCGTCGATGGCTTCGCAGATTCGTTCGACGGGGACGCGGCCGTGATCCTCTGGGATCATTTTCAGGCGGACGCCGTGGGACTGCAGGTTCATCCAGGGGTAAATGTTGGCGGGGAACTCGACGGCACTGGTGACAATGTTGTCGCCGGTCGAGAAGTGCAGGCCGTTGGCAACGAAGGCGATGCCTTCGCTGGTGTTCTTGATGAAGGTGACTTCGTCGGGGTCCGCGTTGAGAAGTTTGGCGGTTAGTGAGCGGGCGGCCTCCGCCTGGACGTAGGGGCTGCCCTGGATGTGGACGAAGTTGGAGATCTGATCGAGGTAAGCCCGGACGGCGTTGGCGGCACGCTGGGGAATGGGTGCCACGGCGGCGTGGTCGAGGAAGTTGTAGTTCCGCGTGATCGGAAATTCGGCGCGGATGGCTTGGATGTCCATCTTGGGGTCCACCCTTTCGCGCGACACGGCGGCTGAGGCGCGCTCAGTCTAAGTTTACGATCGGCATAAATGAAAATCCACGAGCGGCTGAAGACCACTCGTGGATTGATTAGGTATTGGGTTTGTTTGAGAGATTTATTTGCGGCGTCGGAAGACGAAAATGACGGCCGGCGCCACGAGAAGGGCGAGGGTGGTTGGCTCCGGTACAGTGACATAGCCGGCAGCCGAGAGGCCATTCTGGGCATCCTCAGGGGTCAGGCCGAGCGCAGATTGCAGCTTTTCCAGTTCGCCGTTGGTGAGATCGGAGAGGGTCTGTTTAAACATGGCCTGGATCAGGGCATGGCCGAGCATCTCGCCGATTTGCTGATCGGTAAGGGTCGCGGGGTCAACATCGGTTCCGTCGGCGTTCTTCGTTTTACCGGTTGCGCCGGACGGGACGTCGGTTACCGACGAAGCGAGCGGATTGTTGGCGATGGCCTGCACGATGGCGGCGGCGAGATCGACGTAGATGTTTCCGGTGACGTTGACGGGGCCGATGTCAAAGTCGGTGGACTGCTGATCAGTGACGACGTAGCCCTCAAGGCGGCTGGTGCCGGTATTCGAGGCGCTGACCTGAAGCGTATAGAAGCCAAGGGCGTTGATGTTGGCCGTGACATTGGAGGTAAGGCTTCCGCTGAAGGTGAAAGTCTGGCCGCCCGGCGCGGTGCTGATGTTGTACTGAAGGGGCGCGCCGGAGGTATCCATCTGAATCTTCAGTTCGGGCACGAGGCGACGGTTAATCTCGACTCGATTGTGGACTGATCCCTGGAACGATGCGTTGAGCAGCGAGCCGAAGTCGAACTGGTTGAAGTTGCCGTAGGAGTCGCTGCCGAAGGTGCGGGTGAACTCATAGCCGTAGCCGTCACCGAAGTAGTTTCGGAGGAAGCGCTGGCGGAAGATGTTCTGGTCGGCCTGCGGGCCGTTGGGGACCTGGCCGAGCGTCGGTGAGAGCGGAATGCTGATTCCTTCGAGAAGCTTTTTGCCGAGCTGGGCGTGAGCGGTCGAGCCGGCGGCGGCAACGACAGTCAGAACAATAGCAGCAAGTAGGCGTCGATTGGCGTTCATATGTTTGTCCTCCATCTCCATTCGCGGACGGGGGGTTTGCCCGGCGCGGGCTTGTACGGCGGCGATTTCAATATATTCATCGACGTGGCGCTGTGCCAGACTGAGCTTGGATTGCAGTGCGAAATGAAAGCGCAGAATCAGCCAATACGGTCCAATAATCCGAAGAACGCGGCGGTGGTTCGCATGCCAGCGTCGAAATCGCGTGTGTGGAAGAACTCGTTGGGGGAATGGGCGTTACAGGTGGGAAGACAGTAGCCGAGCATGATGCTGTCCGCGCCGAGAATGCGCTTGAACATTGGGAGGATGGGGAGCGTTCCGCCGGAGCGAATGAGCACCGGCGATTTTCCGAAACCGATCGCGAGCGCTTCGATGGCGGCGTTCATCACGGGTGAGTTGGGGTCGGCCATGTAAGGATCGCAGTGTGCGTGGCTGATCATTTCCATTTTCACCGTGGACGGACATCGCTGCTTGATAGTTTCGACGAAGAGTTTTTCGATTTCGTCGGCGCGCTGGTCGGGGACCAGGCGCATTGAGATTTTTGCTCCCGCGCGCGAGGGGATGATCGTGCTCGAACCGGCCGCCATGTATCCGCCGTAGATTCCGTTTACATCGAGGGTGGGGCGGTACCAGCGGCGCTCGAAGGTGCTGAAGCCGGCTTCGCCGTCTTCGGCGGGGCTGCCGGTGTCTTTCAGGAAGGTGGCGCGGTCGTAGGGGAGCGACGCGAGAGATGCGCGCTCGACGGGCGAGAGGGGCGCGACACGGTCGTAGAACTTTGGAATGTTGACGCGGCCGTCGGGGGTGTGGAGGGTTGCGATGAGGTCGGCGAGGACGTTCGCGGGGTTGGCGATCTGTCCGCCGTAGACACCGCTGTGGAGATCCTTTTCAGGTCCGGTCAGAACGACTTCCATGTAGACGAGGCCGCGGGTGCCGACGGTAAGGGCCGGGGCTTCCTCGGCGAACTGCGAGGTGTCGTGAATCAGGACGAAGTCGCAGGCGAGGCGGTCGCGGTATTTTTCAACGAGCGGGGCGAGATTAGGGGAGCCGATTTCCTCTTCGCCTTCGATGAGCATCTTGAGATTGAGCGGCAGGGAGCCGGCCGTTTTCATCCATGCTTCGACCGCGGCGATGGCGCAGAGGGTCTGGCCTTTGTCGTCGGCGGCGCCGCGGGCGATGACCATTCCGTCGCGTTCGATGGGATCGAACGGGCCTGTGTGCCAGAGACTGAGGTCGCCACTGGGCTGAACGTCGTGGTGACCGTAGAAGAGGGCCGTGGGGCGGCCGGGCTTCTGTGGGCCTTCAGCGATCACGGCGGGATGGCCGGCGGAATCGACTACTTCTGCCTTGAGGCCGGCGCGTATGCAGCGATCGCGGGTCCATTCGGCGGCGGCTCGGACGTCTTTCTTGTGATCCGGCTGGGCGGAAATGCTGGGGATTCGAAGGAAATCGAAGAGTTCCTTGCGGTAGACTGCGGCATTGCGGGCGAGGTGGTCGTGGGCTGTCTGGACGGCGGGGTTGGTGGCGGCAGGCATGGGGTGCTCCGTTGCGGGTCGGCTTCGATTTTGGTGTTAGTGTGGCGGCGCGGAGTGGCTGTCGCAAGCGCGCGGCGTTTTCAGTGGTGAGAATGGGGGTAGGGCGAACAGTGGCTGGCTGAAGCGTTTTGGGGTCGGCGCCGTCAAAGGCGCAAAGAATCGGTTAAACGAAAAATTATTTGCGATGCCCGCGCGCGTGGGAAAGCGGTGCGGCAGCATTGCGAAATAGGAGTTCATCGCGCGGCAGTATTGCCGACGCGGGAGCCGAATGAACGGAGCCAGATGGGCTGTCGCTACCGAGGGGAATTCCGGTCGTGCGGGGCTACACAGATCGAAATGGAAGGGCCGATAGCTTGCTTCGTCGGATAGCCGGCAGCGCGGACCGGTTGAGGCATGTCTTGCATCCGACAGCGGAATTGAGGCCGCACCGCGGCGATCTGGGTTGTGGACCCCAACTCGCGCGAGACGCCGGCGCGGCAGTTTGAACTCCCGAGACGATCGGGAAGGAGTAAACGAGAAATGATGTCGACTATGCAGACCCCGCAAGGCACTTGGAACCCGGCCGCCGCCGTCAACGGTGCGAACGGTCACACACGGATTCAGGACGCGATTTCGGGCGTGAACCCCGGCGTTTATGGTTATGCCAACATTCCGGCCGGCGTTGCGAACCCGATCGGCGCGATTCCGCAGATCTACGGCACCGTCAATCCGTTCATCCAGTCGGCCCTCCCGTTCGGCCAGACCGTCAATCCTTATGCGACGACGTTGAATCCGTTGGCGCAGGCGTATGCGACGAACCCCTATCAGACGGCCGCTTACGGGCTGAACCCGGCGCAGAGCTATGCGACGGCCTGGAACCACCCGGCTGCGATTCATCCGTTCGCGCTGGCCTACAACCAGACGACGCCGTTCGGCGGCTTCGTCAACCCGAACGTGAATCCGTTCATTCAGTCGATCAACCCGGCCGCGGCGTGGCAGACGCAGCAGTTGAACGCGTTCAATCCGCTCGCGACGGTGAATCCGTATCAGACCGTCAACGCTTTCCAGATGGTCAACCCGTTCCAGGCCATCAATCCTTTCCAGGGCGTCAACCCTGTTCAGGCGATCAACCCGGTCGGTGCGATCAATCCGTTCCAGACGATCAACCCGTTCATCGGCGCGACGCCGACGGTCAGCCCGTTTGTGAGCGGCTGCCTGCACACCGGCGCGATCAACCCGCTGACGGGCGTGATCCCGACGCAGACGATCAATCCGTTCGTCAACTCGTTCAGCACCCTGCCGCAGACCTTCCCGACGGTTCATCCGTCATTCGGTCTTGGCATCACGAATCCGCTGGTTGCCCAGCAGCTGGCGACGGCCGCGCTGACGCAGTCGACGGGCTTTTCGACCACGATTGATCCGGTGACCGGAACGATCGTTCCCGTACCGAACTACGCTAGCGGCTCGTTTCCCTCGTGGACCGGGCAGTCAGCCGTTCATCCCTGCGGACTGGGCGTGTCGCCCTTTCATGTCAATGCCAACCTGGGCGGCAACACCTGGGGCCACCCCGCCCTCCGCTCCTGGATCGGGCAGCACCCGCTCCAAGCGATCGCGTGGCAAAACTCGCTCGCGGGCCAGTTCGTCAACCCGCTCATCGGGAACGGCATCCACACCAACCCGCTCACGACGCCGTTCGTCAACCCGCTCACAAACCCGTTCATCACGAACGCGATCTCGCCGTGGGCGACGCAGCTGAGCGCGGTGAATCCCCTCATTCGCAGCTTCGTCAACCACCCGTTCGGGGCCTGCGGCCTCAATCCGCTGAACCCGACGAACTGCATTTGCTAGTGTGACGCCAAAATCAGAGATCTCTGAGTGTGGGCAGGCAACCCTGTTCGACGACGCGTGTCGGACGGGGTTGCCACGCCCCGTTTTGCCTGCCAGCCACATCCATTTCGGGTTCGCCCGGAGAGGACACCCATCATGAACTTCATTCGACAACGATTGATCACGTTGTACACACGGGCCCGCGAGATGCAGACACAAATGCGCCGCTGGGCCCTTTATGCCCATACAGCGCCGGGCGAGGTGCGCGGCGAGCTGCTCAGCCGGTTCACGCCGGCCGAGCGCGAAGCGTATGACCAGACCCAGGAACAGGCCCGCGCCTACCTGCGGCCGGTGGCGACGGCCATCGAGACGGTGCGGAAGTGGACCGACTTTTTGGTCGAGCGGATTAACGAGCAGTTTGAGCGGGCGCGCGGCCTGCTGGACCAGGGCCGGAGCCACGAGAGTCTGGCCGTGCTCGGTGATATCGAGCAGCGGATGATCCAGCCGAACCGCGACACGCTCGGCTTCGTGAGCCGGTCGCTGCGGCAGCGGACGTCGCCGGAGGATTTCCAGAAGATCACGGCACTGGATGCGATCATTCGCGATCTGTACCTCCCGACGGCGAAGATCGCGCACCAGCGCGGACTGTTGCCGAAGGAGGCGCTATCGCGGACGCCGCTGGCTTATCTGACGGATACGCCGGATGCGTTGTACGTCTGGCGGCAGCATGCCCAGGCGGCGGCGGTCGCTGGTCGGCCGATCCCGATCACGCTGATGGCGATTCCGCGCGATCATCTGGCCGATCCGTGGAACCTGGTGGCGATCGCACACGAAGTGGGCGTGCAGCTCTATCAGGATTTGCAGCTTGGCTATGAGTTTTCGCACAAGCTGCTGCAGGAGAGTGTGATTGCCAACGTTTCTCCGCAGACGGCGCCGCTCTGGTCGCGATGGCACGAGACGATCTTCGCGGACGTGTTCGGCGTGCTGCGCATGGGCCCGAGCTACGTCAGCGGGATGATCGAGCGGCTGGGTGTCGATCCGCGGGTGGCGGTGGCGTTCTCGGCCGAGTCGCCGACTCCGCCGATTTACATTCGCTGGCACGTCATGCTGCAGACGCTGCACCTGCTCGGCTTCGCCGACGAGGCGCGGCAGTACTTCGGGCAGATTCACACGCTGTGCGGCGACCCGACGCAGCTTTCGCAGACGTTTGGTCCGGCCTGGATGCAGCTCTTGAGCGAGGCGCGGCCGATTGCCGGGCTGGTCGCGTTCACGCCGAGCCAGAAGCTGGGCGGGCTGCGGGTTATCGATGCAGCGCCGCCGTTCCTGTCGGCCGAGGGCCAGCAGAGCCAGAAGGTTCGCGACATTCTGCTGGCGGGCGACGAGAACTGCATCAAGGACGAGGACTGCTGCTGGGCGGACAGCGTCCGGGATGTTCCGGCGCACCTGGCGCTGGCTGGGTTGCGACTGGCGTTTGAATCGAACGCGGAGTTCGAGGCGTCGCGGAAGTTGTGGATCCGGTTCTGGTGCATGATGCAACTTCTGACAGAAGAGGTCTTGCCGAGCCGGGAGCGCGAAGACAAAGAGTTCGCGCCGACGGATGCGGCGATCAAGTCGTTTGCGCATCATGCTGCGCCGGCGATGGCCTAGGATTGATGTGATGAACGGCCGCCCCGTGGGCGGTTGACGATAGAATCCATCAGACCCCCCAATGCGACGAGGCTCGCGGAGCGATTCGCGGGCCTCGTCGTTTTTTGCGATCGTCACGGTTCTGGTCAGCGAATTGGTCGGCTCTTACACTGTGGGTTCATGCTGCTTTCGATTGAGAATCTGGCGGTTTCGTACGGGGCCATTGCGGCGCTGCGCGGAGTCAGCGTGAAGGTTGAGCGCGGGCGGATTGTGACGCTGATTGGGGCGAACGGGGCGGGGAAGTCGACGTTGCTTCGGGCGATCAGCGGGCTTGTGCGGGCCCGGTCGGGGTCGCTTTCTTACGACACCGCGAGCAATGGATCACCGGCGAATATTTCTATTGCGAACTGCACGCCGCACGAGCTGGTTCGGCATGGCATTGTGCATGTCCCCGAGGGCCGTGGGATTTTCGCCAATCTGTCGGTGGCGGAGAATCTGCGGCTTGGGGCTTATCTTCGAAATGACGCGGACGAAATCGCGAAGGACACCGAGCGGGGGTTGAACCTGTTTCCGCGACTGCGCGAACGGCTGCGTCAGTCGGCGGGCACTCTGTCGGGCGGCGAACAGCAGATGCTGGCGATTGCACGCGGATTGATGGCGCGGCCGCGATTGTTGTTGCTTGATGAGCCGTCGCTTGGGTTGGCGCCGCGATTGGTGCAACAGATTTTCGAGACGATTGTTCGTATCAACGAAGAGGGGACGACCATTCTGCTGGTCGAGCAAAACGCGCACATGGCGCTGCGGACGGCGCACTACGCCTATTGCCTCGAGACGGGGACGATTGCGCTGGAGGGGCCGGCGCGCGAACTGGCCGAGCGCGACGAGGTAAAGAAGGCATATCTGGGTGGCTGATCTTGGCGTTCAGGCGGCATGACCGGCTGGTTCGCCGAGATAGGCCTCGATGACGGCGGGGTTTTTTCGGATTTCAGCGGGGGTGCCGATTGCGATCGTTTCGCCGTGATCGAGCACGACGATGCGATGGCACACGCCCATCACGACCTGCATGTCATGTTCGATGAGCAGAATGGTGAGCTGGAAGAGTTGGTGAATCTTTGCGATGAGATTCAGCAGGTCGCGTTTTTCGGCGGGGTTCATACCGGCGGCGGGTTCGTCGAGGCAGAGTACGCGCGGGCGGGTGGCGAGGGCGCGGGCGATTTCGAGGCGGCGCTGGTCGCCGTAGGGGAGACTGCCCGCGCGCTCATCGGCAACGCGCGAGAGGTCGAGCAGATCTAGCAGGTGCATAGCGGTGGCGTGGGTGAGGGCTTCTTCTTTGTAGAAGGCGGCGGTTCGGAGGATGGCCGCGGGCACTCCGGTTTTCAGATGGGCATGCAGGGCGATGCGGACGTTGTCGAGGACGCTGAGGTTGGCGAAGAGGCGGATGTTCTGAAAGGTGCGGGCGATGCCGCGTTGATTAATGCGGAACGTTTTGCTGCCAACCAGGGACTGATCGTTTAGACAAACATCGCCGGAGGTTGGGCGGTAGACGCCGGTGATCATGTTGAAGCAAGTCGTCTTGCCTGCGCCGTTTGGGCCAATGAGGCCGAGGATTTCGCGCGGGGCAAGCGAGAGGTTGAAACCGTTGACTGCGATGAGGCCGCCGAAGCGGATGGTCAGATCGCGGCACTCCAACTTGCCTGATTGCGGTGCAATGATCTGTTGGGCTGCGAGCGCGGGAAGGGTCATTGTTGGGCGGCCCGCGGATCGGCGTCGGGCGATGTAACGGAAGAGGTCACCGAGTTCGTATCGGCCCATCAGGCCTTGCGGGCGGAGGATCATGATGACGACGAGCACGCCGGCGTAAACGATTGTGCGGTATTGCTGCGCGTCGCTGGGGAGACCGCGCAGAAGCTCAAGCAAAAACGTGAAGAGGCCGGCGGCGAGGACACTGCCGGTGAGACTGCCGGAGCCGCCGAGGACGACGGGGACGATCATTTCGATGCTGCGGTCGAAGCGGTAGTTGGCGGGATTCACGGTCAGCGTCTGGTGGGCTTCGAGCACGCCGGCGGCGCTCGCGAGCACAGAGCCGATGATGAACGCGAGCAACTTGTAGCGGGTCGAGTTGATTCCGACTGCGCCAGCGGCGATTTCGTCTTCGCGGATGGCGGGCAGAGCGCGGCCGGCGGTGGAGCTGATGAGATTTCGAACAACCAGAATGCCGACAAGGGCGACGGTCCATGAAGAGGCGATGTTGACCGTCTTCTCCATGAAGTTGACTTCGTTGGGCATGTAGTAGGCGGTGTCGGAGTATTGCTTCTGGAAGTAGACGAGGAGCAGGTTGTAGCCGATTTCGCCGAAGCCGAGGGTGGCGATGGCGAGGTAGTCGCCGCGGAGGCGGAGACTCGGCAGGCCGACGAGGATCGATGCAACGACCGCGGCCGCCATGCCGGCGAGCATGGTGAGGATCAGGAATCCGCCGCGCAGGAATGCGGCGGAGGTGGTGTCGCCTTCGAGGAAGGCGGGGTTCATGCTCGCGGTCATCGCGAGGACGAGTTTGCTGGTAAAGAGGCCGGAGAAGAACGCGCCAACCGACATGAAGCCGGCCTGGCCGAGCGAGAACTGACCGGCGAAACCGATGATGAGACTGAGTCCGGCGGCCAGGGTCACATTGAGGGCGATTTTGTAGAGGATGCCCTGGGCGTACTGGCTGAGGCCAAAACGGTTGGCACAGTATTGGGCGAGGATGGGGCCGCCGATGACGCCGAAGAGGACCAGGATATTGCGTGCGAGGCGCGACATTCGGGGGTCAGACCTTTTCGGCAGTTACGGAGCCGAGGATTCCACCCGGCCGGACGAGGAGGATGAGGATGAGCAGGCCGAACGCGAAGGCGTCGCGGTAGTCGCTATAAGAACTGCCGGCGATGTAGGTTTCGGATAGGCCCATGATGAGGCCGCCGAGCACCGCGCCGGAGAGATTTCCAATTCCGCCGACGACTGCGGCGATGAAGGCCTTAAGGCCGGCGTTGACGCCCATGAGCGGGTCGATCTGGTGCTGGTACATGCCGACGAACACGCCGGCGACCGCAGCGAGGCCGGAACCGAAGACGAAGGTCATGGAGGTGATCTGGTCGACGTTGATGCCCATGAGGCGGGCGTTGTTGTGATTGAAGCTGGTGGCGCGAATTGCCAGTCCGAGGCGGGTGTGGAGGATGATATAGCGGCAGACGACGAGGAAGAAAAATGTTCCGGCGAGGATGAGGATCTGTTCGAAGCGGATGTCGATGCCGCCGACATTGATGGATGACCAGGGCAGTCTTGTCTCAGGGAAGCCACGCGGGCTGGCGCCAAAGACCGCCTTGAGTTGGAAGACATTTTCGAGAAGGAACGAGACTCCGATCGCGGTGATGAGCGAGTTCAAACGCGGGGCCTTGCGGAGCGGGCGGTAGGCGAAGCGTTCGATCGAGTAGCCGAGGGCCATGCAGGCGGCGACGGACATGACGAGGACGCCCACCATGAGGAGGGGACCGACGCGATCGTCGGCCGTCTGCGTCCAGCCGAACCAGCGGGCGGTCCAGAAGGCGACTACTGCGCCGACCATGTAGACGTCGCCGTGGGCGAAGTTGATGAGGCGCAGGACGCCGTAGACGAGTGAGTAGCCGAGCGCGATGAGGGCGTAGACTCCGCCGAGCGTCAGGCCGTTGATCGTCTGGGGGATGAACCAATTCAAAGGCGGAGTATCCTGCGGGTCGTGATCGGCTCGTAGTTTTGGATGGGCGGCGCAGCGGCGGTCAGTTCTTCCAGAGCTCCTTCAGGTAGCGCTTTCCATCCTTGATGCCGACGATGACGATTTCTTTCTGGGCGTTGCGCTCTTTGTCGATGGTGATGGAGCCCGAGAGGGCCTGGACGTTTTTCGTGGTGGCAAGTGCGTCGCGAATCTTCGGGCCGGTCGTCTCGCCGGCGCGGGCTACGGCGTCAAACAGCACCAGGGCGGCGTCGTATCCGAGGACGGCCATGGCGTCGGGAACTGAGCCGTATTTGCTCTGATACTTCTTGACGAAGTCCTGGATGCGCGGATTGGGGTCGTCGGGCGAGTAGTGGTTGGTGAAGTAGCAGTTGTCGAGGGCCTTGCCGCCGATCTGGTAGAGGGCGTCGGAGTCCCAGCCGTCGCCGCCGATGCAGGGGCCGGTGTAGCCGGCGCGGCGGGCGGTCAGGACGATGTTGCCGATGTTGGTGTAGTAGCCTGTGAGAACGAGCAGGTCGGGTTTGGCGCCGAGGGCCTGGCGGACCTGGGCGTTGTAGTCGCTGTCGGTCTTTTTGTAGCTGACTTCGATGACGACCTTGCCGCCGAGCTTTTCGAATTCCTGCTTGAAGATGCGCGAGAGGTTGATGCTGTAGGCGCTGGCCTGGTCGGTGATGATGGCGGCTCGCTTGGCGTCGAGGCGCTTGGCAGCGAATCCGGCGATTGCGCCGCCCTGGACGATGTCGGTGTAGCAGACGCGGAAGACGTAGTCGCCTTTTTTCGTGACTTCGGGGTTGGTAGAGCCGGGAGTGACGAGCGGGATCTTGTTTCGCTGGGCGGCGGGGATGGCGGCGATGGTGTTGCTGCTGGCGATCTCGCCCAGAATGGCGACGACCTTGTCCTGCTGAATCAGCTTCATCATGCAGTTGTTGACTTCCTGATTCTTGGACTGGTCGTCGACGGTGACGATCTCGACCGGCCGGCCATTGATGCCGCCTGCGGCGTTGCGCTCTTCGGCGGCCATCGTGATGCCGCGGTCGGTGCTTTGGCCGAAGGTGGCTTCGGAGCCGGTGAGACTGGCGAGATGGCCGATCTTGATGGGGTCGGCGGCGAAGACGGAAGAAGGCGGCGCGATAAAGGCCGCCAGAGCTGACACAATGGGCGCGATCAATCCGAGGCGCATGGGAGACTCCTCCTGACTTCCGGGTGGCGACTTGGTTTCCGTGGCGACGATGGTGTCGCGTTCAGGCCGTAGGATAACGAGTCGCGCGTGCATTTGGGAAGGAGGGCGGGCGGGACTTGGGGCCGGTTCGAGCGGACTTTCCCGGCATGGGGGAATCGGGCAAGATACCCGTCCTTTCGCCGGTTGATTGAGCGAGGTTCTGATGGCATCGGGTTTGTTCCAGACGAAGAAGCTCGATGACATTCTGGCGTCGGCGGGTCAGGGTCCGCACGGGTTGCGGCGGACGCTGGGGCCGGTGCAGGTAACGCTGCTGGGGATCGGGGGGATCATCGGGGCGGGCATTTTCGCGACCGTTGGCACGGCGGCGGCCGGCGATGCGGCGCGGCCGGGGGCCGGGCCTTCGCTGATGCTTTCATTTGTCATTACTGCGATCGCCTGCGGGTTCACGGCGCTGTGCTACGCGGAGTTTGCGTCGATGGTGCCGATCAGCGGGTCGGCGTACACGTATTCTTACGCGACGCTGGGGGAGCTGGTGGCGTGGATCATCGGGTGGGATTTGATATTGGAGTATGCCGTCGGGAATACGGCGGTTGCGATCAGTTGGTCGGGGTATTTTCGAACGTTTCTCGAGGGGTTTGCGATACACATTCCGGACTGGCTGGCGATGGATTATCGCGCCGCTGTGAAGGCGGGGGTGATTGGGTCAGCGCCGAAAATCCTGGGTGTGCCGATCGTCTTCAATCTGCCGGCGTTTGCGATCGTCGCGTTGCTCACGATCGTGCTGGTCTGGGGCATTCGGGAATCGGCCAGCTTCAACGCGGGGATGGTGATCATCAAGATCATCGTGCTGACATTTTTTGTTGCGATGGCGTTCTACTACGTTTCGCCGAAGACGATGGTGGCGAACTGGCATCCGTTTCAGCCGATGGGGTGGAAGGGGACGCTGACCGGGGCGGCGATTGTTTTCTTTGCGTACATCGGGTTTGACGCGGTCTCGACGGTGGCTGAGGAGACGAAGAATCCCAAGCGCGATCTGCCGATTGGAATCATCGCCTCACTGATCATCTGCACCGTGATCTATGTGATTGTGGCGGCCGTGTTCACGGGGCTGGTGCCGTTTCGCGAATTGCAGAAGATGACGCCGGCCGAATTGGCGGAATCACTGACGATGGCGCTCAATCATGTCGCGCCGAATCAGAAATGGGCAACGACGATTGTGGCGTTTGGGTCGGTCGTGGCGCATACGGCCGTGCTGCTGGTGTTTCAGCTTGGGCAGCCGCGAATCTTTTTTTCGATGGCGCGCGATGGGCTGCTGCCGCCGGCGTTCGCAAAGGTGCATCCGCGGTTTCAGACGCCGTATGTGACGACGATCATGACGGGGCTGATCGTGGGGGTCGTCGCGGCGGTGGCGAATATTGAGGAGATGGTTGATCTGACGAACATCGGGACGCTGTTTGCGTTTGTGCTCGTGTGCATCGGGATTCCAATCCTGAGGTTCACGGACCCGGGGCGCGTTCGGTCGTTTCGTGTGCCGTTTGGGCCGCTGTTGATGCCGCTTTGTGGGGCCGTGTCGTGCTTGTTCCTGATGTTCTATTTGCCGCCGGCGTCGTGGTGGCGATTTGTCGGGTGGCTGACGCTTGGGCTTGTCGTTTATGTGGCGTATGGGTATTCGCGCAGCCGGATTCGGTGGAAGGGTTCGGCGATTCGGCGCACGCCCGAGGCGCTCAAGCTGGCGGCGGTTGGGTTTCTGACGATGGCGATCGGGATGTTTGCGCTGCCGCATGATGCGGGACCGCGAACGCTGAGCCGTTTGGTGTTTTCTGCCGGCGGTGACGAGCGCGTCAAGGCTATTTGCGGCGTGGGGTTGTGTGCAGCGGGGCTGGCATTCGCGGCTGTCGGAATCGTAATTCATCGCGGGCGGAATGAATCGCGGGTCGCGGGCGGGTAGGATACGCCTGCCGGCAGGGTGCCGCTCGTGCGGGCGGACGCGGCCGGGGGTTTGATCAGGGGAAGAACATGGACTCGACGGGCGGAACGAGCGGTTTTGGGGCGATTTTGGCGCAGGTTCTCTCGGGATTCGTGGAGTTCTTGGTGACGTTTTTGTCGACGTTCATTCCGGCGGTGATTCAGTTGCTCGGGCCGGGATCGACGCTGGGCGTCACGGGCGGGTCGTAGCGAACCGGCGCGTTGATTACGGTCGAGATCGCGTCGGCATCATGGGACGAAGGGGAGGTTGCGGACCGGTATTCTTGCAGGCGATTCGAGATTCGAACTCAGCCAACTAAGTACGTGTAGCCCTTCATTCCGCGCTCATAGCGTCGCAGCAGGTCGGCGGATTCTTCGAGTGTTAGGCGCTTTTCGCGGACGGCTCGTTCGATGGTTCGGCGGAGTTTGGCGATGAGGCCGTCGGACGAATATTGCACGTACTGGAGGACCTCCTCAATCGTGTCGCCGGCCACGACGTGAGAGATACGGTATGAGCCGTCATCCTCGATGTTGACGTGCACCGCGTTGGTGTCGCCGAAGAGATTGTGCATGTCGCCGAGGATTTCCTGGTAGGCGCCGACGAGGAAGACGCCCAGGTGGTAGGGCTCGTTGCGATATTGGTGCAACTCGAGCACGTCCTTCACGTCGCGCAGATCGCAGAATTTGTCGACCTTGCCGTCAGAATCGCAGGTGATGTCGGCCATGATGGCGCGGCGGGTGGGCTCTTCGTTCAGCCGATGGATCGGGGCAATCGGGAAGAGCTGTTGCACGGCCCATGAGTCGGGCATCGACTGGAAGGCCGAGAAGTTGCAGAAGTAGATGTCGGCCATGGCGGCCTCGAGGCCTTCGAGCTCGTCGGGGACGTATTCCATCTGGATGTCGCGGAGTAGGCGGAGAATTTTCTGGCCGGTGGCCCAAAAGACGGCTTCGCACGTGCCGCGCTGTTCGAGGGTGAGGTAGCCGAGCTTGAAGAGCGAGAGGGCCTCTTCGCGGTAGTGCAGGGCGTCGTGATAGGACTCCTGGAAGTTTTTCCGGGTGACGGAGTTGTGGACGTAAAGGAGGTTCTTCAGGACGTTGGGGGCGTCAGCCGGGAGTTTCTTGGGGATGGGGCCGGTGGTCATCTCAGCGGCGCCCATGACGTTCAAGACGAGAACGGAATGGTGGGCGGTGATGGCCCGGCCGCACTCGGTGACGATCTGGGGATGGGGGACTTCGGCCTTTTCGCAGGCCTCGGCGATGGTTGCGACGACGTCGGCAGCGTATTCCTGCATGGAGTAGTTGGCGGAGGAGGGGAAGTTGGACGAGCTTCCGTCGTAATCAACCGCCATGCCGCCGCCCACATCGAGATAGCCGAGCGGTGCGCCGGCCTTAGCGACTTCGACATAAACGCGGCAGGCCTCGGCGAGGGCCTCTTTGATGGAACGGATGTTGGTGATCTGGCTGCCGATGTGAAAGTGCAGCAGCTTCAGCATGTCGAGCATGTTCTGCGATTTGAGGTATTCGATGGCGGCGACGAGCTCCATTACGGTGAGGCCGAACTTGGAGCGATCGCCGGCGGACTCTTGCCAGCGGCCGGAACCGCGGGCCGAGAGCTTGATGCGGACGCCGACCTTGGGGGTGATGTTGAGGGCCTTGGCGCGCGTGACGATCAGCTCGAACTCGGCGTATTTTTCGACGACGGGGATGACGGTCTTGCCGAGCTTGTTGGCGAGCAAAACCATGTCGATGTATTCCTCGTCCTTGTAGCCGTTGCAGATGATGAGGGGCTCGTCGGCCTCGAGCAGACCGAGGACGGCCATGAGCTCGGGCTTGGAGCCGGCTTCGAGGCCGTACTGGAAGGGGGAGCCGAAGTGGATGATTTCCTCAACGACGTGGCGCTGCTGGTTGACCTTGATGGGATAGACGCCCATGTATTTGCCGCGGTAGTTGTGCTCGGCGATGGCGACGCGGAAGGCCTCGACGAGCTTTTCGATGCGGGCGCGGAGGATGTCGGAGAAGCGGATGAGGATGGGCATGGCGATGCCGCGCTGGCGGAGTTCGTCGACGAGTTCCTTGAGGTCAATGGAGGGGCCCTGCGCGCCGCGTGGGAAAACGTCGATGTTGCCTTTTTCGTTGATGCCGAAGAAGCCGTCGCCCCAGCGGGTGACGTTGTAGAGCTCCATGGAGTCCTGGATGGTCCACGAGCGAAGTGAATCAGCGGGTGAGCCCTGACGGGTCAATACGCGTGGCATCTTTCGAGTTCCTCTGCTTTGTATTCCGCGTTTGCCGCAAGGCCCACCTCGGAACCGCGGAACGAGCGTGGGGATTCTTTAGTGAAGCAAGATCGTAGGCGCAGGTCAAGGAAAATCATCGCAGTCGAGGTGAATTGGCGCGGCGTCAGAGGAGCGGGGCGAGTCGGTCGCGGAGCTGACGAAGGGCCTGGCCTCGGTGGGAGATGCCATTCTTTGCTTCGAGCGACAACTCAGCCGTGGTCTTATTGAGCGCCGGGATGAGGAAGTGCGGATCGTAGCCGAAGCCGCCGGCGCCGCGCGGCTGGTCGATGATTCGGCCTTCGATGGCACCGTCGGCGGCGGCGACGATGCGCTCGCCATCGGCGACGGCGAGGAAGCAGCGGAAGCGGGCGGTACGGCGGTCGTCCGGGACGCCGGCGAGGGCGGCGATGAGCTTGTGGTTGTTGGCGGCGTCGATGATTTCGCGGTCCGTTCGCGCGACGGAGGGTTTCGTGCGAACGTGAGTTTCACCCTCACCCTTGGCCTCTCCCTTGAAGGGAGAGGGGAAACTTCCATCCTGTTTTTCGCTCTTCGACGGAGAGGGAAGTTGGGAGTAGCGGGCGGAGAATACGCCGGGGGCTCCGTTGAGGGCGTCTACTTCTAGGCCGGAGTCGTCGGCGAGCGTCCAGAGGCCGGTGTGGCGCGACCAGTAGCGGGCTTTGAGGGCTGCGTTTCCTTCGAGCGTGGGCTCGGTTTCCTCGGGATCGGCGATGCGGATCTTCACGTCGTCGAGCGAGCGCCATTCGACGCGGTTTTTCCAGAGCGGGTCATCGGCCGTCAGGATCGCGACGATTTCGCGGACTTTTCCGGCATTGCGCGTGGCGATCAGGACTGGTCGCGGTGGGTTCATTCGCCGGTTGACTTGGTGGCCTTCCGGGGGATGCGGACGAGAAATGACTGGTTGGGGGTTTTTGAGCCGTCGGGCTGGACGGTAGAGGTCTTCATGCCGTTTTCGAGGTTATAGGAGAACTCCTCGACGGCGCGGAGGTCGCGGACCTTTTGAGAATACTGCGGGCGGCCGTCGGGGCCGGTCGAGACGGCGGACTCGTCGAAGGCGCCGATGGTGACGATCGAGCGGTTTACGTCATGATAGTAGTAGGCCTCGAAGCCGCGGCTGCGCAGGTCTTTGGCCCATTCGATGGCAGCTTGCACGCGCTCATTGAATGTGGCGGTGTTGTAGGTGACGCCGACCTGGAGGGTGTAGACCGCATTGCTGTTGCGCAGATCCCACTCGGGCGGTGAGGTGGTGTCGGCCTGGACCTGCGGGACCGGGCGGGCGGCGAGAAACGGGTATTGGCCGGCAACTGGGGAAAGCGTTCGGATGAAGCGGACGTCGTTGTTGACGTCGTTTGAGAAGACGACGTTGTCGCTGCGGGCGTCGCGGCGGAGGGTGTAGTCGCCGTAGTAGATGATGCTCTTGTCATCTTTGTGTTCGACGTGGACGCTTTCGGGTTTGAGTTCCTTCACGTTCTTAAGCGCGGCGGCGAGTTCGTCGGCGACCTCGGCGTGCTGATCGGTGCTGTAGACCGCGCATTCGATGGTCCAAGCCTCGCCGTCGGGCTTTGATTTGCCGAACCAGCTTTTGATTCCGGATGAGGCGCTCGAGCCGGATGGTTGAGGGCTGGAGGATGACTTCCAGGCGTTGCGGTCACAGCCGGTCGAGAACGAGATAGCTCCGAGGACCGCGAAAAATACGAGGGCGGTCGATGTCGAGTGCGGGGATGACTTCATGGCGGTCACTTTCGGCGGGCGTTGGAGCGTAGCGCGGTCTGCTGGGCGGCCAGGAGTTCCTTGATGCCGGCCGACGCGAATTTGAGCATCGCGGTCAGGTCGGCGGGGGAGAACGGCTTGCCCTCGGCCGTGCCCTGGACTTCGACGTATTTGCCGGCGTCGGTCATGGCGACGTTGCAGTCTACTTCGGCTTTGACGTCTTCTTCGTAACAGAGGTCGAGCAGGACTTTGCCATCGACCCGGCCGACAGAGACAGCGGCGATAGCGCCGGTGAGGGGGCTTGCCGTGATGAGGCCTTTTTTGCGTGCCCAGGCGGCCGCGTCGGCCAGGGCGACGTAGGCGCCGGTGATGGCGGCCGTGCGGGTGCCGCCGTCGGCCTGGAGGACGTCGCAGTCGAGCCAGATGGCGCGCTCGCCGAGGGCCTTGAAGTCGATGACGGCGCGGAGGCAGCGGCCGATGAGGCGCTGGATTTCCTGGGTGCGGCCGTCGATTTTGCCGGAGCGGTTACGGGGGCGGCGCTGGCCGGTGGCGGCGGGGAGCATGTCGTATTCGGCGGTGACCCAGCCCTTGCCCTGGCCGGCGCGCCACTTGGGGAGCTCTTCGTCGATGCAGGCGGTGCAGAGGACGCGGGTGTTGCCGGTTTCGATGATGACGGAGCCGGGGACGTCGCGGAGGACGTTGCGGGTGATCTGCAGCGGGCGGAGCTGATTGGGGCGACGGCGGTCGATGCGGGGGGTGGTTGATGGCATGGGGGCAATAGAAACGGAAAGGGGGGAAAGGTCAAAACGGACGCCGGAGGTTCCTGAGGACCTGAGCTACGGGGTGTTAAGATCGGCGATTCTTGAGCTTGTTTACTCGCGGCGTGCGGCGTTCACGTATCGGGGCTTGGACGAAGGTGTATGCCGGCGACAGAGCGGGGATACCCAGGCTCGCGTTGCATTGCAGGCGGGCTCCGGCTTCGACGGCTCCGCGAATCTTCAGGATCATGGGTGGCGGGTTGCGATCGCTGTAGTTCGCGAGGTGTTTGCGTAGGGACTTCCACCACCCATGGTCATGGGTTGGGAGGTGGCATCCGGGTTCGGCGCAGCAATAGTGCCGGCGCGATTCGAAACGAAGCTCGAGTGCAATGCGGTTTCCCGCGCGGTTGATTGAGAGCAGTCGAACCGATGGTCGGGCGAGCGATTTGGTGCTCGGCGTTCCTACCAGGTCTTCCAATGCGTTCTGCAAGATCGCGCGCCACTGCTGGTCTTCGGCGACGATTTGCTGAGTGCGGCAACGTTTTTTCATCGAGTTAAGCATGCTAGCCGATCTGCGATTCAGCGCGGTTCCTTGAAACCCTCGGCGCGATTGGATTCGGTGGGGCCGCCGGGGGCGTTTGCATGGGCGGGATCCTGTGTGAGGGGCGTGCCGCATTCGGGGCATTTGCCGGATTCGTTACCGGTCAGATCGTAGCTGCAGGTTGGGCAGTGGCCTTTGGCGGGGCGGCGGCGCGGGCGGAGCCAGAGGAGGGTGGTGGAGATCAGCGCGACTGCGGATGGAATCCAGAGGGGCAGAATTTGAAATTGGTGACCGGTGAAGACGGCGTTGCGGCGCGGCAGGTGGAGGCCGGGGTCGAACTCGGCGGAGAACTCGCTGCTGATCGTGCAGGCGAGTCCTGAGACGGCGGGGTTGGGGGGTGTGGGCCAGGTGAATTCGATACAGCCGTTGGCGAGGATGAACTGGACGCGAGGCGTCGGGCCGGGGGTGATGGTCAAGGCCGAGCGGCGGAAGGAAGCGGCGAGCCATGCAACCAGGATGATCATCGTCAGCGCCAGGGCAGACCATCGGATTGGCGAGTAGCTGGCGAAACGCGGTCGCATTCTTAGGTTTTTACGTTTGATGGGGGGATCGGGGTCGAAGGAATCGCCTTGCCGCATTCGGGGCATCGGCCGGATTGGTTGCCGGTGAGGTTGTAGTTGCAGTGCGGGCAGTGGCCGGGGGCGGGGCGGCGCAGTATGCGTTGCAGGATGATGGCAGGGATGGTGGTTAGGAGCATGGAGAGCCAGAGGGGGAGCATCAGGAGTTGGGCGCGGGGGTTGGTGCGGAGGTGGGGTTGCCAGAGGCCCCAGGCCATGGGTGGGCGGTTCCAGGGTGGGTTGGTGGGCAGGTCGATGAAGCAGCGCGGCGGCTGCGGGGTGGCGTAGGCGTTTCGCATGATGGTGATGCAGCCCTCGGAGAGACTGATGATGGCGCGGCCGGTGAAGAGGTGGGCTTCGAGGCGGGCGAAGCGGATGGTTGGGATGGTGATGATCCAGAGGGCGGCGGAGGCGAGGGAGGCGGCGAGGAGGAGACGCTGGATGAGCCGGAGGGGCGTGTTGGTTCTTTGCATTTCGTGAGTGGGTACGCGAGTAGTGTGGGAAGGGTTCGAGATTTTCTTTCTAACCGTTCGGGTTGGGCAGAGTCTGGTAGAGAATCCGGCGCGCAGTCGGGTTTTGCGGGCCGGTCGTCACCGACATCTCTTTTTCGCGGGTGATGCATGCTCTCTTTTCGATTCATTCTGATCGTATGGACCAGCATAGGGTGTTCGCTGGCGTTGGCCGGGCCGGCGGCTAGCCAGCCGGCGCGCGGCGGCGATGCGGCGCGGGAGCGGATTGTGCTTCAGCACGCGCCGGTTGAAGAGACGGCGGCATCGCTGCGGGAGCTGTTTGCTTTCGATGGGAAGTCCGACGCGGTAGCGGCGCTTGAAGTCACGACCGACGCGGATGAGCACGCGATTGAGATTTCGGGCGAGCGGGCGACCGTGGCGTCGGTGCGGAAGCTGCTTGAGGAGATTGATGCGGCCGGGGTTTCGAGCGGGCGGACGATTGGGATCGAAGTGGCGATCTTCGAGGTGATGGTTCCGGTCGAAGACGTCGCGGCGATTTCGCAGGAGAAGCTGTCGGATGCGGCAGCGACGGAAGACGGACTCGCGAGTTTACTGGCTGGCATGGGTGAAAGTCGACTGGTTCATCGGCTGAGTGAGCGCGTGCCGTTCGATCGAGAGACGGAGATTAAGTACAGCTTTCCACCAACGAGCCAGCCGATTGAAGAGCTTCTGCGGGAGGGGAGGACTCAAGAATTGGCGCGACCTGAGCATGTCCACGGGACGGTTTGGATATGGCCGAGGTCGGCCGGCGCTGGATCGATTCGGGTGCGAGGTGAGGGTTTGACCAATCGCCTCAGCAGACTTGAGCTTGGCGGTGGGACAAAGTGCGTCATGCACTACAAGTCGGGCCATGACTGGTCGGGTCCGATCCCTTGGGGACGCGCGGCGGTCATGCTGACGACGGGGGCCGCGGGTGAAGAATCATCGAAGGAGTGTATTTCTGTAGTTCGGTTTGTGGTACGCGATACTCAGTAGTTCAGATTGGGAGGATCGGACAATGCGATGGCCGCGCGGGCTGATGGTCGTTCTAGCTGGTGCTTCGAGTCTGGGTCTGGGTGATGCGCCTGCCAAGCGCTACAAACCGCCGACTGAAACCGTGCTTGTCCCTGTGACGAATCTCGGGGTTCGGGATACAGCGAATCTCATGCGAATCGTGCTGCGCGGCGATCCGGACGACAGCGCGAGTGGGGCGGTGCGCGTCACCGCGGCGCCTAGCGGGAACGCACTGATCATTGCGGGGCCTCGACAGCAGATCGAGGCAGCGCGCGACATTGTTCGGGCTATGGATCGACCGCTGGGGATCGGGGTAATCGCCGGTGATCCGACGGCCATGATGGATGCGACTGTGTATCTGCTTCCCATGGAATCGGGTCGGCTGGCGAGTCTGTCGGCCTCGGAACTTACCGCGGATGCAGCGGACGCTGCCAAGTTTCAGAAGCGTCTAAGCGGACTTGGACCAGTGCAGGTGTCGCAGCGATTTCTCCAGCGGGTGAACCTCGTGGATGGGTCCAAAATTTCAGGCGCTTCCAGTGCTCCGTTTGTGACCGGTACTCAAGTCGCCAGGAACGGGCAGGTCAATACGCAGATTCAGTACCAGGACATCGGCTGCAAGATCGATCTCGACCCGGGTACGGCGATGACGTCAGGATCGGGGATAACGAACCTAGCGGTTGAATGTTCCACGACAAGCTCCGGCGATGTGAACATCGGTAACGGCCTCAAAGCGCTTGTGTTTATTCGAATCAGGTCCAAATACGAGGGGCCAATTTCCGATGGGAAGCCGATCGTAGTCGTCGGCACTTCGCCGTCGCCGGATGCGAAGACGCCGGGGATGGCGTGCATCACGCGGATTGTGTTTTCGAACGCGAACAAATAACCAATTCTCGGGCGGCTAGTCTCGGAATCGGGTCGCGATCAGCGCGGGGGCGCGGACGGTCAGGGTTCGAGACTGCTCACCTGTTGGGGTAAGTTCAATCCAGATTGCTTCGGGCGGGAGCATGGCCGATACTCGGTCGGCCCATTCGACGACGACGACTCCGCCGGCGTCGAGCAGTTCGTCGAAGCCGAGGGCATCGAGCTCGCGCGCGCCGGCGAGGCGGTAGGCGTCGAGGTGGTAGAGCGTGGCGCGGCCGTGGTATTCCTGGATGAGGGTGAAGGTCGGGCTATTCACGCCTTGAGGGTCGACGACGCCGAGGCCGGCGGCGAGGCCTTTTACGAATTGGGTCTTGCCTGCGCCGAGGGGTCCGACGAGGGCGACGACGTCTCCGGGTTGGAGATTGGCGGCGAGGGCTTGCGCCTGGTCGCGTGTCGCTTCCGGGGAGTCGGAGGTCAGGGTCCATTCGGCCATTATTTGAAGTGTAAATCAGGCATCGCGAAAGTGCTCCCAGCCCTTGGGCTCAAGGGCGGCGCGGTGGCCGGTTGGGTCGATGAGCCAGAGGCCCGATTCGACGACCTGGCCGATGCGCGACCAGCGGGCGACGGGGGTTTCAAGGAAGTCATCGGTGCGGGCGACGGCGGCGAGTAGTTCGAAGTCTTCGCCGTCTGAGAGGGCATGATCGAGGGCAGCGCGGCCGGTTTGCTTTGAGAGATCGGCGGTGTCTGTGTGGAGGGCGCGCTGCTCGATGGCGGCGGTGTTGAGTTCAATGCCGACGTTGGAGGCGTCGGCGAGGCGGGCGGCGTCGAGCGAGAGGCCGTCGCTGAGGTCGAGCATGGCGCGCAGGTCGGGGCCGAGGGTTTCGGCGAGGCGGCGGGCTTCGTTGATGAGGGGTTCGAAGGTGAGGTGCCGACCGAGGATTGAGCCGCCGAGCGGGCCGCTGACGTAGAGCGAGTCGCCGGGCTTTGCGCCGTTGCGGCGGACGGGGGCGATCTGGGGGAAGGGCTGGGCCAGGACGGTGATGTCGATGACGAGCGGGTGGTTCCAACTGTTGGTGTCGCCGCCGACGAGGGGGCAATGGTATTGCTCGGCGAGGGGGAGCATGCCTTCGATGAGTTGCTGGGCTTGCTCCATCGTCCAACTGTTGGGCAGGGCGACTGACGCGAGGAAGCCGATCGGCATGACGGCCATGGCAGCGCAATCGGAGAGCGAGCAGGCAAGTGCTTTGCGGCCGATCTGCGCGGGCGTGTGCTTGGCGGTTTCAAAGTCGACGGTGTCCATGAGCATGTCGGCGGTGACGAATACGAGATCGCCGCGCGTGCGGAGGCCGGCCATGTCGTCGCCGATCGGAATGGGGACGCGGAGCGGGTTGGTGGTTGTTCGCGATCGCAACCAGTGGACGAAGGCGAGTTCGCTTTTCGGCATCAGGGCGAATTATACGACTTGGCGAGGGACGAGGATGCTCGCGTTTGTTGCCTGGAATGGTGCGCGTTAGATTCGGCTTACAAGGAGAAGACGATGCCGAAGATGGCGGTGATTGTGGTGGGGGCCGGGTCGGGGACTCGATTTGGCGGTGATGAGAACAAGATATTCGCGCATGTCGATGGGCAGCCGTGCTTTCTCAAGTCGTTGCAGCTTTTCGTGAACCGCGAGGACGTGAACCAGGTCGTGCTGGTCGTTAGCCCGGCGGACATGCAGCAGATGAAGACCAAGTTTGGGCCGAATCTCGGGTTTATGGGCGTAAAGCTGGTTGAGGGTGGGGCGGCGCGGCATGAGTCGGTGGCCAAGGGGCTCGCCGCCATTCCTGAAGACGCGGAATACGTGGCAATTCACGACGCGGTGCGGCCATGTGTGGCAGCGGAGTGGATTGACGGCATCTTTGCGGAGGCGGTCAAGACGGGGGCGGCCATACCGGCCACGCGGGTGACGGCGACGCTGAAGCGGGTGAGTTCGCAGAAGATCATCGAGGAGACGGTTTCGCGGGAGGGGCTGTGGATGGCGCAGACGCCGCAGGTCTTTCGGCGCGACGTGATCCTCAAGGCCTACGCCGATGTGCCGCCGGCCGACGCGCCGATCACCGATGATGCCCAGTTGGTCGAGCAATCGGGACATCCGGTGAGCATCCTGGAGTCGGACGCGCGGAACATCAAAATCACAACCAAGGGCGATCTGTCGCTGGCCGGCTCGATCATCAAGACGCTGCCGCAGCCGAAGCGCGGCGGGCAGATGGGGGCGTTTGAGGAGGCGAAGTGGTAGTACGGCAGCGGGCCGGGCGTGGGCTTGACCGGCGGCGTTTGGGGCATTGGAATGCGGCCGCGGCTTTGGTCGCGGCGCGCTGGGGCGCGGAGTGGGCCTGGCGCGGGGCGAAAATCGAGCGGGAGATTCACCGATGGATCGGATGAAAGGTTTGCGCGTCGCGGCGTTGATGCTGGTCGCGAGCGCGGCGGGTTGCCAGGATTGGGATCGTCATACGCGGGCTCCGACGGATCTTTCGCAGCCGCCGGAAAAGGTCGCGAAGCGGCTCAAGGAAGATGGCGGCGCCGACGTGTCGAGCACCGTCGAAGACATGATGCGCTCGCGCAAGGCGTATCTCGAGCAGCTCACGCGGATGGAGAAGCTGTATCTGGAGATCGGCGACCTCGACAAGGCCAACTGGGCACGGCGGCAGCGCGAGCGGACCGAGATGGTCGAGGTATATCCATACTTGTCTGAGCGGCCGATCATCGCGACGGTGGAGGTCGCGCCGGAGAAGAGTATTCCCGAGGCGGACGCACTGTACGACAAGGCAAAGGCGAAGCTGAACGAGGTACGGGGACTGCCACTGACGGGATTCCTGGAAGCCAATCGCGTGAAAGCGCGCGAGTCGCAGGCGATGTTTCAGGACGTGATTCGGAAATATCCGAAGTCGGACAAGGTGGACGACGCGGCCTTCTACATCGCGGAGATCTATAAGGAGTATCTGCGGAAGGAAGACCCGGACGACGCGCTGTCGATTCGCTATTACCAGTGGTCGTGGGAACTCGATCCGAAGACGCCGCACGCGGCGCGGTTCCAGTGCGCGGTGGTCGAGGATTTCCGCCGGCACAATCGAAAGCGGGCGCTGGAGTTGTATCGCGAGGTTCTGGATGTCGAGCCGCTGAATGCGTCAAATCAGCGATTTGCGGCGTCGCGTATTGAGCAACTCACGGACGAGGAAGGCAGCCACCTGCGGCCGCGCGAGGAGCGCGAGCCGAGCGGCGGCGAATTGCGGACGGAGACCGACCGGATCGACGCGAACAGCAAGGCACCGGCGGCGGATTCCAAGCCGAATACGGACGACTCGGGTTCGTAGTATCATTCGGCCGGATGCGGCTGATCTTTGTCATTCTTGCGGGGGGCGACCTGCTGCTCATTTGCGTGACGGCAGTGGTAGGTCTTCTGGTTCAGGGCCAGGAGCATTATTTCCAACATTTTGTGCTCGGTTTGCTGTCAGCGTTGTATACGTGTTTCGTGCACGTCGTGGCATTCATGACGTTCGTCGTCTCGATGCGGATTACGCAGGAGGCGATTGCGGCCGGGCGGGCTGACGCGCGGCTGGCAAGAGATTTGCAGGTCTGCAAGTCCCGGACGCTTTTCATGGTTTTGATTGCGATCGGTTGGACGCTGGCGACGGCGGTGCTCGGGGCGATCGTGACCGAACCCAGGCAGGCGGCGGCGTGGGGCGTCTCCACTAACTGGCATTTTGCGGCCGGCATCGGGATGGCGCCGGTGAACCTGGTGATTTTTGTTCGTGAGTATCTGGAAATCCGGCGTGGGGTTGGACTTTTTGACGAGGCGTTTGAGCGGAGCGGAAACGTGGCGCGACCCGACACGCGGGGATGATCGTATAATCTCCAGACGGCTGGGGGATGCACACTGCCGGTGAACGATGACGGCCTGCCTCATCTTATCCTTCGCGATCTCAATCGCATCTTCGAGCGGGTCGGAGGGGTTGCGCGAAGCGCGACAGCAATTTCTAGAAGGTAAATACGACGAGGCCGAGTCGGCGTATCGCAAGCTCTCGAAAGACGACTCCACGCGCGTCGACGCGCATGTCGGCTGGACGGACGTCGACGATGTGCGGGGACGGTATCGTGAGGCCATCGAGCGGCTGCGCGGAATTGAGAGCGACGGGGCGAAATCGAGCGACTGGCACACCGTGCTGGCGGCGATGCTCTCGCGCGTGGGCGATTACGACGAGGCCATTGAGCATTGGAAGCGGGCGCTGGAGTTGTCGGAAGGCAACTTTCGGGCGCGGGCGGAGCTGGGGCAGCTCTACGAGGAACTCGGGCGGCGACAGGAAGCGATCGATACCTACGCGCGATTCGACAAGGTCGCGCACGATACTCTGCCGGATCGGGCCGAGGATTTGATGTGGACGGGGCGGGGGTTCTATCGCTATTCGGTGCTGACGCGAAATGAGAATCTGAAGGACCGCTGCAAGTACGTTCTGCAGGATGTCTACCAGGAGGCGTTCGAGTTCGTCGACGCACGCTATTGGCCGGCGCGACAGGCGGCGGCGGAATTGCTGCTCGAGAAGCACAACACGGCTGAGGCGGCGGAAGACTTCAAGACGATTCTGAAATCCAATCCCAAGGCGGTCGAAGCGCACGCAGGGTTGGCGGCGGCAGCCGTCGAGAATTGGGACTTCGATCGGGCCGAGGCGGAAGCGAACGCGGCCCTGGAGATCAACCCGAATTCTGTGGCGGCGCTGATGGCACTGGGCCACACGCGCATGCTGGAGCGAAAGTTTGCGGCGGCGGAAGAGGTGGCCGAACGGATTCTGAGGGTCAACCCACGATCGATCGAAGGATTGGCGTTGCTCGCGGCGGCGCAGATTCGCGGCGAGAAGCCGGATGCGGCGGCGGCGACGGAAAAGCGGCTGGCGGCCATCGCGCCGAAGTCGGCCGCGTTGCACTTTGAGCTGGGGTTCTGGCTTTCGGCGGCGCGGCAGTACGCGGAAGCGGAGCGCGAGTTCCAGAAGGCGATCGAAGCCGATCCAACATGGCCTGAGCCGCGGACCGAGTTGGGGCTGATGTACATGCAGTCGGGAGATGAGCCGGGGGCGCGGCGCATTCTGGAAGCATCGTGGAATCTGGACAGCTTCAATCAGCAGACATTCAACGTGCTGGAGCTGCTTGATCAGATCGAGCGATTCGCGGTGCATGAGACGCCGCACTTTGCGATCAAGTATGACCAGAAGCAGGATGCGGTATTGGCGCCGTATTTCGCGGAGCGGCTGGCGAAGATCTATGACGACGTGACGAAGGAGTTTCAGGCCGTTCCAACCACTCAAACGGCGATCGAGGTTTTTCCGGCGCATTCTGAGTTCTCGGTTCGCATTTCGGGCCGGCCGTGGATTCATACGATGGGGGCCTGCACCGGACCGGTGATTGCGATGGACGCGCCGCGCAAGACCGGGGCGATGTCACTGTTCAATTGGGAGCGCGTGTTGCGGCATGAGTTCACGCACACGGTGACGCTGGCGGCGACGGAGAATCGAATTCCGCACTGGATGACCGAGGGCATGGCGGTGTACGCGGAGCATGCTCCGCGGCCGTGGGCGTGGAACATTTTGCTGGCCGATGCGATTCGGCGAGACGAGCTGTTCACGCTTCAAACTCTGGACTGGGGATTCATGCGGCCGCGCAAGGCGACGGACCGCAGCATGGCGTACGCCCAGAGCGAGTGGCAAATCGAGTACATCGCGTCGCGCTGGGGCAAAGACAAACTGGTGGCGTTGCTGAAGGCGTTTCGCGACCGGAAGACGCAGCCGGAGGCGTTTCAGTCCGTGCTCGGGATTTCGACGGCGGATTTTGATCGGGACTTTTCGGCGTGGGCGAAGAAGGAGGCGGTGACGTGGAATCTGCGGATGGAGCGTCCCGGAGATGTTGCGCGGCTGCGGAAAATGGTGAAAGTGGCGCCGTTTGACTCCGGCGTGCGGGCGCGGCTGGCGGAGGCGCTGATGCTGGCGCACGACGTAGGCCCGGCGCGTGAGCAGGCGGCGAAGGCGCTCGAGATCGATTCGGAAGAGCCGCGAGCCGTTTATGTGATGGCGACGATCGGGGCGAACTCAGCGGATCAGGCGCGCGAGGATGAAGAGCGGCTGGAGATGTACGAGTCGGCGGCGGCTTCGATCGAGCAATTTCTGGACATTGCCCCGAATGATCCGGACGCGGTGCGCTTCGCGGCAATGATGCATCAGGCGCGTGAAGAGTGGGACGAGGCGGAAGAACTCTGGAAAAAATATCAGGTGTTGCGGCCGGCCGATCCGGATGGGTATCGACGACTGGCCGGCATATACCTGGTGACGAAGCGCGAGGATGTGGGCCGCGAGCAACTGGAGAAGTTGTATCCGCTGACGGAGGATGAACCGGACGTCTGCAAGCGACTGGCCGGTTGCGAGCGGGCGCGCGGCGACGACCGGAAGGCAGCGGAATGGCTTGAGCGCGCGATCGACATCGATCCTTACGACGGCGAGACGCATCGCGAGCTGGGCGAGCTGTATGAGAAGCTGGGACGCGAATCGGAGGCTGAGCGGCATTATCATTCGATGACGCTGCTGCCACAGGACGAGGCCGAGGGGCATCGGTTGCTGGCGGCGTATTACCGCAAGTACGGAAAGCCGGATGAGGCGGCCAGGCATGAACGGCTCTCAACGCCGGCGAGCGCGCCCGCAACAACGGAACAATCGGACGAATAAGACGTAGAAGATGGAAGGTGGTTCGGGATGGAACTGAGCGTGGCGCAGACTGTGATCGAGAAGATGTACTCGCACCAGGATCGTGTGCGCGGGTCGGCGGGGACGTTTCTATGGTTCATGGAAGAAGTGGGTGAGCTGGCGGCGGCGCTGGCCTCGGGCACGGCTGACGAGAAATCTGGCGAGTTCGCGGATGTGCTGGCATGGTTGATGACGCTGGCAAACGTGGAAGGGATCGACCTGACGGAGGCGTTCCGCAAGTACAGCGAAGGATGCCCGGGCTGCGGAAAAATGGTATGTTCGTGCAATGAAAAGGTGTAGACGAGCCGCCTGAAAAGGCGGGAGCCGGCGTGCGTACACTCAAATCCAAAATCATCGTCGGACTGTGCTGGGCCAGTGCCGTCGTGTTGGCCGGGCGATCGGCCGATGCGCAGGTGTCGGGTCGGATCTCGCGCGTGGGATTGTCGGGCGGTGGGGCGCAGCTGCTTCGCGAGGGTAACTGGACGTTTGTTGAAGTGATGCTGGCGTATGGCGGCGCGGCGCCATTTTCCGGCGTGCTTGAGGTGCAACAACCAGACCGAGACGGCGACATTGCGAGATGTCGCACGACGGTGGCTCTTGCGCCGGGGGCGGAAGCGCGACCCTATGCGGTCTACTTCGTGCAGGCGCCGCGCGGGAGCGGTCAGCCAGTGACAGTTCGGCTGCTGGACGACCGCGGCCAGGTGGTTCCGATTCTGGATGAGCAGGGCGGGTCGCACGATTCGCTGTTGAGCGATCCGATCAATTCGTTGAGCAGTGAAGTCGGTTTGATGCTCGATTTGTCGGAACCGCCGATTCCGTTGCTGGGGTACCGGCCTCCGCCAAAAGATCCGACGATCGCGAAGCAGGCGCAGAGTTTCGATCGCTGGGAATTACGGCCACTTGATCCGCGGAGTCTGCCGGATCGATGGATCGGACTCGAGCTGGCGGACGTGGTGGTGTGGGACGACCCGGACGTGAGCGCGGTCTCGCCGACTCAGCTTCGTGCGCTGGTCGAGTGGGTGCGGTTCGGCGGGCGCTTGATTTTGTCGGCGTCGCGGAACTGGCAAACGATCAACCAATCGGTGCTGGCTGAAGTTCTGCCCGTAACCATCCAAGACGTTCGACCTGCCCGAGAATTGCAGGAGTTCACGCAAAAGATCATGGGCGACGATTCCCATGATCTGGATGCATATTTCGACGAGCATCCGGCGGCGCGGTGTGTCATGACTCCGGTGGCTGGCGCGGTGTCGATTCCGTCCAGCACCAAAGGTCTGGAGGGGCTTGATCCGCTGGTTTATCGACGCAGCGTGGGGCGCGGCACGGTGACGTTCGTGGGCGCGTCGATGCGCGAGCTCTTCGGAGCGGTGCCACTGCCGAAGGCGGATTCGCGATCGAAGGGGCTTCTCGCCGAAGATGCGCAACGCGAAGTCGCGCAGCGAGCGGAGACATTTCGCGGGCGCGTCTATGAGCGAGTTCTGGGGATCGCCAAGGAATCGCCGCAGGGCGACGCGATGAACTCGGCTCCGCTGTTTGAGCCGATTCGGGCAACGATCGGATTTCAGACGGCTGGCCTGGCATACATGCTGGCCGCGGTGGGCTTTGCAATCGCCTATACGTTGACGGCCGCATTCGGGTCCTGGTTCTGGCTGAAGAAACGACAACTGCTTCATCACGCATGGTCGGCATTCACGCTTCTGGCACTTGCGGGGACGGCGCTGGGCTCGGTGGCCGTCGTAACGCTGCGCGGTGTGACGACGCGACTGGAACAGACGTCGATGGTGGATGGGGCGGCGAACATCAATCCAGCGGTGGCCAGCGCGCTGTTTGGCGTGAAGACGCCGAGCCACATGCGGCTGGAAGTTCGCTTGCCGCTGGGCGGGGGCGAAGCCGACGCGGACAACGACGGGCTTGGGCCGATCCGTCCGTTGCCGAGCGAGTCGGGCGGTTTGCTGACGACGGAGGAATTCGTCGCGCCGCAGAGTTACGAGATTGCCAACGCGAGCGAATTAATCGAGAAGCTGCCCGTCCGGGCGACTGTTAAAGAGCTGGACGGATACTGGGATGGAACGCTGGATGGCCGGCTGGAGGCGACGCTGGTCATGGCGCCGGTCCGGCTGACCGGGCGGTCGGAATCGGTCGATCGATTCGTTCGCGGGACTGCCATCAAGAATCGGCTCGGGGTTGATTTGCATGACTGCTACTTGCTGGTGAATCCGGACGAATATGGGGTACTGGGTCCGGCGGGAATCAACTGCTTCTTCCTCGGGGACATTCCGGCGAGCGGATCCGGGGCGGACCTGGATGAAAACTCGTCCTCGGTGCGGGCGAACTATTTTGATCGGGCCGACCCGCGCGATTCGAACAGCAAGGAGTCGGAGCGAACGCGCGGGCAGTTGCCGCTGCTGAGCAAGGCGATGAAGGAATGGAGCAACGGCCTTAAGTCGGTGCTCGGCTCGGATCAGCTTCAAAACCTTGGCGGCGGCGAGGGGCGTGACGCGAATGCCGAGCGGGCGCTATTGCTGCTTTCGACTTTGTCGGCGTACGACCCGGATGCAAAAGAAGGCATGGGATTTTCGTCGACGACTTTGTTGCGCACGCACGGACGGCGACTGGATTGCCTGCACCAGCTCAATCGGCAGCAGGCGATCCTGATCAGTTTCGCGTCAAAGCCGCCGCCGGTGACGATAAACATCGACGGCAAACGGCTTTTTGCGACTCACGGACTGAGCATGTATCGTTTCACGATTCCGATCGAGCGTCGGGCGAAGGCGGAGTGAGCGGGCCGTGTCAACCATTGTGCAGACAATCAACCTGACGAAGCGCTACGGCAAGCTCGTGGCGCTGTCGAACCTGAACCTCAAGATCGAGCAGGGGGAGTGTTTCGGCTACATCGGTCCGAACGGGGCGGGCAAGACGACGACGATTCGCATTCTTGCAACCTTGCTGCAACCCACTTGGGGCGAGGCGAAGGTTTGCGGGCACACGGTCGGATACGAGTCGCGAAAGATTCGGCCGCTGATCGGCTATGTGCCGGACTATTTCGGCGCCTACGAAGACATGGTGGTTCAGGAGTATCTCGAGTTCTTCGCGTCGGCGTACGGAATTGTCGGCAAGCAGCGGGCACGCGTGGTCGGCGATGTGCTGGAGCTGACTGATCTGGCTTACAAGCGCGACGCGCTGGTGAACTCGCTGTCGCGCGGCATGCAGCAACGGCTGAGCGTGGCGCGCGTGCTGTTGCACGATCCGAAGGTGCTTCTGTTGGACGAGCCGGCGAGCGGACTCGATCCGCGGGCGCGAATTGAGATGCGCGAGCTGCTCAAGGAGCTGCGGCGGATGGGGAAAACCATTCTCATCAGCTCGCACATTCTGCCTGAGCTGGCGGACTTATGCACAACGGTTGGCGTGCTGGAGCGCGGCGAGCTGCTCTTTCACGGAACCATCGATGAGATCATCCGACGGGCGAAACTTGGCACCCGCGTCGAGGTACAAGTAACGACAGGGCAGGAGCAGGCGGCTACCGTCCTGAGGGGTCTTACGGGCGTCAAGGGGGTCGAGGCGAACAACGGCCGGTTGATGGTGGAACTGGCGGATGACGCGCGCGACTTTTCGTTCCTCGCGCGGGCGTTGCTGGACGCGAAGTTGCCGTTGCGAGAGCTGCGCGAAGAGCAGGTGAACCTTGAGACGGCATTCATGCGCCTGACGAAAGGCAACGTGCAATAGGCCGGCTGGCTTGGGGGCAGGAGACCGGGAGTACCATTGCGATGGCGTGCCGAGGCGACAATTCTAAGAGATGGATAGTTCTGCTGGCGGGCATGGTGGCGAGTTTTCCGTTGGTTTTGACGCCGTCGCGGGCGGACAGCGACGCGCCGGCATCGCAGCCGGCCAACGGTTTCGCTCCGCTCAATTTCGAGACTGGTGAGACTGAAGTCGAGATGAAGCCCACCGAGGTGGGCGTGCGTTTTACGCCGAAGATGGCACAAGGCATCGCGAAAACCATGGCGCGCGAGATGCGCGGCCGATACGACCTCAGCGACGAGCAAGTAGACCAGGCACAGGAAATTTTATCGCGGAACATGATGAGGATGGCACAGGACACCCAGAAAAAAGGGCGGGATATCTGGGAACTGTTCATGGAAAACATGATCGCGAACGAGGGCTCGTTTTCGAAGGACGACGCGCAGAAGTGGGGCAAGATGATGGACGACTTCCTGCCCGAGATGAAGAAGTTCATGACGACCACGGCGTCGCAGCTTGGCAAGACGATGACGCTGTCGCAGCGATTGAAACTGACGGCCGAGATGTCGGTGGTGAGCGCCGGGTTTGTCGGCTTCGAGCAGCGGATGAAGCGCTGGTCGAAGGGGGATGTGCCGGACATGGCGAACCCGTTTTTCGACGTCAGCCCGGACAGCCGCAAGAATGAGGCGGCGCGTGACGAACGCGGCGGCAAGGAGTCGGACGAGGTCAAACGGGCGCGTGTGCGGGCCGAGCGGCGGCTCGACTGGGAGGTCGACGTGGAGTCACGCTGGTCGAGCTATGTCGAGTCGGCCATCGAGTACTTCAAGCTGAGCGAGACACAGGCGACGTCCGCGCGGGCAATTCTGAAGGAGTGCCTGGAGCGCGCGAAGGCGGTGAAGACTCCGGAGTGGCAGGAGCGGCTGCGGCGAAACCGGACGGCTGCCGGATTGAGCGGGCGGCTCGCGAAAAACTTTCGCGAGGGCCCGTGGATGTGGCAGCTGGATCGGGAATACGAGGAGTTGCTGCGGCCGCTGCAGGATATCGGGAAGGACCTGCGGAACCGAGTGGATGAGTTGGCCGAGTCGTCGCAGCGGGCCAGCGCGGCGGAGCAGGCGCGGGCGCAACTGGCGAAGTCCGGGCTGGAGTTGCCGCCGGGTTAGGACTCGCGCGGCGGATCGAATCGATGAAAACACTCTTTCGCGATCTCGGGCAGTGGTTGTGGAACCTGGCGCCGGCGAATCCCATTCTCGTCCGCGTGGTTTATGCCGGCGGGCGGCGCGTGAGCCATCTTTGGATTCGGGCCGGGTATCTCATCATTCTAGCGATCGTGGTCGCGGGCGGCGTGATGCTGACGCAATCGGCGGGGGCCTCGCTGGCGAGTCTGGCGAAGAGCGCGACTCAGGTCTTTGAGACAGTATCACTGATTCAATTGCTGATGGTGTGCGTGATCGCGCCGATCTTCGCGGCGGCGGCCATTACTCAGGAGAAGGACTCGCAGACGTTCAGCATTCTGCTGTCTACACCGCTCTCGAATGCGCAAATCGTCCTCGGCTCGCTACTCAGCCGGCTTTATTTTGCGTTTGTTCTCTTGCTGGCAAGCCTTCCATTGTTCTGCATCATGATGGTGTACGGTGGCGTGACCGGCACGGAGATTGGGTTGTCGCTCGCGATCGCCGCTGCAACGGCGACGATCACGGCTTCGATGGCAATCGCCATCAGCGTGATCAAGGTAGGCACCGGGCGGACAATTTTCTCGTTCTATCTATGTATCGGGCTCTACCTGGCCGTGCTCTGGGGACTATCCACGCTGCCGCGGTTCATTCCGCCTGAGTCAGTTCTCGCTCCGGCCGGGACCGAAAAGATGAGCTGGCTGGCGGCGTTTCATCCGTTCCTGTCGATGTGGGTGGTGTTGAACAAGACCCCCGCGCCGGACTACGGGAGCGTGGCTCACTACGGGTTCCCGCGGGCGGAGTGGCTGGCCTATCCGGCGATCAGCTTCATTGTCATGTCGTTCGTGGTTTCGTCGTCGGTGGTGCTGGCGAGCGTGTGGTTTGTCCGCCGCGGCGGCAAGGTGGGCGAACCTACCTGGCTCGGGAGGTTGCTGAGTCGCCCCAAAGTGGATGGCGGGTCCGGAATCACGCGAAAACCACGTCACGTCGGGGCCAACCCAGTTGCATGGCGAGAAGCGAAAACGAAGGCGGCCGCCGGTTCGGGCGGCTCGATGCGCACGGTTCTTGTTCTGGCCGGCGCCGTTGCGGCGGGGGCGCTGATGGTCGCCTATCTGCGTGGGATGGCGACGACCGAGGTTCGATTGTGGCTGAAGGCGCTGGTGGGGATTGAGTTGGCGCTGGCGCTGTTTATCGCATCGGCCACAGCAGCGACTTCGATGACACGGGAACGGGAAGGCAACACGCTTGATCTTTTGCTGGCGACTCCGCTGGTGAGCAGTCAGATTATCTGGGGGAAGGTGCGCGGGCTGTTCAGCTTCGCGGTTCCGATGCTGTCCGTGCCGGCGCTGACACTGGCGGCGTTCGTATTGGTTGATTTGCTGCGCGGGCGATTATTCTCGGGGCCGGTGATTTACTGGGATGCGCTGGTGGCGGTTCCGCTCGCCACGGTTGGGTTTACGGTTTTCGCCTGCGCGATGGGCCTGCAAAATTCCATTAAGCAGCGGAAGACCGTAGCCGCTGTTCTGGCGAGCGCGGCGATTACGCTCTTTGCATTCGGACTGCTCGGTTTTTGTGCGTTCGGAGTGCGGAGTAGTGGTTCGTTGCAGGGACCGGCGGCAGCGGCGGCTGCTTTTTGCCCGCTATCGATCGTTCTCATGGCGATGGATCCGCAATTCTACTTCGCGCAGGGAGCCCTGTCGGTTTCGGCACAGGAACTGACGCAACTTCGCATGGTGGCGCTGGTCGGCAGCTTTGTATCGGCGGGGATATACATCGCGATCAGTTGGGCGATTCACTCCAACATGGTGCGCAACTTCGACATGATCGTGAGAAAACAATCCGCGTGAGCGACCCAAGAATTCGGCTCGCGCACGCGGATTGTCGGTAATCAGCTTTAGATTCGTATCGTTAGTCAGGCATCGCCGCGGATCAGCCGATCGGCGAGTTCCTGATCGATCCGTCGGCGGGTGCTGATAAGGACGTCGGTCGCGACCCCGGTGAAGTCACCGACCACGGCGCTCGCGATTCGGCCGATCGGTCCGCGTCCGGAATTGCGGCGGGCGAGGGCGGCTCGAATTTTCCGGCTCTGGGCGGCGCGCTTCGCGGCCGTCCATGAAGAGCTCGGTCGACCGGGACCACGACCGGCAGGCTTACCGGCGCGATAGCTGGCCCAGCGGCGCTTGGCCGCTTCGGAAATTCGCCTTCGGGCTTCAGGACTTAGTGGTTTGCGTGGCATGTACTACTCCTTGGCAAGAAGTCAGAAATACTGTGCGCAAGGGTAGTAACCCTGTTTTTCACAGGGCTGTCAAGTCAACTCGTCCAAAATGGCGGGCCGAAGTGTTGGGAGTCAATTCGCCCGGACATAGGTTACGCCGGAGTCGGACTTCCGACGTGAGTGACTGCGTTGCAGTGATTGCATGTAGTCGGCGGCCTGTTGGTAGGGCTCGGCGAAGGGCACGGTGAGTTCGGCGAGGTTGGGTGTTGAAGTGCAGCACGGCCCATCGGCAGAGAGGGGTGAAGATTCCTTATAGTCCCAGGCACGGCTCTTACTGTCGAGGAAGTCGCTGAAACGGGGGACGAGGCGACCCTTCTTGCCATAGTACCAGCGCACACCACGCCAGATTGCCATGTTGGCAATCCATGCGCGCTTCTTAAGCGGCATCACTTTGAGTCGGCGGAGGATGCTGCGTGGTGAGTAGAACTCAGCGAACGCGCACATCTGTGCGTGACGAAGCTGGAGGGGAGATAGATTCTTCGGATCGAAGACGATGCTGGCGCCGTTGTATCGGTCCCAGTTGTTATCGGTGATGCGACCCTGGCGAACGTATTCGTGCCAGACGCCGGTTCCGGGGTAGGGCGTCAGGATGGGGTAACAGCTCATGGCGAGATTCATGCGCTGGGCGAAACGGCAGGTGAACATGAGGTCCTGCCATTTGTCGTGGTCGAAACCGAAGATGAACGCGCCCCACAAGCTGATGCCGTTGGACTGAATCTTGCGGATGCGCCACTCGTAACTGTCGGCCTTGACGAAGCGCTTGCCGGCTTCGGACAAGGTGTCCTGCTTGCGCGATTCGAGCCCGAGAATGAGACCCTGGCAGCCCGAGCGGCGCATGGCTTCGAGGAGTTTGTCGTTGCGAGAGATGAGGATATCACACTGGCTGGCCCAACTGATCTTGAGCGGCTCCATGGCGGCACAGAGTTCCAACGCCCACTTGTGGTTACCGGCGAAGTCGTCGTCGGCAAAGATGAAGCACCAGGTACCGAAGCGCTCCTTGGCTTCCTTCATCTCCTCGACGATGTCCTTCACGTCTCGCAGGCGGAACTTGCGTCCGAAGACGCCCGGGGTCGTGCAGAAGGTACAGGCGTGCGGGCAGCCGCGCGTGGTCTGGATGGGGTTGTAGATCAGGTAGTCCTTGGGATTGAGCAGGTCTTTGCGTGGGGTGCCGATGGGAGCGGTTTCGAACTTGGTCCAGTCGTAGATGCGTTGGAGGTGGCGCGCTCCGCCGTTTCCGTTGCCATTTCCGTTGGAGCGGGAGAGGTCGTGGTCGGCCTCCCAGTCGGCGATCAGGTGCGGCAACGTAGTTTCGCCGTCGCCGATGCAAACGGCGTCGCAGTGACGCAGGGCGTCTTCGGGAACGGCGCTGGGGTGGATGCCACCCATGATGACGGTGACGCCGAGCTTGCGATATCCGGCGGCGATCTGGTATGCGCGGTTTGCCTGGGTCGTCATCGCCGTGATGCCGACGATGTCCACATCGGCTTTGGGCGCGTGCGGGGCGTCCAACACCGATTCGTCGACAATTTCGACTTCCCATTCCTTGGGCATGACCTGCGCACAGACCATGAGTCCGGAGGGGGCGAAGATGGCTTTACGCGAGAAAGTCATCTTCTGGATGAGCTCCGGCATGGTGAGCGTGGTGAGTGCCGAGTTGGGGTTGATGAATCGAATCTTGCGCCGGGTGCGCGGAGAAGCGTCAATGACCATGGGTCGCCTCCGGGGTGGAACAACCGCGAGCGAAACCAGATCGGAAGTGTATCGTGGCGGGGCGGTGCCACAAGTCTGAACCGGGAAGGGCCGCCGGCCGGCACGGGCGTTCGGTTGACACGACCCAGAGCGGTGAACATGATCGGCCGTCGCGGTCGACATTATTTTGCGAGTGCAGAGTCGGGCCGACTGATGCTCGGAGGCGCCATGGTGGCATCCAGAATTCGATTGATGAGCGTCTGTATCGTCCTGGTGGGCGGCCTGGTTGGCGCGTGCAATCGCGGGTCGGTGCGGAGCGTGGACGGCGTGAGCGAGTCGGACATGGTGAAGCTGTACGGTCCGCAGAAGATTGAAATCCTGCCATTCACGAAGTTCCGAAGTTTTGACAAGGATTCGATTCCGGACGGGATGGAAGTCGCGCTGCGTCCGGTCGACGAAATGGGCGATCCGATCAAGGTGTTCGGCACGTTTATTTTCGAATTATCGCAATACCGCATGGCGTCGGGCAATCGCGCGGGGGAGCGACTCGAGAGTTGGACGCAACAGGTGCTGTCGACAGATGATCAGAAGCGGTTCTGGGATCGGATGACGTCAACTTACACCTTCCAACTGGCGTGGGAAGGGGGCGAGTTTCCGACGCTTGGAAAGAAGTATTGGTTGCAGGTCACATTTCAGGGGCCGGGGGGCAAGCGGCTGTTTGCGGAGACGGCGATCGATTTTGACGTGAGCCGCGGGCAGATTCGCGAAGAGATGTCGGGCGGGCAACGGCAGTAGGCAGCGCCGCCGTAAACACAGGTAAATGCTGACGCGCCGCGCGGGTTCTGCTCGCGCGCAAGCTTGCCTCATGCATGCCGGGTCATTATTATCCCCATCTGCGCCGGTGGTTCACCAGCAGTCTCACTGAAAGGAATGCATCTGTGACCGACAACTTTGCTGATCGATTGCTGAGGGCCGTGGCGGAGAAGAAAACGCCGGCGGTCGTGGCGCTGGACCCGGTCTATGCGCGACTTCCGGCTGAAATCTCGGAGCACCGGGACCTGAACGACGAGGCCGACTCCGAGGCGGCGCTCGACGCGGTTCTCGAGTATTGCCGGCACGTCATTCATGTCATCGCGCCGCTGGTTCCGGCGATCAAGATCAACTCGGCCTTCTTCGAGCGGTACTACTCGGAGGGCATCGAAGGTTATTACGAACTGGTTCAAGAGGCGGCCGGCAACGACCTGGTGGTCATTGGCGACGTCAAACGTGGCGACGTTGGGCATTCGAGCGAGTGCTACGCGGCGGCACACACGGCCGACTCGGAATTCACAAATCTGCCGGACGTAATGGCGCCGGACGCGATCACGCTGAACGGCTATTTCGGGAGCGACGGGATCCGGCCGTTCCTTGAGGCTGCCCGAAAAGATGCCAAGGGCGTCTTCGTACTGGTGCGCACCTCGAACGAGAGCGCGGGCGAGTTGCAGGACGTCGCCACGGCTGACGGTCGCAAGGTACACGAGGTGCTGGGCGGCTTGGTGGCGCAATGGGCGCAGGAGCCGGGGATGGTCGGCAGCCGGGGTTACTCGTCCGTGGGTGCCGTGGTTTCGGCGCGGGATGCCGATACGGCCAAGCGGCTTCGCGAGATCATGCCGCAGTCGATTTTCCTCGTTCCGGGCTACGGGGCGCAGGGGATGACGGCGGAGCATGTCGCGCCGTTCTTCAAGTCGGATGGATCGGGGGCGATCGTGGCGGCGGGGCGGAGCGTGATCTACGCCTACGAGGACACGAAGTACCTCGAGATGTACGCATCGGAATGGAAGAAATGCGTTGAGCACGCATGCAAGGATTTTGTGGCCGACCTGAAACGTGTCGTGAAGATCGGCTAGTCTGACAGGAGTTCATGCGATGAGTCGGTGGCCAGCGATGGTCTGTGCGGCGTTTGTGGCGAGCGGCTTGCTGATGGCGACGAGCGCGGCGGCCGCGGGAGATGGCGACAAGATGAAGAGCGATCCGAAGGCGGCGCCGACGACGCAGCCGGCGAAGGGCGACGCGAAGCATCCGCGGGTGGTGCTGGAGACGTCGATGGGGAACATCGTGCTCGAACTGGACGCCGATAAGGCGCCGGTCACGGTCGAGAACTTTCTGAAGTACGTGGATGACGGATTCTACGACGGGACGGTTTTCCATCGCGTGATCCCGACGTTCATGATTCAGGGCGGCGGCTTCACGCCGGACGGCAAGGAAAAGGCGACTCGGGCGCCGATCAAGAACGAATGGAACAACGGTTTGAAGAACAAGCGCGGGACGATCGCCATGGCCCGGACCAACAGCCCGGATTCGGCGACGGCGCAATTCTTCATCAACGTCGGCGAGAACGATCGGCTCAGCCAGCCGGTTTCGGGCGGCGCGGGCTATGCAGTATTTGGATTGGTGGTCGACGGGATGGACGTCGTGGATCGGATCAAGGGCGTTGAGGCCACCACGAACGAAATGGGCGAAAAGGCCAAACCGGTCAAGCCGATTCTGATCAACAAGGCGAAGCGGCAGGACTCTAAGTAGCCGGATCGGCACGTACGGCAAACATAGCCCCGGGCGGGTATCCCGCCGCGGGGCTTTTTTGTTAGATTGAATGGGGCCGACGAGGGCGATGGGTTTGGGCCGGTTTGAATTGACATTGGAGGCGGAGTTCGCGGCGGCGCATCGGCTGCGAATGTACGATGGGGAGTTCGAGCCGCTACATGGGCACACCTGGCGGGTGGAGATCTATTACGAAGGGGCCGGGCTGGATTCGATCGGGGTGGCGGCGGACTTCACTCTGTTGCAGCGGGACCTGCGGACGGTGGTGGCCGAAATGCACGACCGGTATCTGAACGAGTTGTCGGCGTTTGCGGAGCGGAATCCGTCGGCCGAGAACGTTGCGGTGCATTTTTTTGAAAGATTGTCGGGCAAGGCGCCGGCGGGGGTTCGGCTCGTGAAAGTGCGGGTATGGGAGGCACCGGGGTGTGCGGCGGCTTACATCGCGGGCGCATAGTTCAGGCCGACATCGTTTCTTGACGATAAAATGCTGGAGTTCTAAGATTTATCGGCCACGCAGGGGGCCGCGGGAGATCGTCGGTCATGTCGCAGTGCCAGCGTTGCAAGAAAGCCGTCGCAACCGTCCATCTGACGGACGTGACGAAGACGGGCAACCGCACGCGCGACTTGTGCGACCGGTGTGCTCACGAAGAGGGGTACGCGGCGAAGGCGCCGCCGGTGCAAATCAACGAGATATTGTCGAATTTCGTGCTCCAGGCGCCTCAGATACAGGAACTGGCGGCACTGACCTGTCCGCACTGCCAGATGACGTTTGCCGAGTTCCGGAACGGGGGACTGTTGGGGTGCCCGCACGATTACGAGATATTTGAACAGGCGCTGCTGCCGTTGATGCAGCGGGCCCAGGACGGAAATTCGCGGCATTCGGGGAAATCGCCGCGGCGGACGGACGCTCCGCGAGACTTCCAAATTGAGCTGGTGCGGCTGCGGCGGAACCTCGAGCAGGCGGTCGAGCGCGAGGACTATGAGGCGGCGGCACGGCTTCGCGACCAGATCGACTCAATCGAAACCCGATGACAACAATCGCACTTCCATGAAAATAGACGAATTGCTTGGTCGAACCGGTGAATGGCTTCGCGCGACAGGGCCGATGAGCGACGTCGTGATCAGCACGCGCGTGCGGCTGGCGCGGAACGTGAGCGGCTATCCGTTCCTGACGAAGGCGACCAGCGATAAGCGCGACGAGCTGGCGGACCTGTTGAAGCGGGGCATTCAGGCGGCGGTCAAAGAGCATAAGTGGTCTTACTTTGACATCACGCGGGTGGGCGAACTGGACCGGCAGATGCTGGTCGAGCGGCACCTGATCAGCCGGCAGCACGCGGAGGCGGAAGGCAGCCGAGGGGTCTCGGTATCGCCGGACGAGACTGTGGCGCTGATGGTGAACGAAGAAGACCATCTGCGGATGCAGTCGATCCGGTGCGGTTTGCAACTCGAACAAGTGTGGGAGGAGATCAGCGGGATTGATGACCTGCTGGAGCAGCGGTTTGAGTACGCCTATCACCCGCGCTACGGCTACCTGACGGCCTGCCCGACAAACGTTGGGACGGGCATGCGGTTGTCGGTGATGCTGCATCTGCCGGCGCTGAAGCTGACGAACGAGATCGAGAAGGTTTTGCGAGCCGCGCGAGACATGCGGCTGGCGGTGCGCGGATTGTTCGGCGAGGGAACCGAGGCGACGGGCGACTTCTTCCAGCTCAGCAACCAGACGACCCTGGGGCGGCCCGAAGAGGACATCATTTCGGATTTCCGGAGCGAGATTTTGCCCAAGGTACTGGAGTTCGAGGCGGCGGCGCGGCAGGCGCTGGTGCGCGAGCGGCCGGTGGCGCTGGATGACAAGATCTGGCGTTCGTACGGAATTCTGCAGAATGCGCGGTCGATCAGCAGCGAAGAGACGCTGGCCCACCTGTCGCACCTGCGGATGGGGATTCATCTGGGGCGATTCCGCGAGATCGACTTGAAGACGCTGAACGAGCTTTTTCTGATGACGCAGCCGGCCCATCTTCAGAAGCAGACGGGGAACCGTCTGAGCGGCGAAGATCGGAGCGTGGCGCGGGCTGGATACATTCGCAAACGACTGAATCGCGAGTAAGCTGGGTTCGATGCGAGGGAAAGTGACGAGCCGAACTTTGCCGAGCGTTGGACATTGCCGCGATTCAGCGGCCAGCCGGATCGCGCCGACCCTCGCACGGGCGGGGGGCGGACGATGATGCAGTTTGGCGTGACGGGGGCATTCGGGTTTGACGAGTTTCCGCAGCCGGCGGTGTTGAAGCACTACACGGACGCGGGCTGCCGAGTTTTGCAGGTCTATCGGAACCGGACGCGGCCGATGGCGGCGCGAGAGGTTCTGACGATTGTTCGCGATCTTCCGCTGACGATCGATTCGATACACGGGCATTTCGGGGACGATCTGGATCCGTCGAGCGAGGACGAGGGTCTGCGACGGGCGACGGTCGAGCTTTACAAGAGCGAGGCGGACTGGTGCAAGCAGCTTGGCGGCGGGCTGGTGGTGGTGCACCCGTGTCCGTCGAACATCGCGGTGGGGAGCGTCGAGAAAAAATATTCGCAACTGCGGCGATCGTTTGACGATCTGGCGCGGGCGGGCGAGCAAATAGGGGTGCGGTTCGCGTTTGAGAATATGCCGCCGTATCACCCGATTGGGCACGACGTGACGCGGCTGGTGAAGGAAGTGGCGGCGTGCGGGAGCGACCAGGTGGTGTTCCTGCTCGACACGGGGCATGCGCACATGATGGGGAGCATCGGGGCGGCCGTGCGGGCGGCGGGGACGCAGCTGAAGTACACGCATGTGCACTACAACGACGGGAAGAACGACACGCACCGGATGCCGTACAACGGGAACCTGCCGTGGGATGAGTGCCGGGATGCGCTGCATGACATCGGGTACGACGGCGTGTTTCTGCTGGAGGTGTTCGAGTCTCCGGCGGATCTGCCGAAGTTGCTGACGGCGGACTGGACGAAGCGCTTGCATGGCATTCTGAACCGCCGCTAGGGAGTGGCGGGTTTTTTGTAGCCCTTCTTTTCCAGCTTTTCATAGACATTTCTTTCGGCGGCTGCGATTTGCTCGGCGAAGGCGAGTTCGCGGATGCGGGCTTTGAATTCGGTGTCGAGACTGTTGATCGGTCGCGTGAGTTCAGTATTACGATCCCACAGCTCGCTCATGAACGGCCCGCTCTGGATGGTCGGATCGTTGGTGGTGTAGCTGAGCTGCTGGATCAGGTTATTGTGTTCGAGTTCGCGCGAGCGCTCGCCCGTCTGATACGGCTTTGCGCGTTCGAGGCATTCCTTCAGTATGGCCTGTGCCGCGTTTTTCTGGGCATCGGTAAAGTGGTAATAGGCGGCGGCGTTGTCGGAATAGGTTTTCCAGAAGTCGGTGCGATTGAGCTGCCATTTCACCATCTGCGCCGCGCTGCGGCGCGCCGCGGCCATTTCCTTGCTCTCAACGGTTCCATCCGGTCGCGTGGTGGGCAGGTTTTCAGTCTGGTCTTCCCAGAATAGTCCCGGATTGTCGCCGACGCGGCCTTCGGACCAATTCTTCATGCGCTTTTCGAAGCTTGCATAGCCGACAGAGAAGGCGGCGAAGTCAGCGGTGAAGCGGAGTTTCTGGCCGGCGTTCATTTCTCCACGGATGTCGTCGACGAAATAGGCGAGGGCTTTGCGCATGGCAGGCAGTTCGGGCTGGATGCGATGGCCGAAATCCTTGGCCACATCGGGCGACCAACTGCCCTGGCGGGTGAGCATCGAGGTGACGGTGGCTTCCATGATGGTCTGGATGAGGGGCTGGTTGTGGGGTGCCTCGGAGAGAAGGCGGCGCGTCAGGGCTGATTCGATGCGGTCGGCCTGCTCGTCGGAGAGTTCGTAGCGGGCCTTGAGCATTTCGCGATATTCGCGGGCGATGTTGCGGGCGACGTCGGGTTGAACGGTGAACTTGAGTTCGACGGGGTGAAGCGAGTCGTCGGAGGCGGGACTGGGCTGAGAGGCGGGCTGTGCGCTTGCGGCGGCGCAGCAAGTGACAACGAAGATCATCGCGAATAACGACCGTCGAGTGGGGCAGGTCATTGGTTTGTCTCCAGCGGGGAGCGGGTGCGCTCAGGGGGCCGGGGGTTGCTGACTGAATAGCATAGCCGGTGCGCCGATGTCGGCCACGTGCACGTGGCCGACGTATTCGCGGGCGGCCGGGGCTTCGAAGCCGAGCTTGGGGGCGACGAAGGTGATAGTGTGGTCGGCGCGGATGGTAGGGTCAGCGGGTTGGCCCGTGTCGCAGTCGAGGCCGGAGGGCAGGTCGATAGCGACGACCAAGGCGGTTGCGGGCGTGTTGCTGTTGGCTCGGGCCGTATTGACGGCGCGGATGATCTGGTCGCACGGGGGACGCGGTTGGCCGGTCGCGCCGGTGCCGAGCAGGGCGTCGATGATGAGCGGGGCGGCGGCGAGGATTTGCGGGAGCCGGTCGAGATCGGGGCCGGCGAGCAGTGAATGGATGGGGATGGCCATTGCGGCGGCGACGTGATAGTTGGTGAGGGCGTCGCCGTGGAGGCGCGACGCGTCGGCGGCGAGGCCGCAGATGACGCGATGGCCGGCATTGGTGAGGTGGCGGGCGATGACGAAGCCGTCGCCGCCGTTGTTGCCGGGACCGCAGAGGATCGGGATGGGGGTTGGGCCGGCGGGGGGCAGGGTGGCGAGGAGCGATTGGATGATGGCGGCGGCGTTGCGGCCGGCGTTTTCCATGAGGACGATGCCGGGGAGGCCGAAGTCGTTGATGGCGCGTTGGTCGATGTTGCGGACTTGGGCTCGGGAGAGGGGGTGCATGGGGGGAGTGTAATTGGGGATGGCGGGTTTTGAGAGGCATGATGGGGGGAGTCGTTGTGGGATGACTGGGAAACATCGTGCGCCGTGCGTTGTTGTTGGTCTTCGCGGCCCGCGCTGGCGCTTGGGGTTCGGACTGCGGTTTGTTTCTGCAGCGCTATGTCAGTGGTGACGAGGGATTTGAGGGATTGGGTGAGACTGCGGATGAGTTTGTGGTCGGAGTCTTCTTCGTAGACCGTTTCGGTGAGTTTGTAGAGCAGGCCGTTCTGGATTCCGCGGAAGATGGTTTCGCGCGGGGGGCCGTCGGGGCCGATGAGGTCGTCGAGGTCGGCGGCGGACTGGAGGAGGTGGAGCTTGTGGGCGTGGCGGTAGAAGGTGGCGCGCGAGAGGCCGCGGGCGGCGAGGTTGTGCTCGTCGAAGATTTTCTGGACGGGCTGGGCGCCGCTTAGCAGGAGCTGGTCGATTTCGCGGCGCAGCGCGGTGGGCAGGGCGTCGAGGGCGGCGGGGCGCTTGGCGGTTTCGGCGATTTGCTGGCTGGTCAGCATGGGTTTTGCTCCTTTCGTTGCTTGCGGCGCGTTGCGTGAGATTTTTGAGACGCGCTGCGAATCGTTGTTTTTCGGGGCGAGATCGCGGTTTCTTGGGTGAGGTTGGCGGTTTGTTCGCCGGGCTCACCGTGCGCGCACCTTTCGCGCCTCGCGATTGCTCGCGTTTCAACTGGGCTGCGCGTTTTCGTTCGGGTCGCGCGCTATTTCTTTCTCTTGGCGCGCTCGACCCTTACCCGGCCTCTCCCAGTCCAGGGAAGAGGATATACAACTTAGAAGTTCACGCGTTTGCGCTGCTTGCGGGCATGTGCCGGCGTGGCCTCTAGCTATCAAGCTGGATCAGCGTTCCACTTTGGGGGGTCGAAATAGCGAATAAGAAGTGAGCGGGCCACTGGTTATGGAAAAAACAAAATGTTCGGATTCCGGGGGTGAGGTCGCGTTTGAGCGCTAATCGGGTCGTGGTAGCTCCTCCGCCCCGGCCGGGGCGGAATGATTTGGAGGCACGGGTACCACGGGTTGCGCGAGGCCGGTGCGGCCTCGCTCCACCGCGTGGCTACAGTCCGTCGCCCCGTTGGGGCGAATTGGGCGGGCGCAGCGGTTTGGGTGCTCGGGCGATGTGGATCGTTCAACGTGGTTGGGTGTCGCGCGCTGTTGCTTGCGCAACAGGCTCGGACCTCGGGTTTGGGGTACCGCATTCGGGGCATTTGTTGGAGGTGTTGGCGGTCAGGTTGTAGCCGCAGTGGGGGCAGTGGCCTTGTTTGATTCGGTCTCGACGGCGGTGGAAGGGGAGGAGAAAGTAGGCGGAGGCGAGGGCGAAGAGGGCTACCGGGAGGATGAGGGGGATATGCAGGCAGATGACGCCGTAGTCCGGGTACGCGCGGTAACGCGGCACCCAAGCGCTGATGGCGCGGACATTGGGAAACTCTAATCCTGCGTCAACGCCTGGCGCCTGTTGAAACTGCCGTATCTTCGGGTTTGAGTCGCCTGAGAGGAATCCGAGGGTGGCCGGTTGGGTGAGTGGAAACGATTTGAGGGCATCGGGCGGCGCGGGCCATTTTGTTGTTGCAAAGCGGATGTGGGTCTGCACGACACCACCGAAGACGGCAAGTCGGAAGGATTGGCTGCGCGGGACGTATGCGACGTACAGGCAGAGGCTGGCGAGCCAGAGGATTGTGCTGGCTACCAGGCAGGCGAAGGTGATTTGTCTCGTGCGCTTCATTTGGGATTTTCTGCGCGTTGTCTTGCGTGGGACGTGAGCTTGTCCGGCGCTGGCGCTTCGGGTTCGGACATGGGGGCGTGATGGCCGCATTCAGGGCAGGTGCCGGATTGGTTTCCTGTGAGGTTGTAGTTGCAGTGTTTGCAGTGGTCGGGGGCGGGGCGGCGGCGGTCGCGGTGCCAAAGATAGGCGGTGGGGAGGGCGAGGAGGGCGACGGGGATCCAAGATGAAATATCGATGGCGTTGCTGCTCAATTTGAAAACCAAGGCATTCTGAAAGCGGACCGGTTGCATTTGAATTTGAAATCCGCCGAACAGCTTTGGTGGGCGATCGTGGGTCGCGTGGAAGTGAAAACTGCCCATTCCAAGGGCGAGAAACACTCGGCCTCGCCAATAGGACATAGAAACAAAGTAGCTGAGGCCGCAGGCAAGCAGCGCGAGGATTGAAAGGCCCAGACCTGACTGCATTGCCAGCGCGCGGATTCGGGGCGTGGTGCGCATGGCGGCATTGTATCGTGCCGGAGCAGGCCGGAGTGTGTCGCCCTTTTCAGGGCTTTTGAGTTTGTATTCCCGTAGGCCCGAGGTTTCCGCCCGGTTGCCAAAGGTCGCCCCGTCCGGGGCAGATTGAGCCGGCGCCGGTACGGTTCTCCTCGCCGAGAGGGTGAGTTGTGTGTGATCGGTTGGCGCACGCCCGCGCTGGCGATTCGGGCTCGGACTTTGTCATTGATGACGATCGGGGATTGTCGCGCGTTGCTGGTTCGGGAGTGTTTTCGCGGCCCGCGCTGGCGCTTGGGGTTCGGACTGGGCGGGTGTGCGACGTGCTGGTAGTGCTCGTCGGCCGCTATCTGCTGGAGGGATACTCGCGCTCGGAATCGCCGCTACAATCGCGGCGTGTTGATTTTGCTTTGTAATGATGACGGGATTTTTGCGCCGGGGATTGTTGCGCTTTATCGCGAGTTGGTTGGGTTGGGCGAAGTTTCGGTGGTTGCGCCGGCTTCGGGGCAGTCGGCGGCGGCGCACTCGATCACTATTACGCATCCTTTGATTGTTGAGCGCGTGCATGTGGCTAACTCGTTTCATGGGGACGCCATCGAGGGATCGCCGGCGGATTGTGTGAAGCTGGCGGTTGCCAATCTGTTGCCGGCGCGGCCGGATTTGGTGGTTTCGGGGATCAACAACGGCGAGAACGTTGGGATTCATACGCTGTATTCCGGGACGGTGGCGGCGGCGGCCGAGGCGGCGGTGCTTGGGTTTCCTTCGGTTGCAGTGTCGCTGGAGCGGAGTCCTGAGATGGATTTTGCGCGGGCGGCGCGGCTGGCTTTGCGGGTGATTCGGCGGTTGCTGGAGATTGGAATTGAGCCCGGGCAGCTTTTCAATGTGAACATTCCGGCGTTGAAGCCGGGGTGGCCGCGGGGGGTGAAGGTGGCGCGGCAGTCGGTGTTGCCGTTTGAGGACAAGTTCATCTGCCGGAAGGACCCGGGCGGGCGGAATTATTACTGGCTGGCGGGGGAGTTTGGGGATTTGAGCCGGGAGCACGGGACAGACCTGCGGGCGCAGCGGGACGGCTACATTACGGTGGTGCCGCTAAAGTTTGACCTGACGGATGAGCAGCGGCTGGCGGCGATGCAGAACTGGGAGTGGCCGGCGGTGGATGGGGCGGCTTAGCCGGCGCAACGATGGACATGACTCCGCGACAGATTGTGAGCGAGTTGGACCGGTACATCGTCGGCCAGGCGGCGGCGAAGCGCGCGGTGGCGGTGGCGATCCGGAATCGGTGGCGGCGGATGCAGTTGCCGGATGCGATGCGGGCGGAGGTTGGGCCGAAGAACATTTTGATGATCGGGCCGACGGGAGTGGGGAAGACGGAGATTGCGCGGCGGCTTGCGAAGCTGGTGAATGCGCCGTTTCTGAAGATCGAGGCGACGAAGTTTACCGAAGTGGGGTATCACGGGCGGGACGTGGACACGATCGTGCGCGATCTGCTGGAGCTTGCGATTTCGATGGTGCGCGGCGAGCAGACGGAGGTGGTGCGGCAGCGAGCCGAGGAGATGGCGGAGGAGGCGCTGATCGATGCGCTGTTGCCGGATGACACGGAGGCGAAGGATGGTGAGGAGGAGGCGCGGCGGCAGCGGACACGCGAGAAGCTGCGGGCGCAGTTGCGGGCGGGGACGCTTGAGGATCGGCTGATCGATCTGCGGGTGGAGCAGAAGGCGGCGCCGATGGGGATGTTCGCGACGACGATCGGCGCGGAGCAGATGGAGCCGGAGCTGCAGAACTTTATCGAGCGGCTGATGCCTTCGCAGTCGAAGGATCGGAAGGTGACGGTGAAGGAGGCGCGGACGATCCTGTTTCAGCAGGAGAGCGAGAAGCTGATCGATCGCGACAAGATGATTTCGATGGCGGTCACGCGGACGGAGAACAGCGGGATCGTCTTTCTGGATGAGGTGGACAAGCTGTGCGGGACGCATTCGGCGCATGGGCCGGATGTGAGCCGGCAGGGCGTGCAGCGCGACCTGCTGCCGATCATCGAGGGGAGTACGATTAATACGCGGCATGGGCCGGTGCGGACGAACCATATTCTGTTCATCGCGGCGGGGGCGTTTCATTCGAGCAAGCCGAGCGACCTGATGCCGGAGCTGCAGGGGCGGCTGCCGATCCGGGTGGAATTGACGGACCTGACACGCGAGGACTTTTTGCGGATACTGACGGAGCCGCAGAACGCCCTTCTGAAGCAGCATCAGGCGATGCTGGGGACGGAGGGGGTGCAGTTGGAGTTCCGGCCGGACGCGATCGAGGCGATGGCGGAGCTGGCGTTTTCGGTGAATCGTACGACGCAGAATATCGGAGCACGGCGTCTTTACACGATCGTGGAGAAGGTATTAGAGGATATCAGCTTTGATGCGCCGGATCGGAAGGGGGAGCCGGTGAGCGTGGATGCGGCTTATGTGCGCGGGCGACTGGCGGAACTCGTCAAGGACGAGGATTTGAGCCGATTTATTCTATAGACGGGCGATTGGAGAGCGTTGATGCGACGGTTGATGGCAATGTTGGCGGGTGGGGCGATTCTGGCGGCGAGCGGGTCGTGCAATACGACGCCGGCGACAGAGTTGATTCAGATCATTCTCGTGCAGCCGCAGGTGGTGGCGAGCACGGGGCCGAATGTGGTTGCGAACCCTGGGCAGGTGGTGACGCTGGATGCCTCCGAAAGCGGGATTCTGGTGGGCGGGTCGATTTTTCTGTCGGCAACGCAGTCGGAAATGACTTTCGAATGGTCGATTGATGCCGCATTTGATGCGAATGAGAACCCGATTCCCATTCCGCCGGACGCGACGTTGACAAACGTGAACGCGTCGCAGGCGAACTTTTCGGCCACGACACTGGCGGATTACGAGATTCAGGTGATTTGCACGGTTGGGACGCGGCAGGGCATCGGGCGGACGGGTGTTCGCGTCTTGGCACCTTAGGGACGGCGCGCGGGAGACCGAACGGCGTGTCATCCCGGGCTGGAGTCATTGCGGTCGCGGCGTGCGTAGGTGCGCTGGCGGCCGTCACTCTTTTTACGGGGACGCCGCCGGAAGGGGTGGATTACTCGGGATGGCCGGCGGGGTTGGGGGCGGTGGCGCGGGGGCTGGCGCTGCCCGTTTTTCAGGAGCCGGGGGCTGAGATTCGGCGCGGGCTTTTCTTTCTGATTGTTGGGGTTTGTTGCGCGGGAAGCGGATTGGGTGCGCTGGTCTGGGGGCGGCGCGAAGGTGCACCGCTGGGCGGGCTACCGCTCGGGGTTTGGGGTTGCGCTGCGGTGGTCGTGGTATGGGGTGTTTTGTCCGCATTGGTAAACGGAAGCGGATGGATGTCGGTGGGGTGGATGGGGCAGTTTGTCGTCGGAATGGTCTGGGCGGCCTGGTTGTCGCGGGAAGTGAATTCGGAGGGGTGCGATCGGATTTGCACGGGGGCGGCGGGGCTGATGATTGTTGCGACGGGGCTGACGCTCTGGCAGCAACATTGGTCGCGGGTGACGCAGATTGACTGGCCGATCGGGTCGGTGACGGCGGCGGGGTTCGTTGCGGCGATTTGCGCGGCGTGGTTTGTGCCGGTCGTGATCGGGGATTGGGCGCGCGGGCGGGAGGCGGTCGGGATTGGTGCGGCGGTTCGCGCGGTTGGATTGGTGAGCGCGGTGGTATTGCTGGTCGTCGCGCGGCGGTATGGGGCGATCATCGGTGCGGGATTTGGATTGAGCGTTGCGCTGGCGATGTGGCTTTGGCATTCGGCGCGGCGCGGGTGGCGGCGGGCGGCGGCGCTGGTGATTGTGGGCGGGTTCGTTGTTGCGGCGGTCGGGGCGACGTGGTTCCTGAGCACGGAGCGGACCCTGCGGCGCGGATCCATTCTGACGCGGTTGGGTCTTTACGAGGCGTCGGCGGCCGCGGTGCGCGAGCGGCCGGTGATGGGGTTCGGGCCGGACAGTTATGCGGCGCGGGCGACGACGCGGTTGGCGCGCGTGCGTTCGGAATCGCCGCAGGTTTTTCATGGCCAGATGGCGGAGGCGGGGCACTGCGAGTGGTTGCAGGCGATGATGGAGCTGGGGTTGGTGGGTGGGCTGGCTTATTTTTTGCTGCCGGTGCTGGCGCTGGCGGGCGCGTGGCGGGCGTTTGGTGAATCGCGCGAGGTGCGCGAGCGGGGGCGGATTACGGGGGTGTTCGCCGGGCTGGCGGCGTTGATCGCGGCGGAGGCGAGCAATGTGATGCTGCGGTCTTCGATGGGTCCGGCGTGGTATTGGACCATGGTGGGGCTGGTGGCCGCGGCCGCGCGAAGCGTCGGACTTCGCGAGGGGGTTCATGTCCACGAAACGTATGTCGCCTTCGGTCCGAAGTTGCTGCCGCCGGTGCGCGGCGTGGGGCAGATTGTTTTCGGCGTTGCAATAGTCGTGTTCGCTGTCGTTGGGTTTCGGGCGTCGCGCGAGCATGCACTGGGGTTGTGGATGCTGGGGCGCGATCCGGCTGAGGCGGCGCGGCATCTGGAGCGCGGGCTGAGTCGAATGGATGGGCTGGAGTGGCTGCGGGCGCGGCGGGCCCTGGCGATGACGCGCTCGGTGATGTTGCAGGAAGCGCGGGCGACGGGGGCGGACACGGGGGAGCTTGCGCGATCGGCGGAGTCGGCGTGGCGGGAGATGAATCGGGTTTGCGCGGGGATGCCGGATGCGGGGCAATCGCTGGCGGAGGCGCTGGAGGCGCGCGGCGATCGGGCGGGAGCAGACGAAGCGATTCGGGAGTGGCTGGAGAAATATGCGCCGTTCGATCCGTACGGCAATTTGAGGATGGCGAAGGCGACGACGGATTTGGCGCAGCGGCTGGAGTATGTGTGCCGGGCGATTCGGAATGATCGGATCGACCGAGATATGGATGCTTTTTTGCGCTCGATCCGGGTGGAGTGGGACGGGTCGGCGGCGTGGCAGGCGCGCGTGACGGCGGCGCGGGTGGATGCGGGAAAGACGCCGACGGAGTGGCAGGACACGCTTTGTCCGGAGGTGCTGCGGCTGGAGGCATGGCGGCTGGCGGCGGACGGAAAGACGGTGGCGGCGCGTGACATGGCGAATGGGGCGGCGTTTGCGACGACTGCGCCTGAGAAGGACGGGGCAACACGGTTCGGACGCGATCCGGTGGCGGCGGGCGACGCATGGGCGACCTTCGCGCGGCTGACGTATCTGGCCAATCCACGCGATTACATGCGGGCGCTGGATTTGATCGAAACGGCCGAGGAGCGGGCGATGAACGCGGTGCCGCACGTGGTACGGTCGAGCGACCGGGCGGATGCGGAGATGATCGGGGACCGCATCGTCGTGTCGGAGTTTCCGGAGCGGACGGAGAGCATGTGGCAGATGTCGGCGCTGCTGCACCTGGCGGCCGGGAAGACGCGGAATCTGACGGTGCGGATCATGGGGTCGCTGCCAGCGGAGCGGCGGAGTCAGGCCGAGGTGAATCGCGTGCTGGGGGAGCTGGCGTTCGTGCTGCTTTCGGATTTTTCACGGGTGGCGCCCGGGGAGCGGCCGGCGAATTTTGATTCGTATGTTGAGATTGTTCGGCGGTATCGGCCGGAGTTGCTCGGGGCGACGACAGCGCCGGGACGGTAGGCGTTTGTTGGGGCGGGGCGGGGGGAGTAAAATCGGGGCGACTGGTTTATTTATCTGGAGTTTGAGCGAGCGATGCGCGATCCGCGTTTAGCGAGACTGGCTGATTTGTTGGTGAACTACTCGGTTGGCGTGAATGCCGGCGAGCTGGTGCTGATTCGCGGGGCGACGGTGACGGAGCCGCTGGCGGTGGAAGCGGCGCGGGCGGTGGTGGAGGCGGGCGGGCATCCGCACGTGCGGCTCTATCCGGATGAACTCGATGAAATCAAACTGAAACTGGGGAATGACGCACAACTTGATTTCGTCGATCCGCTGTTGATCGGCGAAGTAGAAAAAGTTGATGCGCTGATCAGCTTCTGGGGCGGGGCGAATACGCGGCATCTTTCGAACTGCGATCCGGCGCGGCAGGCGCGGTTGAATCGGGCGCGGGCGCCGATCATGACGACGCTGATGCGGCGGAGCGCGCTGCCCGAGGGAAACAAGGGGCGGTTGCGCTGGGTCGGGACGCAGTATCCGAATCAGGCGGCGGCGCAGGAAGCGGAGATGTCGCTGTCGGAGTTCGAGGATTTCGTTTTCAAGGCGTGTCTCGTGCATCGGCCGAACCCGGCGAAGGCGTGGAGCGAGCTGTCGGTCGCGCAGCAGCGGCTGGCGGATCACCTATGCGGTGGAAAAGAAATTCGGTTTCATCACGGCGACGGTACGGACATACGCTTCGCGATCGGTGGCCGGCCGTGGATTAACTGCGACGGGCGGCACAATATTCCGGATGGCGAAGTGTTCACCGCTCCGATCGAGGATTCGGCGGAGGGGACGGTGCAGTTCCGATTTCCGGCGGTGTATGGCGGGCGGGAAGTTCAGAACGTGCGGCTGGCGTTCAAGGATGGGAAGGTGTCGGAATGCTCGGCATCGAAGGGCGAAGACTATCTGGTGAAGATGCTCGATCAGGATAGCGGGTCGCGGATCGTGGGCGAGCTTGCGATCGGGACGAACTACAGCGTGCGCCGGCATACACGAAACACGCTGTTCGATGAGAAAATCGGCGGGACATTTCATATGGCGCTGGGGGCGGCCTATCCGGAGAGCGGCGGTAAGAACAAGAGCGCGTTGCACTGGGACATGGTGTGCGATTTGCGGCGCGGCGGCGTGATCGAACTGGACGGCAAGGTGATCGGCCGCGATGGGCGGTTTCAAAAGTCCGGATGGCCTCGTCCGTGAGAGGGCTGATGCGATGAAACGGCTGTGGTGGTTCTCGACGTTGACGTTGGCGGTGATCGTTGCGCCGGCATGGGCGGATGATCCAGCGGAAGTTGTGTCGGAGCGGGTGACGTTCAAGACGGCGGACGGCGTGGAAGTCGTGGGGGATTTCTACGCGCCGAAGAAGAAGAAACATGCGGCGCCGTGTGCGATTCTGGTTCACATGTTTCCTTCGGACAAGTCGAGCTGGCGGCCGCTGGTGCCTTATTTGCACCAGAAGGGGTTCGCGGTGCTGGCGTATGACATCCGAGGGGCCGGCGAGAGTGTTCTTCCCAAGGAAAAGGGGTTGCGACGGAAGTACAGCGATCGGGATGTCGTATTGTTCAGGGATGCGTGGCAGGATGCGGCGGCGGCCGCGAAGTGGCTGGCCGGGCGCGACGATTGCGATGCGAAGCGGATTGTGATGATCGGCGCGAGCGTGGGGTGCAGCATCTCGATCGACTATGCGGGGCGGAATGAGGATGTGCTGGGGGTGATTTGCCTTTCGCCCGGGACGAATTACATGGATATCAAGACGCTCAAGCAGATCGGGAAGCTTGGGAAACGGCCGGTGCTGCTGATTTCGCCGGAGGGCGAGCGAGAAGAGGCGGAAAAGCTGGCGAAGAAGGACAAGGCGGCGACGGTGGTGATCAAGCCCGGCGACCAGTCGAACCACGGCACGGCGATGTTGGCGGCGGAGTATGGGCCGGAGTTGATGAAAGAGATCGTGGCGTTTGCTTCGTCGGCGGTGAAGCCGAGTGCTTCGAGCGGGGGCGGATAGTTCGTCATGTTGCGTCTGGGGTCGGTTGAGATTGCGACGCCGTTTGTGCAGGCCGCGCTGTCGGGCTACAGCGACGGGCCGATGCGGCTGTTGTCGCGCGAGTTGGGGTGTCCGTACGCAATCAATGAGGTTGTGCTGGATAAGCTCGTGTTGCTGGGCGGGAAGGCGATGCGGCGTTCGCTGGCGCTGGTGGAGGAGGACCACCCAGTCGGCGGGCAACTGATGGGGAGCGAGCCGGAGCAGTTTGCGCTGGCGGCGGATGTGTTGGTCGAGACCGGCTATGACGTGATTGATATCAACTTCGGCTGCCCGGTGAAGAAGGTGCTGGGGCGCTGCCGGGGTGGTTTTCTGCTGAGCGTGCCGGAGACGGCGATTGATATTCTGCGGCGAGTGTTTGATGCGGTGGGGCGACGGGTGCCGGTGACGCTGAAGATGCGGCGCGGGCTGGATGATTCGGAGGAGAGCGAGCGGAACTTTTTCACGATTCTGGACGCGGCGTTTGAGATCGGGCTTTCGGCGGTGACGGTGCATGGGCGGACGGTGAAGCAGCGTTATGTGGGGCCCAGCAGGTGGGAGTTTTTGTTGCGCGTGAAGCGGCACGTGGGCGGGCGGACGATTCTGGGGAGCGGCGACGCTTTCACGGCGATGGATTGCGTGCGGATGCTGGAGGAGACGGGCGTCGATGGGGTGTCGGTGGCGCGCGGTGCGATCGGGAATCCGTGGATTTTCCGCGAGGCGGCGGAACTGCTGGCGGGGCGGCCGCTGCCTGAGCCGCCATCGATCGGGGAGCAGCGGGCGGCGCTGGAGCGGCATTTCGAGTTGATGGTGGCGGCCTACGGACCGGCGAAGGCGCCGGGGATGTTTCGCAAGTTCGGGGTGCGATACAGCGAGTTGCATCCGCTGTCGAAGGAGGCGAAGGCGGCGTTTCTGGCGGTGCGGAACATCGATGAGTGGCGGGCGATGCTGGATCGGTGGTACTGCGAGGACGGGGAGTGGCCGCCGGTCGTGCGGCGCGAGCGGCCTGAGGCGCTGATCGCGGCGGGGGCGAGCTGGGACTGCGGCGCTTAGCGGATGTCATTTCTTTCGGCGTTTTTGTTTGAGAGCCGTGCCGCGTTTTATGTGTTCAGCGCGCTCGCGCTGGTAATTGCGTATGCGCTCTGGTTGCGGACGGAGGCGGCGCGGCGAAAGTGGATCTTTCCAGCGGCGCTGGCGGCGTGCGGCGGGTTGTTCGCGCTGCAGGCGTTGGTGACGACGGAGCGGGAGCGGCTGCATCTGGCGATCGAGGAGACGGTGGCGGCGGTTCAGGCGCGGGACCTCGCGGGCGTGATAAGCAGGATTTCGGATGAGTTCGCGTCGGACGGGATGGATCGCGTTCAGTTTGAGCAGTATGTGAAATCGACTTTTCAGCGGACGGAGATTTCGGACACGCGCATCGGCGCGGGCGCGACGGACGTGAATGGGAACGAAGCGACGACTGAATTTACTGCGACGGCGACGGTGCGGCTTGAGACGGGGGTGCAGCGCGTGCCGAGTCAGTGGGAAGTGAAATGGGTGCGCGAGCCGGAGGGGTGGAAGATGGTCGCGATTCTTCCGGAGTCGGTGGCGGGGATGCAGATCGCGGGGTTGCGATCGTTGCGCGGCTGGTGAGTTGATCGTATTGCGCGTGCGGGGTTATCGATCGCGGCGGGCGAAGCGGATGGCCTGGCGGGCCCAGTCGAGGCCGGCGTTGGGGGCGATTCCGTAATTGTAGAAGCCGATCGTGGAGTGGCCGGCGCTGACGGCGTCGTGTACGGCGCGGACGAGGGCGGGGCCGTCGGCGGTTTGGGGCGGGTAGCAGTAGAAGCCGAGATGGACTCGGTCGGGCGAGCCGGCGGCAGCGACGAGTTGGGCGAGGCGTGCGCGGCGCGAATCGGGGGATTCGGTCCAGGCGGGGAAGATGAAGCCGTCACAGTGTTGGGCGAGGTCCGCGGGGTTCCAGCCGGCGAGGTCGGGCGAGTAAGGGGCGTGGACGAAGATGGGGGTTTTGGTTCGACGGCGGACGGCGGTGACGAACGCGCGAATCGAATGGGTGCGGTGCTGGGCGTAGGCCTGGAGGGCGCCGTCGGAGGCGAGGAAGTCGATAGTGGTGGTTGTGCGCGGCGGTTCGCCGGCGATCGTTGGGGCGAGGTGGACGCGGACGGAACGATGGACGGCGGCGGCGTCGATGTCGGCGTCGTTGGCGGATTGGACGCAGGACTCGCAGAAGCAGAGGGCGAGGAGCAGTCGTTCGATGGGGCCGAGGTTGAGGCCGATTTTTTCGTGGGCGTGTGTGTGGGGGTTGCTGTCGAAGTCCGGTGATTCGAGCTCGATGGCGGCGATGGGGTAATTGGTGGTGAGGTCGGCGGCGAGGCCGGCGACAAATTCGCGGACGTCGGGATTGGCAGGGCAGAGCCAGGAGGTGCTTCGATTGCCGAAGGCATCTTTGCAGGCGGCGTCGGGGTAGCGAGCGGCGAGGGCGGTTCCGTGGCAGGCGATGAGCCAGGCGCGGAGGGCGACATTGCGCGATCGGCAGCACTCAGCGATTCGTTCGAGCGGGTTGCGCGATTTCATCCAACTCGCGGGGATGGGACGGATTCTGGTGGCGGAATATGCGGAGGCGTTCGGCTGAAAATGCGCGGCGGATTCGGAGACAAATCGCGCGGGTGCGTCGGCGGCGTGCGGGCGGAATTGGGCGACGCTGTGATAGGTGGTCGCGATTGAGATGGACTGAGCGCCGATTTCGCCGGCGATGCGGTCGAGAGCAAGATCGGGGCCCTCGTCCAGCAAGTCCCAGGGGTAGCACCAGAAGTATGCTTCTTTCATGGATTTGTTCCGGGTGTGGGTCCGCGATTCGCTTGCGCGATTGTAATGAGGGAATGCGGTTGCGTCAGGGCGGGCTTCGGGGCGGCGAGACCGATACGGCGGTGGGACCGATATAGATAGATGAGACGGCGGATGAGGGGCGGGCGGGCGAATTGCTTGACTGGAGAATGGGCATCAGCAATACTTGTGTGTGAGTTGCTCGGGTTGCGTAACGCGGTTGGCCCTCAACTCCCCTCCTCGCATCGCACGGCGCGCGTCCGCACGCTAGTTTGGGAGATTACCCTTGGCATCAGCCCCTCGGCATAACTTCGGTCGATGCTTTTGTTTGTGCGCGCTGCTGGCACTGATCGTGGCCGGGTGCGGGACGAATTTTCCGTTGCCGGGCGGCAATGCGCGGCCGGCGGGACGGGATTTTGGTTCGGCACCGCTGCTTGAGTTGGCCGAAGATGGGACCGCGGAGTGGAACGGGACCATCACGCAGGGGGTCGTGGAAGTTTGGAATCTGGGGCCGGTGAGCGCCGGGGATCGCATTCAGCTGGACGTGGGGCCGGTGGCGGGGTCCGGGATTGATCCGGCCGGGGCACTGTTCGACAACAACGAAGACGCGTTTGTCGAGAACGACGACGCGGATGCGACGATCGGGGATTACGACACGAAGATCGACGCGGTGGTTCGCGAGGCGACGGAGCGGATGTATCTGGCGATCACGTCGTCATTCTATTCCTCGCGCGGCGGGGCGTATCAGGCGCGGGTGGCGGTGATTCGGGGTGGGTCGCCGGCGGCACTGCAGGCGCAGAAGATCATGTTAAACTTCGCGGGCGGAGCGGGGATCAATATTCCGAATGTTGGGACATTTGATATCGAGCCGTTTGACGCGGCGCGGATTGATACGGACTACGCGGGCATGACGGCGACGATCAAGGCGGGGATCGTGGCGCGGGTGCGGCATTGCTATGCGGGTTTGAATGTGATCGTGCAGACTTCGGACGATCCAGTGCCGATCGATGGGCCGGATGTTTCGACGCTTTATTTTGGGGAGTTCAGCCGGACGGTGTTCGGTATTTCGCAGAACGTCGACACCTGGAACGAGAACTACTGCGACGACGGGATTATTTACACGGATCGATTTGACGATGCGTTTGCAACGAAGCCGTCGCCGACGGGGATTGCGATGGCGATCGGGAACGTAGCGGCGCATGAGGGCGGGCATCTGCTGGGGCTGGCACATGTTGCGGACATTGATGACTTGATGGATACGACGGGGGCGGCGAGCACGCTGCTGGCGGACCAGGTATTCAAGCGGTCGGTATTTGATCGATCGATTTTTCCGATCGGGTATCAGAACGGTCCGAAGCAGTTGCTGCTGACGGTTGGGGCGGCACCGTAGGCGGGATCGGCGGCGAGTGATTCGGCCAATTCCACGTTTAGTTCAGCGATAGATGTGATGTGAAGGTCGGCGGGGCTTTCGGCCGCGTCCGGGCCGACGGCGATGGCGCGCATTTGCGCAGCGCGGGCGGCTTCGATTCCGCTGGGGGCGTCTTCGATGACGATGGCGGTTTGTGGGTGGGCGTCGAGGCGGCGGGCGGCTTCGAGGAAGAGGTCGGGGGCGGGCTTGGAGCGGGTTACGGCGGCGCCGTCGATGATGGCGGCGAAGTGGCGACGGATTGCGAGGCGGTCGACGACCTGCTGGGCGTTGCGGCTGGCTGAGGCGATGGCGAGCTTCCAGTTGGCGCGATTGAGATCGCGAAGGAGATCGGCTGCGCCGGGGGCGAGGTCGGCGGGGGTGAGGGTGGCGATCATGGCGAGGTAGTAGTCGTTTTTGCGATGGAGCATGGCGGCGAATTTCGCGGGGGAGACCTTGAGCGGGCCGAGGAGGCGACGGAGGGATTCTTCGCGCGAGACGCCGCGGAGGGCCTGGTTGTGGTGGCGGTCGAAGGGGAGGCCGCGTTCGTCGGCGAGGCGCTTCCAGGCCTGGTAGTGGAACTCGGCGGTGTCGGTGAGGACGCCGTCGAGGTCGAAGATGATTGCGCGGGTGCGGGCCATCCGAAGGTATATCGGCCTTCGGAGTGAGGGTAATGAGGTCAGGGGAGGACGGTGACGAGCTTGCGGAAGAGTTCGCCGCGCTGCTCGTAATTGATGAACTGGTCGTAGCTGGCGCAGGCGGGGGAGAGGACGACGACGTCGCCGGTTTGGGCCGTTGAGCGGGCGGCGGCGAGGGCGGCGGGTAGGTCCGGGACGATTTGGACCTGGAGGCGCGGGGCGGCGGTTTGGATCGATGCGGCGATTTTTTCGCGGACTGCACCATAGCAGATGGCGGCCCGGGCGCGACGGGCTGCTGCGGAGGCGAGGTCGTCGAACTCGACGTGTTTGTCGTAGCCGCCGAGGAGGATGACGACTGGGTACTCAAACGCTTCCAAGGCGATGCGAGCGGATTCGGGGGTGGTGGATTTTGAGTCGTTGAAATACTGAATACCGTTGTGGTCTCGGACGAATTCGAGACGGTGGGGCAGGCCGCGGAATTCGGCGAGGGCGGCCAATGAGACTGTGTCGGGCACGTTGAGATGGCCGGCGATGGCGAGGGCAGCGGCGGCGTTGTCGCGGTTGTGGCGGCCGGGGACGCGGAGGGCGGATGCGAGTTGGTCGTGTGTGGCGCGATCGCCGAAGGTGCGAATGGGGGAGCGGAGTTTGAGGGCTTCGAGGCGAGTGCGGAGGTCGGACTCGGATTCGTGGATGAAGGTGACGTCGGCGGATGACTGAAAGCGGGCGATGTTGAGCTTGGCGTTGGCGTAACTTTCCATGTCGCCGTGGCGGTCGAGGTGGTTGGGGCGGAGGTTGGTGATGAGGGCGACGGTCGGGCTGCGGCGGATGCCCGCGGCATCTTCGAGTTGGAAGCTGGAGAGTTCGAGGATGACCCAGTCGTCGGGTTTGATGGTCGAAATCTCATCGAGCAGAGAGCGGCCGATGTTGCCGCCGATGAGGACGCGCTTGCCTTTGAGCGGCGTGTCGGCGGTCGCGGCGGCTTCGAGAATTGCGCCGGCCATGGCGGTGGTGGTAGACTTTCCGGCGGAGCCGGTAATTCCGATGAGGTTGGCCGGGCAGCGCTCGAGGAAGAGGTTCATCTCGGTGGTCCAGGGGATGCGGCGGTTGACGGCGGCCTGGAAGAACTCGGAGCGCGGCTTGTCGACGGCGGGGCTGACGACGAGGAGGTCGGCGCGATCCAGGTCGGCGGGGTCGTGGCCGCCGAGACGCCAGGTGAAGCGGGAGCGATCGAGCTTGAGGATGGAGTCGGCGAGGTCGGCTTCGGCGGCCTGGTCGGTGACGAGGACGTCGGCGCCCTGGGCGGCTAGCCAGCGGCTGACGCCGACGCCGCCGCCAAAGCGTCCGAGGCCCATGACGATGATGCGTTTTCCGCGAACGTCCGTGTTCACGCTGGGTGTTCCTTATTCGACTCGCAGGGCGATGTCTTTGCGGTACTGCATGCCTTCAAACGAGATTTTGCTGACGGCTTCGTAGGCCCGCTTGCGGGCGTCGGCGAACGAGTCGGCTGCGGCGGTGATGCCGAGGACGCGGCCGCCGGCGGTGACGCATCGGCCGCCCATCAAACGCGTGCCGGCGTGAAGGACCTGGACGCCGGGGACTTTTGCGGCGGCATCGAGACCGATGATGGGGACGCCGTTCTTGGCGGAGTCGGGGTAGCCGCCGGATGCGATGACGACGCAGACGCTGGGGCGGGGGTCCCACTCGATGGTCAGGTCTTCGAGGCGCTCGTCGATAACAGCTTCAAAGATGTCGATGAGGTCGGTTTTGAGGCGAGCGAGGATGGGCTGAGTTTCGGGGTCGCCGAAGCGGCAGTTGAACTCAAGGACTTTTGGGCCACCCGGGGTGATCATCAGGCCGGCGAAGAGGACGCCTTTGTACTGGATGCCATCGCGTTTGAGGGCGTCAACCACTGGGACGAAGATTTCAGAGGCGACCTGCGTGGCGAGGGCGTCGGTGAATTCGGGCGCGGGGCAGTAGGCGCCCATGCCGCCGGTGTTGGGGCCTTCGTCGTCGTCCTTCAGGCGCTTGTAGTCGCAGGCGGGTTCGAGGAGGTAGATCGACTTTCCGTCGACCAGGGCGAGGACGGACATTTCCATGCCGACGATTCGTTCTTCGACGACGACGGAGTCGCCGGCGTCGCCGAGGATGCGGTCGTGCATGAGCTTTTCGAGGATTTCAAGGGCTTCGGCGGGTTCGTCACAAACGAAGGCGCCCTTGCCTTTGGCTAGGCCGGAGGCCTTCACGACGAGGCCGGCTTCGCGGGTGGCGACATAGTCGCGGGCGGATTCCCAGGCGATGGCGATGCGCGTGGGGGACTCGGCGAGCATGGGCCGCGGGCCGAGGATTGGGAAGCACAGGGTGGCGCCTTCGAAAAGCCGAGTTCGCTGGCCCATGGTGCGGTCGCGGGCGACGAGACGGCGGGCGTCGCGCTCCTGATCGGTGGGCTCGAAAATGCGGGCGTCGGCGGTGGGGACGCTGGCGTCCTTCATGAGCTGCTTGGCGAAGGCCTTGCTGCCTTCGAGGCGGGCGGCGGCGGCGCGCGGGCCGAAGATGCGGAGGCCGGCGGCTTCGAAGCGATCGACGATGCCGGCGCAGAGTGGGTCTTCGGGTCCGACGACGGTGAGATCGATTTTTTCTTTCTGGGCGAATTCGAGGAGCTGGTCGATTTGGTCGGCGGCGATTTCGAGATTGGTGGCGAGCGACGTGGTGCCGCCGTTGCCCGGCGCGACGAAGAGCGTGGGCTTTCGCGGGGACTGGGCGAGCTTGGCGAGGATGGCGTGTTCACGTCCGCCGAAGCCGACGACGAGAATCTTCATGATGGGAGTTTTAGGGGGATGGGGCGGGGATGCAAGGGCGGACTAGCGGCGCGACTGTTTCTTTGGGGAACGACGCGCCCTGGATTTGGCCGGCACGGGGCGTTTGGGCGGGTTGAGGGCGGGGTCGGGGCCGACGACGATTTTTTCCGGGGGGATCTCGATGACCTTGCCGTTTTTGTCGCAGACGATGAGGGGGACGCCGTGGAGCTTGTGTTCGCGGCGGGCGAAGTGCGCGGCGCGGGCGAAGGCGCGGCGGCCGGCGCGGATGCTCGCTCGCAACTCATTCAGATTGTCGTCACGGTGCCGCTTCATCGATATTCGCTCGCACTATTGTATCCCAGAGTTCGCGATTGGCGACAGCGACCGTTCGGTGGCCACTTCCGGCGGCGAGTTCCTGAGCCAATCCTGCGGAATTGTCCCAGACGATCCATTCGTCTGCAATCGGTTGATAAAGCTCGAAGAAGTTGCAAATGCTTCTTTTGAATCGCCGGCGGATGTCAGACTCGGGGACGTTGTGTCCGCCGAGGCGGACTCGGCGAGCGACGCGCGCAACGGACGTGTCGGCGCTGGGGACCCAGACGTAGTTGAGGCGGAAGAAGTAGCCGGACTCGCGGAGCTTCGTGATCCACGGAGCGAGTGAGCGGCTAGCGAGCGTGGTTTCGAAGGCGAAGTTTTCTCCTGAGTCGCCGAGGGCGTGGAGGCGTTCGAGCATGATGCGGCCGGCTTCGATGGCGGCGGACTCCGGGCTGAAGCCCGAGAGTCCGCGGGCGATGACGTCGGCGTTGACGAAGTCGGTGATGTTGAACTCGTCGCGGAGCAGGAAGGGGGCGACGGTGGATTTTCCGACGCCGTTGGGACCGCCGAGGACGATGAGTTGCGGTGTGCGTTTGAGTTTGCGGGGCATGGGGCGATCTTAGCGGCGGCCGGGGGTGAGGAAAGCGCGGGGAAGATAGTCGATCAGGTCAGTGGCGATGAGGGAGACCTGGCCGAGTTGGCGGGCGGCGAGGTCGCCGGCGCGGCCGTGGGTGTGGACGGCGAGTACGGCGGCTTCGAATGGGGGCATGCGCTGGGCGATGAGTGCGGCGATGATTCCGGTGAGGACGTCGCCGCTACCGCCGGTGGCCATGCCGGGATTGCCGGTGTGGTTGGTGTAGAGGCGCGCGCCGTCGGTGACAAGGGTCTGGTGGCCTTTGAGGACGACGATGGCGTGGGTGCGTTTGGCGAGAGAGGTGGCTGCTTCGCGACGGTTCGAGAGGGCGTTTGACTTGATGCTCAAGGCGTCGAGGAGTCGCTGGGCTTCTAGTGGGTGGGGCGTGAGGACGAGCGGAGCATGGCGGCGGGCGATGAGTGCGTTGGGATTTGATGCGGCGTTGTTGAGCCCGTCGGCGTCGAGGACGATCGGGATGGTGGATGCTTTCAAGATCTCGTTAACCAGTTTGGCGCCGTCGCGCGAGCGGGACATTCCGGGGCCGAGGGCTATGACGCTGGCCCAGTTCTTCAGTGGTGGTCGGAGCGTGGCTATTGCTCGGGCGGCGATTGCGCCGCTGGTCGTAGCTGGAAGGCCGAGCGTTGTTGCGCACGGAACCAATGTTGCCACGGCTTGCTGGATCGACTGAGGGACGGCGATCTGCGCGAGGCCGCAGCCGGAGCGGAGGGCGGCGAGGCCGACGAGGGCGGGCGCGCCGATCATTCCGGCTGAGCCACCGATGACGAGGACGCGGCCGTAGTCGCCCTTGTTTGATTCGTTTCTGCGTTTCGGGAGGCGTGGAATGGCGCGGTGGATTCGCTGCGGCATTCGTCAGTCCTGGTCGGTGATATCGCCGTTGTCGGTGGGGCTGGCGCGGTCGGCGAGACGGTTGATGGTGGAGGCGAGGTAGCCGGCGCCGAAGCCGTTGTCGATGTTGACGACGGCGATGCCGGAGGCACACGAGTTCAGCATGGTGAGCAGGGCGGCGAGGCCGCCGAAGCTTGCGCCGTAGCCGACGCTGGTGGGGACGGCGATGACGGGGGCGCGGACGAGTCCGCCGACGACGCTGGGGAGAGCGCCTTCCATTCCGGCGACGACGATGACGACGCTGGCCTGCTGGATGCTGGCGGTCTGGGCGAGGAGGCGATGGATGCCGGCGACGCCGACGTCGTAATAGGTGGCGGTGCGCTGGTCCATGATCTCGGCAGTGAAGCGCGCTTCCTCGGCGATTTTTTCGTCGCTGGTGCCGGCGGAGACGATGGCGATGGTGCCGGTGGACCACTTCGGCTCGCGCTGGCGGAGGGTGATGCAGCGGGCGGCTTTGTGGTATTCGGCGTTTTCGAATTTCTTGCTGATCTTCTCAAAGTGTTTCGGGCGGGCGCGGGTGGCGAGGACGTTGCCGCCGGCGTCGGCGAGTTTTTCGAAGATTTTGGCGGCTTGAGTGGAAGTCTTGTTCTGGCAGAAGATGACTTCGGGGAAGCCGCAGCGGATGGAGCGGTGGTGGTCGACAGTGGCAAAGCCGAGCGATTCGAAGGGAAGATGACGGAGTTCGTTGACGGCGTCGTCGACGGGCTTTTTGCCGGAGCGGACGGAATCGAGGAGGTCTTTGAGTCGGTCGGCGTTCAAGGGGTTTTTCCTTTGTGGGCTATTCTAACACAGGTACGTCGAGGCGGCAGGCGGGTGATTTAGAGCACGCGGAGGCGGCTGAGTTCGGCATCGATTTGCTCAACGGGATTGCCGTCGGGCTTGATCTGGCAGGCGTGCCAGCCGCGGCGGCGGGCGCCTTCGCAATTCACTGCGAGGTCGTCGAAGAAGAGGATCCTACCGGGGGCAGTTCCGGTTTTCTGTTCGACGTGGGCGTAGATGGCCGGGTCGGGCTTGGCGAGGCGGAGGTGATGGCTGGCGAAATGGTGCTTTAGTTCGGCGAGATTGAGTTCTCCGAAGCCGGCGGGCGCGGTCATGGCTTGCCAATGGTGGTCGTTGGTGTTGCTCAGGCAGGCGGTGGCGATGTTTCTTGCGGCAAGATTTCGGAGCAGTTCGCCGGCGCCAGGGTAAGGGCCTTCGAGCCAACAGGTGAGGACGCGGTGCATGTGATCAATTTCGAGCTGTAGGAGATTGGCGGCGGCTTCGGCGAAGCCGCGGGCGTCGATTTCGCCCATTTCGGCGCGGCGGTTGATGTCGCCGACGGCGCGGCGCGTGGATTCGTCGCGGAGGGACTGGGGCAGCGCCACGCCGGCCTTGCCGAATGCGCGGGTGAAGCTGTCGACGACCTGGACGAGGACGCCGCCGAGGTCGAAGACGACGAGTTGGATGGATCCGTTGGAGTCATTCATTGGGTTCATGATAATCGTTGGGCGGGGTTCTGTGATCAGAAGAGGCGCGGTTCGGGATCGAACACGGGTTCGGCGATGGAGGCCAGTCGTGGATAGGCGCGCACGAGTTGGTCAGGGGCGGGGACTCTTTTCCTTTCGAGCATGGCACGGAGCTCAAGGGCGTTGACGATGCCCTGGCCGTTGTAGTGGTTGTTGGTGAAGACAAAGACGTCGGCGGCGTTTTGGCGCATGGCCTCGATGTGATCGGCCCATTCGCGGAGGGCGGATTCGTCGTAGAGGTAATTGTAGCGCTCGAAGGGCGGGATGCCTTCGGCGAACCAATTGGCGGCGTTGCGGCCGTGGAGGCGGACATAGGCGGTCGGGCCGAAGACGTGTGAGGTTGGACCGATGCAATCGTGGAGGGGCGGCTGATGGATGTTGAAGTAGCCACCGATGGCGCGGAGGGCGTCGAGGGCGGCTGGGGCGGTCCATGATGTGTGGCGGACTTCGATAGTACGATCGAACTCGGCGAAGGTGTCGGCTAGGCGGTTGAGCCAATCTACGGACGTGGGGTTGAAGCGAAATGACCAAGGGAATTGGATCAGAAGCGGACCGAGGCGGCCTTCATCGCGGATGGGCTTTGTCGCGTCGATGAAGTCAGTTGCGATTGCCGGGGATGGAAATTGATTGCGTTTGTGGGTGAAGACGTTCGTGAGTTTGAAGGCGAAGCGGAAGTCGGGCGGGGTTTGGCGGAGCCAGGGTTCGGTGAGGCGCGGCGAGGGGACGCGATAGAAGCTGGTGTTGACCTCGACGGCGTTAAAGAGCATGGCGATGAAGGCGAGCGGTTTGAAGCCGCGCGGGGGCGGCTTGGGATAGACGATCCCGAACCAGTCGTCGTAGCTCCAGCCCGAGGGGCCGATCCAGAGTCGAGCTTGCGGACTCGCGGACATGGGTGTCAGACCCGGCGGCCTTCGAGGTAGAGCATGGGGACGGTGAGTCGCAGGCCGTTTTCGCGGCGGGCACGTTCGTTGAGGCGGCGTTCGAGTTCGGCGAAGACGATCCGCTCGTGATCTGGGCCGACAATTTTTCGCCAGGAGTCGATGAAGCCGAAGCGGGTGAGCTGGTGGCGGAGCATGGCGGAGCCGTCGAGGTAGCGCATTTCGAAGCGGTCTTCGACGGCGCGTTCGACTTCGAAGCGGGCATGCTCGAATGCCTTTGCGAGTGACTCGACGGAGCCGCGGTGGGCGATGTGGGCGTCGAGGGTGGAGATGCGGTCGGCGAGGTTGGTGGCGAGAAGCGTTGCGCAGAAGACGTCGTAGAACTCGGCGAAGTGGCCGGTGAGGTTGGTGGTGAGGGCGAGGCGGCCGCCCGGCTTTGTGACGCGGGCGCATTCGGCGAAGGCGAGCGGCGGGTCGGCGAAGTTGTTGACGCCGAGGTTTGAGACGACGAGGTCAATGCTAGCGGTTCGGAGTGGGAGGTGGGCGGCGTCGGCGACGGCGAGGTGGACGTTGGAGAGGGCGTGGACGCGGAGCTTCATCGCTGCGCGGGCGATGGCGAGAGGCCAGATGTCGATGCCGACGAATGTGCAGTTTGGGCCGTGGACGTGGGCCAGTTCGAAGAGGGGGAAGCCGGCGCCGCAGCCGAGGTCGAGGATACGGATGTCGCGCTGGAGCTCGAGTTCGTCGAGGAGGAGACGGGCGAAGCGGGCGGACCAGAGGGATGATTCGTCGATGGCCGAGACGACGCTGGTGTCGGCGAAATCGGTTTTGACGTCCAGATAATCGGTCATTTGGGTTGCGCGGACCTCCGTTACGCCGGGTGCTAACCGCTCACGTTACCGCGTGTCTGAAGGGTTAGAAACCTCAACCTATGTCGAAAGGAGAATGCGATGCGAAGGCATTTTGCCCGCGGGTTGCTCTGGGTCTGCGCATTGGTGATCGTCGGTGGAGCGGTCGGTTGCAATCATCATGGCCGGTGTTGCCGCGTGAATGAATCGTATTGTGGCGCGCCGGGCGGCTATCAGGGCGGGTACGGACAGTCGTGGAAGCAGTCTCGCGGCTATCGAAATTGCGACTGACTGTCAGGCGAGGACTCGAGCGAGGAGAACCGTCTGGTCGTCAATCTGTGGGCCGTGAGCGCGGACGGCGGACATGAGCGATTCGTAAATTGCCGCGAGTGGTTGGCGGGCCTGCTCAGAGATGATCTGTCGGATTCGTTCTTCGCCGAAGAGGCGGTCTTTGGCATCCATTGTTTCCATCAGGCCGTCGGTGAGGAGGACGAAGAGATCGCCGGGGTGGGCTTCGGCTGTACGCACCTCGAACGACTCATCTTCAGAGACGCCGAGGGGCAAACTTTCGTTTCCGAGTTCGGCTACGTCGTTCGTTGCCGCGCGAAAGTGAAGAATTGGGAGGTGGCCGGCGAGGGTGTAGGCGGCGCGGCCGGGCTGTTCGAAGCGAATGCATGAGAAGGTGACGAAGACGCCGGGTCGGACGAGCTTAGCGACGACGCGATTGAGATCGGTGGTGAGATCGGCGAGGCCGGCACCGGCGCGGAGGCGCATGTGGATGGCGCTTTTGACCATTCCCATGAGGACGCCGGCGGCGACGCCGTGGCCGGAGACGTCGGCGATGAAGAGCGTGAGAGCGGCGGTCTGATCGTCGATGTCGAGCAGGTCGCCGCCCATTTCGCTGCTGGCGGCGGAGCGGCCGTAGATTTCGAGTGTGGGGGTGCGGCGCGTGATGGGTGGGACGAGCATGTCGTGGATGCGCTTGGCGAGGGCGATTTCGGTTCGCAGGCGGTGGTGGCGGGCGTACTGGCGGCGGATGTAATGGACATAGCAGGCGTAACCGGCGGAAAACATCGCGGCGCAGATAACGACTTCGACGAGCAGGCGGTTGTTGAGGCCGGCGCGGAGGTAGCGGGCGAGGGCCTGACTCGGGAAGAGAATGTCGATGAAAATTGGGACAATGAAGCTGGCGGGGATGACGAAGAAGAGCACTTTGCGCGTGCCGCGGTAGGCGTACATCCAGCCGACGGAGATGAGGCCGGTGAGGGCGGCCATGATGGCCACGCCGTACCACGGGCGGGGCGCGACCATGCAGATGTCGAGGAAGATGCCGAGGGTGGCGAAGGTGAGGAAGCCGCCGAGGTATTGCAGGATGATGGGTGGATCGCGTTCGTCGCGCTGAGTTGATGGTGCGGATGCGTCGGTGGTGGGCATGTCACCGGCTCCGGCGGACGTCAGGTTTTGATGCCGTCAATCAAGACCACAGCGAACGGGGCGAAGATGAGGAGCGGCAGCCAGGCGGGCAGGGCGGGGTGGCCTGAAAGCTGCGTCACGTCGAGGTGCTGGCAGAAGAACGTGAACATGAAGCAGGCACTGCAGACGAGCAGGGCCTTTCCGCCGGCGGCGATGACGGTGGGGCGTTCGCGGTTGAGGAAGAAAGAGATGCCCATGAGGAGCAAGACGAGATTGATAAAGGGCGTGGTAAGGCGGGCGTGTTTGACCTTCACGAATTCGTCGGTGTTGGTGTAGCGCTGGGCGAGGCGGGTGAGGTCGGCGGTGCCGAGGAAGTTGGTCCACTGCGAGGCCTGGCGGAGCTTGAGTTCGTAGGGGGTCAGCTCGGACGCGTATTCGGTGGGCTCGATCGGGGCGATGGACTCGTCGCCGCCGGCATCGGAGAGCTTGGGGAGCGAGAGGTGCCAGAGGTTACGTTCGACGTCCCAGCGGGCGCTATCGGCGCGGAGGAGCTGGGTGAGGCGGCCCTGCGGGTCGCGCTTCATGATGATTACGCCTTCGAGCAAGGAGGTGTGTGGATCGAAGCGCGAGGCGGAAAGGAGGGCGTCGTTTCGGTCACGGAGGCACCAGACGGCGTAGGTCTTGCGGCCTTCGACGTCGTCGTGACGACGGGCGAGTTTGTCGGCGATGCGCGGGACGATCATCTCCTGATTCACAAACCAGACGCCATTCAGGAAGACTCCGGCGACGACGAGCGGGGCGGCGACGCGAAAGAGCGACGCGCCGCTGGCGAGGATGGCGGTGAGTTCGTTGGTGCGGAGGAAGCGGCCGAGGGTGAAGCAGGCGGCGACGAGCACGATGACGCCGGAGAGCTGGGAGAAGTAGAGGAAGAGGTTCCAGCCGTAAAAGCTGACGATGTGGCGGATGGTGAGGGCGAGTGAGGTGCTGCTTTCGGTGAATTCGTCGAGGTTCATGAAGAGATCGAGGACGACGTAGATTCCCATCATGACGCCGAGGGCGATCACGTAGTTGGTGAAGAAGGCCCGCAGGATGTATCGATCAATCAGTTTCATCGCGAAGATTCATCGATCCAACGATTATCGCTTAAAGAACTTCATGCAAATCCAGACAGCGGCGAGCGCCAGCAGGGCGTTGGAGCCCCACATGATTCCGACGCCGAGTTCGTGGGTGGCGGGCTGATCGCCGAAATTTCGACCGACGATTGTGCCCACGGCGACTGAGAGCGAAGGCACGCAACTGATTCCGAAGGCGGTAAGGACCTGACCGCCACGGAGGACCGCGCCGAGTATCGCGCCGAGCATCACGACGGCGATAGTTCCGGCGGCGTAGGAGGCGCGGAATTCGATATTACTGGAGACCTTGGCCTGGGTTTCGTCGCGCATGCGGATGAGCTCTTCGCGGGCGTTCGAGAGTTTGGAATTGAGATGGAGATCGCGTCGCGGATCGAGGATGTCTAGATCGGTGAGGTGCTTCAACCTGGTGACGGCGTCCGGCGGGCAGGGGGCCGCAGGCAGGCGTTCCTGGGCTTTCTTGATGGCGCTATCGACGGGTCCGGGCGGGTCGCCGCGGATTTCGACGTTGCCGGTCAGCTCGACCTGGACGGCGGGTTCGGTCCGGTCGAGGACTTCGCGGACGCGGATGACGCCGGAGGGCGCGGTCAGGCGGCGTCGGACGGGATGTCCATTGCCGTCGAGCGTCTCTTCAATCGCAACGACATTTTTCAGGAGCGGCTGGCCTTCGTCGTCGCCGACGGCGAACTGCTCGGGCTGGATCTGGAGCTTGAGGCCGGGACCATTGAAGTTCAGCTTTCCGGAGCCGCCCTGGCCGGGGTCGAGTGATTCGAGCATTGACTGATAGGCGTAGGTTCGCAGTAGTTTTTTGCGGAAACCGGCGACCTTGTCGCGCATTTCTGGCGAGGTCTCGGGGGCGTTGGCGTAGCGGCGGAGGCGGGGGAGGTTTTCGAATTGGGTTTTCTTAGAGAGCGGGAGCGGGATTTCATAGGGGCCGAGGTCCTGGCGGGCTTCCTCGAAGAGCTGGCTGCGCGTGACGTCGAAGGTGCGGACATTCATGAGTCGCACGGTGACGCGGGGAGCCAGGCCGGCGTGGACGGTTCCGTCGGGGCCGACGCGCTCGGTGGCCAGGTCGAATTCGATTTGGGCGGCCTCGGTGGTGCCGAGCCGGAGCGGGCGGCCGGATTCGGTTTCTAGGAATGCGGCGCCGTGCAACTGGATGTACTTCAGGTCGGGCGGGGCATCGGGCGGCAGTTCGCTGGGAAGCAGCTCGCGGGCAGCGTCGGCGTAGAGGACTCGATTGCCGAATTCGACGCCGCGGTTCCGACGGAGCTGGCCAAGAAGGAGCGTAGCGATGTCGTCGCGGCTGTAGTCGTAGATCTTGCCGCTCATGCGCGGGATGACGTAGTTCCAGGAGTAGTACATGAGCCCAGCGACGGCGATGCTGAGCAGGAGGGGGGTGAGCAGCAGCCGGTGGACGTTAATGCCGGCGGCGCGGCAGGCGTTAATTTCATTGTCGGCGGCGGCACGGCCGAAGGTGATGGTGGCGCTGAAAAGGGCAGCGATGGGGAGCACGAGCGAGACCGCGACCGGGACGAGCAGAATGAAGATTTTGACGACGCGAAGGGCGTCGATGCCCTGGCTGCGAAAGAGGTTGGCGACTCCGCCGCCCATGGTGACGAGAAGCGTCAGGGCGATGGTGGTGAGAGCGAAGGCCTTGAGAAGCTCGCGGCCGAGGTAGAGGTGAAGGGTTTTCATCTTTGCGACGGCGTTGGGGGGCCGAACCGGCGGCCTCCCGAGGCCATTCCGGAGAGTCTAGGGCCTTTGGGCCGGGGGTCAACGGTGGGGCTGGAACGCCTTTAGTTCGTCGGCGAAGCGGTGATTTCGGTCGAGGGCGGCGACGCGGCGCCAAATCTTGCGTGCGGCGCGTGGATTCATGCGCATCAGCAGGCGGGCAAACTCGGCGTTTGCGTCGAGATGCTCGTCGTCGATGTCGAGGGCGCCGGCGAGGGATGCACGGGCGGTTTCGAGGTCGTTTCTCGCGGCGGCCTCGCGCGATTCATTGACCAGTGCGTCGAATTGCGAGCGTGCTTCGGGGGATTTCAGCCAGCGAATGCGGCGAGCCAGGACGATTTGGGCGGCGATCCAAACCAGGGCGGCTGCGATGGTCGCCGCAATGGTGAGCCAGCGCGGAATACCGGCCGGGGCCAGAAAGTGTCCGGCGAGGGCGGCTTGCGCAAACAGGCCGTAGAGCAGCGCGAGAAGCAGGCCCGACCATTCGCGGCGGGCGAGAATGAGACCTGAACCGGGGATCAAGAGATTGGCCAGTCGAGCGAATACGGAGCGCCGGCCGGAGTAGGTTGTCACGACCTTATTCGCCGCGCGATCATCCGACGGCAGAGAGTTTGAGCTTATGCCAGGCGACCAGGCCGATGAAGGCGAGCACCATGCTCAGGGCACCGAGGGCCATTCCGAGCCACGACATGCCCTGACGATTGTTGCGTTTCTGGCCGAGACTGTTGAAGCCCATCGAGCCGCCGATGATGCCGCTGAGGATGGCGCCAGCCGTTGCGGCGAAGATGATGGGCTCGCGGAAGCGCGACTTGGGATTGAACCAGATGACTTTCTGGTGGGCGTCAAAATTGCGGGTGACGACGATGGCCAGCGCGATGACGAAGAGCAAGGCAATGACGCCGAGAATGGCGCTGAACAATGCCTGCGTGTCATAGAGTCGGAAATTCGGCAACTTCATGATTGCAGTCCCTGATTAGGCCCGACGAGCGGCGCGAGATCGCACCTGCTCTGAGAATTTAGAATACCCGCGCCACGGGGCGCGGGCAACCCGAATGAACATCCCATAACCTGCGGGCTGAGGCGGGTTTCCGCCAGCGGCCTTATGATCGGGGCGACCGAGAGGGAGACTGCGATGGCGAATAGCGACTGCGACGGCTGCACAGACCCGGCCATTCGGGTGATGATGATGCCGCGGGATGTGAACGCGCATGGGACGATTTTCGGCGGAGTGATTCTCAGTTTCATCGACCAGGCGGGGGCGATCGAGGCGCGGAAGAACGGCGGCCGGCTGTATGTCACCGTCGCGATGGACCGGGTTGAGTTTCGTGAGCCGGTGTACATCGGCGACGTGTTGAGCTTCTGCACGGAGACGCTGTCGGTTGGACGGACATCGGTGCGGACACGCGTGACGGTGTGGGCGGACCGGTGGGCTCCGGCGCAGAAACTGGTGCGGGTGACGCAGGCCGAAGTGGTGTACGTGTCGGTGGATGAAAATCGGCGACCGGCAGTGATCGCGGAATTGAAGTAGGGGTTACTCGGTCGCGGGACTCGAAGCGGCGGCGGGATGGGAGGGCGAACCGAGGCGCTCACGAATGACGCCGAGAATGCGCTGTTCCATGCCGCGGTCGCGGCCGACTTCGGTCCAAAATTCATTCTGGCGGGCGGAGGTGGCGGCTTCGGTTTGAATGGGGGTTTGATTGTTCACGTCGTCAAACTGGCGATTCTTCTCGAAGACGCGCATGTCGGCGGTATCGAGCCGGTCTTTGATGACGACACACTCGACGGAGACGGTGTTGCCTTCGGGGAGCAGGCGCACGGTGGCGCGGCGGCGAATGCGATTCGGATAATGAATGGCGGTGTCGCGGATGCGGCCCGTTCCGCCGCGTTCCTGCTCCTCGAGCGGGGTGCTGGTGATGATGCCGGCCTCGATGTCGGCATTCTTGATTCCGAACCACTGGCGGACGGCGTATTCGGAGGCGGCGAAGACCTGCGCCTTTGACGCGTCGGGGCAGCGTTCACGGGCCCAGTTTTGGCGTGGGATATCCGTGAGGCGTGGGTCAGCGTCGTCGCAGCCGGCTAGTGAGACGAGTAGCAGAGAGAAGGCGAGGGACACTGTCACGCGCACGATGAGTCTCCGAACGCGGGCGAATCTACGCGCGGTGCGAATGGGCGTCAATCGGAATGCGCGGGTTCGCGCCTTTTTTTCGGGGTTCGCTAGAATACGCCCCGGCGTACGCAGCCCCGCGCGCGCCAGGAGAGTATCCGTTGAAGCTGCAGCGTTTGTTGGCCATCGTCGTGACACTGGTTTCGTGCGCCGCGAGCGCGGTTCGGGCCGAGACCCTGGAAGAAGTGAAGCAGAAGATATCAGATCGGCTGGACCGGCTGCGGTCGGTACAGGCGCGGCTGACGATCGTGCAGGACGTCGACTCGCGCGGGTCGGTGTACCAGGCGCGGACGGAGGGTTTGTACGAGATTCAGAACAAGGGCGCGCGGTCGCCGTTTCGTTCGGACATGAAGGTGACGCAGACCCTCAAGGAGTCCGGGGGCGGATCGAAAAAGGCGGAGTTCACGACGCTGTCGATCTGCGACGGGGAGTTTGTCTATACGCTGCAAGAGGGCATGGGACGTCGTTCGGCGTCGAAGGGTCGCGTGGACCCCGCACGGGCGATGTTCGGGGACAAGGCGTTCCTCGAAAACCTGCAGCGAGACTACAACTTGAAGCTGCTGGCGGACGACTACGTGGATGGAACGCCGGCGTGGGTGATCGAGGCGACGCCGAAGGACGCCGCGAACAGCCCGATCGGCCGGATGAATCACTATTTCCACAAGGACAGCGGTTTGTGGGTGAAGGCCATCGGTCGAAACCGCGAGGGAAAGGTCATTTCGCAGACGGCGGTTGCGGATATCAAGCTCAACGTCGAGATACCCGCGTCGCGATTTGAGTTTCATCCGCCGCCCGGGGTGGAGGTGGTTGATCTGACCGGCGGGAGTCCCGCGCGGCCGGATGGGGCACGGCCCGCAGAGCCGAAGGCGCCGGTCAAGAAGTGATTCGCGATCGATCGATAGGCCCTAATCGCACTTCGAATTCACCGCCATGACATCCGGAGGCCGGTCGTACTATTTTGATTTGATTTCCGGGAAGGCGCGGGGCGTCTTTGCGGATGTCCTACGCGCGGTGTTGTGGGTGTTGTCGCTGGGGTATCTGGCGTGCATTGCAATCAGAAACGCGCGATTTCGGTTGTTTCGCGGCGCGGCGCGGCGGGCGAGCCGCCCGGTGATCTCGGTCGGGAATATCACGACCGGGGGCACGGGGAAGACGCCGATGACGGCGTGGATCGCGCAGCGGCTGGCAGCCAGCGATCGCGTCGTGGGAATTCTGACGCGGGGGTATCGGGGGCGGCCGGTGCGGTTCTCGGATGAATCGCGCGAAGATGCGGCCAGCCAGTGGCGGATCGAGAGCGACGAGGCGGCGCTGCTCACGCGTCTGTGTCCGAAAGCGATCGTGATCATCGAACCGGATCGCGTGGCGGGCGCCGAGCGGGCGGCGTCGCGCGGGGCGGATGTGCTGGTACTGGATGACGGATTTCAGCATCGGCGGCTGGCGCGCGACCTGGACCTTGTGTTGATAGATGCGACGGCGGCGTTTGGATTCGGCTACGCGCTACCGCGCGGATTGTTGCGCGAGCCGCTGCGGAGCTTGCGTCGAGCTGGACTAATTATCCTGACGCGAAGCGACCTGGTTTCGGACGAGAAACGACGGCGGCTGGTCGAGGCGATTCAGAGGATGTCGGGCGGTCGACCGGTGATCGCGGCTCGGCACCGGATTCCGGGGTTCGCGGATGTGAAGGGTCGTCCGGTGGGCGAGGTCGACGCGCGGGCGATGCAAGCCGTACTATTCGCCGGCCTGGGCCACTTCGAACCGTTTCGGGAATCGATTGAGCGGCTCGGCGCGACGGTGGTGGCGGCGTATCAGTATCCTGACCACCATGACTACAGCGATGAAGAGATTTCGCAGTTGACCGACGTGTGCGCGCAATTGGACGCAAACGCATTGATCACGACGGAGAAGGACGCGGTGAAGCTCGTGGGACGCTGGCCGGAAGGACCGGTGCCCCTGCTGACGGCACAGTTGGCGATCGAGTTCGACGCGAGCGACGCGGACGTGCTGGGTCGCGCGTTGGACGATGCGATGGCAGTGAAGCGAGCGTGAGCGCATGAAACGTCGAAGCATCAAGCCGGTTGACCTTTCGCGGTTGAAGACGTTTTCCGTCGCGGCGCGCGGGCATAAGGTGGAGACTGCGGGATTGGCGCGGCTTCCGAAGCGCGGGGCGAGTTTCAAGGCGTGGTGGAAGGCGCTGCCGGACTATCTGGGGGCGACGAATCTGCGGCGGGCGGTGGAGGCGATCGGCGCGGCGCGGCGGGGCGGCCGGCCAATCGTGTTCGCCATGGGGGCGCATGTCGTCAAAGTTGGCTGCTCGCCGATCATTGTTGATCTGATCGAACGCGGATTCATTGATGCCATCGCCATGAACGGCGCGACGGCGATCCACGACGCCGAACTGGCGATCTTCGGCGAGACGAGCGAAGAGGTCGCGGACACGATTCGCGACGGGCGATTCGGGATGGTGCGCGAGACGCCTGATTTTTTTGCGGCGGCGGCGAAGCGCGGGGCGGCGGGCGTGGGGCTGGGAAGCGCGATCGGCGCGACACTCCGCGAACTGCGGCCGCCTTATGGGAAACACAGCATCCTGGTTGCGGCGGATCGGGCGGGGATTGCGGCGACGGTGCACGTGGCGATCGGGACGGACACAATTCACATGCATCCGCAGCTCGATATGGCAGCGCTGGGCCGGGCGAGCGGGATCGACTTTCGGATAGCATGCGCGGTGGTCAGCGAGCTGGGCGCTTCGCGGCGTAACGGGCCGGGGGGCGTGTGGGTGAATGTCGGGTCGTCGGTCATCCTGCCGGAAGTGTTCTTGAAGGCGGTCGCGGTGGCGCGGAATCTCGGCCACAATCTCGACGCGATGCGGACGGTCAATCTCGACATGCTGCGACACTATCGACCGCACCAGAATGTTTTGACACGGCCGGTGGGCAAGGGGATGGGCATTGAGGTGGTCGGCCATCATGAGCTGACGCTGCCGTTGCTGCGGCAGGCGCTGATCGAAGGCCTGTAGCGAACAGGGAACCCTGGATGAAACGGGCTGTCTTCCTGGATCGCGACAACACGCTGATTGACAACTCGGGGTATCTATCCGATCCGAATGGCGTACGGCTGCTTCCCGGGGCGGCGGATGCGGTCGCGGCGCTGCGCAGTCATGGGTACCACGTGGTGGTTGTAACAAATCAATCGGGGGTGGCGCGCGGGTTGTTTACCGAAGAGCAGTTGGCGGCGGTGCATCAGCGGATGCAGGAGTTGCTGCTGGCAAAGGGGACGGGGGTGGATGCTGTCTATTACTGCCCGTTTCTGGAGACCGACGAGGCGGTTGTCGCGGCGTACAAGAAGGACAGCGAGCTGCGGAAGCCGCGGCCGGGCATGCTGCAACTCGCGGCGCGCGAGCTGAACCTGGATTTATTGTCGTGCTGGATGGTGGGCGACGCGGAGCGCGACATTTCGGCGGGGCGTGCGGCCGGTTGCCGGACGATTCGGGTGCATTTGCCGACCGGGGAGATTTCGGCGGCGGACCGCACGGCCAGTGATCTGAGCGCAGCCGCGAAGTTAATAACCTCGGAACCGAAGATGAGCACACCTCCAGCGAAGGAGACCGCGATGAACGCACCTGACCCGCGAGCGGCCTCGGGGCCGTCGAGCGATGCGCTGCTGGGGCAGATAGTCGATGAGCTTCGGACGACGCGTCAGGAGGCGCGGCGGCTGGACTTTTCGATGGCGCGGCTAATCGGGGCCGTGGCGCAGGCGTTCGCGGTTTGCGCGCTGGGGTGGGGGTTGTATGCGACAATGGAAATCAGCGAGAAGAATCCGGGCGCGGTGAATGACGCGGTGATCCGCCTGCTGACGGCGATCGTGTTTCAGTTGATGGCGCTGACGGCCTTTATGGCGAGCCGGCGCTGACGACGGCGCGGCGTTAGCTGCCAGCGGCGGCGGGCTGGGTCGTGGGGGCAGCTCCGGCGGGGGTGGCTGCATCTTCGGCGAGCGGAGGAACGATTGGCTCGACATTTTCGCCGCGCTCCATGAGGAGGGAGCGTGCCTTTCGAATGATGCCTTCTTCTTTCTGAACTGCGGGGTCATTTACGGGCTTGCCCTGCTTGAGCAGGTCGGCGCGCTTTGTCACGGATTCATCGAGGCGGCGGCGGATTTCCGCGTAGATCTGGTTGGTCATGTCTTCGGCTTTGGCGCCCTGGTTTGCGGCCGGCGGCTGAGCGGCGGGTCCGGGGGGCGGAAGCTTGGGCTGCTCGGGCGGTGCGATGAAGGTTCGATCGGCTTTGGTCGGTCCTTCGGGTTGGGGCGGGAGTATCTTGAGGGGGGGCTCGCCGGTGGCGGCCTTGGTGGACTTCCAGCCCTCGGGGCGGCTGACGTCAACGCGGAGGACGGTGAACTGCATTTCGACGCCGTCACCGGCGCGGTCGTATTCGACACGGATCTCGTCATTGATCTCGACGTCGGCGGCGGTGCGCTTCAGGCCGTTGATGAAGACTTCTGTTTCGGGCGTCAGCGAGCCGGTGATTTCGATTTCGCTGCCGTCGCGCTCTTTCTTGACCTTCATGGAGACTTTGTTGTTGGCGAGATCGGTCTTGGTGACGAAGCCCTTGGCCGAGCCGGGCTTCTTGCGGGACTTGGCATCGTTCTGGCATCCGGCAGTGAGCATAGCTGCAACGAGCGTGAGGCCGACGACTCTCGACAAACGACCGACTGACATGGATCGACTCCTGCTAGAACTGCTCGTGGTGGGAAGCATGATGGATTGACGTTTCCGGCTTCGCGCCGCGGGCCATCCGCAGCGCGTGGGAAATACTATGATGCGGGGTGTCGCCGGGCAAGGCGCGGCGGGGGCGGCCGGGCGGCGCAGTCGCGAGTCTGATGATGGTTACGACGCCGGAAATTCGGGTCAGGGCTGTGAATGCGGGTTCGCCGAACGCGGGTGGGGCGTTCGTTTTGTACTGGATGATTGCATTTCGGCGGACGACGTGGAACTTCAGTCTGCAGCGCGCGGTGGAATGGGCGTTGCGGATGAAGAAGCCGCTGCTGATTGTTGAAGGACTGCGGTGCGGATATCGGTGGGCGAGCGATCGATTGCATCAATTCATTCTGGACGGAATGGTGGACAATGAGGCCGGCTTCGCGAATGCGCCGGTGACGTATTACCCGTACGTAGAGCCAGAGGCCGGCGCGGGGAAGGGGATGCTGGCGGTGCTGGGGCGGCAAGCGTGTGTGGTGGTGACGGACGATTTTCCGGCGTTCATGCTGCCGCGGATGTTGGCGGCGGGGGCGCGGCAGACTCCGGTGTTGATGGAGGCGGTTGATTCGAACGGGCTGCTGCCGCTGCGGGCGACCAGCGTGGTCTATCCGACGGCTTATGCGTTTCGGCGATTTCTGCAGAAGACGCTGACGCAGCATTTGCAGGCGGGGCCGAAGGCGAAGCCGCTCGCAGGGGTGAAGTTGCCGGCGCTGCGGCGATTGCCGGACGGGCTGACGCGGAGATGGCCGAGGGTGCGCGGCAAGGTCGATGTCGGTGAGCTGCCGATCGATCATCGGGTGGGCGCGACGAAGACGGCGGGCGGATCGCGGGCGGCGGTTGCGGCGATGAAGGCGTTTTTCGAGCGCAAGCTGGCGCGTTATGGGGTGGCGCGGAATCAGCCGGAGGAGGAGGTGACGAGCGGGCTGTCGCCGTATCTGCATTTTGGACACATTTCGGCGCATCAGGTGCTGCATGAGATTTCGCGACGGACGGACTGGAGCGCGGGCGACGTGGCCGAGCGGGCGAATGGGAAGAAGGAGGGGTGGTGGCGTCTGCCGCCAGCGATTGAGTCGTTTCTGGATGAGCTGGTGACGTGGCGTGAGCTGGGGTTCAACATGTGCTGGCAGCGCGAGGACTACGACCAGTATGAGTCGCTGCCGGCGTGGGCGCGGGCGACGCTGGAGAAGCACGCGAAGGATCGGCGGCCGAAAAGGTATTCATTGCGGCAGTTTGAGCAGGGGGAGACGCATGATCCGCTTTGGAATGCGGCCCAGGCGCAACTGGTGCGCGAAGGGCGGATCCATAATTATCTGCGGATGTTGTGGGGCAAGAAGGTGTTGGAGTGGTCGGATGGCCCGCGGGACGCGTTAGAGATTCTGATTGAATTGAACAACAAGTATGCGCTGGATGGGCGCGATCCGAATTCGTACAGCGGCATCTTCTGGTGTCTTGGGCGTTACGACCGGCCGTGGTTTCCGGAGCGCCCGATCTTTGGAAATATTCGCTATATGAGCTCGGAGAACACGGCCCGGAAGTTCACGGTGAAGAATTATATCGCGCGCTATTCGGGGTGATGTTCATTCGTCGGCCTGGGCCTGGCCGTCGGCGTGCGCCTGCGTGAGCGAGGCGGCGTAGGAAACGAGATGGCGAAACTTGTCGCAATAGGCGGCGTAGGTCATCTGCGAGCGGATTTCGGTCGTGAGCGCGCGGCCGCCGACGACGATGGCGACGCCGGCCGCGGTTGCTGTTTCGTAAAGAGTGGCGTAGCGAGTCAGGAAATCGTCGACTGACGGAATGGTCGAAACGCTGAGCCAGAGGAGGCGCGGTTTGCTTTGTTGGATCGCGCGGGCGAGCGTTTCGAACGGATGATTGGGTCCGTAGGAGTCGGCGCGCCAGCCGGCTTCGCGAAGGACGAGTTCGATCAGCGTTGTCGGCAGCGTGTAGGGATCGCCTTCGGTGGTCGCGCCGATGGCGTGCGGGGCTGAAGGTGCGGGCGGGGGAAGGACCTGGCGGAGTTCGAAGATGCAACGGATCGCGATTTCGATCGCGCGGCGCTCCTGGTAGATCTCGGTATGGCCCTGCGCCCACCCCTCGCCGATGGCGTGGAATGTCGCGGCGATGATTTTGTCGGCGATATCGCAGAGCGTGTGGCCGGCGAGATAGAGATTGAAGAGCACGCCGCGGGCCTGATCTTCGTCGCCGATTTCGAGGGCTGAACGGAATTGCGCGAGCGAATAACTTTGAACGGTATTGCCGAGTCCGATGGTGGCGGGCAGGCCGAGCGCTTCAGGACGCACGAGGGCGTGACCTGTTTGACGGATGAACGAGATGACGCCGTTCATCGGAAGTCGGCGGTGGCCGCCGGCGGTGCGAACGGAAGCGATGATGCCCTTGTCGCACCAGCGTTTGAGCGAGGCGCTGCTGACGCCGATGGCGCGGGCGACCTGCTTGGGGGTGAGCAGTTCTCTAACGGCCTGCGGCTGATGTTCGTCGGCCATGCGACCAATTATAAGCAGAGTTGACCAATTAGACGTGGAGTATGCGCGCGTCGAAATGTCCTAAAGGGTTTTGATTCAATTGGTTATCGGTTGGACTGCGTAATGGGGACGTTCTATGGCAAATTCACAGGTCGGTGAAATGTGCACGATTTGGACGAATTTGGGGTCCGAGTTCAGTTCGGTTCTGGTTCTCGGATGTTGCCGGCGGTGGTTTTTTGAATGCGAGCCCCGCTTGTTTGATTTGAGAAGCTGATGGGTCACATCACGTTTCTGGCGAGTGCCGCTCGCATGATTCGCATTTGAGAATGTGATGAATGCACTGCGATGTCGTAGCGGGATCTGCTCGCATTTTTCGCTCGCGCGGTTCGTTGAGTTCCGTTGCGGCAAGCCGGGAATTGGACAGCGTACGTCGCTATGAAAGGGGAGCGCCGGCGACGATTCGGCGCAATTGGCGTTTTATGAAGCGCAGATGGACATTTTTCCGGTCCAGACGCGGACCGACCGTTGGCGGTGGTTGCTTCGACTGACCCGGTCGGCAATAATGTCTTAATTCGACGATTTTCGCGTTTGCCCCCTCGAGGAGGCATGCTTCATGAGTTTTCCGTTCGGCGGTGTTTGCGATGAATTTCAGATCTCGACGCGCCTGTTTCTCAAACTCGACCTGACCCTGCAGCGCGAGACGGTTTTGCATTTTTTCGACAGCGTGAAGCGGGAATTCCCGCAAATGCGGAAGCTCCGCCGGCGAGATGACGACGCGCTGATCCTCGAAGAAGACTACAGCGATGAAGGCGAGAGGCGGTGGTTGCGGTTGGAGGCGGGGGCATTGCGCTTCGGCTTGAGCAATCCGCGATCGCTGGAGGATGTCCGCCGATTCGGGGAGGTGGTGCTCGAGATGGCGCCGGCGCACCTGACGCTGGGCGATCTGGACTACGACCATCTTGAGACGGTCTTCGGGTTTGACCTGGAGTATCGCGGAAATCACGACCAGCTCGTGGCCGACACGTTGCTGGCGGACCATCCGCTGATCAGCATACTGAGTGACGATCGGACGCGGCCAGTGATCGATTGCCAGCCGTTTGTGGGTGTGGCGCTGACGGACGAGTGCGATTTGCAGGCGTACGTGGACATCAAGAGTCGCACGACGACGTACGAGGTTCGGACCGGGCAGTTCGAGTCGCAATCGTTGAGCGTCTATCTGACGCTTCGCAAGTATTGGGGATTTAATGACGCAGTTTCGCTTGCGAAATCGCAGGCGGAGTTGCTGGAGCGGGCCGAGGAAATGGCGACCGAAAAGGTTGTGCCCATGATCGTGAGTCCGCTCGCACAAGCAATCGCGTCGCAACGATAAGATGGCCGACCATCGCGGTTATGGCGGCGGGGTGCTAGCCCTTGCCGCCATTTTCATTTCAGCAGCCGTTTTCGCGGCTGTCGCAGGTTCTTCCGCGCGTAACCTGGACATTCTTTGGGACGAGGCGGTCGATCTCCAGATCGCGGCGGCGCTGGCGGAGCATCCGATTGTCGGCGAGGCGCGTGCGATTGACCCGTCTCAGTTTCGGCTACCCATGTATGTCACAGCGCTGGCCTCGAGGTTGACCGGCGAGTCCACACTGGCGGCGGCACGGCGCGTCAGTGTTTTCGTCGGCGTGGTCGGAATTCTGGCAGCGACCGGTCTGGCGTGGACGCTCTTTGGTCGAGCGACGGCGGCGTTGACTGCGGCGCTGCTGGCGCTTTCGCCCTACTACCTGGCGTTTGGCCGGATCGCGATGACTGAAGGGGACATCTTTCTCGCGGCAACGGTGGCGCTGGCGTGCTGGTCGTTTGCGGCCTTCCTGGCGAAGCGTTCGACGGCGCGTTGGATCGTCGCGGGTGTGATGCTCGGGGCGGCGTTTGGGGCGAAGGCGTACGCGCTGGCTTTGGTTCCGGTATTCGGGATTTGCCTTGCAGCGACGCCATCTATTCTTGAAATGCGGCCGGAGCGAAGCCGGCGACTTTGGGGCGTGCTCGTTGTCTCGGCGATCGGATTGGCGATCGCCCTGATTGGAATTGAAATCAAGCCGGAGTGGGCGGTGTGGGTGTGGGGGGCGGTGTGCGTGATGCTGGCGGCGACGCTGGTCGCCGCGTGCGCCGATCGGATCGAAGGATTGAGCCGGGCCCGGGCGTTTACGGGGGTCGTGATCCTGGCCGGTCTGGTGTGGGGTGCGGCCATGCCCGAGCACCTGACGCAGCCGGCGATTCTGCGCGGGTTGGCGGGCAGGGCGGCCCGCTGGGACCACAAGCCGCCCTTGGCGATGGCGCTGGATCATCTGCGGCTGTATTCGGGCATCGTCTTATTCAAGGCGACGATTCCGGTCGGGGTTCTTTCGGTGGCCGGGCTGGTCACCGGGCTGGCGAAGGCCCGGAACGATCCGCGCTGGCGGCTGCCCACGCTGACGGTGGTGGCATGGGTGGGGGCGCTGTGTCTACTGCCCTTGCGGCAGACTTTTTACCTCATGGGGGTTTACCCCCTGTTGATGCTTTTGACGGCGGCGTTTGCGGTGGGGGCGAGTCGGCGGCTTGGAGGTAGGAATGCGGTGCGGCGGGGCGTGGTTGCGCTAGTCGCCATTTTCCTGCCGTTGGGCTGGCTGGGAGTGCAAACCAAGAAGGCCTACCCCGACTTCCAGTTGTACCCGGATCAGCTGTTTGCCCCCCAATTTCAGTGGCTGGGGGCCGAGGCGCGGGGATATCGCAACCTCATTCAGACCAATAGCGACGGGGTGGAAACGCTGTTGCGCTGGTGCCTGGCGAAGGCACCGGCTGGAAGCCGAGTTGTCAGCTACCTTTGGGAGGACCATATCCTTGATCGGGACCTGCCGGAGGGGCTTCCGTTCACGCTGGTCCGTCGAACCATTTCACAGGATTCCGCTGGGGTCCCGCCGGCCCCCTCGTTGGCGGGGGCGGATTTCGTGCTGCTGCACATCAACAATTATCTGGGGTATGGAGACCTGCCGCCGGACCTTCCGCCCGCCGGTGAGCTGCAGCGCGACTTCGAACCGGTGGCAGTAATCCGACGTGGGATGTCGGCAATGCCGGTGGCGTGGGTGTATCAGCGTCGCGGGGTTTCGGGCGGAAATCGTCAAAAATACTAGAAAAACCGTTGATTCTTCGGCTTTGGGGGGATAGATTTCGCCCTTCGTCGGGCCACCCATGTGTGGCCCAGTCGTCCTACTTGAAACTATTCATGCCAAGGAGGAACAATGGCAAAGTCGATGACGAAGTCGCAACTGTACAAGCACCTGTCGGAGAAGACCGAGCTTCCGCGGAAGCAAGTGGTCAGCTTCATGGACACGCTGGTTTCGACGGCGTACCGCGAAGCGAAGAACGCATTCACGCTGCCGGGCCTCGGCAAGCTCGTGCTGGTGAATCGCAAGGCGCGCAAGGGCCGCAATCCGGCGACCGGCGAAGAGATCATGATTCCGGCGAAGAAGGTCGTTCGCTTCCGCGTCGCGAAGGCCGCGAAGGATTCGATCCTCGGCAAGAAGAAGTAGTTTATTGATTGGCGCGGCCTCCGCCTCGCGGCCGCAGCCGATTTTTCGTCCGCATCCATCCGTTCGCGGGTTGGTGCGGACGTTTTCGTTTTTACGCGGGAGGTTGCTGCTCGGGCTTCTGCGCGATGATGCCGGCGGCGATGCGGCGCGGAGTTGATTCGCCTTCGTGGTAGCGCATGGCGCGCCAGTCGGAGAAACGTTGTGACAATTCGCCGGGCTGGAGCAGATGCGCGTCGCGGGCGGGCTTGCCGTAGCGTTCGCGCTGTGCGACGAGAAATGTTTCGATGATGACAAAGCCGCCGGGGCGAACGGCGCGGCGGATGTCGTCGAAGAGCGCGCGGTGCAAGTAGTTGAAGACGATGACCAGGTCGTACGAATCGGAATCGGGGAATCCATTTGTTTCCAGGTCGATCATGCGCGTGCGAAGTTCTGCGCCGTATTGAGTGGCCAGATCGCGGGCGCGCTCGAGCGCATCGGGCAAAATGTCGACGGCTTCGACGGTGAGTCCACGCAGTGCGAGATAGACGGCGTCGCGGCCGGTGCCGCTGGCGAGATCGACGGCGCGCCGATTCTTAAGTTGGCCGCAGGTCGCCTCGATGAGATCGAGCCCGTCGGCGAGCCAGGCGTGTGGTTCCCAGAAACGGGCTCGCGACGGGCCTTGTTCGAGGGGACCGGCGGCGAGAAAGGCCGAGCCTGCGACGACATTCAGCTGCCAGCGATCGCGGGCAGCGAGTCGCTGTCGGGCGGATTCGGCGCGAGATGGGACTTCGTCAAACAGGGTGATTTGCGCGCCGCTGGGCGGGAGCTCGTGGATTCGCTGGTCGAGGTTTTCCAACGGCAGGTTCAGGGCTCCGGCGCGATGGCCGCGCAGGAAGGCCTCGGCCGGGCGGACGTCGATGACCCGCTCGGGCATCAATGGGCTCCGGCCGGCTGCGTGCTGGCCCTGGCCGGCTCGATTGTGAAGTCGAGGACCTGTCTGAGGTGATCGCTGCAGAGGGCGTAGCGAAAGGTGTGGTCGAGGGCTTTCAGGCCGGGTGAGAGCCACATCTGGTCGATGGCCCACATGGGGGCGGGGACAGGCCAGGAATATGGCCAACCATGGCCGGCCTGCTCATGGGCTTGCGTCATTTGCGAGCGGAGCGGGGCGAGATGGATCGAGTCGCGCGGGGTGTTGAAGTCGCCGACGACGAGGAGCGGGATGGCGGGGTCGTGCTGGTTGACCCAGCGAGCGACGTTGAGCAGGGGCTGGTGACGGTTGATCAACGGGCTGGATGAGAAGTCGACCGCGAGGATGTCGAGCGGGCCGGAAGGCGTTGTGAGCCGGGCGTGCCAGCTTGCGACGTTCGGGACGACGAGTGAACCGAGGATCTTCATCGGGTAGCGCGAGGCGATGGCCATGCCGGCTCCGGTGTGAGTGGCACCGTCCGGGAAGAGGCGCTGGGATTGCCAGGGGAAGTCGGCGAGGGGGGGCTCTGAAAAGACGCAGATGTCGGGCTGGTCGGCGGCAATGATGCGCCAAATGCGATCGGAGCCGAATGTGCCCCAGGAGGTATTCCAGTGCAGGAGGCGAATGGCGCCTGGCGGGCGAGTGGTGTGGCTCGCGTTCCACTCGAAATCGATGAATGCGGCCTTGGCTCCCGCGGCGAGCATGGTTGCGCCGACGAACGACCGCAGCAGCCAGGACGACTGGCGGCGGTAGGCCGCGAGCCAGATTGCCCCGGCGGCGGCGACGAGAAGCGGCGGGAGGTAGAAGCAGAGGCGCGTCGGCAGCCAGGCATCCTTGAAGCAGAAACCGACCCACCATGCGGCCATGATGGCCGGCCCGAGCATGAACATTCGTCGCAGTCTCCGGGGCGGAGCGGGCGTGGCCGGGGGTTCGGCTACAACATCCGCTGCATGTAGATCACGTCCAGCCACCGGCCGAATTTGTAGCCGACTTCGCGGAGCTCGGCGACTTTCACGAAGCCGAGCTTGGCATGGAGGGCGACGCTGGGGGCCTGGTCGGCGGAGATGCCGGCGATGATGGTGTGATGGCCGATGATCTGGGCGAGGCGGATGAGCTCTTCCATGAGGCGTGTGCCGAGGCCGTGACCGTGCATGTCGTGGCGCAGGTAGACGGAGTTTTCGACAGTGGACTTGTAGGCACAGCGCTTGTTGAAGACGTTTAGCGCGCCCCAGCCGATGATTTCCTCGTCGGCGGGGTGGTTACGGACCGCGACGATGACCGGGTGTTGCGGGTCGTGGGACGCGAACCAGGCCTGGCGCTCTGCGAGGGTTTCGTGAACCATGCCGTAGGTGCAGGTGGAGTGGTCGACGTAGTAATTGTAGATGTCGCTGATGGCCGAGAGGTCGGGTTCGCGAGCGGGGCGTATGGCGATCTCGGAGCGTGTGATGGGGGTGGGGTTCATTTTCGTGTCCGCGAATGGCTCAACGACCATGATAATCGGGTCGCCTGTCGATTGCCTTCGTGGGCGAATGGTCTCTAATTCGGGGATGGAGAGCGAAGATCGACTGATGGCGGCGCATTCGGTTTCGCCGGACGATCCGCGGGTGCGGCCGGCGGAGCTGCACCTGGACCGGGCTTCGGGGCTGAAGATTCGCTGGGCGGATGGGGTGGAGCAGTTTTTCGCGCTGGCGATGTTGCGGAAGAACTGTCCGTGCGCGACGTGCCGGACGGAGCGCGACAAGCGGCCGACGGGGTCGGCGGCGGTTTCGGGGGGGGGGTTGTCGTTGACGATTTTGCCGGAGGGGATCGAGCGGGCGACGCAGGTTCGGGATGCGGGGCTGGTGGGGAGTTATGCGATTTCGATTACGTGGGGGGATGGGCATGCGACGGGGATTTATGATTTTCGGTATTTGAGGGAGCTGGGGAGCGAATCAAAGCGCTGACGGTTCGTGTTGAGATCGGCTCGCCGGTCGCGGCGATGACGCTACGGCGCCAAGGCCGCGACAAATGATGCGATGTCGGCTCCGTCAATTCTGTCATCGTTGTTCATGTCTGCAGCGCAGGTGTCGACCGATCCGCGGCCGATCGAACCGAGCAGGGCGCTGGTGAAGTCGGGGATGTCTTCGGGGCCTACTGAGCCGTTGCCGGACATGTCGCCGGCGCGCGTGGTCGGGCAGGATTCGCACCAATCGCAGAGGCCGTCGCCGTCGGTGTCGATGGTCAGGATGGCGGATTGAATCTGGGCGTCGGCAGTCGCGCCGCCATCGGCGATCGCGGATATCGAGAGTGTGTCGAGGTCGCAGACTGGCGATCCGAACGGGACGTCGATGAAAACATCGACGTTGGCCATTCCGCCCGGTGGAAGGACCATGCCGGCCCCGAAAGATGGGACCCAGCCAAGATCGTCAAACCAGCCGAGGTTGATCGTTTCGTCGGTGTTGGAGAGGTTGACGACTCGAGCGGCGAGCAGGGGCCAGATGGCCGGACAGAGGTTTCGGCTTGGCAGCAGAGTGATTTCAGAGATGTTCTCTCCGGCGGCAATGATGGGAGCGGGACTAAAGAGCGATGCAGGAGTGACACCGATGTCGGTGAGGATTTGATCTGCGAAGAGGCGGACGACGCCAGATGCAACGAAGAGCGGCTGCGAGGCCGAATGGCCGCGGAGGTCGAGCACGCCGCCCGGGCCGGTGCGGATTTCTAGATCGCCGGTGATGGTCTGGGGTGGCGAGGTGCCGGGCGGGAAGAGAATCAGCCCGCCGGGCGGAGAGCGGAAGGCCTCGCGGTCGATGGATGTCGTTGTGCTACCTCTGGTCAGACTGCTACTGACGTTGGTGAGGCGACTGCGGATGCGGACGGTGTTGGGCTGGCTGGTTGAGGCGGTGTCGAGGGTTGATTCGATCGTAGTGGACGAGCCGTCGGTGCAGACGACCTCGCGCTTGCTGAATTGGTAGAAATAGAGCGAACCGTCGGTGAAGTAGATCGAAATGAAAGTGGTCTGCTCGGTCACGTAGCAAATATCGCCGCATTGGAGGCGGTAGGAGCCGTTGTGGTAGAAGCGCGTGATGAGGACGCGGTTGGCGCCGGGCGGGGTGCCGGGGGGGGAATTGGGCTGGGTGTCGGGCCAGCCCAACTCGATGTTGCGGGGTTGGGCGTGGATCAGTGTGTAGAGGTAGGAATCGAGGTTGCCTTCGCCGGGTGCGTGGATGTTCTGGTTGGCCTGGAATTGCTCGGCCTGGGTTGCGGCGCGGGCGGATGCGAATGCGAAAAGTAGACTGAGCGCAGGCAGCGCAAGCGTCAGGGCGAACCGCGAGGAGGAAACTGGCGGCACGAGGAACTCCCGAGCGAGGTGCTGAAGGTTGGATCATACCAAAATGGAGCATGATCCCCAAACGAGTCGGGGCGAAGGATTGTGTCGAGGGTCTGGCTCGTGAGCGGGGTGGCCGACTGATAGAATGGGTGATCGCGACATCGAGACCCGAATACACTCCCCGACGCGGCTCTTCGATGACAATCATCCGACGAATTCTGTTGTTGCTCGCGATCTTATTGGTCGCGGGGGTAGCCATTGGGTGGCGGGCCAGCTATCGCCAGGGGTTTAGCCATTGGTTTCGGGACATTCCGATTGCTGGTGATATTCGGTTCTCCGGCGCGACGGGGACGCTCTTCATTGCGATTCGGCGCGAGTTGGAGAACCCGCAGAATCCTCCCGGATCTAACACATTTCCTGCGCCAGGTCCGAGGCGCTGGGGATTTAGTTGGCAGCGGTTTTCTGCGCCTCGTGCGGAATGGGACGAGTCGGATCCGAGAGCCACGCAGCGGACTCAAGTAGGATGGTTTCAGCTCGACTTTCTGACGATGCCGTTTTGGAGCGTACAGGTCCTCTCAGCGTTTCTAGTTCTGATACTGGCCGCTGCCGAGGCAAGACGCTGGGTGTTGCGGGGTCGACGGCGGCGCGAGGGGCGATGTGCGGGTTGTGGATATGACCTGACGGGGAATGTGAGCGGCGTGTGCTCTGAGTGCGGCAAGGCGGATTCCAAGCGGGCGGAACAGCCGGCTGCTATCGGCCCTTGAGCCATTGCCTGACGCGCAGGAGCATGAGTTCGGGGGTTGATAGCGATTCGTACCAGCGGACGACGTCCAGGGCGGTTTTGGGGTCGTCGGTAATGATGTTGTCGGAGCCCTGCAGGATCATCTTGATCATGTCATCGCGCTCGTTGACGGTCCAGACGTGGACGGTCATGCCTTTGCGGGCGGCGCGACGCAACATGGCTGGTGTGGCGTTGTTTTGCGATAGGGATAGGAAGTCGACGTTGAGCGAGGCGAGGTCTCCGGCGCCGGCGGCGAGGATGTAGCCGAGTTTGAGTTTTGGGTCGAGTTGGCGGACCTGGCGGAGTCCGGCGGCGTCCATCGAGGTGATGACGCACTGGTCGGCGAAACGGCCGCGGTGAACAATGTCGACGACTTTGCCGGCGAGATTTGGCGCGGGGCCGTCGTATTTGAGTTCGATGTTGAGGCCGATCTTGTCGCGGGCGGCGTCGATGAATTGTTCCAGCGTGGGGATTTTCTCGCCTTTGAATTCTGATGAGAAGTAGCTGCCGGCGTCGAGCTTCTCGAGCTCGGCGAAAGGGGAGTCGCGCACGAGACGGTCGACGCCGCCGACGCGTCGCAGGTCCGAATCGTGGATGACGATGACCTGGCCGTCGGCAGTTTCCTGGACGTCGATTTCGGCCATCTGGGCGCCGTCTTCGATGGCGAGGCGGAGGGCTGCGAGGGTGTTTTCCGGGGCGCGGCTGGCACCGGCGCGGTGGGCGGTAACCACGACGGGTTTTTTCACGGTAAATCTCCGGGCAATCAGAGCGGCGTCGGTTGCGGCGGCGATGAGCAGCGCGGCGACGACGAGACCTACGAGCGAGCGGCGGGGCGTGGAGATTGAGACAGCCGGCGTCGGGGCGGCGGCGGGGCTGAGGTGACGATAAGCGGATGTGAGGAGGAGGCCGAATCCGATGGAGTCGAATGCCGAAAGCACTGCCACCGCGACGATCTGGGCAATGAGAATGGCAACGACGGACGGCAGTATCCACGCAGGGCGAGCTTCGGCGAAGTTGAGCATCGGCATGCTTGCCCGGTAAACGAAAGCAAGCACCAGCGTCGCGATCGCGAATTTCGCGATCTGCCAGCTCAGAATCCAGCGGGTGGTGGTCCAGAAGCGGCCGCGAACCTGGGCGGCGGCCGCCTTCAGGGCGGAGCGGCCGCGCCAACCGTTGAGGAGCGCACCGGGCAAAGCAAAGAGCCAGCGGACAAACAGGACTCCGGCGGCGACCGCGAGGAGTGCGCCGAGCAGGCCGCCCACGCCGACGGCGATCCAGAATTCGCGCGGTTTGGTCGAGACGTAGAAGTTGATGTCGCCATGCGAGAGGAGCAGTTTGAAGGCGAGGGCAGCGGCCGCGAGGAAGGGCAGCGCGACGACCGCGCCTGAGAGGACAAGCGCGGCGGCAACGGTGAAGAGCCGTGGACTGACGGCCAGGAGAGTGCGGAAGCAGCGGGTGAGCGATGGAGGGCACGTCGAGATCAAGTCATCGGCGATGAACACGACGCCGGCGAGTTCCAGGAAGATCAGCGCGAGGGAAAGCACGGCGGCCAGGAGGATGCTCGACGCTCCGAGCGGTGAGAGGACGAAACGGGCAATGTCGATGTTGCCGACATAGGACTCGCCCTGAACGGCGAGCAGGGCGTGAAGGAGTGTCGTCAGCAAGGGCGCGAGCAGGAGGAAGACCGCGAGTTTGCACAGAAACTCGTAGACGATGAGAGCACGCCAGCCGCGCCGAAACGCAGTTAGAGAGTCGTGGACGATGCTACGCGAATCGTTGGTTGGCACGCGAAGAGCATAACCCGTCGGCCGGGTGGCGGGGCTCGCGATTTATGGCGCGCCCGTTTGGCGCTGATCGCGGCGATGCCCCTGAGCGTCGTAGACGCTGAGGTCGCAATTTTTGATGGCCTTGGTCATGGTGATGATCTGGCCGGTGTGGAAAGCGAAGTGTTCGACGACGTGGTAAACGGCTTCGAGGCCGGTGACGTCGTAGTTCTGGATTTTGTAGCGGCGTTGGAGGTCGGCGGGCGTCATGGCCGCGATGACGCCATCGACCTGGGCGAGGGCATCGGCCAGGTTGGCGAGCATGGGCTCTATCGGGAGCGGGTCGCGCTGGGCGAACTCGGCGGGGCGGTCGCGGTCGAAGGGCCTGGCACCCAGACCGGCGACGATCCACATCATGACGTTGCCGCGGAGGTGCAGAAGCAGGTTGCCGACGCTGTTGCTGTGGTCGTTGGCGCGATGCCACAGCTCGGAGGGGGCGAGCAACCGCGCGCAGCGTTCGATCTGCGCGCGGTAGTCAACCAGCTTCTGACGCGAGTAGGTGAGGAACGCGGCCTCGGTCGACATTTGCCGGCTCGAACGCGAACCCGGCCGATCAGCTCTTGGGCTTTTCGGCGGCCGGGGTCTTGGCCTTTGAGGACTTCTCGCCATCGTCATCGGCTTTGGCGTCAAAATCGCCGGCGCGGACGGTGAGGAGCTTGTCGGGCTTCAGGTACTTGCGGGCCGCGTTGTTGACGTCGTCAACCGAGAGCTTGCGGATCTTTTCGAGCTGTTCGTCCGTGAACTTCATGGTGCGGCCGAGGTGGGCCTGGCGGCCGAGCATTTCGGCGATGCGACCGTCGTTTGAGAGGCCGACCTTGAACTGCTCGAAGTAGCCCTTGCGCGCGTCGTCGAGTTCCTTCTGGGTGACGCCATCCTTGAGGAGCTTGTCGATTTCCTCGAGGGCGGCGGTCATGGCCTTTTCGGCGTTCTGCGGGTTGCAGATTCCGAAGGCGGTGAAGGCGCCGGCCTTGTCCTGCGAGCTGGCCTGGAACTGCGAGCCGACGGTATAGGAGAGGCCCTCCTTCTGGCGGATGCGGTTGAGCAGCCGCGAGCTGGAGTTTCCGCCCAGGATGTAGTTGGCCATCATGAGGGCGGGATAGTCCGCATCGTCGTCACGCATCTGGATGTTTTCAGCGACGGCAAACATCGCATTCTGCTTGTCGGGCGTGTTAATGACGAGCTTTTCGGGCTTGACCTCGAAGTAGGGCATGTCAATGCGCTGGTAGGGCTTGGGGCTCTTCCAGTTTTTGAACATGTTGTCGAGGAGGTTTGTCACTTCGGAGGCGTCAAAATCGCCGACGATGGCGACTTCGGAGTTGCCCGCACCGACCAGCTCGTTGTAGAGATTCTTCACGTCATCCAGTTTGACGTCCTTGAGCTTCTCGAGTTGCTCCTTCGGAGTCGCGACGTAGCGGATGTCGTCCTTGCCGACCGGGACCATGCGGCGGCGCATCTCGGACATGGCGAGCGCCATGGGCTCGGACATCATTTGTTCGATGCCGGAAATGCGCTGCTTTCGCATTTTCTCAAATTCCTTCTCGGGGAAGGTCGACTGACGCAGGCACTCGTTCACGAGGTCGAGAACGGCCGGCAGGTTTTTCCGGGTGGTTTCGATATTGATGGCGACGTTGCCCATGCCACCTCCGCCACCGCCGCCGCGCATTCCGCCGCGGCGGCCGCCACCACCACCGAATCCGGTGCTGACGTTGGCCTTGAGCTTGTCGAATTCATCCTGAAGCTGGCGTTTGGTGTGCTTCGACGTACCGGCCATGAGCATCGAGCCGATGAAGCCGGCGGCCTCGGTCTTACCCTTGAGGTCGGCTTCGCTGCCGTAATGGAGGTCGATCGAGACGATGACCTCATCGCCGCGCGAACCCTTGGGGAGGAAGGCGGTCTTCATTCCAAAAGGCATGGCGCCGCGCTTGGTGCGGGCTTCGATCGCGGTGGGTGTGGAGTCGAGGGCTTCGCCGTCGGCGAGGGCAGCGCGACCCTTGTAGTCCTTGAGCATCATGGCAAGTTCGGGCGTGGCCGGGACGGAGGTGCGATCGGGCGACTTGTCGGGGATGAACTTGCCGATGGTGCGATTGCTGGGCTTGAGGTAAGTCGCGGCGACGCGCTTGACGTCGGCCGGGGTTACTTTGGCGATGCGATCGCGGTGGAGGAACATGAGTCGCCAGTCGCCCATGGCGGCGGATTCTGTCAGGCGGATGCCGACGCGGCCGCTGTCCTTCATCATGAGGTCCGCGCCTTTGGCCATGCGGTTCTTGGCGCGTTCGACCTCTTCCTCGGTGATGTCTTGCTTGGCGACGTTGTCGAGCGTATCGCAGAGGATTTTCTGGATCTCATCGAGGGGCTTGTCGGTGCGGGCCTCGACCATGATCTCGAACATGCCGGGGTCGCGGAGCGACTCGGCGCTGCCGCGAACGCTGGTGGCAATCTGGGGCTCGACGAGGGCTTTGTAGAGCCGGCCGGTCTGGTTGGCGGTCAGGACGTCTTCGAGGACGTCGATCGCGGCCATGTCGGGGTGTGCGCCGGAGCAGATGTGATAGAGGGCTCCAACGGCCTGGACATCGCCGACGCGGCGGAGGGAGACTTCGCGCTCGCCATCCTGCGCGGGCTCGACGGTATAGCTCGGGCTGAGCTTGCGCGTCGGACGGGGAATGCTGCCGAAGAGCTCATTGATGCGATTCAGGGTCTTGGCGGGGTCGAACTTGCCGGCGACGACCAACATAGCGTTGTCGGGCTGATAGAACTTGCGATAGAAGGCCTGGAGGTTGTCGATGGGTACGCGCTCGATGTCTTCCTTCGAGCCGATGGTGGTCTTGCCGTAGTTATGCCAGAGGTAGGCGGACGCGAGCATTCGTTCGGAGAGGACGCCGACGGGGCTGTTCTCGCCCATTTCGAACTCGTTGCGGACGACGGAAAACTCGGAGTCGAGATCCTTCTTGGCGATGTTTGAATTGACCATGCGGTCGGCTTCCATCTTCAACGCGAACTCGAGGTTCTCGTCGTTGGCGGCGAGCGTCTCGAAGTAATTGGTGCGGTCGAACGACGTGGTGCCGTTGAACTGGGCGCCATGGTCCTGGAGGGCCTTCCAGATCTGCGGATGATCGGGTGTGCCTTTGAAGACCATGTGTTCGAGCAAGTGGGCCATGCCGGTCTCGCCGTAGCCCTCAAGGCGCGAGCCGACGAAGAAGGTGATGTTGACGGTGACGGTCGGCTTGGACTGGTCGGGGAAGAGCAGGACCTTCATGCCGTTGCCGAGCTCGTATTCGGTGATGCCTTCGACCGAGGTGATTTTCTTCGGCGGCGGGATCTTCGCATCGTCGGCGAAGAGTGAGGCCGGGAAGGCGACTGCCGTGAAGATCGCCGCGAAGGCAATCAACGTAATACAACGCTTGGTCATTTGTCTGCTCCATCGAAGGGCCGGGTCGACTGCCCGACTGCCGTTGTTACTCGGGGAATCCGCCGATTTACGGCAGATGATGAGACTCGCTGCCATCCAGATTAGCGATCGGCGGGGCTGGATGCAACGATTCGGCCTAGAGGCCTGAGTCGCAGGAACTTCATTCCTATGACGTTTTTGTGGGTGGCGAGGTAGTCGGCGAGGGGGACTTCGCGGACGGCCGGATCGCCGGAATGCAGAAACATGACCTTTCCCGTGGCACTAAGCACGATCAGGCCCATGTGACTTACGTAGGGGGCGGCGGGGGTGCCGCGGACGATCTCGGCTACGTCGGCGTCGTGGAGCGCGGGGAGGACGCTTTGGAGGTGTTTTCGGGGGATGAAGTCGCCGACGAAATTCTGGGCGGGGATATCCTGGCCGATGGCAAACTTTTTGAAGAATGCGGCTCGATCGACGCGTTGCTTCAGGGGAACGGTCTTTCCGGAGGCGAGCGATTTGGTGATGTCGTCGAAGAGCCAGGCGTTGTTGATATTCCAGTCGGACTCGGTGAAGTGGTTGCGGGTGAGCATGCCGATTTTTCCATCGCGGTAGCGGATGCGCTTGAGCACGGTGAGAAATTCCGGCCAGTCGGAGGCCAGGGCCATGGCGTAGGTTTGTTCGACGAACGTCACGCAGTCGGAAGCGCTCAGGCAATAGAGCGGGTCCGGGTCGTAAGGTTCGATGCCGCCTTCGCCGAGGAGACCGAGGCGATAGGGTTGGCCGATGGTGCGGCGGGCGAGCGCGACAACACGGGCGGCGAGATCGGGTTGGCGTTCGGCGAGGTCGGCCAGGACTACATCCAGTTGAGACTCGGTCAATTTGTAGATGGGCTGCGTGGAGGGCGGTGGGCGTTTTGGAGGTGAGGCGGTCGGCGAGTTTCGGCAGCCGATCGGTGAAAACAAAAGGAGAGTCAGCGCCAGAATCCGCGGAATCGAACCGGTCTTAGAAGATCTGGCGTTCGCGAGCATTGGGGATGTTGAGTTGGGCGCGGTATTTGGCGACGGTGCGTCGCGAGATGGGGCAGCCGAGCTCGCTCATTTTGGCGGCGATCGCGTCATCAGCGAGGGGGGTCTTCTTATCCTCGGTCTCGATGATTTCCTTTACCTTGGCGCGGAGACTGTCCCAACTGACTTCTTCGCCGCCGGCCATTTCCTGGCCACTGGTGAAGAACATGCGCAAGGGGAAGATGCCGCGCGGCGTCTGAACGTATTTTTCATCGACGGTGCGGCTGATGGTGGAGGGGTCGCATCCGAACTCTTCGGCGAGGTCGCGCATGCGCAGGACTTTGATGAATTGCGGGCCGTAGTCGAAGAATTCGCGTTGTCGGTCGACGACGACTTTGGCGAGCTGTAGCAGGCGTTCGCGGCGGTATTGGATGGCGTCAATGAGAGCGCCGGCTGATTCGATGTGTTTACGGAGGAAGTCACGGGCTTCCTTGTTGTCGCGGCTTTCTTCGAGGACGCGGCGATAGTGCGGGGAGAGGCGCAGGCGGGGATTGTTGCCGCGGGCGAGGCGGACGGTGTAGCCGTCGCCTTCGTCGGAATAGTCAACAATGACGTCGGGTACGACGATGGGCACTTCGGAGGAGGAGACAAGCTGGCCGGGGTGATGGTGAAGCTTGCTGAGGACGGCCAGGGCTTCCTTGATCTCTTCGATGCTCTTGTTGGTGGCCTTGGCGACGGCGGGGAGGCGGTTCTTTCCGATGTCGGTCAGGTGATTCTGCACTAGCTCGCCGGTGAGGGGCGGGGCGGAGGGCATCTCGTCGAGCTGAATGAGGAGGCACTCGGTCAGATCGCGAGCGCCGACGCCGCGCGGGTCGAGGGTTTGGACGAGGGCGAGGGCTTCGTCGAGCACGCCCGCGTCGATGGGCGGGGAGACGGAGCGGCCGATTTCGTCCATCAGTTTCTGCGTTTCTTCAGCGTCGCGGCGGATGACGAGCGGGAGCGTTCCGTTCTGACCTTCGGACGTGGCGGCGCTGCGCTCGGATTCGAGGCGGATGTAACCGTCGGGATCCATCCAGTTGATGAGGACGGTTCCGGCGCGCTTGATCGGCTCGGGGGCTTCGATCATGGCCCACTGCGATTCGAGGTATTCGAGCAGCGACATGCCGCGGGATGGCGTGGTGGCCATGGCGTCGAGCTTGGCGTCGCGTTCGCCGGTGTTTCTGACGCGTGGAGAATAAGGTTGATCGCCGCCGTCGAATTCGTATTCGCGCGACATCCGCTCGAGTTGCTCGAAGGCCTTGGCCTCGCGGGCGGCTTCTTCGGCGGCCGGGTCTGGTGGTGTTGCTTCGGCTGGCGCCTCGGCGCGAACCGGCGCTTCGGCCTCGGTTTCTTCGAGGACTGGGTTGGAGGCGAGTTCTTCGCGAATACGGGCTTCGAGAGCGGGGAGGGCGAGCTGGAGGATCTCCATCGACTGAATGAGCTGCGGAGTGAGCCGCTGCTCCATTCGCATCTGCTGGGCCGGGATGAGCGAGAACTGGCGCGACATTCGCAACCTCGACGGGTCGTCTTTCGAATTGAAACCGGCTGGGTACCGTGACTCTTGTATTCTCGGCCGGTCAACGCCCCGTCATGAGTCCGTTACCTATTACTAAATCGCTGGGGTGGATAAATCAAGCAACGGTATATCTGTCGCGAGTAAAAGTGGACGCGGCCGACAGGGGTGTGCGTCTCGCCGCACACCTCTGGCCGGCCGCGTTACCGGCGGAATCAACCCTGTTAGGGGCTGCGCCCGCCAGTGGTTGTGGAAGGAGCCAAAAAGTTCGCCGGGACTCGAAGATTTTTTTCGAGGTCCGGTTTGGGATCAGTCGTCGGAATCGTCGGCGGCGTGGAGCCGTTGATATTTCTTATAGAGCCCGGGGCGTTTTTCCTTGAGTTCGTCGGCGTTCGTGAATACCTGAACGAGCTCCTGATCGCCATCGCGGGTGGTGACGCGGATGGTTCCATTTGGCTGCTGCTCAAAGCGGACGTCGGGCTTCGCGTCGCCGCCGGAGCGCGCTTGCCAGGTGCGACCCTGGCGATTGGCGGCCTCGACCTGCTTCATGGCGCGTTCGAGCTCGGCGCGGGCGCGGTCCATGTCGCGCCGGACGCTGGGGTCGTTGAAGGCGGACATGTTGCCGCCCCAGGCCGGGGCTCCGTTCCAATTGAGAGCGCCGGTCTGATTGCCGCGGAGCCGCCGGTACATTTCCCACGCGGCGGGGTCGCCGGCCTTGAGTTCGTCGGCGGACTTGAACTTGCGGGTTTTCTTTTCGCCGCCATCGGAATTTGATCGTGTGACGGAGACTGAACCGTCGGCATCGCGGCGGATCTCTGTGGAGACGCCGTCCTTTGATTCGACGATGACGAAGGTGGAGTTACCTTCGGGCATGCCGCGGCCGATGATGTCGAAGCGAATGGGCGGCGGGGCGGGCACGGCAGGCATGGCCGGGGCGCCGGGGGTCATGGGCGCGGCCGGCGGGGCGGGCGCCATGGGGACGACCTGCCACTGACCGTCATTGCCGCGACGGAACATGGCGCCGCGCGATTCCTGGGTGTCTTCGACTACGTCTTCCTCGACTTTGAACTTGTACTTGATTTCGCTGAGCTTCGGCCGCTTGCTCGGGGTGATGTTGATTTTCTTCTTGCCGCCCTCGCGGACGACGGTCAGGGTGGCGGGCTGGTCGACTTCGAGCTTGCGGACTCGGCCGGCAAACTCGCCGGCATCAGCACCGGCCGGCTCGCCGTTCAGCTCGACGACGATGTCGTATTGCTCGAGATCGGCGTCATCAGCGGGTGAATCTTTCGCGATGTTGAGGATCATGAGGCGTTCGCCGTCGAGCTTGAGGTGAGAGGCGAGGACCTTGGGGACGGGGGCCAATTGAACGCCGATCCAGGGGCCGGTGCCCTTGTTGAATTCGTCGTCGTTGTCGCCATCGTCGTCGTTGGCATTGTCGGACGCGCCCATCGGGGCGATGGCAATCGTCGCGGCGCCCGGTGCGCCGGCGGCGGTGCCGGCGATTGGCGCTTCGGCCGCGACGAGGATGGAGTTGCCGCATCGGCCCATGGACCATGCGGGCGGCGCGACGACGACGTCAGTCAGAGCAGGGAGGGCCGCGCCGATCGGCATTCGCGTCCAAGCCACGCATTGAAGCGGTGGTCGTTCGTGGGCGGGGGCGGCGGCTTCATCGCGAGTACGAGAATCCGCCGGCTGCCAGAGGGACGCGAACATCGCGATGAGTCTGATCCAGAACATGTCGATTCCTCCTCAGATTTCGAACTGAGGCCCGCTGGGGCGGCGGACCGGTAAACGGGCGTTACTCAAAAGTCGGACTTCACCGGGACGATTCGCGTCCGGCGGTGGTTTTGTTCGAGCAGATAGACCTGATCGCCCTTGTCATTCACGATGCCGATCCAGTCGCGGGTCTGGCTCTGGCGGCGGTTCCTTGGCTGGATGGCGGGGCGATCGACATAGTCAATCAGCTGGGCGTTTCCGCTGGCCGCGATGCGGTTGGATTGTTCGAGGGGCGAGAGATGCGGATCGTACGCCTTGAGCGGGTCGTGCGCGACGATGTCGAGCTGCGGCTTGGCCTGCAGGCCGGTCGCAATAGGAACGTTGTTGGCGACGCGACGCGAAGGAGCTACGAAGAACGCGACGGCCGCGGCGATGGCTAGCAATCCGGGAATGGTTTTCATCCAGATTGAACGATTGGTCGAGCTTTGCGGGCGACGGAACGGAATCGTCGCGGGGGCCGGCTCGCAGAAGACCTGAACGGCGGCGTGGGCGCGGAGATCGAGGCCGCGATACTCATCGAAGAGCTGGCGGGCCGCGGAGTTCTCGGCCAGTTCGCGGTCGAGCATGCTGCGTTCGGCGTCGGTGATTTCGCCGTCGAGCTGGCGGGTGATAAGGCGTTCGAGTTGTTCGGTATTCAGACTCATAGTTCGGTCTTCATCGATTGCAAGGACTCTTTCAGCATGCGCCGGGCGCGGACGAGACGGGTTTCGACCGTGTCGACCGGCAATTCGAGGGTTTCGCCGATCTGGGCGTAGGACCAGTCCTGCACATGGCGCAGGACGAAGGGCTCGCGGTAGATGGCCGGAAGGGCACGGATGGCCTGCATGATTTTTGTTCGTTCCTCATCGGCGATCATCCCGGCGACGGGTCGCTCGTCCGGGGCGGCGACATCGGCTTCGGTGTTGAGCGGAGTGAAGGCCTTTTTTCTCCGCGACTGTTTCTGTCCGGCGTCGATGGCGGCGTTGCGGGCGAGGCGGAAGAGCCAGCTTCGCCAGCGGGCGGGGTCGGTCAGGGTTCCGATCTGTTGGCAGACGTTGGTCCAGATCTGCTGGACGACGTCGTCCACCTGATTCGGATTTCCCAGAGTCGAGTAAACCACGCCACGCACCCATCGGTCATGCCTTCGAATCAGATCGTCGAGCGCGCGACGGTCGCCGCCCTGGGCGGAGACGATTAGCGGCTCGTCGCCGGTCTCGACGCGTTCTTCGACTGCCACAACCACCACTCCAATAGACGGCTGAGGATTCGGCCGCCTGTCAGCGAAAACGCCAAAAAAATGCAGGCGGGCGATCTTTTGTCAGGATAAGGGTTTAACGTCGGGCGTCGGGGAGGAAAACGGGAAATTTCCGTGAATAGCGGATAAGGCGAAATTGGCGCGAAAAAGGGGGTTGCGGCATATATACGGTTTTTGTTAGGATTCGGGGCTGATGGGCGTCGGCGGTCGCGCGAGCGGTTGGCCGAACTGAATTGAGACGCCGGGATGATGGTTCTATAGTGCGACAAGCCGACGGGGCGGCCCGCGGGACGAAAGGATTCAGCATGATGACGGCCGAAGTTGATTCGAAGCGGCAGCAGGCGCTGGGACGGGCATTGCAGCAGATCGAGAAGGCGTATGGCAAGGGGTCGATCATGCAGCTCGACCCGAGCAAGCCGGCGAACTTTGACGGGCTGAGCACCGGGGCATTGTCGCTCGACCTGGCGCTGGGTGGGAGCGGGCTGCCGCGCGGTCGGATCGTGGAGGTATTTGGGCCGGAGTCGAGCGGAAAGACGACGCTGGCGCTCAACGTGATTGCGTCGGCTCAGCGGGCGGGCGGAGTCGCGGCATTTGTCGATGCCGAGCACGCGCTGGACCCGGTCTGGATCAAGCGGTGCGGGGTGAACCTTGAACACTTGCTGGTGAGCCAGCCGGATACCGGAGAGCAGGCGCTGGAGATCACCGAGATGCTGATCCGCTCGGGGGCGGTGGATGTGATCGTGGTTGACTCGGTGGCGGCGTTGATTCCGAAGAGCGAGATCGAGGCGGAGATGGGGTCGGTGCACCCCGGGGCGCAGGCGCGGCTGATGAGCCAGGCCATGCGGAAGCTGACGGCGGCCGTCGCGAAGAGCCGCTGCGTGGTGATCTTCATCAACCAGATTCGCGAGAAGATCGGCGTGATGTTCGGCAATCCGGAGACGACGCCAGGCGGACGGGCGCTGAAGTTCTATTCGTCGGTGCGGATCGACATCCGGCGGGTGACGTCGATCAAGGATGGCGAGCGCTCGATCGGCAACCAGGTGAAGGCGCGCGTGGTGAAGAACAAGGTGGCCCCGCCGTTCCGCGAGGCGATGTTCGACATCATGTTCGATAGCGGGATCAGCCGGACGGGTGATCTGCTGGACCTGGCGACGCGCGACAACATTGTAGAGAAGCAAGGTGCCTGGCTGCGATATGGCGATGTGCAGCTTGGGCAGGGGCGTGAGAACGCGAAGCAGTTCCTGGCGGACAACATGGACCTGTTCGAGGAGATCCGGCATAAGATCCTCGAACGCGAGGGCCTGGTGAACGGCAAGGTGGCCAAGGGCGGCAAGGGAGCGGACAAGGCCGTGGACGAGGGCGCGGCGGATGAGAATGGGGCGGCCGCGGGGAAGAAGCGCGGGAAGCCGGGGAAGAACTAATGGGAGATCGCCGGTTGGCATGGTCGGCGCGACTGGCGGCATGTCTATTGTTCGCTACGGCGGGCGCGGCTTGCGCGGAGCCGGCGGCGAAGCAACCGATCTGTGGCGAGCTATCGCGCATCGGCGACATGCGTGTGCTGCGCGTGTGGGGAACGTCGGAAGAGCGCGGATATGCGCACGGATGGCTGCTGGCCGACGAGATCAAGCGGCTGTTTGAGTCGTTCGTGGCCGATGTGCGATTCAGCGGTGGTGCGAAGAACTACAACGCGATGACGCGGCCGATGGCGGAATCGCTGATGCGGCCGCGTGCGGTTTATCGGCGCGAGATGGAGGGGATCGTTGCCGGGTTTCGCGCTCGGCTGGGCGACGGGGCGAAGATCGCGGGGCTGGATCGGCCGTTGGAGTACGGGGATCTCCTCGTGATCAACTGCCTTTCAGACCGGGTTGGGCCGATGTGTTCGTCGTTCGCGGTGTGGGGGCCACTGACGGCGGATGGCGCGACGCTGACGGCTCGAAATCTGGATTGGCCCCGACACACATGGATGATCGGGGCTGAACTGGTGCTGGTTCAGTTGCCGAGTGAGAAGCCGAAGCGGGAAGGGTGGGCTTCACTCACCTGGCCGGGATTTGTGGGTTGTTTGAGCGGGATGAACGCATCGGGCGTGACGGTGGCGATGCATGACGTTCCGGTGGGCGGGCCGGAAGGAATACTCGGATTTACTCCGCGGGGACTCGCGCTGCGCGAGGCGCTGGAGAAATCGAGCGGGCCGACGGCCATCGACGAGGTTGCGGCGTTATTTCGAAAGCGGCATGTCGCGGTGGGGACGAACATATTCGTGAGTGAACCGTGGAAGGCCGGGCAGGAGCAGTGCGCCGCCGCGGTGATGGAGTATGACGGGTCAACTTCAAACAGCGAGGGAGTAACGCTGCGCGGGCCGGCGTCGCCACAGCCGGACGGGGTGGCGTGTTTCCTGGCATGCACGAACCATTTTCGCGAGCGCGGCGAATCGCATGACGGCGGGCCGACCTGTCCGCGATATGCCAAATTGATGGCGGCGCTGATCGACGCCCGCAGCAAGAAGCAGACGCTGGATGTTGAGGATGTCTGGCGGATTGCGGCGTCGGTCAATATGCCGGGCACCGGGGGCGCGATGCTGACATATCACACGATTGTATTCGAGCCCAACAAGGGCATCATGCATCTCGCGACGGCCAGTGCGACGGAGTCGGCCGGACGGCGTAAGCCGGTAGCGGTCGATTTGCGAGCGCTGTTGCGCGAGCCGACGAAGGCGGCGGCGACGGCAGGTCGCTAAGATAGTCGCGCTCGCCTCCGTGGATGCGGCGCGCTGGTTCGTCGGATAGTGGTGTTTCGTGCCGCAGATACAAGTCAGCGAGCTGTGCAAGACATTTCGAGTTCCGGAGCGCGAGGGGGGACTTCGAGCTGCGCTGGGGAGCGTATTCCGCCGCAAGTTCAAGAATGTGGTTGCGGTCGATCGCGTCAATTTTTCGGTCGAGGCGGGGGAGATTGTCGGCTTTCTGGGGCCCAATGGGGCGGGCAAGACTACCACGCTGAAGATGCTGTCGGGATTGTTGCATCCGACCGGCGGCGTAGCGGACGTAATGGGGCACGTTCCGTGGAAGCGCGAGGCGAGTTATCTGCAACGGATCTCGATGCTCATGGGCCAGCGGACTCAGCTCAACTGGGACCTGCCGGCGATGGACTCATTTCTGGTTCACGCGGCGATCTATCAACTGGAGGAGGCGCCGTTTCAGGAGACGCTCAACGAGCTGGTGGAACTTCTGGAACTCGGGCCGCTGCTGAAGAAGCAGGTGCGGACACTTTCGCTGGGCGAGCGAATGAAATGTGAGCTGTGCTCTGCGCTGTTGCACCGGCCGGCAGTGCTCTTCCTGGATGAGCCGACGATCGGCGTCGATATCACGATGCAGGCGCGGATTCGAAAGTTCATTGGGGAATACAACCGGCGATTTGGCGCGACGATCATCCTGACGAGCCATTACATGGCGGATGTGACCGCGCTTTGCCGGCGAATCATTCTGATCGATCACGGGAAGATCCTGTTTGACGGGCCGCTGCCGGAACTCTCGGCGCGGCTTGCGCCGTACAAGGTTGTCACGATCGACCTAACCCGCGATTTGGAGGGATTCGACTTCGGGCCGTATGGAGAATTGACGTCGCGGCAGGAGCGGAAGCTGACGTTGCGAATGCCAAAGGACACGGTTGCGGCAGCGACCGGACGGCTGCTGGCTGAGTTACCCGTGCTGGATCTTTCGATTTCGGATCCGCCGATAGAGGACGTGATTGAACGGATGTATCACGAATCGCGCGAGCGCGCGAACGCCGCGCAGCCGGCGCAGCAGACGACAGCAGCGGGGGCGGCAACGTGAATCGCGTTATCTCGGCGATGCCGACGCTGCTGCGGGTCGAGATCGCGAACATGCTTCAGTATCGCGCCGAGATCGCCCTGTGGGCGGCGTGGGGTATTGTTTCGCCGGCAGTGCTGATGTCGGTCTGGACGGCGGCGGCATCGGCGTCGAAGAATCCCGGGCATATCGGATCGCTCTCGACCGGGGAGATGCTGGCGTACTTCCTGATGACCATGATCGTCGGGCATTTGTGCACGGCGTGGGACATTTATGAAATGGGCTGGCGGGTGCGGACGGGGCGGCTCAGCCCTGAGCTGCTGCGGCCGATCCTGCCCATCTGGGAGGCGTTTGCGGCGAACACGGCCTACAAGCTGGTGACCATGATCATGCTGGTGCCGATCTGGGGCGTCATCGCGCTTATCGTCCGGCCCACGTTTCATACGACGCCGCGCGACGCGGGACTGGCGGGGGCGGCGCTGATGATGGCATGGCTGCTCAACTTTGTGTGGGGCTATGCGATCGGGTGCCTCGCGTTTTTCTTCACCAAGATGGATTCGGTGGGAGAACTCTGGTTCGGGGCGAGTCTGTTTTTTGGCGGGCGGATGGCGCCGATCGAGTTGCTGCCGAAACAGCTGCGGGTCATTTCGGACCTGCTGCCGTTCCGTTGGATCATGGCTTACCCGTCGGAGTTGCTGGCGGGGCAGCTTACGCCGAGCCGTGCCGCGTCCGGGCTTTTATGGCAGATGGGCTGGCTGGTGGTGGGGATCGTTGTGTTTCGATTGATGTGGACGGCGGGGTTGAAGCGATACTCGGCGGTAGGGGCGTAGGGGATTCCGCGGACATCCGCGAATAGTTTAGAATGGGTCCAGGTGGTTGCAGGTTTGCGATCTAACGCGCCGATTTGACCGTCTTTCGGGGATGCGTGATGGCCTTGCCACTCGGGTCGGGCGCAACTGAGAAGCGTTGCCGCAAATGCGGTCTTGAGTTGTCACACGTGCCGCGTGTGAAGGACTCCAAGGGTCGTTATTACTGCAAGACGTGTTACGAGGCGACGCGGGCGCTGAAGCTACAGAAGGCGGCTGCGATCCGGAAATCGAGCGAGCCCAGGGTGGAAGTACTGCCGGCAGACGCCGACCTTTCGCAGTTCGACGATTTGCTCGATGTCGGATCGTCGACGGCACTGCCAACGATGAACTGTCCGGGGTGCGGTTGCGGCGTGCCAACTGACGCGGTGATCTGCACGGAATGCGGGTACGACCGCCGGACAGGGAGGACTATCGGCGAAGAGAGCAGTCCGCCGACGGATTCGGCATCGCAGCACATCGGGCGCACCATCATTGCGAGAAAATCGAGTTCAACCGCTGCGGTAGGAGCCGCGCCGTTCTGGCAGACTGGGTGGTTTTTCGGCGTCGGCTCGCTGGTGTTCTTCGTGGCGTTCTACGTCGCGGCGTCGCAGAACACTGCGCTGGCCGCGGCGTTCCAAATCGCGCAGACGGTCTATTCGCTGGCGGCTTCGATCTGGCTGCTGGTGGTTGCCTTTCAGGAGAGCGCAGCGCAGGGATGCCTTTGTTTGTTCACGTGCGGGTTCTATTCGCTTTATTACGGATTCGTGCGGCAGGATAACATGCATCTGAAGTTTGCGCTGGGCGTGTCGATCGTCGTGACCGTGCTCGGGGCGATACTGGGCGGGCAGATGCTGTTTACGCTGCTGTCGCAGCAGCAGGGTGGCACGTGAGTTTCGCATATCTTCATCCACGGAGGCGACTGGTTGGGTTGGGGGCTGCGTCGGTTCTGGTGGCGGCGCGATTGCTGCCGGCGCACGGAGTGGAAACGCCGGTTTGCCTGTATCGGATCGCGTTCAGCATTCGGTGTCCGGGATGCGGGCTGGCGCGGAGCTTGAGCTGCGCGGTGCGCGGGATGTGGGCCGAGTCGGTTTCGTATCATCCGTTAGGGATTGTCTTGCTGGCCGCCTTAATTGCAGTGCTTGTGTGCTGCGCGCGGCCTATGGCACGGGACCGTGTCGATTAGCGACGAACGCCGAAGCCCATTCCGACAATCGTCTGGGTGCTGTATTCGACGGGCGGGGCCAGCGCCAGGGAAGTTCCAGCATCGGGTTGTGCCCAGTCTGGCATCGCGTCGTCCATCGGAAAAATGCGACCGGAGGCTATGTCGTACGCAACGATGACTTGATTCGAGTCCCGATCGATAATCCAGACGCGACTGCAAGAATCGTCGGTTCGGCCCTCCAGTTTGGTCAATGTTGAAGAATAGCCGCCATTTCCCGAGTTCGGGCGGCGGCCGAAGCTTGTGGAGTCGCTTGTGCATTCACCCTCGTAGCCAGTGAATTGCAGCTCGCAGAAGTTGAAACGCGGGCCCGAACTCAGCGCATTCGTTACCGAATGTGAACGTAGCGCGATAGAGCGATTGTTGTCGATCTTTGCGCTGTACAGGGTTTGCACCTTTTGCGCCTCAAAAAGGCAGCCCGCAAGGAGGGGGAGCGATGCAGTTGCTGCAGCGAGGACCGAACGACTGGTGTGCATGGATCGTTCTCCGATCAGCGAATCTAGAGGATTTCCGTGACGGCGATTGCCGCTCGGGATTCTCTTACGTCGTGAACTCTAACGAGTTGCACGCCTGACGGCACGCACGTGATTACAGCGGCGATGGATGCGGCCAGTACGGGTCTTGAGTCTGCTGCGTCGGCGTTGCAGTGGTTCGGCTCGTTTGGCCGAGGGCGGTCGATTCGGTCTTGCAGGCCTTTTCGCCTCCCGTCGGTTCAAGGCGGACGCCACCGGATGGAGTGGCCCAGAACGGGAGCATCTGATCCTTGCCGACCACCGTCGCGCGATTCAGGTCGATCGCGCAGATGACGATGGCATTGTCGCGATCGACGATCCAAAGGCGTTCGCGATCGGTACTGACGCGGGCCTCAAGACAACCGAGATCAAACCGTCCATGGTTCTTTGTTTGATCTGCCTTTGGTCGGTGAACGCGGGCGACTTGTTCCCTGAGAATGATGTTTGAGTCACCTTCAAGTGCCAGCGATAGTTCCGAATAGTTGAACTCGGGATCGTCAGTGATCGCGTTATAGCCCCAGAACTCGTAAAGCGTGAGCTTCCGATTTTGATCAATCTTCGTGGAGTAAACATTCGACGCCGTTGTCGCCTGAAAGAGGGCGCAGCCGGTGAGGAGGGGGAGCGCGACGATTGCTGCGGCGATGGCGGAACGCTGAGTGTGCATTGGATCGTTCTCCTGTTACACAGTCTTCACGGATTCCGTGACGGCGATTGCCGCTCGAGACTCTTTTACATCGTGGACTCTAACGAGTTGCACACCTGACTGTACGCAAGCGATCGCCGCGGCGATGGATGCAGCGAGTACGGGTCTTGAATCCGCTGCGTCGGCGGCCTCGTTGCCGGCGAGGGCGCGGAGGAAGCGCTTTCGCGATGCTCCGACGAGAATCGGGCGGTCGAGCTGGTGGAAGTCGCGGAGGCGGCGGAGGATTTCCCAGTTGTGATCGGTGGATTTGCCGAAGCCGATGCCGGGGTCGAGGATGATTTTCACTTTTTCGATACCGGCTTTTTCAGCGTGTGTCATTCGCTCTCGAAAGAAGTCGAGCAGTTCGGCTACGACGTCGGTGTATCTCGGCTTTTCCTGCATAGACTTGGGCGCGCCTTGCATGTGCATCAATACGACCGGGCAACGGCGCTGAGCGACCGTCTCGGACATGCCCGGGTCGTCGCGGAGGGCGGAGACGTCGTTCACGATGTCCGCGCCGGCATCGAGTGCGGCAGCGGCGACCATTGCCGAGCGGGTGTCGATTGAGATGGGAATCGTGAGTCCGCGATCGCGGAGTTTAGCGATGACCGGGACGACCCGGCGGCATTGCTCGTCGGCTGTCACCGGGTCGCTGCCGGGGCGGGTGGATTCGCCACCGATGTCAATGACGTCGGCGCCGTCGGCAGCGAGTTGAAGACCGCGGGCGACAGCGGCTTGCGGATCGAGATAGCGTCCGCCATCGCTGAAGCTATCGGGGGTTACGTTGAGGATTCCCATCACGAGCGTGCGGCCCCCGAGGGTGAGCGGGCCGTGAGTGGTTTCGATGGTTCCGGTGAACGGCGACATCGTCCGGGAGTTTATCCGATGTCAGCTCTTTACCGGGGCGACGACGAGGAGCGGACCGGCCGAGACGACGACGCCACCGGGTTTTTCAAGGGTGATGGCGAAGGCAGCGGGCTTGCCCACCGCGAGTTTGGCGTTCATGGGGATGACGACTTCGGCAACGCCGGCGGGTACGTCGAAAACGCCGCCGTCGATGGGATTTTTGTCGCGCGCGGGGTCCACGATCCAAAGCTGATATTGCTGCGCTGTCGGCGCGTTGGCGGGCATGCCTTTGAGGCGCATGTAACCCTCCTGGCGGCCGGTGCTCCAGACGACGTCGCCACTGACGGCGGCGTAGCGCGGGTCTTGTGATTGCCACGTGACTTTGACGAGGTCCGGGGCTTGCGCGAGAAGCGTTTCGCGGCGCTCGGCCGGGGGCGGCGGCGTTGGCGGGATGGCGCGCGAGTTGAGCCAGACGGCGGCGGCGATGAAGAGCGACGCGGCGGCGGCCAGCCAGCCGAGGGCGGCGAAGCGCGCGGGCGCAGCCGGCTGAGTGACGCGATTTGTCCGATTTGCGTCGGCACGGATGCGGGCCATCAGCGCGGCGTGAAGTTCGCCGGGGATCGGCTCGGCGAGTGCGGAATCAATCGCGGCGACGGCGTAGTCGAGCGTGTCCGGGTCGAAGTCGGGGTATTGGGCGAGCAGACGGGCCAGCTCGGCCGCGTCGGAATCGGACAGACCCTGTGTGGCGCGCTCGATGAGCAGGTCGATGAGTCGGTCGTTGTCGGGGAGATTACGCGGCATCATCGCGACACCTCCGCCGAATCGGGCGTGTTCCGCGCGGCGAGAGTCTCGCGTACGGTCAGAATCGCGCGGCGAAGACGCGTCTTGACCGTGCCGAGCGGGAGCCGGAGGTGTTCGGCGATCTTGCCGTGAGACCAGCCGTTTGAGATGAAGAGCTGCAGGAGCTGTTGCTGGTCGGGTTCCAGCGATGCCACGGCGCGACGGACTCCGGCGACTTCCTCATTGAGGGCGGCGGTGTCGGGCGTGGAGATGGCCGGCCTGGCGGCGAAGTCGTTGTCTTCAAGAGCTGAGACGGCCGGACCGCGAGAGACGCGTCGTTTGCGATCGATCAGTCGTCGGCGAGCGATCATGGCGACAAAGGTCTGTTCGGAGGCGATGTTGGCGTCGTAGCGCGGGGCCTTTTCCCAGAGTTCGATGAAGATTTCCTGCGCGGCGTCTTCGGCGTCCGGGTGTCTCGGGAAGAATCGGCGGGCGAGCGACCAGACGAGCGGCCCGTATTGCCGGATGCACTCATCAATTGCGGCGGGATCGCCGGCGGCCACGCGCTGTAGCAGGGTCTGGGGCACGGCGAGGTCGGACTCCACAAGTCGGGTTGCATCTTAGTGGTCCGGTTCTGATGCCGACAGGGCGACGGGCGCGAACTCTCCCGGTCGCGCCCGCCGTTCCCCCTCGGCCTTGGCGAGCCACGTTTTTGCCCGCGTGTAGGGGCGCGGGCTGAATAGGTATTCGCTTCGCGGGGCGAGTCGGATTGCGGATTCCGTGGCGGGGTATCAGTTCTTGAGCAGGGACGCATCGAGCAGATTGAGACGGTCCTGAATATCGGCGTTAGCGGCGGGGTCGACTTCGATGACCAGCCGGTCGGCGTTCGAGAGATCGACTTCGAGAAGATGGGCGGGCTGGCCGGCGCGGAGGTGGTCGAGGCGGGCGGCCTCGCGGCCATCGAGCGTGATGCGGAGCGTGGCGTCGGCGAGGGAGCCGGCTGACTCGTCCATGGCGACGTTTGCGCGGAGGTGTTTGTAGTGTCGATCGAGGGCGTATTCGATTCGCTGGGCGGAGTGCAGGCCGAGCCCGCGATCGTAAGTGCGTCCGTTGAAGCGGAGCGGCTTGCCGAGGGCGTTTACGTCGCGACCCAGGTTGAGACGTGGTCCGAGGATGGGTTTGTGCTCAAAGGCGGCGGGTTCGAGGTCACTGAGCCAGACGCGCGGGCCGCCGACGATTTCGATGACTCGTGTGGCTTCGGGTGCGAGGCGGGCGCGCTGGCGGCCGAGCAGGACGACGTCGATGTTGTCGTCGCGCCAGTTGAGCTCTGAGGCGCGAATGGTTGTTCCGTCGATAAGGCGGAGCAGCGCGGCGAGTTCTGCGGCCGGCTGGGTGGATGGGTTTGCGAAGTCGGCGCGCTGCAGGAGGGTTGTGTCGATGGATCGTTCGTTTTCGGAATTGGCGTCGGCGACGCGCAACTTGTCGCGGTTGATTTCGCGGATGATCCCGATCGAGACGTCACCATTGGCGAGCAAGACGCGATCGGATTCGCCTGAGGCGATCCGTTGCGTGCGATTGGGGCTCGCGATGATCGCGGTGATGGATTCGATCGGAAGCACGAGTGGGCCGAGCGCGGCGTGCCTGATTGTGATATGGCCTTCGTCGCCGGATTCGATTTTGCCGAGGATTCGCTGTCCGTCGGTTGTGATGAAAGTCCAGTCGCTGGGGCTGATTCGTTCGATGGCGGCCGGGTTGGTGATGCGGCTCAGGTCGGTCGCCTTGATGGGTGGGGCGGCATTGGGGGCGTCGAGCGTCAGGCCGGCTTCGAGCGAACATGATTTGATGCGGGCGGATTGGGGCGGCCCGGCGAGCGGCTCGACGGACATTGCGGGACTGGCCGCCGAGGCGATGACGGGAACGAGCAGCGCGATCAACGGGGCGAGGCGAATCATTCGATGGATGATATCGCCTACTTCTGAAAGATCGGCAGGAGGTTGTTGGGTAATTGCAGGACGATGAGGGCCATGGCGGTGCCGTATTCGGTGCCGCCTTCGCCGTTCCATGAACCATCGGCGGCCTGCTTTGAGATCAGGTCATCGCGGATGGCGGGCCACCAGGCGCGCCAGTGCGCGCCGCCGGCGAAGTGCATGGCCTGCACGGCATAGTAATGGCCGTAGTAGAAGTGGGTTTGTTCCTGCGATTTGCCCGGGGTGAATTTTTCGAGGTAGGCAACGCCGCGCTCGATGTCGCGGCCTTCGTAGATGCCGGCGTAAAAGAGCGCGGCCACGCCTGCGGCGGAGCGGGCGAACATTGAGCCGGGGGAGTCGAGCATGTAGCGGAAGCCGCCGTCGGGGTTTTGACTGTCGCGGACGTAGCGGATGGCGCGGTCGATGGTGGATTTGGGGACGTCGATGCCGACATTGCGGGCGGCGCGGAGGGCCATGATCTGGCAGATGGTGACTGAGATGTCGGCGTCGGCCTTAACGGGGTGATAGCGCCAGCCGCCCTGGTCGTTTTGCGTGCGGACGATCAGGAGGATGGCCTTGCGGAGTTTTTCGCGGAGGTCGGGGTTGGGGGCGGCGCCGTACATTTCGGCGAGGAAGAGGGTGGCGAAACCGTGGCCGTACATGGGGCCGTAGGACGTTTCAGCGGCGACGAGGCCGGACTGCTCGGCCGTGGATTTGAGAATGAAGTCGAGGCAGCGCTGGACGTTTTTGGCGTAACGGCCGCGACCGGGGAGATCGCCGTCGGCGATGAAGGCGATGCCGGCCAGGCCGGTGATGCCGACGTGGCGACCATATTGGGAGCCAGCACCGTAGGAGCCGTCATCGGATTGATGGGCTGCGAGCCAGGCGAGGCCGCGATCGATGGCTGCCAGCGTTTCCGGCGTGTATTCGTCGTCGGACGACGAGACGGGTTGCGTGGAGGGCGCCGCGAGCGAAGCGGTCGACAGAAAAAGTACGATGGCGACGGCGGTGCGGCGCGGTGTCATGGCTTTTCCTCTTCGGTTAGCGAGCGATAGTAGCGCTCGATATGTTCGCGGTACTTTGCGGGCATCTCTTCGTCGAGGCCATTGAGAAGCTCGGCTCGGTCGCGCGGCGGCAGATTGCCCCAGCGGCGCGGGGCTTCGCCGACATTCGCGCTAACGCCGGAGCGGTCGCCGCGTGTCGGACCGGCGGCGGGCTGAGTGGCGGGAGCTTTGCCGTCGGCCTTTCCGGGTGAGGCGGCTTTCTTCTGTTGCGGACTGGCTTGGCCGGTGCGGCGCTTCTGGGTCTTGGAAGACTTGGATGAACCGTCGGAGCCGGAGGAGCGTTGAGCCGATTCGATGAGTTCGTCGAGGGCGGTAAGGGCCTGCTTCTGGGCGAGTTGGGTGTCACGGCCGGTGTCGCGCCGGTCGGCGAGGCCGGCCCGGGCCTGGTCCATCGATTCGATCATGCGGTTGAGCGGGTCGCCCTGCGTGGAGTCGCCTTTGAGCAGCCGCCGAGTGAATGAGTCGGCCGGTTGCGATGTAGGCGGGTCGGCCAGGGCGGGTATGGCCGCGAAGAGAAGGGCTGCGAGAGCCGCTTGGTGATGTTTCATGGCTTCTCCTGCTGGGCGCGGGCGCGTTCCATCATTTTCTTCGCCAGGTCGAGCAAGTCTCGCTGTTGGGCGGCGAGGTCCTGAATGCCTTCGGCGTTGGCTGCGGGGTCGCGCGCTGCGTCGGCCGTGTGGTCGTTCAACTCAGATTGTAGAAGGCGCAGCACTCGAAGCTCGGCAATCGGCGGAACGGGTCGATCGGGCGTGCCGGATTCACCCTGTCCACCGGCGGCCGCAGATTCGGCGAAGCGCGCGTCGTCTCGTTGCCGGCGCAGCTGGGCGATGGCGTCAATGAGGCGGCTGAGGTCCTGGACGATCCGCGTCTGATCGGTGACGGCCTGGTCGCGTTTGGCGGCCTTGAGTGCATCGGCGGATTGCTTCATGCGCGCGAGGATCGCGTCGCAGACGTACACGTAAACGATTGCTCCGCCCATCCGCTTCTTAACGGCTTCGAGCGGAGTGGCGAGCTTGCTCTGCTGCCCGGCGAGACTGGTTGCTCGAAGCCGGATAGCTCGGTTGGCTGCTCCGGCGGGGAGGGCGCGAGTCAGTCCGCGGAGTTTTTCCTGCTCATTCCGAATGCGGACAAGCTCGTCACGAATGGCGTCGAGCGAGCGCTGCGACAGTTCTTCGGCGGCTTTGTCTTCGAGTTTGTTGAGCTGGTCGCGGGCTTGCTTGAGGGAGTCGAGGGCTGTTCGCTGCTCGTCGAGGGCCGGTTTCTCGTCGCCGCTATCGAGCTTTGTGGCGGCGTCTTTCATGTGTCCGGATGCGTTTGCAAGCGTCTTGCGGACCGTTTCACCATTCTCGCCGCTGGGTTCGGGGCGGCGGGTGAGGCCGGAGGTCGTTGTGGCGAGCGTGCTCTGTCGCTCGGCTTGGCGGCGGAGGCGATCGGCGGATTCGTCGGCGGGTTTTGACGGGCCGGCCGCGGCGTTGTCCGCGCGGGCGGCGCGGTTTTCGTCGATGAGGCGTTGCTGAGCGGCAATCAGCCGGTCGAGGCGGCGGTTGAGGTCGGCGAGTTGCTTAGTGAGTTCCTCCAGTTGGCGAAGGGGGGCCTGTTCCAGCGCGGCGAGGACGCTGCGGAGGGCGGTCTCGGCCTCGTGCTGTAGATCGACGGCGCGACTAGTTCGATTTTCGTTCAATTGGCGGGCTGCATCGGCCATCTTGTCGGCGACACCGGCGCCATCGGCCGCGCCGTAGGCACGCTGCAGCGCGGTTGCGGCGGCGCGATCTTTGGTGACGCTGGCCAGTTCGCCGATGCGTTTGACCGCGCGGCGAGCTTCGTCAGCCAGCCGCTCCTGATCGCGCGCGGATTGCGCGAGCTGTTCGCGTTCGGCGGCGGGGAGGCGGTCGTTGGCGACGCCCGCGGTGCGCTTGGCGAGGTCGGAACCGGTGCGAGCCAGTGCTTCCTGGCGATCGAGCAGTTCGCGTAGTTTGCGAACGACATCGGGCACGTCATGCAGTTCGCCGGCCGATTCGAGCAGGCGATTGAGTCTCGCAATGGCGTCGGATTCGGAGGCGAGGGCGCGGGTGACGGAATCGCCGCGCGCGGTCGCGGGCGCCTGCGCGGCCTGCGCGAGAAGCGAGTTGGCTGCAGTCATGGGGCCGTCCGCGATTTCGGCGAGTTCGCGCGACGTCGCCGGAAGGGTTGCGGAGAGATCTTCGAGCTTGAGTCCGTTGGCGCGAATGCGGTCGGCGATGTCGTTGAATTGGGCGGCGAGCTGACGGGCGCGGGCGATGACGCCGCGCTGCTGTCCACCCAGCGATTCGAGTGTTCCGGCGGAGGTGTCGTCGGCATCTTCGGATTGCAGCGCGGGATTCATGGCGGCGGTTGTACGATCGCGAATGACCTCTTCGGCGGCGAGGATGGTGCGAATCTGTGCGTGGAGGGCGGTCTGGTCGGCGCGAATTCGTTCGGCGAGGTCGGCGGCTTCGACAACACGGATTCGCGAGAGCGGGGTGCGGACGGGATCGCGCGGCTTTCCGGCCTGCTCGGCGTCGTCGGCCGCGACGGCGCGATACTCGATCGTGTCGCCGGGCTTCACCTTGAGATCGGCGAGTCGCATGACATGGTCGATCGTGACGCGAGCCGCCGCAGGGGCGACGTCGGCGGCAGCGAGCAAGTCGAACGGCGGGACGGGTGAGTGATCGGCGATAGTGCATTCGAGTGCGAGCGATTTCAGCCGGAAGTCGTCCTCGGCGGTGACGCGGATTGATACTTCGGCGATCGGCGCGGCCTCAATCGCGGCAGGCGGGCGGACAATGGCGACGGAAGGGGGATCGTCGGGTTTGACCTCGACCTCGCAGGACTGCTGTGGGCCGGAGGTGAGGCCGTCGCGATCCACCATGGCGACTTCGAAGCGGCGGGCAGCATCGGCGACGAAATCGCCACGCAGTCGCGTTGGCTCGGCGTCGGTCGACGCGAGGGGCACTTCGGTTCCGTCATCGAAACGCAGAACCGCCCGTGTGTTTCCAGCGGCGTCGCGCCTGGGCGGCTTGGTGGCGTCGACGATCACCGAAATCTTACTGCCTTGAACAACGGCGATGCGGCGATCGTCGAGCGATTCGGTCCATGATTTTCCATTGCGGACGTAGGGCGGCGGCGTGACGTCGGCGGTCATGCGCCGAACGGCCGGGCGATCGACCACGCGGAGGATGTCCGGCGTGGCGGCGGTCGAAGCGTCGCCGGACTCGAACCAGAAGCGGGTGTCGGCCGTCACGCATTCGATCGTGCGGCGGTAGGTTCCGTCGGAGTCCAGTCTCATCATCAGGCGCTGCGTGGGGCGATCTTTCTCGGCGACGACCAGAAAGGCGCGCAGGTCGGGATCGCCGCCGCGGGTGATGCGCATCTCCGTGATGTATGGCTCGCCCCGCGCGACTTTGCTGGAGCGGGTCAGGGGTTCGATGCCGACGCGCGTCGGCCATGCGGCCGCGCCCGGCGGCCAGATCAGTCGATGCCAGGCGGTGTGCATCCAGCCGGGCGCCGCGAGCGATAAGACCAGCACCGCCAGGAGCGAAGCAGAACCGCAGGCGACGGCTTTCAGCGGCCGTCGGGCGTTCATGACGGATTCGATCGGTTGTGCGGCGACAGCGGCGCGGGCTTCGGCGTCGACGCGCTGCCACAATTCGGGCGCACCGGCGGCGTGCCCCTCGGCCCGATCGACGAGACTCGCGAGGCGGTCGGCGTCGTGCGTTCGGCGTGCGAGGCGCGAGGCGATTTCACGAAGCGGGATGCGGTTGATCAGCGGGCGCACGATTCGGCGATCGGTCATTGCAAGCAAGCCGATCAGCAGCGAAGTCGCGATCGCCGTACGCAGGAGCCACGGCAGGACGAGCCAATAGTCGACAACGCCGATGGCGAGGAATGCGATGGAGGCGACCGCGATCACGCGCGCCGTGCCGTCAACGAGCAGGAGGACTCGCAGGCGCCGTCGGAGACGGGCGAGTTGCTCCAACACGCCGCCGGCGGCGTCGAGTTGCTCTCGCGATTTGTCCGGCAATCGTCTCATCTCACGCCAATCCTCGCAGTTTGCGGACGATCCACTCGAGCGTGATGGGCAGCACGAACAGGAGCAGCGCAAACTTGGTATCCCACAGCGGCTGCACGAGGTCGTCCGGCACGAGAATGCTTCGATCGGGAATGAGGTTGACCAGCGATGCGGCGTCGGCCGGGTCGACGCATTTGCCGCCCGTTCGAGCGGAGATCATCTGGAGAAAGTCGCGATCGGCCGCCGGCTGAGTACGCTCTTCGGCATCGGCGTCGACCTCGAATGTGGCCGTGACGGGCGGGTGTGAGGGCGTTTCGACGGAGACATCCGCAGTGGCCCGATAGCGACCGGGAGCGGACGGCCAGAACGAGGCGTCAAAGGTTCGCGCGGACGGATCGGTTCGCTGGAGCTTGATCGATTCGATGAGATCGCCATCGTCCGCCGTAAGGCGGGCGGATAGCTCCTGCGAGGTTCCGGCGGTAGCGGCGTCCTCGGCTGTTAGGACGAGATGAATCGGTTCGCCAATGCGATTTTGCCGCTGATCGGTTTCGAGTCGCCAGCGATGCAGTGGTCCGAGGCGGGCCTCGCGACCGAGCAGGCGGATCACCTTCACCCAATAGGCATCGTAATAGCCCTCGCCCTGATGCTGCCGCCAGCGCCACGTGTCGTCCGTGCCCTGATAGTAGGTACGGCCGGCGCCATAGCGACCGAGGGCGACAAGTGGGACGGGACCGTCGGACGAGACCTGGGAGGGATGTTCAACAAGGATTTCGGCGCCCGGGACAGCACCGGGGGCGGGCGCGAACCAATACCAACCGGGCAGGCGACTGAGGACGTCGGTCGGTTTTTCGGCAGCGCCCGGCGTTTCTGAGTAGTCGACGTCGAGGCGGAACAGCGGATGACGCCGGCCCGCGGCGGTGAGGTGGGGCGTGAATGATTCAGTGATGGGGGAGGTCGCGGTGGGCTTCGAGTCGGCCGACACGCGAACGGGGACGAGCTTTTCGAGCGGAGTGCCAAGGAGCCGGGCCAGCGTGTTGTGTTCGCCGGCGATGAAGGCGATGCCTCCGCCGCGTGACGACACAAAGTCGGCGAGCATTCGCAATTGAGCGGGGCTGATCCAATCGCCGCGCGGGTCGATGTCTCCAAGGATGACAACCTGATATTCGGCAAGCTCCTGAGGGCTGACCGGGAAGCGGCGGATGGGATGGGTTCCGTCCTGCGGAAAGTCGCGTGCGGCGGAGAGGAGCAGAATGCTGCTCTCCAGCGTCGGCTCGCGGAGAAGGGTGTTCTTGAGAAAGCGATATTCGAAGCGAGGTTCGGCATCGACGTAGAGGACGCGGATTTTTTCGTCGTGTACCAGCAGGGAGGCCTCGGCCGAGTTGTTCTCGGAGTCGTCTTCGTCGGCGCGGGGCAGTGCGGTCAGGCGAAGGCGGAGCTTTCCTGGTTGAGTAGGCCGGAAGCGAAGTTCGAGATCGGCGGCGGGTTTTCGCGGGTCGATCTCGACGCGACGGAGGGCGAGCAGGCCGCCCGTGGCCGCGTCGCGGAGTTCGAGCGTCACCGGAACGGGGCCGGCGTATCCGTCGGCAACGACGCGCGCGTTGATTGACGTAAAGTCGCCGACAAATGCGTCGCCATCGGTCCAGGCGCGGACTATGGCGATGTCGCGTCTTCCACGCGACGAGCCGACGACGATGGTATGAATCGGGACGCGGCGTTCGACGGCCTCCGCGACGGCGGGCTCAATGGAAGTGGGCGCGGTTTGGCGTCCATCGCTGAGGACGACAACGGCCGCCAATCGACCGCCGCGGGATGCGTCGAGGACTGCATTCAAAGCGCCGGCGACGTCGGTTCTCGGGCCGGCGGGTTGATCCGCTGCGATTTCCTTCCGGGCGACTGTATCGTCCTCGCCTGACTTGATGTTCACGAGCATGCGAGCGGAGTCGGCGAAATCCCAGAGTGCAATTTCGCGGTGCGGGGACAATTGCTCGAGGAGCTTTGAGGAACCGACCAGGGTGTTGGTCGCAAGCTGCCAGCGCGTCTGGTGCGAGCCGGTGTCGGGTGTCGTTCGTTCGGCCAGGGCCATGCTGGCGGATCGATCGACGAGCACGGCGACAGCCGTGGGATAGACCTGATTGCGTGTGTAGACGAGGGCGGGTTGCGAAAAAAGTCCCATGACGACGAGCAAGGCGGAGAGCCGGCAAAAGGCCAGCAGGACACGCGGCCAGCGACGGGTGGCCTCGCGCGAGTAGCAGAGCGCGACCACGGCGATGGCAAGCACGAGGCCGGTGGCGAGCACCCAGGGTTCGGGTGGTGTGAGCAGCCGGAACGCCCACTTGCCTCCGGGCTCGAGGCGGCGCGGGTCGAAACCAATCAGCCAATGGATGATTCGGTTCATGCGCGGCGATGTCCAAATCCCAGGGCGACGAAGGTCTCGATCAGGAGAACCGCGAACAGGACGATCAAGAGCGGGAGCGTCGCGGCCGACGCGGCGGCGCGCTGAGTGATTGCAGCGAGCGGATCAGCGGCATTGGCCCAGCCAATCGATTCACCAAAGGATGCGCGGAGGTCTTCGCGCGTCCAGCGCCGCAGGTCGCAGACAGCGGGGCTGACGTTGACGCACAGCTTTGCGGTGGAAGCGTTGACAGTCAGCTCGTAGACGCCGGGTTCGTCGGTCGAACCGTCGGGGCCGCGGCCGGGCACGCGGACTTCGAGGCGTCCGTCGTCGGACGCAATTGGAAGGGTGAATTGCCTGCCATCGGGCGTGCGCAGCGTGGCTTCGTTTCCGCGAGCTGCCTGTCGAAGTGGCTCGACGGCGGACTCGCCGACGAGGACGTTTCGCCACGCATCTGCGCGGGCCGACAGCGAACCGGCGATGTTAAGCATCAGCGTGACGAAATCGGGCCGGGCGGGGAGGTTGTTCCACGCCATGTTTAAACTGGAAGTCCAGAGCATGACCCGGCCGCGACCGACACTGCGTTCGACGAGTGCGGTGTCGCCGTTGGTGAAGCGGAGGAGGACATGTGCCTCGGCGGCCGGTTCGACGCGCCAGGCGCGCGAGAACTTTGCGGTGAGCAGGCCGCCGATGGGTTGCGCGCCGAAGTCGGCGAGAACCGGGTGTGATGCATCGGCGATCTGCAACGTCGGGAGGTCGGGGGCGTCGGGGTTGCGTTCGTCAATGCGGACGAGGGCGGCCGGAAGCAGTTCGCGGGCGGCGCGGTTGTAGTTTTCGGGATCGGCCTGATCGGCCGCGGCGACGAAGAGTCCGCCGCCATCGCGGACGAATCGCGTGAGCCGCTTCCATTGATCAGCTGGAAGCGATCGGACGTTGGCCAGGACGACAATGGCGGTAGTTCGGAGATCGGCGGCGTGCAGTTCGAATTCGCCGACGCTCTGCACTTGGAAGTGCGCGGCGTCGCCCGAGTTGGATGGAGCCAAGGCGCGAGCAAAGTAGAACGAATCGCCGCCCTGCGAGCCGACCGAGCGGCCATCGACCGCCAGAACGCGCATGCCGCGCGCGACGTCGATCGACAAGTAGCGGGCGTCGTCATAGGGGAGCGCGTCGGCGGGTCCGAGCAGGCGGACTGAGACGACGCGCGAGCCGGGATGCTCGATGGAGACGGTAAATGGAACGCGGCGGACTTCGCCGGCGGCGAGCGCAGCGACAGGCAGAGTCCGGACGACGCGGCCATCGACCCGGATTTCGAGCTGCGCGGCGGGCAGCGGATGCTCGGTGAAGGCCGCAACATCGGCGGCGAGCGCGATTGGCCACTCGCAGCCGACGAGTCGATCGGTGCAGGTCAGGCCGACGATGGCGGCGTTATCTCTGGATTGTGGGTCGATTTCCAGGATCGTCAGACGCGAAACCTCGGTGAGTCGTCGAGCGTTGAGCTGCGTCGATGATTCGCCGGACGAGGCGGCACGATTATCGAGCCAATCCGAACGGCAGAGATTCGTCACCAGATAAGCGGCGCGGCGGTCGGCCGGGAGCTCACTTCGAACGGCGGCTTCGCGGGCGCGATCGAGGGCGGTTGCCAGATCGTTTTTTGCGAAGGTGCCGGGTTGGTCGGCGAGGGCGCGACGGATGGCGCCATCGTCGAGCGGGGCGTTGTTCATGATCACGCGCGCGGGCCACGCAGTGGTAATTACGGAGATGGCGTCACTAGGGCCGAACGTAGCGGCGAGTTTGAGGGCCGCGTCACGGGCGTGATCGTAGGCGCTGCGTCCGTCGTCACAGGGGGCGCGCATGGAGGCGCTATTGTCGATGATCAGGATTCGCTCGGTTCGCGGCTGGCGGCCAAGTCCGAACGTCGGCTTGGCACCGATCAGCGGCTGGGCGACGGCCAGCGCGATAAGCAACATGGCGGCGGTGCGGAGCGCGAGCAGGAGCCACTGCTCGATGCGTGTTCGGTGGCGTGTGCGGCGGTGGGCGCGATGGAGAAAGAGCATGGCCGCCCAGGGCTCCTGCTGGTATCGCCGCCGACTGAGCAGGTGAATGGCGATGGGGATGAGGACGAGGCCTGCCGCCGCCGCCGCGATTCCGGGATGTACGAAGGACCACATCCGACTCGGGTCACCTCATGTGTGCCGACCGGCTCGCGAGGAATCCGGAGAGGGACTTGTCGAGCGGGTCGGCAGTGCTGAACAACTGGTAATCGGTGCGGTTCTGCAGGCAACCGCGGCGGATCAATTCGAGAAACTTCTGAACTTCCTCGAGATAGCGTTCGCGGATGATGCGCGGCTGGGTGAGAAGTCGGTCGCCGTCCTCCAGCCCTTCGAACCGCGTGGGCTGAGTAAACGGAAAATCGAGTTCGGCCGGGTCCATCACGTGAAAAACAATCGGCTCGTGTTTGCGGTGCCGTAGATGACGGAGGCCGGCGAGGATTTCGGAGGGCTCCTCGAACAGGTCGCTGATGACAATAACCACGTGGCGTCGAGTGAGTTTTTCGGCGACTTCGTCGAGGGCGCGACGGATGTTTGTCGCCGGCGCGGGGGGGGCGGTTTCCAGTTCGTGGATGATTGTTTTCCATTGGGCGGGGTTGTTGGTGGCGCGCACGACGCGGCCAATGTGCGCATCGAATGCGATCAGACCGACCGCGTCGGCCTGGTGCAGGGCAAGGTATGCAATTGCAGCGGCGATCGAAGCGGCATAGTCGCGCTTGGTGAGCAATTGATCGCTCGAACGGTAGGTCATCGACTTCGAGGAATCCACCACGAGCATGAGCTGGAGATTGGTTTCCTGCTCGTACTGCTTGACGTAGTGCTTGTCGGTGCGGCCGAGGACGCGCCAATCGAGGTGGCGGAGGTCGTCGCCCTGGCTGTATTTGCGGTGTTCGGAGAATTCGACGGAGAAGCCGCGGAAAGGCGAGCGATGAAGGCCGGTGATGAAGCCCTCGACGATCATGCGGGCGCGCATTTCGAGGCCGCCGATGCGTGCGAGGACGCGCGGATCGAGGAAGCGACGATAGTCGTGGTTCGAATGCACCATGGTGCGCTCCGCAGGCCGGCCGGACTCGGGACGGGCTCGGGTCAGCCGGAGAGAATCGCGTCGGCGCCGACGGCATCCAGCCCGGGGGTATCGGCGCGAGAGACATCGTTCAGGAGGCGATCAATGATCTTGTCCGGGGAGATTCCGTCAGCCTCGGCATTGAAGTTTGTCACGATGCGATGACGGAGGATCGGGTGGGCGAGTCCGACGATATCCTCGGTCGATACGTGGTAGCGACCGGCAATCAGGGCGCGGGCCTTCGCTGCGAGGACGAGGAACTGCGATGCGCGCGGGCCGGCGCCCCAGGCGATGTAGTCTTTGATGTAGCGCGGGGCTTTTGGGTTGTCCGGGCGAGTCATGCGGGCGAGTCGAAGCGCGAAACGCATGACGTGGTCGGCGCAGGGAACCTTTCTAACGAGTTCCTGCAGCGTGTGAACCTGTGTCGCGTCGAGCACGCGCTGGAGTGTTGATTCGGCGGACGCAGTCGTCAGCCGGACGATGGCGAGTTCTTCCTCTTCGCTGGGGTAGCCGACCAGAATCTTCAGCATGAAGCGGTCGAGCTGGGCCTCGGGAAGCGGATAGGTGCCTTCCTGTTCGATGGGGTTTTGGGTCGCGAGGACGAAGAACGGCCGCGGCAGTTTGTGCGTGAAGCCGGCGGCCGTGACCTGGTTTTCCTGCATGGCTTCGAGCAGTGCGGCCTGGGTCTTGGGCGGGGTGCGATTGATTTCGTCGGCAAGGATGACGTTGGCAAAGACCGGTCCTTTGACGAAGCGGAGTTGGCGCGTGCCGGTGCCTTTATCTTCCTCAATGATCTCCGTGCCGGTGATGTCGCTGGGCATCAGATCGGGCGTGAATTGGATGCGGCTGAAGGACAGAGAAAGCGTTTTAGAGAGCGAACTGATCAGCAGCGTTTTTGCGAGGCCCGGGACGCCTTCGAGCATGCAGTGGCCCCGGGCAAGCAGGCCGATGAGCAGTTCGTCGATGACGGCCTGCTGTCCGACGATGATCTTGCCCAGCTCGTCGCGGATGCGGCGGTAGCCGGCGGCCAGGCCTTCGACGGCCTCGTGTTCCTCCGGAGTGAGCCGCTCGTTCGCAGTGTTTTCAGGCATGTTGTTCCCCACAGGCCGGGACATGCTGCAATGTCGGCGGCCTCTTTACAAGTATAGGGACGCGTCTGGGTCGGCCTTTACGAGGCCGCTACGATATATATCGACTTTGGAAATCGGGACTTGCGAGCGAATCACAGGGCCAGCGAGCGGCCAAAACAGCATGCGGCCGCACCAGGAGACAGGGACATGCCGGAGTTGCCGGAAGTCGAAACAACAGTGCGAAAGATCTCGCCGGGTTTGCTTGGCAAGGTGATCACTGAGATTGCGTGCGATTGGCCGAGGATGCTCCGGCCCGGATTGCGGGTGGCGCGGGGGCAGGCCATCGGACGCAAAGTCACGGGGGTGCGGCGGCGGGGCAAGTTTGCGGTCATTGAGCTTGGCGGGGAGGGCGCGGCGATAGTCATCCATCTGCGGATGTCTGGCCGGCTGGATGTGGTTCCTGCCGGGCGCGGCGCGGGGAAGCACGTGCATGTGCGGATTGGGCTGCGCGGGGGGATGGAGCTTCGATTTGAGGATGCGCGAAAGTTTGGGCGGGTGGTGGTGACGACATCAGCGGCTGAGCTATTGCGCGATGTCGGCGTGGAACCGTTGAGCGATGAATTCGTGCCGTCAGCATTGGCGAATTTGATACGTGGGCGGGCCCGGCAATTGAAGCCGCTGCTATTGGATCAGAGCGTGGTGTCGGGGCTCGGGAATATCTATACCGACGAATCGCTGCACCGAGCGCGATTGCATCCGCTGCAGAGGAGTGACCGACTGAACGACAAGGAAGTCGTGCGATTGCATGCGGCGATTCGCGAAACACTGGCCGAAGGTATTGCCTCGAACGGTGCTTCGATCGATTGGGCTTATCCGGGGGGAAGCATGCAGGATCGATTCCGCGTTTATGGTCGTGCGGGCCTGCCGTGCGGGCAATGCGGGTCGGAGATTCGGCGAATTGTGGTCGGGCAGCGCGGCACTCATTTTTGTCCGGTCTGCCAGCGGCGTGGCCGGAGCTGAAACTAATTGCTGTGCAAATCTTGCGTGCGAGCTGAAAAATGCGCGGTCGTTCGTGAAGATTGCAGTAGGCATGCCGGGGTGGACGGGATTTCGGGTGCGAAACGTACGCGGAAGAGCACTTCTTTATAGATTTTCGTTATTGGACAGACTGATATAACGACCTGATTTCAATTGAGTTATCGACGGTGTATTTTAGGTCCGTCCGCGTAACCAGTGGTGGCTCGGACCAAGAAGGGGGTGCTCCCCTAATCCCGGTAGCCACTGATTGTTAGGTGCAATTCGTCCTTGACTTTTGGCCATGTGATGTGTTATCCTGCGACCTAACGCCTAAGAGAGGCGGAATGAAGCAAGCGGGTTCGGGCGCTTCCGATAAGCGTCCATAGTAGGAGGAGAGATATGCGGATTCGACTTATTGCAGCCAGTGCGGTTCTCGCCTTGGCGTCCAACGCGTTCGCGGTTTACTACGAAACAGAGCCGAATGACACGATCGCGACGGCGACGCCGATCAATCTGACCTGCGCACCGCCCACGGCCGACATCGGTTTCGGCACCCTTACGCCGGGCGATGTTGATGTCTATGCGATTCACATTCCGCGGAACTGCATCGCGACCGCGATCACCACTCCGTTCGGAAGCATTCCTGGCAATTTTGCAAGTCCTGATACGCTGCTGGGCGTCCTGAGCCCGGGCGGCGCGCTGATCATCGAAGACGATGACGCGGGCACCGATGGCATCGGTGGCGCGGGTGTTGGTCCGGTTCGCGGCTCGGCCGTTCGCTACATGAACACCGGCCCGGATGATGTGTACTACCTGCGGGTTCGCGGTTTCCTCGATCAGCAGAACGGGCCGTACGCCCTGACTGTCAGCTTGTTCCCTGAGCCGGCCACGATGGGCTTGGTCCTCGGTGGACTTGCTCTGATCGCTCGCCGCCGCAGCCGCTAAGCGTCAGCGACGCTTTCTTAACAACAGCAAATCTCTCAAGACAGCGGTGTTCCTTCGGAACGCCGCTGTTTTTGTTTTTACCTGAAACCGCCGCAGTGCTTAGGGCGAACTCCAGAGTGTCTCGCCTTGCGGATCGAATAGGTTCAATGCCGGAAGACCGTCTGGCCAGACTCCCAGTTGGGCCCGACTTTTCCCGGCGCGGTCGTACATCAGCAGATTGGCGGCGTCGGCAAATACGTTGAAGCTAGCCCGCGTGCGGCCTTGGCGATCGGACAGGGAGAGGCCCGGAGATCCATCAGCACTGATCAGTAGCCTGGCGCGATTATTTCGTTCGGCGTCGACCAAAGTCATTCCCCATGACTTGTCGGGGGACATTCCGAGCGTCGCTCGCGGCTTGCCCGCATCGTCGAAGAGCATCAGGCCGGGAGTACCTGCTTTGCCGTCAGAGTTGAGGCGTGCGCGAACACGACCTTCGTCGTCGCTGAAGGCCAGCAGAGGCGAACCGTCGGGCATCAGTGCCAAATCGGTCCGGGCCAAGCCTTTTTCGTCGATGAGGAACACGTGCGAGGAGCCGTCAGCTTTGACCTCCATTGTCATGCGGAACTTGCCTTTTGCGTCGCCGAGACCGATGGCGGTGGTTCCGTCCGCCTTGACGCTCATTTCAAGCCGCGTTGCGTGGCTATCGGAATCGCCGAAAACCAATACTGGGGCCCCATCCGATGAGACGCCCAGGGCAATTCGGGACTTCTCATTCTTATCCAGCAGGGCCAGACTCGCGCGACCCTGACTGTCGGCTGAGAGCTTGGCCCGGATCGCGCCGGCCGAATCGCGAAGGACGAATCGCTCCGCCTCTATTACGTGTCCTCCCCCGCCGCCGCGGCCAGACTGCCCCATTGTTGCCGCCAGTCCGATACCGACTACGCATATTGCGAGCAGCGCAATCCGCGATTGTCTGCTGCGTGCTTCAAGGCATGCGATTCTTGCGAGGAGCGCCGCTTCGATTGGGCTTTCCATCATCTACTCCCGGTTTCCGCTCAAACATCCATCTCAAGACGATCGGCCCGCGGTGTTCCGATAGGGCATTTATCGGCTTTGGCCGATGATTAGCTTGTCCGCGAGCGGCGGATCGGGGTTGTCATTCGGGGCGGATTCGACTATAGATTTGTTTGATTTTCACAAAGCGGCGTAGCTCAGTTGGCAGAGCAAGGGATTCATAAGCCCTGGGTCGCCGGTTCAAGTCCGGCCGCCGCTAATCTTCCATTTTTGATCGCGAGTGATGCTTTGGGGGCATGCCTGGTGCCTGCGCGGCGCGTTTTCTTTGAGTTTTCCGCTCAAGGACGCGACAATGGCATCTGGGTGGGGAATACCCTTTGTGCGGAGGAGAAAGTGATGTATCGACTTCCCCGTGCGGCGCGAGTGTGCCTGGTCTTTCCCATTGCAGCATTGTTTTGCCTCGTCTGGCCGCCACAGGCCATCTCCGCGGAGATTGTCGTCCGGAACGACTCCCTGGGTGACGGCGCGACGGGCGCGATCCAATCGGGCTTTGTAGCGGGCGAGAGCGCGGCCGTATGGCTAACGTCTCCTTGCGACGGCAACATCGTGGCGATTCAGGTTTTCTGGCGGTCGGTGCTGGGTGGCGAGCCGCAATCCATCGAAGACAGCATTTCCATTTTTGCGCCTTCGAATTTTCCGTTTCCGGGCCAGCTGCTCGAGCTACTCGAAGCGCCCGTGCTGACGGACGGCGCGTTGAATGAATATCGCTATCTGGATGAAAACCAGACGGTTCCCATCAGCGTGCCGGTGGTTCGTGATCAGGTATTCGTGGTGTCGTTCAAATTCTTTAACGATCCGGAACCGGTCGTCGGCGCGAGCGTGGTGACGGATACCAACGGGTGTCAGGCGGGCAAAAACGCGATCAATGCCATCGGCCTGGGCTGGGTGAATGCGTGTTCACTGGGCGTCAGCGGCGATTTCGTGATTCGCGCGGTGATCGACTGTCAGGAGCAGCAGGGGGCATGTTGTCTGCCGACCGGATGCCAGATCAAGACGGCGAGCCAGTGCGCCGCGATGGGCGGCAGCTATCGAGGAAATAATACGAACTGTAATTCTCCGGGGATTTGCGACGGGGCCTGCTGTTTTTCCGACGGATCGTGCACTCAGACAACGCAAAGCAATTGCACCAACCAGGGTGGGACATTTGGAGGCGTCCTGACACCGTGCTCGGCGAGTCTGTGCCGGGGCGCCTGCTGCCTTCCTGACGGGACCTGTGCAAATTCGCAAACACCGTCGCAATGTGCGTCGGTGGGTGGCGCCTACAAGGGCAATGGCACCAATTGCGCCGGTGTTACGTGCAACGGGGCTTGTTGCGCCAACGGAGGGGCCTGTACTAACAAGACCCAGTCGCAATGCGACGCCAGCGGCGGCGTTTGGAACGGGCCATCAACAAGTTGTGCATCGTTCAGTTGTCCGGTTAGCGGGGCGTGCTGCCTGCCCGACGGTAGCTGTCAGGACGGTCAGACGGCGGCTCAGTGCCAGGCGCAGGGGGGCGTATACAAGGGCGACAACACGACCTGCGCGTCAAACCCATGCGTCGGGGCGTGCTGCTTCGCGGGGTCCTGTCTGAATCTTTCCAAGAGCGACTGCACGCAGATCTCCGGCGCCGTGTGGCAAGGCCCGGCCTATCAGTGCGGAGCGGGTAATTCGTGCCCAAGCGGTGCATGTTGTCTTCCGCTGGGCGATTGCATCGCTAGTTCCACGCCAGCGAGTTGTGCAGCTCAGAACGGTGTGTTCCACTCCGGCCAGAGCTGTGCGCAGGCGAATTGCCCGGTGCCGATCGGCGCTTGTTGCTTTAACAACGGCACGAGTTGCATCGGCGGGCTCACGCCACAACAGTGCGCGCTCATCTCGGGCAGCCAGTGGAAGGGTGTGAACTCGCAGTGCGGTTCGAGTTGCTGTCCGCCTCCCAAGGGCGACATGAACGGCGACCTGGTGTTGAACGGCGCCGATGTTCAGCGGTTTGTGAAGGCGCTGCTGGGTTCGCCGGTGGGTCAGGATGTCTGCAAGGGCGATTTCAACTCGAATGGCATTCTTGATACTGGCGACGTGCCGGGATTCGTGGGCGTCCTGTTGTCGCTCCCGTGACGGGCTTGTCAGAACAGCTTTTTTGAATCCAACAGAATGTTGATCGGGCCGTCGTTGACGGATGCGACGTCCATCATCGCCGCAAACCGGCCGGTAGCGACCGGAAGCGATTCGGCCAGCCGCGCGGCGACTTGTTCGTAGAGGCGATTCGCCAGTTCGGGAAGAGCCGCTCCATCGAAGGCCGGTCGACGTCCTTTGCGCACGTCCGCCAGTAGCGAGAAGCTGCTGACGAGCAGCACGCCTCCACCGGCCTGCGACACGTCGAGATTCATCTTTCCTTCCTGGTCGGCAAAGATGCGCAGGTTGCGAATTTTTTCGGCCAGATAACTCACATCGGTTTCGGAATCCTCCGGAGCCACGCCCAGGTAGACGAGTAAGCCGCGCTCTATCTGGCCAACCAATTCGCCGTCGACGCGGACGGATGCTTCCTTGACTCGATGTACGAGGGCACGCATTCGGCAGACTTCCCCCTCAGGAGCGAATCAGCGCCGCACCATAAAGTCGCGAGAGATTGAAGGCAGCCGCCAACAGAAGCACGACAGACAGCGCGAGAAATGCGCGCCTGCCCTCACGGCTGCCGGCGAGTGCATAAATGCCGCCGACGGTCGCCAGCGTCATGGGCGTGATCCATTCGGCCGGCAGGCGGCGCGTGAACAGTACGGCGAGCAGTGCCGCGGCTGGAAGAATCAGCAGTGCGATGAACCAGAGCGGAGGAGCGAAGCTGCGCCAGCGCGAATTGTCGGGGATGGTCTCGGCAAGCGCAAGTAGCGGAAGGGCAGCGAGCGAAGCCACGATCGGGAGATACTGAATGATACGCCCACGAAGAACGGTGTCGGGCCAGCGCGCCAAGATGAAGACAAGGGCGGCACCGAGGGTCGCAAGCGTGAGCGCGGCCATGGCGCGCGACGACGATGCGCGTGCGTCACCGATCGTGACCAGCGCGAGTAGCGCCATCGCAGAAAGTCCCGCGAACCAGCGCCCGGGCGAGTTGTCGGAGGCGACGACGCTCGGCAGCGTCGGCCAGAGGGCGATCTGGAACGCGATGAGAACGGCTAGTGCCGCGACCAGGAAACCGGTTCTGCGGGCATAGGGAATGCCGCGCCCGGCTGTTGTCCATGGCAATTCGCCGAGCAGTTGCTGACGCCAGAATCTAGAAAGCCAAAGCCACAGGAACGCGGCAAATGCAAGGCCGAACAGCGCGGCAGTCTGCACGACCGGCAGGCGGGCCGACATGCTGATGCGAGGGTTCGGCGCGATGAATAAGAGCGGCAATGTCGCGCAGACGGTGGCGGTTAATGCTGCACCGAGGCCAAACAGGTTTGCATTCCAGCGTCGCTCGCACAGAGTGAGGCAGCCGCCCGCCGCGGCGAGCGATGAGAGAGCTGAGACGAGGACGAGCCAGCGGCTCGGCGGAGCACCGCGGACAATCTGCATGACTGCGAGAATGAGGACGGATGCCGAAACGACCGAGACGGCTTCGATGAAACCATCCCAGCGAGGCGGGCCTTCGATCAGGCATTCGAGCCGATCAGGCCAGTCCCTGAGCCGGCGACGGCGTACGCGCTCGAAAAGATCGAGTGCGGCAAGAACCAGTAGCGCCTGGATTGCGTGCAGCCCGCCCAGCCATTGCCACCAGTCGCTTCGAGTCGACCGGAATTGCTGAGCCGGCGCGGTGCCCGAACCCATGGGAAAGGGAATGGCCAACGAAAGCCATGTCCCAATCAGGACCGCGAGCATGAATACGATGGCCGGTTGATGGGATTCGCGCCGAATGGTGCAAAACACGATTGCGGCGGTGAAGAGTGATGCGAGGGCCACCAGACCGGCTCGCCAGACCAGGCCTGGCACGGGCGCGAAGGCGTCTGGAGGTCCGAGCAGTCTCTGCAGGATGGTGTAGGTCAGGGCATAAACGACGAGGACTGAGGTCAGGATGCCAAACACGAGTGCCGCAGAGAGCGCGCCGGCGGAAACTTCGGCGACGGTGGAGCGTGACAGATCGGGACGGGAAGTGGCAGCGCCGACGACGGTCCACCAGAGCGCAAGGATGGCGAAAACGATCGTCGCATCGTGCGGCGCGAAGGCATTCCAGCCAAAGTGTGCGACGACCGCGGCAATCGCCGCAACCGACGCAGCCGCGATTGCGATGGCTGCACCCAGGCGTTGAGGTAATTGGCGGGCCGCAGCCAGCGCGAGCACGGCCATGGCGAGGAAGACGAACGCAAGCGTTCCGAGATGATCAAGCACGAGGCCGGAGGACACGCGGCCCATTGTACGGAATTATGCCGGTTGTGCGCTGGGTGAAGGTCGAGGCGGCGACTTGCTCAGCGATGGCGAAAGCGTGCCGGCGAATCGCCGGCCTTCGCCATCGACCAGTTGTCGGAACCACAATTCGAGCATGAACGCCTGGAACAGTTGAACGGACAGGTCGCGATTCTGCTCGAAGAAGGATCGCAGCATCCATTCGATGTATTCAACCCTGAAGATGCCGCGCGAACGGACACGTTCGGGCGAAAGGGCGTCGCGGAGCTGGTCGCGCAACGGGCCGCGAAACCACTGTCCAATCGGGGCGGCAAAGCCCTTCTTTTCACGGTAAATACATTCTCGGGGAAGGTATTTGTCGGCGATGCGGCGAAGGATGGCTTTCAGCTCGTTGCCGGGCATGCGCAGATTAAGCGGGATGGTCGCGGCGAGTTCGATCAGCCGGTAGTCGAGGAACGGCTCGCGTGTTTCCAGCGAGGCGGCCATCGACATTTTGTCCTGCAGGAAGAGCAACTGATCGGGGAGGTAGGTTTTAAGGTCGAGGTAGATGGCTTTATCGACCGGGTCGGGCAGGGCACCGACGCGCTGCCAGAGGGCGTCGAAGTCGTCGCTTCGGAATGATTGGCGCGTGATGGGCTCCATCGCACCGGCGAACATTGGTCCGTCGTAACAGGGAAGATAGGAGACGGTGTTCTGCCAGGAGGACTTGAGGTCGCCGTCGATATCGCGAACGAACTTCTTGGTGATGCGACCGAGATTAGCCAGACGAGAACTGCGATTTTCAGGCAGCATGCTGACCAGGGGGCGGATGAGGCCGTGGCGAACAAACGCGGGCAACTTGAGATAGCGGTCATGCCATTTCGCGGCGAGATAGCGGCGGTAACCCGCGAAAAGTTCGTCACCGCCGACTCCGGAAAGTGAGACGGTGACATATTTTCGGGTGAACTCAGACAGTGCCAGCGTCAGAAAGGCAGCTGCGTCGCCACACGGTTCGTCCAGGAACCAGACAACACGATCGATGTCCTTGAGCAGGTCGTCCGGCTTGAGGACGACCTCGTGATGGTTCGCGCCATACATTTTTGCGACGGCGCGCGAGTATTCGCGTTCATCCATGTAGGCGTATTGCTCGTCGAAGCCGACTGAAAAGGCCTCGACGGGATGGCGCGACAACCCGGCCATCAGCGCGACAACCAGACTTGAGTCCACGCCGCCGGAAAGGAACGCGCCCAGCGGCACATCGCTGATCATTCGGAGGCGAATTGAATCTTTGAGTAGGTGCTCGACCGATTCGAGCAGTTCGGGCTGCTTCCAGTCGCGTTTATGCGAAAAATCGACATCCCAGTATCGCTCGAGCTGAAAACCGCGCGCGTCAAAGAGGGCGAGGTGGCCGGGAGGAATAGAGCGGATTTCGCGGAACATCGTTGCGGGGGTCGGCATCGAATTGTAGTTGAGAAATCCCGCGACCGCGTTTGTATCGATCGTGCGCGGCAAGGAGGCGTCTTGGAGAATGGATTTTGATTCGGACGCGAAACGCAGCCGGCCATTGTGCAGGGCGTAATAGAGCGGCTTTACGCCGGCGCGATCGCGAACGAGCACGAGGCGGCGCAGTTTCGAATCCCAGATGGCGATCGCGAACATGCCGTTGAGGTGTTCGACGAAGCGCAGGCCAAACTCCTCGTAGAGATGGAGGATGACCTCTGTGTCACCATGTGTATGGAAGACGTGTCCGCGCTGTTCGAGCAGCTCGCGCTCCTGCTGGAAGTTGTAGATCTCGCCATTGAATACGATCCACATGGAGCCATCAGCATTCGACATGGGCTGGTGGCTGCCGGCCACGTCGATGATGCTCAGACGGCGCATGGCGATGCCGACGGGGCCGTGGACATGCTGCCCGCCTTCGTCCGGGCCTCGGTGAACGAGGACGGCGTTCATGCGCGCGAGGAGGTCGGGCTCGACGGCGTGTTCAAAGTCGACGATTCCGCAAATACCGCACATGACAATGACTTATCGACGCGCCTTAGCGCGGACGTAATCCTTCCCTATCCGGAATGGAACCGGCCGATGCCATCGCGGCTCGGTTGTCGGCAGGTCCAAGAAAAACGCAGCGACGAACCAAACGGATGGAATTCAAATCCCGGCTTTTCCGACCCAGCCGGCACTAACCGAAGAGCGAATCAATTCCCTTCGCTAAGGGCCTTGTCCCGAAATTCGCTCGCTCGGCCCAGCAGTTCGTCCTTGGTCGGAAGCTTTTCCGGTTCGAGGACGAAATGATGAGCCCGGTGGTCTCGATAGGTAACAGGCGTCAGACACTCTGATACGAGGTCAATGCCCGGAAGTTCGTACCAAGGCGCGTCAATCTTGACCGCCTGCTGCATGGTTGTGAAACCATCCTTGCGGCAGATCACGTCGTAGGTGCCGTACCAGGTGAATGGAACCGTGACGGGAGTCTGACCGACTTCCTGATCGTTGAGGTAGACGGTGGCGTTGTCGGGCTCGGTCGTAATTGTGACCGTTCGCTCGACGCAGCCGGTGGCGATGGCAGTCGCAAGCGCAAAACTCAGCGTGGTCAGAAATCGGATGGGTCGAGTCATCGGCGGAGATCCTGCGAGACTCCCGTGCGCACTATGCGGACCGTGTATTGACGCACGGAGTCGCCGCATGTGGGCATGTTTGCGCAGGATACCGGAATTGGCGTCTGTCGCAACAGAGATAGAAATGGGGAATCGACCTAGCGCCCGTTGGTCCCGAGGACGTCGGTCAGGTTGGTCTTCCTGAGGATTTCGCGGAGCTTTGTGGCGGACTCGTTGTACGCGCGATTCAAGGCGCCTTGAACCATGTTGGGCAGACCTGGCACCGCGGCGACTCCGGCCTCGGGCATGAGACCGCCGACTCCATCAAAGATGTCGAACAGGGTGATTTTGTCGGGGGTTCGATTCAGGCGGAAGCCGCCGTGCGGGCCACGATCGGAGCGCAGCACGCCCGCACGCGCAAGTTGGCTGAGCACCTTCGCACAGTATGCCGTGGGCAGTTTGTATTTCTGTGCGATATCACCCGCCTGAATGCCATTGGCGGCGTTCGGGCTCTTCTGGCGTCGGCCGATTTCGTACATGGCGAGCAAGGCATAGCTTGCGGCTTTAGTTCGCATCATGCGATGGTCCCTTTGGAGCGAGAGTATCTTCTCGAGTTTGTACCTGCCGCGACCGCTTGGGATCGCGTGAATTCGGCATAAATTGGGCTATCTGTTGAGCGTTGGTTTGACGCTCGCCCGCATGGGCTGCGGGTTTCTGATTGGACTCCGAGGTGCGCGCCAACTTTTGCGGACATTATAGTCGAGCGGCCCATTTTTCCAGTGGTAGATTCCGAAAATCGCATTTGTTGTGGGTGAAGCGCGGCGAGGTTTGGGAGATTGTTGCGCACGGTCGGCCTTGCGTCCCCTCGAACTATTTCGCCATTTCGAGTTTACGATATCGACAGAGATGTGAGAGCGGATGAGCGAACTTCGGATGGCAGTGGCGTCGGGGCCGCTATCCGAGAATAGAATGGTCAGTCGGGCGTTAGACTAGATGGAACTCGCAAGCCAACGCTCGCCATTGTTAAGGCATGGTTATGGGTGTTCACAGACACACTGCTCTTTCGCTGGTCCTTGTTATTCCGCTTGGACTGTCGATTGCGTCGCGGGTGCATGCGACGGATGCTCCCAATCGAGCCGGTGTTTGGGGACGGGAGCAGGCGGGCCATCTGCTCCGGCGGGCGGGATTTGGCGGGACGCCCGAAGAAATCGATCGACTTGCCGCACTCGGCCGCCAAAAGGCCGTCGATTCGTTGCTGAATTACGAGGATTCGCCATCTAATTCCACGCGTGCGCCGGTCGAGCGGATGGAACCGGTCGAACGTGCTGCAATGCGCGCGGCGAGCGAGGACGAGCGACAGAAGCTGCGTCAGGAGCGGAATGCCCGCGACCAGGTGCAGACGCATTTGTTGAGGCGCTGGTGGATCGGGCAGATGATCGAGACGCCCAGGCCGCTTGAAGAGAAAATGACGCTCTTCTGGCATGGGCACTTCACCAGTGGGGCGCGCGAAGTCAAATCGGCTTACATGTTGGCGCAGCAGAATGCTTTGTTTCGCGCGAACGCGACCGGGAACTTCCGGAAGCTGCTGATGGAAGTCAGCAAGGATCCGGCCATGCTGCTCTATTTGAACAATGCGCAGAGCAACCTCCGGCATCCCAACGAGAACTATGCTCGCGAGTTGATGGAACTCTTTACGATCGGCCGGGGCAACTACACCGAGAAAGACGTGCAGGAAGCCGCACGGGCCTTCACTGGGTGGTCGATCGATCGTGACACCGAGGAGTTCATGTTTCGACCGCGGCAGCACGACGCGGGGCGGAAGACGGTGCTGGGTGTGAGCGGGAATCTAAACGGCGGCGACGTAATCGACGCCATACTCGCCAAGCCGCAGACAGCTGAGAACATGGTGACGAAGCTGTGGCGTTTTTTCGCGGGTGAGGAGCCGCCCAAGAATGTCGTTCGTTACCTCGCGAACGTGTTTCGCAAGAACAACTATGAGGTCAAACCCGTCCTGCGGGCCATGTTCCTGCATAACGCGTTTTACGCGCGGTCGGTAATGAACTCGCACGTGAAGAGCCCGGTCGAGCTGGTTGTGGGGACGATGCGGAGTCTGGGTGCCAAACCCGTCGACCTAGACGCGATGGTGCTTGGACTGCGTTTGATGGGGCAAGACCTGTTCCAGCCGCCAAACGTCAAGGGCTGGGACGGCGGGCTGACCTGGATCAACACGGCGACACTTTACAATCGTTACAACGTTGCGGGGCGATTAGTCTCGGGATCGGGCGGGCGCGGTCGCGGGCTAGGCGAAATGATGCTGATGCGGGCGGCCGGCGACGATCCGGAGCTGCGTGAGCGCGCCAAGCCGACGGGTACTCAGCCGGCGTTCGATCCGATGCCGATCATTCGCGAGCATGACCTGAGCACCACGAACGAGATCGTCGATCATTTCCTGATACGGCTGACGGGAAGGACGATGTCGGACGATCGCCGCGAGGTATTGATACAAACTCTGGATGAGTCACTGAAGAATCGGGATCAGGCGGCGTCGCCCGAGAATGCCGACGCGATCCGCGAGATGATCATGCTGATCGTGGCGACGCCGGAGTACCAGTTGTCGTAGGGGGCCTCTTTTGGAGGGACGCCGATGAGCGAGCCGGTTGCAGCGACTCGACGCAATTTTTTGCGGGACGGTCTGACTCTGATCAGCGCGGCCGCCACGATTCCGACTTTTCTGAATCGCACGGCGATGGTGCTCGGCGCTGAGCCGAGTGGTGGATCGAACAATCGCAAAGGCGGGGCGTCGAACGACCGGATTCTTGTGGTGTTGCAGCTTGCCGGCGGCAACGACGGGTTGAATACGATCATTCCGTACAGGAGCGATGCTTACTATCGCGCTCGCCCGCAGCTTGCGATCGCGCGGGACAAGGCGTTGGCGCTGACAGATGAGGTCGGGCTGCATCCGTCGGCCGTCGGCTTGAAGGAGCTTTTTGACGAAGGCCTGCTCTCAATTGTGCAAGCCGTGGGTTATCCGAATCCGGATCGGTCGCACTTCAAGAGCACCGAAATCTGGGAGACGGGCGATCCTACGCAGCGCGACCATCATGGCTGGCTGGGGCGGTACTTCGATTGCTCGTGCAAGGGTGACGATGTGCCCGATCCGAAGGCGGCGATTGCGCTGACCTCGGAGGCGCCGTTGGCGCTGCAAGGCCAGAAGTTCTCGCCGGTGGCGTTCAGCCAGCCCGAGCAGCTTGCGTGGCAGCCAGGGAAAACCTCGAAGGCCACGCGCGATGCATTCGAGCGGTTGAACAATCCAGACGACGATCACAATCCGGACGGAACGCTCCGGCCGATCTCGAAGCTTGAGTATTTGCAGCGAACCGCGATGGATGCGCGCATGTCGGCGCGGGACATTCAGGATGCGGCCGGGGGCGGGCGCGGACGCGCGGGCGGCATGTTTGGCGGCGGGCGGCGCGGAGGCGGAGGGCAACTGACGGCGCAGCTTCAGATGGTAGCGCGGATGATCGCGGCCGACCTTCCGACGCGGGTCTATTACGTGTCGCTGGGCGGGTTCGACACGCATGCGCAGCAGATCGGGCGGCACCAACAGCTTATGCAGCAGCTTGGGGCTGGGCTGAAGCAGTTCTTTGCTGATCTGCGTTCGTCGGGCCAGCTCGAGCGCGTGCTGGTGATGACGTTTTCCGAGTTTGGGCGGCGCGTCGAGCAGAATGCATCACAGGGGACGGACCATGGGCAGGCGGCGCCGATGTTTCTGCTGGGGTCGAAGGTTCGGGCGGGCGTGCAGAACGCGCACCCCGATCTGCGACAACTGAACCAGGGCGACATTCCGTGGCAGATCGACTTCCGCGCGGTATATGCGGCTGTTCTAACGAACTGGCTGCGGACGGACGCGCGAAAGGTGCTGGGCGGGCAGTTCTCCAATCTTGATCTGATCAAGAAACGCTGATTCCACCCTTGCGGCGGTATCGGGCGGCGGGGGTCGTCGTTAGAATCGGCCGCACCTCGCATGTCTACCTCCGCGCCTTCTTCCGACCGACTCTCCATCATCGTGCCGACCTTCCAGGAGGCGGAAAACCTGCGGCTGCTGGCGGGGCGGGTGTTTGCCGCGCTGCAGTCGGCCGGGCTGGAGGGGGAGCTGATCATTGTCGATGACGCCAGCGATGACGGGACGGAGGCGATTGTCGATGAGCTGGCCCGGACGCATCCGATCCGAGTCATTGTTCGGCGGGGGGAACGGGGGCTTTCGAGCGCGGTGCTGCGCGGGTTTGAGCAGGCGAAAAACGATCTGCTGGTGGTCATGGATGCGGACCTGAGCCACCCGCCGGAGCGGATTGCGGCGCTGGTGCAGCCGATTCGGGACGGGTCGGCCGATTTTGTGATCGGCAGCCGGTATGTGGCGGGCGGCAAGACGATCGACTGGACGTTTTTTCGGCGGATTAACTCGGCGGCGGCGACCTTGCTGGCGCGGCCGCTGGTGCGGGTTCGCGATCCGATGGCGGGGTTTTTCGCGCTGCACCGCAAAACGTGGGAGGGGGCGGCGGCGCTCAACCCGGTGGGGTACAAGATCGGGCTGGAGCTGCTAATCAAGGGGCGGTGCCGGCGGGTGCTTGAGATTCCGATTGAGTTTTCGGATCGGCTGCACGGGCGGAGCAAGCTGACGATCCGGCAGCAGTGGCTGTATCTGGTGCACCTGGCGCGGCTGTACCGGTTCAAGTATCCGGTGGCGAGCTGGGTTTTGCCGCTGCTGGTTGTTCTGGGGGTTGGGGCGGGGTTGGCGGCGATTTTTCGGCGGTGAGATTTTTGAGACGGACGAGCCCCTACGTCATGTCCCGGCAGCTGAAGCAGCCGGCTACATTCGTGCGCCCTATCGGGCGCGGAGGAGGACGAGATTTGTGAGATTTTGAGGATGTGCCGCGTTTTTTGGGGTTTCAGCGGGGTTGGTGCGTGAGACGGATGAGATTTGGAGCGGTCCGGTTTGTTTGGACATTGTTCTAGTCGCCACTTCCCACGCGGTGATAACGCGCGGTGATTATGGTGATAATCGGGTCCTGACCTTCCGGATTCACTTTTCAAAGAGCGGCCTTCGTTGGGCAGGGAATCGGCGCTGGGCCCCTTCCTGGGCTCTTGCGCAGTTTGACCCCGGATTGCCCCCATGCTCTTTTCGTGGGAGCATGTTCGGATAGTGTTTAGTCGAGCAAAAATTGGAAGTCAAGTCGGGATTCTGAATTTCTGAAGCAGAATGGACAGGCCGCGGGCTGAGGGCTGGAGCGGTGGGGTTGACGCGAGGGATGGTGCTGGTCGCATTGGGGGATGCCCTTGCAAATTCGACCCTCACCCGGCCTCTCCCTATCTCAGGGAGAGGGGCGGGGCGAAACACCGAGACGTCAAAACCTTGAAACGCCAAGAGGTCAAAACGTTAGAACGTCAGGACGGTAGAATCTCCCCAATGCCCCAGGCCGGTGTCAGGAAAAAGGGAATTCCGGCCATCGCCAGCGTCGACGACGGGCCACTGGCGATCTGGACCATTGGCCACTCGACTCGATCGATTCAAGAGTTCGTCGACCTCCTGCGTCAGCACCGGATCGAGATTGTCGTCGATGTGCGACACTTTCCGGGCTCGCGACGCTTTCCTCACTTCCACAAGTCGGCGCTTCAGAAGGCCCTGGCCGCGGCGGGCATCCGTTATGAACACCTCGTGGAGCTGGGAGGGCGACGGCCGGCCCGACCGGATTCGCATAATGTCGCATGGCGCAACGCATCGTTTCGCGGTTATGCCGACTACATGGAGACACCCGCATTTGCCGATGGGGTCGCCCGACTGCTTGAGATTGCCCGCGCCGGTCGAACGGCGATCATGTGTTCTGAAGCGGTCTGGTGGCGCTGCCATCGTTCGATGATCGCTGATTATCTCAAGGCGATGGGCGTGCGCGTTCTGCACATCCTCAGCCGAAGCGAGCCACCTGAGCATCCGTACACTTCCGCGGCCCGGCTGGTGGGCGGGCGACTCTCTTACGCGCATTCGTTGCCGCTGTTTGAATCGAGAGAACCGCAGGAGAGTGTGCCCATGACACGCGCTTTCAGAGTTGGCGACCTCGTAGAGTGGAATTCGGAGGCCGGCCGGGTTCGGGGGACGATCAAGAAGAAAATCACGTCTGAAACCAAGTTTAAGGGGTATACGGTTCACGCGTCGAAGGAAGAGCCGCAGTACCTGATAAAGAGCGAAAAGACCGACCACCTTGCGATGCACAAGGGTGCGGCGCTGAAGAAGGTCGGTCAGAGTAATGACTGATGCCAGTCGGGCGGGGCGGGGATAGAAAGTGGACAATGGATAATGGACAGTGGACAGCGATGCGGGGGGAGGTTTGGGGTGGTTTATTATAGATATACGGGGGACAGTGGACCAGAAATGTCCGGAACGGACATGGAATCTTCGTTAGGGGGCGGGATGGAGGGGGCAGGGGCAAGGAACAGAGATCAGAGAATGGGGAACGGGGGGCGGGGCGGAGGGGGTAGCTAATGGACAGTGGACGGTGGGCGATGACGCGGGGCGGGGCGGGGTGAGGCACGGTCGGGGGTGGGAGAGCGGGATATTCCGCGAAGCGGGATGGCGGCGTTCGGCTTCATGCCATTCGGGACTGTCCCGGGTTTGCCGATTTGCGATCTACTGGCGCGGCGAGCCGTGTCTTCCAAGGGGCGAAAAACGCATCACCGTCGATGGACTCGACTTGCCGGGATTCGGCGAGTCGGGGACCGATTCGATTGCGAGTGTAAATCATTTCTACTCGCACCGGCTCATGCGCAAGCAGACGTTGCATGAGTGGGCACGATTACGTGGAATTAACTCGCCTTGTTGCATACCGGACCCTAAGATCCGACCGTCTGTCGGCAGCTTGTGGATTTGCGCGGGCTTCCGGCGGACGTCAACATCAGTGTTCGGATGACTAGATAAAGGGCAACCCGGATCCGCCGGGGGGCTTGTTGTTCGGTAAACCGACGTGAGCGAATGCCTGCGGGCGTTTGGGCACGTCGTTTTCTTTTTGCAGTTGCGCGCGGCGTCGTGGACCGAAAGGCCGTCATGACGGCATGAATAGTCCGGTTCGACCCATTGGAAAGTCTGTCGCCGATCAAGTCGTTTTTTGAAAGGAATCCACCGTGAAACTTGCTTCATTGCATGACCTCTACGTCAGCGAGTTGAAGGACATTTACAGCGCGGAGAAGCAAATTCGGCAGGCGTTGCCCAAGCTGTCGAAGGCCGCCAGCAGCACGAAATTGCGGGACGCATTCGCGCACCATCTGGGTGAGACGCACGAGCACATCAAGCGGCTCGAAACGATCTTTGAGCGGCTGAGCTTGAGTCCAGGCGGCAAGAAGTGCGTCGCGATGGAGGGGCTGATCAAGGAGGGCGGCGAGGCGATCAACGAAGATTCGGAGGATTCGGTGCGGGACGTCGCGCTGATCGCAGCGGCGCAGCGCGTTGAGCACTATGAGATGGCGGCATATGGGTGTGTTCGGACGTTCGCCAACGCATTGAATTACAAGGACGCGGCCAAGGTTCTTCAGAAAACACTGGATGAAGACGGCGCTGCCGACAAGAAGCTGACTGCGTTAGCGCAGGGCGGCATAAACGAAAAGGCATGCGCGGAGCCCGTCGCGGTCTGAATGTGCCCGGCGGCACTGAACGAACGTTGAAATGTGATGCGCTTATCGAATGTGCGCCATTTCCAAAAAGTAGATTCTGTAAGGAGATTTGAACATGAGTCCAAGCGAGACTGACATCAAAAAAGCAGCAGCCGTGTCTAATTCAGACGCCAATCGCGATCCGATCACAGGGGCACCCGGGGCGCACCCGGTCGGCGTGGGCGCGGGAGCCGCGGGAGGTGGCGCGACCGGAGCGCTCATCGGGGCGGTCGTGGCCGGTCCGATCGGGGCGAGTGTCGGCGCAGTCGTTGGAGCGGTCGCCGGCGGGCTGGCCGGGAAGGGGGCGGCCGAGGCTGTCAATCCCACGGTTGAACATGCGTATTGGCGCGGTGCATACCAGGGACGGGAGTACGTTCCGCAGGGTTCCACCTATGAGCTTTACGGTCCGGCCTACCAGTATGGCTGGGAGAGCTACAGCAGCCACGGCGAGTATGGGCAGACATTTGAAGCGGCGGAACCCGAATTGCGCGCCGGGTGGGAAGCACGCGCCGAGAATAAGAAACTGAGTTGGAGCGACGCGCGGGGCGCTATGCGTGACGCGTGGCTGCGCGTGGAGCAGAGCGAATGCGGCCGCCGTGCTGTGTGAATCGCGATGAACTTGTAATTTCCATCCAGCCGTGCTCCGCGAGAGTGTACTGGCTGGGTTAGTCAGGAACCGCCGGAAATCGGCGGTTCCGTGCCCGAGGCCCGTCATCGATACGAGGCGGGCTTCGGGCGTTCCTTTCGAGATGAGATCGGTGTCAATCGGGAGCAGGTCGCTGATGGCCGTTCCGGTTCGGGCCGGGGAGATTTTCATGCCAGCCCAACCAGTGATTCTTCTGCCACTTGCCGCCGTGGGGTACTCACTTGTTTATCTGCTTCTGGGAGGCGGCTTCTTTGGAGCGGTTGTCATTTTCATCATTGCAAAGTTGTTGCGTAAGTAATCCATTCGGGCGGTGCGTGCGGGCACTATTTGCGACTTGCACGAAATAACACGGAATCGCCCTGCCCATTTTGCATTCTCGCGATTATGCTCTTGGTTCCTGTGAGCACGCGTGAGAAATCATGCGGACTGGCGACAGGACCTAGTTGAAGTGTTCGGGTGACCAGATAAAGGGCAACTCGGCTTAGCCGGGGGGCTCGTTGTTGAGTAAACCGACGTGATTGAATACCCGCGGGTGTTCTGCCACGTCGGTTTTTCGCTTTTTACTCGATTCATTTCCTTCGTGAAATCGATTGTCGGCGCAAGGTAGTGCGCCACTCAGTTGGGCTCGGCCACCGACTCCGGGGGGGGGGTCGGTGGCCTGAGCCCTCTCCATGAACCCGGGCGCTTGGATGTGGCCTCGGCGTCGATCGTGTCTGCAAGGAGAATGCGAATGATCATTCCGAAAATGGAAGAACGAGGCCACACGTGGTTTGCGCTGGCGGACGCGGAATCGTGTCGACTTCTGTGCGTTGGAACGACTGAGCAAGGCACGCAACACGTAGATGAACACGAAGGACTGAAGAATGCCTTGCCCGAACAGGAACACGCGCGGCCGACAGCCCTTGGCGGCGCGACGCACAACATCGAGAACAACGAGCGCCGGTTTGCAGCGGAAATTATCCATTGGCTGCAGACGAAATCGGTTCAGCACAAGGTCGAACATCTGGTCATCCTCGCTCCGCCGCGCATGCTCGGCGTGCTGCGGACGGTTCCGCTCGGATCGCTGAAGGGTCGGGTTGAGGAACTGAAGGGCGATCTCATGCGCTTGAATACCGGTCAATTGGCGAATCACGCGATGATTCGCGAACTTTTGCCGCCCCATCCGAGCGATGGCGAAGCGGCTTTCAAGCCCAAGTCTACGAGCATGACCGGCGAACGGTGCGGCGGCGGGCGGGACGAGGCGGACGGGGGAGGTGATGCGGCCTGATGCGCTGCGGGCATGCCATGAATACGGTTTGAAGTGAAAACAACCAAGTGCCGGCGTGGTTCGGAACGAATCGGCCGCACGAGACTGGAGTTAGAGGATATGAAGAAGTCACATAAGTTTTTCATTGTCGCCAGCGTCATCGGGGCATTCACGGCGGTGGCCGGCTTTCCGGTGCAAGCGAAGGCCGCCATCGTTTTGGATACGACGGGGAGCGACAACGCCGCGAACAACGACTTTTACGGCGTGATGTTCGAGTCGGGCGCGGGGTCTGTGGAGACGATGACGTTTGACGTCGCGGGCACGCCGGGCGCGATGTTCGACTTTGACGGGACGGGCAGCTTTGCCAACGGGACCAATGCGGTGCTTCGGCTGCCTTCGCTCGTGGGACTCTCGGCGTCTGACGTCAATTTTTCCTGGACGGGTCTGGCCGGGCATCCGACGGTGCTGACGGTCAACTTTGCGGCGGGTTCGTTCCGCGCGGGCGATTCGTTCCGGTTTGCGGCTGACACGGATGCGCTCATTTCGGATCCGGCGTCGGGCCGAGTGTTCGGGATGGGGAACGTTTCGGTGACAGTGAAGATGGAAGGTGGAGATCAGGCATCGGCGAATTTTCACCAGGTGAGTAGCACGTCTTCGGTCGCGCAGGTTGCCGTTGTTCCGGAGCCGGCGACGATGATCATGTTGCTGGTCGGAGCGGGGATCGGGCTGATGCGACGCGGTCGCTAGTCTCGACTCGCAATTAGAAAACGAACGAGGCCCTGGCATGATGCCGGGGCCTTTTCGTTGGATGTCGGCGGACGCTCCGGAGTTGCTCGGTGGCGGATCGGATGACGGTCAGGGGCGGAGGCGTTTGACGCGCGGTTGGTTGGGGCCGGGAAGGAGGGAGCGGCCTTCGGGGAGGAGGACGGGTTCGTACCAGGAGGGGAAGAGGTTGGACTTGATCCAGGACTCGGCCATGCGGACGGCGTCCTGCTCGCCGCGCTGGGTGACGAAGTGTTTCAGCTCGAAGTCGTCGCCGTCCTCGTTGCGGCAGACGTAAAGCACGCTGGCGATGTGGAAGGGGGATTGCGGGGCGACGGCCACCACGCAGTAGGCCTTGGCGTTGGTGGTGGGGTAGTGCCAGCTTCGCGATTTCGGCTCGGCTTTGACTGAATCGGCCATGGAACAACTCCTTGGAGTAGCGGCACGAATCAGTCGCCCGATCGCCAACGTTGGAAATCGCCGGGAGCCCCGCCGACAGGACCGTGGGTATTGTAGGCGATTATTGCTCTGAACGTCGTATTGTGGCTGGCGGTGGGGATTCGCGCGCGGGCGGGTGGCTGGTGGTAAGATGGTGTTGCCATTGATTTCGAGAGTGGCCGGACGCGGCGCGGGCCGGTCCCAATTCAAATTGTGATTGGAGCGCACATTCATGACGAAGACCAAAGCGGCGATCGGGCTGGTGATTGTGGCGTTGATTCCGCTCAGCGTAGTGGGTTCGCCGCCGAGCGGCACCAAGGCGGTGCAGCCGACGTACCTGCTGCGCTACAGCGTGTTCAAGGTGGACGGGCTCGGGGCGAATGAGGTTCGTAAACCTGCCCTGGGGGGAGCGACCTTCATGATACGAGTCCCCGACCTCATGGGGAGCAAGCCGTGCGGCGACGGACCGTCCATGAAGGATGAGGCGCATGGAGTCGAGTATCGATATTCCTGCAAACTTCACGGCGACGCATTTCCGTTGAAGGCGGATGTTTTCTACTCGTTCAAGTCGACGATGGGCTTCGAAAAGGAATCCGGCGTAGACTCGGAATTTCAAATTGAGAAAAAGGGTATCGAATTAGAAAGTCCGGACTCCGTTCGATTGATCACGAGTTGGGACGGCAAGTATGCGATGTTCATTACGCTGATACCGCATTTGTGGAAGGGCGAGTTGGGGCGGCCGTGAAGCGGCTATTGGCCTTTGCTGCGTTTGGGCGGCGAGGCAAGGGCCGCGGAGTTTCGTAGTCGCGATTCGTAGTCGTTCAGGGCTTGGGCGTGGTTTTGGTCGGCTCGCAGGCCGATGTGGCCGTCGGGGCGGATTAGCAGCAGCGTCAGATCGGTTGCACCCAGCGCGTTTGCGCTGCTCGTCGTTAGTTGCGCGCGGCGCGGGTGGGCTTTGTCGTGCGTGGTTAGCGTTGTTGTGGATTCGGTGATGGGGGTTTTGGCTTTGGTCTGAAGTTGGCCTTCGAGTTGTTCGAGTTCTTTCATTGCTGATTCGTTGTTGCTGATGAGCAGGGCGGTGTGGCCGGGGCGGTGGGTTAGTTCGTGCAGTCGCGCGGATTTGCCGGCGGGGTTTCGGATTTCGATCTGGTTGGGGAGGCGGTGGCCGGGCTCGAGTGCTGCGTGTTTGTCGCCCATGACGATTGGCGAGTTGCTGTAGTCGATGTCGAGTTCGGCTTCGGCGACGGCTTCGTGGTGGCAGCGCTTGGGGTCGGAGAAGACGGCGCGCATGGCCTTGTCGCGGGCGCGGCGTTCGGCGGGAGTGGCGAGGGTTTCGTCGTGTTCGGCGGCGTCGCCGGAGGCGGTGATCATTTCGGCGACGGGTTTGCGCTCGGCCTCGTAGCTGTCGAGCAGGGCGGCGTCGCAGTGGCCCTGGCAGACGAGGGCGAGTTTCCAGGCGAGGTTGAAGGCGTCCTGTATGCCGCTGTTCATGCCGTGGCCCTGGGCGGGCGTGCAGACGTGGGCGGCGTCGCCGGCGAGGAGGATGCGGCCGGCGCGGTAGCGCTTCGCGACGCGCGTGTGGCAGTGGAAGCGGGCGGGGTGGTCGATGTTTTCGAAGCGGACGGCGGGGACGTAGCGGCGGAGCGTGGTGGTGGCGTCGGCGACGAGATCGGAGTCGGGGGCGGTGGGGCGGATGTAGACGCGCCAGCGTTTGTTCGGGAGGGCGGTGAGGATGATGGGGATTTCGTCGAAGTAGCCAAAGTTGGCTGCGTAGATGTCGGGCCAGTCGGGGATGGTGGCGTCGAAGACGGCCCAGGGTTCGGGGATGTCGTGGCCTTGCAGGTCGATGTTGGCGATGGTGCGGGTGACGCTGTGGATGCCGTCGCAGCCGACGACCCAGCGGGCGGAGAGGGATTCGGATTTGCCGTCGTGGTCGATGGTGGCGGTGAGGTGGTCGGCGTGGTCTTTGAGCGAGACGAGGCGCGAGGAGCGGGTGACGCGGCCGCCCTGGCGGACGAGGTAATCGGTGAGGACCTTTTCGGTGACTTCCTCGGAGAGGTTGACGTTAAAGGTGTAGCGGCTGCCGCAGAGGGCGAGGTCGATCTCGCCGAGGAGGACGCCGTCGGAGTAGAGGCGGGCGATCTGCTGCTTCAGGCCGACGGCGAGGAGGGCTTCGTGAATGCCGAGGGCTTCGAAGACTTCGACGGTGCGCGGGTGGACGATGGTGGCGCGATCCCAATGTTGCGGGGCCGGATTGGCGTCGATGAGGCGCGCGGAGACGTTGCGGCGGGCGAGTTCGGCCGCGAGGAGGAGGCCGGTGGGACCGGCGCCGACGACGAGGACTTGGACGTCTGTGTTCATGCGTTGGGCGTGATCTTAGCCGGTTGGGGTGCGGGACTTAAGGGCGGGGTGT
>JAATGM010000042.1 GCA_015654675.1 Planctomycetota bacterium | reverse complement strand
CCGCCGCCCGCCGCCGCCTGCCACAACCGCCGACCACGCCAGCCGCAGCGCCAACGACAGCGCCCCCAGCCCCGCCCGCTCGGCCACCAGCTCGCACAGGGCCCCTCTCGGCAACCCTCCCCCCAGGGCCGCATCCAGCGGATCTATTCCCGTGGCAGTCCGCCGCGACCGCTGCCCGTCGCTCGTCGCGAACCGCGCCGAATAATCATCCAGAAGCCGCCGCGCCCGCGCAAACCGTTCCGCCGAAGCAGCCGCTACCATGGCTCCACCTCCAATCCATCACCGCGCGCCGCCACCCGAAACGGCACACCCTAACATAGTCAAAACTTATGAGAGAATCAACCCGTAGCGTCCGACGTCTCGTCGGACGTCGTACGGCGCACCAATCCCCTTTCCCCTCGGGAGAGGGCAAGGGTGAGGGCGAATCCATCACCGTGTCGAAAACCAACGCCGCGCAATACGAATCCCACGGACGAACCGTGTAGGGTGCGTGCTCTGCACGCACCAACCCCCACGCTCCCACTCGCCCCCTAAATCGTGGTAAACTGCATTCGGAGAACACTCAATGCCCGTCATGCTTCGCTGCGATCAATGCGGCAAACGCCTCAGGGCCCCCGATCGCTCCGTCGGACGCGCCGTCCGCTGTCCCTGCGGCGCGCGCATCGCCGTCCCTGCGCCCGCCGCCGATTCCGCCCCCGACGACCTCCTCGCCGGCCTCGAAGGCCTCTCCGACGGAGCCGCCGTCGGCCGACCCTGCCCCGCATGTGCCGCCGATGTCCCCACCTCCGCCGTCATCTGCACCAACTGCGGCTACAACTTTCGCACCGCCAGCCGCCTCGCAACCAATCTCGAAGCTGGCCCGTCACCCGCGACCGTCGAACCCGCCGCCCCTGCCTCAAAGTCATCGCGCCGACGCGACCTGGCCGACGCCCCGCGCGTCCCTATCAAACTGTTCGTCGTCGTGTTGCTCGCCATCGCCACCGTCGGCGGAGTCTTCGCCCTCATCAAATCGGTCCGGTCCTACGACCCCAAGGCCCAGGGCGACGCACTCCTGAAAAAAGTCACCCCCGGAATGACGCTCGCGCAAGTCGTTGCCATCCTCGGCCCGCCCAAAGAGGCCTATCGCCACAGCACCGGCAAGGGCCTGGACGAGGCCTACATCGTCGGCCAGCCCGTCAAGGCCGAATACTCCCCCAATTTCCTCGCCGCCTACAAAGGTCGCATCGACGGCGGATTCTTCCTCCTCTACCGCTTCAGCATGGCCGGCGACCACAAAGTCTTCTTCGACTCCACCGGAACGATGGAAAGTATCGAAGAGGTCAAGAGTCTCTTCCGCTCATGACGCCGCCGCCCGATCCAACTCCGCGCCCTCCAATCCTGATCGAGCCGGGCGACGACCCCGCGCCGCAGCCGGCCCCTATCCCTGTGCTTCACGAGGGCGTCCGCGTCGCCATCCGCATCTCAATCATCTGGCTGCTCTTCACCGGCCCGCTGCTCGTCTGCGGCCTCACCGTCGCGCGGCCAATCCTCCATGCCAGCGAACAGCTCATGCGCAGCAACGAATTCTCCCGCGCCGGAGCCCCGCTCGCCCTCTTCGCCGTCTTTGGAATCGCCGCGGGCATGCTGCTCGCCTGGCGAATGGTCGAGTCTGCCGGCCTGGTTGGCCGCGAGGCCTGTGTCGTCGGCTTCGCCGCGACGGCCGCCCTCTGCCTGGTCGCCGCAATCGCGGCCCCGCTGATTTACCAGAACGGCCCGCCCACGGTCCTCTGGACCGGCCTGGTCATCCTCGCCCTCTGCAGCGCCGCCGCCATCTGGTACCGCGCCGCCTTCATCGACTAATTCGCACCGCCACCCCCGGGTGAGGCAGACCGAATGACTTTGAACCTCCGCCAGCCGCTGCTCCGAACCGCAAGGTGGACCGGTCTCGCGTCCTGCCTGCTCGTCGCGGCTGCGTGGCTGTTCACCGTCCCGCTTCTGACCAACCGCGCATCGTACGCCTTCTATCATTCCCAGTTTTGGTTCGTCGGTGTTGGCCGCGGCCAGTTGGTCTACGACCGCTTTGGCAATTTACGGCGCGGCCTTCAATTCTTTTCTTACACGCCTCCCGTGTGGCTACCCTTCACCGACCGCTACGCCCTGACATGGCCATCGGGTTTCAATACGACTTACGGGTCCCTGTCTCACTTCGAGGTCCCGCTCTGGCTCATTTTCGTCGCCTGCGCGATCCCGACCGCTTGGTTCTGGACACGCCCCCGCCGCGACCGCCAACGAGACGCGGCAACCCGCTGCCGAAACTGCAACTACAACCTCACCGGCAACCAATCCGGCAAATGCCCCGAATGCGGCACGCCCAACTTCCTCGCGCCACCATCCCAGCGACCGCACGGCGCAACGCAGCGACGTCGTAGCATGTCGCGCACTCCAATCCTCAAGCAGTTCAGCGACCTGACTCCTGCCGATTTCGCGGATCACGCTGTCTGGGTGTCGGTTCATACGCTGGATTGCGGCGAGCCATGGTATGACGGGACCGATGAAGCGACGTTTCGCCCTTGGACCGGGAAGCTGCCAGTCGCACCCCAAGATGGCATGTTCCTCGTTCGCGCGAAACTGACTCTTGCCGACGGCCGCGTATTGGGCGGTTTCGTAACTTCTCAGTCCGATGCCGAGCCCGTGGACCTCGGGACGATACAGCCGCAGATATTCTTGCCATCTGGTCAGCGAAGCGATTTTGGGGATGGGATGTTCAAGCGCGACGCAAAGGATCGCGCACCCCTCTATGAGGAATTAGGGAACGATCACATGGCGATATTCCCAATAAACTTCGCCGCGGAAAAAGGACTTGCGCAGGGTCGCATTGCCGGCGCAATTCCGGGCTTTTGCTGGCGTTCAGGAAAGAATATTGAAGTGTATTATTGATATGTCTCCGGCCGGCGCAGCTCTTCGTGGATTCGCGAGATATTTCGCGAACGATGCGCGACCTGCGCAATGCGGCCTCTGGCTTAGCCGAACGTACAATCGTGTATTGCTTCGCACAGCGAGATAGCCATGCCCGTCCCATGTCAATTTTCCGCTGCCCGATCGCGAATGGTCGTGTGGTGTGCGTTCGGCATGGCCACGCCCGTAGCCTTGTGTCAGATCAGTGCGAGCAAGTCCAATCGACCTCCCAGGTCTGTTGCTTCAGCCACTGAGAGGACGAATGCACTCAATCTCTAGGCCGCCAGCGGCGACATTGATGCCCGTCGCAAACGCATCTTAGAGGAACTCAAGTCCCTCGCCGGGCGAAACGACCACCCGGCCCTCAACTGGTGGCGCGAGTGGGCTGGCACATATGTCAGCGACGGTCTGGGCATGAACATCAGAATCGCTGTGGCACCCGAGTCCGGAATCTCCTACACCTATCACGGCTGTCTGGGTCTCTACGACGGCAACTACGGAGACGTCGAAGGCACGTTTGATGACGACGGCGACGGAATTCCCGACGGCCTGAAGATCAACTGGGCTCTACAGGTCGGGAACAATTTCGACTTCTGCTCGAAGAAGTGCTATTTCGTCAGGTGGGCGGCGGCCCCGGGGTCTCCAGGTCGTTTCTATCTGGTACCCGAATCCAAAATGGTTGAGGTGGTCAAAAATTACAACATGGGCGGCCAGGCCCAAGACTACATGTTCGGTACGCCCCGAAAGTACGACGAGCACGAGAGTGAGCGAAACCCAGACACGGGGCCGCGTGTCGAAGGCGTTCCGCGGCTTCCGCCTCGGTGGGCCAGCCAGCTTGTAACTGGAGATTGGGTCGCCCGGGTCATCGCGATCGCGCCCGCGACCATCGGGAGCGCGGCTATCGGTGTGTATGCGACCGAAGCGCGCGTCACGCTCGATAAAGGCCGCGCCGACGGAATCTATCTTGGAATGGAGATTCCAGTCGGATCAAAGGCGCCGGATGCCGGCCGCCTGACAATAGACGCCGTCAACCAACACACCGCCGAAGGCGTCTTTCGCATACTCGCACACGACGACCAGAAGGCCGCCTTGCCCGTCGTCGGACAAGCGATCTGGATTTTCAGGAGCGGGGACAATCTGCGCAGAACGAATTCGCCATAATCGGTAAACCCTGCGTGCCCGAGACAACCCTAAGCGGATGGCATGAGCAAGATTGTTCACCCGCGCTGAGACCGACCGCTTCCAAGGCACCCGGAAATATCTCGCTGGACTTCCACCCGTCTGCCACCTAAACACTATCCAAACATCGCCCATTTGAAAGAAAGCAGGGGGCGATCAACGCGAGCTCCGCGCCAATCCCGAAAACTCGGGACCCGCTCGGGCTGCGCCCCCTTCGACCCGCCCCGATAGGGGCAAACGACCATGGCCGGCAGCGCCATCTGCCGGAAAGGAAAGAGTATGCGTCTCACAAATCTCATCTTCGATTGCGCCCGTCCGATGCCGGCATCCTCAGCGATCGGGATAGGCCGAGGACCTGAATCTCGCCCCCAACCCCCGTTTCCACCTCCCAAACCGGGGTTGCCAGGCGAATCTCACGAATCTCATCTCCCGTCTCACGACACCCCACTACCCAATCTCATCAGGACGGGCACGCTCCAAACGATGTCCAAACAATCCGGACCGCCCCGAATCTCACCAATCTCAGGTCACCACCCCCGTTATCCGCTTAGAAATCATGCTGCCGTCTCATCCCGTCTCACCGCCGTCACCGCTGACGGTCGCCGAGACGAGGCGAGAATCTCACCCACCATCCGTCCCGTCGGATTTCCATTTTCGGTTTTCGGATTTCGGTTTATCAGATTCCGGCCGTGCGTTGTCCCCGGCAGCACTCGGCCCAATCCCCCCGTCCCAGTTCCGTTCTGCTCCTTAACGCCGCCGCCCCCGGCCGCGGCGCCCACCACCCGAGCGACCCCCGCCGCCCCCTTTTCGGTGTCCGCTTCCCCCCGGCTTCCGCACCCGCGCCGACCGGCTCGCCATCGTCGCGATCTTGGCCCCATCGCCCGCGGCGATGCGCTTCGGCGCTCGCGCGCCCGGCATCCGCAGAACCAGCTCGCGACCCCCGACATCCACCTCGAAAATCTCAACCGAAATCTGGTCGCCGATCGTGAATCGCTGCCGAGTCCGCTGCCCGACCACGCAGCCCGACTTCGCATCCACGATCCAGAAGTCGTCCGGCATCTGGTCCAGCCGCACCAGCCCGTCAATGAGGAAGCGCGGATGCTGAATGAACATCCCGAAGTTCGTCACCCCGGTAATCACCCCGCGGAACTTCTCGCCCACATGCTCGCTCAGCAATTGCAGAATCTTCACCGTCCGCAGTTCGCGCTCCGCGTCCGCCGCACGTCGCTCGGTGAACGACAGGTGCCGCCCCAGCCCCGCCAGGTCCTGCCCGTCCGCCTCCGTCCGGATCTGCTTCCCGATTGCTCGCCCCGCCTCCCGCCCCGCTTCTCGTCTTGCCGTGCGGCCACCTTTCTGCCCGCCCTTATGCCCGCCGCGTTGCCCACCCTCGCCCGCCTCCAGCACCTCCTGCAACGTGCGATGAATCGTCAAATCCGTGTACCGCCGGATCGGGCTCGTGAAGTGCGTATAGCAGTCGCTCGCCAGCGCGTAGTGCCCCTCAGCCTTCGGCGAGTAAACCGCCTGCTCCATCGACTTCAGCACCGCCAGGTTCACCGCGAACGCCTCCGGCCGACCCTTGATGTTCGCCAGCAGCTTCTGCACGTCGGCCCGCTCCATCTTCCGCGGCATCACATGACCGGCCACCTTCAAGAAACGCCCCAGCGTCCGCTGCCCTTCCTCGTCCGGCTCCGGATGGATCCGCCGCAGAAACGGAATGTTCCGCCCCTCAAACAGCCGCGCGACCGCCTCATTCGCTTCGACCATGAACATCTCGATGATCGTGTGGCTGTAGCTCGTGTCGGCCTTGTGCGCATCCACCACGCGGTTCTCGTCGTCGAGCACCAGCTCAATCTCGGGCAATTCCAAAACGATCTGCCCGTCCGCCAGCCGCCGCTTCTGAATGGCCCGCGCCAGCGTGTCCATCCGCCGCAGCAGCTCGACCACTTCGCGCGGATAGCCGCCCGTGTTCCCCTCCAGAATGCCCGACGCCTGCCGGTAAGTCAGCCGCCGCGCCGACTGAATGATCGTGTTGGCAAACCGCGCCCCAACCACCCGCCCCGCCTCGTCATATTCAATGAACGCGCTCTTGCACAGCCGCGGCTCGCCCTCCTGCAAGCTGCACACGCCGTTAGACAAAACCTCCGGCAACATGGGAATCACATGCCGCGGGAAATAAACGCTGTTCCCCCGCTCGCGCGCCTCGCCATCCAGCGCCGTCCCGGCCTTCACAAACGTGCTCACGTCGGCGATATGCACCCCCAGCTCCCACGCCGCCGCCCCGCGCGTCATCCGCCGCAGCGAAATCGCATCGTCAAAGTCGCGCGCATCGTCCGGATCGATCGTGACGATCATCTCCTGCCGCAGATCCTCGCGCTGTCGCGCCGTGACTTCCGGGTCGTAGTCTCCGATGGCCCGCCGCGCATCCTCCAGTGCCGCCTCCGGAAACTCGTGCGGAATCTGATGCTCGCGAATAATGCTGACCACATCCACGCCCGGCTGCCCGCGTTTGCCCAGCCGCTCGACGATCACCCCCGTCGCCTGCCGCCCCTGCGCCGGATAAGTCATGATCTCGACCACGACCTGGTCGCCCGCCCGCGCCGACTTCGCCCCCGCATCCGGCAGAAAGATCGGAACATGCAGCCGATTCCCGTCCGGCTTCACGTACCAGCGCCCGTTTTCGTTGCAAAGCTCGCCGACAAACCGGTTGTGCCCGCGCTGCATGACGCGCAGCACCCGACCCGAAATGGATTCGCCGTCGCGGCCCTGACGGCGGTGGACTTCGCACTCGACGGTGTCCCCTGTCGTCGCGTCGAGCGCCCCGCCGGGCGGGATGAACAGATCGCCATGGGCATCGGGGTTTTCCGGAACGACGAAGCCGAAGCCGCGCGGATTCGCGCGATAGACACCGATGAAATGCTTCGACGCATCCGGGAGCGTGAGCAAATTCCCGCCGCCATAGACGATCCGCCCGACGCGCCGCAGCGCATCCACCGCTTCGCGAAACTCGCCGTACTCTTCCTCGGCGATGCCCATCATCCGCGCCAACGGGCGCAATTTGATCGGCCGATAGCCGGGTTCAGAGAGAAACCGTAAGATGCGCTCGGAAAAAGGTATGCTCATGGGCAATCAGGGGCTGGAGGGGCAGCGGCCTCCGCGAGCGTCACGGCCCGCTTGAAGTGGAGAACCGGATATGCAGGACATCATCGCAGCCGCGACCGAGCTGGGCAAGAAGATCGCCGCCAGCGACCGAACCAAGGCCTTTCTCGCCTCCGCCAAGGCCGTCGCCGCCGACAAAGACGCGCAGACCATCCTGCGCGACTTTCAGAATCAATCCGAAAAAGTCCGCGAATTGGCCGAAGCCGGAAACCCGATCGAGCCCAACGACAAGCGCAAGCTGTCCGACCTCGAGTCGTCGGTCGCGTCAAATGACAAGCTGAAAGCGATGATGCGAACCCAGGCCGACTACTTCGAGCTGATGACGCGCGTGCAGCAGGCCATCGACGCCGCCACCCAAATCTGACCCGGCCCGATCGACGCTACCGCCGCTCGGGTGTGGGTCGCTCGATCAATTCAAATTCCACTTCCTGAAGCTCGCGCTCCAGCTCAAACCCGGCCGGCAGCACGGCCTTGGGCGACCGCCGAACCGTCTTCGACGTTCCCGCCGCGTCCGATGCCAGAACATCCACATACAGGAATATTTGCTGCGGCGTCAGTTTCTCGACGTCCGCCGTGGGCCCGCGAACATAAACGTCCGGCCGGAAGTTAGATCCCTCCGCCGGCTTCAGGATGTACTGCCGCTGAACGTCGGGCGGCACCGCAAAGACGATCTGCACCGGCCCCTTGATCGCCGTCGTAAACAGATTGACGAACCGCCCCGTGACTTTCACCGTGGGCGACGGACTGAAATCGACCAGCGTGTTCGCCTCAGGGATTCCCAGAGATAAATCGAAGGAAAATTCTTCATCGTCGGGATGCGACGCGAGCCACTGCCGCACCGCCTGCTCCGCCTGCGGATGCAGAATCCGATCCGCATAGCGCCCCTTCGCCAGCGCCCCCGGCATCCTCCGAACTTCTACCGTCGGCGGTGAGCATGCCACGCTCTCAACCCGGACGCTTCCGAAATCCGGCCGCACCTCAAGCTTCACCGTCTCCAGACGGTCCACCATCACCGTGATGTCGGGCGGCCGCACTTCCTCCACGTCGAGCCCGGCCTGCCGGAATGCACGGCTGTCCAGCAACACTCGGCGCGTCTGAATCGTCCGTGACCCCAGCGCGACATCGTCGGCCGGCCATGCGTATTCGACCGTGAACCCCGGGTTCCGTTCCCGCATCGTCCGAAAGGCGTCCAACCGTCCGCGCGGTCCGGTCAGCGTCGCCAATACCTCGGCCGGACGTGGATTTTCAATGCTGGCCGTGATCGACTGATCCGACGACTTCACCGCGATCCGAAGCGAAACTTCCTCCCGATCGGTCACCCGGCGATCGGCCGACCACCAGATCAGCCAGGTCAGAATGCCGACCGTCGCGTAATGCTTGACCTGGTTCCACATCAGGCCCGCGCCCCCTGCTTCGCCGGCGCGGCCGCGCCCGCCGCGGTCGTGCCGCCAAACTGTGCCCGCATCGCCTGCCGCAGAGTTTCTTCCGACAGGTTGCGCTGAAACTTGCCCCGATCAAACATGCTGATGATGCCGGTTTCCTCGCTGACAACGACCACCAGCGCGTCCGTCTCCTCGCACAGTCCCAGCGCAGCTCGATGCCGGCTTCCGAACGACTGATCGAGACCCTCCGCCTCGGTTAACGGGAACTGCACACCGGCCGCCGCCACGCGGCCCTGCGAAATCACGACACCCATGTCGTGCAGAATCGAACCCGGCCAGAAAATCGTGTTTAGCAGCGGCACGCTGATCTCGGCATCGAGTCGCGTGCCGTTTTCGATCAGTGCCCCGAGTTGCGTCGTCCGCTCAATCGCGATCAGTACGCCGATCTTGTTGCGCGAGCCATACTCGGCGCACTCCACCACGCAATCGATGACGCGCTCAGTCTCTCCCGACAGGTTTCCCAGCAGCCGTGTCGCCCCCAGTCGAATCAGCGCCCGCCGCAGCTCGGGCTGAAACGCCAGCAGCGCCACCAGCAGCATGCCCACCAGAAACGGCGGGTAAAGCACCTTGATCCGGTCCAGCTCAAGCTGATCCGCCAGAACGCTGACGATCGCCGTCGCCACCAGCAAGACCAGCGCGACGCCGCGAAACAACCGCTCCCCGCGCGTACCGCGCAGAAACACGAGCACGAAGTGCACGACTGTGCCGATGAGCAGCAACTCGAGCGCGGCCGAGAACAGCCGCCAATCCGGATGAGCCAGCCGCTCGAACAGCGATCGCAAACCCTCAGCCAAGCTCAGTACCTCATGACCGCGCGCGTCGAGTGGTGCGACGATAGTGGGCCATTCGACAAGATTACCCCGTCCGGGTGCGAACTGACCATAGCGACGATGGCGACCGCGCGTCGGCGCTTCAACTTATTCAGTGCTGGCCGTCGGCCCGTTTGCTCATGCCTGATACGCCCGGAACCGCTCCGCGACCCGGCTGCGGAAGCCTTTGCCACCCAGCAGGTTATCGACCGGCCCCGGCCCGACTTGCAACCGTTTTGATCAACCCTACAATGCTCGGTTCGCCGCCAACGGCCCGACACCGATTCTTTCGCCCCGCTCACGGGTTTCACAGATTGAACTCGTGCGCAAACATTTGGGAGGTACCTTCGCTCCATGCAGACCACAACTGATCTTTCTTCGCTTCTCAATCAGGAAACCTGGGATCGACAGGCCTGCGACGCCATTCAGCGCGGCGCTTTCATCGGCTCCGATTCCTGTGAACAGTTCAAATCGCAGATCAATCAGCTCGAACGCGATGCCGCTTCCGGCGACGACAAATCCGCCGCACTCAAGCTCGGCATCTGCCAGCAGCTCCTCGGCCATCACCGCGCCGCGGCCGACGCCTTCGCCAAAGCCAAGCCGTCCGGCCAGCGAGACTTCTATCTCGCCCGCAGTCTCCGCGAGCTGGGCCGCTATGACGACGCCATCGCCGCGTTCGATCGTGCCCGATCGGGCGGGTGGGACGATCTCGAATGCTCGTGCGAGCAGGCCGAAACCCTGCTCGTCAAGGGCGATGCCGCCGGCGCCGCTTCGCTGGTCGACAAGCACGCCCGCGCCGGCTCCGGCTCGGCCGTCTGGCATTTCGTCAACGGTCGCCGCGCCGAGGCCGCCGGCAGCATCGAGGCGGCCATTACCGCCTACGAAAAAGCCGTCGAGCTCGACCCGCAGAACGGTCGCTACGTGTTTCGGCTCGCCTTCGTCAGCGACCTTCACGGCGATGATCAACGCGCCCTCGAGCTGTATCGCAAGGCCGCGGAGCTCCCGGTGGTTTTCGCCAACGCCCTGCTCAACCTCGCCGTCGTCTACGAAGATCTTGGCGAGTTCCATCAGGCCCTGAATTGCATCCAGCGCGTGCTGGCCGTCGATCCCAATCACGCCCGGGCCCGCCTCTTCCTGCGCGACGTCGAATCATCCACCACCATGATCATCGACGAGGACCAGGAGCGCGAGTCCGAGCGCCGCAATGCCGTGCTCGACATCGCCATTACCGAATTCGAACTTTCGGTCCGCGCTCGAAACTGCCTCAAGAAGATGAACATCCGCAGTCTCGGCGACCTGCTCAAAATCAGCGAGACCGAACTGCTGGCCTACAAGAACTTCGGCGAAACCTCCCTGAATGAAATCAAGGCCATGCTGACCAGCAAAGGCCTTCGCCTCGGCCAGCTCGCCGAGGCCCCGCGCGTGGCGGTTCGGCCCGACCCGCGACAGCTTGGCGTGGCCGGCAATCCGGAAGTGCTGAGCCGCCCCGTCGCCGAGCTCGAGCTGTCCGTCCGTTCACGAAAATGCCTCCAGCGGCTGAATATTGCCAGCATTGGCGAGCTGTGCTCACGGACCGAGCAGGAGCTGCTCGCCACCCGCAACTTCGGCCAGACCTCGTTGAACGAGATCAAGCGCCGATTGACGGAGCTGAACCTGCGGTTGCGCCGCACGGGCGAGTAGTCCGGGCGCCGCGCCGTTCTCACGGAGGAGTCCATGCGGGCGCGACGAGTCAGACGCGCGCGAACCGCCGCAAGGCGCTTCCATCGCCGCCATCGTCGGCTGGTTGGTCACGCGCTCCTCTTCTCTCTCGCCAGTGTCACGCTCGCCTTTGTCGGCTGTCTCACCCGTGACCAGCCCGGCATCCGCCAGTCCACACCCGAGAATAGCTCAACAAAGTCCACCGTCGATCGCACCATTCGTGTTCGACTCATGGGGGCGCAGGCCGTCCCGGCGTTTAACCTCGAAATCGCCTCCCCTTGTCGCGTCCGCGACGCCTCGACCGGCAAGCAGTTGCTCAGTCTGACAAAGCCCATGGCGGCCTCACGGGTCGCGCCCGCCCGCCACGCTGTCATGCTCGGCTCGACCAAGTGCGATTCCGACGACCTGCTCATCGAGCCGTCACGCGACGCATCCCTCGTCATCGATGGCAAAACCTATCGTGGATCGCTCCGCATTCGCCGCTCGGGCGACGGATTGACCGCCACCAATCTCATCGACGTTGAGGATTACTTGCGCGGCGTCCTCCGCGGCGAACTGCCCGCTCACTTCCATCCCCAGGCGCAGCGCGCCCTGGCCGTCGCGGCCCGCACCTACGTTCTGTACGAAAAACTCACCGCCCCAGTCGGTCGCGACTATGACGTGCTGGCCGACGAGCGCAGTCAGATGTACATCGGCGTCAAAGGCGAGGACGCGACCGCCGTGGGCGCGGTCGACGACACCGTCGGCGAAGTCTGCCTTGTTCGCGACCACGGCTCCGAAAAAGTCTTCTCGACCTATTACTCATCGTCCTGCGGCGGAATGACCCAGCCGGTGCTCGAGTTTCGCCCCGGCGATCCCGATGTGCCCACCCTCGCCGGCAACGTTGTTTGTAACGACTGCTATCTCGCCCCCAGCTTCCAGTGGAATCCGGTCCGCATGAGCAAGGCCGAAATCACGCGTCGCGTGGTCGCTCGCTATCCGCGGCTCTCGCGCCTCGGTCAGATCACCCAGATCTCCGTCGAGGAACGCAGCAAGAGCGGCCGCGCCACCAAGATCAAGCTGGTCGGCTCGGGCGGCACGGTCGAAATCCTCGTCGGCGAGGACTTCCGCCTGTGTGTCGGCGGCCACACGCTCAAGAGCACCCGCTTCAAGATTGTCGACGAAGGCGCCCGGGTCCGATTCGTTGACGGCCGCGGTTTCGGACACGGCGTGGGCCTGTGCCAATACGGCGCCGACCGCCAGGCCAAGCTCGGCCGAAGCTATCGTCAGATTCTCGAGTACTATTATCCCGGTGTGATCATTCGCTCGGCCTATTGATAACGACGGCGTGCCTCCTCCACCGAAAACACGACTGAAGCGGATCGGATTCAAGCTGGCCCTCGTCGCCGCGACGCTCCTGCTTTGCGCCTGCCTTTTGGAAGTCGGCGTCCGCCTTTTCTATAAGCCGTCTGTCTTCCGGATCGACCGCAAGCACTACCAACCAGAGCCCTGGCCTTACGCCTTCCGTTTCTTTCCCGACCAGACCATTTTCGTCCCCATCCCCGAATTGGAGGGCGGCGGAATGCAGGTCACCCTCAACCATCACGGCTTTCGCGGCCCCGACATCGACGAAATCGCGACGCACCGCGTCCGCATCGCCTCCATCGGCGACTCATTCACGTTCGGCTGGGGAATGAAGGACTTCAACGACCAGTGCGTCGTCGGATTCGTCAACGAATACGCGCTGCATCATCCCGGGGTCGACGTGGGTTTGGCCGTCGTGGCTGAGCCGGGCTGGGGAACATCCGATTACCTCTTCGCCTATCTCGATTACGCCCGAAAAATGAAACCCGACCTGGTCATCCTCGGCTTCTTCTGCGGCGACGATCTCGTCACCCGCGGAACAATCGACGCCATCGGCTCCGGGCCGCCCCCCGACAAACCCTGGGCCCAGACAAAATCATCCTTCCACCTCGCCACCCTCGACTGGGCCCGCGCCATGGTCCGCGGAAGTCCAAACCTCACTAAGCTCGCGCTGGGACTCGGCGTCCGACCCTCGGGCGACCTCATGCGATTCCTTCGATCCGAACCCGAGCCCATGCCCGCCATGTGGGCCGAGACGCTTGCCCTTCTGACGACACTCAACGAGCAAATCCGAAAGGACGGCGGCCAACTCGCCATCATCAGCTACCCTTCACTCATTCAGGTATTCGCCCACGCCCAGCTCGACGATGATCGCTTCGACTACCGCCACATCGACGCCAAATTGAAAGACTTCTGCGGTGCCAACGGCATCATCTTCGTACCGTTCCTCGATACGCTTATCGCCGACGGCAAGCTCGATCTCTATTTGGCTAAAGACCGCCACCTCACTCGCCGCGGCCAGCGCCTCTGTCGCGATGTGCTGATTGAAAAGCTCTCGCCCGTGCTCGATGAGATCGTCGCCCGCAGAAATGCCGGCGAAACGCCGCGGCCATCAGTGCGCTGACCCGGGTGCCTCTGCCTTCGCCCCCGCTCCAAACCATTGCCGTAACAACTTCTCCGCCGGTTTATCTCGCGGCGTATAGTTGTAATCGCTGGCCCCGCCGGGATAGTCGTTCCACTCCCACCAGAAAATGCCCCCGACAAACGGCACGCTCGCCCAGGTCTGAATGAACGCCTGATAGCAATTGAGCTGTTCGATGTGCCCTTTCTCCGTCGCGTTCATATTGCGGTAGTAGTCCCACGGATCTTTCGCGGCGCCTTCCTGGCTGCACCAGCCCGCCTCGGTGAAAACAATCGGCTTGCGAACCTCATTGTAGAAGTTCGATATGCGCAACTTGATCGGCTCCCAGGTCGCCAGCAGCTCTTCCATCGTCGGGTTGGGCCCCTTCGCCAGCGTGTAGTAGCTCGTCATTCCCACCAGGTCGAGTTCCGGCCAGAACCCGATCTTGTCCGTCCCATAGTGGTCCCAGTTCGCCGAATACCCGAGCCGCCCGTGATACACTTTGCGAACCGACTGAATCAGCGTCTTCCAGCGATCGGTGTACTGCTCGGCCTTGATCAGCTCAGAGCCGACAAACATCACCTCGACCTTGCTCGCCTCGCACATCTCCGCGTGTTCAAGAATGAACTGCGTATATCGCTTGAACCACTCGTCCCACCCGACGGTCGGATTGATCCGCCCGCGCCACTCGCTCCCGCGCGGAGCCGAAAGCAGCACAACCGGCATCACGCACACCCGCAGCCCCTTCGACACCGCATACTTGCACAACTCCCCCAGCTCCGGCAGCGAAGGATTCCGTTGCGGATCAAAATGCAGATCAGCCGTCCCCGCGTGCGTCTGCCAGCCATGATTAACGAAAAGTACGCTGTCGGCCCCAAGCCCGACCAGCTCGTCGCAGAGTTTGTGATAAATGGCCATCTGCGCCGGGCCACCGCCATGCAACTGAATCGACAGCCCGCGAAACTGTTTCGCCCGGTCAAACGTGTCGGAACCCGGCAGCGTCGGCCGGCTGTCCGCCGATGCGCTCGGCTGGGGCGGATGCATCAGCAGCCATCCGCCGACCACCGCGCCGACGGCGACCAGTACGCGCGCCGCATGGTTCATCGGGTCGCCACCCCGGCCGGACGCCGCAACGCCGGCGCCAGACTGACGCCATCCAGGCCAAGCGAGTCGATCGAGACATTCGCGCGCAGCAAATCCAGCACCGTCGGCATCACATCGCAATTCCGCGCGCTGGGCACCACCACGCCTGCCCCCACATCCGGACCAGCTACCACCATCGGCACAAGCATCTCTCTCGTCGAAATCGACCCATGAGCCGCGGCCGGCTCATCGTCGGCAAAGTCCCAGTCGCCCGCCGCGAAAAATACGATATCACCGGCGCGTGGCGAGTCAAACAGCTCCGGCAGTTGCGGAACGACGTCCGGCAGCCCGGCGTCAGCCACGACCGCCAGCCATTCGCGCGACGAGTGCGCTCCCGCCGCGGCAAAACCGCGCAGTTTCGCATTGTCGAGATAGCCAAGCGCGTCTGCCGGCGTCGGGTCATATCGATAATATTTGACGCCGTCGCGAACCTCGCGCCGCACCACCGACAAACCGCGCCCACTGCGAATCCACACGGAGTTGGCCGAAGCCCGCCCGGCGATCAGTTCGATCCCGGGGTGCTTCGTCAAATCGCCGCCCTTTCCCACCAGCCATCGCTGGACCAGCGGATCGTCGGGCGACTGAGTGAAATACTGCGTCCGCCAATCGCCGTCCTTGCGGAGGTACAACGTGCTCCATCGCGATCCGCAGCAAGCCCACACCGCATCGGAGCCGTTGGCGACACGGGCATTCTGCGAGATCGCCATGCAGCTCGAAATGGGCCGCCCGCCGTTCTGAGCCGCGATCTCATTAATGCGAACGAGCTTCTTAGGGTCGATGTCGGCCAGGCCGTGATCGGCGACGAGAAATAGATACGTCCGGTCGTACGTGCCCGCCTGCTGCAGCGCCTCGCAGATCCTTCCCAACTCGCGATCCATGCCGCGTATCGCCGCGCGATACCGTTCAGACTGCGTCCCGTAGTGGTGCCCGACATGATCGACACCGGGAAAGTACGCGAAAACAAACCCCGGCCATCTTCCGCGCGTCGTCGCGTGGTCCGCGATTTCCTCAAAGTTCTGGGCGACGAGGCAATCAATGCCCGTCCAGTTTTCAAATCCCCAGTTGATTCCAGCCGTAATGATGTTGTCGATCGGAATCGTTGCCCCGCGCCGCTGCGCCGCCTGGCAACTCACCGTATCACCCGCCTTCAGTAACTCATACACCGTCGTCGCCGTGTAGTCGTTGTCGACATTTCGATAGGTGTCCGCCGTGCAATAGTCGCCCGCTCGGCCGGTCGTCGGGTCGAACCAGCGATTCGCGATGATTCCGTGATGCCCGGGTACCAGCCCGGTGATAAACGTAACGGCGTTGGCATAGGTAATGGTCGGCAGGGCAGAATACGCATAATCGACGCGCGCCCCGCGATTCAGAATGTGCCGCTGAATGTTGGGGATGTCTCCGGTGCTCGCCGCCCGCTCAAAGCTGTCGCGCCCGAACCCGTCCACGAAGAACACAACTGCGGCGCGATCCGGCCGCTGAACCCCGTTCGGAAGATTGACCCGCAGTGCACGATCGGCCGCGCAACCGCCGCACGCGATAATTCCGAAAATCGCGATCGCCCGGAGTGCCCGCTGGCCTCGAAAAATGCAATCGAACAAATGATCGACCATGGGCCCTCATCATCCTCGCGGGGCAGCCCGATGGGCCACCGGAATTGAGCAAGGATAGGGAAGATCGTGCCCGATGGCCACGAGCGGCTACGGAGAATCAGCGGTCGGCGCCGCCCGCCGCGCCCGCCACCATTGTTCTATCTCGCGCGGATCATGGTGGTTAAGTTGATCGCGCAGTGCGTTCAATCGCGGCGTGAGGTCGATCTCGCGCTTCAAACTCTTGATCACCGCAATATCCGCCCCGAACACGCGCAGCGTCAGAATCGTGTCGCCGCCCGGCCCATGTGTCCCCAGCACGCGCAGCTGATTGTTCTCGATCCGCAGCCGCACCCCGAACCGCGCATACTCCACATGCTCCGGCAGCAGCGACTGCGGAATGCTCGACGGCCATTTGAAGTCCAACAACTTCGTCAGACTGTTGACGAGCAATTCGCGATGAATCGTCCCGGCCTCCGCCCCGCGCGGCGGCACGGCCTCGATCTCAATGTCGGCCCAGTCGATCCGATCGTCGCTCGCCCGCAACGAATTGATGCGCACCGCCAGCCGGCCCGTCACCTCGCCCTTGCCGACCAGGGCGGTCACGGCCTCCAACGGCACATCCTGAATCCTCCCATCGGCAACCAGTCGATTCAAATGCCCGAGCGCCAGGTCGATCGCGCGGATGCTCAGATCAGCTCGCCCGGTGATCTGCGGATATCCCGCCAGCCGTGAGATGTCACCAAGTTGCAGATCGCGAATCTCGCCCCGCCCGGAAAGGTGCGTCACCACGCGGTCCACCACCCGCGCCCGGTCCACCGCGATGTCCAGCTTCCCGCGAATCGGCCCCGCCTCCAGGAAGCGCGTGACCTCCTCCAGCGCGATATCGCTCAGTCGCCCCGACAAACTGACATTGGGCGAGTCCTGTTCCGTAGCGAATTCCAGCTTCCCCGAGAATCGCCCCGTCGTCGTCTTCGTCTGCAGCGCTGCATCAATCCCCAGTGCCGACAGCGGCAGGTCCGGAACCGTCAGCAGCACGTCATGCACCGACACGCCGCCCGACGGCGAAAACCTCGCTGAAATCTGCACCGGCTGGCCGGTCGGATGTCCGTTCAGTTCGGTTGCCGAGAGCCGGATGATCCCGTCGCTGCCGCGCTCGGTCCCAAACGTGATGACGCCGTCGGCCTTCCCGCACGACACCTTCAGGTCGCGGCTCAGAAACTCGACACCGAAGTCGTGCAGTCGCACCTCGCCCAGCCGAATCGCGTCGAAATCATGACCAAGCCCCGACTTCAGCACGCGCGAATAGTCGTCGCGCTTCCATTGATCCGACGAAATCGAAAGGGTCCCGCGATGCAGGTCGAGATGGTGCACCACCTGCTCCCGGCTCGTGTCTTCGTGCCACACCGCGCGCTCACACTGAAATACCGGCCCGCGCCGGTCGTGCAGCCACACCTTGACGCCTTCGAACAGCCGGCTCGAAAAGCTCAGCGGACGAATGCGCCCGATGTCCGTTGGCAATTGGAAGAATTCGTGCAGATCGCGCTCGAGGGCGCGGCGATAGCGGTCGCTGTGAACGTGAACCGCGTAGCCCGTCGTGGCGGCGAGCGAACCGCCGACAAATAGCATTGAGAACAGGAAAATCCAGCGTCGGTGCGGAAGCATATGCGGCGATTTCGTCAGGAGCGGCCCGGCAACGGCAGTTCGCGCGCCGCTTGCAGATAATGCTCGTACGCCGCCCGGACCTCGCGCAGCGTATCGCCCCCAAACTTATCAACGAAACTCCGCGCCACTTCGAACGCGACCACGTTCTCCATCACCACGCTCGCCGCCGGAACCGCGCAGATGTCGCTGCGCTCGTAATCGCTCCGCTCCGGCTGCAACGTTTCGAGGTTCACGCTGTCGAGCCCGCGCAACAGCGTACTGATCGGCTTCATCACGCCCCGAACAACGATCGGCATGCCGTTCGTCATCCCGCCTTCCAGCCCACCGGCGTTGTTCGTCCGCCGCACAAAACCCACGTTCGCCCGATCGCGCTGCGAGGCCACGAAATCAATCTCATCGTGGACCTTGCTCCCTGGCCGCTCCGCGCACCCAAACCCCAGCCCGATCTCGACCCCCTTGAACGCCTGAATCGCCCCCACCGCCGCCATCAGCCGGCCATCCAGCCGGTCCTGCCAGCGCACGCATGTCCCCAGCCCTGGTGGACAGCCGAACACGCGTGTCTCCACGATGCCGCCGATCGTATCCTTGTTCTGTTTGGCGGCCTTGATCGCCTCGATCATCCGCGGCGCGGCCGCATTGTCGGGACAGTAGACTTCGTTCGAGTCGCGTCCCATCCGCAGTTCCGCCGCGGTCGCTTCGGAATCGATCGTTCCTCGTTCCGGCCCGATCTGAACGACAAATCCAATCGCCTCAACGGTGAAGTCGCGCAACAAACATTTCGCGAGCGCACCCGCCGCGACGCGTGCCGCCGTCTCCCGCGCACTGGCCCGCTCCAGAGTCGAGCGACAGTCCGTCGTGAGCCACTTCATCGCGCCCGCATAGTCGGCATGTCCCGGCCGCGGCCGATGAATTGCCGGCGCTTGATCGATTCGCACATCCTTGTTGCCGATCTGAAGCGCAATGGGGGACCCGATTGTTTCGCGGCCGCGAACGCCCGAAAGGACGCTGACCTCATCCTTCTCAATGTGCTGCCGCCCGCCTCGGCCGAATCCTCCCTGTCGTCGCTTCAGCTCCGAGTTGATCAGCTCCAGATCGACGCGCACGCCTGCCGGCAGCCCCTCAACCAGAACAATCAGCGCCGCCCCGTGCGATTCCCCCGCCGTGCGGTATTCCAGCGTTGCCATGGCCGAATTGTACCGCGCGATGCGCTTGCCCGCAGTGACGCCGGGCATCTCAAGGCATGAGCAATCGCTGCACAAACGCCGCAAACGTCATATTGGTGGCGCACAACTCGTGCGGCGTCCCCGTTCCCGCGAACTTCACCCGCACGAAGTCGTCGACGTCCGCTCCATTGACCAGCGAATTATTGTCAACGTCGCCCAGCACACAACCCGGAACAATCGTGATCGATCGGCTCGCAATTTCCCCCGGCGTGTCATCGTACTCACGTACCAGTACGTCAAAGCCGAACGTCCCTGTCGCCGTCGGCGTTCCGCTGATTGCGCCCGTAAATCGATCCAGCGAAAGCCCCGGCGGCAGCGCACCCGAATCAATCGTCCAGTCATAGAAGGGAACGCCACCAACCGCCCCGATCGACGCCGAATACGCGACGCCGGCCTGCCCATTCGGCAGCGTTCCGGCCGGAACGCTCAGCGGCACAAACGCCGACGTCGCCCGAAGCTCGTAGCCAACCGACTGCATCAACAGCAGGTCGATCTTCGTCGGAATCCACCGTCGTCGCGGCACGTCGCCGAAATACTCATACCCAAACGCCCCGACTCCGCTCAGCCGGTCGATCACTCCAGTGAAGTGATCCACCGACGAGTCAACGCTCACGCCCGACCCCTGATAGTCCACAATCGCGTCATCGTTGAACCCATCGTTCTCGCCATCGACGAACCGGGGATAGCCCGAATTGAAGGCCATCGCATGCCCCATTTCATGATGCGCGACTGAGTACAAGTCGTTCGGCTCGCCGCCCAGGTTCGCCGACGTCCACCAATCGTCATCGCTCGCCGTCAGAAACCAACCCAGCGTGTTGAAGTTCCCTTTCATGTCGATCTGCGTACCACCGGACCGCCGCACATCGAGCGGATTGCCGCCCGCGTGCTGAAAGCAGCACAGCCCCGGCTCGCCGCCGGAGCGCAATTGCGGCGTGTCGATTCCGTAGGCATAAAGGAGGAACCCGGTGTAACCCACCGTGTTGTTATGAAAATACCCTTGCGGCGGCGGCCCCGTGAACGCCAGCGGATAATTCCAGATAAACGTCGACTCCTGCCCAACGCCCACCGCATTGAGATTCATCCCCGCAAAAAAGTAGGCCCAGTCATTGGCCGCCTGCGTGACGATTGCCCGCCGCGTCGCGTTCGCGAAAAAGCCACTCGCGTCCTGAGAAAAATCGACCGTTACAGCAAATGGCTGCGGGGAAGCCCCATCCTGATCGACGACTCCGATCGGCACGCTCACATTCGTGACATGGCTCGCCCCGTCAACGAAATGTACTGACAGCGAATATGTCTCATTCAACCCGTCTCGATCCGGAAAGATCGAAAGCCGAAACGTCTGCGGCGTGGCGTCGGAGAAAGCGAGTGATTTGCCCGGCCCGCCGGCCCCCACGCTGCTCGGCTCGTCGAAGTAGAGCCGCGCCCCATTGGCCGAAAGCGTCGCATTGACGGGAAACACCGCCCCGGCCGGCGGCGACAATTCAAATCCCGATGCCGGATTAGCGAGATAGCCGTCCCAGTCCACCAGCGTGATGCCGTGCGCGCCGAGGTCGCGCCCGAACCGGTCCACGACGTATGGCTGCCCAGACACTGGGGAACCGAAGAAAACCGCCCAGATCAAAACTGACCCGCTGACCGCGCCCGCTTTCATCGCTTCTGATCCTTCCCACGCCGGCCAACTCTGCGGCATTGTAAGCGACGCCGTCCCGGTTTCATGATCAAGTCGCCCCGCCCACCGCCCGATTCTTCATGAAGATTTGTCTTGCTGCGCGCCGACGCCGCGCGCCGCAACGACCGAGAATGTCCGCCCGAAGTTGAGGAGACGCCATATGTCGTCTGCTACTGTCACCGAAGCACCGAAATCACCCAGCAAGTTTGAAGTCACCACCGGCGTGCCCGACCCATCCGCCACGGCACCGCGCGAAAAGTTCGTCCCCAAACCGCCCGCTTCCTTCCGCGAAGCCGGCCTGAGCGACGCCCTCGTCGAGCCGCTCGTCCTCAAGTACCTGCTTAGCATCGGCTCGGCCAACGGCGGCGCCATCGCGAAAGAACTCTGTCTCGCGAACGGTCCCGTGATTGAGCTGCTCTCATCCCTCAAAGCCCAGCAGATCATCGGTCTGGTCGGCGCCGCCAGCGCCGGCGACTTCACCTACCAGCTTACCGACACCGGCCGCGAACGCGCCCGCCGCTACCTGCAGGAAAACATGTACGTCGGCGCCGCCCCGGTCCCGATCGAGCATTACATCGACGGTATCACCGCGCAGTCCATCACCGCCGTCCAGCCCCACCTCGACCACCTGCGCGAGGCATTCAGCGACCTGCTCATCAGCGAGGAAATGTTTGCCACGCTCGGCCCCGCCATCAATTCCGGCCGCGGCATGTTTCTCTATGGTTATCCCGGCAACGGAAAGTCGAGCATCGCCGAGCGCATCACGCGCTGCTTCGGCGACCAGGTTTACATTCCAAAGGTCATCAGTGTCGACGGACTCATCATCAAGCTCTTCGACCCCGAGAGCCATGAGGCCGTGCAAACGACCTCCAGTGGAATCTTCCGCACCGCCCAGTTCGACGAGCGCTGGGTCAAGATCAACCGCCCCACGCTCATCGTCGGCGGCGAACTCACCATGGACATGCTCGAAGTCCGCTACAACCCGACCACCAAGATCTGCGAAGCCCCGCTGCAGATGAAGAGCAATCCGGGCACCTTCGTCATCGACGACTTCGGCCGCCAGCGCATGCGGCCCATCGAGCTGCTCAACCGCTGGATCGTCCCGCTCGAAAAGCGCTACGACTTTCTTACGCTCCCCAACGGCAAGAAAGTCCGCATCCCCTTCGATCAGCTCATCGTCTTCTCGACCAACCTCGAACCGAAGGACCTGGTGGACGAGGCCTTCCTCCGCCGAATCCCCTACAAGATCAACGTCCCCGATCCGACCGAAGCCCAGTTTCGCAAACTCTTCGACATCTTTGCCCCCAAGATGGGCTTCGCCGAAAACAAAGCGGCGATCGACTACTTCATCGATAAGTACTACAAGAAGACCGACCGCCCTTTCCGCTGCTGCCAGCCGCGCGACATCCTGCTCCAGATCCGCAATCGCAGTCTTTACGAGAATCGCAATCCCGAACTCTGCCCCGAGAGCTTCGATTTTGCCGCGAGCATGTACTTCACAGTTATGTGAGTCGCCGGCCGCTCGACTTGACAACCCGCACCGGCCGATAGAACAATGGAATGGGTGAACGGCACGCCTCGCCGGTCACGCCGAGCCAACAGGTCTCCCGCCTCGGCAAACCCCCGCGTCCTCGTAAGACTGACTTGATTTGGAAGTGCCGCCGCCGTGCGGTCATCCGGGAGAAACCCTCATGATTCAAAATAGACTCGTCCGCTTCGCATGGCTCGCAGGCCTCGCCGCACTTATGGCCGGCTGCGACAACAACTTCGTCGCCAGCGGAACGATGGTACAGGGCGTCGAGTGCCTTCTGTTCGAGGCCGACGGCGGAAAGCAGTACGTCCTCGACAAGATTGACGGCCTCGTGCCCGGTGACCAGGTGACCGTCATCGGTCAGCTTGACCCCAATTGCGCCACCGTTTGCAGCACCGGCAACGGCTGTATCACCGCCACGCTCGTCCTGGCTGACAATGATCAAATCGATACATGCGGAAAACTGATCGCCGGCGCGGAATGCCCGCTCTTCCAGGCCGACGGCTCACTGGGAACCTATGTCCTGGACCAATACGGCGGCTTCGGCGTCGGCGCGCGGGTCCGCGTCAACGGCCAAATCCTGACGGACTGCGCCACAACCTGCATGCAGGGCGACGGCTGCGTGCATGTCACGCAGATCAGCGCCTGCCTCGAATGATCATCAAACCGGGTGGACTGGAGACGAGGGGGTTCGAACCCCTGACCTGCTCATTGCGAACGAGCCGCTCTCCCAACTGAGCTACGTCCCCGTTTCATTCTGACTATACATGCCTCGCGACCCACCGGCAACCCGCCGCCCTGGCGCGATCAGTGCCCGCTCGCCGGCTGCGGCATGTGATGGTGTGCGTGGCTCGCGGCGTGCGGCATCGAAGCATCCAACAGTGCGTTCTTCATCCACGACCGCACGGTCTTCCCCGCCGCCTCCATCGGACTCAACCGCTCCTGCTCCATCATCGCGGCCAGCCGCGGCGCGCCCGACTGCGACTCCCGTCCCCACTCCTCGGCAAATCGCCCGCTGCGGATCTCTTCGAGAATCCGGCGCATCTCGGCCTTCATCGTGTCGCCGACCAGCCGCTGTCCGCGCGTCAATCCGCCATACTTCGCGGTGTTCGAAATCTTGTCGCGCATCGCCGCGACGCCCTCTTCGTACATCAGGTCAATCACCTGTTTCATCTCATGCATGCAGCCGACATAGGCCAGTTCCGGCGGATACCCTGCGCCCACCAGCACTTCGAACCCGGCTCGGATCAGCTCAACCACTCCGCCGCACAGCACCGCCTGTTCGCCGAACAGGTCCGTCTCCGCTTCATCAGCAAAGGTTGTCTCGATGATGGCCGCCCGATCAGCCCCGATCCCGGCCGCCCACGCCAATGCCTTCTCGCGCGCCTTTCCGCTCGGGTTCTGGTGCACCGCCACCATCGCGGCCACGCCGTGCCCCTGCTCAAACGCCAGCCGCACCAGCCGGCCGGTCCCATTCAGCGCGACCATGATCACATCCACATCCGCCGGCGGCTTGATCCGTCCGAATCGAATATTGAAACCATGCACGAAGCCCAGGGTCTTGCCGGCCTTTAGCGTCGGTGCGATGTCGGAGTGATAGATGTCGGCCATCGTTTCGTCCGGTAGAGCAAGAATGATCAGATCGGCCTTCGAAGCCGCATCGCGGGCAGAATGAATCTCAAATCCGTGCCGCTGAGCGAGGATGGCGTTCGGGCCGCCGGGCCGCTGCCCGACGACGACGTGATGGCCGGAATTTCGCAGATTTCGGGCATGCGCCTGCCCCTGATTTCCGTAGCCGATGACGGCGATCGTCACGCCCTTGAGCGAAGCGGCGGCAGCAGCGGTGTCTTTCGAATTGAGCATCTTCATGGCTTGGGTCTCCGGGGACGGCACTTGAATCCGACGTTCCAAGACCATACTCTACAAGCGGCTGGCCCCTGTTGGCCAGTCTCACGGTGGGCGTAGCTCAGTTGGTAGAGCACCGGGTTGTGGTCCCGGGCGTCGCGGGTTCGATCCCCGTCGCTCACCCATTTTCATCACAAATCTTCAATCCAATTGATGATGCGGCAGCACCGAACTCCGCGGTGTTTCTGCGACGAATGCTCGTTTCGGGGCGCAACCCGTCCTCTGAACACGCCGCCTTTCCCTTGCGACCCCCATTCTCTCGATGGGCCGCGCAGGGTAGTGCCAGTTTGACCGTTGGCTTCCCGCTCGCCTGCCATTTCAGACGACGAAGTCGCCCGTCATCGTGCCGCTGGCTCGGCTCCGTTGTAGCCACAAACCCATGCCGGACCAAGAATTGCAGCCAAATCGATCAGCTACTTCGCATTGTGAGATCGCTGGCACAGCGGTTGTATTACTTTGCAACGGATATAGTCTGCGCTCCGCCCCGACCCTTCTGGTCGCGGCGGGCTTTCATTGTTAAGTAACGCGGTTTCGCGAAGGCAAAACGGACATCCTATCGACTGAAGGAGCACCCCATGGCAGTCACGAAGGCGAAGATTCGACCCCTCAATGACAAAGTTCTCATCAAGCGACTCGAAGCCGAGTCCAAGACCGCGGGCGGCATCGTCCTCCCCGAAACGGCAAAGGAAAAGCCCAAGCGCGGCCGCGTCATCTCCGTCGGCGACGGCAAGCTCCTCGACACCGGCGAGCGCGGCACCATGCAGGTGAAGGCCAACGACGAAGTCCTCTTCACCGCCTACGCCGGCACCGAAGTCAAGATCAACGGCGAAGAGTTCATCATCATGGACGAATCCGACATCCTCGCCATCCTCGACTAATTCCGCTCAAGACAAAGCATTCTGAAATCTGACGACTGAACAACCGGAGTTTCAACCAAATGGCAGCAAAACGTATTGCATTCGATATGGAGGCCCGCGAGGCCATCCGCCGCGGCGTCAAACAACTCGCCAAGGCCGTCAAAGTCACCCTCGGTCCCTGCGGCCGGAATGTGGTGATCGAGAAGTCCTTCGGCTCGCCGACCGTCACCAAGGACGGCGTCACCGTCGCCAAGGAGATCGAGCTCGAAGACAGCTACGAAGACATGGGCGCCCAGATGGTGAAAGAGGTCGCCAGCAAGACCTCCACCGTCGCCGGCGACGGCACCACCACCGCCACCGTCTACGTCGAAGCCATCTTCGATGAAGGCCTCAAGAACGTCACCGCCGGCGCCAACGCGATGGAGCTCCGCCGCGGCATCGACGCCGCCGTCGAGGCCGTCGTCGAGGAATACAAGCGGATGAGCACGCCCGTGAAGGGCACACAGCAGATCGCCCAGGTCGGCACCTGCGCCGCCAACCAGGACGCAGAGATCGGCAAGAACATTGCCGGCGCGATGGAGAAGGTCGGCAAGGATGGCGTCATCACCGTCGAAGAGAGCCAGACGCTCGAGACCACCGTCGAGATCGTCGAGGGCTTCCAGTTCGACAAGGGCTACATCTCGCCGCACTTCGTCAACAACCTCGAGGAGATGGAAGTCCGCCTCGACAAGCCCTACATCCTCATCCACGAGAAGAAGATCAGCAGCATCAAGGACCTGATCCCGCTGCTTGAGAAGGTCGCCAAGTCCGGCCGGCCGTTGCTTGTCATCGCCGAAGACATCGAGGGCGAGGCCCTTGCAACGCTCGTCGTCAACAAGCTCCGCGGCACGCTCCAGTGCGCCGCGGTCAAGGCCCCCGGCTTCGGTGATCGCCGCAAGGCCATGCTCGAAGATATGGCCATCATGACCGGCGGCCGCGCGATTCTTGAGGACCTCGGCATCACGCTCGAGACCCTCACGCTCGACGACCTCGGCTCCGCCAAGCGCGTCGCCATCGAGAAGGAAAACACGACCATCATCGAAGGCGCCGGCGACACCAAGCAGATCAAGGGTCGCATCGAGCAGATCAAGAACGAAATCGAGAAGACCACCAGCGAGTACGACCGCGAGAAGCTCGAAGAGCGGCTTGCCAAGCTGGCCGGCGGCGTTGCCCAGATTCGCGTCGGGGCCGCCACCGAGGTCGAGATGAAGGAGAAGAAGGCCCGCGTCGAAGACGCCCTGCACGCCTGCCGCGCAGCCGTCGAAGAGGGCATTCTCCCGGGCGGCGGCACGGCCCCGATCCGTGCGATGAAGGTACTCGAAGCCGCCGAGAAGAAGGTCAAGGGCGACGCCAAGATCGGCGTGGACATCATCCGCCGCGCCCTGTGGGCCCCGATCAAGTGCATCGCCGAGAACGCCGGCCTGAACGGCGCCATCGTCGCCCAGAAGGTTGCAGAGTCGAACAAGAATTCGTTCGGCTACAACGCCCTCACCGAGGAGTACGGCGACCTCATCGAAATGGGTGTCCTCGTCCCGACCAAGGTCGAGCGCGTCGCCCTCCAGAACGCGGCCAGCATCGCCGCCCTCCTGCTGACCACCGACGCGATCGTCAGCGACATCAAGGAGGAGAAGAAGGAGAAGGGCGGCCACGCAGGCCACGCCCACTAAACACGAATAAGCGTGTTCCAACCCGCCCGCCCCGGTGCGGTGGCGAACGGTTCCAATAGAGGTGAAGGCCGCGAGACGAAAGTCCCGCGGCCTTCGTCATTTTCGGGGGCCTACCCCCAAATCCGCAAAATCGGTCAAGCAGCCCCGCAGCCGCATTGAGATACTAAACACATGGATTCAGCCCACCCACGACCGGCCACTGCCCGCGACTACCAGGAACGCATCCTCCGCGTGCTCGTTTTCATCCAGTCGCATCTCGACGACGCCGTGTCCCTCGATGACCTGGCTGCCCTGAGCCACTTCTCGCCGTTCCATTTCCATCGCGTCTTTCGCGGCATGGTTGGAGAGTCGGTCATGGAGCACGTCCGCCGGCTTCGCCTCGAGCGCTCCGCCCTCCGCCTCAAGACTTCCGACGAGCAAGTCGTCCATCTCGCCTTCGAAGCCGGCTATGAGACGCACGAGGCCTTCACCCGCGCATTCCACGCGATGTTCGGCATGTCGCCATCCGACTATCGCCGCCAGAATCGCCCCCCAGCACCGGCCGCGGCCCCCAGCAATGTCCACTACACCCCCGATCACCCCCTCAACCAATTTCAGCCAGTCCGACCAGGAGACTCTGCCATGGACGTTCGCCTCGAAACTTTCTCGCCCCAGCACATCGCCTTCGTTCGGCACGTCGGCCCCTACGAACAGGTCGGCCAGACCTGGTCCAAGCTCATGAGCTGGGCCGGCCCGCGCGGCCTGCTCGGCCCACAAACCCGCCCGTTCGGACTCTCCTACGACGACCCGGCCGTGACACCACCCGACAAGGTCCGCTACGACGCCTGTATCAATGTCGGTCCCGCCGCCCGCGCCGAGGGCGAAGTCGGCGTACGCGACCTGCCCGGCGGCGAATATGCTGTCGCCGTACACCGCGGATCGTATGATCGCCTCAACGAAACCTACGCGATGCTCTACGGTCAATGGCTCCCCGCCAGCGGCCGCCGACCGGCCGATCCGCCCTCCATCGAGCGATATCTGAACGATCCGCGCATGACGCCGCCCGAGCAATTGCTCACCGAGGTGTGTATCCCGCTTGCCTGAAATTCGGCCTAGCGGAACAGGAGTCGTCGCGCCACCGCAGCGCTAACGTGTTGATACTTCGCATACCCCCGCGCCGCCCCGCCCACGAATCCGTCCCCGAATGACCCATCCACCAGCCCATCCAGCATCCCGTTGAGCAGATACGCCTCCGGCACGATCGGCCGCCGCGCAAACAGCACCGAGAACAGCCCATGTTGGACCGCGCCCTCATGCACGTACGCCGCACTCTGCGACGCCAGATAGAACACGCCGAACGGCCGCACCGCCTTCGCCCCCATTCCCTCAAACGCATCCCACGGCCCCTTGGCCATCCCGTTTGGCCCGATGTAGCCGCTCATCACCGCCTCTGCCCCCGGATCAATCGTCTCGCCGCCGATCTCGACCCGCATCGCCGACGGCTGGAACGCATCCCGCGCTGGCGCATTCATCCCCTGTCGCAGCGCCCCGCTCGGCCATGCATTGGCCAGCAGAAACACGTCAAACCCGCCGTCAATCCCTCGCGCACGCCACGCATCGCTACCGCGAACCCGTTTCCGAAACAGCCATCTCGCCGCGATCTGGTCGCCGTCCCCCTCCAGCTTCTTCACGACGGTCCAGCCGCCCAGACGCGGCAGGAACCCCGCGACGCCGTAGCGCGAACCCCAATAAGCGTTGGCCCCGAGATCGGTTGCGGCAGTGCGCCGCCCCGACTTGGCCGCGCGCGGCTCGGCCAGCCCCACATGCACGATCACGCAAACCCGCCCGGTCTGGCGAATCCGTTCCACGACCGCCGCCGCCCACGACGCCTCTACTTCGTCCTGGTTCGTGCCCGTTAGATGTGCCGGCTCGGTCATCGCGGCCGGCGCCGCGCCGACCGTCTGCGGTTTCGCCGCGCCCCGCGACCCACGCCGCGGCCGATCCACCGCCGTCAACTCAAACGTCTGCTTCTCGACGCGAACCGGCTCCGGCCGCTGAAACGCCGACCGTAAAACCAGCACCAGCATGATCAGGAAAACCACCCCCGCGCCCGCCGCTGCTAGCCACCCGCGCGGCAGCCCCCGCAGCCGACGGCCCCAACCCCGCAACCGTCCAATCAGCGCATCCATACGCCTATGTCTTAACGTCGCCCGCCCGCGCTCGGTTCGACGTCGCGGGTTTTACGTCCGAGCGTCTACTCCGCGATATGCATCGACAATGTGCGCCACCAGCTCGTGCCGAACAATATCGCGCCGATCCAGGCGAACCACCGCCACCTTCGGATTGCTTCCCAACCGCCGAACCGCGTCGTTTAAACCCGACTTGTCCGGCCGGTCGAGGTCGATCTGGCTGTCATCCCCCGTCACGATCATCTTGCTGTGGTGCCCCATTCGCGTGAGAAACATGAGCATCTGCATGACGGTCGTATTCTGCGCCTCGTCCAGAATGATTGCCGCGCTGTTCAGCGTCCGCCCGCGCATGAATGCCAGCGGCGACACCTCGACCACGTCATTCGCGATCATTCTCTTGATCTGATCGATGTCCATCATGTCGTTCATCGCGTCAAACAGCGGACGCAGATACGGATTCACCTTCGCCTGCATGTCGCCCGGCAGAAATCCCAGCTTCTCCCCGGCCTCCACCGCCGGCCGCGCCAGCACGATCCGCTTCAGCTTGCCGCGCTTGAGCAGCGACAACGCCAGCGCCACCGCGAGGTAGGTCTTCCCCGTTCCCGCCGGCCCGACGCAAAAGGTCAGATCGTGCGACAGCACCGCCTCAACATATTTCGCCTGGCCGTCCGTCCGCGAAATGATCCGCATGTCACGGCGGAACACCTCCAGCTCGCCCGACGGCGATTCGCTCGGCGGCCGTCCAAGCTGAATCATGCACCGCTCGACATCCTCCTCGCGGAGATGCCCGTGCTCGCGAATAAGTTGCTGGAGCTGTTCGATCAGGACGGCGGCCTTGGTCACCTGGTCGGGTTCGCCGCTGAGCTTGAGGTCGGCGTCGCGAGCCACGATCTTCACGCCCAGCGCGTCGCGAATCAGCCGAAGATGCCGATCCTGCGGACCGAACAGAATGAGCCGGATGTCCGGCGCCGGAAGCGTGATCACGAGTTCCAAGTCAGTGGGTCCCTCAGGGCGTCACAACTTTACCAACATCCAGAACGCGATGGGAGCCGTCAACAAGGGCGAGTCGATGATATCCATCACCCCGCCAAATGACGGTACGACCGCCCCGCTGTCCTTTGCCTGCGCATCCCGCTTGAACAGCGACTCAACCAGGTCGCCCATCTGCCCAATGACAGCCATGAGAACCCCGAAGATCGCCGCCTGTTTCGTGCCCGGCCACGTCGTCCGGAGACTCAGCGGTCCATACGCCGCCGCCAGCTTCGCCAGCCCGATCGCCAGCAACGCAGACGCCACTACCCCGCCCAGCAGTCCTTCCCACGTCTTCTTCGGGCTCAGCCACTCGATCAGCTTATTCCGTCCGATGGCCATTCCTGTGAAGTATGCTCCGATGTCGCAAATCTTCACCACAAACAGCACATACAACACCAGCCACGCCGACCCCCACATCCGGATCCGAACCAGATATCCCGACAGCACACCGATGTAGAGAATGATCAATAGCGTCGATCCGATCGCCCCGGCGGCCCCGGCCGTCCGCCGCCGTGCCCCGACCACCAGAAACGTCCCCACCACCATCGCGATCAGCCAGTTCAGTGTGTACGTGTAATCCGTCGTGATGTCCGCCGAGACCTCCTTCGAGATATTGTTTCGCACAAACCACGGAATGAAGATCAGCCCCAGGCAGGCGATAGCCGCCCAGACCGCAGCGGCCTGATGCCCGGCACCGCGAAGCAGTCGAGACATCTCGCGAACCGCGAAAACCGCCAAGACCGCCACTACAAGCGTGAGCAACAGCCCCTCGTGCAATAAGAGCGCGACGTTAATCAGAAGCGTCGGCGATCTTTCTTCCGCCAGTTGCTGCGCAAAGTAGTCATCCGCCCAGATCAGCCCGATCAGGGCCGCGATCATGAACGCGCCGAAAGTAATGCGTTGCCAGAGCATGGCGGACGAGTGTCCGCCAAAAAAGCGCCCTCTGCAAACGGCAACCCGCCCTTGCGGGCGGGTGCCTTCCTTCTCCTCCTCCAGAAACCACGGCGGACTCGTAGTCCGCGGAATTAATTATGGAATGCTCGCACCAAGGCCTCCCGCCGTCGGCGCCTCTCCCGGCAGCGTCTCGTAGAACTCGACACCCAGCAGTCCCCACAACCCGCCGCCCGGCGCCTCTGTCGCCAGCTCGACTGCAAGGAAATCGCCCGACTGCAACGCACCGCCGCCCAATCCATTCGGTAGCGCCGCGTTGAGCGGCAGATCGATAACCTTCACCTCATTCTGCACCGTCGCTGCATCCAGCGTCACAACCTGTCCGCCGACCGCGGTGTAATCCGCGACCGTGCCCGATCCGTTCCGCAGCAGCTTCACCCAGCTCCGTAGCTTCAGCGGCCCGGGCACCAGTACCGGATCGTCCTGACGCAGAAATAATCGCATCACCACCGGGTTCGATCCCAGGTACGTCGCGGGAATGGCCACGCGGTACGCCACGCGATCGGTCGAAAGCGGATCCGGGTCATACCCGCCCAGCCGCGGGGTAAAGATCGGTACGACTTCAACCTGCTCCGTGCTTCCCGTCGCCGTATAGAAGTCGTCCACGAAAATGCTGAACAGGTTCGAGGCCGGATCGCCCGCCGGCCCCTGCGGCCCGGTCGGCCCCGTCGGACCCGGAATCGGGTTCGGCGCCGGCGTCCCGTTATCGCCGCTGTTCGACCCGTTGCTCCCCGCGATCAGCACCAGCGGAATCACTCCCGTCAGCAACGCCGCCGCCAGCGCCCCGGTTCCCAATGCCGCCACGGTCATCCCGTAAATAATCCCCGTCGCTCCAATGATGACGGGCGCGCTCGCGCCGCAGCCGGTCCCGAACATGCCGGCCACGGTCAACCCGATCACGAGCTTCCGTCTCAGTCTTCCAATCTTCATGGCTTCCTCCGGTCCGCCGGACCGTGCGCTCAATAGAGCACGTCAACAAACAATTGAATGTCTCGCCCATCCACGACGCCGTTGAGATCCATGTCGGCGCACGTGCAACGCGTCGCGCTGGGCGACGCGATGAGGCAGTCCACAAATCCCGGAATGTCCGCCGGCGTCAGGGTCGTATCGCCGTCCAGATCGCCGTTGATGTTGCAGCGCGGCAATGCCGCAACCCAGAATCCGCCCCGCAGCAACAGCGGCCCCTCGGCCGTCATGGCCGTCATGCTCGCGTCGTGCTGCCCGATCGTCCCCGACAGCTCCAGCCCGCTCTTGTCCTCGGTGAACGTGAACATCGCCCCACCGCAATCCACCGTGTACCACGATAGGTCGAGGTCCGGCTCGCCCTTCCCGGCGAACGCCGCCGCGCCCGCCGCCAGCACCACCAGAGCCGTCAGTGACTTCTTCATCGAAGCACTCACTTCGTCGACTTGGTCGAATCCGCCTTCATCGCCGCCTCAAGTCGCGCCAATCGCGACTCCAGCTCCGCGATCTGCCGCTTCTGTCGGGCGATCTCCGCTTCCTTCTCGTCAACCGCCGTGTTGAGTCCCTGAACCGCCGCCATCAACACGCCGTCCACGTCGACCGTGCCGATCGCCTTGTCGCTGTCCCCCAGCCCGAATGCCGCATGAAAGTCCTGGGCCGTCGGCCCCATGTGCCGCGCGCCGTCCGGATCGTTCCGGTACTCCCAGCGCGTCACCGGCACGGTCCGCAGCGTCGCAAGCACCGCCTTCGGATCGACAGCCGTGAAATTCGTCTTCTTGTTTCGGTCGCAGGTGTTCGTCCACACCCCGCCCTTCGACAGATAGGCCCCGTTCCCGTTCGATGTATTAGTTCCCACGATCAGTGGCTTGTTAGTCGGAGTCGCTCCGCCCATCGCCACCTGATTGGTCGCGTCGACGACGATCCCCTTCGTCTCAAGGGCGTACGGCGCCGCCGTCAGCGGTTGCCGCTGGGCAAACGTCGTGAATACGCCACGCATCGCGCCGCCCCCGATCTGCACCGCGATCTCAAGCCAGCGCGAATTGCCGTTGAACGCCGGCAATACCCCGAAATCAAGCTGAACCGTAAACAGACCGTCGTTGACCGGAACGCCCAGCAGCTCCACCGTCGAGCCAATCTGATTACCCCCCGTTTCCTCGTCGAATAACAGGAATTGCATATCCACCGTGCCATTCAGTGGATTTCCCGATTGGCGAAGCAGGCCCTGGTAGGTGAATTGGGTCCCCAGCGGAGTCTCGGCCGATGCAGCGGAAACGGCCGTAAGAGTCAGTGCGCAAAGCAGCAATCGCGAATAGGTACCCTTCATTTTCCGCCCTCCGCGCCGAACGATTTGACGTCGGCCTCGCGCCGCCGGGAGAACCCCGACGTCCAGACCTTGTCGAATACTACGCACCCGAATTTTCCAAAGTCACCTGTTTATTGCCCACTTCCCCCCGTTTTTTCCTGGAACCGCATACGTCCCTTCCGCCAACTCACCCAAATCTCGATAATGCAAGTGACTGGCCCCGGTAGGGTTGGTCGGAGCAATTGTCATGGCCCGCCTCTCAGACGAGCAACGCGACCGCCTCCGCAGCGCCGTGCAGGCGCACGAATACCTACGCCGCATCGTCCGCGAGCTCGAAAAGCTCCAGCGCCTGGTTTTCCACCTTCACGTCGCCGCCCCCGACAAGCTCCGCCCCTCCGCCGAAGAAATCCTCATCGCCGACATCGTCATGCGTCACCGCGGCAACTTCGACGGCGTCTACTTCGCCCTCCGCGCGGCCGAAGACGCCGGCCGGACTTGGGATCAGGCCATCGTCGAATACGCAGCCACGGTTCACGCCTATTACACGACCCCGCTCGGACTGCTCATCCGCCGCGACCTGTTCGGCGAAGAAGCCCACTTCATCTCGCCGCTCGCATCTCAGTTCGTCATTGCGGTGGATCCGGCGGCCCGCCCGAACCCGCCGGCGTAGCACTCGCCTCGCCCGCCCCCGACTCGGCCCGCTCTGTCTTCAAGAATCGCTTGCGCGCTCGCGCGACGATCTCCTCCGCCGTCGCCCCACCGTTCGCCGCGACGAATACCCCCGGCGCATCATTCCCCTTGAAGAGAAAATGACTCACGCACCAGACGCGCTCACTCCGCTCCGTAAGATCTCCGACCGCCTCGCACTCCGTCCGAGCCCGCGCCAGCCACGATCCGGCCGCCTCGGTCAGATCAGCCATCGTCGTCGCCGCACCCTCAATCACCGCCCGCCACGACGCGAAGAACGGCTTGATCAGCATCTTCTTCTCCGACCGGCTGCGCGGTCCGCCGCGCTGCACAATCAGCCAACGAAAGTCCTCCAGTCGCCCCGCCAGCCGCGCTGCTTCGCGCGCGAAATGGCTGCGAGCACGCTCCATCGTCTGACGGATCGCGGCCGCCCGCTCAAACTGCAGTTGAGTGGCTGCGGCCCGCATCATTGCGTCCAGTTCTCCAATCCGCCCGGCCCGCGAACCCGCCGCAAACGCCATCGCCGCGCCGATCGAAGCCCGGTACGCCTCCATTGGCCATCGCCCGTCGCACGGCGCCGGACACTTCCCCATTTCGAGGTATTCGCACGCCTGCCCGCGCGGTGCCTGCCGCAGAATGTCGTACTTGCGACACAGGTCGAACGCATCTTCCAACACGCCGACCGTATCCACCGCGTCGCCGCGCGTCGCAAATGGCCCCACGTACGCCGCGCCATCATCGCCGTACTCTTTCACCACAGTGATCCGCGGAATCGGCTCGCGCGCATCCCCGCGAATGAACCATGCCGGACCGAATCCCAGCCGCTCGCGATAGTCCCGCGGATAGAGTTGCCGCGCGATCGCGTGATACCGAAGTGAAGTCTCAAACGCCCCGAACGTCGCGGTCCAATAGACTCGCCGCGCCACCTCCGCCAGATTCGCCCGTTTGCTCGGCCCCTCGCCCGGACCGGACAGCCGCGCCGCGACCACGCGCCGCAGCCCTTCGCACGCCGCCATCAGAATCGGCCGGCCGTCTCCATCTGCGATCGCGTACACACCGCCATGTGCCGGCAGCAACTTCGGATCGAAGCCGCCGCCCGCCTCCAGATCCATCCGATGTGGCAGCAGCTCGCCAAGCTCAACCATGATCCGGTTGCCATCCCATCCGCGGCTCGATGTGTTTTTGCCAGAACTTCCACCACCCGCCCCGCGCTTCGCCAGCCTCCGACCGCCGCTCCTCCGCCGTCAGATTCGGCGCTTGCCGCCGATGATGCAGCACCATCTCTCGATCGAACTGACCCCGAAACGATTGAAATCGCGCCCGCGATTCGGGCGTAAAAAAACCCTCGCTGATCGGAAACCGCTCGCCGCGTGGATAGAACTTCAACGCCTCGTCGAGGCACAGCCCGGCCTCCCACGCCAGCCGGCGGGCCGACCGCTTGTCCGTCTCCTGCCACGCCTGTTCAACAATGGTTCGATAAAGCGCGATCCAGCCTACCACGTCGATCAGCTCCGACGGCTGCGTCGTTGCATTGAACATCACTTCACCGACTACCCCCATCGGCTGCGGCGAAACCACGAATCCATCCGGATACTCCCGCAAACATCGCGCGCACGCGGCGCGAACGATTGTCCGCCCGCCCGGCGCATCGGCCGCGTCAAACGGGCCGCGCGGCCGTAGCGCAGTCAGACCGCAGGCCGGGCACGGTGTCAGAATGAAATAGAGTTGGATTTCCGCGACGCTGTGTGCCAGTCGATCCATCGCTCAACCGTATCGACGCTCGTCGCCGCGCCGCCGGATTCAAATGCGGATCAGGCCGCGCGGTTTGGACCTCAGCCCGTGCCGCTGCCTTTTTTGCCCTTTTTCGAGCCCGGCTTGGTTGGGGCCGACGCCGGCTTCTTGAGTCCCGGCACTTCCGCCGAGCCTTTGGCGCCGATCGCCTTCTCCGGAGCAAGGCCATCCCGCAGCGGATCGAAGACCACTCCTTCAAACGTGTTCGCCAGCGCGTTCACCAGGTCCATCGTGTTGATCTGGACTTCAACCTCCATGTGCGTGTCATCTGTCCAGGTCATACCGACCACCCGGAACGCGACCGATTCACTCGGGAATTTCTCTGCTGGCTGGCCGATCGCTTCACCCACCGTCTGCGTCGGATCCAGCGGCATCGCATACGCGATCCGCATCAAATTGTTAATTGCTTCGGCCCGCGCCGACGCCTGCACGGCCTTGATCTGATCCGCCGAATATTCCTTCGGAGCCGCCGGCGTTTCCTGCATCGGATCGCGCGGGTCCTCCAGCTTCGCCTTCTCCGCCTTCATCGCCGCGGCCGGCTTTTCATCCTCGTCGGCCTCATCTGCCTCCGCCGGCGGCGGTCCACCGCCCGCGTTCATCGAAGGCAGCGGCTTCTTGCCCGACAACAACGCCATCGCGCCCGACAGCGACTTCCCAAGTTTCGAACGCTTGGCCGGCGCATCCCCCGAGCCCGGCGCCTTCCGCCCAAGCTTGCCGGCCGGCGCTTTGGCACCCTTGCCGGGCGCCTTCTTGGAACCCTTCGCGTCGTCGTCCGCCGCGCTCTTCTTCAATGGGCCATACTTGATTTCAATTTTCTTCCCGACGGTCACCGAGGTCTGATCCATCAGCGGCGCCAGGTCCGCCGCGGCTCGGGCCGGCGGCATGTACTGCCCCGGCTTGTCGCCTTGCGCGAATTCGGCCTGCTCACCCTCGGGCGCCTTGGCGCAGCCAGTCGCCAGCGCGAGTGACATTCCGCACGCAAGCCAAACTCGATATCGGACCGGTTCAAGCATGATCAACTCACCCCGCAGGTAGGATATGACGGTCATCCGATAGCGTCAATTCCATCCCCTCACTACAGTCATTCGACATGCGCCGTCTTCGACTTGTCGTGCTTCCCCTGCTTTCGTTCACCAGTCGAGTGTTACCGGTCCTCGCCGCGCCAACCACGGTCCCCGCCTCCGCCCCCGCAACGACACAGCCCGTTCGCATCGCTGAATTGATCGACCGGCTCGGCGCCGACGACTTTCGAACCCGCGACGCGGCCCAGGCCGAGCTCTCGCGACTCGGCGAAGACGCCCTACCCGCCCTCCTCAACCGACTCGCCGATCCCGACCCCGAAATCGCCCGACGCGTAGCCGAAATCCTGCCGGTCCCCAAAGATCTCGATCGTCGAGCCGATCTCGCCGTCCGTCTGATCGAATCCGGCCAGCGCGAAAACCTCCGCCAGGCAATCCTCATACTGTTTGACGACCCCGATGAAATGCATCCCCACTTCAAACGCGCCGTCAGCGGCCGAACCGGGCTCGTCGCCGCCGTCTCGGTCCCGATCCTCGATGAACTGGATAGCTGGCACCGGCAACAGGAGAGCTACCGCCAGAGTGTCGCCCGACATCAACAAACCAATCCCGAAGGCGTTGCCCGTCTGCGAAAGAGCCATGAGGACACACCGCCCTATCTGGCCGAAGCCGCCTATTGGATGGCCCTCGATGCCCGCGACGACTACTTCTCCCGGCTCGCCACCACCCAGCCGGCCGCGCGCGAGACCGAAGCCCCCCGACGTTAGCGCCGCCACAAGTCGCGGGTAGCATCGTCTCATCGTCCATGCAGCCGTCCCCGAATCGCACAACGCTTGAGTCGCTCCCAACCGCACGCCAGTACGCCGCGCGCGTCTGGCTCGTCGCCTTCCTCGCCGCGCTCCTGCTTTTCACGCTGACCCTCGCCCCCGACGTCCTCATGATGGACAGCGGCGAATATCAGCTCGCCGTCCTCCGCTTCCCACACCTCGATCTTGGCGACCGCCCGGCCGACCTCGTCCGCGTCCACCCCGTCTATCTCGCGGTCGCCAAGGCCTTCTCGCTCGTCCCGCTCTCCAATCTTGCCGCGCGCATCAACTTCGTCTCCGCCTTCTTCGGAGCGATCGCCGTAGCCAACGTCGCCCTTCTTTCGTACCGCCTCACCGCATGCCGTCTCATCGCCATGCTCTCAGCCCTCGTCCTCGCGTTCGGGCACACCCTCTGGGCCTTCGCCGTCATCGCCGAAATCATGACCATGCTCGCGGCCCTGCTCACCACCGAGCTGCTCCTCTGGCACTGCTGGAGCACGTCGCGCAAAACCCATTGGCTCCTGCTCGTCGCGCTAGTCAACGGCCTCGGCGTCGCCTCCCACCTCCAACTCGGCCTCACAACCTTCGCCTACGTCGCCGGCCTCCTCTGGCTCTGGCGAGCCCGCCGCGTCAGTTTCGGATTTCTGATGCTCTGGGCCGCCATCTGGCTTGTCGCAACCCTTCCATACTTCGCCCTTGTCGCCTACTACGGCGCGAAGACCGGCGACTGGCGATTCATCCTCCAATCCGCCACATCCGGCCGCTTCGGCGCAACACCCCGACAACTCCGCCCAGTCACCATCATCCGCGGACTCGCGGCCATGCTCCTCAACTATCCGACGCTTCTCGTCATCCTCGCCGTCCCCGGCATGTTCCGCCTCCGCCGGATCGCCGACCCTGTCTTCGCCGCCGTCTTCCTCGCCGCGACCACGATCCAGTTCCTCTTCCCGCTCACCTACAGCGTCCCCGACCAATATTCGTTCTTCGTGCCCTTCTACGCAGTGGCCGCGGTTCTGATCGGCATCGGCGCACTGAACATTCGCCATCGCCGTCCCTGGAGCATCCTCCTCCCGGCCCTCGCGATTCTTCCGGTCGCCATCTACGCCGCCGCGCCGACCATCGCCCGCCGCGCAAACCTCAAATTCTTCAATCGCGCATTCCCCTACCGCGACCCCTTTAACTTTTTCCTCCAACCCTGGAAATGCGGCGACCGCGGCCAGCGCCGCTACGTCACCGAAGTTTTCGATCAGCTCCCCCGCGACGCCGTACTCTATACGTCCTTCACCACCCGCTTCATGCTCGACTTCGCCCAGCAATCCGAGCATCGCCGTCCCGATGTCCTCATCACCGACGATCTCGCCGATCTCTCGCGCGTGTGGCAAAGCGAACCCAATCGCCCGGTCTTCGCCAACGACGCCGACGCCAAAGACTTCCCGCTCGCGCTTCGAGAAAACTGTCACCCCACCCCCGAAGGACTGCTCTGGCGACTTGCTCCGCCAGCCAACCCTGCCGCCATTCGCTGAGCGAATCCTATCGCGCGGTCGCCATCGCCCACGCCGCTGCGAATGCGATCGCCGCCGTCTCGATTCTCAGCGTCGAATCACCCAGCCGGACCGCTCGGACCGTCGCCCGACTCAGCACTCCAAGTTCTTCCGACGTCAGCCCACCCTCCGGACCAACGATGACGGCCGTCTCGCCTTTGGTGAGTTCGCCCATCAAGTCCGCCATCCGCACCGCATCGCCGCCCCGCTCTCCCACCAGCATCCGTGCGAACTCGCCAACGCGGCCGGAGATCGCATCCGCTCCCAGCGCCGCCTCGATCCGCATCGGAATCGTCGCGCCGCTCTGTTTGGCCGCCTCCACGCACTTCCGGCCCCAACGCTCAATCCGCGTCGCCGACGGAACCACCACACCCCGCGCTGTCTTCAACGGAACCAACCGCGTAGCGCCCAACTCGGCCGCCTTCTCGACCAGCCAGTCCGCCCGATCGCCCTTTGGCATCGCCACGAACATCGTCAACCCCGCCCCGCTCCGCGACGGTATCCGCCGTTCGACGATCGAAACCGCGATCCGCGATTCTCCCAGCTCTGTGATGCGTCCCCGCGCCTCGCCGCCGGTCCCATCGAACACCACCACCTCGTCACCCACCCCCAGCCGTCGCGCCCCGCGCGCATGCCGCGCCTCCCGGCCTTCAAGCCAGACCAGATCGTTCGCGATCGACTCAACCAGGAATCTTGCGGTCGCCATTTCCCCATCGTCCGCCCCAGCCCCGTCTGCTTCAAGGCGCGGCTGGTTTCAAGCCGCCTCGCCGGCTCGGCCGATACGATTCTGGGCGATCCGCGCGTTGTCGCCCCTGTTATTGCGACTTACGATGTCCGATTCATTTGTCTCGCCGCCGACCGAATCGCCGCCCCAGCCGGCGTCCCCGCGCACCTTCGACGCCGGCGATATCGATATCGAAATGCTGCTCGACCAGGCCCAGGCCCTCGTTGACGACGCCGCCGAAGATCTCAATCGCGAACCGCCGCTCGACGATCAGCTCGCCCCCGAAATGCTTCAAACCGCCGAAGCCGCCGCTCTGGAGCCACCCCCGGCCGCATCGCAATCCGACGAAATTGTTGCCATCCTCGAGGCGGCCGCTGAAAACATCGAAGACACCCCGGCCGAAAGTCCGGCCGTCGAGCTTGTAGCGATACCTCCCCCCGCTGAAGCCCCGCTCGATTCCCCAGTCGAAGCCATCAGCGAAACAGTCGCACCGGTCGCCGCGATTGAACCCTCCGCCGCTCCATCGCCGACGCCCGAAACCGTTGACGCCGCGCCACCCCCCGCCAACGACATTGCACTCGAAGACTTTTCAATGCCCGCCGGCTCAGAGCCCGCGCAGACTACATCCCCATCCGCTACGGCCACTGCGGTTGTCGCCTCGTCGCCGTCCGCTCCGCCGATCCCACGTCGCCCCGACGCCTTCCCGCTCCGCCTCATCGCCGCCGCCGTGCTGCTGGCCGACCGTCCATTCGCCCGGCTGTCCGACGAGGCCCGCCGTCGCGTCGGCTGGATCGCCGCCGCCACATTTCTCATGGGCGCCTTTGCCTGGCTCGCCCCGCTGCTCCACCTCGCCGGCCATCCCCACAAATAAAAACGCCCGCGGCACTGGCCGCAGGCGCTCTAACTCTGCACTGATTTACCGGCCCGATTACATCCCGTACGTCGCCGGCTCAAATGTCTTGTCGGTCAATCCCACGTCGAAAGCGACGTCGCTGTACTCATATCGCCCCAGGAGCTGCTTCTTCGCCTCGTCAGCGTAGCAACGCACGCTCACCGGGACATGCCATTCCTTGTCGATGTGAATGGTCGCGAGGCGGTCCGGATAGACTCCGTCATCGCCCGTGTACGGCAGCCGTCGCTCCAGCACGTAGGTCGGCCGCCCGTCAAATATCGACTCGCCCCGGAATGTCAGCGTCAACTCGCCGCGCTCCTTCGCGATCCGCGAATACTTCGTCAACAGGTTCAAACTCTGCCAGAAGCCGAATTCGTCGATATAGCGCCGTGACGCCTCGCGTGCCAAGTCGCCATGAATCGGCTGCTTCAAGCTCTTCAGGAAAACCCGCGCGATCGCTCCCGGCTGACACACTGCCTGCTCGCGCTCCTCAGACTTGCCGGCGTCCGCGTCTACCCACTTCCCTTTGACGTAGATCACTCGCTCGGCCTTGCCCGGATTCTTCAGCCAGTGCATCACCACGCTGTACGGCTGGCTGCGAAAACTGGTGGCAATGGTCTGCTCGTTGCTCAGCCCGCTCGCCAGAAGCTCTTGCTTGATAAACGTGCAGGTGTAGTCGCGAACCTGCTCGCCATGTTCGGCCTGCGCCTTCTCCAGTGCCGCCAGCGGATCGCGACGAATCAACTCGTCAAAGCCCGGTCGCGCGTCCGGAGCCGGACTGCCCACCGACGCCACCACCTCCGCCTCAGCCGGTACCAAGGCGCTCGTTGCCGATCGCGTTGCGAACTCGATCAGCAGAACAGCCCCCAGGATTGCTCCGAAGAACAATCGGAAATGCTGCGGCGACAGACGTCGTCGGATTTCAGCCATGCGCTTGTGATTCCTCTTAGAGTTCTGGGTTCAACCCGATCGTCGGGCTGAAGGCGGACCGATGCCAACCATGCATACCACAGTCTTCATCGGTGCCGGACGAGCCGGCGCTTGATGTCCAGCCGCTCTCCCCAATGCTCGCAACGGCGCTGCCGCTGCCCCCGGCCTCCCAGCCCAAGCATCGGGCACACCCTTACAGTCAATAGGGGTATACGCCAGACGGGTAAAAAGTAGCACTTCGCCGGCGGAGGGTCAAACAAAACCCGCAGATATTGCCGCTAACGCCCCCGACGAAAGCCCTATAACCGCCTCATCAGGCACGATTAACGATAAAGCCCCACCCTGTGGATATAAGACGCGACATCCTCCGGCACGAGGTACCGCACCGACCGCCCCGCGCGGACCCGCCCTCGAATCCCAGAAGCGCTGATTCCCACCGCCGGCGTCTCCAGGCAGCCCGCCAACAACCGCTCAACCGCCGCATCTCCCACCGCCGACCGCAACGCCGTCAGATCCACGCGCCCCCGCTCCCACCCCGGCCGCGTCGCCGTGACGATCGTCGCCGCCTCCACCAGCTTCCCGATCCGGCTCCACGTCGCCAACTCTGGCAACGAGTCCGCCCCGATGATCCAGACGATCTCCGCCCCCAACCCGAGCCGCCCGCGCATCTCCATCACAGTGTCAAACGTGTAGCTCGGCCCCGTCCTCAGCAGCTCAATATCGCTCACCTCAAACAGCGGATCGCCCGCCACCGCGATTCGAGTCATCTCCAGCCGGTCCGCTGCCGGCGCCAGCTCCGCCCGCTGCTTGTGCGGCGGCGATGCGGATGGGATCAGCACCACCCGCTCCAGCCCCAGCGCCTCCGCCACGCTCCGCGCCGAAATCAAATGCCCGAAATGAATCGGATTGAACGACCCCCCGTACAGCCCGACCTTGCCCGTCATCGCGTCGCCGTAGCCGCCTGCGTCGTCGCCTTTCGCGACTCCACCGGCAGCCACGAAATCGACATCTTGCAATTCTTGATCTCAACCCCGGCCTTCGCCGAATTCCCCTTGGTGCTCGTCGCAGCCGACCGCGCCGACAACAGCACGTAATACCCGATCCCCGGCTGAAACTCCGCGTCCACGAGTGTCGTCTGCTGCGCCGATAGCTTTCGCGGCCCGGCCTCGCTCCCGCTTTGCACCAGCGCCTCGTCGTGCAGTGTCGTCCCGTTCGAATCCTTGATCAGGAACCGCACGCTCACCGTTGCCGAATTCATCGGATCATCCGTGCTGCTCGACGTGCTCTGCGAAAAATCAGCGCTCAGCTCCACCAGCCCATGCAGCGGCCCGCTGCCCGAATTGTCGAACGTGTATCCCAGCTGAAACTCAGCCCAGCCGCTTCCGCTGTCCGTCGCGTCCACTGTCGCCAGCGCCGCGCCCTCCGTCGACGACTTCGCCTTCGCCGTGCACATCCCGCTCTCGTTCGACGTAAACGGCGTCAAATTGAACGCCGTCGGCGACGGAAGCCGGACCGGCCCCTTCGCCGCGATCGCCGCGGTGATGTCCGGACGCTGGTCCGCCGGCATCGAAAGCTTGATCTCTGCCGCGTCATTATCGCAGCCCGACCACGCACCGGCCCCACCCAACAACATCACTGACGCGCACCAAATCCCTCGTCGAATCTTCATCGCCGTAGCTTAATCGCCGACCGCGCTCTGTAAAGCGATGCTGGCAGCCGCCGCGCGCCGTCCTTACAATCACTCCTTCGTCCATCGCGGAAAGGATGCGATCCATGGTCGTCGGCGAACTCACGGAAGAAGTTGATCTCCTCGTCATCGGCGCTGGCCCCGGCGGATACGTCGCCGCCGCACACGCCGCCGACCTCGGACTCGACACTGCCATCATCGAATCCGCCGAAGTCCCCGGCGGCGTCTGCCTCCGCGAGGGCTGCATCCCCTCCAAGGCCCTCCTCCACGTCGGCCACATTGTCGAAAATGCCCAGCACGCCGCCGCCTTCGGAGTCGCCTTCCCCGCCCCGACCTTCGACATCGAAAAACTCCGCACCTGGAAGGCCGGCGTCATCCGCCGACTCTCCACGGGCGTCGCCGGCCTGCTCAAAGGCCGCCAGATCACCTACTACACCGGCCGCGCCTCCTTCGACGGCCCGCGCTCTGTCCGCGTCGAGGGCGGCAACGTCTCCCTCATCCGCTTCAAGAATTGCATCATCGCCACCGGCTCGCGCGCGAAGACCCTTCCCGAAAAAGTCCTCCCGCGCGACTGCTATTGGGACGCCGCCGACGCCCTCAAGCTCGAAACCATCCCCACCCGCCTGCTCGTCGTCGGCGGTGGCTACATCGGCCTCGAGCTCGGCCAGGTCTACGCCTCCCTCGGCTCAGCCGTCACCTGTATCGAAGCGTTGGACGCGCTCGTCCCCGGCGCCGACCCCGAACTCATCAAGCCCCTCGCCGCCAAGCTCACCAAGCAGTTCGCGAACATCCACACCTCCGCCACCCTCAAGTCCGGCCGCAAAGTCGATGGTGGCGTCGAAGTCGTCTACACCGTGGCCGGCCAGGACCACACCGAGCGCTTCGACCGCGTCCTCGTCTCCATCGGCCGCCGTCCCAACACCGAAAACCTCGGCCTCGAAAAAACCAAGGCCCGCCTCGACGACAAGGGCTTCATCAAGGTAGACAATCAGCGCCGTACCGACGACATCCGCATCTTCGCCATCGGCGACGTCGCCGGTGAACCCATGCTCGCCCACAAGGCCTCCGCCGAAGGCAAAGTCGCCGCCGAAGCGCTCGCCGGCAAGCCCACCGTCTTCGAACCCGCCGCGATACCCGCCGTCATCTACACCGACCCCGAAGTCGCCTGGTGCGGCCTCACCGAAAAGCAGGCCAAAGAGCAAAAGCTCGACGTGAAAATTTCCCGCTTCCCCTGGGTAGGCTCCGGCCGCGCCGTAGCCATGGCCCGCACCGACGGTCTGACGAAGATGATCTTCGACGCAAAAACCCAGCGGCTGCTGGGCGTAGGAATCGTCGGCGCCCACGCCGGCGACCTCATCTCCGAAGCCGTCCTCGGCATCGAAATGGCCGCCGTAGCAGACGACATCGCCCTGACTATTCACCCCCACCCCGCCACCAGCGAAACAATCATGGAAGCGGCCGAAGGTGCCTTCGGCCACACCATCCACGGAGCCCCCGAGCCGGCCGCAAAACCACCGCCCAAGCAACCCGTCGCCACCCGCTAGTTCCCTATCGCATACCGCGCAAACCTGCCCTTGACATGCCGGCCGGCCCGCGGCTGGAGTCGGCGGAAGCAGATCACCCCCCACCCTTACCCTTCCGCTTCTCCGCCTCCGCCACCATCTTTTCCACGTCCCCCTCAAACCCCGGCCCGTTAATATCCCGCTGCCGGATCACTCCATCCGCATCGATCAAATAAATCGTCGGATACACATGCACGTTCCACTCCCGCGAAACCGCATGCTCTTTCCCCTCAAGAATGTTCGGCCACGTGATCTTCTCTTTCTCAAACTTCTTTTTCAGAACCGACCGGTCCTGATCGCTGTTAATCCCCAGGAGCGTGAACGGTCGGCCGGCCATCTTGCCAACCATCTCCCGCTCCTCAGGCAGCATTTCTCTGCAACCCCCTCACCAGAATCCCCAGAAGTCCAGCACCACCACTTGCCCGCGAAACTGCGACAGCCGGATCAACGTCCCATCGACCGCCTTCCCCTCAATCTCCGGCGCCTTCATTCCCACCTGCAGGTGTTCCATCTCGAAAATGTACGACTTCGCTGCCTTGCCGGCCTTCGTATCCGCAAAGTCCGCCGCGATCGCGCGAAACATCTCGAGCGCCAGCGTCCGATCCTCCGGCGAGATCTCGCGCGGCTTCATCGGGTTTGCTGTGCCGCGCAGCAACGCCAGCCCGAATCGCGCCGACGCCTTCGCGTCGCGGCTCTTGTTGCTCTCCGAAACCGCCAGGTAGAGCTGCCCCAGCGTCTTCGGGTCGACATACCACGACGCCTGATTCAATTGAGGAATGTGCTCCGCCATCGACTCATCGCTCGCGTGGTCCCGCGCCAGCCGCCCCACGGCCCACTCTGCGTCGGCGTTCGGTTTGTCCATCGGCCCGCCCGACCGGCCGGCCAGCTGGATCACCTGCACCAGCGCCTCCACCGCCTCCGGCTTGCCCGCGTGCGCCTCGGCATACGCCTTGAACTTCGGCAGAAACGCCGCGGTCGGCATTGGCGGCAGCTTGGCCTCATCGATGGGGCCGTCTCCCTCCTTCTCGCGCAGGGCTTTGAACTTCTCAACCCACGCCTTCATCGCCTTGTCGTAGTCGGCCGTGATCCGATCCAGCTCCTCATCCGCCCGCGCACCCCCGCACGCAACGCAGACAATCACCAGCCCCGCAATCCCCGGAAAAGAGTGTCGCATCTTCAGTCTCCTGTCACAGATAAAGAATCCAATTCTACCCGCGCCCGATCCATTCCTCAGCGTCGCCGCCTCCGCACCCCGCCCCTCAAAATCGCAAACCCAATCACCGTCATCGGAATAACCCCCGCCGAAAACGCCCCACACAGCGCCCCGCAGACACCGCTCGGCGGGTCCTCCGCGTCCGATCCATCATCCGTGCACGGCGTCTCCACATGCAGAATCCCCGCAATCGCCGTCTCCCCGATCGAAACCAGCGACTCGATCGCCTCCTCGCTCAAGCTACCGCTCGCGTTCGCCCGAACCTCCGCGATAAACGCCGTCAAAAGGTTCCGCGCCGCCCTCCGATTCCCGAATCGCAGCCGCGTCCGGCTCAACTGCACCTTCTTCAGCAAACTGTTCTTGTCCGCGACCGGTAGGTTCAGTCCGCCGACAATCAGCTCAAGCGTCGGATACCACGTCGGATTGTTGTACTCACTGATCTGGGCCAACGAGATGATGTCCAGCACCGCCGGAAACTGCCGGATGCTCGACTGGTTCCGCGGCATCATCAGTGACGGCGGCGGCAAATGCTCAAAAATGCCGAGACTGTCCAGGAACACTTCCAACCCGGCATACTTCGACGATACCGCCTCGCCGATCTCGAATTGAAACGGCGTCGAATACTCCGGCGGGCTTTGCAACATCCCCAGCCCATGCCCGATCTCGTGCATGGCGATGGTCAGCAGGTCCAGGTGGTCCACCGCATCGCCGTTCGTCGGGTTCACAAACCAGATCCCCGTGTTGGCGTGCGCGATGCCGCCCGGCGCCGACGGCACCACGAACTCCCCGCCCATCGGCTGAACATCCGCATACGCCGCGTTGCTGTCGGGATTCCGGTCGGCAAACCAGTGCGTCGCCCCCGAGTTATCGAACACGATCGCACCCGACAGAATGCGTCTCGGCGTCCCGCCCGCGCTGCCCAGCGTGAACTGCGCGCTCAGCCCGTTGTAGCCCGACCCGACCGCCCCCCACCCAAACTGCATCTCCACCGTCCAGTTCTGCAGCGGATCGGGAAACGTCTGCTCCCAGTAAGCCGCCGCCCGGTCAAAGATCGCAATGATCTCCCCGTCCCCAGCCACATTCGGCGGCGGAGTCCCACCCGTCCCACCGGCCGGAACGCGAACAATCACCAGCCCCGCCTGCGACAAGGCACTCACGCCCAGCACGGCCCAGAGCACGACCCCGCACATCAGCGCGCGAGGCCAGCGAAATCGACAACCACTCCGAATCCCTCGAACAATCGGCGTCATGATCATCCTCTCAGTTGCTGCGATCCACTCCGAACCCGACGGAGCCGTCTCCGATGCGGCCGATCTCCACAACCACAATGGTAACGAGCAATGAAAGAAGAGGAGTGAGCGCCACACATCTCCCTCTCCCCATGGGAGAGGGCCGGGGTGAGGGCAGCGCATTCCCCTCTCCCGGTGGGAGAGGGTTAGGGTGAGGGCCGAATATTCTCCCTCCTCCCCCACGGGAGAGGGCCGGGGTGAGGGCCAATCCCCTCTCCCCGCGGGGAGAGGGTTAGGGTGAGGGGCCACCCAACGAAGCGCGGAAGAACTCCGACGAGCAGAGTAGGGTGCGTGCTATGCACGCACCGAGCGCCTCGACCAGATCAGTTACGCCAGACGACCACGCATGCAGCGGCTAACCCGGCCGTCCCCGGCCGGGCCACGAAAGACTCACCCCCAGAACTTCCACCAAGGCCGCATCAGCTTCCGCATGACACGCGCAGACCACGCCGCCCCACGGCAGTAAGACGCCAGAACCGCCTCGAAGTCCCGCTCAAGGTCGATCTCCCGGTCAAGTTGCCCATCGACCACAGCCCAGCCAGTCTCGCGATGCACGACGTGCACATATCCCCACGCGATTTGCATCATCGCACGCGCTTGCGCCGGGCCTACTCCATAGGAAATGTTAATAGTGCATCTGTCGCCACAGAGCGTGATGTAAATCGGGCACGACCCGTCCAGACACGCGAGTTCTATCTGTCGGCCAAGCGACCGCGCCGCTTCAACGCTGATCAGGAGCCGTTCCGCGATAGTCTCCGGATCAGGCCGGAAGACTTCAAACTCCGGATTCACCGCCAGCAGCGCCGTTGCCACGCGATCGTTCCGCTCGGCGCTGACAGGACTCGCAACCGCCGCCGCCTCGTCGAACCCAGCAACTCCCTTGTCAGCCTTCGGTATCGAAAGAAACAAATTGTAACTCACGCACCGCTCCGCTTCGTTGGGACGAATTCAACTAACGCGTAACGTCCACCCTCGGCGCAGTGGACGACCAAGCCCCCAGCGGGGGCGCCGGAATGTAGCCACGAGTGCAACCCGTGGGAAAGGAACAGCGCATCACCCCCAGAACTTCCACCAAGGCCGTTTCACCACAATGCTCCGCGCCAGCCGCGTCCCCCCGCAGTACGTCCCCAGCACTGCTCGTGTATCTACAAAAATCTCTACCCCAACATTCAATCCGGCGACCGATACGGCACTCTCTCAAACAGCTCTGCCGCGCCCTCCGTCACCGCCGGCAACGGTACACGTTCCCCGCGAAACCACAGCGACTTCTTCCCATCGACCTGGTGCAGATAGAACGCCACAACCGTCCGGCCGGGCCCGCCCTCGAGTACCTGCTCATTCCACGGAGATTGATTGCTCGCCAGACCCGGTCGATCCCCAGGGCCGATCGTTCTCAGAAGCGAACCATCCCACGCCTCGTCCAGCTCGACGACCACCAGCCACGCGTTGCCCCAGTTCACGCGGTACTGCGCGCGATACTCTTCCCCGCCCCCGCCCCCGGCCGCGTCCCGCTCGAACACCTCCGCGTCGAACACCAATTTGTGCAAACCCAGTACCCTGGCCGACACGTCCCAAGTCTCCACCGACTACCGGCAGCCCGCAAGCATCGCCGTCGCCCACCCGTCCGCCCCGTACCCTCCACCAAACCCGCCCCCAAGCCCGACAACCCTTCCCGAAGTACCCCGCCCACTCAGGACGTCGCACTAACTAACTCGCCTATGTCCATGCTGGACATTTCGGGTCCACTGCCCCCGTAATATCTATTGATCTGCCAAAGGCACCCTATTTATGTCCGCTCAAGACTCAAGACCCAGGACTCGCGACTCAGGACTTCCCCTCTCGCAGCTTCTTCGGCGCAATATTCCCCCACGCCGCCTCCAGCGCCGCCAACACCGCCCCCTGCTGACCCTTCGTCTTCGCCTCCCCCAGCCGAACCTCCGTCGCACCCCGCGCCCCCCAGCCCCCCTTCACCGGCCGGAACACCGCCGGCTCCGCCCGCATGTAAACCTCGCGCTGCTCCAGCGTCAGCCGCACCATCCCCCACTTCTGGTCCTGCCACAGCGTCGCAAAAATCTTCCCGCCCACCCGAAAATCCGGATGCCCCATATGCGCCCCCTCCTCCGCCCCCCGCAACCCCAAACACAACTTCCGAAACCCCGCCGCCGTCATAACCAGTCTCCGCCCGGGCGATGCCCGCCTCTGATTCCAACTGCCGCTTTCACCTGAGTTATCCCGTCGGCTTTCTTCGCCCCACGAAAGACTCGTCCATCTGCCTCTGCGCATCCTCCGCGGTTCGATACAACTCTGCCCACGCAAAGGCGTGCAAGTCTTCCTGTTTCATGAAGCCGGTGATTTCGCATCCATCGGGTGCCAACGCAACATGCACATGGATCGGCCAATCCGAGATGGAAAGCACCGAATCGCCGACGTGGCGGGAAGCCACAACAACCCGGTCGCGCGGCAGGTTGTCAACGATTGCCGGTGGTTCGACCCGAATCAGTAGAAAATCATTGCGACGCGCGGACCCGAGTTGCCGAATCCGCCAGCACGCCCTCGGTACCTGAAGGTCGTACCCCTCCATAGATGCCAGGTAGAAATCGGGCGGGGCCGATTCGAAATCAGACTCTGTGCCATCCGCGTCCATCGCAGTCACTCCAGGGGCCGTTTGGACCGCAATGATCATACCTCCATAGAATTTGCACGCGCCTAGGTTGACTTTCGATTGTCGCCAATACTAACATAATACGAACAACTGGCCGCCAAAGAAAAGAGCTGGCGGCAACCAATCGCAGTGCGCGCCAAGCCGCCCCGGCGGCGAGCGCCCAGATTCTGTTCATGCGGATAAGGCCTTCGAATGCCAGTCAGCGCGTCGTTCAACCCGTTCACCCTGCGATTATCACCGCGTTATCACCCTCACCCCCGCCCAGACGCCCGCCAACTGGGCATTATCACCAATTATCACTTTTATCACCGCGCCACAGGACGCCCGCGACCAAACAAAACAAGAACAAACCGGACCGCCCCGAATCTCACAAATCTCACCACCCGCCGCCCCCGTACCCCCCGCCCCGGCTACCACCTGGGTCGCCTAGGGCTGGCTACCGCCAAACAGAATCCCTGCTTGATTCGCCCAATCGGAAACCTAACATTCGGGTCGAGCGAGGCCCGAAGGGCCGCGGTGCGCAACAAAGGATGCGAACCCCAGCTCACGGTTCTTTGAAATCCAAATACGGTGCCCCGAAAAGGCAGGAGAGGCGATTTCCCGGGCTGCAACGGAGGAACAGAGTGCGCTACGGCCCTGCCGGGCCCGCATTCTCAACATTCGCGAACATCACACGCGGCCCGGCCACCCGCCGTAGCGACTCCTCCGTTACATCGTTACCGGCCGAGAGACAGAGCACATGTGTCCCGTCATCCGCAATGTAGAGCGAGCTTCCGAGATCCTGATCGTCCGACCGCAGCTCGTCGAACTCCCGCCGCGACCCGAAGAACACGAGCATCCGGCCGAGCGGCTCATTCACTTCGCAATACGGATGCTTGCCTGAGTCGTCCGCGATGAAGTCGAGCTCTGCGCCAGCCGTCAACCGCGCGCCGATCACCTCCCCGCCTTCCGTGCGCAGCCAGTCATGAAGACCAAGCATGACGCCAAGACCAGCATCGACGCACCGCCACCCACTAAACCGCAGCGTCGCCGGCCGGTCGCCGCAAAACATCCCAAGCGTCAGGCGTTTGCCGAAACCCACTAGCAGCCAATGTTCGGTGGACTCAGGCGAGATATGGATCTCCGCGCCACTGCGCAGCACCAGCATACCCGACCAATGGGCCGGCGACTTTCGGCCGGTGCATCCCATCCGTTCGTAGTCCGCGCGGATTTGGTTGTTGGACCTACCCGCCCGCGATTTCGGAGACGCCCCCGCGCGCGATAATCAGACGTTCCCACAGTTCAAACGTGCTGCCGATGGAAAGTCGCGGGACTATGAGATTTGGACTTAGGAATTTGATCGCCGACTAGCGGCGAAGTCAAAAGATCCCCAATGGGGTTCCTAATTCCCTAGCTCGCGCTTCGGGCATGAAGTACGACAGGCGACCTGGTGTCAGCGTTCCTGTGTTGAGTGCTTCTCCTGGAACCAAATGCGTGCCTGTCACTCGATGCTGTACAAATAAATCTCTCACGCGAGATGTTGCAAACCTCCGGAGCGGCAATGGCCATACGATGAAAAGATCGCTGCCATCCCAGTTGCGGGTATCGAATAGCGATGCCGCATTAGATACTCCAGAATATACGGTGTGACCACAACCGCTACACTTCTCTATCACGTTCACCCCTGAATCTGAGGTTGCCATTCCCGCCCAGCCCGTGACAACTAGCTCCCAGAACCTGGGGACCTCCCCTTGCCCGCGCGGCCCCCAGCGGGCCGCAACTGGTCTCAGTTCATATCCAGAAACTTTTGCATTCTCAAACAGACTGATAACCCGGTCGTTAATCAAGCAACTTGAGCCCCATGTCCACACGACATCGTGGGTCTTCGATCGCGCCGGCAATACGACGCGCAAATCTCCGACGCGCTTCCCCGCTCGCACGTGGCCCGGATGAATAGGACATGTGACTTGATCAAGCTCCACACCCTCATCCCAGTCAGCCAAGGTCTTGCTATCTTCAAGAGACGCCAGTTCCCAGTATTCCATGGCTGTAAACCTGTGCCTCAATTATTCCAAGAGTTTGAAGTCGTCGATCATCTTCTTGAGCTGCTCGAGGATTTGCTCTTTTGTAGCGTACGGATTGTCATTCTTGAACTGCTTCCACACCTTGTTCCAGTTCTCGGTCCCGGTGTGAATGCCGTCCGGTTTCAGACGATGCTCAGCTTTTTGCAGGTAGATTGTATAGTCTTCGATGTTCAAGTCTGCTCTTCGAAAGAATTCTGTGAACTCCTTTGCCTGTGGCAGCAGATGGTGCTCTTCAATCTCGCCGGCCGCCTGCTTTAAGAGCTTGATCGCCTCCTTTTCGGCCAGTTCCTTTCCGTCTTTTAGAAAAAGCTTCTTTCCACCTTTGATGACGATCTTAACCCCAAGGGTGGCAAGTTCCTTCACCAGCGCCTTTACAAAGAAGACGTCACTGATGTGATCTGCGATGATAGCGGTCTTAAGTGCCCCATCGCCGAAAGCCGCGAGGGCTTCTCGCAGATCTCCCATCGTCAAGTCGAGTCCGGCCTGCTGAGCCTTGTCGGGAACGTACCCCCGATTGCTGCATTTCCTGGTCTTCATCGACCGGTTCATTAAATCCGCGATTTCGTCGTCCATAGGATCGCGTCGGTTTGCCCCCTGTGTGCCCCCCGCATCACCAAGCTGACGTGGATCGAGCGAGTCCAATCCGAGAGGGTCGGCCAATCGAATCGGGCTCGACCGCACCCCTTCATACAGATTTACTCCATCCACATACCCTGCCGGATCGCGTTGGAGCCATCTTCCGAGGGTCGGGCTGTAGGAGCGGAAGAGGAAGTGATAGAGGCGGACGGGGGCGTCGTAGCGCTGGCCGGTCCAGGCGAAGGGGTTGCCGAAGGATGACGCGGGCGTGGGGGTCCAGGCGCCGCTGGTCTCGTGCCGCTCGATGGCCGTTCGGCCGTAGGGGTCGTAGCTGTAGCGCTCGACCACGTTGCCGGCCGCGTCGGCCAAAGCCAGCACGCTGCCGAGGATGTCGGGCAGGTAGTAATAGACGCTGGTGGCCGCCGGCGCGCTTGGCCCCGCCACCGAGCCATGTGTGACCATCGCCACCGGCTCAGGGAAGCGATCACCCCAGACGAACTCGCGAACGAGCAAGTCGCCCGACCCGCCCGGATTAGTCGTGCAGCGGATGGTCTCTTCGAGCGTCTGCAGCCCGGCCATCAGGTGCCGCGTCATCAAAGGCGACGAAGTATTGATGCACGGCGAGGTCGCCGAAGCGGTGTAATCCAGCGTCTGCACGCGCCGGCCGAGGGCGTCATACGCATATTGGGCCAGCAGCGCGTTGTCCTGGTCGCGGCGGACCTCGATCAGCCGGTTCTCTTCGTCGTATGCGTAGCGAAGGGAATCGACGTCTCCGGTCGAATTGCCACTCAGCGGGCTGCGCGGCTCAAAGAGCAGATTGCCGGCTAGGTCATACTCCGGCACCTGGTTCCAGACGCCATCCGGCGGGGCGATGATCTGGCTGAGCAGGGTGTACTCGTTCTTGACGTCGGCCTGCCGCGTCTGGGCCGGCGCGGTCCAGCCGTTGCGAATCTCCTGCGTCTGGCCCCAGTTGCCGCGGCGGTCGAGTGTCCAGTCCTGTCGCGCCGGCCGGACGGCGTCGACCAGCGGCGTATCGATGTTGGTTCCGGCGGTGTTGAGCGCCCCGCGTTCCATCTTGCGCAGCCGGTCGCGCGGATCGTTGACGTACGTCTCGCTCTGATTGGTGCGAAGGTGATCGCGGGTGAACGTGCGATTGCCGACCAGGTCGTAGCCATATTCGAGATCGATCAGCGCCTCAACGACGGCCCCACCCTTGGCGTGCGTGAGTCGCGTCAGGCGGTTGAGATCGTCAAACGCAAACGTCGAATTGATGACGCCGCCGAGGTGCGCCCCGAATCGCCGATCCGCCAGATCATGGTCCCACGCGGCGGCGACACTGTTGGCCGAGCTGGTCAGGCCGCCGAGCCGTCCGCGCTTGTCGCGTGTTTCGACGACCGCCCGCCCGTGCGGATAATGCACCGTCCGCGTGCTGCCGGCCGGGCCGACGATGTAGTTGAATGTCGTTGTGTAGTCGTCAGTTGGATTGCCGGGAAAAGTGAGCGTCTCTGTCTCGCGCCGGCCAAGGACGTCATACGTCGTGGCAACCAGCATGCCGCCAAGCTGGTCGGCCTGTTTCAACCGTCCGGAACGGTCGTGGCCGAATTCTTCGCCACGAATGACGGCACCGGCCGTAGTCCGGTACGTGCGAGCGCGGAGCTGATGCAGGTCGTTGTAACCATAGGTCGTTTCGATACCGCGCTGGTCCTTCCGCCATTCCAAGTCCCCGGCCTTGTTGAAACGTGTCTGAACGACATCGGTTCCGCCGTTGGGGTACGAAGTTGAAAGAAGTCCGCCCGCAGCGTCGTAGGTGTACTTGGTCTCGTTGCCGTCGTGATCGATCAACGAGGTCGTCCGGCTGGCGCCGTCATACGCGATCGTCGTGTGAGTGTTGGCGGTGTCGCTCGCAGGCGGCGGCGACGCAGTTGCGTCCTCAGTGGTCTGCGTCAGTCGGTCCAGCGAGTCATAGGTGAATTCGGTACGCTTGTTGAGCTTGTCGACGATCCATTTGCGATTGCCGACCGCGTCGTATCCTATCTCGGTATGCGGTCCGCTTGGTGGCGCTGGCGCATCGGCGTCAAAAACCTTTTCGAGTCGATCGAGCGTGTCGTATGCGAAATGACGCGAGACGCCGCGGCCGTCGGTCCACGTAGTGACGTTGCCATTGTCGTCGTATCCAATTTCGCCGACGGAGCCGATCGAATCGGTTGCGGTCTCGAGGCGGTCCAAACCGTCGTAGGTCAGCTGAATGACGTTGCCGTTCGGAAGCGAGATCGACTTGATGTTTCCGCTGCCGTCGTAGGTCAGCGTCTTGGAGAGATCGCCCGTTGAAGTATCGCCAATGGCACGAATTGCACGGACGTTTGCTGCCGCGTCGCGAACATACTCGACGTGCTCGCCCTCTGGCCCGGTGATTCCGGTGATGTTGCCTTCCAGGTCATAGTCGATGTGTGTGATCGCATCGTCGGCGTCGCCGCCGTTGTCGGCCGTGTCGGCTACTTTACGTACGACTTTCACCAACCGGTCAAGTTCGTCGTAGTAGCGGTACGACACTTTTTGCGTCGGGTCTATGATCTTGTGAATGAGCGGTCTGCCGGGCGTGGCTGGCGAGCAGCCGCAATTCGGCACACCGTCGTAATCGATTGTGGTGAGTGCCTCCACGTTCGTAGAGGGAGCGACGCGCATATAGAGCGGGCGCTGGAGCAGGTCATAAACGATGGTGCGAAAGTCGCGCTCGCTGCTGGTAAGACTGCGTTGTCGATTGATGGATGTGACCTGACCGGCGGCGTTACGGCCGAGGAGTGTTTCATATCCGCCGGCGTCGATCGATCGAACGAGGTTGTCTTCGCCGTCGTATTCAAAAATCGAGACCCGATTCAGCGCGTCCGTGAATTTCCAAACATTGTCATTCCCGTCGTACTGGACATGTGTTTCGTAATTCTTTCCCCCCTCGTCCTCGGTGATAAGATCGACTCGATTGCGCAGGTCATAATGAAAACTGGTCTTGACGCCGCGCGGATTCGTGATGCGGAGCAACAGTCCGTGACCGTCGTACTCGTATTGGGTATGGTTTGCGGAGGGATTGGCCCCGGTCCAGTCATCGTAACGATCGGTCAACCGTCCCATTCCGTCATAAACAAACTTCGTCTGGATAGTGGTCGTCGCGTCTCGATGGACTTTCTCCATCGTCCGCCGGCCCATCGTGTCATTCTCAAATTCGGTAACCGCCGCGTCTGCTGTTCCGAAGCCGAGCGTGCGCCGCACCAGGCGGCCCGAGGAATCGTACTCGTTCTTGGTTTGGCGGCCGTCAGCGTCGGTGTAGACGCGCGATTTCAGGCAGCCCGTTCCGCCGTGCCAGGTGTAGTCGAAAGTGCGATCGATGTGATCTTCTTCGTTCAGCCAATCGGAGATGATGTGAACATTGCCGATCTCGTCATAATCGAACGTCCGCCAGAGACCACGGGGCGAGCGCCGGGCGGTTATGAGCGATTCGCGACTGAGGTGGCTGAATCGCTGCTCCGTTTCGTGGTTGTAGGCATCCTTAATGGACGTCGCCTTGCCGCGGTCGTTTCGAGCGTAGTTGCGTGTGCCAATTTCGGTGCCCGTGTCAGCGAGATAATAGGGATAATAGACCGCCTGGCCGCCGCCGTTGTAGGTCGTGTGGTAGTCGAACGATCGCGTGTGTTGCGATTCAGGCGTTGTCCAGCCGGTGATTCGGCCCCAGAGATCTCGCTGATATTGCCAGGTACGACCCTTGCCATCCTCGAGCGTGACGGAATCGACTGGACGATTTGCGGTTGGTACAAGCGGGAAGCCTGTGGATTTGATCCTGACGATCTGGTTGCCGGCCGAGTCGGTGATTGTGCGTTGAGCCGGGTTTGTGTCCTGATAGGCGCAGTTCCAAATGGTTCCGTTCTTCAGGGTCTCGCGCGTCAGGCGATTTAGCGAATCGTTGTATTGAAATGAAGTCGTCTTGTTTTCGGGATCTGTGACGGTAGCTAGGCGGCCGTTTTCATAACTCAGTGTCGTGACGAGCGAATCGGGATGGTGGATCTTGTGGAGTAGTCCCGAATCGGCGTAGTACTCGAAGGTTGCAGTTCGCTCGAACTTGTCGGTGATGGTTTCAAGTTTGCCGTTCGCGTATGCGAAAATCGCGGACCCGCCGCGCGGGTCGATGACTCTCGAAATCCGACTTGCTGGGCCGGCAAATTCCCATTTCTCTCCGTTTGGAAATGAAGCGAAGAGTGCGCCGTTGCTGGTGTTGGCGGGGCCAAGATCAAAGTCTCTTCCGAACGGACGTTCGTACACGCGAAACAAGCACATAGCAATGCAGCAACACTTGGAATTGCCAAATTCGTCGTAGCCGCAGACTTCGCCGTTGCAACTATCGGCGCAGCACTCTTCGAATTCTATGAATCGAAAGCCGTGACGCCGTCCGACTCCGTCATAGAGAACCATTCGGCCAGTCTGGATGCTATTGGCCGTACGCTCATAGGCCAGGTAGCGATTGAAGTTGTGTGTCCAACCCGGGCCGAGTGGTGAAGCGCGGTCCTTGCAGATCGAGTTGTACCGTAGTTCGAACCTGAGGTTGGACGGGTCTTCGCCCTGTACGGCGAAAATGGGGACAGTCGTGAATACATCACCAGTTGCCACGTCCGCATGGAGGCCCGGGCCGGTACTGTTCCATACATCTGGGCCGTTGCTCGGGCCGCCCCCGCTTCCGCCGGCGAAAGCGCTTCCACCGGTTCCGGCGCCCCCGCAGTCATCGGAATTGTCGAAGTCCTTCCAATTGCCGGTCGACGGCCAGGGTCCCGGATCATCAAAGAGACAATCCGGTAAGTAGTTAATGGGAAGCTCGCCGGCGCCACCGCCTCCGCAACTGCGCGGAGTGACGACCATCGTCGTGGTCACATCTACGCCGCACTTGCCGACTGTCTCGAGGAATGCCTCTATGACCAGCGGCGGCAAGGTCTGGTTCGAGTCAAGTTTGATGGTTTCCTGCTTGTGTTCTTGCCACGGTCGATCGCCGACAAATCTGTACGAATCGTTAAAGGCGACCCATCCGATGGATTTTGCGTTCGGCGTGATGGTGCGGAACGTGTCGATCGTGAGCTCTACCGGCGACGATTGTGCGTCGATGCCACTGACGTTCAGGACCACGCTGACGAGTCCATTGCTTGTATTCGTTTCACCCGACGTGCCGGCAACGACGCGCTGATCTAGCTGAATGATGAACCTGGCCGGTTGAGAAATGAGTTGAGCATGGGAGCGGACGTAGCTGTCTCCGCTACTCGATTCCGCGTTGGCGCCTTCATTTGATCCACTAATCGGGATGCTGATCCAAGTCGTGTCGCCGCTCGTCGCGGATTCGAGGTCGACGTTGTCAATGATAGGATTGAGATGAATGGGGCAGAGAGGCTGTAACTGCGATACAGCCGGTGTGGCGCTGATCCCAAGTGCGAGCGCGGCGAGAACGACAGCCGACCGGGCTGAACGCATGGATGATGGTCGCTGCGGCTGAATCGGAGGCTTCTCTGATCCGCAATTCATCTTGCTGCTCCCTCGTTAACAAAACCTGGTCAATAGTTTCCCGAGTTGTGCGATAGCCCGATCCGGGGGGTGTTCGTTGCTCCCGCAGAGCGGAGCGGTCGCGGCACGCGCACTAGTGCCGCGACCGATCGCTCCACTCTGGTTGAGCCATGCCACGGGCTCGTCGGGAAGTCGTGAATGCCGCGCGCGGAGAGGTAGGTCCCCGGCGCGCGGCGGTTCCAACCATGAGACATGAGACGACGTTTAGCGACGATGCGCGCGGGGAAACCGGGTCATCGGAGAGGTTTGGGACGGCCGGGGGCTATGAACCGGTCAGTGACGGCTCTGCGAATCAGCGGATTTCACTTCGTTTTTGGCGACCGCGATGCCGGAATCGCTGAACAATCGCCCCGGGTCGCCGAGCAATGCGCGCAGCCTGGCCCGCCCGCGGTAGAGCATGCTTCGGACGGCCGACGGCGTCCGACCCATTGCGGCTGCGGCCTGTTCGAGGGAGTGGCCCTCAATCTCGCAGAGCAGAAACGCCTGCCGGAGGTCGTCCGGCAACTTACTCAAGGCAGCGTTCAGCTCACTCAGGGCCTCGCGGGTGGCCGCCACGCGGCTGGGCGTCTTCGTGGCCGTCGCGAGTGGAGGCGCGGCCGAATCGACCGTCGCCAGGTTGATGGTGCGGTTCGGTCCCGCGCCGCCGCGGCGGGCCCGGCCGGCCCATTTTTTCAGATCGAGCAGTTTGCGATCCGTGATGGCGCGGATCCAGCGGTCGAAGGACGAGGGATGAACGCTTCGAAAGGTGTCGCGCCGATTCCAGGCGGCGGCGCGGATTTCCTGAAGGATGTCCTCGGGTTCCAGCGTGCCGCGCAGGTGGGCGGGGATGCGCTGCTGGAGATAGTCGGTGAGGTGTTTTTCGTGCTTGGTGAGGAGTAATTGGATCGTGTGATCGCTGACACGCCCCGGATTACTGGGTCGCAAGTCGCCAGGCATGTGCGACGCCCTCCGCTCCACTGACCGCAGGTCCCAGAATACCCAATTTGACGTGGAATTCCTATTGGCGTGGGCGGGAGTTGCGATCGCGCCCGATAGGATTCGAACCTACGACCTGCGGTTTAGGAAACCGCTGCTCTATCCAGCTGAGCTACGGGCGCACGATCGCATTCTAGTTTCGATTGGCGCCGCCCGAAAGACGGCCGCCGCGAGCCAGATCGCTACCACGCAGATTCTGCCGACTCGCGCCCTGCGCTCGTCGCAGCGGCCGTTGGGGGCGCGCAAAGCCCGCTCGATGCGAATCTAAGGACTGGCATGAGCATCCGCCTTCTAGCCACTATTGCCATGTTCAAACTTACCTCCGAACTGTACTTCCGATAAAGCACCGATCTGGCCGGAGTCGATACGAATGGAAGCGCCGATCTTCATTTCCGGCGTTCAGCGGCGGAGCCGCGGAGGTAATCGCCATGATGGAGCATGCCAAGTCAATCGAACCTGATGCAAACGCGTCAACTGAATCCGTCGTGAAGGCGACGCCGCGGGAATCCACGGCATCGCTCTTTTCACTGCATGAAGATTCGGCGGAAGCCGGCGACCTGTCGTTCAGCAACTGCTCGGACAAGCCGGCGTTAACCCTGGTTCTGCCCGAAGAAAGCGTGGCATCGACCAGCATGGATGTGGAAGACGCTGATGATGATGCGACCTTGTCGCTCGTAGAGGACGCGGAAGCCGACGTTTCCGTCGATCTGGTCGAGCCGGCGACGGATGATACAACGCTGGAAATCGATCAGGACGAGGCGGTCGAAGCCGCTTCATCGAAGCCCAGCGCTACGGTCGATCCAGTCGTGCCGGTGATCGATTCCGCCCCGGTGATTGCTCCTGTTCCGGTCACCGCCAGTTCTAGCATCTTCTCAACCGCCGATCTGCGGCCGATCAGCCGGCCTTCGCGGTTTATTCTCCCGGACGAGGCGCCGGCTGTTCCAGCCGCGGCCGCCCGAATTGAGCTGCCGAAGCCCGTCACGCCGGTGATCGCGGCCGCTGTGAGTGCGCCTCAGCGCCCGGCACCTGTGAGTACACCGAGCGTCGCCGCAGCACCTGAGCAGGCGTCTGAAAAGAAGGCACCCCCGCCCGTGCGTGTGGGGAGCGGTCAACTTCAGCCAACCCGCGTGAACTGGAAGCCGGGCGAGCCGTTCGGCGACTCGGCGGCCGCTTTGACGCGTTTCCGCTGGGAGCTCATGCTCACAACTGCATGTGGCACCGCGGCTTGCGGACTGGCCGGCATCTGGCTGCTGCGGACCATTCTTTCCTAGAGCAAACTCAAAGATTCGGAAGGGGCGAAGCGATGGCGCCGCGCCTCTGGAGGATACCCCCATCGAAATTTACCTCGACAATTCGTTGCTGACCGAACTGAAGCTGCAACCACGCACAACCATTGGCGACGTCATCGGCGGCTTGCGCGACCGTATGTCGCGGAGCGGCCGGCTCGTGATTGGCATACGGGCGGATGGCCGGGATGTGCCGCAGAACGAATTGGACGAGGTGCTGCGGGCAGGGGCCGAGACGTACCGGCGACTGGACTTGTCGTCGGTCGATGCGCGATCGACCGTGATCGAGACGTTGCGACAAGCCGCTGCGGCGTGTGTCGAGTGCGATCAGGCCCGGCCGATCATCGCCGATCTGCTGAACGAGGGTCGCACGCAGGACGCCATGGAACACCTTGGCGAGTGTCTCGCGGCATGGTCGAGCACGGCCGATGCCATGACGAAATCCGCCAACTTGTTCGCGATTGATCTTACTGAGATCTGCGTGGACCGCGGCCCTCTGCCGAACTGGCTCGAGTCGGTGGTGGGCCAGCTCCGCCTACTGCGCGACGCGCTTGAGAACGGCGATCTTGTGCTGACGGCTGACATCCTTCGATACGAAATGGACGAGACGCTCTCGGGGTGGGACCAGGCCGTTCGCGCCGTGATGAATCGGATCGAGCAGCTCACGCCGGTTGCCGTCAGCGCTGCTTAAGATCGGCCTCCCGGAATCGGATCAATCCTTCTTGGTCGCCCGGGCGATGTGCAGCCCGACTAATCTCGCCACGAGCACCGTCAGATAAAGTTGACCGAGGATCGCCTCGAGAGCGGCCAGACTTCGCGTTGCATGGCTGGCGGGGACGATGTCGCCGTAACCCAGCGTCGATAGCGTTGTAAAGCTGAAATAGATCAGATCGGCGTTGTCGGCTGAGAACCAACTCGCCTGCTCGCGCAGAATCTCGGCCTGTACACCCGCACCGCTAAACGCATTCGTTTGCAGGAACGCCATGAGCGTGAAGAGGTTGGCCCAAATCAGGCCCAGAATCATGTATACGCATGCACCGCCCAGGATAACGTCAAACGTTACCTGTTGCTCGGACAGGATGTTGCGGGTGATAACGATGGCCGCGAATCCGAAGAATGCCGCGTATGCGACGCACGTGACCAGGTCGAGGATTCGGCTGTGCGCGATGTTTCCGCCCCAATTTGCGAAGAGCGTGATCGAGGCCATGATCACCGCCGCCCACTTGGCACGTCTCTGTCGCGCGATGGCGTAAACAGCCGCGAGCAGAATCACGCTCCCGCTGATGTCCAGTAGTGCGGCGCCTTGTCCGAGCTCGGACGCCACGGGATAGAGCACGAAAAGCAAAATGAGCGAAAGGAACAAAAGTGTGAACTTGGCCGGCGGTCGACTCGGTCGAACTGTCAGATCGGGCTTGGTCAAAGCGATACTCGGATCAGCCGGGAGCGACATTGCAGCCGGTGGTGAAGGCGGGATTCTGCGGTCAGTCCCGGGTGGAAACAAGCGAGCTTCGCCGCGGCTCATGATGGGCTATAGAATGCGGCGGACCTGGGCGGAAGGATCGAAGATGAAGCAACGAGTCCGATGCGATCGCAGATGGAGGCGCAAAGCCGCTGTCTTCGCGTTGCTTACACTCGGCGGACTCGTCTTTTCCGCGGGTTGCCCGCGCGATCAGCAGCAGGTCAACGAACACCAGCGCGTTCTGCAATCGGAAGAAGACTGAGAGCTTGTTTCGGCGCGGCGACTGGCTCAGGCCTTCGCAATCGCATCGGCCTCAATTTCAATTTTTGCCTCGTCGTCGATGAGCTTGGCCACCTGAACCATCGTTGTTGCAGGACGCGTCGTCGCAAAGAACTCCGCATGGACGGCGCCGATGGCCTGCCACTCGGCAATGTCGGTGACGAATATTCGTGTCCGAACGACATCCTCAAGCCCGCTGCCCAGCGCTTTCAGCGCGGCCTCGATAATTCGCAACGACTGGCGTGCCTGATCGGCGGCGGCGTTTGGATATGCCCCATCGGGAGTTCTGCCAACGGTTCCGGTGACAAAGATGTTCTGTCCGGCGCGGACGGCCCGGCTGTAACCGACTTTTGCCTCCCACGGTGCGCCAGAGCTGACGCGCTGGCGACCGTGAAATTCGGAAACCGAGAGATTGGGCAATGCATTGGGTGACATTTCGACTCCTTGGCAAATCGGGCCAGAGATCGCCTGACAGATACTAAGGTTACTTGGCGTGGCGATGCCAGACTGTCGCATCGGCGCGCCACTGGTTGGCGAAGCATACATCGAGTCGAATGTCGGACGTGGCAATCCGCGAAGTCGATATCCATCCGACGAGCAAATCTCCTTTGGCCGATCGGCGATCAGGGTTTCGCGCGATCCTGAACCGCCTCAGGCAATTCCGCTACCGTTACGAATGTCCGTTCTGCGGTGTGCATCTCAAGCGTTTTCTGCCGTTTGGATTGAAATTTGCGGTGCTGCGCGAGAAGCAGATTGTGGGCGGCGGATACCGCGAAAATGCTCGCTGCCCATCGTGCGGTTGCATCGACCGCGAGCGGTTGCTGTATCTCTATCTTCGCAACGAGACCAAGCTGTTCGAGCAGCCCGTGCGATTGCTGCACGTTGCCCCGGAAGCGCGTGTCGCGGAAGTCCTGCACAAACTATCCCACATTGAATACGTCACCGCGGACATCTCGGGTGCGAACGTCATGACGACGATGGACATCACGCGCATTCAATTCGCCGACGACTCGTTTGACGCGATTATTTGCAACCATGTTCTTGAACACATCATCGACGATGCACGAGCCATGTCGGAATTGCATCGGGTGCTGAAACCGGGCGGCTGGGCGATCCTGCAGGTGCCGATTTCGCGGCTGCTTGATCGGACTTATGAGGACTTCTCGATTGCGGACACTGCAGCGCGTGAAGCGGCGTTTGGCCAGGGTGACCACGTTCGCATCTACGGGAAGGACTACCCCGCCCGTCTCGCGCGGGCCGGTTTCGCGGTCCGCATCTTTCAATGGACGACTCGCCCCGACCGGTTTGGTGGCAGTCGTAATCGGTTCGGGCTCAATCGTGACGAATTCGTCTTTGTCGGCTGGAAGGCGGGGCGAACCGAGCGAACCGGTGGTCCGGCGGAACGCGATCAATTGGCTTGAGACGCCCGCTCTCCGGGATTACAATTCCGGCAACGTTGGTTGGCCCCATCGTCTAGTGGTCAGGACATCGGATTTTCGATCCGACAACGCGGGTTCGATTCCCGCTGGGGTCAGTATCTCAAGCAAACCTCGCCTGTCGAACCGGCCGCTCGGCCGATTTTGCTCGGCCAACTCCGCGCCCGCCCGACGATGAATTCGGGGACGCTGACGATCGAGTCCGATCCCGGAGACGTGCGATGATCTTCTTTCAAACCCCCGAAGATGTGCTCTCACTGTGCAAGAGCATCGGAAACAGCATCCAGCCGCTGTTCGATATCTTCAACGCCATCCTCAACCCACTCGGGTTTTTCATCCCAACTACCAACGACATTTGCCTGCAGGTATTCGACTTCCTGTCCGGCATCGCGGCTCTCTCACCGATTTAGGCCGCCCACAGGGTCGATCGGGACTCCCGCGTGTCGTAGAATGACGCCGATGATCGATCGGCCGGGAGCTAAGCTGCGCGAACTAATCGCCGCGAAGACCGTGGCGATGCCGGGGGCGTTCAACGCGCTGTGCGCGCGGGCAATTGAGCGGGCGGGGTTTGAGGCGATTTACATTTCGGGGGCGGGGCTGGCGAACGCGGTTTACGGCCTGCCGGATGTGGGGATGACGACGCTCAGCGAAGCGACGGCGCACGCGCGGGCAATTTGCACCGCGGTGAAGGTGCCAGTGCTGTCGGATGCGGATACTGGGTTTGGCGAAGCCGTGAACGCGGCGCGGACCGTGGTGGAGATGGAGCAGGCGGGGCTCGCGGGCGTGCACCTCGAAGACCAGGTGTTGCCCAAGAAGTGCGGACATCTGGATGGTAAGGATGTCGTTTCTGCGGAGGCGATGGGCCAGAAGTTGCGGGCTGCAGTGGCGGCGCGGCGCGATGCAAGCTTCGTGATCGTGGCGCGTACGGACGCGAAGGCGATCGAGGGGATTGAGCAAGCGATTGAGCGAGCGAAGCGGTATCTGGACGCGGGGGCGGACGCGATTTTCCCGGAGGCGATGCAGACGGCGGAGGAGTTTTTGCGGTTTGCCGCGGCGCTGCGCGGGCATGGGCCGGGGAGCGGCCCCGGGACGCCGCCTCCGCTGCTGGCGAACATGACGGAGTTCGGGAAATCACCGCTGCTGAGTGTTGGGGAATTGGGGGATATGGGATATCGGATGGTGATCTTCCCGCAGACGGCGTTGCGGGTGGCGTTTGGGGCAATTGGGGCGATGTTGGCGGATTTGAAACGGGGCGGGCATCAGCGGGAGTGGGTGGAGCGGATGCAGACCCGGGCCGAGCTTTACGAACTGCTGGATTACGACGGTTTGGCCAAGATAGACGCAGCCGCGACGCGAAAGACCTAGCCGAACGGCACCCCTGCCGCAATCCGGGTCGACCGGCTACACTTCGGACCCTGTCAAAGAGACGTGTCAGCCAAAGGTGGATGATATGCGCGGAACGGCGTTATTCGGGTTTCTTGTCGCGGCGGTCATGTTTGTGATTGGATGCAACGATCCGAAGGAGAAGTTCGGAAAGACATGGTACATCGACGGCGCGGGGAACTGGGGTTTCGGCGTCGTTGAAAGCGCCGTTGGGCTGGAGAAGGCCGGTTATCAGGGGAAGGTCGACAGCTATCACTGGTCGCTCACAATGAATCCGGCGCTGGATCAGACCCTGCGGTTCATCGCGAAGGGCGCTGGCGATCGGCTGGGCGACATCATGACGGACTATCTGAGGAACAATCCGGGGGAGGATGCGAACGTCATTGCGTTGTCGGCCGGTACGGGCGTGGGGATCTGGGCAATTGAGAACGTGAAGCCGCCTTACAAGGTAAACAACTACGTGATGCTGGGGTCGAGCATATCGTCCAGATATGACGTTTCGCGGGCGCTGAACAACATGAAGGGGAACATCTACGTTTTCTATTCATCGAGCGATCCTGTGTTGGGCGGGCCGGTGAAGGCGATCGGGACGATCGACGGGACGTTCGATGATTCGGCGGGGTTGATCGGGCTTCGCGGCCGCGGGGCGTCGTCGGGCCGTGTGATCAATATTCCGTGGAACCCGAAGTATGAGCGCTATGGTTGGGTGGGCGGACATACGGATGCAACCAGCGAGGCGATGATGCAGTATGTGATCGCCCCGAAGATATTTGGGCGCGATTTGCGAAATCCGGGTACACCACCGGCAAAGACCGGCAACGTGGCCCATGGAGCCGATGGCAGCCCGAAACGGCCTGTTTAGTCGCTATCCACGGTGGCATTGGTCTCGGAGCGGGGCATAGAATGCCCTTTGGAGCCGCAAACCAGTCCTTTTCTCGCTCGTCCTCGATACAACCTCGGGCCGTTCGCCCGGTATAAGGAAAACGATGCGTCGGTTCTTAATTTCCTTGATCGTGATCGGTGTCATTGCTGGCGGCGGCTACGCCGCAAAGCGGTACCTGGGCGGCAATGGTGGTTCGCAAATCAAGACCGTGACGGTCGTTCGCGGGCCGTTGAAAATGACGGTCGAGACGACCGGAACACTGACACCGTTGATCAGCGTGAATGTGGGGTGCGAGGTATCGGGCACGGTTGGAGAGCTTCTCGCGGATTTCAACGCTCAGGTCAAAAAGGGCGACGTGCTCGCGAAACTACGGCCGGAGCTGTTCGAAGCGGACTTGGCGCAAGCAGAGGCCAATGTGGCATCAGCGAAGGCGCAGGCCGAGGCAGCGCAGGTGGAGGTCGCGAAGAGCAAACGGCAACTCGAGAAAGTCGAGCGCCTGGTCGAGCGGAAGGCGGCTACTTCTGAAGAGCTGTCGGTTGGCCGTGAAGTCCTGGGTGCGGCCGAGGCACGATTGAAGTCGGCGAAGGCGTCGATTCAGGGGGCCGAGGCGACGCGCGACCTGGCCAAGACGAAGCTCGAGCGGTCGGTGATCTACGCACCGATGGACGGCATTGTGTTATCGCGACTGATTGATGTCGGGCAGACCGTGGCGGCGGCACTAACTTCGCCGGTGTTGTTCATCATGGCGCCGAACCTCGACAAGATGCAGGTGCACGCGAACGTGAGCGAGTCGGACATCGGGCGCGTCCGCGTGGGACAAACAAGCACGTTTACGGTAGACGCCTATCCGGAGCGAGAATTCAAAGGCGAAGTCGTTCAGGTCCGGAACAATCCGACAACGATTCAGGGCGTCGTGACCTACACGGTTGTAATCGAAGTCGACAATCGCGCGCGGCTGCTCAAGCCGGGCATGACTGCGAACGTGACGATTGAAGTGGCGAGCCGCGACAAGGTGTTGAAGGTCGCCAATTCCGCGCTACGGTTCCGCCCGCCGATCTCGGCCGAGCAACTCCTGGCTGTCACGAACGATCTGAAGTGGCCCCAAGCCGATGCAAGCAGTCCGCCGGCGCCTTCGGAGGCGCCGGGCGCGGCTGACTCGGCGGGGTCATCGGCCGTGTTGCCGAGGATGCAGCAGGTGTTGTGGGTGCAGGTCGGAACGGATTGGAAGCCCGTACCGGTGGTGCTGGGGATCACAGACAATCGCGAAACCGAGGTGCTGAGCGGGCTGGAAGAGGGGGCAGTGTGCGTGACTTCTTACCAGGCGCCGGAGCGGGGGTTCAGCTTCAAGGAAGCATTGAAGAATGCGAACCCGGGCAATCGCAGCTTGTAGTCGGCGGCAGTCATGATCGATCTGGTCAATCTTCACAAGATTTATGATTCGGGCTTCAACCGCGTGCATGCGCTGCGCGGATTGAATCTCACCGTGCCGACCGGGCATTACGTGGCGATCATGGGGGCAAGCGGGTCGGGAAAAAGTACGCTGCTGAACATTCTGGGCTGTCTGGATGTGCCTTCGAGCGGGTCGTACCGGCTGGATAATCGTGCGACAGAGTCGCTGAGTCGCGATGAGTTGGCGCAACTGCGCAACTCGCATATCTGGTTTATTTTTCAGAACTTCAACCTGCTGCATCGAAGCACGGCGCTGGAGAACGTGGCGCTGCCGATGGTTTATGCCGCCAAGCCGACGCGGATGCGCGGCCCGGCGGCAACGAAGGCACTTGAGCGGGTCGGACTGGCTGATCGGATGGACCATTTGCCGTGGCAGCTTTCGGGCGGGCAGCAGCAGCGCGTGGCGATCGCGCGGGCGCTGGTGAACGAGCCGCGGATGCTGCTGGCGGATGAGCCGACCGGGAATCTCGATTCGCATACCAGCCAGGACATCATGGAGATCATCCGGACGCTGCACGTGAATGAGAAAATCACGGTGGTGCTGGTGACGCATGATCCGGGTGTGGCGTCCTTCGCTGAGCGGGTGATCGTTCTGAAGGACGGTGAAGTTGTAGCGGATCAGGCGACGCCGCGTTGCGGCGGTCCGCCGGTGCCGAATGTTCGGGCGCTGCAGATGGCCGGTTGAGATCGGCGATTGGATCCATGTTTTCACTCTGGCTTGAATGCTTCAAGATTTCGATGCGGGAGCTGCGGCGTCATAAGACGCGCAGTGTTCTGACCGCATTGGGCATCATCATCGGCGTATCGGCCGTCATCATTACGGTGAGCGTGGTTCAGGCGGCGAAGCACAATATCGAAGGGGATATCGCCAAGCAGGGCAAGAACATGATCATCGTGAAGGGCAACGCTTCCGCGAAGCTGGGCCCGCGCGGTGGGTCGAACATATTCACGAATCTGACCGAGGGCGACGCCGATGCTATTACGGCTGAATGTCCGGCGGTCACGATGAGCTGCCCCATCCATCGGTTTGATTTTCAGGCCGTTACCAAGGTGGCCAACTACAAAGTGCCCGTGACGGGTGTCGGGAACAACTACGCGACGATTCGGACATGGGACATTGTTACGGGGCGCGATCTGGAGCCGCGCGACATCGTCCTGTCGAACAAGGTTTGCTTGATCGGGCAGACCGCATTGAAGGAATTGTTCGGCGGGACCGACCCGATCAACCAGACGATTCGCATTGCAAACGTCCCCCTCAAGGTTGTGGGGGTGCTTGCATCCAAGGGCGTCAACCCGCTCGGGCAGGACGAGGACAATACCATCGTTGTGCCGCTCTATGTGCTTTTGCGGCAGATGATGGGTGTGGACCGGCCGGCGGGGGTCATTGCATCGGCGCGTTCCGACGAGCAGGTGGAAGAAGGCGTTAAGCAGATCGCAGAATTGCTTCGCCAGCGGCATCGGTTGGGAATCAACGAGGAAGATGACTTCGAAGTTGTGACGCTCAAGGAAAAGATCGAGCTGGCACGGAACACGTCGGACATCATGACGCTGCTGATGGTTTGCATCGCGGGCGTCAGTCTGGTCGTCGGCGGGATCGGCATCATGAATATCATGCTGGTGGCCGTGACGGAGCGGACGCGCGAGATCGGCATTCGCATGGCGATCGGGGCGACGCAACGCATGATCAACCGGCAGTTTTTGATCGAGGCGGGATTCATCTCGTCGTTGGGCGGGCTGATTGGGATTTTGATCGGCGTCCTCAACGCTCATGCAATCGCTTCGGGGTTCGGCTGGAAGGCCGAAATGCCCATGTGGCTGCTGGCGGGGTCGTTCTTCTTTTCGGCCGGCGTAGGCGTGTTTTTCGGCTGGCTGCCGGCCAAGCGGGCGGCGGCGCTGAACCCGATTGAGGCACTGCGGCATGACTGATTCGGCGGGGGCGCTGGTACCGAATCGGTTTCTATTTCGGTTTGAACTTCCGATTCATCGCTGGACCGGGGCCGTCAAGATCGACGGCAAGCTCGGCAAATGGGACAACCGCTATCGCCTGCCTGCCCTGCATCGGCTGGATGATCAGCCGGCCATTGGTGAGGTGTTCGCCGCGTGGCATGCGGACGGCCTGCTCGTGGCGGCGCGGGTTACGGGCAAGCGGCAGCCGTTGAAATGCGATTCGCTGGCCTTTAGACAAAGCGATCACTTGCGATTGATGACCGACATGCGCGACGCGCGCGACATTCGCCGGGCGACGAAGTTTTGCCAGCAGTTCTGGCTGATGCAGGCCGGCGGCGGCCCGGGTAACAAACAGCCAATCGCGGGTGGGGCGCATATCGCGCGGGCCAAGGACGACGCGCCGCTGGCGAAGCCGGGCGAGATCATGATTGCGGCGGAGATCGGCTCGAAGGGTTATTCGCTGGAAGCCATGATTCCGGCGGCGACGCTGGCGGGCTACGACGCGAGCGAGAATGCGCGAATCGGTTTTTTCTACACGCTCGAAGATCGCGAACTCGGCAAGCAACCGCTCACGGTGGGGGATGAGCTCAACTGGTGGTGTGACCCATCGACATGGGCCACCGGAGTCTTGAGTCTCGGGTCTTGAGTCTTGAGCAAATCAAGAACTTCGGTGGAATGACTTTATCAGGCCGGCGAGTACACGGCTGGTCTCATCGCACGATTCGGTGAGTTTTGTCGCCACGTTTGAAGCGAAATAATTCAGTCGTTGAGCCAGACTGATGTAGTAGCCCAGTTCTCGAATAGAGCCGTGCGCAATCCGCAGAGCTCGTGTGAATTCTCGCTCTGAGCTCAGGGCTGCGCCTTCCACGATGTTGGCCGGAACCGAGACCGCGGCGCGGCGCATTTGCGATGTGAGGCCGAATAGCTCGGAACGAGGAAAAGCGGCGGTCGCTTCGTAGACCGCCAAAACGAGGTCGTCGGCCAGATGAAATGCCTTCAGTTTACGATGGTCACGCACGACTCGTTACTCTCATCGCAGCGCCTTCAAGACTCAAGACCCGAGACTCAAGACTCCCTCAATGTTTGAAGTGCCTTGTTCCCGTGTGGATCATGGCGATGCCGCGCTCGTCGCAGGCGGCGGTGGTGTCGGCGTCTCGCTTTGAACCGCCGGGCTGGATGAGGGCTGTGACGCCGGCATCGATGAGGATTTCGGGGCCATCGCGGAAGGGGAAGAATGCGTCGGAGGCGGCGGCCGAGCCGGGGAGCTTTTCGGCGTGGCCGTTTTCCTTGGCGAGCCAGGTTGCGATGCGGCAGCTCATGACGCGCGACATCTGGCCGGCGCCGTTGCCGATGAGCATGCCGTCTTTGCAGATGGAGATGGCATTGGATTTGGTGTGCTTGGCGACGAGCCATGCAAGGCGGAGGTCGGCGAGTTCGGAGTCGGTGGGTGGTCGCTTGGTGACGACTTTCCATTGATCTTCGTTGAGGCCGATGAGGTCGGGGGTTTGGGCGAGCATTCCGCCGGCAATTGACCGATAGAGCGGGGCATTCGGAACTAGTGGTAGGCCCATATCCCCGACGCCGAGCAATCGTACGTTGGCGCCCCACTTTTTTCGCGTGCGGATTATCTCGATTGCTGCAGAGTCAAACGTCGGTGCGATCCACACCTCGACAAAGAATCCACCAGCTCCAGCCGCTCTTCCGATCGTGTCATAGGTATCCAGAACACCAGATGCGAAGGCCGGCGTAACATCGAAATTGACCGCGAGAATTCCGCCCATCGCCGCGTTGGGATCGCCGAGATAGGCGCGGCGATAGGCTTCGTTCGCGTCGCTCGCGACTCCAACGCCGCATGGATTTGTGTGTTTGATGAAGCAGCAAACGGAGTCTGTGATCGCTCGTGCTAGTTCCGCACATAGCCCGACCGAGGCGTCGGCGTCAACGTAATTGTTGAAACTGATCTTGTCTTGCTGGTTGTCCTGATCCATTGCTGCGTCGGCAGCCGTCAGGTCTAGCCCGGCGTCGAACGTCGGTTTGAAAAAGAGCTCTGCCGTCTGATGAGGGTTCTCTCCATATCTCAAGCGACCATAGGTATGCAGATCTATTGTGCGAACGTCGGATAGGCCATCTTTCTTATTGGTGCTGAGCCAAGTCGCGATTGAAGAATCGTAACGCGACGTGTCCCAAAACGCTCCCCAGGCGGAATCACGGCGGTCTTCCAGATCCGGCCGTGAACCGCCGGAGCGCATCCATTCCACAATCGTCGTAAGGCTCATCGACCCTGAGACCACCAGCACATGCCGGTGATTCTTCGCCGCCGCCCGCAGCAGACATGGCCCGCCGATGTCGATCATTTCGATTGCGTCTTCGAGCTTGCAATTCGGATCAGCCACCGTTTTCTCAAACGGGTAGAGGTTCACCACGACCATGTCGATCGGGTTGATCTTCTGCTCGGCGAGCTGGCGCATGTGCTCGGGGTTGTCGCGATCGGCGAGGATGGCCGCGTGAATCTTTGGGTGCAGCGTCTTCACGCGTCCGTCGAGCATTTCCGGGAAGCCGGTGACCTGTTCCACCATCGTGACCGTTATGCCGGCGTCTTTGAGATGCTTGGCCGTTCCGCCGGTCGAGATGATCTCGACGCCGAATTCCTCGACCAGCGTGCGGGCAAACTCGGCCACGCCAGTCTTGTCGTAAACCGCGATCAATGCTCGTTTCACGGGGCAATTAGGCATGGCGCGACAGTATCGCCGCGAATATCGGTCAGCAAGTTTCGGAGCAATAGTCGCGAGTTCATCCGTCCGATGAGCAGGAACGTATGGGCGGAAAAATCCACAAATGCATGGTCGCGATGCTGTTCGGAATGTGGGCGGTGGTTGGCTGCGCCGAGCCGAAGCAATCTGCGGCCCTCAAATCCACGCCCGGCGCCCAGCCGGAGCGGGCGGCCGTCCGCCAGTCTGTCGTCGCGCTGACCAATGTGCAGCGCTCCAAGACCGTTAAATCCGATCGCCGGCTCGAGAAGGCCGCACAGAAATACGCCGACTATCTCGCCCGGACCGGCAAGTTTGATCATGACGCGGATGGCCGAAACTGCGGGCAGCGCGCCATCGCGGCCGGCTTCGACGCTCGTGTGGTGTGTGAAAACCTTTACGCGTGCGAAGTGCCGGGTGGAATGACGTCGGACGATCTGGCTGCCGCGGCCGTCGAGGGCTGGATGAAGTCGCCCGGCCATCGCAACAATCTTCTCGACGGGCGCGTATCCGCCATTGGAATCGGCATGGCCAGCGACGCCGCGACCAACAAGTACATCGTCGTGCAAATGCTGGGCAAGCCGGCGGCGAGCCGAAAAGTCGCGCGGCGCTAGTAGCGAAGCGGGGACTGCCAGGTCTCGCGCAGTTCAGACAGCGGCACTTCGGCGAAGGCGTCGTGAACCGACGGAACCTCAAATTTCAGATAAGTCGGCCGGCCGGGCTCGTCGGCCAGCACATGCGCGACGAGTAACGACGGAACACTTCGCACAAAGTGGCGGAACTCGTCCCACCGATTCAGCCGCGGCTCGATGACATAAAGCCCGGGCAACTCGTCAAAGTAGAAGTCGGCCTCGTCGGCGTCCTCGTCTCCGATCAGCCGGGGTGAACGGTCGAGCTCCTCTTCTTCCCAAATCCAGTCGTCAAATCCGTGAACGTGGCAGCTCCGATTGCCGGCCATCGCCATCTCAGCGATCGCGGTGAGCAGCCCGCCATCGCTGACGTCGTGCACGCTGGCTGCGAGGCCTTCGCGAATGAGCCGGGCGACGAGCAGGTGCGTTTCGTGGGCCAGCTTCGGATCGAAGGTGGGCTTTCGGCCGGCGATTGCGTTCGGCGGCCGCACGGGCTGGCCGACCAGATAGAGCGGTGCGTCGGCCTGTTTCAGATCCATCGAGATGCAGCGTTCGACGTCGTCGATGAGTGCGATGGCTGAAATCAGGAGCGTGCCGGGAATCGCGAGCCGGGCTGCGTTGGGCTCGATCGTGATGCCGTATCGGGCGGCGGCGGCGCGGATCATGTCCGCATCGGCCGGCCGCATGGCGAATTCGTTGTTGAGCGAATCCTTACCGCTGATGAACGGCACGCCGTAGGCCTTGGCGGCGTCGTAGCAGGCCTGGCACGCTCGCACGAGCCCGCCGAGTTGCCGCGGATCGTCCGGGCGGCCCCAGCAGAAGTTGTCGAGAATGGCGACCTTCGCCGGATCGCCTCCCACGGAAACGACGTTGCGAATGGCCTCGTCGATCGCGCACCAGGCCATCCAGTAGGGGTCGATGTCGGACAGTTGCGGGCAGAGGCCACAGCCGACAGCGACGCCGCGCTTCGAATCGAGCCGCGGCCGAATGACCGCCGCATCTGACGGGCCATCGTTGCGTACGCCGACGAGCGGCTTGATGACGCTGCGTCCCTGGACTTCGTGGTCGTAGCGGCGGATGACCGATTCCTTGCTGGCGATCGTCGGACTGGCGAGGCGTCGCTTTAGTTCGCGCGTGAAGTCGGCGGCCGACTCGCAGGCGATGCGATTCGTCGGCTCGGCCGGGCGCGGCGTCCATTCGGCGATCCGCGCTTGCTTCGGCAGCCCATGATGCAGGAACTGCATCGGTAGCTCGCCGACCAGCTTTTCCTCGAAGCGGACGACCAGCCGGCCGGAGTCGGTGAACCGGCCGATGACGGTTGCCTCGACGTCTTCACCGTGGGCGAGCGCGAGAAACAGTTCTACGTTTTCCGGCGGAACGGCGAGCACCATGCGTTCCTGGGCCTCGCTGATCCAGATTTCGTCGTAGCGGAGACCGGCGTATTTCAGTGGCACGAGCGACAGCTTGACCTCGGCCCCGGTGGCCTCGGCCATTTCGCCGATGGCCGACGAAAGCCCGCCAGCGCCGCAGTCGGTCATGGCCGAGTAGAGACATCGTCGTGGTCCGCCGGCCGCGTAGTCGCGAGCGGCGAGGATCACGTCGAGCAGCTTCTTTTCCTCGATGGCGTTGCCGATCTGCACGGCGTGGGCGAACTCGTCCGCGTGGCCGCCCGACAATTCGGCCGAAGAGAATGTCGCCCCGTGGATTCCGTCGCGACCCGTTCGGCCGCCAATGACCACGATCGCGTCGCCGGGTTGTGCGGCCTTTTCGATTCGATCGCGCGGGATGAGGCCGATGCAGCCGCAGTAAACCAACGGATTGCCGAGATAGCGCGGATCAAAGTGGATCGCGCCGTTGACGGTCGGAATCCCCATCCGGTTGCCATAGTCGCGGACGCCTGCGATCACGTCGTGTAGCGTCTGTCGCGGATGGAGCACTCCCTCGGGTACGGCGTCCATCGGCCAGTCGGGTGGGGCCAGGCAGAAGATGTCGGTATTCGCGATCGGCTTCGCGCCCAGTCCGCATCCGATCACGTCGCGGATGCAGCCGCCGAGCCCGGTCGCTGCTCCGCCGTAGGGCTCGATCGCCGAAGGGTGGTTGTGAGTCTCCACCTTGATGGCGACGCCGAACTGGTCGTCGAAGGCGATGATTCCGGCGTTGTCCTTGAAAACTGAGAGGCACTCGGGCCCTCGGCGTTCCCGAATGAGCTCATCGGTAGCGCGCGCGATCGTGTCGCGAAGCAGGTTTTCGTACCGGATTTCCACGGCCGACCGCTCGGACGCGTCAAAGGATAGCGGTGCTCCGCGGTAATTAATCGCACTCTTGAGCGTCTTATGGACGCAGTGCTCGCTCCAGGTCTGGGCGAGCGTCTCGAGTTCGAGGTCGGTTGGATCACGGCCGAGCCGGAGAAACTCGTCCTGAATGGCCTTCATTTCGGCCAGGGACAGGAAAAGGTGTCCCTCGCGCGACAGGCGGGTGAGCGCTGCGTCATCCAATTCTCGAATAGCGACGTGCCGAAGCTGGAAGGGTTTACGTGGCGGGTCAGGCGGCGGCCCAATCGGTTTACCTCCAACCACAACCTCCTCAACGCAGTCGTTTCCGAGCAAGCGGGCGATTCGTCGCCTGGTCGGCTCGTCGGGAGGCGGACTGACCACGAACCGTCGGCCGGTACGAATGAGACCCACTTCGATGCCGAGCTCACGCATTGCCGCCGCAGTCGATTGTGCGACCGGGTCCATGACGCCGGGGCGGGGGAAAACCTCAAATGAGGAACCCGGCTCGCTCGGGGCGAACGACTCTCCCGCCCGGACGACAGACCACGATTCGACCACGGGGTCGGCGAGCAGCAGCTTTACAGCCCGTTCGGCAACGGCGCGGTCCCCAACGAGGTCGAGCATGAACAGTCGCGAGCTGTGAACTGAGTCGATCGTCGAGATCCCGTACCCCAAAAGAAGGGCCCGAACGGCCTCCCCCTCTGAATCGCCAGCCGAGGTCGCCGGCCGGACCTCGACGCCCCAGAGGGTATGCCCGGCAATGCCTGCGCTGTCGCTCGGCAAAGAATCGTAATCTTTGATGGCTGAAGAGGTTGGAATCAGAGTCTGGCTCCGATAAAAGCGGCCATCATAGGCAACAGCATGGGTATCGTCAATTTCTTGTTGCCGTTGATCCGATTGAACGCTAACGTGTCACCTTCATGCAACATCCGGGTAAAATGAGGTGTCTCCCACCCGCACCGGTTTCCCGACCTGGAAATCCGTGGCCCTTTTGAGAATGGACGCGATGGCGACTATCCCTCTATCCCCAACGCAGAACGGTCATAAGAACGGCAATGGCATGTCCGGCAGCAATGGCTACCTCGAATTCGAGAAGCCCCTCGCCCGGATTGAGCAGCAGATCGTCGAACTGGAGTCCCTGCAAGTCCAGACCGGCCGCGATCATACCGAGATGATCCGTACGGTCCGCCAGCAACTGGTGACCGAGCGCAAGAAGATTTTTGCCCGGTTGTCCGCATGGGAGACCGTCCTGGTCGCCCGCCACCCCAAGCGCCCGCTCCTGACGCACTACATCGACCTGATCGTGAAGGACTTCGTCGAGCTGAAGGGCGATCGCCAATTCCGCGACGACAAGGCCATGGTGTGCGGGTTCGGCCGCATCGGCGGGCAGAAGGTCATGGTCGTAGGCCACAACAAAGGCCGCGATACCAAGGAACGAATCGAAAACTGCTTCGGTATGGCCCATCCCGAGGGCTACCGCAAGGCCCTGCTCAAGATGCGGCTAGCCGAGAAGTTCCGCGTGCCGATCGTCTGCCTGATTGATACGGCGGGGGCCTACCCCGGAATCGGCGCCGAGGAACGCGGCATTGCCCAAGCCATTGCCTACAACCTTCAGGTTATGCCGACCCTGCGAACCCCGATCGTCTGCGTCGTCATCGGCGAGGGCGGGTCGGGCGGGGCGCTCGGAATCGGCGTAGGGGATCGCGTGGCGGTTCTCGAACACGCTTACTACTCCGTCATTTCTCCCGAGGGTTGCGCGGCCATTCTCTGGAAGTCGGGTGAGTATGCTCCCCAGGCGGCCGAAGCCCTGCGACTGACCAGCCGCGACCTGAAGCGGATGAAACTGGTGGATGACGTCATCAAGGAGCCGCTCGGCGGAGCCCATCAGGATCACATCGCGACGGCTGATGCCGTTCAGAAATACCTCGACACGACTCTGCGCGAGCTGAAGCGGGTCAAGGTCGACACGTTGCTGCGTCGTCGCTATCAGCGCATCCGTGATCTCGGCTCTTTCTTCACCGGCGGCGGGACTTCCGAGTCTCGCCATAAGCTTCGGGTACGCGAACGCGCTGCCCGGCCCGGGGCGGCGTCCGGCGCCTCAATCGAGAGCCCCGCGTTGGTGGCGAGTCCAAAGTAGCCCCTCTTTTCTAATGGTTTGACGTTCGAATCTATGCGATAGTGGCTTCCATGTTGCGCATGGCGCGCAGCAAAATGGAGCCGGTTTGTTCGCACGTTCGGCTGACGCCCCATTTCCTGTTTTCATCCTGGTCATACTGGCGGTCGTCGCCGGGATCATCTGGAGCGTGGTCGCCTCCAAGAAGCGGCGCGACATGCTGCGCCAGTTTGCCCTTGAATACGGCTTCGAATTCACGGCAAGTCCCGGGGACATACATCGGAAATACCAGATCTTCACGCCGCTCGACGCCGGCCACAGCCAGAGCAGCCAGAACCTCATTCATGGCCGGCGTGGCGAGCTCGGCTGGGAGATGTTCGACTATCGATACGTGACGGGGAGCGGAAAGCATCGCCAGACCCATCGCCACGGAATCGCCGCGGCAAGCATTCCACTGGCCCTCATGCCGCTAACCATCCGCCCCGAGAACTTCCTTGATCGCATTGCCGCGGCAGTCGGCTTTGACGATATCAACTTCGAGTCGGAGGAGTTCAGCCGTGCTTATCACGTAAAGTGCTCCGATCGAAAGCTCGCCTACGACATCATCCATCCGCAGATGATCGAGTTTTTGATGGGTATTTCGCGCATCGAATGGCAGTTCGCCGGGAATATGGTTCTCTTGCATCGCTCCGGGAACTACGAGCCGGATGAATTACTTCATGTCATGCGGGTCGTTGAAGGATTCATGGAGCGAGTCCCCGAGTTCGTCCGGCAGGACATCGGAATCAGGCGCGCAGGAGCTCGCGATTGATCGCTGGTCCAGTATTCAGTCCAGGGGCAGAGCCTTGGTTTTTGCTCGGATGGCTAGTGGTGTTTCTCATTACCGGATGGCTTTACTGGCCGATCCATCTGGTGCGCCGCGAGATGGGTGTCGTAGCGCGAGAACTCGGCATGGCTTTCGAGCTTCGCCCCCCGAAACGGCTCCTTCGCGCGCTATCGCACATGGAGCTTTTTAGTCGCGGGAGGTCGAGACGGCTGTCCGGAATGGGGCGGGGCTCGCGCGGGGACGTGGAATGGCAATTCTTCGACTTTCACTACGATACGGCGTACGGTTGGAAGCGGGCACCGCGCGATTGCACGGTGGTCATCGCGAAACTTCCACTCGCGTTTCCAGACATAAGGATTGTTCCGTTGACCGGAGTTACCGATACGACGGCCGTCTTCCGGGACAGCATTGTGTTCGAATCGCACGAGTTCAACCGGCTCTACCGCGTCCGCTGTATGGATCGCCGCGGAGCATATGACATTCTGCATCCGCGTGCGATCACGTTTTTGCTCGATTCATCGCTGTTCGAATGGCAGCTCAATCTTGGCAATGTCATGGTGCATAAGAATCGCTTGTTGAATGTCGACGAATTGAGAGAGGCAATCCGCGTGGTACAGGGATTCATCTCGCTAGTTCCCGACTACGTACGGCACGATTTTAAGACTTCTAGAAAGGCGTAGGGGTATGCCAGGTGGACCATTCTGGATCGTTGTCGGAGTCGTGGTGGCCATCCCGCTGCTCTGGCTGATCGCGACGCTCAATCGCTTTGTCCGCCTCAAGACGCTGATCCGCGAAAGCTGGGCCAACGTCGACGTCGCCCTCAAGCGCCGATACGACCTCATCCCCAATCTCGTCGAAACGGTGAAGGGCTACGCCACACACGAGCGCGAAACGCTCGCCAAGGTGGTTGAGGCGCGAAATCGGGCCGTCGCCTCAAACGGACCCATCGGTCAGCAGGCCGAGGACGAGAACCAGCTCGTCCGCTCGGTCAACCAGCTTCTCGCGCGGGTTGAGGCGTATCCGGTGCTCAAAGCCAGCGAAGGCTTCCTGGCCTTGCAGCGGGAATTGGTGAATACCGAGGACCGAATCGCGGCGGCACGGCGGTTTTACAATGCCAACGTGCGCGAATACAACGTTTTAGGGCAACAATTCCCTTCAATGCTCGTTGGCGGCATGGCAGGATTCGCGCCGGCAGACTTCTTCGAAGTAGATGACGTTGCGATTCGGGTTAGTCCGAAAGTTCAGTTATAGCGGCTAGTTGCGAAACCTTGGCATGCCAGGTTTAGGGGGAAGCCCTTGCTCGTTATGGCACTCTTACATCGCCTTCACGCCCGTTCTCACATCACTCGACTCGATTCTTATTGACTCGCCGGGGCCCGACGTGGCACACTAGGGGTTCTTCTAAAGGTATCGGGTACCGGTGCACACGAGAGGAAGGATAGTTCGCGCAGTGCTTGTCTGCGCGCTCGCCGCGCGGCTGAACCCGGCGTCTGCGCAAATCGTTTCGATTTCATCGCCAAACGAACAGCCCGCGGGGTTCTTCGGCCGCGCGATTGCGGGCATTTCCGATCTGAATGGAGACGGTCGCGGCGAGCTAGCGGTGGGGGCTCCGAATGAGAGCACGAGCGGACATCCGAATTTTGCCGGGCGCGTTTACATTGTCTCGAGCTCAGATGGTGCGATTATTCGCCAATTTGCCTCGCCTGCAGAACAAGCCGGCGGGCAATTCGGCTCGGCAGTAGCGCGCCTGAATGCCGGAAGCGGCGTCGATCGAATCGCGGTTGGTGCTTCTAACGAGTCAGTTCCGCCTTCGACACTTCGGACCGGCCGGGCTTACATCTTCGCCGCCGCCACGGGCGATTTGATCGCCACGCTCGACTCGCCAAACGGCCAGGAAGGCGGATTGTTCGGCCGGACTGTCAGCGGCGTGCCCGACTGCAACTCAGACGGGATCGACGATGTGATCGTTGGTGCGTACGGCGAGGGCGCCGCTTCGGCCGATTCGAGCGGTCGCGCATATCTCTACTCGGGCGCGGACGGTGCATTGCTGGCGACATTCGTGTCACCGACGCCGCAAGCGGGAGGACAATTCGGGATTTCTGTCTGCGGAATGCCGGACGCGAATGGCGACCTGGCAGGAGACATCATTATTGGTGCTCCGGTTGAGAACCCCGGCGGAACCCTGCCCGGATCGGGTCGGGCTTACCTTTTTTCCGGCGCGACCGGCGAACTTCTAAGAACGCTTTCTGTGGTGCCGACGGCCCAGATCTACGCATTATTTGGCCGAACTGTTGCCGGCGTGCCTGATGTCAACGGGGATGGAATGGGAGACATTGCGATCTCTGCCTTGAATTACCAGGCAGGTTACGGCGGCCCGGGCCCGTATGACTCGGGATACGTGTTCCTGTTCTCCGGAGCAAGCGGCGCAATTCTACGGCGGCTGAGCTCTCCCATTCCCGAAAATGACGGTGAGTTCGGGGCCAGCTTGTGCGGAATGACGGACCTCAATGGGGACGGCCGCGGCGAGATCGCCGTTGGTGCAATGAAGGAGGATCCGTGTGTCGCGAAGATGGATGGCGGCCGCGCCTATGTTTTCTCCGGAGCGGACGGCGCGCGACTAACAGCAGTCGCATCTCCAAGTCCCGATGTAACCGGAAATTTTGGATGTGCGGTGGCGGAGATTTCCAATGCCGACGGCGGACTTGCACGCCGTTTGGCGGTGGGGGCCTTTCTTGAGAATCCGGCTGGGTGGTCGCTGAAGGACGCCGGCCGAGCGTATGTTGTCGACGTCAATCCGTTTTCCGACGGAATCTGCCCCGGGGCGGACAATTGCCCGAACGCTGCAAACCCAGGCCAAGAGGATGCTGATCTGGACGGAATCGGGGATGCCTGCGACACGTGCACAGACAAGGATCATGACGGTTTTGGAGATCCAGGGTTTAGCAACAACACGTGTCCGGCGGATAATTGCCCTTCGGTCTACAATCCGACTCAAGTCGATTCGGATGGTGACGGGGTCGGCGATGCCTGCGACAACTGCCCGCAGATTCCCAATCCAGATCAGGCGGATCCTGACCATGACGGGGTGGGAAGTGCGTGTGACAACTGCCCATCTACCAAGAACTCCAATCAACTGGACACAGATGGAGATGGAATTGGTGACGCGTGTGATCTGTGTCCAACCCTACCGATCGGAAACAGTCTAGACAGCGACGGGGACGGTCAGGGCGACGAATGCGACAATTGTACTGACACCGATCGCGACGGGTTCGGAGATCCGGGATTCCCGCACAATACCTGCCCCCTCGATAATTGTCCGCACGCACCCAATCCCAATCAGGCCGATAGCGATGGCGATGGCGTCGGCGATCGGTGTGATAATTGCCGCAACGTTCCAAACCCGGATCAGGCCGACCCAGATGAGGATTCAATCGGCAGCGCATGCGATAACTGCCCGCTTGTCTCGAATCGGGAGCAAGCCGACGTGGACGGTGATGGCGTCGGCGACGACTGCGATAACTGTCCGACCATCAGTAACGCCAATCAGGCCGATGTGGATGGCGACGGAATTGGAGACGCCTGCGACGCATGCACGGACACTGATGGCGACGGCTTCGGCAATCCGGGATTCCCGGTAAACACCTGCGCGTTGGACAATTGTCCACTGATCGCCAACCCGGACCAACTCGACACGGATGGCGACGGGATTGGCGACGCATGCGAAACATGTACCGATACTGATCACGATGGCTTCGGCGATCCGGGGTACGCCTTGAATACGTGCCCGCTCGACAATTGCCCCGGCATTCCGAACCCCCTCCAGGCAGATGCTGACGGAGACGGGATCGGCGATGACTGCGATCTCTGCACGGACACGGACGGCGATGGCTTCGGCAACCCCGGTTACCCCATCAATACCTGTCCAGTCGATAATTGCCCCAGTGTCGGGAATCCGAACCAATCCGACGCCGACGGCGACGGAATTGGCGATGCCTGCGATACTTGTACGGATACGGATGGCGATGGCTTTGGAGACTCCGGATTCTCCGCGAATCTCTGTGCGACTGACAATTGTCCTAATTTGGCGAATCCAGATCAGCTCGACACAGATGGCGACGGAGTCGGTGATGCCTGCGCTCCAGTTCCGCCGGTCGGTGACCTAAATCACGACGGCCGGGTCGATTATCTGGATTGGTTGCTCTTTCGAACCTGTATGCAGTCGGGCGGGCCGGGGCGACCTGTCCCGGACGGATGTTTGCTGGCCGATCTCGACAGTAATCAGGACATCGATTTTGCGGATGGACTTGGGCTGAGCGCGGCGTGGACTGGCCCCGGGCATGCACCATTAACGATCGGAGTCGAGGCCATCACGAGCTCCACCGCGCCCCCGGATCCGGTCGCGCCCGTCGACTTGGTTTTCACCGACCCGAATGGTCACTCGATTGGGAGTGGACAGCGCGCCCTGCTTGGCGGAGCAGTCTTCGAAGCCGACCTGAATGCGGACGGCAGAATGGATGCGGGTTTACAACTGACCACCTACGTCCCCGGCGTCTATCGGGTGATCGCCACTCCGCGCGCCGGCGCAAGTCTGGATACTCGCGTAACGTTGCGCTTGCGTTGTAACGGCGAGCTGGTGGTCCTGGCAGATGATGTCGAACTATCCCAATTGTCGGAGTCGGGCTACGAACATTCGATCTTTGCACGCGCCGACTTCGACTTTGATGGTGTTCTAAGTGCGTCCGATGTCGAGGCCTTCGTCTCGGGACTGCTCGGCGCTCCCAGTGATCCATGTTACATGCTCATCGCAGACTTGAATGGCGATGGTGTCGTGAATGGCGATGACATTCCCGGATTTGAAAGAGTATGGCTTAGACCATGACGATTGCTGCGCGCGCAAAGCTGATTCTGATCATTGTCGCCGTGGTCGCCGCGAGTCTGGAAGCGGATTCGATCTACATCGAGGGATACACGACTCGCGAGAGCTATGTCGCCGGTGATTTGATCGAGTTTCACGTTTCCACCAACTCGTCCACCTATCAGATCGAAGTTTTTCGAGACGGACTGGTTCCGCAGATGATTGCGACATCCGCGTCATTGAACGGCGGGGTTCGTGCCATGCCCCCGTCGGCCTGGCTCGGTGCCAACTGGCCGGTTTCGTACGTTTGGGAGGTGCCATCCGCGTGGGTGACTGGAAGTTACTACGCGAGATTCGTCACGCCATCCGGGGTCAGTCGGCGCCATCCATTCACGGTTCGCCAATCAATTCCTGGTTCGCTCAGCCGTATGGCGTTTTGCATGGATTACAACACGCGCAATGCGTACAACTTCTGGGGAGGGAGGAGCTTGTACGTTGGCACCCCCTGGGCAACCAAAGTTTCATTCCAGCGTCCGTATGGCGTCGAAGACGGATTAGGAAAAGGCGCCTATCTCCCCGTGCAGTGTCATGGTCGGATTGAGGCGGAAGGATATCCGCTGGAGTACATCACCGAGTGGGATGTGGAGAAGTTTCCCGCATTACTTTCGGCCTACGATGTTGTCATATTCTCCGCGCACCTCGAATACAACTCGACTCCGTTTATCGACACGCTGTGGGCTCATCACGTACGCGGAGGCCATATGGCCTTCTTTTCCGCGAATGACCTGTGGTGGCAAGTGCGATTTGAAGATGATGGCGCAACGATGGTCGGCTATAAGGGCATCGCGATACCATACGATCCGCTGTATGGGTCAAACAACCAGCTCGTCACAACGCATTGGAACGAAATGCTGCTAAATCGTCCGGGCGAAGCCCTGCAGGGTGTGACATTTCAGGCGAACTCGGGTGCGTACTTTCAGGGCGGTAACTATATCGTCCAGAATGCATCGCATTGGATCTTTGCAGGAACCGGCGTGCAGGACGGGCAGACGGTGGGCCAGTTGCTTGCGTCGTACGAGACGGATGCCATTGGTCGCGCCTCACCCCCCGTCGTTGACGTGTTGCTCGCTGCCCGCCTGTCGCAGCCGGCAACAAACCAGACCCCACCCCAGCCGTTCGACGCAGTTACGGCCGTCTATTATGAGGACTCGCCGGCCTATGGTTTTCCCAATGGGCGCGGCGGGCAGGTCTTTTCTTCGGGAACACAGATTTTTTGCACGTCATTCCGCGACTCTGATCCAAGCCATGTGGTGACCAGGCGCATGCTTCGAAATCTGTTGGACCACATGCTCGCAAGCCCGCCGCCGTCGACGTTGCTGGTCGCGCCTCGCCCGGCTCCGATGCCGATCACCGCGGCTCCGACGCGATAGTCAGTTGTGTTCAAGGGAAATGGGCGATACAGGGCTCGAACCTGTGACCCCCTCGGTGTAAACGAGGTGCTCTGGCCAACTGAGCTAATCGCCCGCTGTCTGAAATGATATCGGCGCGCCCGGCTGCCGGCCATTGGTTTGGGCCGGTGGCCCACTTTCGGCTATCCTGCACGCATGAATCTCAATCGTGCCCAGGTCATCGACGAGAATTTCGTCAACTTCCTGCGGGCCTGGCAGGAGGCGCGGCCCGATGCGGCCGCGACGGCCGATCTCGATCAGCCGGCCCGCAACGGCTACGCCCTCACCGGGCGTGAACTGCTGGAACTCTTCCATTCGCAAATGGTCTGCCGCCACCTCGACCTCATCGCCCGCGAGCTTCGCGGTCGCGACCAGGGTTTCTATACCATTGGTTCATCCGGCCATGAAGGAAACGCCGTGGTCGGCAAACTGACCCGCCACACCGACCCTGCCTACCTGCACTACCGCAGCGGGGCATTCATGGTGCAGCGATCGAAGCATTTGCCCGGCTCAACGCCGATTTGGGATACGCTGCTCTCACAGGTTGCCTCGGCCGACGACCCCATTTCGGGCGGCCGGCACAAAGTATGGGGCAGCGTTCCGCTGTGGGTCCTTCCACAGACCAGTACCATCGCCAGCCATCTGCCGAAAAGCGTCGGGGCCGCGATCGGACTTGAACGCGTCAAGCAACTTGGGCGGACTCCACCGGTACCCGACGACAGCATCATCGTCTGCAGTTTCGGCGACGCCAGTGCGAATCACAGCGTCGCGGCAGGTGCCTTCAGCACAGCCAGCTGGGCTCAACACCGCCAAATGCCCGTGCCAATTCTCTTCGTCTGCGAGGACAACGGTATCGGGATTTCCGTCGAGACGCCGACCGGCTGGATCGAGACGGCGTTCAGCTCTCGCCCGGGCATTCATTACTTCGCCTGCAACGGGCTCGACCTGGTCGAAACCCATGCCGTGGCGGCCGAGGCCGTGGCCGTCTGCCGCCGAGAGCGGGTGCCCGTCTTCCTGCACCTGAAAGTCATCCGTATGCTCGGGCACGCGGGCAGCGATATCGAAACCGAATACCACACGGTCGAGGAAATCGCTGAAGTCGAGTCCTACGACCCACTGCTCTACTCGGCGCAGACCGCCCTCGAAACAGCGGTCGCAACGCCGGCGCAATTGCTGGACATGTATGAGTCGATTCGGCGTCGCGTCCGTTCAGTCGCCGAGGAGGCCATTCGTCGGCCCAAACTCACGTCAGTTGAACAGATCGTTCAGCCGCTCGCGCCTTACGACTCTGATCTGGTCGCCATCGAGGCCGCAAGGGCTGCCCCGGTTGATGAGCGGCTCGCCGCATTCGGCGATGAATCGAAGCTCCCGGAGAACCAGCGCCCGCGACACTTAAAGATCCTGATAAACCAAGCGCTGCATGACGCCTTCTTGAAATACCCAGAGAGCGTATTGTTCGGCGAAGACGTTGCCAAGAAAGGCGGCGTCTATAACGTCACGACCGGCCTGACCAAGACATTTGGCGACGATCGGTGCTTCAACACGCTGCTGGATGAAACCACGATCCTCGGCCTCGGAATCGGATTTGCCCAGATGGGCCTGCTGCCGCTTCCCGAGATCCAATACGTCGCGTACTACCACAACGCCGAAGATCAGATTCGCGGCGAGGCATGCTCGCAGCAATACTTCTCGCGTGACCAATTTCGAAACCCGATGGTGGTCCGCATTGCCGGACTGGGCTACCAGAAGGGCTTCGGCGGACACTTTCACAACGATAACAGTCTGGCCGTCTTCCGCGACGTGCCCGGCCTGATCGTCGCGATTCCCGCGCGTGGCGACGACGCGGTTGGCATGCTTCGAACGTGTCTTGCGCTGGCGCGAGTCAACGGCCGCGTCAGCACGTTTATTGAGCCGATTGCCCTTTACATGACGAAGGACCTGCACGACGCAGGCGACGCGGCGTGGCAATTCGCTTATCCACCATTGGACTGGTTCGTGCCGCTGGGTGAAGGCCGAACCTATTGCCCTGACGCAACCGACCTGACGATCATTACATATGGCAATGGCCTGTATCTCTCGCTCCGTGCCGCGCGCACGCTGGAGCGCAATCACGGTATTCGCGCCCGCATCTCCGACCTCAGGTGGCTCGCACCGCTCAACGCCGATTTCATCGCTGCCGAGGCGGCCGCGACCGGACGTGTGCTGGTGGTTGACGAATGCCGGCGCAGCGGCGGTCCAAGCGAAGCCATCGTCACTGCGGTGGTTGAACGTTGCGGCACGGATATCCCCATCGCCCGCGTGACGGGTGAGGACACTTATATCCCACTGGGCAAGGCGGCCTATCTTGTCCTGCCGGACGAAGAGCAAGTCGTCGCGGCTGCTGTCGCGCTTGCCGGGCGCTCCCGCGCTCGCCCGGACTCTCCGCAGAAACCCGCAAATCGAGCTGGCCGCGGAACCGGACGGCTCGCCGAAGCCCACGGCTGAACGTCGTTCGGATGAACAACTCAGGTCTACGAGCAGAAATCGAGACTTCGGCAAGCGAGATATTGTCGCCCGTTGCTGCGATCGCGATCGCTCTCGCTCTTGTCGCTGCCGCCTACACCAATTCCCTGTGGTGCGGCTTCGTCTGGGATGACAACCGGCAGATCGTCGCCAACTATCTCATTCAGGATCCGCGATTTATTGGTGAAGCGCTCCGATCAGATGTTTGGGCCTTCAATGCGCAGCGCGTTGGCTCGGTCAGTAACTATTGGCGTCCGGCCACTGTGCTGTGGATGATCTTCAATTATCAATTCTTCAAGCTCAATGCCGTCGGCTGGCATGTCATGAGCGTTCTGCTTCACGCGTTTGTCACCGTATTCGTGTACCTGGTCGTTCGGCAGCTGGGAGCCAGCGTGCTGGTCGCCGCCGCGTCGGCCTGGCTCTTCGCGGTCCATCCGGTGCACGTGGAGTCAGTTAGTTGGTGCGCCGCGTCGGTTGATCTACAGATCGCGGCGGGAATGTTTCCCGCATTCTGGCTCTATCTTCGCAGCCGTGACCCTATCCGTCCGGGCGGTCTGTTGCTTGCGACAGTCTTTTATTCATTCGCGATATTTTCAAAGGAGACGGCGATACTCTTTCCATGCCTTGTGGCCGGCATGGAATGGATTCTGACACCTCGAGTTGAGCCCATCGCTCGCCGAGTGCGTCGAATTGCGATTGTCACAATGCCCTTCGTCGCCGTCGCGGTCCTCTACCTGGTACTGCGATTCGTCGTCGCCGGAATCACCTATCGCAACCCGGTTCAGGCGCTGTCGTGGCGTCAACTGGCAGTTTTCCTGCCGCAGGGGATTGTCTATTACCTCCGACAGTCGATTCTGCCAATCTTTGTCGCACCCATGAACTCGCTTCTGCCGAAGCCCGGCGGAGCGCATATCTGGCTTTGGACATCACCGGTCGTTCTGGCGGTAACCGTCGCGCTCGCAATACGCTTCTGGCGGCGCGACGCACTGACCGCCTTTGCATTTATCTGCTTTGCGTTGTTCCTGACATTACCGCTGCTCAATGCCAGGGCCTGTCCGCCCGATGAACGTGTTCACGATCGTTATCTCTACGTTCCAGTGCTCGGAATCATCTTGCTTGCCACCCAGCGATTGTCCGAGCGCGTCTCGGCTTGGCCATTTCTTATCGCGGCCGGCCTGCTCAGTGCGGTCTTCACGGTGATGACGATCAACTACAACCGCGCCTGGCGAAACGAACTTGCGCTCTGGGAACGGGCCGTCGCAGATTGCCCAACCTGCTCCGAGGCTCATGTCCGTCTCGGCAGCGAATACCGCCGGCTGAATCGACACGACGACGCCGTCCGCGTCATCGACGCCGGGTTGTCGTCGGCAGATCCGGGCTACGTTGGATCGGTCCTGATGCGGGCCATGCTCTTCTCCGATGCCGGTGATTACGAATCAGCGGAGCAGCGCTACCGAACGCTCATCGCGCAGGTTCCCGAAAACCCCACACCGTACGAACAATTGGCCAAGACTCTTGCCGATCAGCGCCGCTTTATCGAGGCCATTGAGATGTTTGAAGCCGCCCGCAAGCAATTCCCACTACAAGACATCCGGTACGGGACGAATATCGCGGTCATCGCCTATCAGGCCGGCGAGCTCGATCGCGCCACTGCCGAATTAGAGGGGCTCCGTACCGCTATCGATCAGTATCGCGATCCGACGTATTTGAAGTATCACGCACTATTGGGCGAGATATATGCGCGAATGGGGCGCGTTGATAACGCCATTTCCGCCTACCAACACTTCCTCGAAATGACCTCGGCCGACGCCGACCCCGCAACGGTTGAGTTGCGCTCGCAAGCCCGCACTATCCTCGATCAGCTCCGCACCAGCCGGCGTTGACGTGAGTCGCGCCGAAATCAGGCCGGTTGTAGTTCGCCGGCTCGTGTTGGCGCCGGCGTCCGATCGGCCGCCTCCTGCGCGAGGACCTGGGCGTGTGTCGCGTGCTCCTCGCCGAACCGGACCAGTCGCGCGCTGTTAAATACGACCACAAAGCTTGACGCCGTGTGCAATACGGCTGCCATCACCGGAGAGATGATGCCGAACGCGCCCAGCGCCACGACCGATACAACAAACAGCACACCAAAGATGAGATTCTGCCGGATGACGCGCACGGTCTGACGCGACAGCCGGATGAGGAACGGTAGCCGTAGCAGGTCGTTGTTCAGCAGGGCGATCGACGCAGAGTTGATGGCGACATCCGAGCCGGCCGCGCCCATCGCAACGCCGAGGTCGCCCGCCGCCAGCGCCGGCGCGTCGTTTACGCCGTCGCCAACGACCACCACGCGCTGTCCCTCGCGCCGCATCTGCTCGACCAATTCAAGCTTCTCGTGCGGCAGACACTCGGCTTTGTACTCGGAGCAGCCCATTTCGCGGGCCACTTTTCTGGCCACTGCCTTGCGGTCGCCGGTCAGCATCGCGATTCGCTTCAGCCCAATGGCCTGCAGCTCCTGTACCGCCTCACGCGCAGCCGGACGAGTGCGGTCTTCGACGCCCACATAGCCGAGGCAGCGGGTGCCCCGGGCAACGAACAACAAGCCGATTCCTTCGACCTTGGCCGCCGCCTCCGACATCGCTGCGACATCGACGTTTCGCGACCGCAGGAACGTGTCGCGGCCGACGAAAATCTCGTCGCCGTTCAAGTGCGCGACAACCCCCTGCCCGGCTACTTCCTCGAATCGGCTCGGGCGCTGCAACTCGATATTGGCTTCGCGCGCGACAGCGACAAGCGCCCGCGCTGCCGGATGGTTGCTCAATTGCTCCGCGCTGCCCGCGGCGGAAAGCAACTCCGCCGCTTCAACGCCAGGCGCCGGCACAAGCCGTGTCACGTGCAGCTCGCCGGTCGTAAGCGTTCCCGTCTTGTCGAAAACGACGGCCGTGAGCCGACTCGCCGCCTCCAGACTCGACACGTTTTTGATGAGAATTCCAAGCCGCGCGGCGCACGAGAGGCCCGCAACGACCGCGGTTGGCGTCGCCATAATTAAGGCGCACGGGCAGCTCGCGACCAGCATGGAAATGGCCTTGGTTAATCCAGAGCCGTCCGCGCGATTGAAGTAGAGCACCAGTCCCGCCAGCATCAACACAACCGGCGTGTACCACACCGCGTACTGATCGATCATCCGCATGATTGGAATTCGAGTTCGCTCGGCTTGCAGAATGAGACTCTGCACGCGACCGAGCGTCGTATCCGGTCCGACGCGCGTCACTTCGATGTCCATTGCGCCGGTCAGGTTGCTCGTGCCGGAGAAGACCTGGTCTCCCTGGCGCTTGTCTACCGGCAGCGATTCCCCCGTGATGTTTGCCTGGTTGACGATCGATTCGCCCCGCGCGATGACGCCGTCAACCGGAATATTGTCGCCCGGCCGGACTCTCACCTGCTGGCCGACCGTCAGTGCTCGGACATCAACTTCTTCTTCGCCCGAGGGCGTGATGAGCATGGCACGGGTTGGCGTCAGGCGAATGAGCGATTCGATGGCTGCTCGCGCGCCGATCGCGGTGCGCGTTTCTATCAATTCTGATAGCAGTAGGAAGAATCCTATGACACCGGCAGCCCGATAGTCGCCGACGGCGAACGCCGCCAGAATCGCCAATGCCACCAGCTCGTCCATGTGAAGATGGCCGGTCATCAAGTTGCGAATCGCGTGCCAGATGATGCGAATTCCAAGCAATCCGGCGCCGATCGCCGCGACCACATCCATTTGAAATTGATAATCGTAGACGTCGACCTCGCGAATCACGCCGTCCACCAGGCGATCCTCAAGATGCGAGGGGCTGTACCACTGAATGTAATAGCTCGTCAGGACAAGGATGCCGCCCATGAGCGTTGCAATCAGCCCGACGCTCGCCCGGCTGGCGGCCGCCGCCGTGCCATGGTCATGCCCGTGATCGTGGCCGTGCGCATGGTCGTGGAAATGACTGTGATGATGTTCGGCCTCAGCTTGATTGATGCCAATGACGTTGTGGGCCATGGATGACTCTCGTAATCGCCAGGGTCTTTAGACGCACGACCGGCGGCCGGCGTTCCAATTGCGCGATGCGGAATTATTGCGAGAATGTTGGGTGTCGGCCAGCACACACGCCGGTTGGGTAGGCCATGCCAATAGGCCCCGATGGCGCTACAGGTGGGGGTGCCGGGCCGTCCGCCGAATCTGCTCGATCCCGGCAGAATCCGCCGAGTCGGCGATTTCGGGCGGTCGCTGGCGCTGCTAACGCAATATGCCGACTGGCTTTCGGTGCGAATCTCGCCGGACGGCGGGCTGTGCCTTTCGTCGCCCTCCCCCACAGGTTGTGGTCGGAGACATTCGCTCAAGCGCGGTCCTGCGATTCGTCGATACGCTCAGCATGGGGCGACCTGCGATTCGCCGATCGCACGGCCAACCCTGGCAGGGCTGATTCACGCAGCAGGACGCTGGGTAGCAGGATTTGCGCCCGAATCAGTGCTGAAAAACACGGCGGAGCCGGACGAACCATCGTAGCATTGAGAACGAAGAGAACTTCGTCGGTCCCCGCGGCGTATCCGCGATATGGCATACGCGGCCAAGAGCAGTAAAGGCGAACGAGAGATGGCGGCGATTAATCGACTGGCTGGATTTGGTTGGGTGCGGTCCTTCCCTTCGGTGGGCTATGCGCCGGTCCGCGGTATCGAGAGCGAGACCAGGACGGCCGATCGGGTGGAGATTTCGGACGAAGCGACGAGTCTCAGTGTCGCGTCTTCGCCGCCCGTTCGGGCTGACAAGGTTGCGGCCGTCCGCGCCTCTATCGATCGCGGTGAGTACACCACCGACGACAAGCTCGACATGGCGCTCGAGGCCCTCATGCGAGAAATCTAAATCGCGGCCTCATTACCACCGTTAACGAAACGGCGGCACGCAACGGTGGGGTGACGAAGACCGGGGGAGTTCGGGGCGATCGACGCGGGGAATGATTCCGAGGTTATAATGTGGGCATGTCGTATTCTTGTACGACGTGCCACCATAGCTCAGTTGGTAGAGCAGCGGTTTTGTAAACCGCAGGTCGTCGGTTCGAGTCCGACTGGTGGCTTTTGTGCTTCAGTCCCCGGTCCGGAGCCCTCCGTTGCCCGGCTCAAAACGCTCTCTTGTAATTCCCGCCGGTGTCGCGCTCTTCATCGCACTGATTGCATTGGCGCCGCTCTGGCTCGGCCGCGGAATCGTCTACTCGCCATCTTCCGACATCATCGCCGAGCACCTCGCCAATATGGAGGTGTTCACGCGCTCAATCCGTGACGAGGGTCACTTCCCACTCTGGAATCCGGCGATGAACTGCGGCGCCCCCGCCTTTGCGAACCCGCAGTCGATGATTCTCTATCCTCTCAGCGCCTTCTATCTCATATTGCCGCCGGATCGTGCCACGAATTGCTTCATCCTAGCTAGTTATATTCTCGCCGGTGCCGGGACATTTCTGCTCGCCCGGCGACTCCTCGGGCACGCATGGGTTGCGGCGTTCTGTGCCGTCGCCTACATGCTCAGCTTTCGCTCATATTGCATGATCTATGCGGGCTGGCTGCCCAAGATGCCCATGTTCAGCCTGGCCCCGCTCTTGTTCTGGGCGGCCGCCCGCGCGCTCGATCAGCCCTCGCGGGGCCGACTTTCACTGCTCTCCATCGTGATCGCGCTTGGCTGGGTCCAGGGCGACATGCAACTTTTCGCGTATTGCATCGTCGCTGTGGCTGTCATGCTGGTGGTTTCGGCTCTCCGTTTTTCTCGTGCAGAGGCCGTCCGTCGAATGCTCGCGACTTTAGTCGCGATCGCCCTTGGCACGCTTCTCGCTGCCCCGGCCATCCTGCCGAGGATCGAATTCGTGCGGCTCAGCACCCGCACTACGCCCGATTACCAGTTCTTCCTTAGTCAGTCCCCGGGTGCCGGTGATTTATCGACCTTCATCGATCCGCGCGACAACGCCGGCCAACGGATGGAGTTCTGGGAAGATAATTTCTATTTTGGGCTCGCTTTGTATCCGCTTTGCATCGTCGGCCTCTTTGCCCGTTGGCGTCGTACGCTCCTGCCGGCCATCGCTGTTCTCGCTGCCGTCATCCTCTGTTTCAACACGCCGCTTCTGCGGTTGCTCTTCGATCACTTGCCAGGATTTGCCCTGTTTCGTCAGCCGTCGCGCGCGCTCATTCTGGCGCAACTCGCTGTCCTCGTCCTTGCCGGCCACGGCCTGCACGCCCTCATCGAAATGAGATCAACGCAGGCGCGCCGCCTTGCGGGAATCATCGCTATCACGGGGGCTGGGCTTTTCGTGCTATCTGCGGTGACGGGCGCCGGAGTTCTGTCATTCATTGTTGCGGGGGCTGTGGTAGCGGCCGCGGCAATTGCTGTGGTTGCCCCCAATCGCTTGATGATGGCCGCGGTTGTTCTCGCCGCGCTTCCCGCGGCCGATGCGATGGCGCGGATGTATCCCCGCCTTAAGACCGCACCGTTGGACTTCGCCTTTCCACCGGCTCCTTTCCACGCCGGCCTCGTCCGTTCTCCGAACTCGGGACGCACCGCCGCCATCGGCCGCACGGTTGTTCCCTACGGTCAGGCAGGATGGTTCAAGATCGACCTGCTCAACGGTTACGCATCGCTCAACCTTCGCCACTACTTTGAATATCTCGTCGTGCTCCAGACCGGAAGAATCGATGGGGCTGCGACCGTGCCAATGGTCTGGATTGAATTTATTGCCGCTGCGCGCCCCGACATGCTGCGGGCCATCGACATCCGGCATATTGTCGCCAATGAGCCCGTGTCGCTCGAGCCAATCGGCTATCGGCCGGCGGCCTCATTTGCCAATGTTCCGGTATTCGATTTCTACCAGGGCGTGAAACCGGTGCCCGTCTGCGTATTTGACGACGCAACTGCGCCCGCGGCGGGAATGTTTGCTCAATCTCTGAATCGAGTGGCCGACTCCGCGTCCTCTCTGGCGGCGATTGCATCGAGGCCGGTAACCGTCGCCAACATCCTGGGCGACGCTCCCGACCAGACATTTGATTTCAAAGGCGGCAGCATCGAAATCACTCGTCGCGGAATCAATGTTTATGAGTACGAGATCGACGCCCACGGGCGCGAATTCCTAATGTTGCCACAGATCTGGTACCCGGGCTGGAGCGCGACTCTCGATAACGCGCCTTTGTCCATCTATCGTGTCAATCACGCCCTGGTCGGCTGCGCAATTCCCGCGGGCAAGCATCGGCTGGTCCTCGAAATGACCAGCCCGACGCTCAGGAACGGCCTTTGGATATCAGCCGGCGCGGCCGCAGCACTACTCGCGATCAACCTGGTTCGAAGATCGCCGCAGGGCCTCACGGCCGCACCAGCCCATATCGCCTAGTTCACGCCAGGTCGAACAGCAGGAGTTCGGCGTTGCTGGTCGCCGAGATGTCCAGCAGCGCCTCGTCACTTGCGGCCAGTCCATCACCCGGACCGATGCGAAGTCCGTTGACGACCAGCTCGCCGGTGACCAGTTGCAGCCACGCATGCCGACCCGGACGCAATGCGTGCTTCAGTTCGCGCCCGGCGTCAAGCCGCACAACGAACAGATCGGCGTCCTGCCGAATCGCGAGTGACTCTTCCCGCCCATCGGCCGAAACGACCAGCGTCGGACGATTGCGGTTGGACTCAAACGGAAATGCGCGCTGTGCGTATTCCGGCTTGCGTCCGGTCTCTCGCGGCTCGATCCAGATCTGCAGCAGGTGAACCGGCTCCGTCGCCGATGGGTTGAACTCGCTGTGCCGAATGCCGGTACCGGCCGACATCCGCTGGACTTCGCCCGGACGCAGAATCTCACCGTGACCCAGACTGTCGCGATGTTCGAGCGCCCCGCTGAATACAACGGTGACGATCTCCATCTCGCGGTGCGGGTGCATCCCGAATCCGCCGGACGGCGCGATCCGGTCGTCATTAATCACACGCAGCGAGCGAAACTGCATGTGCTTCGGGTCAAAATACTCGCCGAACGAAAAACTGTGCTTGCTGTCGAGCCACCCAAGCTGGGTCGCTCCGCGGTCATTGGCTGGTCGAATTGTAATCATGAATGAACACTCCTTTCTTGGGTTCCGCCGGCGGCGGATTTGGCCGCCGCGGCGTTTGCAAGACCAAGCTTTCGGCAAAGTCGCCGAAGATTGTCCTGCTCGGTTCCGGTCAGTGCGGCGAACGCGTCCACCACGCCCCGCGCGTGTCGCGGAAACACTCGCCGAATCAGCCGCTCGCCTGTGTCGGTCAATCGCACCGTGACGCAGCGGCGATCCACGGACTCCCGGGCACGCTGGACCAATTCTCGCGTTTCGAGGTTGTCGAGAACGGTGGTCAGGTTGCCGGGCGTGCAGAGCAGCTTTTCCGCCAGAACATTGGGCTGGAGCGGCCCGAGGTGCTGTAGCGCCTCGAGCACGCCGAACTGTGCCATCGTCAACCCGTCTTTAGCCAGGTGGCCATGCAGCCGGTTGGTCAGGGTGGCCGCGGCTCGCATCAGCACGACGTAGGCATTCAAGGCACGCGACGAACTATCCAGTCTGGCGGACATTTCTCTGCTCCTGATATACTACGATCATATATGATATAGGTTCAAAGTAAATGGCAGAAGACCGGCTGACAAAGCCCAACCCGAGGCGGAGCCGCTACTTGCGTGAATTGGTGTCGGTTCGGAGTGTGGCCAGAAGTCTGGCAATCTCGGAATGATTCGGCCGGATCTGTTTGATGACCAGCAAATCGTTCATCAGCGTCAGTGTCCCGACCTTGCCCCCATTGCAGGCCCACGACGTCGGATCGACGTTCTTCTGGATGATGGCGATGAGTGCCGTCGCCTGCCGCTCGTGGAGGTCATATTCCAGCGCCTGCATCATCTCGTTGTATACCTTTAGCGCTCGCGACGGCTCTCTTTGGGGATCATGTGCCACCGCTTCCGTCACGACCGCACCCGTGGGCCCCGTGGTCGTCTTCCGCTCGAATGGCAGCACCAGCCCCGCCGCATCGACCTCGTTTGCCGCCGCCACCGCATCCCGAATTCGTCGCTGCAACTCATCCCCCAGTTTAGGCGCCAGCAGATCGTGACAGTCGTATACCCGAACTGTTGCTTCACGCGCCAGCCCGGCGTCTGTCGAGACCAGGACGTACCGCCCTTCGTCATCGGCGACTAGCCGCGCATTTCGGCGCGAGCCGATCAGGTCGAGCACCAAGCGCAGCGCCTTTCGCGGCGTCACGCCGCGAAGCGACAGATTTACCGACTCATCGCGCGCCACCCCGGCGTCGTAGAGAACGTCCCAATCCGCCACGACTGTTGAGCCGGCCATCTCGCCCAGCTGGTTCAGTGCTCGCTCCAGAGGCATTTCGCGCAGGTTGATCTCCGTCCGCGGCTGATCCCATCCGGACGCCGCTTTGTCGTCGGCCACCGTACATGGAATTAGCCAGCCAAGCAGGATGACAATTGCGATTTGATGATGGCGAACGATCGTTGGACGAGCGGGCATCGACTGACCTCCGGGCGGCGCGGACGGACTGCGAGTCCGCTCCCTAAACCCTACGATAATCATCGGGGGTTGGGCGGTCGCTTCCGCAGGACCAGCACACCGCAAACGTTCCCGGGTTGGATTCCCGGCAGTTGATGCAGCCCCAATCAGGGCCGGTAACCTGTGGTCGAGGCAGCTGATCGCGATTTCTGAGTAGATGCACCACATACAGCAGGTCGTTCCGCGGGACTCGAAACCACTGCCGTCCATTTATCGAGCCGGGAAGCCCATAGACGGCCTCCAGCGGCCCGTTATAGAGCAAGTGAAGAATACGGGCTGCCTTCAGAATCGCTGCCACATCTGGAGTAAGCAGCACGGGCGAGCCGTCCATGGCCACAAGCGGGAAATCTCCCGGCGGGAGCAAATCGTCAATCGTGAATCGCCAGCCGCATTCCGGGCAGCGATGGTCGGGTAACAGGTCGAGCAGGTAACCGCAGTTGCGACACCTCAGGCCCAGCGCGGGAATCGGCAGTGCCTCCGGGTCGAAGTCCATAACCCATTCTACCAAAGCGACGCGGCCGCCGAGCGACTGATCGCCCGGCGGCCGGCGCCACATGTTGAACTGAAATCGAACGGTTATTGCATCGTCGCAACCGTCGAATCAATCATCAAAACCTTTTCACGGCTGAAGAGTTGCAGTTGCATCAAGGCCGAACGGAGCGCGGCGGCGCCATTCGGATCGAGTGCCTCCAGCGCACCGTAGGCCGACATGATTTCGGGCGAATGCAGGAACAGCGACGCCTTGTCTGATCGGCGGGCCGAGGCATTGTCCTCATCCTTGTCCTTCATTCCCATGCCTTCCGACAGCATGTCGAAGAAGTTCTTCGGGGCGGGCAGAACGCGCAAATCGAATTTGCTGACATTCGCCTGATCCGCGGCGAAGCGGATGGCGTCGTTCATCCCACCTAAACGATCGATCAGGCCGACTTCGAGTGCCTGTGCGCCGGTGTAGATTCGTCCGCCGGCCAGATTCTCGATCTCGCCCTTGATCTTCTTTCCGCGGCCTTCGGTGACGCGACCCTTAAACTCGTCGTACACGCGCGTCATCATCTCCAACATCATCTTCTTTTCGGTGTCCGTCCACGGGCGGAGACTGCTCATCAGGTCGGCATTCGCACCGCGCTTGTACTCGAAGTGCGAAATCCCGATCTTGCCCCACATGTCGTTTGTGACCAGCTTCATGCCGATCACGCCGATCGAACCGGTGATCGTTCCGGGCTCGGCGAAAATGCAGTCAGCCAGACAGGAAACGTAGTAGCCGCCGCTCGCCGCCACGTCGCCCATCGAAACGACGAACGGTTTGCGCGCTTTGCAACGCTTGGCGGCTTCGGCGATGACTTCGCTCGCGATCGCAGACCCGCCCGGCGAATCGACTCGCAGCACGACCGCTTTGATGTTGTCATCCTTGGCGGCGTCTTCGATGGCCTTGCGAACCGTATCCGACCCGGTATTGCCGCCGGTGAATCCCTCTTCGCTCTTTCCGCTTGTGATCATCGAATCGACATAGATGACTGCGATGGCGTCATTGTTGCTCTTCTTCGGACCCTGCATCATCTCGCCAAACAGCTTGAAGAATGCGAACGGATTCTCGAAGTCGATCTCCGGCCCCTTCTTCTTGCCGTAGTTGCGAACGATTTTCGCATCGTTGCCATAGCGCTTCTTCACCGTCTTGATGAAGTCCTCGCGGTACTTGAGCATGTCCACGAGACCGGCGTCGGCGGCTTCTTTCGCGCTCATCGGTCCATGATCGATAATCTTCCGGACTTGCTCCGGCTTCATCTTCTTCGACTTGGCGATGTCGGCCACGATGGCGTCGTAGATGCCGTCCAAAATCTTGTTGAGATCTGCTTCCGCCTCTTTGCTCGGGCCGGTTCGGGTGAAGGGCTCGCCGGCGGCCTTGTATGCACCGCAATGGATGACGTCGGCCACGCAGCCGACCTTATCGAGCGTGCCTTTGAAGTAGGTTGGCGCCGAATAGATTCCGGTGAGGAAAATCTCGCCGCGCGGCATCATCACGAACTTGCTCGCGGCCGAGGCCAACTGGACCAGGCCGAGTCCGCCGGACTCCGAATAGACCCAGACGTCCTTGTCCGCCGCCCGAAGCTGCTCGAATTGCGAACGAAGTTCCTGAACCTGCGCCTGGCCGAGCTGTGCCTCGTCAAGATCGAAGATCAGTGCGCGGACCGAGTCGTCCGTTCGCGCCTTCCGTAGCGTCTCCACCAGGTCAAAGAGGTTGGATGACTGCTCGTCTCCAAAGATCGCTCCAATGTCCATCTTTGGAGGCGCTTCCTTCATGGCGCCGTTCAATCGGATGTGGACGATCTTTTCGCCTTCGTCGGCCCGTGCGAGCGGCGCGGCCGCCACAGACAACAAGGCAAGTGCTGACAGCAGTTTGCGAACGGGGAAACGCATGAATTCTCTCCTTTGAGATGATGGATGGACGACACGGCCCACGGCCGCGAGAGGCCGAAGGTCGCCACGCAATACTAACGCACGAATCGGGCCGCGCTTACGCGGCAATGTTCGCCGATTTTGACAGGGATTACCCCGCTCGATCGTCGCCCTTGGGCTGCCGGGCCCCGCTGAAACCCTTGATAAACGTGTTTTCCTCGGGCTTCTCCGACGGGTGGACGGCAAAAACCTCCACCCGCGCGATCTCCTCGAACGGCACCGCCACCACGAACGACCCCACCCGGTAAACCTCGTCCGCCGGTTGGCATTCGAACGTCAGGTATCCGGATTTGCCGACTTGTGCGAGCTCCTTGATCTCATAGACGGCGTTATCGCGCAGATAGATGATCATTCGCGATTCAAGCTCGCGATAGAAACGCCCATACGCGCTCTCGCCGGCCGCCTTGGCCGGATCGAGGTTTGGAAACCTGTACTTTGCGGCGCGGCGCTTCGACTCCTCGATTTGCCGATTCAACCCGTCGCCGTGCCACCAGTCATAGTCGAACACCATGCTTGTCGGTCCCTTGGGTGTGGTTGATTTCCCCGTCGAAAACGCCGACGGTAGAAGGCGGCGGGTATGAAGTCAATGCCAGGTACGAAGCCCCAATGAACGCCATTGAGCGGACAGAACTGGTCAAACGCCTCGCATTCGAGCAGGGCTTCGAACGCTGCGGAATCGCCGCCCCCGGACCGATCGAGCGCGGCGAATACCTACGCGCGTGGCTCGCGACCGGCCGCGCCGGCAGCATGGGCTACCTGCATCGCCGCATCAGCTCCCGGCTCGATCCGCGTGAATTGCTCGCAGGCGCGCGGGCCGTAATTGTCGTCGCCCTGCAATACCATCAGCCCGAGCCGCCTGTCCCAGACGACCGCCCGCGCGGCCGGGTCGCGATGTATGCCTGGGGCGAGGATTACCACACCGTCATCCGCGAAAAACTCGACGCGCTGATCGCCTGCTTAAGATCAGAGTTACACGAAGCTTTCGATGCCAAGGCCTGTGTCGACACGTCGGCCATTGTTGAGCGCGAGCTGGCCGCAGCGGCCGGCGTCGGCTGGATTGGCAAGAACACGCTCGTGCTCAATCCTGAGCTCGGATCTTATTTCTTCCTGGGCGAGATCATCACAACCCTCGACCTCGCGCCGGATGCCGTTTCGGCCGATCACTGCGGAACCTGCACGCGCTGCCTCGACGCGTGCCCGACCGGGGCTTTCCCGAAGGCCTACGAGATGGACGCCCGCCGCTGCATCTCCTACCTGACCATTGAGCATCGCGGGGCGATCGCGCCGGAGCTCCAGGCCGGGATACAGGACTGGGTATTCGGCTGCGATATCTGCCAGCAGGTTTGCCCTTTCAATCGAAAATCCCCCTCAACACACGAGCCGCGATTTGCAATCCGACCACTCGGCGCGCGCCCGTCACTCGAGGAGATCAAGAATTGGAATGAATCCGAATATCGTGCATCGGTGAATGGCTCCGCGACGGACCGAGCCACGCTCGCGATGTGGAAACGCAATGCGCAGATAGCAAGTTCGCAGTCGTCTCAGTGAAGCTTTTCATCTGCGGACCAGACCTTCCGGCCGCCAAGGTAGGTGGCAGCGACGCGTGTCTTGATCAACTCGTCCGTCGGTTGCGACAGCGGGTCCGTCTCTAGAATAACGAAGTCTGCCAGGAATCCCGGCGCCAGCATCCCAATCCGATCATCCAGTTTGCACGCGAATGCCGCACCGCGCGTGTAGCAACCCAGTGCCTGCTCAACGCTGATGTTTTCGTGCACCATCCACGTCTTTCCATCTAGCGTCCGACCCGTGACGGCAGCGTGAATACCCGTGAACGGATTGATTGAAACGACCGGCCAGTCGCTGCCGAAAGCGACATGTGCACCCGATCTCAAGAGATCGGCAAACGCATAACTTGAGCGGCTGCGCTGCGGGCCGATCGCGGTCTCGGCGTAGCGCCCATCGTCCGCTTTGTGATATGGCTGCATCGATGCAACGACGCCCAATTCGGCAAATCGCGGAATATCGCCCGGCAACAGATGCTGGGCGTGCTCGACGCGTGGCCGCTGATTGCGATCCAAGCGGGAATACAAGTCGAGCAGGACGTGATTGCCTTCATCCCCGATCGCATGCACCGCGCACTGCAGGCCGGCCGCCTGCGCCGCTCGAAAGTTCCTGGCTAATCGCGCCGGCGTATCCGGTCCGCTCGCCATGAGTCCGCGATTGTTCGGCTGATCGGCGAACGGTTCGTGCATATACGCAGTCCGGCTGCCCAACGAGCCGTCCATATATGCCTTGAATCCGGCGATGCGAAGTCGGTCGTCATGCACGCCGAATGACCGCACTCGCTCAACGAACGGCTCCCAATCGGGCTCCTGCACAAAAATGACCACACGCAGTGTATCGTTTTCTTCATCGTGAACTCGGCGCAGTGCCGGCACGTCATCCCATTCCGACATCGTGTTGACGGTTGTCACACCGTAGCGGTTGGCTTCGCGCATGGCCGCGCGGATCGCCGCGCATTTTTCCTCCACGCTCGGCTCGGGAACGTGGCGCGAAACCAGCGAGATCGCGGCATCTTTCAATATGCCCGTCGGTCGCCCGGATGCGTCGCGCTCGATAGTTCCGCCCGGCGGATCGATCGGATTCGGTGAATCCAGACCGGCCAGGCGCAGTGCGGCCGTGTTCGCCAGCGCGCAATGCCCGTCCATCCGTTGGAGCAATGCCGGATGATCGCCCGTCGCCCCGTCTATCCAATCTCGCGTCGGCGACGACGGATTCGCCCAACTGTCCGTCGACCAGCCGCGCCCCAGCAGCCACTGGCCGCTCGCCAGCTGTCGGGACCGATCGGCCACCGCGGCCATGAACTGCGCTCGATCCGTCATATCGCGCATTGCAAGCCGCTGCATCGACAGTCCACCGCCCACTATATGGACGTGAGCGTCAATTAATCCCGGGATGATTCGTCGGCCGCCCGCGTCGATGCGCGTGACATTGGGATGAGCGGTGGAGAGGGTGTCGAGTGTCCCAATTCTGACCACTCGCCCGTTTTCGATCAGCATCGCCTCGGCGGCCGGGTTTTGTGGATTTCCGGTCCAGATCGCGCCGCAGACCAGCATTTCCGAACGCCGGGCGCACCCGCCGCTGAGTAACGAACTGAATATGATCGCAGTAACGGCGCGGTTGAATGGGACGTGTGGGCGTCGCTCAGACGTTGTCTTCATCCGATTCGAGCGTTTCTTTCCAAGTCGAGAGGTTTTCAAGGTACACGCTGGTGCCGCGCGCCACGCAAGAGAGCGGATCATCCACCACTTTGGCTTGCAGGCCGGTCGCGTCTGAAAGGACCTGGTCCAGGCCGCGCAGCAACGCACCACCGCCGGCCAGATGAACGCCGTTCTCGACCAGGTCGGCCGACAGCTCGGGCTCGGCACGCTCCAGCGTTCGGGTCACGGCCTCGACGATCTGGCTGACAGGTTCCCGAAGCGCTTCGCGGACTTCCTGAGACGTCACGACGGTTTTGCGCGGCAGACCCGAGATCATGTCGCGACCCCGCACTTCGCGCGACATTTCCTCGGCCAGCGCCGCTGCCGACCCGATTTCGATCTTGAGTTGCTCGGCGGTCAGCGGACCAACATGCATGTTGTAGGTCCGCTTCATGTAGTTGACGATCGCCTCGTCCATATCGTCGCCGGCGACCCGCAATGATTCGCTCACGCTGATGTCGGCCAGCGACATGATTGCCACTTCGGTCGTCCCACCGCCAATATCCACGATCATGCTCGCCGTCGCTTCGGCGATCGGGAGCCCGGCGCCGATTCCGGCCGCCATCGGCTCTTCGACGAGATAGACCCGCCGTGCGCCCGCGCGTTCGGCCGAGCCATAGACCGCTCGTTTCTCCACAGCCGTAATGCCCGACGGCACGGCAATGACTACACGGGGCCGCACGAATCGCTTGCCGCCCTGAACCTTACGAATGAAATATCCCAGCATCGCCTCGGTGATGTCGAAGTCTGCGATCACGCCGTCCTTGAGCGGCCGAATCGCCGTGATCGAGCCGGGCGTTTTGCCCAGCATTTCCTTCGCCACCAGGCCGACCGCATTACCGTTCTGAAGGACCCGGTTGGTGCCCTTCTTGACCGCCACCACCGACGGCTCGTTCAGGACGATGCCTTCACCCTTCACGCAGACCAGCGTGTTGCACGTGCCGAGGTCGATGCCCATGTCGACCGCGAACAGACCGCGCAGTGAATCGAATAGCACGTCGGGAATCCTCAGCGCGATAGGTTGCAATCGGTTCCGGCGGCGCGCCCAACCACCGGGAAAAGAATTCGGATACTAATCGGAATTGCCACGCGCGTCACGGACTGGACATCGCCGTGCCGCAACGCTTGCTGTGCTTACGTGAAAGGTGTGCGGTTGGTTCAGCCGCCGGCCGGTGGGAAGACCGTTCCGTAGAACGCCATCAGGCGGTATGCAAGGAAAGAGACTGCGCCGGCGAGAAATACCGCCGAGATGACCAGCAGCACGGTGAACATGTCGTTCTGCGGACGCCGCCTGATTGCCGGAGAAGCAGATCCGCCGGGTGCCTGAGCCATGACTATCGCCTCATCGCCATACTGGCTTCGTCTGTCGCGGTATCGCCGGTCTGGATCGCGCCGCTTGTTCGTAACACAGTGCCGGCTGCCTCATTCGCTTCGACATGCGTAACCTGTACCGTCCCCAGGTATTGCGGCGTCGCGCTTCCGGCCTCGCGGTAAATGAGGAACTTCATGCCCGGCATCACGCCGTCGGCCGATCCGACGCTGATTCCGGCCACATTGCCTCGAACCGACGTCACGCGACCTCGAATCGCCGCCGTCACGGAGGGGGCGGTCGGCTGAACCGACGGTTTGAAGGCCTCGACCACGCCCGAGCCACTCGACGAGCCATAGCTCTGAATGCCGGATGACGACGAACCGCCGTCATTTCCGGCGATTTGCTGCTGGAGCGCTCGAACTTGCGTATTGGCCATCGCCAAGGCGGTTGTCAGTTCCTTCACGCGGTCATTGAGGTCGCTATTGCGCCGCTCTAGCTCGGCGTTCCGCTTGGTCAGCGTGCCGTTGAACTCGCGTTCGCGTGCAAACTGGCTGCCCACCAGCTTGAGTTGCTCCTGCAGGCCCGTGAGATTGGCCGTCAGGGCAGTCGCCTGGCCTTGGGATGTGCCGAACTCGATGGTCTTGGCATCGAGAGACTGCTGGAGCGTCGCCAATTCCGACTGGAGCTTGGCCTTTTCGTTCGAGAGCTTGCCGATCTTGTCCAGGTCCTGCTCGTGCGTCAGGCGCGACTGAACGGCCGTCAGCCGCTCGTTTGCGCCGGCCGCCAGCGCGCTGGCCTTCCAGTCTTCGGCGGCCTTCTTCCAGTTCTGGCCCATACTGTTGGCCGCGATCGACAGAGTCGAGAGCGCGATCGACAGGATCACCACAACGACGAGAAATACCTTGGTAAGGATGCTCACGGGGATTCTCCCAGCGTCAGGGCCGCGTCGGGACGCACGCACCACGTGCGATAGTCGCATTGAGACGCCGGCGCGGTGTCAGGCAATTTTTCCCATGCCCCGTCGGACGTTGCCGGGTGTGGCACGACCGGGTGAGGATCGCGGGAATGCATGCGGAGGCAAACCGCATGGATTGAGCTTGAAAAGTATCGCAAAAAACACCCGTAACTTCAAGCAAAATCTGCGCCTACGCGCATCGTGAAACCGCGCCAATACTTCCGGCGCAGAGGTTTATCGGCGGCCGATGGGTGCCTGTTGCACTAACTTTCCGCCACTCGTGGCCAAACACACTTCCAACGCATCGGCACCGCGATCGGGAATGTCTGATCCCTGCATCTGTGTCCATGTATTGACATAACCTATCGATTTCATTATAGTTACGCCTGCTGCGATCGGGGGTGCGGTCCCGAAACCGCCACTCCCGCCACCAGATCGTTCCCCGTGGCCGATATACGGCGGAAGCGATCTCGCCTTCCACCCGAGGAGACTGCCGCCATGACCCGACGGATTGCCCTACTTGTTTTATTCGCGTTCTCGGGCCTGATTGCGCCGCGGGTCGCACTTGGCCTCGATCTGATCGATCGTTCGAAGCTCGCGCAGCTGGAACTCCAACTTTACTGGCATGCCGAGCTCCCGATTGGCAATGACATCGTCCGACGCGTGGTCGCCCTCGACGACTGCGTGTATGTGATTACGCAGGACAACAAGGTCTTTGCCGTTCACGGGCCAACCGGCGTCCTTCGTTGGTCCACTGAGGTCGCTTCGCCGAACCAGCGGCTGCTCGGCCCGACCCACTCCAAGTCCTTTGCCGTCTTCACCACCAGCACCAGCATCCGCCTCTTCGATCGCGTCACCGGACGACTGGCGGGAGACCCTCGAAAGATCCGCGGCTTCGTGATCGAAGCTCGCGGCGACGACGCCGACATCGATGTCGGGCGATTCCACGGCCTTGATGTTGGAATGACGCTCGGTATTTTCCGGGGAACTACAGGCGACGTGGGTGAAAAGCCGCTCGCCCACTTCCGAATCGTCAGCATTCACGACCGCGAGTCGACCGGGCGCTTCCTTGATGTGAATCCTACGGACCGACCTCGCGCGGGAGACCGGGTGTTCGCCCAGATCACGCTCCCGATTGAGGAGTTAAAGGTCCCGTTCTCGCCCAGTTCGCCCGCCGTCAGTGATGGCGATAATGCCTACTTCGGCGCCGCCAACCAGCGCTTCTATGCCATGAACGTGCGCCTTGGTGTCCGTGAATGGGAGCTTTTGACGCCGCGAACCGTCACCGCCGAGCCGGTTCTATTTGGCGACGACCTGATCATTGCCGGCCAGGACGCCACAGTCACGCGGATCAACGCGAAAGATAGAACAGGCGTCTGGCCAAGGCCGTTTCGCACGGAAGGGCCGATTTTTGCCCGCCCCGCGGTTACGCCTGATCGAGTGTTTGTCGCCAGTTCAGACCGTTCGCTCTACGCCATCGATGCCAAGTCGGGCCGCCGCAAGTGGCGCGAGCGTTTTGACCACGAATTGCTAACCGCGCCAACAGCAACCGGCGACGCGGTCTATCAATACGTTCCGCTTCAAGGCCTGGTTGTCCTGGATGCCGAGGATGGATCGACACGCTGGAAGGCCGGCGGCGGGGCGAATTTCCTGACCCAGATTGGCGACACCGCATACATCCTAGCCGGACTCTCCGAGGACAATGGAACGCGTATCAGTTCGGCCGCCATTGCCCGATACGATGCAAAGTCGGGCGATGCTCGCGGCCTGGAGGACGCCGGCGCGTGCTCTTTCGTCGTCGGAACGCTCAATCCGCCCGCGATCTATGCCTGTGATCGACTCGGGCGACTGATTTGTGCCCGCTCGGCAAGCGAGCCGCACCTCAAGCCCGAGGCCCTGGCCGACGCCTTTCGCGACGAGGCGAACGTCAAGTCCGTTGCCGAAGTCGAAAAGCGCATGGAGGCCGAGCGAAAGGCCCGCCAGGCACGGCTGACCGGTAAGAAGGCCAAGTACGATCCGTTTGCGAGCAAAAGTACTGCGACGCCGGCCGCTGGTCCGGGATTAGTCCCGCCGACCCCCAGCAGCGCGCCTAGCGAAGAGACACCGACCACAACGGAGGCCAGCCAGCCCGCGAAGCCCGATGCTGGGGAAGGCGACGCCGACAAGCCGGCAGACGATTCAGCGGGTGATGGCGCCAAACCGTCCGACGAAGAGAAGCCCGCCGACGAAGAAAAGCCAACTGATGAGAAGAAGCCTGCGGATGAGGAGAAGCCGGCTGATGAAGGCGGCGGCTAGTTCACTTCGAGTTCTGAAACGAAAGCATATCCCCTGACCCAAAAAGAAGCGGGGGCGGGCAGGCCAGACCTGTCCGCCCCCGTTGTTTATGAACTGAAGAGCCGTACTGGGCTTAGCGACCGAGCTTGCGGCGAAGGCCGACAAGCGCCAGGCCGAGAAGGGCCATCGTGGCCGGCTCCGGAATCACGCGAATCTGGAGAACGCCGTTGGAGACGTTCGGCGGCAGGAAGTCATCCTGGAAAGTGTACGTCAGGTTGTACACGCCGATGTCGCCCGCGTCGGGAGTCCAGGTCAGCGTTGATGTCGCCGGGTTGCCAGGAGCATTGACGATGCTGAGCCCTGCGCCCACGGCGTTGTTCGGATCGGCGACGCCGGTGATGCTGACAACGTCACCACCCTCGGGGCCGATGAACTGACCGACGTAGTTCAGCGACTGATTCAAACTCACATCGAGAACGATCAGGCCCGGATTGTTGATCCAGATCGGGGGCTGATTCGTCTGGCCGTCCACGCGGAAGCAGGTGTCGAGGCCGTCCAGATAGTGGACGCCGTCGTTATTGCCACCCGGGCCGTCGTAGTTGGCATTGTTCTGATTGAACCGGCCAATCTGGAAGAAGTTGGTGCCGTTGCCGGCGTTCACGCCTACGGTCGCGGCCGTGCCGCCAAAACCGCCGGTCCCGCCCGACGCATCGCCCGTCGTCCAGTTCATGCTGTCATAGCTGAAGCAGACGTTATTGCCGATGCCCATCGTCGGATTCGTTCCATCGGAAATCGCGACCTGGAAGGTGTTCGTGCGGTCGGCGTGGGTGTTGAAATAGCCAACGTTGTCCCACGTCACAACCAGGGTGTTCGCCGTCATCTTGTAGTACGACGTGCCACTCGCGGCAGCGCGCGTGTCGACATCGCCCCAGAACGGCGCCACCATCGGGAACCCGTTCACCGGGAAGCCCGATGCGGTGAATGTCGGGAATCCTGCCCCGAACGAGAGGTTGCCGTTGTTATTCACCCAAACCTGATTGCCCGTGAAGCTGCTGCCGTACAGATTGAAGTTGAACGGCAGGCCAGGCATTTGGGGAAGCACGCCGGCGGCGCCGGTCGCGAGCTGAATGGAATCGTCGTCATTGCGCGCGAGCGGATCAGCTGCCGCCGCCGGTCCGTTTCCGCCGAGCGGATTGCCGTCGCGGGCGTACGGAACGACCGAATAAGTCCCGTCCAACGGGAACAACAGATTCGCCGCATTTCCGGCGAAGGCCGATGTCGCCATCAGGGCGACGACTCCGGCTGTCATGGATACGTGCAAACTTCGAGTTCGCATCTCTCTTCTCCCTTTCTTACCAGTGCGATTCGCCTGTGAGCTGCGCGGCCCCGAGGACACATCCTCGTTGATGAGCTCGACGCGAACGATCAGACAGCGATCGCGAACAACTTTTCAAGGGCATTCCAAAGATTTGATCGAGCAACTCCGGTTCCCTTCCTACCGGTCGCCCGCTGCTTCCCTACAGTTACTCACCGCCGCAATTCCCTCGACCCTTTTCTACGCGGCGACCCTCCTGAATTACTGCTTCCCAGTGTTGCTATCGTACCTGTGCATAGTTGTGAAAACAACAAAACTCCCCGCCAATCGCAGGTTTTGCGCGTAGGGATTTCCCCCTACCGGCTTGAGGTAATTGTTGCGCTCGTCAGTCTGATAAGGGACAGGATTGGAAACTAATAACGCACATTGACCGATATTGGAGCCTAATTATCGGGGTGCTCCAAATTGAAATTGGCTCAATTGAGGATAGTTTTTGTCTGCGTTCAACAATTAATTCTTGATGAAAGTCGGCGCGCGACTAATCACTTTTCCACGACCACGATCAAGAGATCGCCCTCTGGCATTCCGGCGATCACGCGCCCCTCTGTTTCCAACTGCTCATACGGAACGTCCATCATCCGTTCGCGCGCCGCATCGGAAAGTTCGATCACCACGCGTTTGCCCGTCGACTTTCGCACGAATGCCGTGCGCATGTTGTTCGGCTCGGCATCGCGCAGATGCAGGTTCAGCTTGCCGGCGCTCGCGCCAGTCGCGGCCTGCACTCCGTCAGCGATGCAGGTGTATTGCACCTTCTGCGGACTCTCATGCGTGACGTCCAGATCAAAGCTCCCGCGCGGCAGGCCGAGTTCGCGCAGCGCCCGTTGTCCCATCCGATAGCCCGCCACGGCCCAGGGTCCCGGCATGCCGTGAATGGCCCGGACGTCCTCGAGCATCGCGTCAATTTGCGCATCGCTGGCTGCCGGACTGTTTGCGGGGGCCGCAATCGCCGCCGGTTGCGGTTTCGGTTGCTGGGCTGGAGCCCGGTTAATCGCCGTCGGTGGTGCCGCCATTGACGCATGCGGCGACGCCGGCGTGCTCGGCTGGGCTGGTGCGGCCGGACGCTCGCTCATTGCGGGCGGTGGCGCTACCAACTTCGGCTTCTCACTCGGCGCGACGGCCTGCGGGGACATTCGTGGAACAGCAGCCGCATGCGACTCGACCGCTACCGGAAACGTCATCGAGGCCCACAAGCTCGCCCAGTCGTATTCGCCGCCCGCGTGCTTCACGTTGTCAATGGTGTGGGTTCGAAGGAACCACAGGCCCGGCGCATCCAGCGTGAAATCCGCATAGCCGTCGCGATCAGTTGTAACGGTTGTCCCATACGCGTGGGGCGGCAAGCCTTCGCGTCCCGTCGAGACTCGCAACCCAGCCGCCGGCTTGCCGTTCTTGTAAACACGAACGCGCGCTTTCTGGCCGACCATCCATGACGACGGATTGCTCTGCGGCTCGATCTCCAGTGCATGCCCAATCGCCGGTGGGGCCGCGGCTGAAGGTGTTCCACCGGCCTCGATATATGTCTTGGCAAACTTTGTATAGAGCTCGCGCTGCGGCTCATCGCCGCCGCGGCCCCTCAATATGCGCAATGCCGCTTCAGCCCCCTCGGACGCGAGGTATTGTTCAAACTTGGCGCGATCCAGCTCGATCAACTTACCCTTTAGGGCCAGGCCGACGACGCTTGTGCCCGGCTCTACCGGCTCGACTGTGGCCGACAATCCGTTCTGCTCGGGCGAGACGTTCTTTATTTCCTTGCGGCCCTCGCCTGCAATCACTACCCATTCATCCACCCGATCCGCCTTCGTTGGCGATTGCGGCTGCGGAAAGTTTTCCGACGTAATAAACATCACCCGCAACGCCTCGCCCGGCTTTGCGCGGCTGCTATCCGGAACGAGCCACGAGTCGTGGGCCAGCGCTGTGCCGGTCCAAACGAACACCAACAATCCCGCCAATCGACGCATTTTCGCTCGCTGTCCCATGACCAATTCTCCTTTATTCAATCCGCGGGATATGATACCGGAGCGTCAGCCGTTTGGCGGGAGGGGCTGATGCCGAAGGGCCGGCCCTCAATGGACCACAATTCAATCTATGTTCTGGCCGAAACGGCGGGCCATGCCGTCCCGACCACGCTGGCCGCCACGCTCGGACTTGGCTTCGTCCTTGGCCTCAAACACGCCACAGAAGCCGATCACGTCGTCGCCGTAAGCACCATAGTCACCGAACACAAATCCATCTGGAAATCCGCCCTCGTCGGCGCCATGTGGGGCATCGGCCACACCCTCGCCCTGCTTATCGCCGGTCTTGCCCTGCTCCTTCTCCGAACCAAGATCCCCGAACGTATTGAACACGCGCTTGAAACCGGCGTCGCCGTGATGATCATCATCCTCGGTGTCGGCGTTCTTGTCCGGCTGCTCCGCGAAAAGACCATTCATGTCCACGCCCACGAGCATGATGGACACGCCCATGCCCACATTCATTCACACGATCACGGAACCGAACACGTGCACGCCCACAAGCATGCCCTCCCTTGGCGTGGCAAGGCCGTTCTGGTCGGAACCATCCACGGCCTCGCCGGCAGCGGCGCCCTCACCGTCCTCGTCATGCAACAGCTCCCCACCGTCACGACCGGCCTGGTCTATATTATTGTCTTCGGCGTCGGCACCATCGGCGGAATGCTGATTATGAGCGGACTAGTCAGCGTCCCCATCGCCGCAGCCGCCGGTCGCTACGAAAAGCTCCACCAGACTCTCTGCGGCCTCGCAGGCATCGGAAGCATCTGCTTCGGCCTCTACTACGCCTACTCCGTCTGGGCTTGATCAATCACTCCGCGCGCCGCGTTTCCCCGATAGGCGTCACTCGATAAACCGGCACCTTCCGCCGCTCCTTGGTAAATGAGATGCCATACTTCGTCTCAAGCGCCGCCCGCGTTTCCTCAAAGTTCTTCGCGGCCGGGAGCTCAAGACGATATCTCCCTGTCAAATTCGTCTCATCCACTATAGGAACGCCGATCACTTCCTCGCTAACACGGAACAGCTCCGCCATGCTCACATTCAAATGCGTACCGGACTTCTTCACCTGGTCCCAGACATATCCGTATCCCTCCCCTTTGGGCGGAGCATCGCCTTTGTGTCGCGCAACCCACGCCTCGCGCTCTTCGCTCACCTCATTGATCGTTACATTGGCCTCTCGGCACAAGGCATCAATCAGCAGCGCAAGGTCCGGCCTTCCATTCTGCGGATGGTGCCTGAAATCAATGTCCCATCGCGAATCAAAGACCGCCGAATCACTCGCTTGTACTCTTAGCATGCTCACTTTTAGCAACTCGGAGATGATCGCTTGCAGCGTTGCTTGGTCGGCTTGGAACCCCAGCTCTCGCCCGCCGACGCTCCATCCGAAGTTCCCTGGAAACTTCGGCCGCCGGCTCGTCTGGCTGATCTCAATCTTGAGGCACGGCCGCTCATGCCGCTTGACCGGCTGCGTCGTCACTGTTGCGCGCGGCGGGTCGGTACGCTGTGACAACAGTTGGGCGATGTAATTCCGAGGTGGCGTATTTCCAAACGCCCGCACCAGTCCCTTCGAATCAATGATGTATGACGTCGGGATTCCCCCGCAGGGGTATTTCAGACTGATTGCCCGCAGCGGATCTACGGCGACCTGATACGGAACCGGGTGCTTCTGGATGAACTTCTCCACGACTTCCGGCTGCTCCATCGAGACGGCCAGTATTCGCAATCCGCGATCGGCGAACTCCTTGTGCAGCAATGTCAGCTCTTCGCGCGCCTGGTGGCACGGCCCGCACCAGGTCGCCCAAAACTCTAGAATGAGCGTCTGCCCCTTGAAGTCGGCCAGCGTGATCGGCTCTTTGCGATCCCCGCCAACCGGAGTCACCTTGAAATCCGGCGCCGGCTTTTCCACCTCCGGCGGCTTGATCAGCTCTTGTCCGTAGCCAATACCCCCAGTCGCGAGCAAGCCGATCCAGACAATCATCAAGCGTGCATACATCGATACCGCACTCCAACCACCAACCAAATCGCGCGACTTCCGGTTTCAGACTGGCAACGCAATGTCCAAAGTCGACACAAGAAAAAGGACCGGAGTGGTCCAGGGTCGAGCTGGGCTACCTTCCGAACAAGGACTGGTCCTCGTCTTCAGATGGCGCCACCTCGAATCCCCGGGCCCCTTCCGCCGGTCTTGGAAAGTTTCGATGCGGCAACAATTTGATGAGCGCCATCCCCGCTGCGAATCCGCCGATGTGCGCCCAGTACGCGACACCACCGCCCGCCACGCGCGTCAGCGCCGGTAGCCCGTTCAGAAGCTGCATTCCCGCGTAAACCCCGAGGAAAACCCAGGCCGGCAGTGTCACAGTTGTGAAGTAAAACCCGATCGGCACAAACGCCTCAACCTCGGCATGCGGGAACAAAAGGATGTACGCCCCCAGCACGCCGCTGATCGCGCCGCTCGCACCCACCAGTGGCGTCAGCCCGCTCGGGTCCACCAACGTGTGCGCCAGCGTCCCGATCACGCCTGTCACCAGGTAAAACAAGATGTACAGCCCGTGCCCCAGACGCTCCTCGATGTTGTTCCCGAAGATGTAGAGATACATCATGTTCCCGATCAGGTGCATCCAACCGCCGTGCATGAACATGCAGGTGAACAGCTTCAGCCAGGCGGGTAATTCCGTTGCCGCATTCGCATACGACCGCGGCTGGATGACATGCAGGTAACCCGTCCGGTCTCGAACGACCTGCCTCGGCGTCGCGGCCGCCTTTTGCACAAGGGCCTCGCGAACATCCTCGCTACCGTGCGTCAGCCCGGCCGGGACGAATCCATACTTCCATGTCATCCGCTCGCCGCCGTCGGGCTGCATCAACCCGATGACGAATATCAGCGCATTGATCCCCACCAGTCCGTAAGTCACCCACGGAACGATAAACACCTTGTGACTGTCGCGAATCGGGATCATCCGGCCTCGCCCCCTGTCGCACACTGCCCGGTATCGCCGGCCAGGATTTTCAGCACATGCCGCACTGCCGGCATGAGCAACTCGAGACTTTGCCGCACGCCACGCGGACTACCCGGCAGCATCACGATCAACGTGCGTCCCGCGATGCCCGCCCCGCCGCGCGAAATGATCGACAACGGCGTCTTCGAGAAAGTCCCCGTTCGCATGATTTCCCCAAACCCCGGCAGTTCGCGCTCGATGACTCTAGCTGCTGCTTCCGGCGTCACATCGCGAGCCGAAATGCCCGTCCCGCCCGTTGTAACGATGAGATCAACCCGCCCCACCAACTCCCGAAGCCGCCCCTCAATCCGCTCGCGCTCATCCGGAATGATCTCACTGATTGAAACGTCGATTCCCACCGCGCGCAGCATCTCCGCCGCGGCCGGCCCGCTGAGGTCGGGGTTCTCGCCGGTCGATCGCGTATCAGAAATAGTCAAAACAGCTGCATGACTCACGCGCTGGATGCTATCGATGCCGCATCGCCCCAGCAATTCACGCGCCCGCCGACGGTCGGGCGATCGGCGGTGCTGTAGCCGAACTGGCCCAGATCCTCTCCGCCGCAGCTGCCTGTTCGAGAAACGCGCGCCGATACGCTCCGAAAAGTCTTATTCCCCAAATCAAGCAAACGATGCTGACCACGCCGACAGCCACCGCAAAGGCGAGGAACCCCGCTGTGGCTGTCGGGAGAAATGGAGTCCCCGCGGGTGCTGAAGTAGTAATGCCCTTTGTCGTTACAGTTACGGAGGTCAATGCTGGCGCACCGCTCGGCGCCGAACTTGGCGAATAATTAATCGGTACAGACCTACTCGGTGTTGCCGCCCGGCCTGCGACCATCGTGGACATCACCACGGCCCCGATCACCCCGAAAACGAAACTAAGTCCGATCACGACGGTCACTACCCACATCAAGCCGCGCGTACTGCGTGCGAGCTTCTCGTCTGGAATCCGTAACGCAAGGTCGCGGGCAAGAACGAAAATCGCGATCGTTCCTCCGAGCGAGACGATCGAACCGACGGCCCCCAGGCCCATAGCAAAAGTGATTGATATACTTCGAATCAGCAGTAACGCGGGTCCTGCCAGAAGTCCGACTATCTGGGCGACGCGCACGAGCCGACGAGCACTCAGCACCTTCTCTTTGTCGGAATGGGCCGGATCGCGTGTCGTGACCAGCCAGTATCCGATCAGGGCGACGAGCGTTCCCGGCAGCGCGATTGCCCAGGCAGTCAGGTCCGGAGTTCGTGCAAAGCGCATCGATCCAAACGCAGTACCGGCGCCGCCGGTACATCCCGTCACGACACCGATGATGATGCCGGCAAGAATCCAATTCATTCCTTTAGCCAGAGTCTTCACCCAGGCGGGGTCGCAGTATCGCAAGAAATCGCCATACAATGACCGCCCCACCGCAGTCCCGCACTCCGGGCAAACCCCTTCTGTCCGCAGTCCGCGCAGGTTGTATCCACACTTGCGGCACGCGATGTCCTCGGCCAGCCCGCCGTGATCGTCGAGCCGAACTTCCAGTGCCGCGGGATTCGTCGTCATTGCCCGCTACCCGTAACAATGAATCTTGAGTGTGCCATAGCGCCCATCTTGCACGAAACACGCCGCTTCATCGACACCTGCACTCAGCCCCTCTAAAATCGAGCCACACGCAACCGAAGGAGTTTCATTGCCCCCACGCAGAAAAACACGCCAGGTAAAGGTCGGTCCGGTTGCCATCGGCGGCGACGCCCCGGTCTCCATCCAGTCGATGACCTCCACCTACACCTACGACATCGATAAGACAGTCGCTCAGATCAACCAGCTCGCCCGCGCCGGGGCTGACATCGTCCGCGTCGCCGTGCCTGACAAGGCCGATACCGACGCCCTCAAACACATCCTGCCGCAGGTCGCCGTTCCGATCGTGGCCGATGTCCATTTTCATTTTCAGCGCGCCCTCGAAGCCGTCGAGGCCGGCGTTCACAAGATTCGTCTGAACCCCGGGAACATCCAGGATCGCGCCCAGGTCGATCGCGTCATCCGCGCCTGCCGCGAGCGTCGCATCCCCATCCGCGTCGGAGTCAACGAAGGCGGCATCATCGAGCGAAAAGACAAAGACCTCCGCGCGGCGGAAAAAGAGCGGCTCGCCAACGACTACAACAATCACCTCATCAACATCATGGTTGAAAAGGTCGAGGAATATCTTCGCATCTTCGACGCCAACGACTTTCACGATGTCGTCCTCTCGGCCAAGTCGATCGACCCGCTGATCGTCATCGACGCCTACACCGCCATCAGCAGGCGCTTCGACTATCCGCTCCACCTCGGCGTCACCCACGCTGGCCCGAAGGAGACCGGCGCGATTCGCTCGGTCGTCGCCCTCGGCTCGCTGCTGGCCAACGGCATCGGCGACACGGTTCGCATCAGCTACGCGAGCGATCCGGTCTTCGAAGTGGAAGACGCCAAGGAAATGCTCTGCTGCCTCGGTCTACGGGATCGCAACGAGCCCGAGCTGATCGCCTGTCCCACTTGTGGTCGCATTGAGGTCGATCTGATCACGCTCGTCCAGCAGGTCCGTCACCGCCTCGCCGAGATCAAGGTCCCGGTAAAGGTCGCGGTAATGGGCTGCGTCGTGAACGGCCCGGGCGAGGCCGAAGGCGCCGACGTCGCGGTCTTTGCCGGCAAGGGTAAGGGCATCATCTACGTGCAAGGCGAACAGACCCGCACCGTCAGCGAAGGCGACATGCTCGAAGCCCTTTTCGAAGAGTGCGTCACGTTTGCAAAGCGAGTCGAGCGCGGCGAAGCGAAGCTTCATCGCGGAGGCGTCACCATCAAACCCCCGGCCCCGCTCCCCCGAGCCGACGGCAGCATCCCCCTCCCGGTGGTCACGGCCCGATAGGCAGACGATCTGAAGATGAACTCTTACGCAACCCCCGTTGAGATTGCCGGTGTCCCGATCGGCCCGAACAAACCCGTCGCTCTGATCGCCGGTCCCTGCGTCATTGAGTCCGCTGACCACTGCCGCAAACTTGCCGACTTTGCCCGCGACCTCTGCCGAAAGCTCGGCATCGGATTCATCTTCAAAGCCAGCTTTGACAAGGCCAATCGCACCAGTCCAACCGGGTTTCGCGGCCCAGGTATCGACGAAGGCCTCCGCACCCTCGCGGCTGTCCGCGAGTCCTGCGGCGTGCCGATTCTCTCCGACATTCATGACATCTCGCAGGCCAAGGCGGCCGGCGAAGTCCTCGATGCATTGCAAATTCCCGCGTTCCTCTGCCGCCAGACCGACCTGCTTGTCGCTGCGGCCCGCACCGGCAAACCGGTGAACATCAAGAAGGGCCAATTTATGGCCCCGAACCAGATGAAGCAGGCCGTAGACAAAGTGAGGAGTTCGGGCAATCAGCGCGTACTGCTTACGGAGCGCGGCACGTTCTTCGGCTATGGCGCGCTCGTCAACGACATGACCGGCATCGAAGAAATGCGCGCCTTCGCTCCTGTCGTGTTTGATGCGACACACTCCTGTCAGACGCCCGGCTCGCAAGGAAATCAAACCGGCGGCCGTCCGGAGTTCGCCGGGCTGCTTGCTCGCTCAGCAGTGGCCGCGGGTGCCGACGCCCTCTTCCTTGAGATCCACGACAACCCCGCCCACGCCCGGAGCGACGCGGCGACCATTCAGCCGCTCGACGCCGTCGAACCAATCCTTCGAGCATGCATCCGCATCCGCGAAGCGCTTAGCAAATAAGAACGCACGACGGCAGGGCTGATGCCGAGCCGTCGTGCGTCGAATAATCGGATGGGCTAAGTTTTACTTGACGCGGCTAAGCGGTCCGCTGGCGTCGAAAGTCAGGATTCCATGGACACTCGTTGAGCTCGCCGTCGGCGGATTGTCGGACGGCCCGATGATGTCATAAGTGCTCTGGTTCTGGAACTGCAGGGTGAGGTCATCGATGATGTTCGCGGTGATGTGTTCGACCGAGTGATAAGTGCTCGGAAACTCATGACCATCCTGCTTCACGAGGACATCGACCTTAGTGTCCAATTCAAGTTCCATCGATGTGTCGGTGTAGTTGGCCTTCGTCACGGTCGCGGTTGCGGTTCCGATCTTGCCGTTGCCATTGGCGTCGATGGTGTTGACGTCCTGAACCTGCTGCTGTCCCACCGGCGGGAGTGAAGTTACGTCGAGCGTGGCGGCCGCGTCACCTGTCGGATTCAAGATCGCCGGAATGGGTGCCGGCTTCCCGTCGAGGTTGAAAGACATCCGATAGGTGGTGGGGGCTGAGCCCGACTCGGGGGCCTCATTGTCTTTCTGGGCCGTCAGCGTGACGGTCACGGTGCCCTGCCAGTTGCCTGCGATCAACGGCGCTCCGGGGATTGGCAACGCGCCGGGGGCCGCTCCGCAGCCCATCCCAACCGCCATCGCGGTCGCTGCAATTCCCACAGCCGCAAGCATGCACTTTGAACGAATGATCATGAGGTTCCTCCATGACTTATGTTGTTTGTCCTTGCGAGAGTCGGGAAAGTATAACCGATCGCTTCCGGCTGCCAAATTACAAACGGACCATCAGGGTTATCTGCCCTTTTCCGGGTTGGGTCCAGCTGCCCTCGGTTCGAGTGCTTCGGCATAAAACTAGATCGGATAATGAGTTAAGTCCTTGACCGGGCGGCGAACTGCGGTTAGAGTTGATGCTAATCAGCCGGGCATGGATGCCTGGGAACCGCAAACTAGGGATTCGGCGTGATTATCGATTGCCACACCCATATCTGGGATCGAGATTCCGAACCAGGCAAGGACGTTGAGTCGCAAGTGCGACAAGTCGTTAGCGGGCCGCTGGCTGGACGCGACCTTCGCGGCCTCGACCCTTCCCTCGATCAACTCCTCGCCGCAAGCAAGCCCGTAGACAAGAGCTTTGTACTGGCCTTCAAGAGCCGTTACCTCGACATCGAAATCGCCAACAATCTCGTCTCTCAGTATGTCCGCCAACACCCGGATCGGCTGATCGGTTTCGCCGGAATCGATCCGACCGTTGGAAGGCCGGCCGTCGCCGAAATACGCCAGGCCCGAGACGAGCTGGGGCTTCGTGGCATTACCTTGTCCCCGTCGGCTCAGGATTTTCACCCCGCCGATACGCGGGCGATGCAGGTCTTCGCTGAAGCCGCGCTTCTGCGTATGCCAGTGCTGATTCATCAGGGCGTACACTTTTCGATGGCGAGCAAGATGGAGTTCGCGCGTCCCTATTTGCTGGACGAGGTTGCACGCGAATTCCCCACGCTCAAGATTGTCATCGCACACCTCGGCTATCCGTGGGTCGACGAATGCGTTGTCCTGCTCGGAAAGCATTCAAACGTGTTCGCGGACATCAGTGCGCTTTTGCAGCGGCCGTGGCAGGCGTATCAGTCTCTGCTGGCCGCGCTCGATTACGGCGTCATCGACAAACTGCTGTTTGGTAGCGATTTTCCACGTATGTCGGCGACGACGTGTATCGAAGCGCTGTACAGCATCAACCAGGTCGTGCAGGGAACCGGGCTGCCGCCAATCCCCCGGCAACTGCTTCAGGCCATCGTCGAGCGAGACGCCTTGCCGCTGTTAGGTCTGGCCGCCGCGACGCCGCAATCCAGTCCGCGCGCTCCCGCCACCATCTTCAACGAACATGAACGCTGAGCGCGCCTGCGCCGTTTGGCTGTTCCTACTCGTCGCAAATTTGTCGGGATGCGCCGATTCCGTCACTCAGTTGAGGATTGAGTCGCACAAGCCCCCCGCGCCGCCGACATTTCTGGCACAGAAGTTTCCGGAGGCATGGTTTTCCTGGGATCCGCGCGGAAACATCGACCTCGTTTTCGAATCAGAACAGCCATCCGAAGTCGATTCCGAGGGGCAGATGCTACAGGTCTTCTGGGCCAGAATGTTCTGGAAGCCGGTTCCCGGGACTACTTTCGTGGAACGAACGCAAACGAACGCCAATCTCGGCTACGCTATTCTGGATATGGACCGAGCCGTCAGCTACGAAGGCGCGGGGTTTGTCTATATCAGCTTGGATCAATCCCAGAAACGAATGACCGGCTCAATCGAATCCGGAACGCTTGCCCGAATGCGAAGCGGCGAAGCGACCGTGGATGTGCTGGGTCAGTGCCTGGTTTCGGGCGAGTTTACCGCCCGACGCGACGACGCCCGGGTCGTCGAGCTCCTGACTCGCCTTCGACAGCGGCTGGGGCCGCCCCCTAAACCGGCACCGGCCGATCCCGCGCAGGACCTTCGCTAACCCGTCAGAAACGCCCGAATCCACTGCCGATATGAGGTATACACGCCCCATGGGGCGGTTGCACTGGAGATCGCTCATGTCGGGCGCCGCGGCGCGGCTCTATCTCTGCTTCGGGCTTGCCACGCTTCTTACCGGATGTTCGTGGATGGAACGAACGTCGACGCGGCAGGCAGCCAAGGACCGCGTTCAGATCGAAGCGGCCGACAAGCTTCAGTCCGAATTGACGCACTTCAACGATTTCTTTCAAACCACGGTCCGACAAGGCGCCGACGAAATCGAACAGTCCAACGCAACTCGCCAGCAGCGAAAGGCCGCGCTGTTATGGAAGACCAAGATGGCCGACGAGTGCCGCAGCACCGCATTTGAAGACAGCCCGGCCGCTGGTCTGGTTGACACATGGACCCTGTGCGTCCGTATGCTGAACTATTTCGAGTCCGGGGACGGCAAGGACTTGTTCGGACCGGCGCAACCAATCGCGATTGACGCGGCCCGAAAATGCGAACGACGCATCGCCGAAATCGCATCGTCGGTGGTTCCCTCAGCCAAGCTCCCGGCCATGCGCGCTGACATCGATCAGTACGCTCGCCAGGCGCCCATCACCGGCGTATTTACCAAACAGGCCGCAGCCCCCATCAGCTCTGACGCAGCCGGGGCCAAAGTGCTCGATTTCCTGGTCGGGATTCCGCTCGCGCCGATCCGCGCAGTGGGAAGTATCCAACAGAGCGGCCAATCCCTAAGTGACATTAAGAATACCGCCGAGCGATTCACTGACGTCGTCGAAGATCTTCCCGCCAGCACGCGCTGGCAACTTCAATTACTTGGTATCTCGCTCGAAGAGTCCCCACGCTTCGGCGACGTCATGAGCGACCTTAAGACGTTTACGAAAAGCACTGAACGTCTGGTCGGCGTGGCCGACGAAATGCCGACCAAGATTCGAAAGCAAGGCGAGGAACTGTTGAACGCGATCGACGCGCGACAACCGGCGCTTCGCGCCACGCTCGCGGAGGCGCGCGCGACCACCGCAGCCCTGAATGAGTCGCTCCGGCACGCCGATGAAGTCGCGTCAAAAATTGAGCGAACGGTGGCTGACGGCAAGGCCGCGGCCGGGGCATGGGAATCGACCGCCCGCGCCGTCTCAATCACGGTCAATGACATTGCCGCCATTCCGTCGAAGTGGAACGACGGCAGCGAGCGTCGCCCGACCAGCGGCGAACCGTCGCGTCCATTCGACATCAATGATTACACCCGCTCGGCCGATGCCATCGAGCGGGCGGCCATCCAGACCCGAAATGTGCTCGACGATGTGCAGAAAGTTGCGCTCTCAAAACCGTTAATGGAGCAATTCGCATTGGTTGATGGAAACCTTCGGGCAGCCATCGACCATGCCGCCTGGCGTGCAATGCAGCTCGTCATGCTGATATTCGCCCTCATCGTCGCCTATCGCTGGAAAGTCGCCCGAATGATCAATTCCCGGGGGGCCTGACGGCCAGCTCAGCGGGTCCGTCCCCTCTAACCCTTTCGCACGTCTGGCCGATGTTATTGCAACGGAATCGCCCGGAGTCCCGCATGCGCTGCACGGCCTATGTCCCCAGTTTCAACGGCGGCCGCTATTTAGGCGCGACGCTTAGGTCGCTCGCGGCGCAAACGCGCGCTCCCGACGAGATTCTCGTCATTGACGACGGCTCGACCGACGACACCGCCATCGTCGCGCGTCAAAGTGCGGCACGACTCATTTCGCATGATCGAAATCTTGGACTCGCCGCTGCCAGAAACACGGCTCGGCGGGCTGCACTGGGCGAAGTCATCATCGGGTTGGATGTCGACGCCGTCCCGGCACCCGACTATGTCGAGCGCGTAATGGCCAGATTTGAGTCCGATTCGATTCTCGCCGGGCTTTGCGGCCGACTGATTGAGGCCCATTCCGTCACCCTGCCAGATCGATGGCGCCAAGTCCACATGCCGCAGCACTTCGGCGAAGCGACGCATGAGAATCCGCGTTTCTGTTTCGGATCGGTCAGTTCATTTCGCGTCGCCGCGATTGATACGGTCGGTGGCTGGAGCCCGCGCTTCCGCTCGAATTACGAAGACGTCGATTTGTCTCGCCGACTGCGCGCCGGCGGACTGCGGACAATGTATGACTCGGCCTGTATCGCGCGCCATCAACGGCGAGATACGCCCGAGAGCGTGCTGTCGGGATTCTGGAACTGGTTCGCGCCGGCCGGTCGCGAGTCTGGTCAATTCCAGTCGCTCCAAGCTCTGATGGACGAGCGCCTGGAGCAAGTGACTTGGGGAATATTCCGACACCGGTTGGAGCAGGACATAGAGCAGCATCGGTCGCACCTGATCGGTCTGACCATGCTCCTGCCCGCATGGATGACGCTTCATGATCTTCGCGAAGTCGGTGGTTCGCGGGGGGGCGCGGCCGATCTGGTGCATCGTTATTGCGAATTACTTCAGGCCTGCGGTGCTTCGGAGTTCGTCGCAGCCGACTGCGAGCAGCGGCTCGTGGCACTCACCAAGCGTCTCTTCATCGATGACGTACGCTCGACGTCGACCAGCGATCTGCTGATCGATCGATTCACTGAATTGGCCAACAACCATTTGCCCGACGAGCCGCTGGCCTGGGCGCAGGTCGAGTTCTCCCTGCGCCGGCTTGAACTGGAGAGCAATTCGGGAGATTCGAAGAACGATGCCTTTCGCGTTGCAATTGTGAATCCGCCCTGGCACACCAAGGACCGGCAAGGAGTTCGAGCCGGCTCGCGGTGGCCGTTCACGCTCGATCGACGCGGCGACTCTTCTATCCCCCGTTACGTTCCGTTCCCATTCTTCCTGGCCCAATCCGCTCAGTTGCTCAGCGATCGCGGATGCCCGAACGCGATTGTCGACGCGATCGCCGAGGGACTCTCCTATTCCGAGTTTCACGAGCGAATTGTTGGCTATCAGCCACGGGCAATCGTTACCGAGGCGGCTGCGGCTTCATTCGACAACGACGTCGCGATCTGGCGCCGATTGCGGGCGGACCTGCCGGATGCGACGCTGATCCTCTGCGGGCCGCATGCGACCGCCCGCCGGAAGGAACTCCTGGAAGGTGTTCCCGAGATCGACGCGATCCTCATCGGCGAATACGAACGCACACTGGCCACCGTCATACCCATGCTCGAAAACGGTGAGGCGCTTACAGCAATCAAAGGCGTGGCGACACGCGTCGATGGTCGAATTGTCGACACCGGCCGCCCGGAGCCCGTTCCATTCGACGAAGTCGGACGTGCCGATCGACTTCGATTGCCGCTCTACAATTATCGCGATCCCTTTGGTGGACTAGCGCAACCCATGGCGCAACTCATGGCGACTCGCGGTTGCCCGTACGAGTGCAGCTTTTGTCAGTGGCCGCAGGTGTTTTACGAGCGTCGCAAGATTCAGCGCCGCTCAGTCGAGAGCGTATTCCACGAAGCTCGCGAACTCATTGAGCGGTTCGGGTTCCGCACCGTCTATTTTGACGACGACATGTTCAGCCCGGGTCGGGAGTGGATCGAACGGTTTGCCGAACTGATTCACGCCCATGCTCTCGATCTGGAATGGGGCATCATGGCGCGAGCCGACACATTTAAGCCCGACGAGATCCGGCTGACGGCCACGGCGGGGCTGCGCGCGGCGAAATTCGGCGTGGAATCAGGCGACCAGCAAATGGTCGATGCGATGGGCAAGCGGCTCGATCTGAATCGACTGCGCGAAACGTGCCGCGTTTGCCGCGAAGCCGGCGTGCGCGTGCACCTGACCTTTACCGTCGGGCTGCCCGGCGAGTCGCGCGAGACGCTGGCGAACACCCGCCGCCTCATCCTTGAGCTGCTCCCGGACACTCTTCAGATATCGCGCGCCATGCCGCTTCCGGGAACATCATTCGAAGATTGGGCGGTCGACTCTGGTGCGATGAAAACGCGCGACGTCTCCAGCCGGGACGGGTTCCTGATCTCGATTATTCAGCACGAAGACCTGCCGGGAGAGGCGGTCGACGCTTTCGTCCGCGACACGTATGCCGAATACCGACGGGCCCGCGCGGGGCTCGCTCCGACTGATGGAGTGCCGGCGTGAAAATTCTCATTACCGGCGGCGCCGGGTTCATTGGCTCGCATCTGACGGACGAATTGATCGCCCGCGGTCACGCCGTTCGCATTCTCGATTCGCTGATCGAGCAGGTGCATCGTGGCCGCATTCCCGACTACCTGAATCCGGCCGCGGAGTTCGTGCGGGGCGATATCCGCGATCGCGCGCTCGTTCAACAATCACTTGCGGGAGTCGACGCCGTCGCCCACCTCGCCGCGGCCGTCGGCGTTGCCCAATCGCAATATCAGATTGCGCACTATGCTGACGTGAACATGCACGGCACGGCGGTGCTGGCCGACGTCTTGGCGAATGAACGCCACACGGTCCGCAAGACAATCGTTCCCGGGTCGATGACCGCCTATGGCGAGGGACCGGCGGAATGCGAACGATGCGGGCGCATTCGCCCGCGGATACGCACGGCCGAGGACGTCACGCGGCTTGGATGGGAGCCGCGCTGTCCTCATTGCGCCGGCCAGGTTCGCTCGGTTCCAGCAAACGAGCAGGATTTGCTCCTGTCGGAGAGCGTTTACTCGATCAGCAAGCGCGTACAGGAGCAGGTGCTAAGTCATGTCGGGCGATTGTGCGGAATCGCATCGATCGTCGTTCGTTTGTTCAATGTCTACGGGCCGCGGCAATCGCTCTCGAATCCATATACTGGCGTCACCGCCATATTCATTTCGCGATTGAAGTGCGACAACGCCCCAACGGTGTTCGAGGATGGCGGACAGACGCGAGACTTCATCTGGGTAGGCGACGTGGTTCGCACGCTTTCTGACCTGTTTGAGACTGATCGCGCCGACGGCGAAACGCTGAACATCGCATCGGGCGTGCCGACATCCGTCAGCGATGTCGCCAATCGCCTGGCAAGAATCATGCGCGTCAATCGGGAACCGCAGATTACGCGCCAATTTCGCTTTGGTGACGTGCGGCACTGCACCGCCGACATCCGCCGGGCCAGCGCGTCGATCGGATTCTCGGTGAAGACCCCGTTGGACGAAGGATTCGACCGACTGATTCACTGGAGCGAATCGGCTGACTCGCGAGACACATTTGATCAAACCGTCAGTGAACTCCGCAATTTCAACATGCTAAGCCGGGCGTCGTAAGCGATTCGCCGGATCCGATCACTTCGCTTTTCGCGACGGCAATCCATCCGCCGATGAATCTCCATATCATGACTACGGCCACCAGCGCAGTCCGTTCAGCATCTTCGTTACGCGGCGATCATTACGCCGGCGCATGCGATGCGCTTCGGCGGCTATCGGCGGATGCCGGAGACTCGGCGGCATTCACAGACTATCTGAAAGCACTCGTCGCGCTCGGCCTCGGGGGCGCGGGTCGTCGTCTGATCGAGCGGGTGCTGGGCTCCGATGCTGTTGAGCCAGATGCGCGGCAGTGTCTCGAGCAGTTAGGCGAGGTCGTTCGTCGATGTCCGTCGGGGTGTGTTCCGTGGGAGACGTGCGCCGCTTGTTTCAACGGTAATCTTGCAGCGATCGAGCAACGATTTCCCGAAGTCGCGCATGCCGTCGCTGCCGTGGGTCTCAGCGGGTTCGAACTCTACCGCGACATTCGCGGGGCCCATCACGTGCTCGATCTGGATTCGCTTCGTTGGTGCGGCGGGCTCGCCGATCGGCAAGCTGCGGCCGTCGCCGCCTTCTCCGGGCGTTCGCCCATCAACCCATCCGCGCCCATAGTTTTCGATGGCATTGGCCTGGGCGAACTCTTTGACGAATTCGTGCGACGATCGCGAAACACGTTTCTCTCTTACAGCGCCGCGGTGTCTATCGTTGAGCCCGATCCCGCTGCGCTCGCCATAACCCTACGAGTGTGGGATTGGACGACCACTTTCTCCGAGTCGCGGTTTTCGATATTTGCCGGACCAAACGCGGAGCGAGACTTTCTCGCGTTCCTGGAGGCCGATCCTAATCAACCGATCCCGGCAAGTGTTCAGCGCTTGCCGCTGACGAACCGTTCGCCAACTCGACTGCACGAATCGATTTCATCGCTCGCCGGAGATCGAGCGCGGAACAAAGAGCTTACAATCGCCGAGGTCAACAACCGGCACGAAAATGCGGATTTCCGATACTGGGCCTCCCGATTTGCCACAGCCATCAACGGACGCGCACGCCCGCTCCGAGTCATGGGGATCACTTCGCGTTTTACGACTGTCCTGCGCTATTCCATGCGCGAGCTTTTGGACGCCGCCTCCCGCGCCGGGTGCGAGACTCATCTGGTCTGGGAGAAGTTCGATCACGCCATCGAATACAACGTGCCGGCGCATGTCCGTAGCTTCGAGCCCGATCTGATCGTGATGCTCTCGCGCCTGCGACACGAGTTCCCGGATATTCCGCGGAACATCCCGTTTCTCTCGTGGGACCAGGACGCCCTCCCCATCATGCGTACGACGGAGGCCGGAATAAGTCTTGACCGGCTGACGTTTGTCGCGGGTTACGGGGCGTGGTTCGGCCTTTCGCACCTGGGCTGGCCGGCATCGCAGGCGTTGGCGGATGTGCCAATCGCACCGTCGCATGCATATGTGTGCGCCCTGCCCGACTTGCCCATCGACGATCGATTTCGCTGCGACATTGCTTACATCAGTCATTGTTCAGAGACTCCGCGCGAAATGCGCGTTCGCTTTGCGGAAAGCTGGGCCGGCCATCCGGTCGTTTCTCGAATCTATCTCGGAGTGACCGATCAGCTCCTGGATTGCGCGGCTGCGGGACACAATTGGACGCCGTGCGAGATTCACTCGCTGGTTGTCCGTGTCGCCGCCGAGTCGGGCGTGAAGCTGGTTGACGCGCTCGTTCGAGAATTGTGCATGACGTGCATGTCGCTATCGGATCGCGCATTTCGTCATTTCGCGCTTGAATGTGTCGCGCACTATGCCGAGCAAGCGGGCCGAAGTTTCCATCTCTACGGGAACGGCTGGGATCGTCATTCCCGGCTGGCGCGTTTCGCGGCCGGCCGTGTCGCATTCGGAGATGAATTCGTCGCGGCGTGTCGCGGTGCGCGGCTGAATCTTCAATTGATAGAGGGCGGATTTCTTCATTCTCGGTCCCTCGACGGACTGGCGGCCGGCGGCGCTTTCCTCACGCGATCGACGCGCTATGACATCGAGCGTCCGCGATTGCTGACTATTGCGCAACAACGACAGTCGAGCATCGTGGAGGCAACAATTTCTGATGGAGTGCATTCGCGCTCAGCCGACGGGGCGCCGTCCGACGCGATGGATGTTGGAACAGAATTCTGGCTGAAGACCATTCCGCTCGAACCGGATGCAATTGCGCTATTGCCGGACCTGCCGCAGATCAGTTTTTGCGATGCCGAGTCATTGGCTTCGACCGCTGACACGTTACTCCGCGACGACGCATTGCGCGAGAAGATTGCACAAAACATGCGTACGGCGGCGATCGCCCGATTCAGTTACGACGCACACTGGAAGCGGCTAATCGCGTTCATTTCCGCTTCGCTGCAGAGCGAGTCCGTCATCTCGACTGGTAATCGCCCGTAACGACAAATCGCTGCGTCGTCAGCTCATCCAGCCCCATGGGGCCGTATGCGTGAATTTTGGAAGTGCTGATCCCGATCTCCGCGCCGAGCCCGAGCTGGAACCCGTCATTGAAGCGCGTCGATGCATTCACCATCACACACGACGACTGAATTCGCTCCTGAAATAGTCTCTGATGTTCCTTGTTGTTCGACAGAATTGCTTCGGTGTGGTTCGAGCCATGTCGCTGGATGTGCTCAATGGCCGCTTCCACATCGGAGACAACGCGAATCGCGCAGATGAGGTCGAGAAACTCCCGACCCCAGTCTTCCGGCAGCGCCGGCGTGGCGGCGGGAGCAAGCTTGCACACAAGCGGGTCGCCGCGAATCTCGACGCCCTCCCGCGTCAGCCGTTCGACCAGACGAGGCACAAATTGTTGGGCAACTGCCTGGTGTACGAGAACGGCCTCCATTGCATTGCAGGCCGCCGGCGCCGATGTCTTCGCCGTCGCACACAGCTCGATGGCTCGCTCCAGGTCGGCCGAGTCATCGACGAAAATATGACAGACGCCCATGAAATGCTGGACGATCGGAATGCGCGAATGTTCGTGAACGAATCGAACGAGCTCGAGTCCCCCGCGGGGAATGACCAGATCGATGAGTTGATGCAATTGAAGTAAGGCGCGCATTTCGTCGCGATCGGACGATGTGACCAGCGCGGCGACCGCCGGCGAAACTCCGTGCCGTTGAAGTACTTCGTGAATCAGTTCGATCAAGGTCGCGTTCGACCGGCCGGCCTCCCGGCCACCCTTTAGGATGCACGCATTCCCCGCCTTGAAGCAAAGCCCGAACGCATCGATGGTCACGTTCGGCCGCGCCTCATAGATCATGAGGATCACGCCCAAGGGAATGCGGACGCGCTGCACACGCAATCCGGAAGGAACTTGCCGGTCTGAACACACTTGTCCGACCGGATCGGGGAGGGCGGCCACTTGTCGCAGTCCGTCAACGATTTGGCGGAGGACCGTCGGAGTCAGCGTCAGTCGGCGTATTTTCGCGTCCGCGAGTCCCGTCGTCCGTGCCGCGTCGAGGTCTGCGTGATTCGCCGTTAGAACACGACCCTGCTCCCGATCGATCGTGTCCGCGAGATCAATCAGAACCGAGTTCTTTCGCTCGGTCGGGAGCGTTGATACTTCGCCGGCTGCGCGACGGGCAGATTGAGCGATCGAGTCCGGAGTCGACACACCATCATTCTAACCCTACTCGGCGCATCGGCCGCGGCCTGACGGAAGCGATCGAATTGTGCTAAACTCCCACAAAAACATGGCGGCGCTGGACTCCGCCACGTACCAACACACCCTGAAAGGCCCGACATGTCTGCGATGATCGATCCGTTTCATGCCATCGACACCCTTGAAACCGCTTCGGGGCCCGTGCGAATCTGGCGACTTGAGCGCCTCGCCTCAATCGCCCGGATCGAACGCCTGCCCTTCAGCATCAAAATTCTTCTCGAGAACGCGCTTCGCAATTTCGACGGCTTTCTCGTGACGGACACGCACATCAAGACCATCGCCGGTTGGCAGCCCAAGAGCGGCGAAGGTGGCGAGATTCCATATCTCCCGGCGCGGGTACTCTTGCAGGACTTCACCGGCGTGCCGTGCATGGTCGATCTGGCAGCGATGCGCTCGGCCGTCGCGCGACTCGGCGGAGACGCGAATCGCATCAATCCGCTCGTGCCGGTTGACCTTGTCATCGATCACTCGATTCAGGTTGACGCGTTCGGCTCGAATGACGCCCTCCAGCTCAACACCGATCTTGAGTTCTATCGCAATAAGGAACGATACGAGTTCCTTCGCTGGGGTCAGAAGGCGTTCAGTGCCGTGCGGATTGTTCCGCCTGAAACCGGAATCTGTCACCAGGTGAATATTGAGTACCTTGCCAAGGTTGTGCTCGCGCGCGAATTGAATGGCGTTCGGGCTGCCTTCCCCGACACGCTGGTTGGCACGGATAGCCACACGACCATGGTCAACGGACTAGGCGTACTTGGGTGGGGCGTCGGCGGAATCGAGGCCGAGGCGAACATGCTCGGCCAGCCCATCTATATGCAGCTTCCGGAGGTCGTCGGATTCAAGCTGACTGGTCGGCTTCGCGAAGGGGCAACCGCGACCGATCTGGTATTGACGGTCACCCAGATGCTTCGAAAGAAGGGCGTTGTTAACAAGTTCGTGGAGTTCTATGGCGGCGGCCTGTCAAACATGTCTCTGCCCGATCGGGCGACGATCGGCAATATGGCGCCTGAATATGGGGCGACAATGGGCTTCTTCCCGGTTGATGCGGAGACCCTGGCGTATTTGCGCCGCACCGGCCGCACGCCGGATGAAATCGCGCTGGTCGAGCGCTATTGCAAAGAGCAGGGCCTCTTCCGAACGGATGCGACGCCGGATCCAGCCTTCACCGACGTACTCTCGCTTGATCTTTCGTCAGTCGAACCATCCCTGGCCGGGCCTAAACGCCCGCAGGATCGAGTCGCCCTGACGCAGGTGAAATCCTCTTTCCGATCAGCGCTTCGAGCGCCGACAGCCGAGCGCGGATTCGCTTTGGACGATGCCGCCGCGTCAAAGACCGCGACCATTCGCGACAATGGACACTCAACGTCGATCGGGCAGGGCGCGGTCGTTATCGCGGCGATCACGAGCTGCACCAATACGAGCAACCCCTCGGTCATGCTTGCTGCCGGCCTGTTGGCGAAAAAGGCCGTTGAGCGAGGCCTGACTGTCAAGCCGCACGTCAAGACGAGTCTCGCCCCAGGTTCGCGCGTCGTCACCGAATACCTCGAGGCGTCGGGCCTGGCGCCGTATCTTGATCAGCTCGGATTCCAAACGGTTGGATATGGTTGTACCACTTGCATTGGAAACAGCGGGCCGCTTCCGGAACCCGTCGCGCATGCGGTGACGGAGAGTGATCTGGTCGTCTCGGCGGTGTTGTCGGGCAACCGCAACTTTGAGGGCCGCGTTCATCCGCTCGTGAAGGCGAACTACCTCGCGTCTCCGCCGCTCTGCGTTGCGTATGCGATTGCCGGCACGGTTGACATTGATCTCGCGTCTGAGCCGCTCGGAACTGCGCGGGACGGGAAGCCCGTCTTTTTGCGAGAGATTTGGCCCTCGTCGAATGAAATCGAGGACGCAATTTCTAGGTTCGTCACTCCAGAGATGTTCAAAAGGCGATATGCCGATGTGCTGACTGGCAACGATAAGTGGCGAGCGTTGAAAGCAACCGACGAGAGCGTTTACCAGTGGAACTCCGAAAGCACCTACATTCAGGAACCGCCATTCTTTCAAAACCTCAGCCCCCAGCCGGGCAAGATCGCTGAGATCCGTAACGCACGCTGCCTCGTGATGGTCGGCGACTCCATCACGACCGATCACATTTCCCCTGCGGGGTCGATCAGCAAGTCTGGTCCGGCCGGCAAGTACTTGCTGGATCACGGCGTGAAGCCCGAAGACTTCAATAGCTACGGAGCGCGGCGCGGAAATGATCGGGTCATGACGCGTGGTACGTTCGCCAATATTCGGCTGCGAAACCTGTTGGCCCCGGGGACCGAAGGCGGCCTCACGATCTATTTACCCACCGGTGAGCAGATGTCCATCTTTGATGCCGCGATGAAATACAAGCAGGCCGGCACTCCGCTCATCGTGATGGCGGGCGCCGAGTATGGCACGGGATCATCGCGCGACTGGGCTGCGAAGGGAGTGATGCTTCTGGGCGTTCGCGCGGCGATCGCGACGAGCTACGAGCGCATCCACCGCAGCAATCTTGTCGGAATGGGCGTCCTGCCGCTGCAGTTCAAGCCGAGTCAGACGCGAGAATCGCTCGGATTGACCGGCCGCGAAGTGTTCGATTTCGTCGGCCTCTCCGGGGACTTGAAGCCGGGGCAGGATCTGACGGTTGCTGCGACGGACGAGAAGGGGGCGAAGAAGGAATTCGCGGTAAAGGTTCGCATTGATACGCCAATCGAGGTTGAGTACTACCGTCACGGTGGAATCCTGCAGATGGTTCTCCGGCAGCTCGTTAAGAAGTAGTGCTTTGGGGCGACGGCGATCATCGAATGGCCCGCCAGATGTCCGGCTCGGGGCGAACTCGGTAATTTTTGCGCCCCTTTGCGGCCGATGATAAAGACAATGTCGGATCTGATTGGGACGATTGTCCAAGCCGGTGTCATTCCGTTCCGGCCATCGCCCGATGGCCGGCTCGAAGTCCTGCTGATTCGACGGCCGGAAAAGCCCCAATGGGGTATCCCGAAGGGGATGATCGGGTCGGGGCAAACGCTTCGTGAGGCGGCCGAACAGGAGGCCATCGAGGAGGCCGGGGCCGCGGGAGAGATGTCGCCCGATCCGGTGGGGACCTATTCCTACAAAAAACGGGGCTCCAGCCGCCTGGTTCACGTCTTTCTGTTGCGGGTTATCCAAACGCTGGATGAATACCCCGAGCGAGCCGACCGTCTTCGGGAATGGTTCCCGCTGGAGGGGTGTGGCCCCATCGTCCGCCATTCCGGGGTCGCAGAGCTGATAGGAGCTATTCCCCGGCACATTCACCTGAGTCCTAGCGGCCGGATCGCGTTTATTTCGCACCGTCGATAGCGATTGACGCTCTCCCACATTGTCAATCAGGGAATTCCCTACAATTTCTAATCAACCTAAAATGGTTCTGATTCGAGCGATTTGGTCGGTCGTTGTAACGTTTCTCGTTACACCAGTTCAATAATTCTGTTTTTTGACCTGTATTATTTATCTGGTTTCTTTGGCGACTGGTCGATTTGAACTATTTTTATGCCAAAACAAGCATGGGAAGCTTGGAATCCGCCGAACATTTCTCGCCAGACTGCGTATAACCTTCAAGCGAGTACAAGCGTCCGACAATGGGATTCCCGGTTTCCGGCGATCCAACCGAAAGGCGGCGAAGCCCCGGGCGTTTAGTTTTGGGCCCCACTGCGGGGCCGAAAGGCCGAAAAATGAGGCGAATTGTTACAAAAGCATCGAAGTCCCAGCGGATCGCCGGTTGGCTCCATCCGCCACCCTACATCATGAATGCAGAGCTTAAGCGCGCTGCAACTGAGAAAGCGCTATTTGACGCGTGGACGGAGCCCCCGTGGGGCACGGGCCGGGTAAACCACGTCGAGGAAGTGCTTCGCTTTAAGCAGCTTCATTTTTGCGCTTATCGCCTGAGCCAGCTATATCAGAAGGCGGTCAAGTCCTACCGTCCGGCCATCAACAAGGATTACGCACGGTGGGTCAATCGCTATCACGCGATTCGACAGCGGCTGATCGATGCCAATCTCGGCCTGGTATACGACCTCATTGGTCGTAGCCGGTTCAACAATCTGGATCGGGATGAAATGGCCAGCGAAGGAATGATGGCTCTTCTGCGAGCGGTCGACACGTTTGATCCGTGGCGTGGCTACCGATTCAGCACGTATGCGTGCAACGCAATCATCCGTGCGTTCTCAAGGGCCGCCATGCGGGATTCGCGTCGCCGGCAGTTCATGACCGTGCCGTTTGACCCCGAATTTGAAAAGAGCGACCTGCCCGAGGCAGTGCGCGTCGAAAGTCAGGGTCTCTACGTCGAGCGACTCGGGGACATTATGCGTGGCAATCGCGCGGAACTCTCCGAGGTCGAACAGATGGTTCTCCGCAAGCGATTCCCGAACGAGGAGGTCGATTCGCGGCTTACGCTCGACCGAATTGGCCGGCAGATGCGCGTGAGCAAGGAACGCGTCCGTCAGATTCAGCTTTCGGCGCTGCATAAGCTCCGCAAGGCGATCGAAGAGGATGCGGTTCTGAAGTAATCAGTTTTGATTCGCAAGCAAAAGGCCGGCCCCGATGGGTCGGCCTTTTTTGTTTTAGGTCGGCGGGTGGCACTATGCCAGATTCATCGTCATGAGGAACTCAGCGTTGGACTTCACCTTTCCAAGCCGGCTGGTAAGCAGTTCCATCGCCTCAACCGGGTTCATATCCGACAGGACGCGACGGAGTTTGTAGATCAGTTCGAGTTCCTTCTCGTGAAGCAGCAATTCTTCCTTTCGCGTTCCCGAGGCCGGGATATTGATTGCCGGCCAGATGCGTTTTTCGACCAGTCGGCGGTCGAGATGCAATTCGCTGTTACCGGTGCCCTTGAACTCCTCGAAGATGACTTCATCCATCTTGCTTCCGGTATCAACCAGAGCGGTGCCGACGATTGTCAGACTGCCGCCCTCTTCGATATTGCGGGCTGCACCGAAGAATCGCTTGGGCTTCTGAAGCGCATTGGCATCGACTCCGCCCGTCAGAATCTTGCCGGAGTGCGGGACTTCGGTGTTGTAGGCGCGGGCGAGCCGAGTGATTGAGTCGAGAAGAATTACGACTTCCTTGCCATATTCGACCAGACGCTTGGCCTTTTCGATAACCATTTCAGCGACCTGAACATGCCGCGACGCCGGCTCATCAAACGTTGAGCTGACGACTTCGGCCTGTGTATGCCGCTGCATTTCGGTCACTTCTTCCGGGCGTTCGTCGATCAGCAGAATGATGACGACCACCTCGGGGCGGTTCTTGGAAATCGCGTTGGCAATCTTCTGGAGCAGCACGGTCTTTCCCGTGCGGGGCGGAGCGACGATCAGCATGCGCTGGCCCATTCCGATGGGCGTCACCAGATCGACCACGCGCATGTTCACCTCACCCGCGGCCGTCTCGAGGATGAATCGCCGGGTCGGATGCAACGGAGTAAGGTCTTCAAATAGGGTTTTCTCGGTGACAACGTTTGGATCTTCGTAGTTGATCGCTTCGACTCGGAGCAACGCGAAGTATTTTTCGGATTCCTTTGGCGGGCGAATCTGCCCCGAAATCGTGTGGCCGGTCCGCAAGCCGAATCGGCGAATTTGCGACGGACTGACATAGATGTCATCCGGGCATGGTAGGTAGTTGTACTCCGGGCTGCGCAGGAAGCCGAAGCCGTCTGGCAGGACTTCGAGGACGCCCTCGCCGTACATCAAGCCGTTCTTGTTGATGCGCTCCTTGAGGATTTTGAAGATCAGGTCCTGCTTCTTAAGCGATGCAAAATCCGAGATGCCTTCCTTCCGGGCGACTTCGTGAAGATCGGTAACGCTCATCTTCTGTAGATCGCGGATGTGCAACTCGCCGCGCTTGACCTGCTCGTACTTCTCATGCGTTTCAGCGTCGACGGGCCCGTCGACATCGTCGATTGAATCGGCGGGCGGCGCGGGGGGCGGTGGAGGTTGAATCGGTGCGACCTTGGGTGGCGGCGTCTGGGGCTTCGGAGGCGGCGCTGCCGGTGCGGCCGTGGCGACCGGGTCGTCCAGGCCTTCATCGAACGATTCTTCGCGTTTCGGTGCCGCGGGCTTCGAGCTTGAACTCGAACGCGAATGCGAGGACCGGCTTCGCGTGGAACCGTGCGTTTTGGCCATGAAAAAACCTCCGTGTGAAAATGCTCTGCCAGGTGTTTAACGAAGCCGGTTGATCGACCCGCGCCTGATTGTTTGGGGGGAATCGACTCGGGAAACCTCGACGCATTCGACCCGAACGGGTCGAGGCAAGGTCAACCAGCGTCTTGCACCGAAAATCCTGTGCCGGAAACAATCCGGGAAAAGATCGCTTTGACTTGCTGTCTCAGCGCACCCACGTCGGAATTGTTTGTACAAACATGATCAGCCCGGGCTCGTTTGAATTCAAGTGGCTGCTGCATTTTTTCTCGACGATCCAGTTCATCTGCCGACCAGCCGCGAGATGCCCTAACTCGCTCCAAACGAATCGCTCGATCAGATTCAACGAAGATGATCCGGTCGCAGAGGCGATCAAGGTGGGTTTCAAACAACAGCGGCGAGTCGATGACAATGAGCGGAACACCCGAATCGTGCGAGTATTGCTCCATCAAGCGCTGCCGTCGCTGGGCAATTCTAGGGTGAGTCAGGGCTTCCAGCCGCGATTTTTGGGTCTCATCCGCAAAGATGATTTCCGAGACGACGGCCCGATCTACGCTTCCGTCATCGGCCAGTACCCGCGGACCCCACCAGCGTGCCAAAGTATCCTTAACTTCAGTATTTTCAAGCTCTTGCCGGTTTAGCTGGTCCGACGAAATGACCGCAGCACCCAACGACGCCAGAATTCGGCCAACTTCGGACTTCCCTGACCCGATTCCGCCCGCAAGGCCGACAACCGGCTTGGACGGCGGCATGGCGACAACTCCAAATGGGTAATAAGGTTATGTCTGTGGGTCGGTAACGCGACCCCGCCTCCCAGCAGAGTATAACCGGCGTGTGGCCGAACGTCATCCCGGAAGGATCGCCGGGTCGAGTTCGTCTCAAAACTCGGCCCGGCGCGATGCTTCGAATCGATAGGTTAGCGTCGGAACGCGAAGTTGACGTTAAATCCCGTTCCGATGCTGGCTAGTGGGGCGCAATTGTTGTCCGAAGTCCACCGTCCTGGAGCAACGCAAACCTGTTCCGCAACGACGCGGCTGCATTCCGGCTTTACGCAGATGCGTCGCTCGACAACTTCCCATCGTCCTGATTGAACGCAGACTCGTTGCGTCTCGATTCGAACGGCCTCCGGACGGACGCAGACACGCTCACAGACGCTCTCCCAATGCCCGGGGACGACGACGACCGGTTGGGGCGCTGCACAAGCGATCGCAATTCCTATGCGTTTTGCGTTGAATCCGATCCCTGCGGTCGCAATGGGTCGGTATTCAACGACCGGCTCGCGCCAGACCCGACGCGTCTGCTCTTCAAACACGGCGGGAACCACAACGCGCACAGACTGCTCCCGGTATTGCGGCTCAATCCAGATTCGCTCCGAGCGGGTCTCGAAGACGGCTGGATCGACGACCGTGCGGTATCGAGTCTCAAAGACTGGATCAATCCAGCGCATGCTGCCGCGCCCGTCGGGTCGAGGTGGACGGCGTTGTTCGCCACCCAGGGCACCTTCAATCCCTGTCAGTAATCCAAGGATTGTGGCCAGCACGCCAATTCGCCGCGATCTGCTGAAATTGCCGTCCGCGAACATGTGCTTCTCCTTTGTGGCAACGGTCGGCGTCGTTGCTTATATGAATGGACACTTGCGAACACGCATGGTTTGAACCGCGCAGTTCTCGATATGCACACGAGTTACGAGACTCATCCCGGGCGGATTCGCCGTATCATCCGGTGGAATGCCGGCTGCCAAGTTCCACGATCGCGATGGTCTTCTTCAGTTCGGATTACTGATCAGCTTTGTGGCGATCCTCGTTTGGTCGGCGATTGCCCCGCGCGACCGGTTGACCTGGTGGCTTGAAGTTGCGCCGGCAATCGCCGCGGCGGTGGTGCTCCTCTCGACCTGCTCGCGTTTCCCGCTCACGCGACTCGCGTATGTCTGCATCTGGCTGCACGCCGCGATTCTGCTTGTCGGAGGCCACTATACCTACGCCGAAGTGCCGTTGTTCAATTGGCTACGGGACACGTTTCATTTGTCGCGAAATCATTTTGATCGCCTCGGTCACGTTGCGCAGGGTTTCTTTCCGGCAATTGTGTCACGCGAGTTACTGCTCCGCACGTCACCGCTTCGGCCCGGCAAATGGCTATTCGTCCTGGTGTGTTGTGTCTGCCTCGCCATCAGCGCGTTTTATGAATTGATCGAATGGTGGGTTGCGGTCGCGACTGGCACTGCAGCGGAGGCCTTTCTGGGAACGCAAGGCGATCCGTGGGACACCCAGTGGGACATGCTTCTAGCGCTTTGCGGTGCCGTGGCTTCGCAGGTCGCGTTGCGCCACGCGCACGATCGGGAACTTCGCCGTTTGGAACTTTCGAGAATCAGCGGATGATCTTCGCTGTAAACGAGCCGGCGAATTGCTCCGGCGTGGGGGGGCGCAGCCCCGGGTCGCGTCGATCGAAACGCCAAAACTTGCCTTCGATTCGGCCAGTCGCGGCATCGCCGTTGACGCGATCGATGATAATTGTGGCGGTCTCCGCCTGATACCGCGAACGCATCGATCGGATCCCGTCGGTAGGTCCGAGCCATGTCTTGCCCGGCCCCGTCACCTCGAAGCTGCGGCTGGTTAGAGGATCGCCGGGCATCGTAGCAGCTCCTTTTCGGGGCTTTGCGTTTGCTGAAAGCACGATCGCCTCATCCGAAGCTCCGCGGCCGGAGAGCGTCACGGACGAGTCGCTGTCTCCGCCGGGGCCAAACTGCAATGACACGTTTGCGAGCACCAGGCGCTCCGGTCCATTGAGCGTGGCGGTGAAACCTACGTTTGGCGCTTGGTCTTCGGCCTGACGAAGCTCGGGCGGCAACTCGGGCTGTTTCTCGCAGCCACCGGCCAGCATCCAAATGATCGGGATCAAAAGAAGGGAATTACGTCGCATCAGATGGCTCCGATTGGCGCTACGAAAAGAACGCCCGCTCGTTCATCATCCGATTTGAAAAAACGTGCGTCAATCCGGTCCGAGAATTAATTCGCTGCCGTCGCGCTAGGCAGAAATTACTCGGACGGCGCAGCGACTGCCGTTGAAGTTGGCCGAACGCGCCGGCGGCTTCAAGGAGCGATTGGCTAAGGACGATACATCGAACGAGGCTGTGGGTCTCCCGCTGTTAGCGGGGCAGCCTGATACGGAGGATCCGAGTAACGGCGAGCTCGGGTCCTTCTTTTTTTTACCCCTCATGCTCCGGGATTTCGTTTGCTTGCTCCGCGGGAGTCCGGCGGTTGGCGGGACCGCGAAAGTCACTGACGAGCCGGGAAATCAGCGACAAGACGACGTGGCCGTCCCGGCTCGCTTCCAGTCCGCGAAACTGTATTCCAATCGCGATTTTTCCCGACGCCAGGGCGCTGGCATGTCTGAACACGCCGGGTAGTACGAGGGCCGGGCTCCGGGGATCGGGGGTCATTTCGAGGCGAATGGCATCGCCGACGCGCATGTGTGCGTCGTAGGGCGCGTCCAGTTCGATTTGCGTGCCGCCGGCAGAAATGTCGCGCACGTCGCCAGCACAGAGAAGTTGTTTTGATTCATCGCTGCGGAGCACGAGGACGGGGATGCGGCGCCCGGGTGGAACCGTCGCGCGCTGATAGGCACGGCGCTGGTATTCGTGCAACTCGTCAGGGCACGCCAGCGCCAGGTGCGCGATTCCGTCGGCGCCCTGCTGCCGCGCTGTGACGCGCGACGAGAACACGCACTTCTTGTGTCCGCGACGAAACGACACTCCAAGCGATTCGCCATGCGAAATCTCGAGCGGTGCGGCGTGCGCGGCGAATGAGGGGTAGGCGACGCCGAGGTTTTCCGAGGCCTCATCGAGCCACAGGAGATTGGACCGACCGATGATCCAATCGCCGTCGCGCTGAAATGTAAGACTGACCTGTTCGTGCCGGCGCACCGCCCACTGCAGGATTCGATTTCGGACGGCGTGGTTGATCGTTGCTTGATCGCTCATTTTGACGAGGCCTCGCACTCGGCCATTCGCGACTGATAGAGAAGATCGCGCAAGCGCTGCTGGGCGGCACTCTGTGCCTCGTCTCCGTCGGTCAGAAATTCCATACCGAGAATCCACGACTCGTCGCTGGCCGGCGAGCAGTTTCGAATGACGGCTTCGAATCGGAAAATACTGGAGGATTGCGGGATTTTGAACTCGGCGCGAACCCGCCCGCCGATTCCGATGGATTGCGCAGCGCCGGCATCAAGCTTGCACGCGAGCCCTTCGCTGCTCACGTTGAGCAACGGACCATTCGTGTGAAGCGCCCGGCTGTTCGTGTTCCAATGGAGATTGACCATCGAGGATGGTGCCAGCTTGGCCCGCCAGAATCGGCGGCGCTGCATGACCTGGAGCACGCGCGGGGACTGAAGGGTGATCTGTTCGCCTTCATGCCAGGTTGGGCCGCCCAGAATCTTGCTGTTGAAGAGGTACCGCTCTTCCTGGAAAAGCTGGACGCCGGCATTGCGGCCGACCAGCTCGCGCAGCCATGGGTGTGGCGGGCCCGTCAATTCCGCGACGAGGACATCGGAGTCCCCCGAGGCGATGAACCCGAGGATGGTGCGCTCAGGAATGCCGACCGGCTCAATCAAGAGCTGCGACTGCATCCGCACGCCTTGTTCCAGCACTCTGCGCGACTGTCGCTCGCTGATATCGATGGCGTATTGCATGAATGGGCCCACCGAGGCGGACCGTGCCCGATTTGAGTCGGTTGGCGAGGCCGGTCCTCACCAAGTGGGTCGGACCTTTGCGGACCATGCTTGAGATGCGAAATCGGAAATGTCACTTACGCTCGGGGGCAGTGATTGCGCTTTGGACCGGTGGCTAGTTCGCAGGTGCGTCAGATGACACGAGGCGGGCGCCCATGTCGCAGATTCTCGGAACTTCCCCGGGAGACACTCGCAGCGACAGACGGACCAGGCCATCCAGATATTGCCGACTCATTACGTGCGCGTGGCGGTTGACGTAGGCAAGCAGTTTGCCGTTGCCGGCGTCGGCCTCGACCTCGACCAGTGCGTATCGCCCGCGCATCTGTGCGGCGACGCGCTCGGTCAGCAGATCGATTCCAATGCCGGCCCGGGCAGAGATTTCGACCGCTTCGGGGAATTGAAGGCGAAGCACGGACAATGCCGCCGGATCGGCGACGGCGTCCACTTTATTCAGAACAAGCAGGGTCGGCGATTCGGCACAGCCCAGCTCGGCCAGAACCGCTTCGACCGCAGCTATCTGTGCCTGGGCATCCGGAGCAGTCGAGTCGACGACGTGTAAGAGTAAATCGGCGTGAATCGTCTCTTCCAGGGTAGCCCGAAACGACGCGACAACGTGGTGAGGCAAATCGCGGACGAACCCGACGGTGTCGGAGAGCAGCGCGGTCTGTCCGCCTGAAAGTGTCCATTTGCGCGTGAGCGTATCGAGCGTTGCGAACAGCTTGTTCTCGACCAGCGCTCCGGCGTCGGTCAGAGCATTCATCAGCGTGCTCTTGCCGGCATTCGTGTAGCCCACGAGGCAGACCGTGAAATGCTCCCCGCGGCTGCGAACCTCGCGCAGCTTGCGTGCATCGATTTGCTGGAGCTGTTCCTTCAAGAAACTCATTCGCTTTTGGACGATCCGGCGATCGATTTCGATCTGCCGTTCGCCGGGCCCGCGCGTGCCGATGCCGCCCACCGCCGAATTTCCGCCAGCGGCGCCGACCTGGCGTTCGAGGTGGGTCCACATGCCGCGGAGGCGCGGAGCGGTGTATTCGAGCTGCGCCAGTTCGACCTGAAGACGCGCGGCATGGGTGCGCGCCCGTGACGCGAAGATGTCGAGGATCAACTCGGTCCGATCGAGGACCTTGCGCTTCGTCACTTCTTCAATTTCGCGGATTTGAGAAGGCGACAGGTCGTTGTCGAAGATGACCACGTCGGCCTCTTTTTCGATCACGCGTTCCGCCAATTCCAATACCTTGCCGCTGCCGATGTAGGTGGCCGGGCAAATCTTGTCGCGGCGCTGGACGACGCGATCGACGACGTCCGCGCCGGCGGCCTCGGCGAGCGCGCCAAGTTCCGCGAGCGGATCCCAGTATCGGCTTGGCGCCTTGTCGGTCGGCAATAGCAGGCCGACGAGCGCGGCGCGTTCCTGTCTAACGCTGGTTTGATTACGTGGCGTGTCGCTCAAAGTCTTCCGATCCGGACCAACCTAACAGCGGCTATTGCCCGACGTCCCGCTCCGCTGCAATATAGAATACGGCTTGGCTGCGGGTCCACCTGCTGTCTACCATTGTAGAGGACGGAAGGGATTACCGGCATGAAAATCGGCGCATCGGTGTCGCGTTGTAGCGGTTGGAAGGAGGGTGTCGAGGCCATTTGCGACAATGCCTCGGCGTCGCTGGCCGGTCTGCAGCCAAACCTCGCCTTGTTTTTTGCTTCCAACCACTTCGAGGACGAATTCGCGGACGCCGCCGAGCGGATTCGAATCAGAACCGAGACAGACCATCTGATCGGCTGCACGGGCGAAGGGATCATCGGTCCCCAAGGCGAAATCGAACGTGAACCAGCCATGGCGCTTTGGCTCGCGCACCTGCCGAACGTCAATGTTCAGCCCTTTCGAATCGACCAGGAGAGCTTTGAAGAGGTTAGCACTGTCGAGGAGTTTCAGGACTTGCTCGACGTGCGACCCACCCCTGGATTGACGTTCATCGTGCTGGCTGACCCGTTCAGCTTTCATATTGTTAATTTTCTGAATGCCGTGACGGAGCACTTTGCGGGTGTCCCGGTCGTCGGCGGAATGGCCAGCGGGGCGGACGCGGCCGGTCAGGTTCGACTGGTTTGCGATGATGAATGTTACGACGAGGGTGCGGTTGGAATCGCGCTGAGCGGATCATTAATGGTCGAGACGATTGTTTCGCAGGGTTGCCGGCCCATCGGTCGGCCGTTCGTGATTACATCGGCCGAGCAAAATGTCATCAAGCTGCTTGGGGGCAAGCCGGCCATGCAGATGCTGAATGAGGTCTTTACGACCGCGAACGACGAAGAGAAGAAGCTGATGCAACAGGGGATTTTCGTCGGGACGGCCATCAGTGAATACAAGGATGAGTTTGGCCGCGGCGATTTCCTGATTCGCAACATGATCGGGGCGGATCAGCGGACCGGTTCGTTGATGATCGGTGATTACGCGCGGGTCGGTCGAACGATTCAATTCCATGTGCGGGACGCCAAGACAGCCGAGGAAGACCTGCGGAAGCTGCTCGCCAGCCATCGACAGCCGCCTCCGGCTGGTGCGCTATTGTTCAACTGCAATGGCCGGGGAACGCGGCTTTTTGAGCAACCCAATCACGACATTTCGGCTCTGCGGGCTGGCGTGGGAGATGTTCCGATCGCTGGTTTCTTCTGCGCCGGTGAGTTCGGGCCGGTCGGCAGCAAGAACTTCATCCATGGCCACACGGCGAGCATCGCCCTCTTCCGGCCAACCGAGTAGCAATCCTTTCAAACGCGCTTTGACCTCAGACGAATTAGGCGTTCGTCTACGCGCCGCATGTTTGAGGACGTTCCAGACCTGACGGCTATTGCACTGCTGATCGGCGGCGCGCTGCTCGGCGTGAGCTGCATGCTGAGCCGGCTGACGACGCGATTTGGCGTGCCGATCGCGCTCATCTTTCTGGTCATTGGGATGCTGGCGGGTTCGGACGGTCCGGGGCGAATTCCGTTCGAGCGTTACGACCTTGCTTACATCTTCGGGACGCTGGCGCTGGTCGTGATTCTATATGCCGGCGGATTCAACACATCGCTGGCGCGAGTGCGCGGGGCGTTCCTGCCGGCCTCGGTATTGGCGACGTTTGGCGTGGTGGGCATCGCCGGACTGACGGCCGCTGGTGCGCGATTCCTCGGGCTTGCCTGGAAAGAAGCGTTGCTGGTCGGTGCGATCATGTCATCGACCGATGCCGCTGCGGTGTTCGCGGTGTTGCAGGGCGTGCCACTGCGCCGGCGCGTCGGACTGACGCTTGAGCTTGAGAGCGGATTGAACGACCCGGTCGCGGTCATTCTGACCACGGCGGCGACTCTCCATCTGCTGCACCCGGCCGACGTGCATCTACCGCTGCTGGGAGCCATCGCCTATCAGCTGGTACTCGGGGCGGCGGCGGGAATCGGGGCCGGGCTCATCGGCCAGATGCTCCTGCGAATCACACAGCCCGCGACGACGGCGCTGGTGCCGGCCATGTCGCTGGCCATCGCGCTCGTTACGTATGGCGGAGCAACGAAGCTGGGTGGAAGCGGGTTTCTCGCGGTCTATCTGGCCGGGATCGTCGTCGGAAACGGGCGAGTGCGGCAACGGCGAAACCTGGCGCGGGTTCAGGAATCGATTGCATGGCTAGCGCAGGTATTGATGTTTCTGATGCTGGGGTTGCTTATCTTTCCGAAGCAGCTTCCGCGCGTTGCGATCACCGGAACTGCACTGGCGCTCTGGCTGGCGTTTGTGGCGCGGCCGGTGGTGGTGTCGTTGTGCTTGATACCCTTCCGATTCTCGCTGCGCGAGGTCGTCTACATCTCGTGGGTGGGGTTACGCGGGGCGGTGCCGATCATCCTGGCGACGATGCCGGTGCTGCAAGCGCCCGGGCAGTCGCCGGAGCTGCAGGACACGCTCAATGCGTTTGATCTGGTGTTCTTTGTCGTCGTCGTGAGCGCGATCATTCCGGGCGCGACGGTACGTTGGGCGACGCGCGCCTTGGGATTGGCTGACCAGCCGAAGAAGTAGTCGGTATCAGCGAGCCCGGCGGCGAGCCGTGACCAGGGTGGCCAAGCCCAGCAGCGCGAGCGTGGTCGGCTCGGGGGCGATGACGAAGGAGCTCAGCTCGATCGAGAGACCGCCGTTTTCACTATTGGCGCCCCAGAGGTAGTCGTCGAACGCCGCGGCTGCATACGTTCCGATGTCACCGGAGAGCGAAGCGGAGTTCCAGGCGGTGCCGGTCGAGTCGTGAAGCTCGAAGTTGAAGCTGTAGCCGCTGCCCGGCGTCATGGCGATGAAGTCGGGCCCGAGCACGAAGGCGTCAGCGACTGGAAAGTCATTTCCGACGAACGCGGTGACGCCGATGCCGGTCAATCGCAGACCAACGGGGATTCCATTGACCTCCATTGAGAAAGTGGGGCGGTCGAGCTCGTAGCTCTCGGAGTGGCCTGGGTCGATGACAAAGCCGGTATCGGGAACCTGAAAGATGACATGCGCGGGGTCGCCGATCTGGGCGGCGGCCCACGGTCCGCTGCCGAGCGAATTGTCCGCGACCGTACCGAACGCCTCGATGGTGATGGCGGAAAACGCGGGCGTGGTGACAGCCAGCGATGCAAGAACAAATGTGGTGAGCAGCTTCTTCATTCCCTGTCCTCCTTGATCCGGCGACGCGCGGGACGCGTCTGCGACTGCGAGGGTCTCAGAATAGGAATCTCGAAGATGCGTGTCAATTAGAATCGCCGGCTCGTGAGCGATCGTGGGGCGGCGCGTGCAGCGTTGCACTGCGGGGGCGAAGTTGTGGTTGACAGCACACATCTCGATTATGCCGCTCCTGATTTCAAGAGGGCCGGGAAGAGCTCGCCGAGGCCGGAAGTCACGAACTCGACGCCGACTGCGGCCAGAATCAGGCCCATGATGCGCGTGAAAATGTTGACGCCTGTCTGGCCGAGCATCCGTTCGGTCCACTCTGATGATCGAAGCGCGATCCAGACGACGATTGCGACGAGACAGGCGACGGCACAAACGGCCACGACGTGCCGCCAGTTCGTTGATTGCTGCGTGTAGAGGATGACGGTGCTGATCGATGCGGGGCCGGCGATGATCGGCATGCCGAGCGGGACGACGCCCAGGGCTTCGCGGTCAACGGCTTCTTCGGCTTCCTCGGGGGTTTGTTTGGCCCGGCCGACGCGGGCGAGGAGCATGTCGATCGACATGAGCAGGATCAGAATGCCGCCGGCGATCCGGAAGGCGGGGATGCTGATGCTGAAGAGCTTGAGGATGAGCTGGCCGGCGACGGCGGAGACGATGAGGACACCCGCGACCGTCTGGGCGGCGCGTCGGGCGGTACGGCTTAGTTGCTGTTTGCTCTGACCCGCGGTGAGGGCGAGAAAGATGGGGACTCCGCCGATCGGGTTGGCGATGCCAACCAGGGCGACGAAGAACTTGAGATAGCCCATCCAATTCAGCACGCTTGCTTACTCCTCGATTCGCCATCCGATCGCGTCAGCCGCATGCTGCAGGTACTCAGTCGCCTCACCGACGGTGGTGATGGGCGGGGCTTCGTTGGTCGGTCCCCCAGCGACGGCGGCAGCCATCCCAATGATCGCGCGTTGCAGGTCGTTGATGGGTCGATCGTCGGAGCGCGAGGCGGTCTCGATGTCGGGTGGGATGGGGATCGGCGTGATGACCGGCCAATCTTCGCGCGAGCGCGGGGTCGATCGGCTAAAAATGCCGGCCAGATCGGGGGCGGTCTTGTCGCGATCGGTCAGGCCCGGCAAGCCCCATTTTTCGCAAACGGTCTTGATGACCGAGCAGTGGTGCAATGGGGCGTTGATGATCGTCTGTGACTCGATGAATGCCGAGACGAAGATGGCGGGAACGCGAACGCCGTGGCGGTCGAAGCGGAAGCCCATCTGGCCGGCCGGAGCGGACGGATCGGGCGTGACCGCGGCCGGGGGCGGGGCGTGATCAAAGCAGCCGCCGTGTTCGTCAAAGGTGATGATGAAGAGGGTGTTCTGGTAGTTGTTGCCCTGGGCGGAGTCGGAGGTGCGGATGGCGTTGTAGACGTCGTTGATGAGGATCTCGCCGGGCAGGAGACTCGACGGCTGAGTGTGGCCGAGGATCTTCACGGGCGGGTGCATGTCGTTGTGGTTCAGGAAGAGGCGCGGCTCGATGAAGGTGTAGCGCGGGAGCTTGCCTGTAGCGACGTCTCGATAGAAGCGCTGCATTGAGCGGATGCGGGGATTGGGGAGCGGCTGCAGGCGCTGGAAGTGGAGCAGGGCGGTGAGGGACATGATGTCTTCGAGGTCGAAGTAGATGCCCCATTCGAGCTCGCATTTTCTGGCTTCGTCGATGCGGTTGAAGATCGTGTCGGCAGTGTTCTGGAGCGGCCAGCGGTAGTAGGGCTCATTGACGACGAAGCCGGATGACTGGCCGGTGTGGAAGAACGAGCGGTTACAGAAGGTCTGGCTGGGGACGGCGCAGTGCCAGTTGTCGCAGACGCCGAAGCGGCGGGCAAGGGTGTTGGTGACAGGCAGTGTTTCGGGCTGGTAGCCCTGCATGATGATGCGGAACTCTTCGTAGGTGGGCATGCGGCCGTTGGTGGTGACGTAGTTGTCGATGTAGTCGCGGACGAAGCCGGACATGGGGGGCACGCCGGGGACGGGGTTGGGCAGGTTGAAGGGCGGTTCCATGTGCCCGACGGCCTTATAGCGATTTGAATCGGGGATGACGGTATTGAAGAGCTGGGTGTTGACGTGGGGGTAGGGCTCGCCGGGGTCGGGGTTGGGGTTGTCGTAGACGAATGCCGGTTCGAAGGGGACGACGAGGCGACCGTCCGGGTCGGCGTCGGAGGGGATCGGGTTCGACAGGTTCTTACCGATGACGCCGTTATAGGTGACGCCGGGGGGCAGGGTAGCGGGGTCGTAGAGGTAGCCGAGGAGGTTGTCGAAGGAGCGGTTTTCCATCATGAGGACGACCACGTATTCGAACTGGCCGAAGAGCGGGTCGGAAGAGAGTCCCGGGACACAGCAGCCGGGGAGCGCGCCGAGGGCGCCTGCACCGGCGGCGGCCGAGGCGGCGCGGATGAAGTCGCGACGTGAGATTTCGGACATAACGGGATCCCTCCTTCTTCCTGGATCGTTGGCGATCCGAGTTTGGTAATTCGGGCCATCTTGGCCGCTGGGCCGGGGGCGGACAACTGGGGAGCGAGGGAGGGAACAGGGAACTGGGAACAGGACGCGGGGAGATGAAGGGACGGAGGATTGAGCGGGTGGTGCTGCGTGAGACGAGTGAGATTCGTGAGACGCGGGCGAGACGCCGGGATGAGATTGGCGAGGCCGGGGGGCTGGGCGTTGAGCATTGGGCGTTGAGTCGTCTCGATGAGATTTTTGAGACGACCTCGATTTTGGGGTGGAGAACGCGGTTGGCGGATGAGATTCGTGAGATTTGGGGTGGCCCGATTTGTTTGATATCTGTTCAGGCACCCGTTCCAGCCCATCGGTGCTAAACGTGATAATGCGGCCCAGGGAACCCGCAGCCGCGAGCGACAGGCCACAGGCTGCAAGTGATAAAAGTGATAATCAGTGACCCTTCGACACGCTCAGGGCAAGTAATCGTTCAATCCGCTCAAGTGGGCCGCAGGTGATTCACTTTTCAAAGAGCTTTCGCTTGCGCGAACCCTCACCCCGACCCCTCTCCCCCGAATGGGGAGAGGGGAATAGGCGGGGACCTGGCGATTCCCTTTGGGTCGGGTTTTGCGCAATGAGACCCCGGATCGCCCCCGACCCGTCTCCCGGGGCGTGTTCGGATATTGTTTTATTCAGCGCAAATCGGAAGTCAAGAGCGACTTCTCGAATTGTTCGCAATGAGCAGTGCGTGGTTGGTTGAGTGGAAAGCGGGTTGGTGGGCGTTCGTCTCGGGCCCGGGCCTTACGGCACCGGCTCGGACTTGGGGGCGGCCGGTTCGGGTTTTGGGGTGGGTATTCCGCATTCGGGGCATTTGCCGGATTGGTTGCCGGTTAGGTTGTAGTTGCAGTTCGTGCAGTGGTCGGGGGCGCCTAGGTGTGTGCTTCTGCCATAGATCCACGCTCAAGCGATAGCAGATTGGAATGGGCCGCTTTTCTCGCGCGGAATGCGGCAACGGCCAGCGAGCCAAAAGTCGCGGCCAGGGCCAGCTCTGCAAGAAGACTCAGCGTTTGATCGACGTATCCGAGTATTGCGCCGGATTTGGTTGCCAGACCGAGTTCGCCGCCGACTGCGCGACGAAACGCGAAATCCAGATAGCGAAGTAAGATGTATGCTAGGAGAGTCACGATAAACATTTTGCCAAGGCGAGAATTTGGAATAGGGGCGGATTTCTTCCACAACTCGGTCAGCAATCTCCAAGACAGCCACAGGAAGAGGGCAAGCGCCGCCCGGGCCATGATGATCATCCCCTCGTTGACGGGATATCTGTATCCAATTCCCTCCAATGTCAGATAAAAGACGAGGGCGACGAGATAGCCGGCTCGGATTGCGGCCATTGTTCGAACCGAACTGTTCCAACCTGGGTCAAACGATCGCAGTCGTCTGGAACGCAGAAAAACCAGTGACTCGGCGATCAATAAGCCGGCCAGGTTTCCGAAAGCAAGCGCGGGTGCAAGAAATTCCGCCAATTTCGTCTTGGGTTCTATTGGTGGTGGGAAAAGCGTGAAGCCGAGGAGCAGTAGTGCGAAGCACAGGGGGCACGATGCGGCGGCGAGGGCGGCCGTAGTGGTTCGCAGCAGCTGCCGGTAGAAATCGGTCGATTCCGCGGTCTCAACAGTACTGCGGACGGCAACGGGTCGCACAGTTCCTATGAAGGCAAGAAGCACCGCGGTTGCGGCGGTGATCCCGGCGGCGGCAATCGAAGCGACCGCGCTTTCCGAGCGGTAAAGGAACTGTGGAATTGCTGCAGAGCCTCGATTCACAAATGGCAAGAGTATCCACGCGATCGCCAGCGCGGCGCACGCTGTGATGGAAACAGTTGCGATCCATCGCGCGAGCTGCAGTCGTCGAAACCAAATCGGACGCGATTGACGTGTCGCAATGATCGCGCAGTCGTCGAGTATTCCCCAAAGAACAAACGCCAGCATTGCTAGGAAGAACGGAGGCGCCTCATGCCAAATCATCCAGAAACAAGTATTTAGCAGATATTGCATGGTCGAGCGCGGCGTCGACGTGAGGATTGATAAATCGATCAGGATGTAAATGGTCATCAGCAGTATCTGAATTCCCAAAATGACTAACGTAGCGAGCCAAATGGGATTTTGCTTCGAGGATTGGAGACCGTTAACCGCCTCAGATAGCCGCCGGCAGGCGATGAACAGGGCGCCGAGGAGCGCGAGGCCGACTACCGGATCGAGGAGATGAGTGATGAGCGTGTGCGTGTAGCCGGCGCTGACGGGACCGGTTTGAGACAGCCAGTGACCGGGTAGCGTTGATTGGAATACTGCGATTGCAGCGAGGAGGGCGCCGACGAACCCCAGGCGTCGAAGGGTTTGGTGAAGGTGGGAGGCATCGCGGAAGCCGTGGTGAGCCGTGGTGTCCAGTGATTTCGATATTTCAAAGTTGCATTCAGGGCATGTTCCGGTGGTCGTCAAGCCGCGCAGGTTGTAGCCGCACTGCGCGCAGTACAGCTCTGTGCGATTGGGGCGCGACGCCGTTACGTTCGGTTGGCTTGCATCTGTGGACTGACTATCTCGATTCATCGCGGGCATGGGTCCGTTGGCAGGCACGAGTCTAGCGATGCTTGCCCGCTCGGTCATCGCGAGTTGCAGTGTGAGAGGCACCTCGACGAGTTTGGGGATCTGCCAAAATGCGGCTGGTTTAGTCGAAGGCGGGTTGGTGGGCGTTCGTCTCGGGCCCGGGCCTTACGGCACCGGCTCGGACTTGGGGGCGGCCGGTTCGGGTTTTGGGGCCGGGGTGCCGCATTCGGGGCATTTGCCGGACTGGTTGCCGGTTAGGTTGTAGTTGCAGCGCGTGCAGTGGCCGGGGAGGGGGCAGGGCGGTCGCGGTACCAAAGGATTGCGGCCGTGATGGCGGAGATCAGGATCGGTGGCCAGAGCGGAAGGCGCAGCGCCCAGCCGCGCGGGCTACTGGAGAATCGAGGCAGCCAGGCGATGTTGGGCCAATCGAAGGCCGCAGCTGCGTGATCGATGCGCCATCCACCGGAGATTTGTTGCGAGGATGGTCCCCAGGTCCAGAGTAACCCGCTGCCCGCGGTGAGAACGAAGTCGGTGCGGCGGTCGCGACGCTGGCCGCTCCAGACGAGGGCGGCCGGGAGCGTGCTGATATAGAGGCCCAAGCATATGCTCGTTGCGAGCAGCCATGTCCATTTTGCAACTCGGCGGTGTTTCGGGTTGATGTGCATAGTTGAATTGTATCGCGTGGCGGGGAGCTTAACTAAGATTCTCGGCTGGCGATGAGACGGCTAAGAATGGAATTGCGGCATGGGTGGCGGCATTGCGACTAATGAGGACTTCCGTCGAATCGCGGCAGAGGTCTTTGATGGCGTGATGGCGGAGCACGGGTTTTCGCGTGCGGCCGATGGCGATGCAGGCCTCAATTACACGCGGCGCGATGTTGAGTTTGTGGTGGGAATCGAACACGTGCCGTCGTTCGGATTCATGATTGGGTTTCGCGAATCCAAGAGATTCTGGCGAAGGCAGCGATTCGTCGAAATTCGCCTAATCATCGAGTGTTCCGGGCACCTTTCCAGTGAAGTGGGGCTACCGCTTTATGTAGTTCAACTCGATGGGCTGCGGAGCGCGCTGGAGCAATGGCGCGAGGCGGTGATCAAGTATGCCGCGCCGATCCTGCGAGGCGATCTGAAAATGGTTCGCGATCCGCGAGTCCCGGGCTCGGTCATTGACGCGAAGCGAGCGCGATGGCGCGCGGCCAACCTCCGCGACCTTGCTTATGAAGCATGGAAGGAGAAACAGTATGCTCGGCTATTGGATTTGCTTGCGGAGATCGAAGGCCTGGACGTGGGATTGACGGCAACAGAGTGCGAACGGCGGGACGTCGCGAAGAAGTCGATGGGTAAGGGGGGCGCGGGCATTTCTGGTTGAGGGGAGTCTGTTGAGTGTGGCGCCATCTTTGGGCGGGCGCGATGAGTCCCGGCTTTGCCGGGGGCTCTGAGTGCTACGGTTTTCGACAATTTGCGATGCGCTATCCTTGAGAGGGCCTGATCCTGGTCGGCGCTGGGGTGTTGGGATTTCCTCCGCCCCTGCCGGGGCGGGAGAACCCGGGGGCCCGGGGTCCACGGGTTGCGCGCGGCCGGGGCGGCCGCGCTTCACCGCGTGGCTACAGTCCGTCGCCCCGTTGGGGCGAATTGGCTGGCGCAGTGGTTAGGTTCTTGGGCGATGCGGATCGTCCAACGTGGCTGAATGTCGCGCGCCGCTTACTTACGTGCGCGGCTCTGAATGAGGTGGCTGCTCGGTCGGGGCGAGTTTGGTTCCGCATTCCGGGCAGCGCGCGGAGTTTAGCGAGCCGCGCAGGTCGTAGTTGCAGGATTCGCAGCGGCCGGGTTGGCGGGCGGGTGTCAGGCGGATGATGAAATAACTTGTGGCGAAGAGCGTGGCGGCGATCAGGGCGGACTCGTGGACTTTGGGCAGGAAGTAGGCGGCCAGCAGGACGATCGCGGAGCTGAAAACGGCGTTGACGAGGCCGAGGGCGGTGGTGGTTCGGGTGTGATGGCCGGCTGAGCTTAGAAAGCGGCGTTGGAGGCGGCGTTCGGCGAGGCCACGGGCGAACCAGATCATGGTGAGCGGGAGGACGACGAGCATGAGGGCGAGGGTGAGGTGTTCGCTGATTCGCATGACGCCGAAACGGCCGACGGACCACTCGAGCCAGGCGAACATGGCGAGGCAGGGGAGCATGGTGGCGGTGGTGAAAAATCGCATGTCGCTGACCAGAGTCCTCAGCGGGCCTTTCGGGGTATTCGGTACTGCCAGATCGTGAACGCAGATAGCCGCCTCTGGTCGGCGTCCATGCCAGCGCAGCCGGCGGGAGACCGAAGTTCACACTCATGCGCGATTGCTTCGACTTCCGCGAGTTGGTCTGGCGTCAGCGAGCTAAGTTCGGCTTTGTTCGGCATCGCGATGTCGCCCATCAACGGAGTGCCGGTAAAGGATTGCGGAGAAAGAGCATTGCGAATGCGTTGCTCCATTCGCCAGATCCATGAAGAAGTGATTCGAAAGGGGTCGTAGGCGCGGAGAGACAATTGTCTTGCGCCGCGCGGCATGGAGGCGAGGGCTGTGATGGCAGCGAAGAGCGAGAGGCACGCGGCCGCGCCGCGGAAGATCAGGCGTCGGAATGCCTGGCTTACGCGGGCCATGCCGCGGGGGCAGTCCTGGGTGAGAATCGTGCCGTCGGTGCGCTGGAAATAGCGGACGCAGAGCTTGCCCTGCTTTTCGATGATGAGTTGTTCCGCTTCGTGCCGGCTGAGGGCAGAGATGTTGAAGACGTTTAGTTTGCACAGGTCGCAGAAACGGACACGGTCGTCACCGTGCATCGCGGACCAGGAGGCCTCGCAGGGCGATGCGATTCTGACGTTGCTTAGAATGTCCAACTGCACGGCCATATCGGGCTCCCGCCAGAGACTACTACGTTTGTTAGACGGTGGTTCTTAGCCGCGGTTCCGAAGCTTCTACGGATTGGGCGGGAGGGGGTTGCGAAGTATACGGCTGGACAAGGGCCGGTATTCGCGAGCGTTCTGTTAGCGGAGGCGGCCGGATTGCGGGGGCGAGGTGCGCGGGTATCATCCGCGGCATGAGGCGATCGATGGTGATTTTTGCGGCGGGCGCGGCGTTGCATGCGGGCGCCTGTGTGCGGCCGGCGCAGCCGACGACGCCGACGGCGGTGAATGTTCCGGATGCGGACCTGGACGCGTTGTGGGACGCGACGCTGGCGGTGCTGCGGCGGATTGAGTTTCGTCCGGACCGGCAGGACCGCGCGACGGGTTTGATCGAGACCATGCCGATCACCACGAAGCAGATATGGGAAGTCTGGCGGGAGGACGTGGCCGATCAGTATTCGCAGACGCAGGCGAACCTGCAGACGATGCAGCGGAAGGTGATCGTGCGGTTTCGGAAGATCGGCGAGCCGAAGCAGTGGCAGGTGGATGTCGAAGTCGACGTGTATCGGCTGCAGCAGCCGGAGCGGCAAATTACCGCAAGTTCTTCGGGGCTGGAGGCGTTTTCGTCGCAGCTTCCGACGGGCGAGGGGCAATTGCTGGCGCGCGGGAGCGGAAACTATCTTGAGCCGATGGGGCGCGACCCGGCGCTGGAAGGCAAGCTGCTGGGGATGATCATGCAGCAGTCGCAGACCTACGAGTATCAGCCGGCGGAATTTCCGCCGACCACGACGCAAGTGACCGAGGGGGGCTGAGGGCCGGCCTGGTTTGAAGGGGCCGGTTGGGGCAACTAGAATCGTTTCGTGTCCACCCGCGACAAAGTCACGCTGACGACGCTTCTGGAGCGGAAGCGCTCGCATCAGAAGTTCGCCGTATTGACCTGCTACGACTACACCCATGCGTTGATTGAGGAAGAAGCGGGGGTTGATGCGATTCTGGTCGGGGATTCGGCGGCGCAGGTGATATTGGGGCACTCGACGACGCTGCCGGCGACGATGGATTTTCTGGTGACGCTGGCGGGCGCGGTGCGGCGCGGGGCGCCGGGGGCGTTTCTGATCGGGGACATGCCGTATCTTTCGTACCATGTGAATGTGGAGGATGCGATCCGCAATGCGGGGCGATTCATGGCCGAGGCGGGTTGCGATGCGGTGAAGGTTGAAGTTGACGGGGGAATGGTTGCAACGGTCGAGGCGTTGGCGCGAGCGAGCATTCCGGTTTGCGCGCATCTGGGATTGCGGCCACAGGCGGTGCACATGGCAGGCGGATATCGGGCGCAAGCGCGGGACGCTGAGTCGGCGCGGCGACTGATTGGCGATGCGCGAGCCATGGAGCAGGCCGGGGCGTGCTTGTTGTTGCTGGAGGCTGTGCCGCCTGAACCGGCGCGGATTGTTTCGGAGGGGACGCGGCTGCCGGTGATTGGGTGTGGCGCAGGTCCGGCCTGCGACGGGCAGGTGGTGGTGTTGCACGACATGGTTGGGCTGACGAATGGTGCTGCGCCGCGATTCGTGAAGCGCTACGCGGACATGCGCACGGAGATGGCGCGGGCGATTGGCGCGTATCTGGCAGAGATTCGGTCGGGGGTGTATCCGGCGACGGAACATTGGTACTCGATGACGGCAGGCGAGGCGGCCAAGCTGGGCGATGGATCATAATCATTGTTGCGAGCGTAGCTTATGGGGGCAGGATGGGGCGCGATTGACTTTGATGGTGGGCGTCTCTTGAATCGAATGAGCCGCGCGTATCGAAAATTACTCCTGGCATTGGGACAATAGATGACCGGGAAGTGCGATGCGGGTCGTCCGTATCATGGGGAAGTCTGCGCGGCGAAGGCCGGGACGCGGGACGGAGGCAGGGTGCGATGAGCCAGCCAACTAGCGTGCGACGAGGATTGTGGTCGGTGTTTGCTGTGGCCGTGGTCGGGGCGGCGGCGGCTCATTTTGATGTGATCGGTCATGTGGCCTACGCGCTGGAGCGCGGGCGGATCAAGGCGGATCAGGAGCACCTGACGCGGATCTCGTCGCAAGAGGTCGCGGCGCTGGAGGGATTGTCGCGGGCGTTCAACACGGTGTCGGCGGTGGTGAAGCCGTCGGTGGTGAATATTCAGGCACGCATCAAGAGCGATGAGGAGTCGGACGAGCGGGTGAAGCGGTTCTTCGGAGAGCAGCACCTGCCGGTTCCGCCGAGCTACAGCGTGGGCACGGGTAGCGGGGTGGTGTTCGACGATCAGGGATACATCATTACGAACAACCATGTGGTTGGGACGGCCGAGCGCGTGGATGTGACGCTGGCGGACGGGCGGCAGTACAAGGCGAAGCTGATCGGGGCGGATCGGATGACGGATGTGGCGGTCGTGAAGATCGAGACGACGCGGCTGCATCCGGCGAGCTTTGGTGATTCGGACGGCGTGAAGGTGGGTGACATCGTGCTGGCGGTGGGGAGCCCGTTCCGGCTGGATCAGACGGTCTCGCATGGGATCATCAGCGCGAAGGGGCGGAATGTTGAATCGCTCGATATCGACTACCAGGACTTTCTGCAGACCGACGCGCCCATCAATCCGGGGAATTCGGGTGGACCGCTGGTCAATATTCATGGCGAAGTGATCGGGATCAACACGGCCATTGCCACCGAAAATGGCGGGTATATGGGCGTGGGATTCTCGATTCCGGCGAACAAGGTTCGGCGGATTGCGGAGCAACTGATCAGCGGGAAGAAGATCGAGCGCGGCTTCCTGGGTGTGTCTATCGGCGAAGTGGCGGCGGGAACCATCGAGGCGATGGGACTTGAGTATCCGCAGGGGGCGCAGATTGAGGAAGTGCAGAAGGACGGCCCGGCAGGGCGCGCGGGCATCAGCTATGGCGACATCGTGCTCGAGGTAGATGGCAAGCCGGTCGGGAACAGCCGGGGGCTAACCGAGGCGATCGGCGGTGTTTCGCCGAACACAAAGGTTCGCATGAAGATTTGGCGCGACGGCGTGACACTTGAGATGGATGTGATTGTTGGGCAGCAGCCGGAAGGGTTTTCGACTCGGCCCGGACGGCGGCTGGCGCCGGAGCGCTCGCGCGATGATGACGTCAGCGAGGAGTCGGGCGAATCGGACGAGAAGGTCAGTGTTTATCGACTCCGCGAACTTGGCTTCTCGGTGACGGCGTTGACGCAGGAACTGGCGGATGGGCTCAGACTTAAGGGCGTGGATAGCGGGGCTGTGGTGGTTCGGGTTGAGCCGATGAGCGATGCCTGGCACGCCGGTTTGCGACGAGGCGACGTGATCGTGCAGGCGGACAAGAAGAGTGTGCGCGGGATCAAGGAACTAAAGGGGGCGCTGACTGAGCAGGCCGTATTGAAGGGGGTTCGGATGACGGTCAGGACTTCGGAGGGGTCGCGGTCGCTGGTATTACGATCGAATTGACGCACGCGTCAGCATGAAATGACAAGGCCCGCGATCGATTGGTCGCGGGCCTTTTTGTTTTCGGCGTTTCAAGTAGCGAACCGCTACTTCTTGTACTTCACCGGTCAGCCAAACGGCTTTGTTTTTGACGGGCTTGGCTGCTTGCCGGCGAGAAGGGCATCTAGGGCGTTGGCGACGTAGGTTTTCTTTTTGCCCATGTCGACGAATGCGCCGGCGTAGACGAGTTTTCCCTTATCGATGATGAAGACGTGAGGTGTTGTCTTCGCGTCAAACTGCCGGCCGACTTTTCCGTCGAAATCGCTGAGGATCGGATAGTCGATCTTGTGCTCTTTTGCGTAGGCGGCGTTTTCTTCATTCTTGCGGAAGTTGGTGCTGTCAATCGCGAGCCAGACGACGCCCTTGGTGGCGTAGTCGGCGGCGGTTTTCTTAAGGTCCTCGCAGAACATCTTACAGAATGGGCAATCCTTGTTGAACCACTCAAGGACGACGATTTTGTCCTGGTAGTCGGCGAGGTCGTAGGACTTGCCGCTGAAGTCGCTGAGCTTGAATGTCGGGGCGGGCTTGCCCAGCTTGGCGACCTTCGGGGCTTTCTCGGCTGGTTTCTCAGCGGCGGGTTTGTCGGCGGCGATGAGGGCCGCGGCGATTGTGAGAATCGCACCGGTCGAAAACAGTCGGCGAATCATGGAGGGGCCTCCTTTGTTGACTCATACCAGAATATCGACGCGGTTGGTGGGAAATGAAAAAGACCCGCGATCGGGTGATCGCGGGCCTTTATTAGACCTAACTGGGGCGTGATTTACTTCTTGTACTTCACGCTGCAGCCGAACGACTTGGTTTCGGCGGTGGCGACGGGCTTGCCGGCCAGGACCGAATCCAGGGCGTCGGAGACGTAGTTCTTCTTGGCTTCGCCGTGGCCCTTGCTGTCATCGATGGCGCCGGCGTAGGCCAGGGTGCCCTTGTTGATGACGAACATGTGTGGCGTGCTGGTCGCGCCGTAGCTGTGGCCGGTCTTGCCGTCGAAGTCGGAGAGGATCGGATAGGGGATCTTCTCTTCCTTGGCAACGTCGGCGTTCTGCTTGGCAGTGCGGCTATTGGTGCTGTCGATCGCGAGCCAGATGACGCCCTTCTTGGCGTACTTCTCGGCGGTCTCCTTCATGGTGGGCATGTACTTCTGGCAGACGGGGCAATCCTTGTTGAACCACTCGAGGACGACGATTTTGTCCTTGTAGTTCGAGAGCTCGTAGGTCTTGCCATCGTAGCCGGTGAGCGAGAAGGCAGGGGCCGGCTGGCCGATCTTGGCGGCGGCCGCATGGGTGCTCTTGTCGCCCTTGGCATGTTTGTGGTTGTCGCCGGCGACTGCGATTCCGACGCTTGTCGCGACGGCAAACGAGGCCGCCAGGCCCATTACCTTCCAACTTTTCCGCATGATCGAAACTCCTGAGAGACTCATTCCGACCGTCGCGCCGACACATGCGGAACGAAGCGGCCGGTTACTATTCATCAGATTTGTACGGTCGGGGATTCTACAGGGTGCATTCTTCCCACATTAACGACGGGAGTCCGACCTGATTGCGGTAGGAACGCCCGTTTTGCGGTCTACTCGCCAAATGGACCGCACTATTTGTTAGGATGAGTATAGTCGTGCTGCGGGCCGTGTCCAATGAAGCGGGAGCTTGATCTCAATCCGGATACCTTGATTCAGGCCTATTCGCAGGGCCTGTTTCCGATGGACGTTGATGGGGAAATTCGGTGGTTTTCGCCCAATCCGCGGGCGATTTTGCCGTTGGACGGGTTTCATGCCTCGGCGACGCTTCGGCAGCTTTGGCGGCAGGGGCGGTTCGAGATCCGGTCGGATACGCGGTTTCGGGAGGTGATGCTGGCGTGCGGGGAGCGGCCGGAAGGGACGTGGATATCCGAGGAGATTGTGGCGGCGTACTGCCGGTTGTTCGAGATGGGATTGGCGCATTCGCTGGAGATCTGGCAGGAGGGGGAGCTGGCCGGGGGGCTATACGGCGTCCAATTGGGCGGGGCGTTTTTCGGGGAGTCGATGTTTCATCGCCGGCGTGACGCCAGCAAACTGGCGTTAATGGCGCTGGTGGATCGGATGCGGCGAAACGGGCTCAAGCTCCTGGATGTTCAGTTTGCGACGGACCATTTGGAGCGCTTCGGGGTGGTCGAGATTCCCCGGCCGAAGTACATGCGGCTGTTGTCGGATGCGATGGGCAGTCCAGCGGCCTGGTGAGGGAGGCGGCTGTCTGATTCGGGCGGATAGGGCCCGCCTCGACGCGCCGACGTGATCTCCTATCATTACGGACGTGTCGGAGACGGCGTTTATCCTGATTGTTGAGGACGAGAAGCCGCATGGCGAGGCGGTGGCGGAGGGATTGCGCCGGGCGGGCCACGCGTGCGTGCTGGTTGAGACAGGCGAGGAGGCGATTGAGTCGATCCGTCGGCGGCGGCCGGACGTGATCGTTACCGACTATCGCCTTCCCGGCGACATATCGGGGCTGGATGTTCTGAAGAAAGCGCGGGAGATGAGCCCTTCGACGGCGGTGATTCTGATTACCGCGTACGGGGACGAGAAACTGGCGCGCGATTCGCTGAAGCAGCACGGGGCGTTTGACTACCTGACGAAGCCGATCAACCTGGACACGCTGCGGGAAGTCGTGGCGGATGCGGCGCGGTCTTCGCGCGCCGAGCGCGACGCGGACGCGATTCGGCGACAGATGGGGGAAGTGAAGCCGCTGGAGGGGATCATCGCGACCAGTGCGAGCATGTTGAACGTGATCGCGCGGGTGCGGCGGCTGGCGAACAGCAAACTGACCGTGCTGATTTATGGTGAGAGTGGGACCGGGAAGGATCTGGTCGCGCGGGCGATTCATACGCTCTCGGACCGGCGCGGCAAGCGGTTGCTGGCCGCGAACTGCGCCGGGTTTTCGGAAGGGGTGCTGGAGAGCGAGCTGTTTGGGCATGTGAAGGGGGCGTTCACGGGGGCGGTGAACGATCGGCGCGGATTGTTTGAAGAGGCGGACGGCGGGACGCTGTTTCTGGATGAGATCGGCGATATGCCGCCGACGATGCAGGCGAAGCTTCTACGGACGTTGGAAGACGGCGAGATCGTCCGGGTTGGGAGTAACCGGGCGATTCACGTCGATGTGCGCGTGGTGGCGGCAACGAACAAGGTCTTGAAGGACCTGGTAGCGCAGGGGAAGTTTCGCGACGACGTTTTCTGGAGACTGAACCAGGCGACGATTCATCTGGACCCGCTCCGAGATCGGCGTGAGGACATTCCTCCGCTGGTGCAGCACTTCATTCAGGAGGCGAATGAGCGGCACGGGACGCAAGTGAAGAAGATCACGCCGGAGGCGATTCGGTTGCTGGTTCGATACAACTGGCCGGGAAATGTGCGGCAGCTTGCGAACGTGATCAACAACATGGTGGTGCTGGCGGATCGGGAACAACTCGACGTGGATGACATCACCGATCCGGCGATCCGGGGGACGACCGATATCGTGCCGACATCGCATGTCGGGATCGGTACTCCAACGCTGCACGAACTTGAGAAACTGGCGATTCAGGCAGCGCTGCGGCAGCATCAGGGCAACCGCGAGCGGGCCGCGAAGCAACTCGGAATCGGCGCGCGGACGCTGTATCGGAAGCTCAAGGAATTCGATATTCCCTGAACGGACGGAAGCTGGAGCCAATCGATTGTCGGACGGGACGAGCGTCAGCACGGCGACCATTCAACGTTCCGCGGCGACGCCGCGAGAGCTGAATCATCGAAGCATCGAGGTCGCATGCACTGTTGCGACGCTTGTGCTGCTGCTGGTGAGCTGGGCCGGCGAACGGGCGGGCTGGCCTGCTCGAACAATACTGGGGCTGAATATTCTCTCGTACATCACGGGGGGGTGGTTCGGGGTGCGGGCGGCGGCTCGCGCCATTCTGAGAGGCCGGCTTAATATCGATTTTCTGATGGTGATCGCGGCGATCGGGGCGGCGCTGATCGACCAGTGGCACGATGGCGCGACGTTGTTGTTCCTTTTTTCGCTGTCGAACACGCTCCAGGAATTCGCCATGGAGCGGGCGCGGAATGCAATTTCGCGGTTGATGAAGCTTCGTCCGATCGAGGCGGCGGTATTGCGCGGCGGCGTGGAAGTGCGGGTGGCGGTCGAGTCTTTGCGGACCGGCGACGTGGTATTGGTCCGGCCGGGAGAGATGGTGGCGGCCGACGGCGTGATCGTGAATGGGATGTCGGACTTGAACCAGGCGTCGATTACCGGTGAGTCGGTGCCGATTGAGAAGGGCGCGGGCGAGAAGGTTTTCGCGGGGACATTAAACGGAGCCGGAGCGCTGGAGATTGAAGTGAGCCGGACGGCGAGTGATTCGACGCTGGCGCGGATCATTCAACTGGTGGAGACGGCGCAGGGGCAGAAAGCGCGGACGCAGCGATTTCTAGATGCGTTTGAGGGGTATTACGCGGGATTCGTCGTGACCGCATCAATGCTGGCGATCGTCGTGCCGTGGCTGCTGATGAAGCACGAGTTCGCGCCGACATTTTATCGTGCGATGGTCCTGCTGGTGGTGGCTTCGCCGTGTGCGCTGATTATCTCGACGCCGGCGTCGATCTTGTCCGCGATTGCGAACGGAGCGCGGCGGGGAGTGTTGTTCAAGGGCGGGGCGCATCTGGAGAGTCTGGCTGAGATCGCGGTGGTCGCTTTCGATAAGACCGGAACATTGACGCGCGGCCGACTGCGCGTGACCGACATCTTTCCGGCGGGCGGGGCTCCGGAGGGTTTCGGGTCCGACGAACTTCTGGCCACGGCGGCCGCGCTCGAGTCTCGTTCTGAACATCCAATCGCGCGGGCGGTGGTAGCGGCGGCCAAAACCAAGGGGCTGGCACTGCCCGAGCTGAGCGACTTTAAGAACCTGGCGGGCCGGGGCATTCACGCGCGAACGGACGGATATCTTGTCTGGATCGGCGGGTCGCGGATGTTCGATGAGCACGGCGAAAACGTGCCGTCGGAGCTGGACGATGAAAAGCGGCGGCTGGAGCGCGAGGGTAAGACCGTTCTGATCCTGCATCGGGAGCTGTCGCGGAATGACGACGTTGGAAGGCATGAGCAGACGGGCGGCTGGCTGGGCTTGATTGCCGTGGCCGACACGGTGCGACCCGAGGCGCGCGAGACAATTTCGCGGCTGAAGGAAATGGGAGTTCAGCGGACGGTGATGCTGACGGGCGACAACCGCGACGTGGCAGCGACTATCGCGAGCGAGTTGGGTGTTGACGAGTATCTCGCGGAACTGCTGCCGGAAGAAAAAGTGGGCGCGATAAAGCGGCTGCGCGATCGGTACGGGCCGGTGCTCATGGTGGGCGACGGCGTGAACGATGCGCCGGCGCTGGCGGTGGCGAACGTCGGCGCGGCGATGGGAGCGGCCGGGTCGGATGTTGCCCTCGAGACGGCAGACCTGGTGTTGATGTCGGATGATCTGTCAAAGATTCCCTATGCGCTGATGCTGGCACGACGATCGCGGCGGATCGTGTGGCAGAATATCACCTTCGCATTGTTGGTAATTGTCGGGCTGGTGGTCGCGACTTTTGGATTTGGTCTGAAGCTGCCGTTCGGGGTGATCGGCCATGAGGGGAGCACGCTGGTCGTGGTCGCGAATGGGTTACGACTGCTGGCGACCCGGCCGGCATGAGTTCCGCAAATTAGATCACTTTTGCGACGAGGAGCGTTCGGTCATCGTCGGCTGGACGGCCAGCGGTGAATTTCTCTATCGAGTCGAGTACGGCCTGGATGAGCACTTTAGCGCCCGGACGACATGCGCCGAGAACCTGATCGAGGCGATCGACGCCAAACTGCTCGCCCTGCGGGTTGAATGCCTCGCTGATTCCGTCGGTAAAGAAAACGATCTGGTCGCCGACGTGGAGTATGTGCTCGGCCTCTTCGTAGCGCACGCTTCCATCGATTCCGAGCGGCAGATCGTGAACTTTGTCGAGTGCGGCCATGGTGCCGTCATCACAGCGCTTGAGGCGCGGCGGCGGGTGGCCAGCGCAGGCGTAGGTCAGGCGGCGCGAGGCGGGATCGTAGATGCCGTAATACGCGGTCACGAAGGTGCTCGATCCACTCGTGTAGTGGGCAAAGAGCTTTTCATTCAGGTAGTTCAGCATTCGGCTGGGGGGCGCGGGCGGCCCCGGGAACGTGTGGGCGACGGCGTGGGTGATGGCCATCACCACAGCGGCGGGCGTGCCGTGGCCGGTGACATCGGCGATGAAGATGCCCCAGCGGCCGTCGGGCAACGGGAAGAAGTCGTAGTAGTCGCCGCCGGCCTGGGTGGAGGTTTCGTAGTGGGAGGCGAGGTCGAGCGTCGGAATTTTTGGCAGCTCGGCCGGTAAGAGTGATCGCTGGATGCCGGCGACCACCTGCATTTCTCGATCGACAGCTTCGTAGGCGCGACGGGCCTCGTCACGGAGCACTAGGTTGTGTGTGGCGCGGCCGAAGAGATTGCTGGTGAGGACAGCATCGGGAAGTTTTTCCACATCGAATGCATCCGGCTTCTCGCGCATGAGGATGACCATGTTTCGGGCGATGCCGGCGTCGTAGTGGGGGATGGCCATCAGCGAGCGCTGGCCGGCGAAGTACTCGGCGGCGGGATCGTCAGCGGCGACGCGCAGGTCGTTGATGATGCGGGGTGCGTCGGCGTAGATCAGTTCGCCGAGGAGTCCGCCATTTAGGAGGGGGAGGCGATCTCTCTGCTGCCAGGGATTGATTTCTTCCTTCCATATATCGCTGCGCGTGATTCGATAGAGTGGATGTTCGAGTCCGCGGCGGCTGAGGGCGACGAAACGATCGATGGGGTTGATGCGTTCGGTGTGCTCGCCGTAGATGCGGACCATTTCCTGCGGGTCGGTCTGGCGGCTGAGCTCGCGCATCGTCTCGTCGACGTAGGCGAGACGCTCCTGCCAAGTGCCGTAGGGGGGGATCTTGGGATCGATGCGGGACATTGCTGGGCCGCCTTTCTTGCTGCCGGGGATTATTGTTCGGGCAGCGGCCTACGGCCACTCTGATCGGAGGGGTGGTTGTGGAATTGCATGGTGGTATGATGCGGGCTGGTTGAAAACATGTCCGAATCACCTGTTCAGACCGATTTGAAGAAACCCAGGCGTGGGTGGACTTTGGCGTTGCTGGGACTGCTTTTCGCCCTGGGGGCGCTTCCGGTTTACATGCTGTTGATCGACAACGCCTTTCTGCGACGGACGGCCTTGCCGGCGTTCGTGCTATTTGGAGTCGGGTGCCTGCTGGCCCTGGTTGCATGGCGGCGCGGCCGGTGGGGGACATGGATCATGTCCTCGCTGACGCTGTTGCTGGGAACCGCCTTCACGGCGATGTTCCTGTTTGCGATGGGGTTGCCGGCGGCGACGACGATTCAGACAGCGTCCATCGCACCGGATTTCACGCTGCCTGATCAGACTGGAACGCCGGTTTCGCTCCGTAGTGTGAGAGAAAAGGACCGGGCTCTGCTGATTTTCTATCGCGGGCACTGGTGAATGTCCTGCGTTGCGGAGCTCCGCGGGCTCGGGGCTATTCATGACGAATTGCAGAAGATGGGGGTGCGGATGATCGCCGTGTCGGTGGACTCACCGGCTGAGTCGGCGAGAGTTGTCACACGGAACAAGCTGCCGTTCCCGATTCTGAGCGATGCGGATCGCACGGTGATTCGGGAATATGGGCTGGTTCACAAAGGGGGCGGGCCGGGGGGCAGCGAGATCGCGATTCCGGCGGACATCCTGGTTGATCACGATGGGAAGATTTTGTGGCGGCACATTGCGACCAAGGTCCAGGACCGGACGGACCCGGACGATGTCGTCGCGGCGGTGCGGCGGGTGACGAACTAGAGCGGTTTCATTTCTGATCGAGCACGACGGCGACTGTTCCGAACGGCATCTTGCTAATTGTTTTCAGCGTGAGTCCGCGATCATCGGTCCATGTGCGCGTTTCGATCGTTCCGATGGGGATTTGCATGGTTGATTCGAAGTAGCGCGCTTTGACGGACTTGCCATTGGCGAGCGTCAGATCGACATCGGGCTTTCGCGTCAGCTTTGCCGTGGCGATCTGCATTTTCCAGCCCTCAAAGCCGAAGCCGGCGAGATGTAATTCCCTGGTTTCTCCCACCGCGAGCGGCTGGAGATTGTTCGCGAAGAAGTCCATCGCGCTGGCGGGGCCGGAGATGACGACGTTCGCTGGAAGCGCGAATGACTGGGATTCTGTCTTGCCACCAGCGAGCGAGGCGTTGCCTTCGACTTTGCCATCCTTAGCGACCCATTTGGCCTCGGTCGGTTCCTTTTTCATCTCGTGCCAGTTGAGAGTACGGAGGGCGTAGGCCGGATCGACGTGCATTTCGGTGACGGACGGGACGGCCCAGCCGCCCTTCGGCCGCACATGCGCCATGAGATGGAATCCATCATCGGCCTGGCTGATGACGAACTCCTCGTCGCCGGCATCCATTTCGTTGAAAGTGGACGTGTAACGGCCGCGGATCAGTTCTTTGCCCGGGACTTCGAGCTTGGTTGCGACGTCAATGGGGGCCGCGCCGGCCACCTGTTCGCGAGCCTCGCGAAGAAGTTTGCTGAGCCGCGTGCGATCGAAGTATCGGCCGCGGAGGAAGACAGCTTCGATTTGCTTTGCGTTGGCGATGTCGGACAGCGGGTTGGCATTCAAGAGCACGAGTGACGAGGTCTTTCCTTCGGCGACGCGGCCCAGTCGATCGCCGACGCCGCAGAATTGGGCTGGAACCAGCGTGGCCGACTTGAGGACGTCGGCCGGAGGAATTCCGGCGTCTTGAAACATGGCCATTTCATCGTGCAGTGAGAAACCGGCGAAGACATAGGGGTTGGCGAGATCGGTTCCGCAGATGAGCGGGACGCCGGCGCGATGGAGTGCGGCGATCATTTGCTTCATGTATGGGATACCCGCGGCGGCGTATTTCGCGAAGTCGCCCAATCTTCCGGCGTTCCAGAATGTCTGCATGGCGGCCGAAACGTAGCGGAGGCGTTTGTCCTTGGCAGCGCTCGAATCGTTCAGTCGGGAGATGCCCTGAAAGACAACCAGCGTCGGGCATTGCACTATTCCGGAATCGCGGACTTGCCTGGCGAATGCATCGAGCTTCGATTTTTCAATTGTCGGAAGAAGAGACCAGGCCTTGAAGCCCTCGACGTGCGAACGGAGGGCCTGAGTGGTTGGGGAAATCGGGTGATCGGCTAATCGGGCGATTGCGGCGCCGAAGCCGGTCAGGTGCTCGCAGGAGGCCTGGCCCGCTTTGAGTGCGTCTTCGAGCGTCACGGCTTCGGGGACATGACCGACGGGTTTGAGTCCGCGCTTGCGGGCCTCATCGCAGATCGCGATGTAGGGCGCCTTCTTCAGATTCGAGTAGACCTTGATCTGGTTCACGCCGGCGTCGGCCAGTTTGTTCACGGCCGCGCGGCCTTGCTCGGGTGTCTCACAGACTTCGGAGAAGGGCCAGATGGGCGGGTTACCATCGAGGATGGCCCCTGTGCAGATCATTTCGGGGCCGAGCAATCGGCCGGAATTGAGTTTGTCGCGAAGTTCGATGGTGGGCGCGGTGAAGCCGGCCATGTCGCGGACGAAGGTGACGCCGTTGGCGATCATCATGCGGCCGTAGGTGTCGGGGTCGACGTAGTGGACGTGGGCGTCGAACAGGCCGGGGATGAGAAACTTCCCGGCCGCCTCAATTTTTTCATAGGCGTCTGGAATCGTGAGATCGGCGCTGGGGCCTATGCGTCCGATCTTGTCTCCCGCGATGAGAACCGTTTGGGCGGGTATGAGCTTGCCTGCTTCGACATCGACGACGTTGACGCCGACGATGGCGTAACCGGGCGGCTTGGCGTGCGAGGCCGCGACAAGCACAAGAAAGCACAATGTTGGAGCGGCAAGAATCGATGGGCGTTTCATTGTCGGGCTCCGGTGTTAGCCAGCATTGCGGCTGAGGATATGGCAACCGCTACTTGAGGCAAACGAAAGCGTTGCGCGGCGCTTTCACTGGCGGGTTTCGCGACGCGCGCGAGGGTAGAATAGGGAAAGCATGGCGACCGCACCGATGGCGTTTGATCTAGGCCGGTTATGCCTGACGCATTACTCGCGCGAGCATGCCGGGGTGATTGCGTCCTGGGTACGCGAGGCGCGCGAACTGCTCTGGCTTGCACCGGCGACGCCGCCACCGCTGACGGCAGAGAAAGTGGACGGCTGGTCACGGGCGGAGCAGCATCGGTTTGTTGTCTGGGAGTCGATTCCCGGGCGAGCGGCGGCGTACGTGGAACTGGATTACCTGACGCCGACGCACGAGCAGATGTGGGTGGGGCATCTGGTGATTGCGCCGGGGATGCGCGGGCGGGGATTGAGCGTCGTCATCACCGAATCGTTGCTGGAACTGGCGTTTGAACGATTTCTAGCACAGCAGGTGTTGTTGCTCGTCTTTCCGGAGAATACGCGGGCCGTGCGGTGTTATGAGCGGGTGGGGTTTCGACGCGCGGGGGAAGAGATCAAGCACTTCGAGCATCGCGGCCGATCGGAGTCGCTGCTGCGAATGGCCATCGACCGAGGGCGGTACCGGCGGCTGGCTTCGGCGCGTGCGACACCGCGGCTGACGCTACCGTTCGTGGCCCAAGCCGGGCGATGATTCCAGTCGAATAATGTGATTGGCGAGTTCGGTCCCGCCGGCGCGGGCGAGGGTGACGCGGATCGAGTGGTCGATCAGCGACGCGGCGTTGTCGAGCACGAACTCGCGGATGGCGGTGCGCCCGGGGTCAAGGTTTTCGATTGAGCGGGTTTCGCGCGGGTGATTGGGTGAACGTACGACGGCGCGGAGACTGACGGGCTTGGTGGCAAGGTTGGTGACGAGCTGCTGAATGACGAGGCGGCCGCCTTCGACGCGCCAGAGTACACGGACGTCGAGATCTGCCAGGCCAACTCTGGCGGACGCCTGGAGATGCAAGGGCTTTGGGCCGCTTTCGAAGGCGAGGTCGATGGGGATGGGGGTCGAGCCGGCGGGGGCATTTCGTGGGAGGCGGAATTCGATGTCGGCGGTGGCGGCGGCATTGGGAGCGATCGTGAGCTTGATGGTTTTGGGGCTGAGTTGCCAGCCGGTGGGCGGTGTGAGTTTGAGCGTGGCTTCCAGGCGCAGCGGGGTTGGATTGTTGAGTCGGAGCGTGCGGGTCTGGGTTTCGCGGCCGACTTCGAGCGGCAGGCCTTCGATGGCGATGGCGTCGGCGAATTGCAGTTCGGGAACGCTGACGCCGGTGATATAGGTTGGGGCGTCGGTCAGCCAGAAGCCGGAGTCGGGGTTCATGCTGGTGATGGGCTGGCCCTGAGTGTCAAAGGCGCGGGCGCCCGCTCCGAGCGGGAGGTTGAGGCGGCGGGGTGCGTTGGCGGCGTCATCGGCCCACGCGACGAGTGTTCCGTTGGCGGCGCCTGGACTCGCGAAGAGGACCGCGTGAATGGCGTCGTCCAGGTCGATGGTTCGCAAGGGCGGCTGATTTCCGATGAGGGCCGACAGGGCGCGCAGGGCGAGGGCGTGCGGCTCGGGCGATGGCGATGTGGAGGCGCGGTCCGATTTCCATGGAGCGGGGACGAAGACCTGCTCGGCGCCGGCTTGTCGCGCGAGGATGACGCGGCGTGTCCAATCGGCGATGGCGGACGGGTCGTTGGATCGCGGTGTGGCGAGTTCGGCCCAGATTCTCTGGCTTGCGCGCTGCTTGAAATGTGCTAGTTGCGCTGGAATGCGAGCGGAGGGGATCTGGTCGGGCACGTTGATGATGAGAATATCCGGCGCGGGGGCGGTGATTGGGGAATCAGTTGATGCGTCGCAGGACATTGCGATTGGCGTCGGGCCGGCGAGCCGGCGAATGCGCGGGAGCAGGGCGCCAGTTGCGTCGGCCGACGGGGACGAGATGCGCCAGACGTCGATCATCGGGCCGTAGCGCATGATGACGTCGGTGAGCGCGGTTGGATTGGACGCGTCGAGGCGGCCGACTACGGAGCGATTGTCCTGGTGCAGTCGCGCCAGGAGCGATTCGGAGCCGCGGATGGGTGCGAGTGGAAGGGAGAGAGCGCCGGGGGCGAGCCACGTGACGAATGGCGCGATATCTGGAGACGTGGTCGTCGGGTCGGCGGGTGGAATGGTGAGGCCGATGAATGATCGCTCGAGGGATTTATTTCCGGCGGCGTCACGGATGAAGACGCGCTCGGCCGAGGCGAGCGGTCCCTCGGGCGAGGCGACCGTGAGAATGGCGCGATACCAACCTGCCGGCAGGGGTCCGGTTGCGACGCGCACGTCGCCGGCGACGGTTGCGAGTTCGAGCGTGGCATCGAGGAAGCGACGGCCAGCGGTGTCGGTGATGGTGACTCGGGCGGAGAGGTCGGACGAATCGGCGTCGTGGACCGAGACGGTGAGTTCAGGCGATTCGCCGGAGAGAATTTCCTTGCCGGGGCTGCTTACGAAGGCCACGCGCGGCAGGCGGTCGATGGTAATGTCGTCAAACCATGCGCCGGCGTAGGTGTCTTCGAGTCGAACGGTCGGGGCGGTGGCGTCGGGCTGAACGACGAGGGCGGAAATCTGGATAAAGCGCGCGGCGGGGAAGTCGCCGGACAAGATCAATTCGGTTTGAGTCCATTCATCGTGCGTGTCGGCCGAGCGACGTGCGGTTGTTTCGCTGGACGACCCGGCGATGGGCGCGCCGGTTTGGTCGAGCAGCGTTGCGCGGATGGTCGCGGCGGCGCGGCGGAGACGATCGGTGCGAATCCAGCCGCGCACGCGATAGTCACAGCCCGGATCGATCGGGATATCGCGGGCGGTATAGGCGGCGCCGGCACTTCCGACGCTGATGGAGAGGCGCATGCTGGGCGGGTTTGCGTGGCCGAATTGCTTGTCGAGGACGGCGCGCTGAAAAGGCGGGAAGCCGCGCGAGATGATCGGCTGCCAGTTCATCGGGGCGGGTTCAAAGTTGCCGAGTCGCTCCTCGTCAAAATCGAAGGACTTGATGGTGCGGTTGGAAGTCGAGCCGGTTGCGAATGGACGGGCGGCGCGATCTTCGAACGAGTCGGCTTCGGCGGGCGCTGAACCGGCGAACGTGAGGGCGATGATGGCTAAGTGCAGGCGCGGGGTGGCGAGTGACAAGGGCATATTACGCTTATCGGAGCGCGCAGTGGCAACGTTGAGACCAGTGTCGGCGCAGGATTTGCGGCGTCTCGGCGGGTAATTGCGCGGCTGATTTTCGGTCGCTGTCGGAGCGGGCGCGATGCTCCCGATGGGGAGGGTAGGAAAACCGACCCGCATCGAGCCAAAGGAGAGACCCATGATTCGTCACTACCGCCGCGTCCGCCATGCCATGCTGATTGCACTTGCCGCTGGGACGGTGTTTCAAGGGTGTCTCCTTTCGGCGGACGGCGCGCCTGCCCTGCGATTCCGCGAGGGGTTCACGGAAGGGCTTTCTGATGGCGTGGTGTCGGCCTTGGAGGGCGACGAGCCGATCCGCGATATCTTTTCGCAGTTTGCGGCGTCGTTTGTGCAAGCATTCAGCGCTTTGATTACGCCGCGCAGCTTGAGCAGCTTTGGGAATAACCAGGGCGCGCCGAGTTTGAACGGGACGTGATTAGCGGGGTCAGTCGCGCCGGCTGCTGAGAAGGCCGGCGCGCCAGAGAAAATAGAGCAGCTGCATGATGGCGCTAAGCGTGGCAGCCACATAGGTGAGGGCGGCCGCACTCAGGACGCGATTAACTGGCTGCAACTCGTCGGCCGAGATGATTCCGTTCTGAACGAGGACGAGTTTGGCGCGGCGGCTGGCGTCAAACTCGACCGGTAAATTCACGAGTTGAAACAGCACGGAAATCGTAAACAGGGCGATGCTCGCCAGCAGCATTGCCCTTCCAAGCCCGCTCGCAGCCGACAAGACCAATCCAATCGAGAACAATACAAAAGAAATCTGACTTCCCGTGGAAGCCAGTGGGACCAGTCCATTGCGAATCGCGAGCGGGCCGTAGTGGTGGGCCTTCTGCAGGGCATGGCCGGCTTCGTGGGCGGCGATGCCGACGGCGGCGAGACTTCGGCCTTCAAACACATCGGGGCTTAGCCGAAGCGTCTCGGAGCGGGGATCGTAGTGGTCGCTGAGGAATCCGTCGACGGGCTCGACGCGGACGTTGGTCAGGCCGTCGGCATCGAGGAGTCGGCGGGCGGCTTCCGCGCCGGTGAGTCCGCCGCGCGTGGGAATCTGGCTGGCCTCGTGATATGTCGATTTGACGCGGACCTGGGCGTAGATGGCCAGCAGCACGGCCGGGGCGATGAACAGGAAATAGACGGGGTCTAGAAACACAGTGGTCTCCGTTTGCGCGGAGATTCTAGCAGCGCGATTTCATCGGCGCGGCGGGCAGCCGGGTAGGAATCGGAGCAATTTTTCTAAACGGCCTTTACGACGGCCGCGTCGATGGCGGGTTCGAAGGCGGCGATGACCATCGAGTATTCGGTGCCTTCGAGAGGCAGGGTGATGGCGTCGCCGATTTTCTTTCCGAGAACCCGGCGGGCGAGGGGGGTCTGATAGGAGAAGATGCGGCGCGCCAAGTCAGACTCCCATGGGCCGAGGATGGTGAGTTCGATCGGATCGCCTGAACTTGATGCGGGATCGAGTCGGACGCGATGTCCGATGCCGACATGGTCTTCCGGGAGGTCTTCGGCTTCCATGATTTTCGCGATGGAAATCTCCGACTGAATCTGGGCAACTCTGGCGCGGAGCAGATCGCGTTCTTCGAGTGCGAACTTGTACTCGGAGTTTTCGCTGAGGTCGCCGAGCTCGGCGGCTGCGCCGATGGCCTTGGCGTTTTCGCGCATCTTGACGTTTACGAGCTCGTCGAGTTCGGCCTGGCGGACCTTATAACCCTGGCGCGTGACATAGAGGACGCCTTCCTCCTCCCACTGCGGCAGCTTCACCTTGGCGTAGAGGCCGGGGAAGTACTCGCGGAGGATGGTCATCATTTCTTCCTGCACGACCGGACCGAGGCCGTCGGAACGTTCGATCTGGCGGCGGAAGGCGAGGGCCATGGATTGATCGATCTGGCCGAGCAGCTCGCGATAGCCGGCATAGTCGCGGTGCGAAAGGCCGGCGCGGACTTTGGCGCGCAGGGCGTTTACATCGGCGCCACGCTCGGCCTGGCCTGTTCGTTGGCGGGCGGTGCCGACGAGGGAGAGGATGCGATTGAAGAGTTCGAGGCGAGGCGGCGCCGGAATGGGCGTTTTGATGCCCGGTCCGCGCCAGACCCACATGACAAGGTCGCCGTGATCGGCGGGCGCGGCGAGGGCGGCTTCGATGCGGGGTGGAATGAGATCGCCACGGCCGGCTTCCTCGAGCGACTTGCCCAAGGTGTCGAGCTGGCCGACGGGGGCGGCGCGCATCAGTTCGGCGTAGACCTCGGGCCATTTTTCGGGCAAGGCCTGTTTGACGGTGGGCAGTGCGAGCGACCAGAGGGCGGCATCGGGCAGGTCGATCACGAGGACGGCCGGCTTCTTGACGGCCTTGAGCATCTCGATGGCGACGCCATGAGCCTCCGCGTGAACGGGCAGGCCTTCGCCGGCGAGCCGTTCAGTAATCAGAGATGTCGCAAACGCGTTGAGCGGCTCGTGCTTGGTGAATCTGCGGGCGTGTGCGACAAGCGTTGATTGGATTTTTTCGAGGAAGGCGGGGTCGCGTTTGGCGTCCTTGCCGCGGGTTTCGCGGAGGTAGCCCTCGACGAGTTCGAGCCAGGCGCGCGGGGAATCGGCCTTTTCGAAGGCGGCCCAGGTTTCGGCCTCGAGCGTCATTCCCTTGGGCTCGAAGAGGATCATCATCGGCGATCGGCCTTCGATGCGGAGATGCTTCGACTTCTTGATGGCATCGCGGGCCTTGTTCCACCAGTTGGTCCATTGATCGAGGGGGATGTACTTCGGGGAGAGCAGCAGCTTGAGCTCGTCGCGATCGATTCGATTGCGGTGACCGCGAGCGATTCCCATGAGAAGCGACTCGGGGTCGTTGGCAACGAGTTCCTTGATGCGGTCGGGTCGCAGGATCTGGAGAACGCGGAAATCGTCACCGGAGATGATGCCGTAAGCGTCAATGAGCTGGTCGGCGGAGAGGGTCTGCGAGCGGCGCGGCGTGCGGATCACGAACGTGTCGGATTTGGGATCGGCTTCGAGCAGCTCGGCCGGTTCGTCCTCAGTCCGGTGGAGCAGGAACGCGCCGGGTTTCAGTTTGAGGCCGACATCGAGGAACCGCAGGGCACGTTTGACGGATTTTCCGCCGACGAGACCGGACGCTTCAACCCAGTGCTCCAGGTATTTTTCGTCGGCGTGGGTCTGTCGGTAGAGGGTCAGGACTTCGGCGCGAAGATCTTCGCCGCTCGGGAGCCGCATGAGGAGTTCGCGGGCGATGAGCAGAGCGGCGTCGGCGGTGGCCTTGCTTTTTGCGGCACTGAGCCATGCCCAGCCAAGGGTTTCGGCTAGCGTACCCTGACCACCCTTCACAGCGGTTTCGAGTGGGGCCAGCAGCTCGGCGGTCAGGGCGTCGGGGGGCAGCGACTCGACGGTCGCCATCCACTGTTGTTCCAATTCATTCCACCGGCTCGCCTTGGCGAGCGTCATCAAGTTGTCGAGTCCCATGGGTCTCCCGTGTGAAAAGACAGACGGGAGATTGTCGCCGATCCGGGGCTGGTTGTCGACCGGCTGGCTCGCCCGGGGTGGCGGCGGCGTCGATAAGTAGAGTGTGATTGCGTCATCGATTGAGGCCGGGAGGGTTGTCGACCGGGCGAGTCTGCGGGCGGTGGAAGGACCGCGCGTGGTGGCCGTAACCATGTGCTATCCGACGGCCGGGCAGCCGCAGCGGGGATTGTTCGTGCGGCGGAGGATGTGCGGCATTGCACGTCTGACCGAAGTCAGGGTGTTGCGGGTGAGACCTTGGTTTCCAATTCTGCGGCCGTATGGCGAGGATCGAGGTGCGGACGACGGGGTTGCTGTCAGCGACGCGCGGATGTTTTACCTGCCGGGCGTCGCGAAATCGCTGGATGCACGCTGGTTTGCCCGGGCTGCTGATCGCGGATTGCGTGGCATGTTCGCTGACGGACCGATCGATCTCGTCGACGCCCAGTTTGAGTGGCCGGACGGCGTGGGGGCCTGGATGGCCGCTCGATCGCTTGGCTTGCGGGTGAATGTCACGCTGCGCGGGAAGCTTGTGAGTCAATCCAACTACGGATCGCGGCGGCGCGAGCTTGCTCGAATGCTTCGCGATGCGGACGGGTTGATTGCGGTCGGAGCGCCGTTGGCGCGGCTGGCGGAAGAGATCGCGGGACGGCGGCTGGACATTGCCATCATTCCTAATGGCGTCGATGCGGATGCATTTCAACCGGGTGACCGACTTGTATCGCGGGCGCGACTGGGGTGGTCGCCGGGATCGCGGTGGATCGTTTCGGTGGGGCACTTGCAGAAACTGAAGGGGTTCGATTTGTTGGTGGCGGCGCTGCCGGGCGTGCGGCGTGCGCTGGGGGACGTGCGGCTGGCGCTGGTGGGCGGTGGGGCGGGCGAGCCGGGATTTGAGCGAAGTCTACGACGGCAGGCGCGGCGATTGGGTGTGGCGGAATGGGTGGAGCTTCTGGGCCGGGTGGAGCCGCGCACCGTGAATGACGCGTTGAATGCGGCGGACCTTTTCGCGCTGGCGTCGCGGTCGGAGGGATGTTGCAACGCCCTGATTGAGTCGCTCGCGGTTGGCACGCCGGCGGTCGTGACGGATGTCGGCGCGAACCGCGAGACGGTTCGATCGCCTGATTTGGGTTTCGTGTGTGTGCCGCATGACATCGGGTCGCTGGCCGACGCGATTATCCAAGGACTGTCGCGGACTTGGGACCGGGCGGCGATCCGGGCATGCGGGGCGGGTCGATCGTGGGATGACGTGGCGCGAGAGACACTGGCGGCGTATCGCGCGGTCGTGGCGCGATGATCGCCGGCCGGAACATTGTCTGTTTCGCGAGCAACTGGTTCTACGATCCGACCAGCAAGCATCATCTCATGCGGACGTTGTCGCGCGATAATCAGATCATCTGGGTGAACTATCACGGGTCACGTCGGCCGACGGCTTCGGCGGCTGATTTGTCGGCCATTGCGGGGAAGCTGGGGCAGTTCGTGCGCGGGCCACGGCGGGTGGCTGCAAACATGACGGTGATTACGCCGGCTGTCGTGCCACTGCCCGGAATTGCGGCCGCGGAACGGCTGAATCGACTGTTGCTCAGTTGGCAGGTGCGGGCCGTGTTGCGGGATTTGCCGGCGCGGCCGGTGCAGGTCTGGTCGTTTGCGCCGGATGTGGCGTCGATGCGCGGGGAGTTCGGCGAGGAGCTGTTTCTCTATTACTGCGTGGATGAGTTCGCGGAGTTCGCGGGGTATGACCGGGACGCGATTCGGCAGGCCGAGGCCGCGACATTGGCGGCCGCGGACCTGGTGGTGACGACATCGCGGCCGCTGTTTGAGGCGAAGCGGAGGAGCCATCGCATCGTCCTCCATGTTCCGCACGGTGTCGACTTTGAGCATTTTGCAGCGTCGGACGCGGCAGCGATTCCGGATGATGTTGCTGACTTGCGCGGTCCGGTGCTGGGATTTTTCGGTCTGATCGCTGAGTGGGTGGATCTGGAGTTGCTTGCGGCGGTCGCACGGGAGCGGCCGGATTGGACGATCGTGCTGATTGGCGAGGCGCGATGCGATGTCTCGCGATTGAACGGGATTCGCAATGTGCGGCTGCTCGGGCGGCGGCCTTATGCGAAGTTGCCCGGGTATTGCCGGCGGTTCGATGCGGGGCTCATACCGTTTCGGTTGAATGCCCTGACGCGGGCGGTGAACCCCATCAAGCTGCGCGAATATCTTGCTGCAGGGCTGGCCGTGGCGGCGACGCCGTTGCCCGAGATGGGCGTATTCGGCGGGCTGGTCGAACTGGGCGGAACGACCGGCGAGTATTTGGCGGCTTGTGAACGGGCGCTCGCGTCTGCTGATGTGGCTTCGCGTGCTCGGCGGCGCGCGGCTGTTGTCGGCGAGGGATGGGAGGCGCGTGTCAGTCAGATTTCCGAGTGGTTGGCTGCGCGGCCGCAACGCACGGACCCACCGGAAAGCGCTGAACCAGCCATACACGATGCCGCCGTTTGTCATCTTCCGCGATGACGATGCGCGATTGCTTCGATTCGCAACCGTCGTCAATCAGCGCGATGCCTTCCTGATCGATTGTTTCAGCCGGTAGGGACCAGATTCGCGTGACCGCGAATCCGGGTCGGGAAATGTCGATCGATGCGACGCGGTTTTCCTCGTCCCACATCGCATAGAGCGTCTGCGTCGAGCGGTGGAAGCAGAGGCCGGATAGATCGATGAGGGGCGCGTCGTTGTCGCGGAAGGGGCCGATGCGGTTGATGAAAGTGACCGAATCGGGCTTTGCTAGATCGACATCATAGATATAGATCCGACCGTCACCCTGGTGGCCGGCGAGGAAGATGCCGCCCGTACCGAACTTGCTGCCACGGCCGTTGTTGTAGGGGCTTCCGTCGGGGCCGGAGATGGCGGCGCAGGCGGCGTTCGGCACGAATGTGAGCGACTCGAGGCGGCGATTCTTCTTTCCGGTGACCATTTCAGAAAGTCGCCACACGCGGCCGGTCGCGCCTTTGTCGGGGTCGACTTCGATGATGGTCGCGTCGCGCTCGCGGCCGACGTAGACATTCGGGTTTGCGGTGTCGGCGAGGGTGACGCCTTCGAGGTCGCCGCCAATCTTGAGCATGTGTTTAACATTTCCAGCCAAGTCGAGCTCGGCCAGTCGGCCACCGTCGTCGACGACGAAAATCGTCTGGCGGGCAGGATGCCAGACGGCATCGCTGGGCTCGAAGTCGGCGAGCGCCGCGCCGATGTTTCGAGACGAATCGATGGGGGCGGCGGGCCATGGATCGGCCGAGCGCGCGACGCGTGGGATCAGTAGGCAAATGATGCTGAGTGTTATGGCGTATCGGTACATGCTAATTGGCCTTTGCACCGGCGATTTTCAGGTCGCGACGGTGGCACGACGCGGGAGATAGGTTGCCAGCTTCGTGATGGTATCCGATTGATCGAGGGTCGATTTGCCGAAGCCCGGAACTCCGCCGGCGGCGACGCTGTCGGCCTGGGCTTCGGGGAAGTTGGTGATCATCATGATGGCGACTCCGGCGAGTGCGGGGTCGGCCTTGATGCGGCGGTGGAGATCGATTCCGGGGCTGCTGTCGGCGAAGATCAGTCGATTGACGAGGACGAGGTCGTAGGGGTTTCTGTTCATGGCGTCGACGGCTTCGTCGACGAACATGACGCGGTCGATCCGCACATCGAAGTGTCGTTCGAGCATTCGGCGAATCATGCCGTGATCGGGATCGCAATTTCCGACATCGAGCAGTCTTGCGGGTGAGCGGGTCATGCGGGTCTCCGGGCGAGCAGGTATTCGATTGTCCGGCGGGGCCGGCGCGGATAGATTCTAGCCGAGCGCGGCGGCGCGGCGGAGCCCTTCATGCAGCTTTCGGAACGAGTTTCGGCACTGACGTCCTCGGCAACGATGGCGGTTTCGTCCAAGGCGGCGGAGATGCGGCGGAACGGCGTGGATGTTGTTTCGTATGGGTCGGGCGAGCCGGACTTTGATACGCCCGTGCATGTGAAGGCGGCGGCGCGCGAGGCGATCGAGGCGGGAAGGACCAAGTATGCGCAGCCGTCGAGCGGGGTTTTGGAGGCGAAGCAGGCGGTCTGCCAGAAGCTGAAGCGTGATAACGGGCTTGAGTACGCGCCGTCGCAGGTATTGATGACCTGCGGTGGGAAGGAAGCGATATTTTTGGCGCTGGCGGCGCTGGTGAATCCGGGCGACGAAGTGTTGCTGCCGATTCCGTACTGGGTGAGTTTTCCTGAACAGATCAAGCTTTGCGGCGCGACGGCGGTTTTTGTGCGCGGCGACGAGGCGAAGGGTTTCAAGGTTTCGCCGCAGCAGATCGCGGCAGCGGTCAGTTCGCGGACACGGGCGCTGATTTTCAACAGCCCGAGTAATCCGGGCGGATTCACCTATACGCGCGGGGAAGTTCTCGAGATTGCGGCGGCGCTGGCGGGCAAGGACATCGTCGTCATTTCGGACGAGATGTATGACCGGCTGGTGTTTGATGGGACGACGGCATTCAGCTTCGCGGCGTGCAGTCCGGAGTGGTACGACAAGACGCTTACGATCAATGCAGCGAGCAAGAGTTACGCGATGACGGGATGGCGGATTGGGTATGCCGCGGGGCCGCAACCGCTGATCGATGCGATGGCGAAACTACAGACACACACAACCAGCGGGCCGTGCACTTTTAATGAAGTGGCAACCGGGCATGCGCTGACGGCGGATCAGTCGTGTGTGGAGGAGATGCGGATCGAGTTTGAGCGGCGCGGACGGCGGATGTACGAGCGGCTGACGGCGATGCGCGGGGTGACGTGCGTGCGGCCGACGGGGGCGTTTTACTGTTTTCCGAATGTCTCGCAGGCGTACGCGCGGTTGAGCGTGCGTGGCTCGGTGGACTTTGCGAACAAGGTTTTGGCGGATGCACACGTCGCGTTGGTGCCCGGGCTTGCGTTTGGCAGCGACGATCATGTGCGGCTGTCGTTTGCGTGCAGCATGACGGACATCGACCGGGGCATGGATCGGCTCGAAAAGCTGCTGGGGCGGGCGTGAGCGGGTCGCTAGGATGGGTGGCCAGGGTCGCCGGGGTTGGCTCGACGTTTTTGTTTGTCGCGGGTGTGTTCGCGGGGCCGAGTACGGCACCGACGAGCCGGCCGGGCGCGCCTGAAGATTATTCGGTGATCGCCGCCGGGCACATCGGCCGGTTGCGGGCGCGAATGGGTGAGATTGACGATGAGTTGGGGGCGAGCAGTCGCGAAGAACACGATCGGCTGCTTGTCGAGAAGATGGCGGTTCTGTTCGAGTTGTTGACACTCGAAGGGCGGGGTCTCGAACCGCTGGACAATCTCGCGATGGAGGCCCGATCGCATGAGCCGGGGGAATCGCTCGCCACGGCCGCGGATTACTGGCGGCTGCGGGTCGCCCTTTCGCAGTCCGACCGTCGCACCGGATCGCAACCGGCGGCGGGGGTGGCGCTGAAACTGGTTGAGCAGTATCTCGATTCGCACCCGCGTTCGCCGTATGCGGCGGTTCTGATCGAGGAGGTCATCGATGCGGCCTATGGATCGCGCGATTTTGATTCGGTTGACCGATTGCTTGGTCGATTGAAGCGAGATTTTGCGGATCACCCGACAACGAAGGCCCTCGTGGGCGGCGACCGATTGCGGCGCGCGATCGGGGAGGTGTGGTCGCCGAACATCACGGATACGAGCGGCATTGGTGTGGACTGGGCAGCCATGCGGGGGAAGCCGGTGGTGGTGGTGTTCTGGGCGTCGTGGGATGTGGCGTCGCAGCGGGCACTGAGGCAGATAGCGAGTTGGCCAGGGTTTGGTGGATCGGACCGGGCGGCGATGGTGGCGATCAGTTTGGATCGGCAACCGGCGGAAGCGGCTACATTCCTGGAAAAGGTCGGAGTCAGGGCGACGGTCTGCTGTGACGGCCGGGGCTGGCAATCGGAACTGGCGACGGCGTGGGGGATTCGCAGTCTTCCGGTGGTGCTCATATTGGATGAAGGCGGCCGGTTGCGGGCGGTCGTCAGCGGCGTGGGATCGGACTTTGACAAACGGCTTCGCCAGGCGTGGCGGTCAGTGGGCGGACGATTGGAGTGAGCCCGGCGGGGGCGTTAGAATCGCCTTGAACGCCGCCGGCTTTGGCGCGGCAGACACCGAATTGAAAGGAAATTGCGTGGAACGCACGCTGATTATTTTGAAACCGGACACCGTACAGCGCGGGCTTTGCGGGCAGATCGTGGGCCGCTTTGAGGCCAAAGGGCTGAAGCTGGCGGCGATGAAATTGATGAAGATCAGCCGGGAGCTGGCCGAGCGGCATTACGCGCCGCACAAGGGCAAACCATTTTACCCCGGACTGATTAATTACATCACTGCGGGGCCGGTGGTCGTCCTGGTGCTTGAGGGACTGAACGCAATCGCCGTCTCACGGAAGATGATGGGAGCGACGTTTGGGTTCAATGCCGAGCCAGGGACGATCCGGGGCGACCTGGGCGTCTCGAAGACGTTTAATCTGATCCACGGGAGCGATGCGCCGGAGTCGGCCGCGACCGAGATCGCGCTTTATTTCAAGGCGGATGAATTACTGGGATATGAACGCCAGAGCGATCGCTGGACCTATGATACGAGCGGCGGCGAGCCGCAATAGTCGGATCGACGCACGGGTGAGATATGAAGGTCGCACGAATCGACGAGATTGAGCAGAAGCCGGTGGAAATGCCGGGGGCGACGCAGACCCGGATGCGGATGCTGGTTGGGCCGGCGGAGGGGGCGTCGAACTTCCACATGCGTCATTTCGAGGTCGAGCCGGGCGGGCATACGCCGCACCATCAGCATGACTATGAGCATGAAATAGTCATTTTGAAGGGGAGCGGGACGGCGAAGAGTGCGTCGGGCGAGCGATCGTTCAAGGCGGGTGATGTGATCTGGGTTCCGCCGAACGAGATGCACCAGTTTGCCAACACCGGCGGCACTCCGCTGGAGTTTATCTGCCTGATTCCGGCGCCCAAGGATTGTTCCCGATAGGAGGTCGGCCGATGGCGCCGAGCGAATTCGTCCGCAAGAGTGGGCAGGAATATCGCACGCTTCAGGAGATCGAGCGGCGGCTGACCGACTCGCTGGCGAACCCCTCCGGGTGGACAAAGCTGGTGCCGACGTTTGAGCACCTTCGGGCACACATGATCAAGCTTTTCGCGCTGGAAGACACCGAGGGATTCCTGCACGCCGTGACCATCGATCGACCGGATAAGTCGCGCGAGGCGGCTCGCTTTCGGGCGGAGCATCATGCGTTGGCGAATCGGGCGGCTGACGTTTTGACGGCGCTTCGGGCGGCTTCGTCGGCAAACGATTCGAAGACGGGTGAGCGGGTCGGGGCGGAAATTCGGGCGATGCTGGCGGAACTCAGAAAGCACGAGGAGGGGGAGGGGGCATTCGTGCAAGCGTTGTTCAGCGAGGATATTAGCGCACACGATTGACGGCATGTCATCGGGCTTGAAGCTGGGTTGGATATCCTTCGCACGCTCCTCAAAACATTCATCACTCCCATCATCTGGAGAAGCTGGGGCAATTGGGTAGAATGCCGCGTCCGCAGCGCAGGGACGTGCGGGCGGCCAGCCCATCGTTCCTTGCGCGGCGAGGAGTCGCCAGTGAAGGACGTCTTTTCGACCGGCGAAGTCGCCCAAATCTGCTCGGTCAGTCAGCAAACCGTGATTCGCTGTTTTGATGGCGGCCGACTGCGCGGTTACCGGGTTCCGGGTTCCAAGTTCCGTCGGATTCCGCGCGATTCCCTGATTGAGTTCATGAAGGACCACCAGATTCCGCTGGACCGGCTCGATACCGGCAAGCGGCGGGTTCTCATTGTCGACGACGACGCGGGAATCGTCGATCTGCTGAGCGAGTATCTGACGGGCGACGGGCGATTCGAGGTGCGCTCGGCCACGACCGGGTATGACGCGGGCATGGCGACGGTCGAGTTTCGACCGGACATCATTTTGCTCGACTATCTGCTGCCGGATGTGAATGGGAACGTGGTCTGCCAGCGGATTCGACAGAACACGGAGCTGGCAGAGACCAAGATCATTATCGTTTCGGGGGCGGTTCGACAGACGGAGATCGACGGACTGCTGGCGGCCGGGGCGAACGAGTTCATCCAGAAGCCGTTTAACCTGACGAATCTGGTGGGGCGGATGTCGGTATTGCTCGGCGTCTAGCGCGAACAGGGAAGCACGATCATGGCGATTGCGACGGAGCGCGAAGCCGGGACGGATGTAGGGCGGCAGGCGGCGGTTCGGCCGGGCGATTCGATCGGGCCGCCCGCGCGGCTGATCGACTTACTGGAAGAAAACGTTGCGGATTCGGTCGCCTGGCGCGAACGGCTGGCGCGTGAGTGTGTGCGCGAACTGACGCCAGGGGGTGACGCGGGCGGAGACGGATTGAAATGGAGCGACTTCTGGTTGCATGCCTGCGCCACGGGATGCGCGGCGGCGCGACTTGCGGCGTCGAGCAGCGTGGCGGATTCGCGGACGGCATTCGCGGCAGGATTTCTGCACGATCTCGGCAAGCTTTCGCTGGCGCGGCGGTTTCCGCGCAGTTACGCGCGGGCGATTGAAATCGCGATCGAGCGCGGCGCCGCGATTCTGGACACTGAGTCATCGCTGTTCGGCGTTGACCATACTTCGGCCGGGCGACGCCTGGCGGAGGCGTGGAGCCTGCCGCGATCAATCGTCGATGCGATCTGGCTGCACCATCAGCCGGCCGAATCGCTGCCGGAGCGAGCCACTCGTGAGCTTGTCATGGTTGTCGCCGTCGCGGATTCGGTGGCGCGCGGCCGATGGGCCGGATGGGGAGCGGGAAGCGACTCTGCGGCTGAGCATGCCGCTCAACTGGGGTTGAGCCCCGCCACGCTTGCCAGCGTGGAGAATGATCTGGCCGAGGACGTGAAACCGCTGGTGGCATTGGTTGAGCGCCGTCCGGCGGTCGAATCGGCGGATTCGTCGAGCGCACGGGTGTTGTCGGCGCTGTTGCAATTGACGCGGTCGGCTCGCCGTGGGGATTCGATCGCGGAACTATGCGCGAACGCGGCGGAGGCGGTCGCAACGGGTCTGGGACTCTCCGGGGCGTGCATCATCGCGGCGGCGGACGGAAGTGATCTGCTCGAAATTGGTGCGGCGACGGCCGATGGGCCTGTGTGGGATCGGCTGCCGCTGATTACGGATCGATCGCCGTTGTCCGAGATAGCTGGATTGCGCGTTTGTGGGGCCCGGATTCTGCCGATTCCGCCGCAGTGCGGCGCGATTCTGGAGCGGTTCTGCGGTCCATCGAATGGGGTGGCGGGCTGGGCGATGGCGCTACTCGATGGGGGGCGGGTGGTTGGAGCGCTGTTGCTACGCGCGGGTGCGGCAAGCGTGCGCGATTTCACATCTGACGAGACGCCCGATGCCTCGTTGCTCGCCTTGTTGCCGGCGATGATCGGGCAGGCCATCGCGGCGGATGCGAGTGCCGCTCGTGGCGAAGAGTTGGCCTCTGGGGCCAGACGGTTGAGTGAGGCAAGGCGGGCCGCGGCGGGCGTTCGGAGTGCGACGGCGATGGCGGAGTTCGCGTCGGGCGCGGCCCACGAGCTGAACACGCCTTTGGCGGTGATCGTCGGCCGGTCGGACCAACTGCTCTCATGGGAACTGGATCCAGAATTGGCGCGGGCGGTGTCGGCCATTCGCGAGCATGCCGGGCGATGCGCTGAGATTGTGAACGAATTGGCGGCCTTTGCCGATCCTGCTGCGCCGCAGCCAACCGCCATCGATGTTGGAGCGGTGTTGCGGGCGACGAGTATGGCAAGCATCGCATCCGGCGATTTCGGCGCGGCGGAGTGTTGCGTGGAGATATCGGACGACTTGCCGCCGATCACCGTCGATGCGGATCACCTTCGCATCGTGCTTCGAGAATTGCTGTCCAACGCAATCGAGGCGACGACAGGACTTGAGCGACGATTGACCATTAAGGCAGTGCGCGATCGAACCGATGAGCAGGTCGTCATCTCCGTGGTCGACAACGGCCGGGGGATGGAGCCGGAAGTGCGAGAGCGGGCGTTTGACCCGTTTTTCTCGCGACGACCGGCGGGTCGAGGGCGAGGGCTGGGGCTCTCGCGTGTCCGACGACTGGCGACGCTCAACGGCGGCCAAGTTCGGCTGAAGAGCGAAGTTGGTCGCGGAACGGTGGTCGAGGTGACGCTGCCCGTCAGCCACGTCGACTGAACCGGGGCATTGCCCGCTCTACCCGCCGGCACAGGGACCCGCATGGAGGCGGCTTCGGGGGCATGCTCGATGGACAGCGTACCGCATATTCTCGTCGTGACCACCGATGCCATGCTCGTTGCCGAGTTGTGCGACGCCTTGGACGAGGGGTTTGAGGCACGCGTGATCGCGACTGACACGGTCGAATCGGCGCGCGAGTTGATCGCGAAGTCTGAGTTCGAGATGTTGTTCGCGGACGGAACACTCGACGACGTCGATCTGGCCCCGCTGATCGCTGAGACGACCGCGAGCGGTTTGGCGACCGTTTTGATTGAAAACCAGCTTCAGGCGGAGCGCGTCCTGGCTGCTCTGCGGGCCGGCGTGGTCGATGTTCTCACGCAGCCGATCGATTTCTGCCATCTTCAACAGGTGGTGGAAGCGACTCTTGAAGTTCGACAAGGCGCACGGCAGGACGAGATTCGACGCAAGCGACTGCGGGAACTGTCGTCGCGAATGATTCGCGACCGGCGGGCGCTACGGCAGCGGATCGACCTGCTTTGCCGCGACCTGGTAGCCGCCTATCGACGATTGGCTCAGAAAGTGGCCTCGCAGGAGACGGCGAGCTAAGTCGCTCCTTCGTTTCTTTTCTTCAACACGATCGCACCGGAATGTTGCTGAAACGCAACACGCCGGTATGGCCGGATTTCCTCTTCATACCAGACGAAATATTCGAATCGCGGAAATCGCGACCGCTGCAAGCATTGCGCGCGAGTTGGCATTCCATTGCATATTGCTCGGGCTGGTACGGCCCTTGCCCTTCCATCCGTTCGGAGGGCACGGGGTATGTGTGGCGGAATTGCGCGAGCGAGCTGGGCGGCGGTGTGCTGCCGTCCGTGGAGCGGCGGTCTCGCGCGGCGATGCTATTGGGAATGGATACCCTGGATTCGCCGGCCGGTGTGGGCCTGGGCGCCGGGGGAGCGTTCCGGAGTAGTCAGAACTGACCCGTCGGCGAAGAGTGATCGGGCAGTTGATGTCATCGACCTGGCAATCAGGGTCGGGGAAGAACGCCACCGGCGCGAGCCGCTACGGGAATGGCCATTTCGAATTCAGCGGGTCACGTTGCCGGGGCAGCCGGTCATGATTGCGGAGTCGCCGATGCCCGTCGCCGGGCTGGTATTGGATCTCACGGCCTGATTAGATGTCCGCGTTCGCGCCGGCTAGACGCGGGCGAACTCCGCGATGCGCGGGCGCGCGAGCCGCTCATAGTCTGTTCGCGCGATTTTCACCGCGTGGTGATGCGTCCCCGCCTGGAAGACGACATAGTCGTCGGCCTGGAGGGTGGTATCCATCCACGTCGGCACGCCATACGGCTCGCCGAACGGCGGCTCGGCACCCACTTCGCAATCGTCGAAAACCTGAGCCAGCTCGGCCTCGCGGGCGAGGGCTACGTGGCGGTGGCCGCTGATACGGGCCACGCGATCAAGGTCCACGTGCGTCGTCGCGGGCAGAACACAAAGGATGTATTCGCTGTCGGCCCGCACCAACACTGGCTTGGCGACTTTCATTCCGGGGACATGCTCACGCGCGGCGAGTTCTTGGGCGGAGAAGACGGGATGGTGAACCAGCCGGACGTAGGGCACCTGCCGATCTAAGAGGACTTGCTCGACGTTCATGGCATTCTCCTTTGCTTTGGCGGAGACGGCGTGGCAGGTCGGCGGGTCGCGCGGAGTGCGCCAGGCGTGCGGCCGCGCGGACCTGGGTGGGCCGCTCGGCACTTGTGAGGGATTGTAGCGCTTGTCTGTGCGGTCGGCTGAAAAAGTTGGAACGGAACGCGTTGTCAGACCGCCGGTTCGGAGCAGGCCTCCCAAAGCAACTCGGCGATGTCCTGCTGTTTGACGGCTTCCTTGCCTTTGGAGGCCAGGCCGTCGATGAGCATTCGCTGGCAGAAGGGGCAGGCCGAGGCGACTCGGTCGGGCTCGGTTTCCAGGAGTTGCTCGGTGCGGGCGATGTTGACGCGCTGGTCAACCGGGAGACGCTTGTTGCCGTGCTCCTCTTCTTTGAACATCTGGGCACCGCCGGCGCCGCAGCACATGCCGCGGTCGCGGTTGGCGGTTGCTTCCAAAACGACGAGCCCGGGTATTGAGCGGAGGACTTCGCGCGGGGATTCGTAGATGTCGTTGTAGCGGCCAAGGTAGCAGGAGTCGTGGAAGACGACGCGGCCGTCGATGCGGTTGCGCGGCTTGAGGCGGCCCTGTTTGACGAGCGACGAGAGGTAATCGGCGTGGTGGACGACCTCGTATTTGCCGCCGAAGTCGGGGTATTCGTTGGCCAGCGTGTTGAAACAGTGCGGACAAGTGGTGACGATTTTTTTCACGCCGGCGTTGTTCAGGGTTTCGACGTTCATCTGGGCCAGCATCTGGAAAAGAAACTCATTTCCGGCGCGGCGGGCTGGGTCGCCGGTGCAGGTTTCGGACTGGCCGAGGATGGCGAAGTTCACGCCGGCGGCCTTGAGAAGCTGAGCTGTGGCGCGGGCGATCTTGCGGGCGCGGTCATCGAAGCTGGGTGAGCAGCCGACCCAGAAGAGGATTTCGGCGTCGGGCTTTTCGTCGATCATCGGGACGTCGAGGCCGGTCGTCCATGCGGCGCGATCGGTGGCCGGGAAGCTCCAGGGGTTGCCGGAGGATTCCATGCCGCGGAAGGCGTTTTGCAATTCGGCGGGGAATTCGGATTTCTCCATGACGAGGTTGCGGCGCATGTCGACGATCTTGTCGACATAGGTGATGAAGACCGGGCACTCGGTTTCGCAAGCGCGGCAGGTGGTGCATGCCCAGAGGACCTCGGGTTTGATGACGTCGCCGACGAGATCGATCTGCTTCTTCTCGCCGTTGGAGCCGGCCAGTTCGTCCATGCGCGAATAGAGGTGGTCGCGGAGATCGAGGGTCAGGTGTTTGGGGGAGAGCAGCTTGCCGGTCTTGGTCGCGGGGCAGAAATCGGAGCAGCGGCCGCACTCGGTGCAGGTGTAGAAGTCGAGGACCGACTTCCACGAGAACTGCTCGATGCGCTTGATGCCGAGCGTTTCCTCGCGTTCGAGCTTGCCTTCGATGTCGACGATGGGCTTGAGGCGGCCGCGCGGCGCCAGGTCGGAGAAGAAGACATTAGGGATGCCGGTGATGACGTGGAAGTGTTTCGAGTTCGGCAGCAGGTTCAAGAAGAGCAGGACGAGGGTGCCGTGCGTCCAGAAGCCGGCATGCCAGAGGAATTTCAGGGATCCGTCTGAGAGATTCTGCATGGCGAGAGCGGCTGTCGAGCCGGCGGGCTCGACGCCGTGGAACGTGACGGGTATGTGGGCCGCGCGGGCGGCGCGGACGAGGCCGGCGCCGTCGTAAGTGATGTCGGCGAGCATCATGGTCGCGATGATGAGAAGGATCAGGACGCCTTCAAAGCCCTTTGAGATGCGCCAGGGTTTGAGGACGAGGCGGTAGTAGAAGAAGACAAGCGTGCCGAGGATGACGAGGACCGAGAAGACATCCTTTAGTACGGAGTAGACGGCGCCGAGCGGTTGATGGACGCCGAAGATCCAGCCGTTGAAGTTTTCGTTGTAGCCGCGACCCCAAAGAATGAGCGTACGAAGCAGTAGGACGACGAAGCCGACGAAGATGAGTTGATGAGCCATACCCGCCCACCAGTAGCGCCGCATACGCTTCTGGGCAAAGGCGTATTCCCAAGTGCGACGAATCCGTTCAGGGATGCGATCGAAGCGGTTTTCGGGGGTGGCGGCATTGAGGAGTTTCCAGCGTTTGGAGATTTGAACGAAGAACCAGCCCCAAAAGCCGACCAGGAGGATCGTTTCAACGACGGGGTTCATGGCACCTCGCACGACGATTCGGGCCGCGAAGAATGCCGCGGCGCGGACGTGACGAAATGTTACGGGTGGAGAGGGGAGCGGGCAACGCGGTGCTACGACGCGGGCCGTGCCGGTTGGGCTTGAGATTTGCAGCCAGCTGGGGAAGTAGATGAGCCGATGCGGAGATCGCTGATTCGCTTGGATTCAGCACGGGCCGCTTCGGCTTCGACGTGGCGATTTTGGCCGTCCAGGAATGTTGCGTAGAGACTGTAAGTAATGCCGAGTTCGGGATGGTCCGGTCCAAGCATGGTCCGGTCGATCTGCAACGCCTGCTTGAAGAGTGGTTCGGCTTCGGCCGGCCGTCCGATTCCTGCGAGCGAGATCGCGTACGTCTTCATGGCGAATGAGACGCTGGGATGGTTGTCGCCGTGAGCGGCACGCAGCCGAGCCAGGGCTTCGCGACCGAGCGGTTCGGCATCGGCGAAGTTCTTTCGTATGTTTTTCATCGAAGCGATGTAGCTCATCGTGCAGGCGACGAGGTGATGGTCCGGACCGTATACCTGGCGATGAATTCGAAGCGATTCCTCGAAGAGCTCTTCGGGCTTTCGCGGATCGTCGCAGTTGGAGACCCAGGCGAGGTCGCTGAGGATTCGGGCGACTGCGATGGAATCAGGTCCGTCAATTCTCTTGCGTATTTCAAGGGCCTTCATGAGGTGTTCCCGGCCGTCGTAGGCGCGCTGCACGCGCACGTAAATGCAGCCGATCATTTGTTCAATCGAAGCCAGGACTTCGGGCTCGTCGGCTAGATCGGCCTGGGCACGGCGGGCGGCGACATCGAGGGCCTGGCGGACAGTCACGTCGCCGGGCGCGCGGTTGGGGTCGGCCTCGCCCAGCGTTTCCTGAATGAACTTGAGTGTGCGTTCGGCCTTGGCGGCCTCCTGCCGTGCGTGATTGCGCTCGGCGGTCGCTTCAACGGCTTTCCAGACGGCGGCAGTCGCACCGACGACGAGCCCAACAGCTGCGATGGCGGTGCCAACGACGAGTGCACGATTTCGTCGCGCGAACTTGCGAAGTTGATAGAGAGTCGTCGGGGGGCGGGCAGAGATCGGCTCGTCGTTGAGGTAGCGGCGGATGTCGGCAGCGAGATCGGCGGCCGACGCGTAACGCCGCGACTTTTCGCGGAAGAGTGCGGTCTGAACGATGGTATCGAGATCGCCCTTGAAGCCGCGGTCGATCGTTCCGAGCGGCGCCGGTTCGCCGTCGGCGATCGCGCGGGCGGCGTCGAGCATCGGTTTTCCGGCGACTTCGAAGAGACGCCGGCCGGCGAGGAGCTCGTAAAGGATGACGCCGAGTGAGTATACATCGGAGCGGGTGTCGACGTCGTCAGGGTTACCGCCGATCTGCTCGGGGCTCATGTAGGCGAGCGTGCCGACGAGTTGGCCGATGTTCGTCTGGACGGTGGTGAGGGGGACGTCGTGGTGAGTGGCACGGGCAACGCCGAAGTCAATGACTTTGGGTTCGCCCGAGGCGTCCACGAGAATATTGGCGGGTTTGAGGTCGCGGTGAATGACACCCTTTTCGTGGCCGTGCTGAACCGCATCGCAGACTTTGATGAAGAGCGCCAGCCGGGCGCGGGCGTCGAGGGCGCGGGATTCAGCGAATTCAGTGAGCGTGGTCGCATCGGGGACGAACTCCATCGCGAAATAGGGCACGTCGGCGGCGCCTTCGCGGTGGATCCCGGCTTCGAAAATCTGGGCGATATGTGGATGGCGGAGCCGGCCGAGAAGTTCGGCTTCGTAGCGGAAGCGGCGCTGGGCCTCCTTGGAATTGACGGCGGAGCGCATGACCTTAAGGGCGACGGTGCGGTGGGGGTGATCCTGGCGAGCTTCGAAGACGGTGCCCATGCCGCCAGTGGCAATGAGCCGAGTGACGTCGTATGCGCCGATCCGTCTCCCGCCATCGAAGGGCGTCGGGCGTGGCTGAGGTTCGCTCGGACGGTCGAAGGGGGGAGCATCGAGAAAGTCGCCTGCGCTGGAATCAGCGTCGAGCAGGGCGTCAATTTGTTCACGGAGCTCTCGATCGCCATTGCAGGCGTTGTCGAGGAACCGGGCGCGCTCTGCCGGCGGCTGCTCGGCAGCGTCGGCGAAAAGCGTTTCAATCAGCTTGTGCCGGGCGGTCTCCAAGGCGAATCCTCCCCAAACGTGGCGCGATTTGGCCCACACGGGGGCCACGAACGGCGCAGAATCAGCGGTCTGCGAGGCGAAGGAACATCCAGGCCCGGGCGTAGCGCCACAGGCGTTTCACGGTCCGCGGCGACAGATCGAGGGCTGCGGCCGTTTCTTCAACGCTCAGGCCGGCGAAGTACCGGAGTTTGACAACTTGGGCGTGCTGCGGAGATTCGGCCGCAAGGGCGTCGAGGGCTTCGTTGACTGCCAGCAGGCGAGCCGGGTCCTCGGTTCGGGCTGATGGCTCGTCTGCCAGGACGATGTTCGGCTTGCCGGCGCCGCGTTTAGCGGCGAGCCGTGCCCGGGCGTGATCGACCAGCACACGCCGCATAACCTCGGCCGCCGAACCGAAGAAGTGGGCGCGATTGTCCCAACGAGTTGAAACACCTCCAAGAAGCCGGACCCATGCCTCGTGCAACAACGCAGTCGGCTGGAGGGTGTGGTCGGGCCGCTCGCCGCGCATCAGCGCAGCCGCAAGCCGATGGAGTTCGTCGTAAACGAGGGAGAGAAGTTGATCGCGGGCCGCGTCATCGCCAATGGCGATGGCGTCGAGCACCTGCGTCACGTCGTGGGATGGTTCGGTCATGGGCATTGACCGAATGTAAATTGTACAGGAAATCGGGAGGAGCTCGAAATTGACTTCAAGCCCCGCGTTCAGGCACCGGTCGGCTCGCTGACGTCCCAGCCCTGTGCTTTTTCCTTCTGCTGAATCTGCTCCAGCGAGAGGGCTCCGCTGAGGGCATCCTTCTTGGTGGTGATGTTGGCGGCGCCCTTGAACAAGTCCTTGTTCTTCTGAATCCAGTCCTTGTAGGGGTCGGGCGTCTCGTCTTCGGGGTAGATGGCGTGAATCGGGCACTCCGGGATGCAGAGACCGCAGTCGATGCAGGTGTCGGGGTCGATCACCAGCATGGCGGGGTTGGTTGTTTCGTAAAAACAATCGACCGGGCAGACGGCGCAGCAATCGGTGTAACGGCAATCGACGCAGCGGCCGACGACGACATGGGTCATTTTCGAGCTCCCTTCACTTCGCTTCGGACGTCCTCGTCCGACCCGCGGGCCCATCGGGCCCGGCTACTATATCGACTCAGCGGGGATTCACCATCCACTCCGAAACGGGCTAAGGAGCGACTCGATCGGAGGCGACAGGAGGTGTCGCCAGGTCGGCTTTGCCCGGCTTTCGTCCGCCCATTTTGAGGTAGTAGGCGAGTCCGGGCAACGCCCAAAGGAGGTATTCGAGGCGGATGAGGAGCGACAGAATGACGGCGCTGCTCGACGTGCCGAACCCGGCAACTTTGTGCAGCAATTCGTCGTATGCCGCTTCGACGACGCCCAGCCCTTGCGGCGAGATCGGCAACGCGCCGGCCATCCAGCAGAGCGGGACGTAGAGGTAATACATCTTAAAGGTGTACACATTCGAAACGCCGGCCATGCCGATGGCGCGTCCGACTTGAAGGGTTGCGAGGATGGCGACGGCCTGGAGCAGCCACGTGACCAGCATGCATCGGAAGATGACGTCCGGATGTTGGCGGTAGATCAGAATGGCATCGTCGATTCGGCGAAGGTGCTGCCCGAGCGGGAGCTTGGTCAACATCCAGTCCCAGCGGATGAGACGGCGGAACCAGAGCGAGAAGTAGAGGAAGGCGGGGGCGATCATTGCAGCGAAGGCAATGCCCATAGGGCGGCCCCACTTCTTCAGGGCGGGATCGTGCCAGTTGGCCAGCAGCATCGCTCCGGAGAGCATGACGATGCAGGCGAGTCCGAGGGCGCGATCGAATAGGACCACCGTCGCGGCTTCGTGGCGTCGGTCGGTGTCGCGGGCGATGAAGACGGCCTTCAGCACATCACCACCGGTCTGGCCAGGGAGGACGAAATTGGCGAAGGCGCCGGCGAAGGTGATTCCCACTGAGCGCGCGAACGTGATCGGGATATTGTTTGCGCCAAGCAGCCACTGAAGGCGCAGTGCCATGGCGAAATTGACGGGGGCGAGCGTGATTAACGAGCCGGCGAGCCAGCGCCAATCAGCGTTTGCGATCGCACTGCGAACATCGGTCCATTTGAGCTGTGATGCGACCCACGTCACCATCGCGGCACAAATGGTGAGCCGGATAGCCGTGCCGAGATGTTTGCGGGTGCGCGGGGTCATGTCGCGTATTCGCAGCAGATCACGCCGCGCGTGCTGGGGATGCGGGGTCGAGGGGAATTTAATCGGATTGTTTCTTGGCTTGCTTGTATTTGTCTTTGTACTTCTGCTTGTCCTGCTCGAGATCGGCGTTCTTCTTTTCGAGGTAGTCGATTCGGGCGTAGGCCTTATTCAGCTCGGCCTTGGCCTCGTCGAGCGTCTGTGGGTTCGGATTGCGCGAACTGTTCGAGTAGGACCGCCCGCCGCCGCTACCGATGTCGATGTTTTCGGGGGCTTTGACGTTGACGCATGAGGAAAGGACCAGCAATCCAAGCACGACGGTGGCTGCGAAGGGCAATCGACGCATGATATTATCGTCTCCTGTCGGGTGGCCGGCTGTCGCGACCGTTGCCGCGTGAACGAGAGGATTATGCCGCGAGAATCAACGGGCTGCCAGTTGTATGTTTTGCTCGGTTGCACGGCGGCCGGCAAGTCCGAGCTTGCGCTGCCGCTGGCGGAGCGGCTTGGGGCGGAAATCCTCAGCGTTGACTCGATGCAGGTATATCGGCGGATGGATGTCGGTACGGCCAAGCCGAGCGCGGCGGAGCAGGCACGCGTGCGGCATCACCTGGTGGACGTGGCCGAGCCGAACGAGGCGTTCAGCGTGGCGAGGTTTGTGGAGGCGGCCGACCGGGCTGTCGCCGAAGCTGGGAGTCGCGGCCGGTCGATTCTGGCGGTGGCGGGCACACCGCTTTACTTGATGGGGCTCTTGTATGGCCTGTTCGACGGGCCTTCAGCCGATGCGGCGATCCGGGAACGCATCCGGGAACAGGCGACCCAGGAGGGCACGGCCGCGCTGCATGCGGAGTTGGCGCGGGTCGATCCGGCTGCCGCGGAGCGGATTCATCCCAATGATCTGCGGCGGATCGAGCGGGCGCTGGAGGTGTTCGAAATCACGGGCCGACCCATTTCTGAGCAGCAGCGGCAGTGGGCTGGGCCGCCGCGATACTCATTCCGTGCGTTGGGCTTGCGGCGTGAGCGCGAGGATCAGTCGCATCGGATTAATGCGCGGGTGAAGGTGATGATGGCGGCCGGGCTGGTGGATGAAGTTCGTGGCCTGCTGGCGGAACCGAGCGGGCTCTCGGAGCAGGCGGGTGCGGCGGTGGGCTATTCGGAGATCATCGAACATCTGCGCGGCCGGTGCACGCTGGATGAGGCGGTCGAGGCGATCAAGATCAACACGCGACGGCTGGCGAAACACCAGCGGACATGGTTTCGACGCATTCGCGAGCCGCAGTGGATTGATCTGGCCGCAGATACCGAACTCGGGGGAGTGGTGGAGGGGGCGGCCGAGATGCTGCTGGGGGGCGATGGCACGCCGCGTTGACAGCACGAGTGGACGGGCTAGTCTGATGCTCTGTTCCCGAGTGGCCTGAATGATTCGCCTGGTTCGACGAAGTCTGGCTCTTGGTCTGGTCGTTGCGACGGTGCTTGCGTCGAGCGGCATCGTTCTGGTTGTGCAGCGTCCGCACCCGGCTCCGGCCTACTCGGATGAGTGGTTTCCCTGCAAGGCGCACTTGTGCGGATGCGTCTCGGCGGAGATGTGCCGGACGAGTTGCTGCTGCGACAAGAAAGAGATTCGGGCGGCTGCGACGCTCGCGAAGGGCGGATGCTGCTCACATCATGATGAAGCTCAAACGTCTGTCGCCCTTTCGATTCGTTCGCCCGGTTGCTCGGGTGGAACAGATTTCCAGTTCGTGAAAGCATCGTTCTGGATCGTTCCGTTTGCACGGTTCGAGCCGCGGTTGTTCGTGAATCCGTCGCGGCCGGCCGTTTTGTCGGTTGCAATTCCCAAGTCTGAGTCACTCCTGCCGGACCATCCCCCTCCGCGGGACTGCTAAACATCTCCATAGTTTTGGTTTTGATGACGAACCTCTGGTGTTCAGCGGAGGGTATATGTCTCGGCGCGGCTTTACGCTCATTGAGCTGCTGGTTTCCGTCGCCATCATCGGGTCGCTGATTGCAATTCTGCTTCCGTCGCTTTCAAAGGCGCGGCAGATCGCGATTCGGACGCGGTGTTTGTCGAACATCCGGCAACTGGAAGTGGCCCAGGTTTCCTACGCAACCAGCCACGAGGACCTCATTCTCGCGGCCGGTGACGGCAGCGAGCAGGGGTCGTGGATGGCGCCGCTTGCGCCTTATGGCGGGACGGCGGCGGTGCGGCGATGTCCATCGGACACGAGTCCGTACTATTCGGAACCGCTTCCGGGCATGGATCCGCCCCGCCTGCGGACGACCAGTTACGCCATCAATAACTATGTCTCACCCACCCATGCTCCGTTCGGCGTTGAGCCGATCCGGAAGCTTACGCAGGTCGTTCGATCATCGAATGTGATTCATCTCGTCGAATTGGCGGAAAAAGGATCGTACGCGGGCAGCGATCATGTCCACGTTCAGGATTTCTATCTGGCCGTTGCGCCGCAGATCACGATTTCGCTGATCGATAAACAGTTGCCGCTCGGCCGGCATGGCGGGCAGGCACAATCATGGGATTCGGTGCTGAACTTCAGCTATCTGGATGGGCATGCCGAGTCGCAGCCCATCCGGCAGGTTTACACGAATCCGACAAACAACCTATTTGATCCCGGGCTCTGGACGCACTGATTCGAGCCGGGCCTTTACTGGAGAGGGAATATGCGTTCCGCATTTCTAAGTGTTTGTCTTTTCGTCACTCTTTGGGTCGCGCCGGTTGAGGCGCATGTCGGTCCACGGGTGTGGATCGGGAATGTTGGCGGGCGGATCACGACGTTTACGAGCGACAACGATGCGAGTCCCAGCACCTACACGCCATCGCGCGTGTTTGCGACGGAGTTGGAGGACCTTGGCGGGATCTTCACGACTGATTTCCCCGGCTATGAGGTGCGGAGGACGGGTGGGGACGTCGTCGGCGAGACGACGTTCGCATTCGATATCGATGGGCCGGCGCTGTATTTCGATGAATCAAGCGGCAGTTACATCACTACCCAGATCATGTTTGGGCCGCCGCAGCCGGGGCCGATTCCTCAACTGGCGATCTCGCTCGGCAGCGAAGTTCGCGCGACGGCTGCCGGCCCTGTCGGTGGGTTTGCGTTCTTTACGTTTCATGGCATCGGGGATCATTCGCATTTGTCGTACACGCTGCTTGGCGACGGAGTGAGCGCGAGCGACGGCCCGGCGGGCGTGTATGCGATCCCTCTTAGTCTTAGAAGTACATCGCTTGCGAGTTCGGAGACTTTCTATCTATTGCTCGGCAAGGGCGTGGAGATCGACGACGAGCTGTTTCAGACGGCGATTACGGTCGCCGAATCGACGCTTGTTTCGCCGGTTGTGAAGGGCGACATGGATTGCAACGGAACATTTTTTGACGCCGCCGATCGAGTGGCATTCATTCAGGCGGCGGTCAATCCGTCGGCCTATGTCGCGACGCATCAGGGTTGCGATATCTTGCGGGGCGACATGAATGACGATGGCGTCGTGGATGGGCGAGACGTTCAGGGATTCGTCGGAGAGATGTTTGATTAGGCGCTGTCGCGGGAGATGACTTCGTAATTCTCGCGCTCGCCCTTGCCGCGGAGCGGATAGTCCTTGCGGAGCGGATGGGCTTCGAAGCTGTCCCAGGTCAGGATGCGGCGGAGGTCGGGATGTCCTTCGAAGCGGACGCCGAACATGTCGAAGACCTCGCGCTCCATCCATTCGGCGCCCTTCCAGATCTTTGTGGCGGTCGGGACCGTCGGATTGGGATCGTTGACAAAGCACTTCAGCCAGATGCGGTGATTGTGCGTCAGTGAGAGGAGCGAGTAGATGACGCCGAAGCGATCCGTTGCGTCCGGGAAGTTGAGGTAATCGACGCAGGTCAGGTCGATGAGTTGCTCAAACCGGCAGCGCGGCTCGTCGCGAAGATAGGTCAGGACTTCGATCAGGCGACCGGCCGGCACGCGCACGTGCATCTGGCGGCCGGCCAGCTTGCCACGCAGCAGGAGCGGAGCTGGGGCGAAGTCGATATCGCCAAATCGCTGTGCGAGGATGTCGATAATTTCCTGTTGAGTGGCCATGGTGCTTAGCGAAGCTCCGCGGCGGAATTGGGGACGGCGACCTGAACGAGCGGCTCGACGACCATGCGCAGGCCGCGGCCGCGTTCGGCGCTGTTCTTGAGTTCGCCGCTGTCGAGCATGCGCTGGATGGCCATTACGCCTTCTATCAGCGTTTCGGGCCGGGGTGGGCATCCGGGCACGTAAACATCAACTGGAAGGAATTGATCGACGCCCTGCACCACCGCGTATGTGTCGAAGACGCCGCCGGTTGAGGCGCAGGCGCCCATCGAGATGACCCACTTCGGCTCGGTCATCTGCTGATAGATGCGCTGCAGGACGGGCATCATTTTGATCGCCACGCGGCCGGCGCAGATGAGCAGGTCGCTCTGACGCGGGCTGAACCGCATGGCCTCGGCGCCGAAGCGGCCGATGTCGTAGCGGCTGGCTCCGGTGGCCATCAGTTCGATGCCGCAGCAGGCCGTGGCAAAGGGCAACGGCCAGAGCGAGTTTTTGCGGGCCCAGGCCGGACCGGTGTTGCTGAAGAAATTGACGAGTTTGTCGAGGCGCGTGGTAACGACGTCGTCGTTCGAGGTGGAGTGCGGGTTGTATTCGTGCTTCAGCATCTGTTGTCTCGACGCCCGCCGGAACTATTCCCAGCGAAAGACGCCCTTTCGCCAAGCGTAGACATATCCGATCAGCAGTATGGCAAAGAACACGGCCATTTCGGCGAAGAGAAAGCCGGTCAACCCGGCGTTTCCGATGAAGGGGATTGCCCAATCAGTGGACGCGCCGGTCTTGGCCGTGCGGAAGAAGACGACCGCCCATGGATACATGAAGACCAGCTCGACATCGAAGAGCAGAAAGAGCATGGCCACCAGGTAGAAGCGGACATTGAACCGTCGGCGAGCATCACCGATGGGGGGCATTCCAGATTCGTAGGTTGTTTCCTTGACGCGGCCGGTCCGGCGAAGCTTGAACGGGATGTGCGAGATGAGCATGATCGCGGCGGCGAGTCCGAGCGCGACAATGAGCAGGAAGAGAATGGGGCCGAAGCCGGGCGAAAGCGAGCCGGCGGATTGGGCGAGCGAAGTCATTTTCAGATTCCCGGGGTCGTGAAAACTTTCACGAAGTAGGTCATATCATAGATCGGACGGGCGGATGGCGGAAGAGGAGTTGCATAACGACTTTGCGGTCCGCGAGTTGCGCGTCTGCACGCAACGTGTTGGGCGGCGCGGTGGAGTAGCCAACGGAGGTGAGGCGTGCTGCCAGAGCTGAATACACATCTACGTCGCGTGCTGGGTGTCTTGATCGAGAAATCGATGACGACGCCGGGGCAGTACCCGCTGACGCTCAATTCCATCGTGACCGGCGCGAATCAGCTGACGTGCCGGGACCCGGTCATGTCGCTTTCGGAGGGCGATGTGGCGAAGGCGGTGCACGACCTGCAGATGTTGCAACTGGTGACACAGGCGCCGCCGGACCGCAATTCCCGGTCAAATCGATTCATCCATGCGGTTGAGGCGCGGTTCGGTTGGGGGACGCGCGAGCGGGCACTGATGGCGGAATTGCTGCTGCGCGGCCCGCAGACGATCGGCGAGCTGAAGGGCAACGGCTCGCGGATGACGCCGCTGGAAGACATTCACTATGTGAGCGAGCTGCTGGGTGCGCTGGCGGGGCGCGAGCCGGCCTTTATTCGCGAGCTGCCGCGCCAGCCGGGAAAAAGCGTGGTCCGCTACGACCACTTGTTCTATCCGGCTGACGAGCCGCGCGAGTATTCCGTGGTCGCGGCATCTGCGGCGGAGGCGCCACACGCCGAGCCCGCGGCCGACGCGTCGCTTTCGGCGCGGGTTGAACGGCTTGAGGCGGAGCTCGAGACGTTGCGGGATCGCCTTTCGAAGTTGGAGGCGCGCTGAAACGCCGGGGCGCAGCGGTGCGCTGCGGACGTGATCAGTGGATTCGGGGGTTATTTGCTACGGCTGCGAGCTTTTCGCTGGGCGGGTTTGGACTTCGCGGCGGCGGGTCGGGCATCGCGGCGCGAGAGCTTTATCGTTTTATTGTCAGCTTCATTCTTGCCGGCCATCGAATAGTTCTGATCCTGGCGGCGCTGATTGACCTGCAGCTTTTGATGGTAGAGGTCGAGCACGTCGTGCGCGTCCATGCCGAGGCACTGGGCCATGCTGATCCAGAAGAAGAGCAGGTCGATCACTTCGACGCGGGCGTTCTGAAGGTCGTGCAGCTTGAAGCGCTCGCCGCGCTTCGCCTCGGCGCACCAGTGTTTCCAGAAGGTGCAGTTGCGCAGCTCTTCCAACTCGTTGGATGCGGCGTCGATGTAGTTATTCAGCCATTCGCCGGCCAGCTGCGGGTCAAACCGGGCGTGCAGCTTCTCGGGATCGAAACCGATGCGTTTGTTGAGGGCGGCCTGGTGTTCGAAGAGTTGATCGAGCATAGTCACTTTTTCGCGAAATAGTCGGCGTTAATCTGGACGTACTCGGCCCACTCGGCCGGCAACTCGTCCTGCGGAAAGATGGCACGGACCGGGCATTCATCGACGCACAATCCGCAGTCGATGCAGGTTTCGGGGTCGATATAGAGCTGGGTGGCTGCGGCGAAAGCCCGGTTTTCTTTGGTGGGGTGGATGCAATCAACCGGACAGACGTTCACACAGGCGGTGTCTTTCACGCCGATGCAGGTCTGGCCAATGATGTGGGTCATGGAGCATCACCTCGATGATCGCCGCGTTGCGATCATCGAATTGATAGTAGCCGCATGTGGCGGCGGTCGGCAATCGG